>NZ_BPMK01000001.1 GCF_019656455.1 Noviherbaspirillum aridicola
ATAAACGTCAATCGGGCATTCTTATGGATGTTCATTCGGTTGGCTTCTTTGAGAACTGGGGGTTTGGCGATTTCCAGTTTCTCAAATCCAATCCGAATGAACCAGAACAACCTATTGAAACATCACAGCTAGGCCTGCGCATTCCAGGTACCCACGTCCCGGGCCTGCTCACCGCCGGCACCTTCATCAAAGGGGGCGACAGGCAGTTCGTCTACACCTCGCGCAAACTGCAAACCATCGTGATCGAACTGGCCGGAAATGACTGGACCCGCCTGGTGATCGGCGTGCCGGATGCGCGCGCCGAGGCGGCGCGGATCAACGCGTGCGTCGCCCGCCGCCGCTAGCATACCCGGCAGGACCAGGCTCAATGCGACATCCGGGCGTCGGCAGGGTGCCTGTGGAATGTCCGATTGAGCCGCCAGTCGTCCTTCGAATGCCTGCAAACCCGAGTGACCGCGGGAGCGGAAATGCCGGCAAGCGAAGCGGCAGATAGGACTGGCGTGACCTTCTGTCCATGGACCAGGCCGTCGAAGGAAAATCTTATGAAAGCGGTCAGTGGCGGCCAGCAGCCAGCGGCCGGAATCGCTCATCCGGCCTCGCGCCGCTGGACACAGCGGTGCGCTGCTCATGTCGTCGGAACGGTACCGCCGTCTATCACATACTCGGCTCCGGTAATAGAGGCGGCGAGAGGTGAGGCAAGGAATGCAATCAGGCTTGCCACCTCCGCTGGCGTGGAGGGCCGGCCTATTGGGATGCCTCCGATGCTGTCCATGATGATCGCCTTGCCCCCGTCGATGTCGGTGCCTGCCTGTTGTGCCAGCCGCTCCGCAAGTGCGACCGATGCTTCAGTTTCGACCCATCCCGGCGAAACGCGGACCACCCGTACACCCTTGGGAGATATCTCCTTCGAGAGGCTCTTGCTATACGTCGACAGTGCAGCCTTCGCAGCCGCATACGCCGTCGTCGCATCCGGCAGCGGCAATTGGCTCTGTATGGAGGTCACGTGAATGATTACACCATGCCGTTGTTCCAGCATGGCGGGGATCAGCGCGCGGTCCAGCCGGACTGCCGGGAAGAGATTGAGATCCAGCTCCCTGCGCCACGCTTCCTCCCCGAGGACGGCGAACCCGCCGCCATGTGACGAGGAGCCGCCCACCACGTGGACGATGATGTCGACATTGCCCCAATGCGACCCGACTGCATCGACTACCGCTTCACAGCCGTCGACGGTGGCCAGGTCGGCTGCGACAAACAGGCATGACGGCATGTCCGCGGAGTGCACCCGCGCCGTGGTGATTACGTCCGCGCCCAGTTCGATGAACAGATCGACGACTGCTCTGCCGACACCCTTGGTGCCGCCGGTGACCAGGACACGTTTACCTTGCAGCGCCAGATTCAGGGACATTATCGGATCTCCAGCGAACGGATCCTGTTGTCGGCCAGCTGGAACACATGGTTCAGCTGTACCGGGCTGCCCGGGAATTCTCCCGCAACCCTCGTCAGCACGGTAACACGCTGGTTATCGCGCTCGACGTGCAGGAGCTCCACGAAGTAGCTGAACTTCTGTCGGGCGTCGTGCTGCCAGGACGTGATCGCCTGAAGCCCGCGATGCGTGTGTCCTTCGTCTATCACTATCGCATCCGCGGAAAAGCAGCCGGACAGGCGGGCAATCTCCGCGCCGTTGCTGACGGCGAAATAAGTCTCGATGGATTCGGGCAATGAAAGATGCATGGTGTTGCCTCCTGCGGTTGATGTACTTACGGAAGTGAAGCGGTCGCACGCTTGCGACTGCTGCGCTGAACTTGCCGGATGCCCGGTCCGAAGTGCCGGTGACGGTGGCCGGGCGCGGTCCTTCCAATCTAGTTACAATCGTTTATCCCTACAAGCGGGATAAACCGGGATGCCTCATTTTGGAAAGCGGGACAATGTACAGACCAGGACTTAACGACCTGGAGGCAGTCATCGCCGTCGCGCGCAGAGCTTCATTTCGGACGGCGGCACTGGACCTCGGGATGTCGACCACCGCCCTGAGCAGCGCGGTGGGAAAGCTGGAGGCGAAACTCGGCGTGCGCCTGTTCAACAGGACAACACGCAGTGTTGCGCTGACCGAGGCCGGTCGCCTGTTCATCGAGCGGGTTTCCCCTGCCCTGCAGGACATCAACGACGCCATGGAGGCGGTGAAGGCGCAGCAGGTGACGCCGGCGGGGACCTTGCGAATCAACGCCTTCACCACCGCGGCACGCGAGATCCTGTCGCCGATGGTGCTCACTTTCTTGCGCCGCCATCCGCAGGTGCATGTCGATCTCGTCACCGAAGGGCGCCTGGTCGACATTGTGGCGGAAGGATTCGACCTCGGCGTGCGGGTCGCTGACCTCGTACCCAGCGACATGATCGCCGTCTCGCTGGGCAGGCCGCAGCGCCACGCCGTGGTCGGATCGCCGCAATACTTCAGCCGGCACGCCAGGCCGCGCGTCCCCGACGACCTCTTGCAGCACCGGTGCATTCGCGTGCGCCTGCCGAACGGGATGCTGTATCGATGGCGCTTCGAGAAGGGCGGCAAGGAAGCTCAGATCGATGTCAACGGACCGATCACGCTCGATGAGGCCAGCCTCGCACGCATTGCGGTGCTGGAGGGTGTCGGGCTGGGTTTCTTCATGGAGCAGGACTTGCGGGCCGATATCCAGGCCGGGCATCTCGTGCGGGTGCTGGAAGACTGGACGCCGGCATTTGCCGGCCTGTGCCTGTACTACCCCGGCAGACGTCACGCCTCGGCCGCGATGAAGGCCTTTGTCGAGCTGGCCCGCGAGCACGCTGCGTCTTCGCCTCATTGAACCGCCGACAGCGCCGGCTGTCTGGCCGCTTCGGGGGCGGCAGGCGACGGGCGGCCAGAACCGCCCGTTCGTGGGCGACAGGTTTCCGGCGGCACACAGGTGAAGCAGAGACCCGGCAAGACGCCCGGCTTTCAGTTGCCGGACGGCGTCGGAGGGAGCCGTCAGGCTCCCTGCTTGATCGCGGCCAGCTGTTCCCGGATGATGCGTTCTGCATCTTCGGGCGGCAGGTCGATGCCGCCCATCAGAGGGCGCACCTCGATGCAACAGGGCTGGCCAGGGAACGGCGCCGGAAACCGCTGCGCCCATGCCAGCGCTTCGTCGTGCGACGGCACCTCGATCAGCGTGTAGCCGGCTATCAGTTCCTTGGCCTCGGCGAAGGGACCGTCGATGACGCGCGCCTGACCGGCCGCGTCGTACTGCACGCGAAATCCCTGACTGCTCGGCTGCAGCCCGGCACCATCGAGCAGCACGCCGGCCTTGGCCATCTCGTCATGGAAGGCCATCATGCGCTGCACGAGCGTAGGGTCGTCAGGGAAGTCGCCGGCCTCGCTCATTGCGGTGGCGCGAACCTGGATCATATAACGGGGCATGGAAGTCTCCTGAAATGGTTACCTTGCACGACGAATGACGGCGGCGAATTTCGACACGCCCTGAGCTTTCCGGGCAGCGCAACTCCGGCCGGCAGCGTCAGGGAGGCGAGATTGGAGCGTCACTTTATCAGCGCAGGCGAGAGGTACATGAAGATGAATTGGGGGTTCGCTTATGAGGAATGATGAGATCAAAGCCGTTTTTGATGGCCAGGCGGCTGGCTACGACAAGCAGTGGGCACGGATGTCCCCTGTTCGCGACGGTTTGCATTTTCTTCTTGGTTCTGTTTTCGCTGATTTACCAGGCAATGCCCGGATCCTTTGCGTGGGTGCGGGCACCGGCGTGGAAATCGCCTATCTGGCCAAACATTTCACGGGGTGGACGTTTACCGCGGTTGAACCGTCGGGTCCGATGCTTGACGTGTGTCGACAGCGGGCAAGCGATGAGGGGTTCTTTTCGCGCTGCCACTTCCATGAGGGCTACCTTTCCTCGCTTCCCGCCGGTGATTCGTATGACGCGGCGACGTGTTTCCTGGTGTCGCAGTTCATTCTGGATCGAGGAGAGCGCATACAGTTCTTCCAGGGGATTGCGGATCGGCTCGTAGCGGGCGGCCTTTTGGCAAGTGCTGATCTTGCGTCCGATGTTGATTCAGCCTCGTACCCGGATATTCTGCGGGTCTGGATTCGCCTGATGTCTTCTGCCGGAGTGCATCCGGAGATCCTGGAGAAAACGCGCGCGGCTTACGCCAAAGACGTTGGCATCATGCCGCCAGCGCAGGTGGAATCGATCATCCTATCCGCGGGCTTCTCGTCATCGGTGCACTTCTATCAGGCAGGCCTGATGCACGCCTGGTACTCACGACGAGCAGGATGAGCGGCGCCTAAGCATTTGCCGCAGGCTGGGCCGTATTGCGACGAGATGCGCCCTGAGACGGCCGCCGGGCTTACTTCGATATCAGGCGCGCCGACGCCGGAGTCGTACCGTGAATGTCGTGCCTTCGCTTATGGGAGAGGCGGCGCGGCAGGCACCATGAGTCCGCGGCATGCAGTGGGCGCAGTGCGTCTACCCATGCATATGAGCATCCCGATATGACAGTTGTTGGGATACGAAGCCATTGAACGCCCTCAGCAACGGGACATACCTGGCGCTGTCCCGTTCAAGCTGCATCAGCGCATGACACGTGGCTTCCAGCGTGGATAGCTGATGCGCGCCGTGTGCCTTGCGGATGAAGTACTGCGACGCCGGCGTATCGCTCAGGGCGAGACGCGGCAGCGATCGCAGCATCGGATTGGCGCCGAGCATCTTGCGGCTCTTGCGCCATGTCCCGTCGAGCACCACCAGGCGCAGCTTCTCCGGCTCGGCCCAGGGCACATCCGCCGGTGTGGCCGGGCGCGCCTTGCTTGCGCCTTCCGGCGTATCCGGGTAGAGCAGAACGGCGTGCCTGCGGTGTGCCCCCGGCGTGAACGGCGAGTGCAGCAGCGTTCGTAAATCCGGCTCGTCAAACACTTCGCCGACCACCAGGCGGCTGTCCGGCAAGCTCAGATGCAGCAGGCGCGCGCTTCCTTTTGCCTGCTCAACTTCCAGCGGGTGTTGCAGGATCAGTACTTCAACCGTATGGGCGATCGGGGTGCACCAGTGACAGATGCAGGTGCGTTGCGGCCGCATGCAGCGGTCGCAGACAGGGCGTTTGGTTTGATTCATGGGGTTCCGGCATTAGGGACGGTCGTCGTCATGGCACGGGACTAAGGGCGGACGCAAGTCAGCCCGACCGCCCGGGGCCGCGGAAATTCTCATGGCGTGGATGGTAACAAGGTATGCGAAGCCCGCCATCGCCGGACGTGAATTTCGGGCCCCCGGTGGGGCACCAAACGATCGGCAGCGAACTTCGGTACTACCGGCAAACGTCGTAGAATCGGCGTATGGAACACAGCAGCCACAAAGCACAACAGGTATTCTGGCGGGACGCGTCGATGCCGTATGTCGAGGCGCGGTCCGTGCAGTACGGGGGCGAACTGCGCTATGCGCGTCACTGGCACGAGACTTTCTCGATTGGCATCATCACGGACGGGCGTAGCAGCTATGTCAATGGCACGAGCGCCGAGATCGTGGAAAAAGGGACGCTCGTGGTGATAAACCCGGGCGACATCCACGCGTGCAATCCGCTTGACGGGACGCCCTGGTCATACCTGATGTTTTACTTCGACAAGGTGTGGTTCGGACGATTGCAGGCCGAGTGGAGAGGTGATACGGACGAGACTTTTCGTCCTTACACGACGGCCGCCGTGCAAGCAACGCATCTCGCCCGCGCCGGCGAGCAGTTGTTCGCCGCTTTGACCGATACCGAAAGCAGCCGATTCACCAGGGAAGTCAGTGTCATCGACTATGCTGCCCGGCTGGCGGGCGAACTCGCGCCAGGCTCGTCGGCGCCTCTCGACGCCGGCCCAAAAATAGAGTGGGCCGCCAGGTATATCGATGCGAATTATGCGGAAGCGCTACGCCTCGACGATATATGCGCTGCCGTCGGCCTCTCCTCGTCGTATCTCATCCGCGCTTTCAAGAAGCGCTACGGCGTGGCGCCCCACGAGTACCAGACCAACCGGCGCATTCAGCACGCCCAGGCGCGGCTGAGGGAAGGGCTTCCGATCTCGCAGGTGGCATTGGAAACGGGGTTCGCGGACCAGGCCCATCTTCAGCGGACGTTCAAGCGCCTCACGGCGGCAACGCCGGGTCAATACCGGGGCTGAAAGGAACTTCAGCTCGTCATCAGATACACCACGCTCAGCACGATCGTCACCGCCATTGCCCGATTGAAGATCCGGACGCGGGCGGCGTTCCGCAGATAGTTCTGCAAGAAGCTGCCGGCCCATGCCCAGCTTGCGATCGACAGGTAACAGATGACGAAGTAGACGGCAGTGAACAGCCAGACAGCCGATGCATCGCCGCCGGATGCATACGTGCCCATGCCGGCCACCGAAGCGAGCCAGGCCTTGGGGTTGAGCCACTGCATGGCCGCGCCCTGGCTTATCGAGGGGCGTTTCGACGCCGACCCCGGGTCCAGTTCGCCCGAGTCACTCGCCAGCCGCCAGGCCATGTACAGGAGAAAAACGGCGCCCGCCCAGCGAATCGCATCCGTTACTTGCGGCCACTCGACGATGACTTCATGGAGGCCGATCCCGGTGAGGAGTAACAGCGCCGAAAAGCCGACTGTCGCACCCGTGACGTGGCGGAGGCTGGCGGAGAAGCCGTAACGCGCGCCGCTGCTGAGCGCGACAATGTTGACCGGCCCCGGGGAGATTGACGCGGCCAGGGCAAAGGCCGCCATGGAAGCAATAAGGCTCATCGAAGTTGCCATGTGAGTGAAAGACATGGCACACGATACCGGCGACGGGTTCAGTCGTATTGAAGAAAATTACCCTGTTTCTCGAGCCATGCCATCAACCCGGCAGCCGTATCGACCTTGCGTCCTGGCGCCTGGCGGACGGCATTTTGGCAGTTTGTAAACAGCGGGGGCGCGTACATTATCCGCAGCTGAGCAAGGCGGGCTTGACTGCTCCGCACTCGCAGTTTAAAAGTGATTGCTCAACTGAATGCCGGTCAAGGAGCTTGAGATGCAGTATCCCAGTATCGCCTCTGCCTACGATGAACTGGCCGAACAGTGGCTGGACGATCGGTTCAGTCGCATTGATGGCGTTGACCAGCACAGGCGTGCTCTCGGATTCCTCGACGGTGGCCCCGGCGGCTTCGCACTCAACGCTGGCTGCGGGTGCAATACGCGATTCAACCCGCTCCTGCATGCGAGAGGACTGCAAATCGAGGCCGTCGATATCTCTCCGCGCATGGTGGCCCTGGCCAGGGCGGCCGATCCGGCGGTGACTGTTCATCTTGCCGACGTCTGTACATGGCAGCCCCCGCGTACATATCGCTTCATCTCCGCGTGGGACAGCATCTGGCATGTCCGACTGGCACAGCAACGGCCGCTGATGCTCAAGCTGCTGAATGCCCTGGACGCCGGAGGCGTATTCATCTTCTCCGCCGGAGGGCTTGACGAAGCCCAGGAACATTTCGATTCCTCGATGGGGCCGAAGGTCTGCTACAGCACCCTTGGCATACCCGGCCTGCTCGATGTCATCAAGGACGCGGGTTGCGTTTGCAGGCATCTCGAGCTTGATCAGCACCCGCAGAAGCATCTCTGCATGATCGTCCAGCGAATCGGCTGATAAACGCAGCGCAGCCGGCAACATCCTTCATATGAGCGGTGGTTCGCAGGCGCTTCGCGCCGCCTGCCGCCGGTCGATGCCCAGGTGACGCCCTGCCATATGCAATGGGGCTTTCCGGGAGTCGTCATGAATCTGCAATGTGCGACAGAAACCATCCAACGCCGGATCGCCGCCAGGCGCCCTTAGCGCTGCGCGACCGGTACGGTCACGCAGCGCCGGCGCAGCCTACTTGCCTGCCTTCGCCGACGGGAAGAATACCTGCTGACCATCGACCCTGAAGGAGGCGATCAGCTTCTGTCCTTCATCCGACGTGATCCAGTCGATGAGCTGCATCGCGCCCTTGTAATTGATGTCCTTGTACTTCTGCGGGTTGACCGCGATGATGCCGTACGGGTTGAACATCTTCTGGTCACCCTCGACCACGATGGCCAGGCCGGTTCTGGCCCGGTACGCGATGTAGGTTGCCCGGTCCGTCAGGGTATAGGCCCTCAATTCGGCGGCCATGTTGAGTACTTCACCCATGCCGAGGCCTGCCGACACGTAGGCGGGTCCCTGCGGCTGGCTGCCGACCTGCTTCCAGTAGCCTTTTTCCATCTGGTCGGTGCCGGAGTTGTCGCCACGGGAGATGAATTTGGCCTTGCTGTCGACGATCTTCTTCATCGCGGCGAGCACATCGGTGCTGCCCTTGATGCCGGCCGGATCGTTTTCCGGGCCGACGAGGATGAAATCGTTGTACATGACGTCGCGGCGATTGACGCCATGGCCTTCGGCGACGAACTTGTCCTCCGAGGCGCGGGCGTGGACCAGGGTCACGTCCACGTCGCCGTTCTTCGCCAGCTCCAGCGCCTTGCCGGTGCCGACGGAAATCACGTTGACCTTGACCTTCGCCCTGGCCTCGAACTTCGGCAGCAGGTACTGCAGCAGGCCCGAGTTGTCGGTGCTCGTCGAGGTCGACAGCTTGACGACCTGCTGCGCCAGCGCGGGAGACGCGGCAGCCAGCAGGAAGCCCAGCAGGGCAAGGTTGTTCTTCAGGTTCAGCATCGGGTCACTCCTCTCGATTGAATACGTTCCTTCGCAAAATCTTCTGGCGTGGCGTACGCGACATGCACTTCAGCAGGCACTCCGGTCGCCCGCGCCGCTGCACCATGCTCCGGGATCGGGATACAGGGGAACGTACCGTCTGAGATGTTCATATTCAGAGTTTCAGGGGGGCTTACCATAGCACACCGACATTCATCTCAGGGAAGGTCCGCGCTTTCGTGCTACGCGTTCCGCACGCCGTAGCGAGGATCGCCAGAACAAGGTGCGCGAGGAACCCTGAGAGTCCCCCGGCGCAACGCGCGAATGGATGACGATGCCACCGCACCGCTCCCGGCTTCCGGCTTTGTTATAACGGCAACGAACCTTTTCCAAAGCCATCATCTCCAACCCTCGCATCCCATCGACGCTCCCCCCGGGCCGGGACTTCCTTGGGTACAGTCTCACCTTTGGGAAGAAGCGGAACGAGAGATGGCGACAGGCAGCGACAAGGAAGATTTACTGAACAAACCCGAAGACGTGCAGGGAGGCGGCCAAAGCAGTGGCCGACCGTCTGAAGGAGAGCTGGAAGGAAATGCGTACAACCCCCTGGGGAATCCGGGAATCAGGCACTGGCAGGCGAGCCAGATCTCCCGCCCGGGGCTGGAGGAACGCGGCAACATCTTCTTCGCCGCCGTCGAAATGACACGAATGCCGATGGCGGTGACGGACCCGAACCAGCCCGATAACCCCATCGTCTTCGTCAACCGCGCCTTTCTTGATCTCACCGAATACCGCGAGGAGCAGGTGCTGGGCCGCAACTGCCGTTTCCTGCAAGGCGAGGAAACGGATGCCAGGACCGTCGCCGAAATCCGCAAAGCCGTGAATGAACAGCGCGCGGTAGCCGTCGACATCCTCAACTACAAGGCCGGCGGCAAGACCTTCTGGAATGCATTGTTCGTGGGACCGGTGTTCGATGAGCAGGGCAAGCTGCTGTACTGGTTTTCATCGCAGATGGATATCACCCGGCGCCGCATATCCGAGCAATCCTTCCTGCAGGCGCAGAAGATGGAAGCCATCGGCCAGCTCACCGCCGGACTCGCCCATGACTTCAACAACCTGCTGCAGGTCATCACCGGCAATCTCGAGCTGGCCGTCACCTCGCTCGACGACAGGCAGGCAAGCCGTGAAGCCATCGAACACGCGATGATGGCGGGCGAAAAGGCCGGAAAGCTCACTCAGCAGCTTCTCTCTTTCGCCCGGAAGCAGCGTCTCGAGCCGCGACGGCTCAACCTGAACACGCTGGTCGTGGAGTTCAGCGAAATGCTGGTCAGGACACTGGGTGACAAGATCGACCTTCACCTGGACCTCAAGCCCGGCCTGCCCGCCTGCACGCTCGACGCCACCCACATGGAGATGTCGCTCCTGAACGTGCTGATCAACGCTAGGGATGCGATGCCGAACGGCGGAAAGGTCACGGTGGCGACCTCCGTCATCAACGACAAGGACAGGATCGAGGCGCACAATCTCTCGCCCGGCATGTATGCGGTCATCTGCGTCATCGACCGTGGAGAAGGCATGACGCCGGAAGTCGTGAGACGCGCCACGGAGCCGTTCTTCACCACCAAGAGTCCAGGCACGGGCCTCGGTCTGGCGATGGTGCACGGCTTCGTCCAGCAGTCGCATGGACGGCTCGAGATCGACAGCGCGCCGGGCCAGGGAACGACGATCCGCATGATATTCCCGGTCGCCGGGCGGCCTGCTCCGGAGGGCAATGGGCAGCGCGAGGAGGACAGGCTGAACTGGAGTACCGAGGCGATTCTCGGCAAGCATACGGTCATGGTCGTGGACGACAACCATGATGTGCGGGAACTGGCCGCCGGACACTTGCGCAAGCTCGGGTATCGCGTCCTGACCACGCAGAGCGGCGAAGAGGCATTGGAACTGCTGGAGCGATACGGCGGCGTGGACCTGCTCTTCACCGACATCATCATGCCCGGCGGGATGAACGGCCTGCAGCTCGCTGAGCGCGCGCGGGAGCGCCACCCCGATCTTCCCGTGCTGCTTGCGACAGGCTATATGGACGAGCTGCCCCGCGCGAATGTCGCCACGGCCTCGATGACCACCCTTGTCAAGCCGTATCGGGTGTCGGACCTGGCGGAGGAGGTGCGGACCTCCTTGCTGAAACGCGTGCCGACCCAGGAACCGGACGGCTTCCGCCATGAGGGATAAGCATGCGGCAAGCCACATCCTCATCGTTGATGATGAGGATGCCATTGCGTACGTATTCCGCCGCTATTTTGAACTGCACGGATTTCGTGTCTCGGTGGCGGACGACGGAGAAAGCGCGCTCGCGTTCGTCCGGAGCGACCCGATCGACGCCCTGGTCACGGACTTTCGCATGCCCGGCATGAACGGCCAGGAGCTGATCGCACGGCTGCGACAGGCCGATCCGCATCTGCCGGCCTTGATCGTATCGGGCTACGGCAACGAGATCAGCGCAAGCCTTCCCGGCGTTCGCATTCTGGGCAAGCCAGTCGATCCTGCCTATCTGGTTGCCTGCGTGAGAGAGATGCTTGCCGACGCCGCGACAGTCCGGGGTTTGCAGGGTATGGCAGATTAGGCGCGTCGCGTCAGCGGCTTTGAATTGCCTGGGAGATGTCCGGCTCTTGCAAGTGACAGGGAATAAGCTTTCCCGGCCGGCCCCCCTGTCCACGCCTGTCCATGCGTGCGTGATCGACTACACTGCATTGAGTAGGCCGCGGTGGCCGCCGCGCTCGCCGCCGGTGCGCGGTCCGAGCAGGAGATCAGCACGCATGCCTGGGGCAGGCTGGCGCCGATGGCCGATCCCTTCGGCCACGGGTTCTGCCTGATCCAGTTCGTCGGACGCGGCTATGACGAGGTCGCTACGCCGCGAACACCGGCGTCACCGTCAGCACCTTGACTTTCTGCACCGGGTCGTGGAGCACGTCCGGATCGGTCCGGTAGTTCCAGTAGCGCTCATAGGCGAACTCGACATCCTGGATGGTGCTGCAGCCGGCGAAAGGGCTGTCGGGATTGCGGGTGTCGACGGTTTCGCTGCGGGTCTCGCCGAAGCGGCACGGGGTCGAACTGACGTCGACGGTAATCGCCAGGACTTGAAATTCCATGTCGGCTCCTGTTCCGAAAACCCGACTGTAGCAGCACGGCGGCCAGCCCCATGCGATGCCGCTCAAGCCCCGGCCATGCCTGCGCCGCCCAGCATCAGCGCCAGCTCGCCGCTGTCGATCAGCCGCTGCAGTTCGGCCGCGCCGCCGATCAGCACGCCGTTGACGAAGACCATGGGAAAGGTCGGCCAGCCGGTCCACATCTTCAGCGCGTTCCGCCGCCGCCACTGGCTGAAATAGCTGCCGTACCCGAGGTAGCGGTAGGGCGCGCCGATCGCGTCGAGTGCCCGCCTCGCCTTGCGCGGGAAGGGGTTCTGCGCCATGCCGACCACCACCACCCGGTTGGCGGCGACGGCGGCTTCGACCTCCTGCACGATGTCGGCATGATGGCCGGCGAGCCGGCTGCGGATGGCGGGATGGACGCGGGATTCGTCGAGTATCGGGCGCGGCATGATGGCTCCTTCAGGAAAGCGATCATTCTACTCACGCGGCGCCGATACCGCGCGTCCGTTGGCATCCGGCAAACACTGAAAATTGGCTGCAACCCGCATGGATATTGAGTAGAATGAGGACTACTGTATGTTTGAACAGTAGTCCTTGGGAAAGAATTCTGCCGCTCCCGTGGACACAGACAGGAGGTATCCATGTTCAAGACAGGCACAAGCGTGGGCGCCGGCCGCTGGCCGAACCGGCGTGCACACCCCGATCACTGGCACAAGCCGCTGCGCGGCCAGGTGATCGACATCTGCGACGTGCGCGCCTGGGCCAACACCATCCATTTTCCGGAAGACGTGCCGCACGCAGGGGAAGTGATGACCGTGGCGCTGCGCCTCAAGCATGAAGGCAAGCTGCAGGGTCTGGTGCCGGTGAGCTGGGATTTCGGCGGGCACCAGCGGGTATTCTGGGAAAAGGAGGCCGCGCTGCGCGCCTACGAGGAAGACGTGGTGCTGTGGCGCGCGGCCAGGGCGATGCGGCTCGATGAGATCGAGCATCCGCGGCGCCGCCGCCCGCGCGACATCCGGGAATTCCTGCCGCAACAGCAGCAGCACCTCGCGCTGGGCTGAGCGTCTTTCGTCTGTCAGGCGACCGTCTCGGTATCGGACGCCTGCTCGAGCGCCGCCAGCGTCTGCTGCGCCAGCAGACGGAAAGCCTTCGCCTGGTCGGCGTGTTCGCTGCCGGCGCGCAGTGCCTGTTCCAGCGCGGACGCATCCTCGGCCAGGCGCAGCGCGCCGACATTGGCAGCCATCCCCCGCATTTCATGCATGACCGCCGCCATCGCGCCGCGGTCTCCTGCCTCGCTTGCCGCCGCGAAGCGTTCGAGCCCGTCCTTCAGGCTGTGCGCCATCATGCGCAGTACCCGCTGGTAGAGGTCGATGTCGCCGCCGAGCCGCTCCAGCGCGGCCGCCGTGTCGAAGCCGGGAATGGCCGGCGCATGCGCGTGCCGGCTCTGTTCCTGCCTGTTGCCGCCGGCCGCCGGCAGCCAGCGTGACAGCGCGCGATAGAAGGCGGCCGGGTCGATCGGCTTGCTGACATGATCCTGCATGCCGCTGGCGAGGCACTGTTCCCTCTCGTCGGCGACGGCATGCGCGGTGATCGCCAGCACCGGCAGGCCATCGAAACGCGGATCCATGCGCAGCCTGCGGGTGGCTTCGTGTCCGTTCATCTCGGGCATCTGTATGTCCATCAGCACGAGATCCCAGGCATCCGGGCCCGCGGCGAGCAGCATGTCGAGCGCAATCGCGCCGTTGCCCGCCACCGTCACCTCGATGCCGGCCGCCTGGAGCATCGCCTCGGCGATTTCCTGGTTCACGTCGTTGTCTTCGACCAGGAGCACGCGGCGGCCGGCGAACTGCGGAACGGCTTCCGGCGTCAGGGGAGCGAGCCCGCCGCTTTCCGGCCTGGGCAGGGCCGGCGCCTGCGCGCGACCGAGCCGCAGCTCGAAGCTGAAACAGGAACCGGTCCCCGGGCTGCTCCGTACGCTGATGGCGCCGCCCATCATTTCCACGAGGCGGGTGCTGATGGCCAGGCCGAGGCCGGTGCCGCCATAGCGGCGGGTGGTGGACTCGTCGGCCTGCGTGAAGGGCTCGAACAGCCGCGCCTGCTGCTCGGCCGTCAGCCCGATGCCGGTATCCTCGACGGCGAAGCGCAGCATGACGCCCGACGCGTCTTCGCCGACCGGCGCGCAGCTGACCCGGACCGAGCCGCGCGGCGTGAACTTGATCGCATTGCTGGCCAGGTTCACCAGCACCTGTCCCAGGCGCAGCGGATCGCCCTGCAGCCATTCCGGCACGCCGTCGTCGATTTCGATCAGGTAGTCGAGTCCCTTGTCGCCGGCGCGCTGGCCGGTGACGTTGGCCAGGTTGGTGAGCACGTCGCGCAGCGAAAAGTCGACCCGCTCCACGCGCATCTTGCCGGCCTCGATCTTGGAGAAATCGAGGATGTCGTCGATGATTCCCAGCAGCGAGACCGAGGCGCGGTGAATCTTTTCCACGCAATCGCGCTGCATGCCGGTCAGGCCGGTGCGCAGCGCCAGCCAGGCCATGCCGACCACCGCATTCATCGGCGTGCGTATCTCGTGGCTCATGTTGGCCAGGAAGGCCGACTTCATCTGCGAGGCCTGCTCGGCGTCTTCCTTGGCGCGCTTGAGCGCGCGCTCGTGTTCGCGCAGCTCCTGGTTGATCAGCGACAGCTCGGTGGTGCGCTCGGCCACCCGGCGCTCCAGCATGCGTTCCGATCGTTTCAGGCTGTCCACCAGCTGATGCTGCGCATATTCCTTGTCGCGCCGGATCTGGTTGAAACGGTCCGCCAGGGTCAGCGACAGCAGCAGCATCTCCAGCGCCGAACCGATCTGCATGCCGTAGATGCCGACCGCGCTCGGGATGCCGGGCACGCCGGCGCCGCGCAGCGCGGTGAGTATCGCCGCCACCATCAGGCAGCTGAAGGCGAGCAGGAAAAAGCGCGCGCTGCGCTGGCCCTTGCGCATGGCGGCGATGCCGATGATCAGCGCCAGCAGCATGTTGGCCACGTCCAGTGCGATGCCGGCCACGATCAGCCGATGCACCGGCAACAGCGAAAAGCCGACGATCTGCAGCAGGTTCAGCACCAGGAATACGGAGATGACGCGGTCCAGCACCGGCACCGAGACCCGGGTCGCGAGCAGGCTGCGCTG
This sequence comes from Noviherbaspirillum aridicola, assembly GCF_019656455.1. Classification (GTDB taxonomy): domain Bacteria; phylum Pseudomonadota; class Gammaproteobacteria; order Burkholderiales; family Burkholderiaceae_D; genus Noviherbaspirillum; species Noviherbaspirillum aridicola. The sequence goes on from NZ_BPMK01000001.1 coordinate 14,969, forward strand.
AAAGACCAGCAGGGTGACGCCGGTCAGCGCGAAGCCGAACATGCAGGAGACGGTCTGCCAGCGCGGCGAGTCCGGCCACAGGAACTGGAAGCCGACGCCGCCGAAGCCGAGGATGGACAGCGCATTGGCGGCGACGAAGGCGACGTAGCACAGATAGGTGCGGTCGCGCAGCGACACGAACAGCAGGAAATTGAACAGGCCCAGCGCCAGCATCATGCCGAAGTAGAGCGACTGTCCGATGTATTCGAGCAGGCTGCGGCGGGCGAAGCTCTCCGGCTCCCACAGGCGGGCGGGGATGGACAGCGAGCCTTCCGAGCTTACGCGCAGATAGAAGGTCTGGTGCGAGCGCCCGGCGAGCCGCAGCGGGAAGACGAAGTTGCGATGGTTGTAAGGGCGGGATGCGAAGGGCAGCGCTTGGCCGGTCGCGACCATGCGGTAGCCGTGCTCATCGGGAATGAAGAGCTGCACCGAATGCAGTTGGGGGAAGGCGATCTCGAGCAAGCGGTCCAGGTCCGCCACGCCGGGATTGCCGAGCGTGATGCGCAGCCAGACTGTTGCGCGGGTCAGGCCGAGGGCCAGGGTGTCGCCGTCGCTGCCGGACGGCGAGAAGCGGCGGTCGAGCTGGGGCGTGGTGACGTCTTCCACCGTCCATTTGCCCTCGGGATCGATCAGCACGTCCCAGTACGGCGTGAGGGTCACCGGTTTTTCCCCGCTGTCGGGATCCACCCGCAGGCCGCTCGCCGCCGCCGGCAGGCAGAGACAGATCCACAGCAGCAGTGCCGCCCAAGAGCGTAACCAGGATACGGAAGTGCACATCGGATTTGCAGCGCGGCCGCCAGGGGCGGACAGAATTGCTGAAGGGAAAATACTGATCGTAGCAGCAGCGGCGGCGGTGAGAAAGAGATTTCCGCGTATGTTGACTACTGGTTATCCAACGCGTGCACAGAGCCGCAGAAAAGCCTTGGCAAGCGGACAAGGGCAACGTATCTTGTTGATAAAGGGAAATATTTCAGCCCCGACGAGGCGTACACAGGAGGCAGCGATGAGCGTCGGAATCCGAATCAGCAGCGCCTGCCGCATTCTGCTTTCCGCGGAATTCTTCATGGCGCGCCGCCCGGTGCTCGACCGGCGCCAGCGCCTGTTCGCGCATGAGCTGGTGTTCTGCGCCGTGGAAGAGGGGGCGGCGGGGACGGACGGCGACGCCGGGGGCGCAAGCGGTCCCGCGGTGATCGAGGATGTGTGCCGCCACGGCCTGCCGCGGGTGCTCGGCGACCTCCCGGGTATCGTGCGGGTCGGCGAGGCCGCTGTCCTCAGCGACGTCATCCTGCAGTTTCCCGCCGCGCTGACGATGCTCGAGCTGTGCCCGGACCGGCTTCCATCGCCGGCACTGCAGGCCCGCTGCGAACAGCTGGCGGCGGCGGGCTACTGCTTCGCGCTGCGCGGCGAGGGCGACGGCGCCTCCCTCGAGACGCTGCCGGCGCCGGCGATGATCATCGTGGACATCGGCGGCAAGGACGATCAGGTACTGAAAGCATGCATCGACCGCTGGCGGCCTCTCGGCACGCAGGTCTGCGCGGCCGGCGTCGACACGCGCGAGCAATACCGCCGCTGCCTTGCGCTCGGCTTCGACTGCTTCCAGGGATATTTCTTCACCGAGCCCGAGCTGCAGCAGGGCAAGGGATTCGCGCCTTCCCAGCTGGCGATCGTGGAATTGCTGGCGCTTCTCGCGACCGACGCCGACGAAGCGCTGGTGGAGCGGGTCATCAAGGCCAACGTGCCGCTCAGCCTCAGCCTGCTGCGGCTGGCCAATGCGCCGGCCTTCACCACGCACCCGATCGATTCCCTGCGGCAGGCCATGATGGCGCTCGGCCGCAACCAGCTGCAGCGCTGGCTCCACATGTTGCTCTACGAGGAGACCCCGGGCCGCGGCTCGCCGGTGCAGGCGCTCGGCTCCCTGGCCGCGGCGCGCGGCCGCCTGATGGAGCTCGCCGCGCAGGCGCTGATGCCGGGTAATCGCGGCGTCGCCGACACCGCTTTCACGGTCGGCATCATGTCGCTGATGGACACGCTGTTCGGCATGCCGATGGAAGACATCCTGCGCGAGGTGAAAGTCGTGGAAGAGGTGCGCGACGCGCTGCTGCAGCGGCAAGGCCTGCACGGAAAACTGCTGAACCTGGCCGTTGGCGCCGAAAGCCTGCGGCACCCGGAGCAGCTGCGCGCCGCCGCCCGGGAAGCAAGGCTGTCGTGCAACGACCTCTACCTGCTGCAGCTGGCCGCGTTCGAATGGAGCGACCATGCCGGCCGCATCCTGCACGAGCCGAACTAATCCGCCGCCGCCGGCGTCCTACAGGGGTTAGCAACCATCGCCTGCAGGAAAACATGATGCCGCTCTTGCGCCTCATTCCCGCATTGATGCTAGCCGGCTGCGCCGCCGCGCCAGCCGGTCCTCCATTCACCCTCCATCCCGGCGACCGCGTCGGTCTGCTGGTCGAAGCCGGCGACATGCCGGTACATACCCATTACGAGTCCGACGGCCGCAGCGCCGGCCGCATCGCGCGCGCCTATCCGTATGACTGGCAACTGGACAACGCCGTCGCGGCAACGGTGCAGCGCGAGCTGACTCAGGCCGGGTTCAGCGTGGTCGACCTGGAAAGCCAGGGTCTGCGCCATGACGACCTGGCGGGGCTGATCGGGCCGGCCGGCCGGCAGTGGCAGCCGTCCGCCGGGCCGCTGTATGAGGGCTTGCGGGCCCAGGGCGTGCGGGCGGTCGTGCTGGTGAAGGACGCGCGGACGCTCGCCGTGCAGGACTGCAGCGGCGGCCCCTGCGACCGTGTCGCCGAAGGGCCGGGCGTGTACAGCAGCAGCACCAACGGCGTGACCAGCTGGCGCGCCGTCTCCGGTTTCCAGTGGAATGTCTTCCTGCTCGATCCGCCGGGCGACCTGGCGACAGCGCCGCCGCTGCGCGATACCCTGCGGGCGCCGTCGGTGCCGCTGTATGGCGCCGTCAGGCCCGGCCAGGGCGCCGCGCCGACCGAAGCCGAACTGATGGCCGTGCGCGACAAGGTACTGGAGTATGTCGAAGCGACCGCCGAGGACGTGGTGCTGGCGCTCGGCGGACGCCGCACGGTGACGCAGGCTGCCGCGCCCGTGCCGGGCGGCGGGGAAACAAGCTCGGGACGCTAGCCGCGCCCTCGATTCGACCGGTCCCGGCGCGACACCCATGCGTTGTCGCGCAAATAGAATCGCAGCGGCCGCTGCGCCCATTCCCCCGCGTAGTCGACCCCGATACGGGGCGCGGCGACGATTTCCGGCGCATCCCGCCCTCCCGGATCCTCGATGAACAACAGATCGCCCGACAGGTCGAGGCCGTCGAAGGAGCGGTCGATGCCCATCGCCCTGCACAACAGCCCGGGTCCGCGCGTGTTGCCCGCAATGCCGGACAAGGGCTCCAGCGCCCTCAGCAGCACGGCGGCGCCGTGGCCTTCCGGCTCGGTCACCACGTTGAGGCAGTGGTGGATGCCGTAGATGAGATAGACGTAGGCATGGCCCGGCGGTCCGTACATCACGCGCGTACGGGCGGTGACGCCCTTCGACGAATGCGAGGCGAGATCATGGGCGCCGACATAGGCTTCCACCTCGACGATGCGCCCCCGGCGCTCGGCGCCCGTGCCGCGGCGCACGAGATGCATGCCGAGCAGCTCTCTTGCCACGGTTTCCGTATCGCGGTCGTAGAAGTCGCGCGCCAGCTTCATGACTGATCCATTCCCTTGTTGCCGCCGCTACCAAGTGTCGATGAAGCGGCGCGGCTTGCGCGCGGCATCCGGCGGCACCGAGCGCAGGCCGCGCAGCAGCCACTGCCGCGATTCGGCCGGGTCGATCACGTCGTCGATCTCCAGGAAGGAAGCCATGTTGATCGCCTTTCCCTTCTCGTAGGATTCCGCCACCATGCGCTCGAACAGTTTCTGGCGCTCGGCCGGATCGGCGACCGCTTCAAGCTCCTTGCGGTAGCCGAGCCGCACCGCGCCCTCCAGGCCCATGGCGCCGAATTCGCCGCTCGGCCAGGCGATGGTGAAGAAGGGCGCATGGAAGCTGCCGCCCGCCATGGCCTGCGCGCCCAGCCCGTAGCCCTTGCGCAGCACGATGGTGAACATCGGCACCGACATGCCGGCGGCGGTGACGAACATGCGCGACACATGGCGCACCATCGCCGTCCTTTCAGCGTCCGGCCCGACCATGAAGCCGGGCGTGTCGCACAGGGAAACGAGAGGCAGGCCGAAGCCTTCGCACAGCTGCATGAAGCGCGCCGCCTTGTCGGCGGCATCGGCATCGATCGCGCCGCCGAGGTGCGCCGGATTGTTGGCGATCAGGCCGAAGGGACGGCCTTCGATGCGGACCAGCGCGGTGACGATGCCGCGCCCGAACTCGCTCCGCAGTTCCAGCACCGAGCCGGTATCGGCCAGCGTCTCGATCACGCGGCGGATATCGTAGACGCGCAGCCGGTTTTCCGGAATCAGCTGGCGCAGCCTGCGCTGGTCCGCCGCTTCCCATTCGCCGATGCTGCCCTGGAAGTAGGACAGGTACTGTTTCGCCACCCGCACCGCTTCTTCCTCGTCGCGTACCACCACGTCGATCACGCCGTTGGGCGACTGCATGCTCACCGGCCCGACTTCCTCCGGCGCGTAGACGCCGAGCCCGCCGCCTTCGATCATCGCCGGGCCGCCCATGCCGATCGTCGCGTTGCCGGTGGCGATGATGACGTCGCAGCAGCCGAGCAGCGCCGCATTGCCGGCGAAGCAGCGGCCGGAGACGATGCCGACGCGCGGCACCACGCCCGAGAGCCGCGCGAAGGTGAAGAAGGACATGCAGTCCAGGCCCGCCACCAGCATGGCGTCGGTATCGCCCGGACGCCCGCCGCCGCCCTCGGCGAACAGCACCACCGGCAGCCGCCACTGTTCGGCCAGCTGGAACATGCGGTCGGTCTTCTTGTGGTTCATCATGCCCTGCGTGCCCGCGAATACCGTGTAGTCATAGGACAGCAGCATGCAGCGCGACTTGTCGTCGCCGAACAGCGCGCCATTGACGCTGCCGATGCCGGCGACCAGGCCGTCGGCCGGACTGATCGCGACCAGTTCGTCCAGCGGCCGCCGGCGCCGCTGGGCGGCCAGCGCCAGCGCGCCGTATTCGATGAAGCTGCCTTCGTCGCAGAGGTCGGCGATGTTCTCGCGCGCGGTGCGCTGCCCGGTCTTGCGGCGGCGGGCGACCGCGTCCGGCCGGCGGTGGTCGAGGCCGATCTCGTGACGTTCCCGGACTTCCGCCAGATCGGCGCGGATCGCGTCGGGATCGGCTGATTCGTCCTGCGCCGCCGCGCCCGCTTCGCTGTCCTCAACCGGCTCCAGAAACAGCAGCGGCTGCCCATGCGCCAGCACCTCTCCCTTGCGCGCGGCGATCCTGCGCACCACGCCGGCGGTTTCGGCATGGGCGACATGTTCCATCTTCATGGCTTCGAGCACCGCGACCGGCTGGCCGGCGCGCACCGTCTCGCCCTCGGACACGTCCACCGACACCACGCTGCCCTGCATCGGCGCCGTGAGCGCGACGGTGCCCGGCGGCGCCGCCTCCCGCCTGTCCTGCGCCGCCGCCGGCGCGGCACCTGCCTCCGCATGCAGGCGCGGGTGGGCACCGCCGACCGGCTCCAGCAGGGCCGCGACGTGTTCCTCGACAAAGCGGGTGTGGACGCGGTTGGCGATGACATCGGGACGTGTCAGCAGGTTCTGCAGGAAGCCGATGTTGGTGTCGATGCCCTCGATCCGGAATTCGCACAGCGCGCGATAGGCGCGGGTGAGCACATCCGGATATCGTTCCGAGGGATGGCTGGCGATGAGCTTGGCCAGCAGGGAATCGAAGCCCGGATGCGTGGCATAGCCGGCGTAGCCGTAGCCGTCGACGCGGATGCCGGGGCCGGACGGCGGTTCGTAGGCATCGATGCGACCGCCCGCCGCCACCGCGTTGCCTTCCTCATCCATGGTCTCCATGTTGATCCGCAGCTGCACCGCATAACCGCGGGGCGCGGGAATCTCATGCTGGGTCAGGCCGAGTTCGGCCAGCGTCGCACCGCCGGCGATGCGCAGCTGCGCCTGCACCAGGTCGATCCCCGTCACCTGTTCCGTCACCGTGTGTTCGACCTGCAGCCGCGGATTGGCCTCGATGAAGAAGAACGGCGCGTCGGCGTCATGCCGGGAAGCGTCGACCAGGAATTCAAAGGTGCCGAGGCCCGCATAACCGACCTGTGCCGCCATGCGCAGCGCGGCCTGCAGGATGCGCTCTCGCAGCGCGCGCGGCAGGGATGGGCTGGGAGCGATTTCCAGCAGCTTCTGATGCCGCCGCTGCAGCGTGCACTCGCGCTCCCAGCAGTGGCTGACCGCGCCGCTGCCGTCGCCCAGCACCTGCACCTCGATATGCCGTGCCGCCGGCAGCAGCTGTTCCACGTACAGCTCGCCGTTGCCGAACGCGGCCTGCGCCTCCGAGCGGCAGCGCTGGAAGGCGGCGGCCACTTCGTCCGCCTTCAGCACCGCGCGCATGCCGCGCCCGCCGCCGCCGGCGATGGCCTTGATCATCATGCCGCCGCCTCGCAGCGAGGCGAGGAAATGCTGGGCCTGTTCCAGCGTCACCGCTTGGTTGATCCCGGCCGGCACCGGCACGTCCGCCCGCTGCGCGAGCGCGCGCGCCTGCGCCTTGTCGCCGAAGCAACGCAGCACCTCCGGTGCCGGGCCGACGAACCGGATGCCGGCTTCGGCGCACAGTTCGGCGAACCCGGCGTTCTCGCTCAGGAAGCCGTAGCCGGGATGGATCGCGTCGCAGCCTGCCTGCCTGGCCAGCTCGACGATCTGCTTCCCGTCCAGGTAGGCGCGCGCGCCGCGCCCGCTCAGCGGCAGGGCGCGGTCGGCCTTGCGCACGTGAAGCGAGGCCGCGTCGTCTTCGGCGTGGACGGCGGTGCTGCGGATGCCGAGTTCGGCGGCGGCGCGGGCGATGCGGATGGCGATCTCGCCGCGGTTGGCGATCAACAGGGAAGTGATGGGCATGATGCTGGATAGACTTTCATCGTTTCGGGTGGCGCCCCGCGCGCTCGGCGCGGGGCGGGCGGTGAGGCTCAGGCGCCGGCGGGCCGTTTCATCTTGCACTCGGTCGGCAGCGCGAGGTCCCGTCCTTCGACCACCGTCTCGGTGCGGAAGCCGTAGTTCGTGCCTTCGACCCCGGATTTCACCGTCTTGCCGTCGACCGGCGCGACCGTGGAAACCGTCTGCGGCAGCAGCAGCTGGTGGTCTTCCTTGCGCATCGTGACGTCGCCGATGATGGACGGATAGGTCATGCCCTCCAGCGCGAGCGCGATCTTCACCGGCTGCGTCGACTTCGCTTTCTCGACCGCCGCCGCCACCATGCGCGGCGCCATGTCCATGCGCGGCGCCAGGAAGGGCTTGTTGTAGCGCTGACGGTAGGCGCTGGCCACCGGCGCCACCTTCGGATTCTCGACGTTCTGGTGCCATTCGCCGACCCAGGTCACGCGCCCGAGCTTCGCCTGCGAGATCGCCAGCACCGCGCCGGGCAGCGCGCCGGCGCTATGGTTGATGTAGCGCCAGTCATGGCCTGCATCGGCCGCCGCCTTCACCAGCAGCGACAGGTCGCCGCCCCAGTTGCCGGTGATGATGGTATCGGCGCCGGCCGCCTTCACCTTGGCCACATAGGGCGAGAAGTCCTTCACCTTGCCCATCGGGTGGAAGTCCTCGCCGACGAACTGCACATCCGTGCGCGCCGAAGACAGCATGTCCTTGCCCAGCCTCGCCCAGACGCGGCCGTGCGCGTAATCCTGGTTGAGCAGGTAGACCTTCCTGATGTCCTGCTTCTCCTGCATGAAGGAGGTGAGCGCCTTCATCTTCATCGCCGTGTTGGCTTCGGTGGTGAAATGCCAGAAGCTGCAGTGCTTGCCCGTGAGGTCGGGATCGATCGAGGAATGGTTGACGATCAGGATCGCCTTGTCCGGATTGCGCTCGTTGTGCTTGTTGGCGGCCTCGACCATCGCGCTCACCGCGGTCGAGCCGGACCCGCCGGTAAATACCACCTTCGCGCCGGCGTCGATGGCGGCCTGCAGCGCCGTCAGGCTCTCCTGCGCCGACAGCTTGTTGTCGAAGGTGACCATCTCCATCTTCATGCCGCCGAGCACGCCGCCCCGGGCATTGATGTCGTCCACCGCGAAACGCACATGGTTGAGCATCAGCTCGCCGACTTCGGCGAAGGGCCCGGAAAGCGGATCGATGTAGGCGACCTTGAACGTCTCCTGCGCGCCGGCGGCGGCGGACACCGCGCAGGCGGCGCCGATGGCGATGCGTGCTGCTGTCTTCCTCATTGCTGTCTCCTCTTGGTTGTCTTGCTGCCTGTGCTGCGTGCTTTCCGCGTTTTCGCCCGGGGGGCGGTTTCCGCGCCGGCAATCCGCAGCAGAATGCCGGTCAGTTCCTGCACCATCTCGTGCGGCGGCAGACGGCCGTCCGGCTTGTACCAGGTGTACATGAATCCGGCGATGCTGCCGATCGCCAGCCCGGTCAGGCGCGCGTCGTGGAAATCCAGCTCGCCATCGGCGCGCGCCTGCTCCAGCAGCGCGCACAGCTCGTCATAGAAGCGGCGCGCCATTGCCTTGAGCCGGCGGGTGAAGGCCGGCTGCAGCGCGCCCGCCTCGCGGTAGGCGAAGGTGCCCGACTTGAAGAAATGGATGTTGGCGGCGGCGAAGCGGTGCAGCCCTTCGCGCAGGCGCTCGATCGCCGGCCGCTCGTCATTCTCGAAATGCAGGGCGGTCAGGCAGGCGTGTGAAGCGCGCCAGGAGAGCGTCTCGAAGATCTCGTTTTTATTCGCGAAGTAATAGTAGAGAAAGGGCTTGGTCACGCCGAGCCGTTCGCAGATGTCCGCGATGGTGGTGCCCGAATAACCCTTGCGGAAAAAAAGCTCCTCGGCGGCCTGCAGGATCTGCTCCCGCTTGCGTTCATGGGCGGGATCGGGCTGTTGCGGCGCGAGTTGGCGGCGGCTTGCCATTGTGGGCATGGGATGACGGGTGAATATACCAGGCGGTAGGAAGTTTATACCAACCGGTATATTATGGTGCGTCGACCGGCCGGATTTGCGGCAGCTCAAGACGGCCCGGGGTCGGCCGCACCATCCTCATACTTCGCCAAGAACGACAACACGGAGACAGCGAACATGACCGCGATTGCCTACTCCCAGGGCGAAAAGCCCCTGCACGAATACCTGCGCCAGCATGCGCGCAACCAACCGGACAAATGCGCGTACAACTGGTACGGCCGCGAGCTCAGCTACCGCGAGCTCGACGATCTGAGCGACCGCTTCGCCGCCAAGCTCGCCGCCCTGGGCGTGAAGAAGGGCGACCGCGTGGTGCTGTTCCTGTCCAACTGTCCGCAGTACGTGATCGCGCATTTCGGCATCCAGAAGCTCGGCGCCGCCGTCAGCCCCTGCAGCCCGCTGTTCAAGCAGCATGAACTCGAATACCAGGTCAGCGACCTCGGCGCCGAAGTCATCGTCGCCGCCGACACCCTGTATCCGGTCATCGAACAGGTGCGCGCGAAAACCCGGCTGCGCCACATCTTCCTCACCAGCTATTCCGACCTGCTGCCGGAGCAGCCCGCAATCGAAGTCCCGGCGGAAGTGCGGGTGCCGAGGCAGCCGGTGCCGGGGACCATGGACCTGCTCGGCACGCTCGCCGACGTGAAGGAGGCGCCGCCGTCGCCGCAGCTCGACATGGACGACGTCGTGCTGCTGACTTATACCTCCGGTACGACCGGCATGCCCAAGGGCGCCATGCTCACCTACCGAAACGCGCTGTTCAAGACCCTGTGCGCGGCAAGCGCGGGCGCGGTCGGGAACGACACCGTGACGCTGGCGATCGCGCCGCTGTACCACATCGCCGGCATGCTGATGGGCATCAACTGCACCATCTACAGCGGCGCGAGCGCGGTGCTGCTGCACCGTTTCGACCCGCTTGCGGTCCTGCAGGCGATCGACCGCTACCGGGTCAGCCACTGGTACAGCATCGCGCCGATGAATGTCGCCGTCATGCAGGTGCCCGAGGCGCGGCGCTACTCGCTCACCTCGCTGAAGATCAATCCCTGCACCAGCTTCGGCATCACCCTGACCGAGCCGCTCGCGAACCAATGGCGCGACTTTGCCGGCGGCTGCCAGACCTTCGAAGCCGCCTACGGCCTGTCCGAGACCCACACCTGCGACACCGGCACGCCGCGCGACGCCGTCAGGTGGGGCACCCAGGGCCGGCTGATGCCCGGCGTCGAATGCCGCATCGTCGACAAGGACAGCGGCGCCGTGCTGCCGCCAGGTGAGATGGGCGAAATCACCCTCAGGAGCCCCGGCAATTTCAAGGGCTACTGGAACAAGCCGGAAGCCACCGCCGCCACGCTGCGCGACGGCTGGGTCTACACCGGCGACATGGGCAAGCTCGATGAAGACGGCTACCTGACCTTCTCCGGCCGCTTCAAGGAAATGATCAAGGTCTCCGGCTACAGCGTGTTCCCGGAAGAAGTCGAGACCATCCTCGTCAAGCATCCGGCGGTGCGGCAGGCGGCCGTGATCGGCGTGCCTGACGCCACCAAGGGCGAAGTCATCAAGGCCTTCGTCGTGCTCAAGCCCGACGCGGGCGAGGTGCGCGCGGAGGACATCATCGGGTGGAGCCGGGAGCAGATGGCGGCTTACAAGGTGCCGAAGATGGTGGTGTTTCGGGGGGAGTTGCCGGCTACGGGGGCGGGGAAGGTGTTGAGGAGGTTGTTGAGGGAGGAGTAGGGGGAGAGGCTATTTCTGCCTGCGGTTGGGGTGTTTGCTTCTGCTTCTCTCCGGTGCCGCAAAGCAGTAGCCGCTTCGCGGATGCTTGCCGGGGCAGTCCCGGCTAGTCTCCGGGGCAGTGGCTATAACGTTGAAGCACCGAAGAGAAACAAAGAAACGAGCGCAGCAGCCGCAATTCAAGGCGCCCGCGGCAATGCCGGCACCGGGACCGACACTACCCGCGACGCTTCAGACCGAAAGAGCGTACTGCCCACTCAGACCAGCCCCTCCGCATACAGCTCCAAATGATGATCAGTACTCCCGAACTGCAACTCAACCGCCATCAGCCGCTTGAAGTAATGGCTGACATTCAGCTCGTCGGTAACCCCCATCCCCCCATGCAGCTGCACCGCCTGCTGCCCGACGAACCGGCACGCCTGCCCGACCACCACCTTGGCGGCGGATAGCGCGCGGCGGCGCTGCGCGAGGTCGGTGTCGGTGCAGCGCACCGCGGCCAGGTAGCTCATCGAGCGTGCCTGTTCGTTGTGCAGCACCATGTCCGCCATCCTGTGCTGCAGCGCCTGGAACTTGCCGATCGGCTGGCCGAACTGCTTGCGGTCGCGCGCGTACTGCACGGTCGCGGCCTGGATCTTGTCGAGCGCGCCGACGGCTTCCGCGCAGACCGCGGCGAGGCCGAAGTCGAGCACGTCGGCGACCGCCTGTTCGGCATCGGCGACGCCGCCCAGCAGGGCGGAAGAGGGCAGGAAGACCTGTTCGAAGCGCAGGTCGGCCGCGGGCATGCCGTCCACCGTCTTGTACGCGGTCCGGCGCACGCCGGCGGTGTCGCCCGGCACGCAGAACACGGCCAGGGGCCCGGATTCGCCGACATTGGCCAGGCGTGCGGTCACCAGCAGGAAATCCGCCGTCGCGCCGTGTGCGATCACGCTCTTGGCGCCGGTCAGCATGTAGCCGCTGCCGACCTTCCAGGCACGCGTGGCGATGTCCATGCGGTCAAAGCGGGTCTGCGGTTCTTCATGCGCGAAGGTCGCGATTTTTTCGCCGCCGGCCAGCGCCGGCAGCAGTTCGGCGCGCTGCGCCTCGTTGCCGAGCAGGGCAATGGCCCGCGTCGACAGCACCGCGCTGGTGAGGAAGGGCTCGAGCAGCATGCCTTCGCCGATCGCATTCATCGCCAGCATGGTTTCGATCGGCCCGCCGCCTAGGCCGCCGTCGGCTTCCGGCACGTTCAGCGCCAGCAGGCCGATGTCGGCCAGGCCCTGCCAGACTTCGCGGCTGTAGCCCTCGGCCGTCTTGTCCTTGATGTGACGGCGCTTTTCAAAGTCGTATTCCTTTTCCACGAAGCGGCGCGTGGTGTCGAGCAGCATCTGCTGTTCTTCGGTAAACGTAAAGTCCATCGCGTCCTCCTACAGGCCCAGGATCATCTGGGCGATGATGTTCTTTTGAATCTCGTTGGAGCCGCCGTAGATCGACAGCTTGCGCATGTTCAGGTAGTTCGCCGCCAGCGGGATCGCGTAGAACGGTCCCACCGGATCGCCCTGGTAGCCGGCCGCCATGGCGTCGCGGCGTAGCGGCAGCGCATAGGTGCCGACGACCTGCACCAGCAGTTCGGTGATCGCCTGCTGGATCTCGGTGCCCTTGATCTTCAGGATCGAGGCTTCCGGGCCGGGCGCGCGGCGCTCGGCCTCCGCCGAAAGCACGCGCAGGTTGGTGATCTCCAGCGCGGTCAGGTCGATCTCGACCTGGGCGATGCGCGCGGCGAACATCGGATCCTTGATCAGCGGCTTGCCGTGCTTGGTCTCCAGCGTGGCGATGCGCTTGAGGCGCGCGAGTTCGCGCTTGGCGATGCCGATGCCGGCGATGTTGGTGCGCTCGTGGCCGAGCAGGAACTTGGCATAGGTCCAGCCGGCGTTTTCCTCGCCGACGAGATTCTCGACCGGCACCCGCACGTTCTCGAACCAGACTTCATTGACCTCGTGCGCGCCATCCATGGTGATGATGGGACGCACGGTGATGCCCGGCGTCTTCATGTCGATCAGCAGGAAGGAGATGCCGCGCTGCGGCTTGGCTTCCGTGTCGGTGCGCACCAGGCAGAAAATCCAGTCCGCATACTGGCCCTGCGTGGTCCAGGTCTTCTGGCCGTTGACCACGTAGTGGTCGCCTTCGCGCACCGCGCGCGTCTTCAGCGAGGCCAGGTCGGAGCCGGCGCCCGGCTCGGAATAGCCCTGGCACCACCATTCGTCGGCCGACAGGATCTTCGGCAGGAAGCGCTGCTGCTGGGCGGGGGAGCCGTACTGCATGATCACCGGCGCGACCATCTTCAGGCCGAAGGGGATCGCGCGCGGCGCGCCGGCGGCGGCGCATTCCTCGTCGAAGATGTACTGCTGGGTCGGGGTCCAGCCCGGGCCGCCGAATTCCTTGCGCCAGCCGGGTCCGCCCCAGCCCTTGGCGTGCAGGATCTTCTGCCAGCGGACGTAGTCCTCGCTCTGCAGCAGCAGGCCGTTGATCACCTTGTGACGGATGTCGGCCGGCAGGTTGTCGGCGACGAAGTCGCGCACTTCCTGGCGGAAGGCGACTTCGTCGGGGGTGAAGTTCAAATCCATGGTTTCCTCGTGCGTGATGTGCTTGCGCGTGTGTCAGAACGCGGCGATGCCGGTCTGCTCGCGGCCCAGGATCAGGGCGTGGATGTCGTGCGTGCCTTCATAGGTGTTGACGACTTCCAGGTTGACCATGTGGCGGATGACGCCGAACTCGTCGGAGATGCCGTTCCCGCCGAGCATGTCGCGCGCCATGCGCGCCACGTCCAGCGCCTTGCCGCAGGAATTGCGCTTCATCATCGAGGTGATGGCGACGGCGGCGGTGCCTTCGTCCTTCATGCGGCCGAGGCGCAGGCAGCCCTGCAGGCCCATGGTGATCTCGGTCTGCATGTCGGCCAGCTTCTTCTGGATCAGCTGGTTGGCGGCGAGCGGCTTGCCGAACTGCTTGCGGTCCAGCACATACTGGCGCGCGGTATGCCAGCAGGCCTCGGCGGCGCCGAGCGCGCCCCAGGCAATGCCGTAGCGGGCCGAGTTGAGGCAGGTGAACGGACCCTTCAGGCCGCGCACGTCGGGGAAGGCGTTCTCTTCCGGGCAGAACACTTCATCCATGACGATTTCGCCGGTGATCGAGGCGCGCAGGCCGAACTTGCCCTGGATCTTCGGCGCCGACAGACCCTTCCAGCCCTTCTCCAGCACGAAGCCGCGGATCGCGCCTTCATCGTCCTTGGCCCAGACCACGAACACGTCGGCGATCGGCGAGTTGGAGATCCACATCTTGCTGCCGGACAGGCTGTAGCCGCCCGCGACCTTCTTCGCGCGGGTGACCATCGAGCCCGGGTCGGAGCCGTGGTTGGGCTCGGTCAGGCCGAAGCAGCCGATGTATTCGCCGGTCGCCAGCTTGGGCAGGTACTTCTGCTTGGTTTCTTCATTGCCGAACTCGTAGATCGGCACCATCACCAGCGAGGACTGCACGCTCATCATCGAGCGGTAGCCGGAGTCGACGCGCTCGACCTCGCGCGCGATCAGGCCGTAGCTGACATAGTTCAGGCCGGGGCCGCCGTACTGCTCGGGAATGGTCGGGCCGAGCAGGCCGAGTTCACCCATCTCGCGGAAGATCGCCGGATCGGTGGTCTCGTGGCGGAAGGCTTCCAGGACGCGCGGCTGCAGCTTGTCCTGGCAGTAGGCATTGGCGGCGTCGCGCACCATGCGTTCGTCGTTGGTCAGCTGCTGGTCCAGCAGCAGCGGATCGTCCCAGTGGAATTGCACTTTGTTGTTGGTGGCCATGATGTCTCCGGTGATCTTCAAAATTGATTAAACACGTTCCAGCACGACGGCCAGACCCTGGCCGACGCCGATGCAGAGGCTGACGACGGCATAGCGCCCGTTACGGCGCGCCAGCTCGCGGCTCGCCGTCAGCGCCAGGCGTGCGCCCGAGGCGCCGAGCGGATGGCCGAGCGCGACCGCGCCGCCGTTCGGATTGACGCGGCTGTCGCTGAAATCGATTTCCAGCAGCTTCAGGCAGCCGAGCACCTGGCTGGCGAAGGCTTCGTTGATCTCGATGATGTCCATGTCGGACAGCTTGAGGTTGGCGCGGTCCAGCGCCTTGCGGATCGCGTAGACCGGACCGATGCCCATGATGCGCGGCTCCACGCCCGCCACCGCGGCGGACAGGATGCGCACCATCGGCGCCTTGCCCGCCTGCTCGCCGGCGGCGCGGCTGCCGATGATCAGCGCGGCGGCGCCGTCATTGATGCCAGAGGCGTTGCCGGCGGTGACCACGCCGCCTTCGAACAGCGGCTTGAGCTTTTCCAGCGTCAGCGCCGTGGTCTCGGGGCGCGGATGCTCATCCTGGTCGACCAGCACCGGTGGCGTCTTGCGTCCGGTCGGCACGCTGATGCCGTGAATCTCGCCGGCGAAGAAGCCGTCGGACAGCGCGGCGTGGTATTTCATCTGCGAGGCCAGCGCGAAGGCATCGGCCTGCTCGCGGGTGATGCCGAATTCCTTCGCGACGTTGTCGCCGGTCTCGGGCATGGTGTGGGCGCCGTACTCCTTCGTCACCTTCGGATTCGGGAAGCGCGCGCCGATGGTGGAATCGAACACCTTGAAGTCGCGTCCGTAAGCCGCCTCCGACTTGCCGACCACGAACGGTGCGCGGCTCATGCTCTCCACGCCGCCGGCGATGTACAGGCTGCCTTCGCCGCAGGTGATCGCGCGTGCCGCGTCCATTACCGCCGCCAGGCCCGACGCGCACAGGCGGTTCACCGTCTGGCCGCCGATGGTACAGGGCAGGCCGGCCGCCAGCAGCGCGTTGCGTGCCACGTTGCGCGCATCCTCGCCCGCCTGGTTGGTGTCGCCGAGGATCACATCCTCGAACTGTTCCGGCTTCCACGGGTTGCGCGCGACCACGGCGCGCATGACTTCCGCCGCCAGGTCATCGGGGCGCACCGGCGCGAGCGAACCGGCATGGCGGCCGAACGGGGAACGCAGGCCGTCGTAGATATAGGCGTCGAGCATGGATCAGATCTCCTTGTGGTGCAGCGAAAGGCCGAGCAGCGCGCGCCGTTGCAGCCAGGGGCTGGGGCGATAGCGCGCATCGCCGGTGAGTTGTTCGAGGTTCTTCAGGATGGACAGCACGGTCTGCGCGCCGAGGGTGTCGCCCCAAGCCAGCGGCCCGAGCGGATAGCCGAGGCCGAGCGTGACCGCGCGGTCGATGTCGAGCGGATCGGCGATGCCCTGCTGGGCGATCTCGCAGGCGATGTTGACGATGTGGGCGACCACGCGCTGGCTGACCAGTCCCGCGCTGTCGCGGATCACGCTGACCGGCACGCCGGTGGCGCCGAACAGGCCGCAGGCCATCGCCAGGTATTCGGGTGCCGTGCCGGGATTGGTCATCACGACCCGGCGCTTGCCGGCGTCGAACAGCGCTTCCACCGCCACCGTGCGCCGCGGGTCGAGGCGCTCGCGCGCGCAGCAGGTGGTGCAGTCCTCGCCGAGCGGCGTGACGATGCACAGCGCGCCGTCGCTCGGCGCGACGCCGCTTTCGATCTGCACGCCGGCGGCCGCGGCGAGGGTCGATACCTGTTCCGCCAGCTCCGGCCGTTCATTGCTGATCCAGACGCTCTGCGGCATCTGCGTCGCCTGCTGCGGCTCGGCAATCGCTTCCTTCTTGCCGTCCGCGCCGTAGCGGTAAAAGCCCTGGCCGACCTTCTTGCCGAGGGTGCCGGCGACCAGCATCTGGCGCGTAAGACCCTGCGGCCGGAAGCGCGGCTCTTCATAGTACTGGTGGTAGATGGATTCCATCACCGGGTGCGACACGTCCAGCCCGGTGAGGTCGAACAGCTCGCACGGACCGAGGCGGAAGCCGGCGGTGTCGCGCAGGATGTTGTCCAGCACCGGCACCGTGGCCACGCCTTCGGCCAGCAGGCGCATGCCCTCGGTGCCGTAGCCGCGTCCCGCATGGTTGACGATGAAGCCCGGCGTGTCCTTGGCGCGCACCGCGGTATGTCCCCACTGCTTGCCGAGCGCGAGCAGATAGTCGACCACCGCCGGCGGCGTCAGCAGGCCGCCGATCGCCTCGACGATCTTCATCAGCGGCACCGGATTGAAGAAGTGGAAGCCCGCCACGCGTTCCGGATGTGTGAGTCCGGCCGCGATCGAGGTGACCGACAGGGAGGAAGTGTTGGTGGCGAGGATGGCGTCCGGTCCGAGGATGCCTTCGAGTTCGGCGAACAGCGCTTTCTTGGCCTGGAGTTCCTCGATGATCGCCTCGACGACAATGTGTGCCCCGGCCAGTTCTCCGAGCGATGCGCAGGGCACGAGCCTGCCGGCGGCGGCGTCCGCCGCTTCCTGCGTCAGCTTGCCTTTCTCGACCAGCTTGCCGAAGGTGGTGAGCAGCTCGGCGCGCGCCGCCGTCGCCGCTCCCTCGCGGGCATCGACGAGGCGCACGCTGGCGCCGGCCAGCACCGCGATCTGCGCGATGCCGCGGCCCATCACGCCGCAGCCGATGACACCTAGCACGAGGTCGGGGGAGCCGGGTTGCGGCAGGCGGGCAGGGTCCATGTTGTCTCCGGGTCTGATCTGAGGTGTTGGTATTCTCGGTTCTGCAATGCAGAATGATTGCATCAGAAATGGAACTGTAGGCTTTTTCGGGCGATCGTGTCAAGAAAACTCGCGGCGCCACCTGTCGCAATCGGACTTCCGGTGGCGCCGGAGGTTCGCTTTGGCCGCCACAGTTGTGCCGCACAGTGGAACAAAATTCTGCATTTCGTTGATTTTCGCGTTCGCTTATGCCAGTATCGACGGCATTCGCCTGCCCGCCGTCCATGCGCGGCAAGGCAACCGACAACAGGCCCCGGCAGCTTTCGACCGTGGGCCGCAACGAAGAGTGGAGCAATGAGAAGGATGGAGCAGGGCGTTGAACAGGCGCCGCAAAAAGGCGCCGCGCGCAGCACCAACGCGAAGGAAGACCGGCATTTCGTCACCGCGCTGGCGCGTGGCCTGGAATTGCTGTCCTGTTTCCGTTCAGGCGAAAAGATGCTGGGCAACCAGGAACTGGCGGACCGCGCCCGCCTGCCCAAGTCCACGGTCTCGCGGCTGACCTACACCCTCACCAAGCTGGGCTACCTGCAGTACGACGACGAGGTGGGGAAATACCGTCTCGGCACCGCCAGCCTGGCGCTCGGCAGCGCGATGCTGTCCAAGCTCGACATCCGCCAGTACGCCCGCCCCTACATGCAGGAGCTGGCCGACCTTTCGCACGCGACGGTATCGCTCGGCATGCGCGACCGGCTGAGCATGATCTACGTGGAAAACTGCCGCAGCCAGGCGGCGCTGACGCTGCGCCTGGACGTCGGCGCCCGCATTCCGATCGCCCTGACGGCGATGGGACGCGCCTACCTGGCCGAAGTCCCCGACAGCGAGCGCATCGAGATCCTGGAACGGGTGCGCGAGCTCGACGAGACCCGCTGGCCGGCCATCCGCGACGGCGTCGCCCGCTCGGTGGAAGAGTACCGGCGGATCGGCTGCTGCACCTCCTTCGGCGACTGGCAGCGCGACGTCAATGCGATCGCGGTCGCCTTCCGTCCAGCCAACGGCGGCCCCATCCTCAGCATCAACTGCGGCGGACCGTCCTTCAACCTGGCGCCGGATTTCCTGCTCAACGAGGTCAAGCCTCGTCTTCTGGAGGCGGTAGACCGCCTGCGCCGGCTGTAATCGCCGACAGCATCTTCAGACTATCCCCGATCGTGCTGCCGCTCACCGCGGCGCTGTCGGCGTTCGCTTCCCGCGCCCGCCGTCCGCGCCGGGGGCCGGTCAGCGGGGACTTCCTTTCTTCCTGTAACGGCAGCCACTGGTGGTACGCGTGCCATGGACGCATGCCGCCCGCCGCCACCGCGGCGCCGGGGAACAGCGCCAGCGGCGTGACCGCGATCAGCGCGATGTCCGGCGCAGGTTCGGCCAGCACCGGCAGGAAGTAGTCATGCACGAACAGCACCCGGATGCCCGGCTCGGCCAGGGTCGATGCGATCTGCTCCCGCGTCGCGTGCGGGCTGATCTGGCGGATCCGGCAGCCGGCGATGCGGCAGCCGTGGACCACGCTCAGATAGACCGGGTCGTGGTGCAGCAGGACGGCCACCGCATCGTCCCGCGTCATGCCGAGGGCGGCGAGCCCGCCGGCGATCTTGCGGGCATGCGTCATGACTTCGAGGGCGGCGAGCTGCTGGCGGTCGGCGGGTTCTTGCGGCATGCTTGGAGGGGATTGAAAAGGCTTGGCGGACTGTAGACGCTTTTGCCCCGGCCGGCAACTCTCGTCCCCCGCCGGGGACGACGGCCGGCCCCGGGGGGAGGGATGGCGGGCCGTGAGCGCGTGCCCGCTTTTCCCCGTTCTCATTTTTCGGACTACGGGAACGCGTTGAGTCAGATCAAACAAATGGACATTCCCCGGCGCTAAGATGGCAGCCGTCCGCACCGTCCGCGCGCAGACCAACCTGGAGGATTCACAAATGACAGACGTAGTGATCGTCGCCGCGGGCCGTACCGCCGTCGGCAAGTTCGGCGGAACGCTGGCCAAGGTCGCGGCATCCGACCTCGGCGCCCATGTGATCAAGCACCTGGTATCGAAATCCGGCATCTCTCCCGAGATGGTCAGCGAAGTCATCATGGGCCAGGTGCTCACCGCGGGCGTGGGCCAGAACCCGGCGCGCCAGGCGGTCATCCGCGCCGGCCTGCCCGACATGGTGCCGGGCATGACCATCAACAAGGTCTGCGGCAGCGGCCTCAAGGCCACCCACCTCGCCGCCCAGGCCATCAAGTGCGGCGACGCCGACATCGTGATCGCCGGCGGCCAGGAAAACATGAGCGCCTCGCCCCACGTGCTCAACAACTCCCGCGACGGCTTCCGCATGGGCGACGCCAAGCTGGTCGACACCATGATCGTCGACGGCCTCTGGGACGTCTACAACCAGTACCACATGGGCATCACCGCCGAGAACGTCGCCAGGAAGTACGGCATCTCGCGCCAGGAGCAGGACGAGTTCGCCTGCGCTTCCCAGAACAAGGCCGAGGCCGCGCAGAAGGAAGGCCGGTTCAAGGATGAGATCATTCCGCTCGAAATCCCCGCCAAGAAGGGCTCGGTGGTGTTCGACACCGATGAATTCATCAAGCCCGGCGTCACCGCCGACGCGCTCGGCGGCCTGCGTCCCGCCTTCGCCAAGGACGGCACCGTCACCGCCGGCAACGCATCCGGCATCAACGACGGCGCCGCCGCCGTCATCATGATGTCCGCGCAGCGCGCCGAACAGCTCGGCCTCAAGCCGCTGGTGCGCATCAAGGCCTACGCCTCGGCCGGCGTCGATCCGACCATCATGGGCATGGGGCCGGTACCGGCCTCGCAGCTGTGCCTCAGGAAGGCCGGCTGGACCCACGAGGACGTCGACCTGATGGAGATCAACGAAGCCTTCGCCGCCCAGGCCATCGGCGTCAACCGCGAAATGGGCTGGGACACCAGCAAGATCAACGTCAATGGCGGCGCGATCGCCATCGGCCACCCGATCGGCGCTTCCGGCTGCCGCATCCTGGTCACGCTCATCCACGAGATGATCCGCCGGGATGCCCGCCGCGGGCTCGCCAGCCTGTGCATCGGCGGCGGCATGGGTGTCGCGCTTGCCGTCGAGCGCTAAACGAATTCGTCGCAGGTCCATTCAACAACAACGGGGGAAACAACATGGCACGATTGGCGCTGGTAACTGGCGGTATGGGCGGTCTGGGGGAAGCGATCTGCATCAAGATGGCCGCGCTGGGCTATCAGGTCGTCACCACCTATTCGCCGGGCAACACCAAGTCCGGAGAGTGGCTGGAGACGATGGAGAAGCAGGGCTTCAAGTTCCGCGCCTTTCCCTGCGACGTCGCGGACTATGATTCGGCCAAGGAGTGCATCGAGACGATCACCCGCGAACTCGGCCCGGTCGATGTGCTGGTCAACAATGCCGGCATCACGCGCGACATGACCTTCAAGAAGATGGACAAGGTCAACTGGGACGCCGTGATGAAGACCAACCTCGACTCCGTCTTCAACATGACCAAGCAGGTCTGCGACGGCATGATGGACCGCGGCTGGGGCCGCATCATCAACATCTCGTCGGTGAACGGACAGAAGGGCGCGTTCGGCCAGACCAACTACTCGGCGGCCAAGGCCGGCATGCACGGCTTCACCAAGGCGCTCGCGCTCGAAGTGGCGCGCAAGGGCGTGACGGTGAACACCATCTCGCCGGGCTACATCGGTACCAAGATGGTGATGGCGATCCCGACCGAGGTCCTGGAAAGCAAGATCATCCCGCAGATCCCGATGGGCCGTCTCGGCAAGCCCGAGGAAGTCGCCGGCCTGGTGGCTTATCTCGCCTCGGACGAGGCCGCATTCCTGACGGGTGCGAATATCGCGATCAACGGCGGCCAGCACATGTTCTGATCGCATCGCATACCGCACGCCCGGCACGCCCTCGCTGGCTGCCGGGTTTTTTTATGCCGCTTCTGCGCCGCGCGTCTATTCCGCCGGCGCAGCCTCCGCCTCGACCAGCGCCAGCATGGTGTCGACCAGCTGCGGCAGCTGCCGGTAGCCGAGTGAAACCAGGTCGAGCCGGCCGTCGCGCTCCAGTACCAGCGCGGGAAAACCGTCCACGCCCCAGCGCCGTGTCTGCAGAAAGTCCTCCAGCGTCGCGCGCGCGGTCTCGTCGGACGCATACCGCTCCAGAAACGCCGCTTCATCGGTCTCCACACCCAGTCCGCGCAGCACGGGAACGGCGATCGCCGCCAGTGTCTGCGGCCGGGTGACATCGCGTCCCTCGGCATGGAAGGCGCGCAGGATCGCCGAACACACGGGCAGCGCGGCGGCCGGGGACAGCAGGCGTGCCGCCACCACCGCCCGGCAGGCCGCTTCGGTGTCGGGATTGAAGCCCGGGGTGGTCACCGCGCGGTCATCGAAGGGCAGTGCCGCGCGGGCCGCGACCTCCTGCCACTGTCCGCGCAGCCTGTCGATGTAGGCTTCATCGACCTGCGCCGCGCCCACGCGCAGGCCGCCGGCCACCACGTGCACCGGCAAGCCGGGCAGGGCTTCGCGGAGCGCTTCGAGTTCCGGGGTGATGCCGTAGCACCAGGCGCACATGGGGTCGGCGATGTAGATCAGGCTGGCCATAACGATCCTTGGGTTTCGGAAGCTTCGCATGATAGACCCCGGCGCCGGCGCGGCTTTGGACGAGCACCCCGGGATTTCCGCGCCAGTTCTTGAAATAAGCCGGCTTCCGGCATGCCATTTCATGAACTACGGCTGCGATTGATGATCTATCGGGCAAGGCTCGGGACCCCGGTCCGGGCCTGCCAATTCCCCGCCCTCCTCGCGGGGCACCGCCAGATCTTGGAGAGGTTTTATGCGTAGCGATTTTTTGCAGCGATTCGGACCGGAGATTGACGAGGCGCACGAGAAGACGCGCCGGGATGTCATGAGGACGATCGAGGCACACGGCAGCAGGCCCATGGGGGACCTGCCCGACATGACCGAAGGCGAACGCGCCAAATGGTTCTTCTGGAACCTGCACGAAAACCTGAGCGACTTCCGCAAGCTGGAGCCGACCCTGATCGGCCAGATCATGTGCACGCAGCTCACCGTCACCGATGGCCTGTCGATGGCGACCGAGCGCATGGGCATGGAAAAGAAGATCGCGCTCAACTGCCGCTGGCACCTGCGGCTCGCCTATTCTTCCTATCAGAACGAAGAGGCCTATTCCATCGGCGAGGGCCTGGTCGATCTGTCCGTCTGCAATACGCTGCCGACCGACCCGCCGCTGCAGAAGAACCAGAAGGGCTATCTCGACAACGACAATTCCCTCTACCCGAACCAGCTCTATCTCTTCGGCTGGGTCACCGAGCCCGTCTGGAACGAAATCAAGTCCCACCTCTATACCCCGATGCCGAACTGCCAGACCGACATCGTGCTGCGGGACGACTGCGTGTACCCGGTCAAGGCGGGCTTCGGTTTCGTCGCCGGGCCGCCGGGCGCGATCGGCATCACCAACATGGAATTCCGCGTCTCCTCGCATACCGTCGAGCGTCGTTCCAACCGGCGCGCGGAAAGCCTGCAGCGCTGACCGAGGGTGCGCGCATTGCTTTATTGCAATGCACAAAATCATCATTGAAGTTGCCGTTGCCCTTCTCTAGAATGTGCCATGTTGCTACGCAACATATAGCAGCAGGCGCCACCCTTACCCACGTCAGCATTCAATGGAGATGACATGTTTCTGAACAAAGATCAGATTTCCGAGACCGCACGGTCAAACTTCGAGTCCCAGATCTCGCTGTACGCCGACTTCACCAGCAAAGCGCTGGAGAACCTGGAAAAGCTGGTCACGCTCAACCTCACCGCCAGCCGCGCGTCGCTCGAAGAAGCGGCATCGGCGACGCGTCAGATCCTCGGCGCCAAAGACCCGCAGGAGCTCATGTCGCTGGTCGCGGCACAGGCCCGTCCGAACATCGACAAGGCAGTGTCCTACGGCGGTCACCTCGTCAACATCGCCGCCAGCATGCAGACCGAGATGGGCAAGCTCGCCGAAGCGCAGGTAAGCCGGTTCGGACAGCGCTTCAACGGCATCGTCGAGGAAGCCGCGCGCAATGCGCCCACCGGCGACAACATGGCGGCCTTCTTCAAGTCGGCGCTCGACAAGGCCAACTCCAACTACGAGCAGTTTGCCCGCGGCACCCGTCAGGCGACGGAAGCCTTCACCGGCACCGCCGCGTCGACCGCCGCACCTGTCGCCGCGCAGGCGGCGTCGACGGTGTCGTCGACCGTCAAGGCCTGATCGATCGCAGCAGACAGGGGCCGCGGCAACGCGGCCTTTTTTCATTGGGCCATCCGCATTCCCGTTGGGAAGCGCGGCGCCCCTTCTTCCGCTTCGACGCCGCTCGCGTTGGCAATGAAGGAAATCGCATGGTAGTAACCGGCCAGTGCGAGCAGTTCGAGCAACTGCACGTCACTGAACTCTTTCGCCAGCAACTGCCACAAATCCTCGCCTGCCGTTGCGTGCCGGTGGAGCGCGTCCGCCAGTCTCAGAATCAGGGCATCCCTGGGATTCCAGGCCGGTCCCACCGTTTCCTCGCAGGTCGCAGCAAGCTCGTCGGGGCTCAGGCCGGCGCGCCGCGAAAAAAACGCGGCATGCACGCCCCACTCGTATTCGGCGCCGCAGCGCGCGCAGGTGCGCAGGATCATGAGCTCGCGGTCGCGCAGCGGAAGCGGCCCGGGGTCGAGCAGGGCGCCGGCAAACATGCGTTCGAGGACGCGCGGGCTGCGCGCCATGGTACGAAAGAGCTTCAGGGGCTCGCTGCCGGGCGGAGTGATTCTGGTAAACAGGTCGGCCGCGGGCTGCGGGTAGGGCGAGGGAATGGGGGTAATGCGGGCGGTCATGCCGGTCTCCTCGTTCGTGGAAGATGGGGTTCTCGGTACGGTTCTGTACAGAGAACTACGTTTACTGTAGCATAGCGCTACCTTAACTGTAGTGAGGAGATTATGGCTGTACCTACTCCGGGATCGCGGGTGCGCGGGTCGCAGACCGGCAGGCCGGTCATGGCCCTGCTGGACCTGCTGGGGCGGCGCTGGCTGCTCCGCATATTGTGGGAGCTGCGCAATGATGCGCGCCTGAGCTTCCGCGAACTGCGCGAACGCTGCGACGGCATGTCGCCGACCGTGCTCAATCAGCGCCTGCGCGAGATGCGCGACGCCGGCATCGTCGAACTGGAAGAGCCGGGAGGCTACGCGCTGACCAGACCGGGCAACCAGCTGCTCGAGGCCCTGCTGCCGCTGCAGCGGTGGTCGGAACACTGGCAGCGGCGGATGCAGAAGCAGGCCGCCGCGGAGGAAAAGCCGGCGCGCAAGACCACGCGCGCCGCCAGGTAGAAATTTTTCAAAGGCTCAGGCGGCCGCCACACGGATGCGCAGGTCGCCGAGCGTCACCGTCTGTCCGGGCCGGATCTTGCAGGTCTTGCGCAGTTCCGGCTTGCCGTCCACCGACACCGCGCCGCTGGCCACCAGCGCCTTGCCGGCGCCTCCGCTGTCGACGACGCCCACCAGTTTCAGGAGCTGATTGAGCTCCACGTACTCGCCCTGTACCGCGAAATCAAGCGTTTGCATGCCGGCCTCCAAGTTGCTGGGCGGCCTTGTCCAGCCATGTCGAGAGGCCGGTCTGCAAGTCTTCGTGGCTGAAGGAGCAGCTCTCCTCGGTGAACAGGCTTCCCGCTTCCATGCGGCCGAGCAGATCCTCCATCACCTGGCCGTAGCGCGGCGGCAGCGCCGCCAGCAGGGACGACTGGGCGCGCCAGACCTGGCAGAAACTGCCGATGGATATGCGTTTTTGCTGCAGCGCCTGCAGGCTGGCACGCATGGCGCCGAGGGCGTCGTCATGACTCATTGAAGTGTTTCTTCGCGAAAAAGAGCGCCATTTTAGAGCCGATCCGTCTCGAAGGTATTGCAGGCGCCGACCTTTCCGCTCTCGATGCCCCGCCGGAACCAGCGCACCCGCTGTTCCGAGCTGCCGTGGGTGAAGGAGTCGGGCACCACCTGTCCCTGCGACTGCCGCTGCAGCGCGTCGTCGCCGATGGCGCTGGCCGCGTTGAGCGCGGCTTCCACGTCGCCGGACTCCAGGATGCTGCGGGCGCGGTTGGCGTGATAGGCCCAGACGCCGGCGAAGCAGTCCGCCTGCAACTCCAGGCGCACCGACAGGGCATTGGCCTGAGCTTCCGGCACGCGCCGGCGCGCCGCCTGCACGCGCTCGGAAATCCCGGTCAGCTGCTGCACATGATGGCCCACCTCATGCGCGATCACATAGGCCTGCGCGAACTCTCCCGACACGCGGAAGCGTTCCTTCATCAGCTGGTAGAACTCGAGATCAATATAGATCTGCTGGTCGGCCGGGCAATAAAAGGGGCCCATCGCGGATTGCCCGGTGCCGCAGGCCGTCGGCGTGGCGCCGGAGAACAGCACCAGGCGCGGCTTGTCGTAACGCGAGCCCTCGGCGGCGAACAGTTCGGTCCAGGTGTCCTCGGTGTCGGCCAGGACGGTCGAGACGAATTTCGCCATCCGGTCGTCGGCCGGCGGCGCGCGCCCGACTTCCGCTACCTGGGGGGAGCCGCCGGACAGCAGATTGAGCACCGTCACCGGATCGACGCCAAAAAACAGGGATGCCACGAGCGCGATGACGACGGTGCCGAGGCCAACGGACTTGCCGCCGAAGCCGATGCCGCCACCGCCGCCCCGGCGGTCTTCCACGTTTTCGCTTTCGCGATTGCCTTCCCAGCGCATGCGAGCCTCCGTTGTTCGATGGTCGCAGCCGGCATGCAAAAACCGGGCTAGCTACAGGAGTCGGGCCAGCAATGCCTTGTCGAAACGCGGATCGAGCGGGATCAGCACCTTATGGCCGCTGCCGGCCGCCACCTCCAACGGCCTGCCCTCGACGTCGCGCATCTGCTCGAGGACGATTTCCCGGTTGCCCCGGGGGTGGATCACTTCGAGCCGGTCGCCGACGGCGAAGCGGTTCTTGACCTCGACCTCGGCCCAGCCCTCGCGCATGGCGATCACATCGCCGACGTAGTGGCTGCGATTGAGCTCGGAAACGCCCGATAGATAGTTCTGGTATTCCTGGGTGTGATGGCGCTGGTAGAAACCGTCGGTGTAGCCGCGGTTGGCCAGGCCCTGCAGTTCGCCCAGCAGGGACGGGTCGAAAGGACGTCCGGCCACTGCGTCGTGGATCGCGCGTCGGTAGACCTGCGCGGTGCGCGCCACGTAGTAGAGCGACTTTGTACGGCCCTCGATCTTGAGCGAGTCGACGCCGATCTTCACCAGCCGCTCGACATGCTCGACCGCGCGCAGGTCCTTGGAATTCAGGATGTAGGTGCCGTGCTCGTCTTCCAGGATGGGCATCAGCTGGCCGGGTCGGCCGGCTTCCTCGATCAGGTAGCTGCGGTCCGCCAGCGGATGGCGACGCGCGTCGCCGAGCGCGGCGAATGTGCCGTTCGCCTGTTCCAGCGCCTGGCCATAGTCGAAGCGCACCGTCTGCACCGCCTGGCCGATGTCGCCGGTGGCGTCCTCCTGCGCATTGCTCACCTTGTAATCCCATCGGCAGGAGTTGGTGCAGGTACCCTGGTTGGCGTCGCGGTGATTGAAATAGCCGGACAGCAGGCAGCGGCCGGAGTAGGCGATGCACAGCGCGCCGTGCACGAACACCTCGAGTTCCATGTCGGGACACTGCTGGCGGATCTCTTCGATTTCGTCGAGCGACAGTTCGCGCGACAGGATGACCCGCGTCAGGCCCATGCGCTGCCAGAACTTCACGTCGGCCCAGTTCACCGCATTGGCCTGCACCGACAGGTGCACCGGCACGTCCGGCCAGGTCTCGCGCACGAGCATGATCAGGCCCGGGTCGGCCATGATCAGCGCATCGGGCTTCATCGCGATCACGGGCGCCATGTCGCGCAGATAGGTCTTGAGCTTGCTGTTGTGGGCGAAGATGTTGCTGGCGACGAAGAACAGCTTGCCGCGCGCATGCGCCTCGCCGATGCCGCGCTCGAGCATCTCCAGGGTGGAGAACTCATTGTTGCGGGCGCGCAGGCTGTAGCGCGGCTGGCCCGCATAGACGGCATCGGCGCCGTAGTCGAAGGCGGCATGCATTTTCGCCAGCGAGCCGGCGGGAAGGAGGAGTTCTGGAGCGCGAGGCATGGGCAGGGTACGGGAAAACGGAAGGCGCCGATTATACCTTCCGCGTCCGCCCGATCCTGCCCGGGCAGCCTCACAAAATGACGATGGCGACGACTGCGATATCAGAGCAGCGGCTGCTTGGTGACCGCGACTTTCAGGATGTAGGCAAACAGCAGCAGTGCGACGACGAAGGCGGTCGCGCGTACGCCCCTGGACCTGCCGGGGCGCAGTGCAACGGAGCCGGCGACGATGTAGCCGACCAGCGCCAGCACCTTTGCCGTGAGCCAGGCCTGGACGAACGGATACATGCCGCTGATGAAGACCAGCGCCAGCGCACTGGCGAGCAGCAGGGTGTCGATCACATGCGGCGCGATGCGCAGGACGCGCTTTTGCAGCAGCGTCGAACCCGCCAGCATCATGATGCCGCGGCCAAGGAAAAGGAGTCCGCTCAGGATGGCGAAACTCATGTGCATGTGTTTGATGGCGAGATAGCTCATGTGTGAAGTGATTCCGCGGCGCGGAGAGTGGTCATTAAGGCTTCTCATTCTATCAACGTGCGCTAATTGCTATCCGGATACATATATTTCTCGCGAATACCAGACATCCGCATCGGTAATTGGATTTAGCCTGCGGCGGTCCATACACTGCAATGCGTAGGGAAATCAAACAGAGGAATACACCATGTCCACCATGACCATCGCTTCACCCGCACATGTCGCCGGCTCGAGCTACCTGGAAAACGTCGGCGTCGCCGCACGTAACCTGCTCGCCGCGATCTTCGCAGTCCGTCCGCAAGCTCCCGTCGCCGAGAAGACCGACGAAGTCTCCATCGCCAAGCTGTACCGCATGGCCGCTTCGTATGACTCCGTGATGCCGAACCTCGCGCAGGAACTGCGCACCATCGCACTGCGCGCGTAAATCCAGACCATGCCGGCGCGAGCCGGCGGCAGATACCGCATCGGGCGGCGCATCAATGCGCCGCCCGATTCTTTTTTGGCATTCAATCCAGGATCAGGCGGAAGGTGAGATTGATGCGCGGCCCGCATGCCTGCGTTTCCTTCGGCACCGCGTGCCGCCAGCAGCTTTGCGTCGGTCCTTCCATCAGCAGCAGGCTGCCGTTCTCGAGCGGAATGCTGATGGCATCGAGGTCCTTGCGGCGGCGGTGACGCAGCCGGAAGCGCCGGGTTTCCCCAAACGACACCGATGCGATCGCGGGCGCCGACCCGAGTTCGGCTTCGTCGTCGCTGTGCCAGCCCACGCTGTCGTTTTCATTCCGGTAAAGATTCAGCAGCACGCTGTTGTAGCGATGCCCTGTGGCGCGTTCCACATCGGCGCGCACGCGCAGCAGGACGGGCGTCCAGGGCAGCGGTTCGAAACGCCTGCCGGAATAGCGGTAGGTACGGCCGGCGTCGCCGTACCATGCGGACAGGCGGGGCTGCAGCCGTTCCCGGCCCCCGATCAGGATGCGCTCCTGGCGCCATGCGATCTCTTCGCGCAGGGCATGCATCAGCGCCGCGCTCTCTTCCGGGCCATAGAAATGCGTGGCGACATGCAGCGCCGCATCCTGCAGCGGCACCGGCTGCAGGCGCTTGCCGTCGTCGCACAGATCCATCATTCGAGGCAGCGGAAGCGCGGCACGCGCCGCCCGTCCACCACCACCTCCTCGAAAAACATGCGGGCTTCGCGGTGCACCAGCTGCGGCCAGTCGGTCTCGTACAGCGGACGGTAGACGACGCAGACTTCGCCGGTCTCGGTATTGCGGGACAGCCCGAGCACGAAATACTTCGCGCCCTTGTAGTGTTCGTACACACCCGGGCGCACGGTGCGCGGCGTGTCGCTCATTTCGGCCACAGCACCATCTGCGTGCAGCGGAAGGTGGCGATCAGCTTGCCGGTGTCGCGGTGGCGGACCAGCGCGTCCCACACCTGCGTATTGCGGCCGAGATGCACCGCCTTCGCCTCGCACTCGATCACGCCCTCGCGCGCGGTGCCGAGGAAGTTGCTCTTCAACTCGATGGTGGTGAAACTGGCGGCGCCGTCGGGGAGGTGGGCGATGCAGGCATAGCCGCATGCGGTATCGGCCAGCGTCACCACCGTGCCGGCATGCAGAAAGCCGTTGGGCGCGAGCAGATCCTTGCGCACCGTCAGCTCCGCGCCGAGCGTGCCTTCGCCGAGCGAGGTGACCCGTATGCCGAGCAATCCGGGCAGATACCCTTCTCCGTCCCGGGTGAAGGATTGCGCATCTTTCTTGTCCTGCATGTGGCCTCCTCGTTGTTGGTGAGTGTCATCTTCGGCCGCGGGGCGCCTCCTGTCAAACCGCGCCGTCCGGCCGGAAAAATGGAAAAAATACCATTGAACTTCAAGTCTGGAGCTGTTTCCAACGGGTTCACGAATCCTTGGGAGAAGAACAAATGAAGTTTTCCGCGAGAGATGATTACCCGCGCCGCTACCGGACCGTGCCGTCTTCGAGCGCGCGCCGCAACTCCTGGCTGCTGCTCGGCGCCGCCGCGCTGGCAGCCTCCGCCTACGTGGTGCGCGTCCGCACCCGCCAGGCCGAGGCGGACAATCCGCCGGTCGGGCGTTTCGTCGAAGTCGACGGCGTGCGGCTGCATTACATGGAAAGAGGCGAGGGCGAGCCGCTGGTGATGCTGCATGGCGACGGCTCGCTGATCCAGGATTTCATGAGCAGCGGCCTGGTCGACATGGCTGCGCGCAAGTACCGCGTCATCGTCTTCGACCGTCCGGGCTACGGCTACAGCGAGCGTCCGCGCACCACCGTGTGGACGCCGCAGGCCCAGGCCGCTCTCCTGCAGCGCGCGCTGCGCCAGATCGGTGTCGGCCCTGCCGTAGTGCTCGGCCATTCCTGGGGCACGCTGGTCGCGGTCGCGCTGGCGCTGGATTTCCCGGAGCAGGTGAGAAGCCTGGTGCTGGTGTCCGGCTACTACTATCCGAGCGTGCGCCTCGACGTGCCGGTGCTGTCCGCGCCGGCGGTGCCGGTGCTGGGCGACCTGATGCGCTTCACCGTGTCGCCGCTGCTCAGCCGCGCGATCTGGCCGGCGATGCTGCGCCGGATTTTCGGGCCCGCGGAGGTGCCGCAGCGCTTCCAGCGCGAGTTCCCGGTCGGGATGGTGGTGCGGCCTTCCCAGCTGCGCGCCTCGGCGGCCGATACCGCGCTGATGATTCCGGCGACCTTCTCGCTGCATGGCCGCTACCAGGAACTGTCGATGCCGGTGGTGATCATGGCCGGCGACGGCGACCGCCACGTGGACACGCATGCGCAGTCTGAGCGCCTGTATTCCGAACTGCCGCAGAGCACGCTGCACATCACCCATGGCGCCGGCCACATGCTGCATCATGTCGCCCCGCTGGAAGTGATCGCCGCGATCGACCAGGCCGCCGCGGCCTCCGCCGAACCGGCGGCCGAAGAGGTGCTGCCCGCCGGACCCGTGCTGGCGGAGCCGGAACCGCGGCGCCTGTCGGCCGGCTAGGCCCTCAGGCGATGATGCGCCGGTAGCGGCTGGGTGCCACCCCGGTCGCCGCCCGGAAGCGGTGGCTGAAATGGCTGAGGTCCGCATAGCCGCAGCTGTCGGCGACCTGCTGCAAGGGCAGGTCGGGGCGGGCCAGCAGCGACCGCGCACGATCGATACGGCGCGCGGCGATCCACGCATAGGGCGGCATGCCGAAGGAAATCCGGAACATGCGCGCCAGGTGAAATTCGGACAGGCAAGCCTGGGCCGCGAGCATGCCGAGCGTCAGCGGCTGGTCGAGGTGGGCATCGATGAATTCCGCCAGGCGCCGTCTCGCCGCCGGCGACAATCCGCCCCGCAGCTTCTGGTCGCGCCGCAGTTCGGCCTGTGTATGCAGCAGCCGGTCGAGGGCGGCATGGGCAATCTCGTTCGCGCGCAGGCGTTCGTCGGCGCCGTCCCAATCCAGGCCCGCGAGCCGGGCGCAGAGCTGGGCGATCGCCGGATCCTCGAAAAAGGTGCGGTCGGCCAGCGTCAGTTCGCGCGGCTCGCGATCGAGCTCGACCACCGCGCGGCGGGTGAAATGGCGGGGCAGGAAATACAGGTGCAGCAGGCGCAGCTGGTCGCGCACCACCCAGCGGGATTCATGCTGGTCGGGCAGCGTGCACAGCCGGCCCGGCGCTCCGAAGCGGCCGGGGAGTTCGTTGCGCTCCGTGCGGTAGCCGCCGCCGAGATAGCAGGACAGGGTGTGATGGCCCGGCCGCAGGTAGGCGGTTTCTTCTTCGGTGGTATCGCGCCGCCAGACCGCCAGCGCCATGTCGTCGCCGAGCCAGGCGAAACGCTCCAGCTGAGCGTTCGCGCCACGCAGCGTGTCGAATACGGCGTGGCCGATGGCATCCGGAACGGGCGCTTCGGGCAAGGATGGCATGGCGGTCTCGAAGAATGCGGATTACGGGTCAGTCTGGCAACTATACGCGATGCCGGGCGCAGCATGGGCGGCGCCGGAAAAGCAAGCGCAAGATCCGACAAGCCGCCGCGTCCGGGCATGCAGGACCGCAAGTTTCGACAAGCATGATCTTCCCGTGCCGCGCATGCTGCCTTCCTTTGCAAGGGAATGCACATGAATGCCGGCCTCTATCTGCTTACCGTCCTGATCTGGGGTTCGACCTGGATCGCCATCAAGTGGCAGCTCGGCTCCGTGCCGGCGCCGGTCTCGATCGCGCTGCGCTTCTGGATCGCGGCGGCGGTGCTGCTCGCGATCCTGGCGGCCAGGGGGGACCGGCTGCGGCCGCCGGCGGGCGCATGGCGGTATCTGATCGCGCAGGGCACCGCGCTGTTCTGCTGCAATTTCCTGTGCTTCTACTATGCCAGCCAATGGGTGACGAGCGGGCTGGTGGCGGTGGTGTTTTCGACGGCGCCGCTCTGGAATGCGATCAATGGCCGCCTGTTCCTCGGCCGCCCGCTGCAGCCCCAGGTGATCGCCGGCGCGCTGCTCGGGCTGGCCGGCATCGCGTTGCTGTTCCTGCCACAGCTGCTGGACCACATGGACGACAACGGCATGCTGGCCGGGCTCGGACTGGCGCTGCTGGGCACGCTGTTCTTCTCGAGCGGGAACCTGCTGTCGGCGCGGATGCAGGCGCTCGGCATGACGCCCTGGATGACCAATACCTGGGCGATGTTCATCGGCGCGGCGCTGCTGACGCTGCTGGCGCTGGGGCTCGGCATGTCGTTCGCGCTGCCGGCCGATGCGCGCTACCTGGGCTCGCTGCTGTACCTCGCGGTGCCGGGCTCGGTGATCGGCTTCACCGCCTATCTGCTGCTGGTGGGACGACTGGGCCCGGATCGCGCCGCCTACTGCACGGTGTTGTTCCCGGTGGTGGCGCTGTCGATTTCCACCGTGTTCGAAGGCTACCGCTGGAGCCTGCCCGCCTTCCTCGGGTTGGGGTGCGTGCTGGCGGGGAATCTGCTGGTCTTCCTGCCGGCGCGCGCACTGCCCGGCCGCCTCGGGCTGAGCCGTCAGTAGGCGCTGCGGTAGCGGTGGCCGCGGTAGTTGAGCACCATGCCGCTCTGCGTCATCTTTTCCAGCGTCAGGCCGGGCGCGATCTCGTCCCCTTCGCGCAGCAGGCGCTTGTTGATCAGGACCGAGCGGTCCGCCGGCACCGGCGAATAGATGTAGCCGCCGATCTGCAGCGGCGGTATCTCGCGCTGGATGTGCTCGGGCAGCTCGCGCAGGGGCGGCGGCGGCTTGTCGGCCTCGGGCGCCCTCGCGACGGCGGCCGGCGCTTTCGCTTCCTCTTCCTTGCGCGGCTTCGGCCTGGGCTCGGGCTTGCGCTCGGCCTTCGGTTCCGGCTTCGCGGCGACCTTCGGTTCGCGGGGCGGCGGGGCGGGAGGCGCTTCGACGGCCGGCGGCCGAGCGGCGGCGGTCGGCGGCGGGGCAGCGGGGACTGCGGCAGGTGATGCGGGTGCGGCAGGCGCGGCAGGCGCGGCGGCGGCCGGAACGGCAGCGGCGGCGACCTGCGCCGGCGGTGCCGGGTCGCGCATGAGCTGCCAGCCTGCGGCCCCGGCGGCGGCGAGCAGCACGGCGACGCCGGCCCAGGCCGCGGGGTGCCGCCACCAGGGGCGCGCGGCGCCCGCCGGCGCGAAGGAGTGCGGCGTGTGGATGGATGGCGCATGGCCGCTGCGCCGTTCCGCTTCGGCTTTCTTCAGCGCTTCGAGGATGTAGGACATAGGCTTATTCCGTAGAGGGCGATGCGCCCTGCAGACTGGCGAGCAGGCGCGGCTCGGCGATGCCGGCGGCGCGGTTGATCTGCATCGCGGTCACGGCGCCGACAATGCCGTCCGCCGCCAGTCCCGAGGCTTGCTGGAACTGGAGCACCTGGCGCAGCAGCTTCTGGTCGAAGGGGCGCCCGGCGGCCGGCGCGGGCTCGCCCGCCAGCCCGGCGAGGCGCTCCGCGATCCAGTCCACCGCCGGGCCCTTGTCTTCCATTTTCAGCGCGGCGTTGAAACCCGGCGGCGGCCGCCACAGGGTCACGAACACGCCGTCGAACTGGCGCGCCAGCGCCACGACCGACACCGGCTTGCGCTGGGCGCCGATGCGCAGTGTCGCGCTGGCTTCGTCGAGGCGGGTCAGCAGCGCGAAATAGCTCTTGCCGGAATCGTCGCGCAGCTTGAGCGCCGCAGGGCGGTCGAGCCGGCGCAGTTCGGGAATGCCGCCGGTGCTCCAGTGGCAGCGCAAGCCGTGTTCGGGCGCCGAGCCGCAGGGATCGTCGCCGGCCAGGGTGCCGCCCCACAGCCGCGCGAGCAGGCGGATGGCTTCGGCTTCGCTGGTGAGCGGGCCTTCGGCTTCCGTCGGCGGCTCCGCCGGAGCGGCCGCGGCCTGGACCGCGGGGCCGGGCGCGGATGCGGCAGCCGCCTCTGGCTTGCGAGCGGCATCGGTACCGGCGACGGCGAGCGTGGCCTGCGTCGCGGCGCCGGCCTGGGCGGTGCGCGGCGGCGTGAGCCAGCCGGCGTCGATGGCGGCCCAGCCCGCCGCGCCGCCGAGCGCGAGCGCCAGCAGCGTCGCCGCCAGGACCGGCACGCGGCGCTTTGCCGGTTCGCGCATGCGGCCGCTGACGAACAACTCGCGCGCCGCGCCGTCGAGGATGCGGCGGTCGACCGTCGACAGGCCATTGGCATAGGCGCCGAGCAGCGCGCGGTCGCACAGCAGATTGATCCGGCGCGGCACGCCGGCGGTGAGACGGTGTATCTGCCGCGTCAGCGCCGCCGGGAACGGCGAGGCGCCGGTGAGGCCGGCCGCGGCGAGCCGGTGCTGGATGTAGCTCGCAGTCTCCGCCTCCGACAGCGCGGTGAGGTGATAGTTGGCGATGATGCGCTGCGCCAGCTGCTCCAGGTCGGGCTGGGCGAGGATGGCGCGCAGCTCGGGCTGGCCGATCAGGATGATCTGCAGCAGCTTGCGTTCATTGGTTTCGAGATTGGTCAGCAGGCGCAGCTGCTCCAGCACGCCCGGCGACAGGTTCTGCGCCTCGTCGATGATCAGCACGCTGTTGCGGCCGGCGGCATGGGCGGCGAGCAGGAAGCGGTTGAGCGCGTCGATGTAGCGCTTGGTGCTCTTGTCGCCGTCGTCCGCGACGATGTCGATGCGGAATTCCTCGCAGACCGTCTGCAGCAGTTCGATTGCCGTCAGGCGCGGATTGAAGATGTAGGCGACATTGCAGTTGGACGGGACCTGCTCCAGGAAGCAGCGGCAGATGGTGGTCTTGCCGGTGCCGATATCCCCCGTCAGCACCACCACGCCGCCGCCGCTGTCCACGCCGTACAACAGGTGAGCGAGCGCCTCCCGGTGCCGCTCGCTCATGAAGAGATAGCGCGGATCGGGCGAAATCGAGAATGGGGCCTGCGAAAGCCGGAAGAATTGCGTGTACATGACGGCTGTCTGTCGGACGGCTTGCAAGGATAGCATGGCAGCCACACCCCGCATTCTTGCCGCGCAGACACTTTGATAGAATGCAAGGGCGCTGCATTTATCCTGCATCCATCCCTTACCTGGCCCGCGGAGAAAACATTTGATGTCCCGTCCCTTTATCCCCGTAGGCTGCCGCGAATGCCGTGACGGCGCCGGATTGTCCTTCGAATTCAGCATGGCTTTCCAGCCCATCCTCGATCTCCGCCGCCGGACCGTGCATGCCTACGAGGCACTGGTGCGCGGCGTCGAGGGGCAGGGCGCCGGGTGGGTGCTGGAGCAGGTCAACAGCGACAACCGCTACCGCTTCGATCAGGCCTGCCGGGTCAAGGCGATCGAACTGGCGGCGCGGCTCGGACTGGCCGACCGGCCCGACTGCAAGCTGCACATCAACTTCCTCCCGAATGCGGTCTATCGTCCCGAGACCTGCATCCGCGCCACGCTGGAAGCGGCGAAACAGTTCGAACTGCCGACCGACCGCCTGGTGTTCGAGGTGACCGAGGGCGAACAGGTGCAGGACGAAGCGCACCTGCAGGGCATCTTCACCGAATACCGGCGCCAGGGCTTCGCCACCGCCATCGACGATTTCGGCGCGGGTTATTCAGGACTCAATCTGCTGGCCAACTTTCAGCCCGATATCATCAAGCTCGACATGGCGCTGACCCGCGGCATCGACAGCGACCGCGTCCGCCGCAGCATCGTCTCCGGCGTGCTGCTGGTCTGCCGCGAACTCGGCATCCGGCCCGTCGCCGAAGGCGTGGAAACCCTTGCCGAGCTCAACACCCTGGCCGATCTCGGCATCGAGCTGGTGCAGGGTTACCTGCTCGGGCGGCCGGTATTCGAGCAGTTGCCCGAGCCGCACTGGCCGGACTGATTTTTTTCAACCCGAGGAGATGTGATGCGCAAGACGACTGTTGCCGTGCTGCTGTGTTCCCTGCTGTCCGCCCAGGCGCTGGCCGCTGGACAGATGAAGCCCGGCCTGTGGGAAATGACGACGAAATCCGACGCGATGAAGAACATGCCGAAGATCCCGCCGGAACAGATGGAGCAGATGCGCAAGATGGGCGTCAACGTGCCGCAGTTCCAGGACGGCGCGATGGTGACCAGGGTCTGCATCACCCGGCAGATGGCCGAGGGCGACCAGCTGCCGGGACTCGAGAAGAACGAGATGGGCTGCCAGTCGAAGAACATGGTGCGCAACGGCGGCAGCTACAGCGTCGACATCGTCTGCAACGGCGCGGCGATGAAGGGCGAGGGGCGCGCCAAAGGGACCTTCAACGGCAACGAAAGCTATACCTCCACCTACGATTTCAAGGGCACCATGCATGGCCAGCCCGTCAATCAGCATTCCGAGAACAGCGGACGCTGGCTGTCGGCCGACTGCGGCAACGTCAAGCCGGTAGCGGAGATGATGCCGAAGAAGTAGTTTCTCGTTTCGAGAATCCGTCATCTGCATTATTCATTTTTGTTAATGGCCCGGTGACGTTAGACTGGCGCCATGGAGACCAGGGAAACCACTGACGCCGGCACGCCCGGCCATGCCGCCGGCGCCGGCATATCGCGGGCGCTTGCCGGGCTTGCCGCACTTGCGGTCGCGATGGGCATAGGGCGCTTCGCCTTCACGCCGGTGCTGCCGATGATGCTGCAGGACGGCGCGCTGACGCTGCCGGCGGGCGGTCTGCTGGCGTCGGCCAACTATCTCGGCTATCTGCTCGGCGCGCTGTCGGCGATGGTGGTCGCGGTGAGGCCGGAGCGGGCGATCAGAGCCGGCCTGCTGGTCATCGTGGCGACCACGCTGGCGATGGCCGCGCCGCTGCCTTACGCGGGCTGGCTGCTGCTGCGCCTGGTGGCCGGCATCGCCAGTGCCTGGGTGCTGATCTCGGTGTCGGCCTGGTGCATGGAGGCGCTGGCGATCTACCGGCGCCCCTTCCTCAACAGCCTCGTCTTCGCCGGCGTCGGCAGCGGTATCGCCGCGGCCGGATTGCTGTGCCTGCTGCTGATCGGCGCCGGCGCCCATGCATCCGGCGCCTGGGCGGCGCTGGGCTTGCTCGCCGCCGCGCTCAGCCTGGCCGCCTGGCGCTTTCTCGCACCCGTACACGCAGCCGCCGCGGCCGCCGCCACCGGGCGCTCGCGTTTCCGCTGGAACGCCGACGCGCTGCGTCTCGTGCTGTGCTACGGCATCTTCGGTTTCGGCTACATCATTCCCGCCACCTTCCTGCCCGTGATGGCCAGGACCGCGCTGCAGGGCTCGCCGCTGTTCGGCTGGTCGTGGCCGGTTTTCGGGCTGGCTGCGGCGCTGTCGACCCTGTGCGTCGCCGCGCTGGTCGCGCGCTTCGGCAACCGCCGCCTCTGGCGCTGGTCGCATCTCGTGATGGCCGCCGGCGTGGTATTGCCGGCGCTGAGCCCCGGCCTGCTGCCGGTCTTCATCGCCGCGCTGTGCGTCGGCGGCACCTTCATGGTGATCACGCTGGCGGCGCTGCAGGAAGGCAAGCGGGTGGCCGGCGCCGACGCGCGCGTGCTGCTCGCCGCGATGACGGCCGCATTCGCCGCCGGCCAGATCATCGGCCCGCTCACTGTCGGCGGCAACGGCTTTTCGAGCGCGCTGATCGTCGCCGCCGCCATGCTCGCCGGCAGCGCCATCCTTCTGACCTCCACTTCCAGGGAACCGACATGAACACTCTCAAACCCGACCTCGCGCACTGCATGCCCGGCCCCGAGCGGATGCCCGCGCTGGCACCGGAAGCGATGGACGACGCCCAGCGCGCGGCGGCGCAGGAATTGATCAACGGCCCGCGCAAGGGCGTGTTCGGGCCTTTCATCCCGCTCATGCGCAGTCCGGAACTGATGAACCGGCTGCAGAAGGTCGGCGAGTACCTGCGCTTCCAGACCTCGCTCGAAACCCGCATCAATGAATTCGTGATGCTGATCGTGTCCCGCCAGTGGACTCAGCAGTTCGAGTGGTGCATGCATCATCCGCTGGCGCAGAGGGCGGGCATCCGCCAGGAGATGCTCGACGCGCTGGCCGAGGGGCGGCGCCCGCCCGGCATGGCCGAGGACGAGGAGATCGCCTGGGAAGTGTGCGACGAACTGCAGCGCATGCATGGCGTGTCGGATGGCACGTACGCGCGCGCGGTGGCCTGCTACGGCGAACGCGGCCTGCTCGACATGCTCGGCCTGATCGGCTACTTCACCACGGTGTCGATGGTGATGAACGTGGCGCGCACGCCGCCGATGAAGGACGCGACAGCCGATCCCCTGAAGCCTTATCCGCTCTGATCCCCGATACCCGTCAGACGGTCTTTGTGCTAGTCTTGCATTCCCCCGGCCGGGGCACACCCCGCTCCTGCCGTCGGTAACGCTGTATTCCGTCTTCCTTATCCCGGGGAGATACCGGACCGTCCGAGGCGACGGCGCCGGATCACGGAACGCCGCAGGCTTATCAGCCGGCGAGCGCCCGCCAGCGATGGCGCAATACCATTAATCCGATCCAGACATCAGCATCCCGGCTCCGCTCCGCGGCAGGCCGGGCAGCCTCCCTTTTCCGCGCAACCGCGCGCGCGGACGAGGCAGGGCGGCGCATTTGCGTTCGTCCGACGAAAACATGCGGCAACGACGATCAACCACTACTCTGTAACGATATGACAACGCTCGAGCAACAAGCACTCGAATACCATGCCGCCGGCCAGCGCGGCAAGGTCGCCATCCAGGTGACCAAGCCGGTCGGCAGCCAGACCGACCTGTCGCTGGCGTATTCCCCCGGCGTCGCCGCGCCCTGCATGGAGATCAACAGGCAGCCGTCCAAGGCCTATGAATACACCGCCAAGGGCAATCTCGTCGGCGTCATCACCAACGGCACGGCGGTGCTCGGCCTGGGCGACATCGGCGCGCTGGCGGGCAAGCCGGTCATGGAAGGCAAGGCGGTGCTGTTCAAGAAATTCGCGGGCATCGATGCCTTCGACATCGAGATCGACGAGACCGACCCCGACAAGCTGGTCGAGATCATCGCGGCGCTGCATCCGACCTTCGGCGGCATCAATCTCGAAGACATCAAGGCGCCCGAATGCTTTTACGTCGAACGCCGGCTGCGCGAACGCCTGTCGATCCCCGTCTTTCATGACGACCAGCACGGCACCGCGATCGTCGTCGGCGCCGGCCTGCTCAACGCGCTGGAGCTGACCGGGCGCGACATCTCGCTGGCGAAAGTGGTGTGCTCGGGCGCCGGCGCCGCGGCGATGGCCTGCCTCGACATGATCGTGGACCTCGGCGTGCGGCGCGAGAATGTGTATGTCTGCGACAGCCGCGGGGTGCTCACCACGGCGCGCACGCTGAGCGAGGAAAAGCGGGCCTGGGCGCAGGACACCGCCGCCGCCACGCTGTCGGAGGTGATCGGCATGGCGGATGTCTTCCTCGGCCTGTCGGGCCCGGGCCTGCTGAGCCAGGACGATGTGAGGAAAATGGCGGCCAGGCCGATCGTGTTCGCGCTCGCCAATCCCGAGCCCGAGCTGCGGCCGGAGCTGGTGCGGGAAGCCGCGCCGGACGCCATCATTGCCACCGGGCGCTCCGACTATCCGAACCAGATCAACAATGCGCTGTGCTTCCCCTATCTCTTCCGCGCCGCCCTCGACAGCGGTGCGCGCGGCATCAACCAGGAGATGAAGCGTGCCTGCGTGCAGGCACTCGCGGCGCTGGCGCGGGGCGCCGACGGCTTCGGCCCCGGCGCCATCGTGCCGGGCCTGCTCGACAAGCGCCTGCTGGGCGGCGTCACGCCGCGCATCGCGGCGGCGGCATGGGACAGCGGCGTCGCCAGCCGGCAGCTGGACCCCGCTGCCTACCGCCTGCAGCTCGAGGCGCTGGGCAAGACCCTGCTGTAAGGGCCGGAGGGGGAAGGGTGAAGCCGCCCTCAGGCGGCTTCCTGCACCGCGCGGATCTTCTCCAGCAGTTCGGTCCAGCGGAAAGGCTTGCCGATGAAGGCAAAGTCATCGAGATCGCCGTATTCCGCGCGCAGCACCTCCATCGGGTAACCCGAGGCGAGCAGGATGCGCACCTGCGGACAGACCTTGCGGGTGAAGCGCGCGAGTTCGATGCCGCTCATCCCCATCGGCATGACGACATCGGTAAACAGCACGTCGATGTCGCGCACCCGTTCCAGCACGGCGACGCCGTCCAGGCCGTTGCCGGCGGTGAGCACATCGAAGCCCAGGCTCTGGAAGATGCGGGTGGCCAGGTCGAGCACGTCCTGATCATCCTCGACGATCAGCACCTTGCCGGCGCGTCCGGCGACGGACGCAACCGGCGGCTTGTCCGTGGCCGCGGGCGCCAGCGGAAAATACATGGTCACGCTCGTGCCCTTGCCGACCGCGGAATCGATGATCATGCCGCCGCCCGACTGCGCGGCGAATCCGTAGGCCTGGCTCAGGCCGAGCCCGCTGCTGCCGTCCTGCTTGGTGGTGAAGAAGGGTTCGATCGCGCGCGGCACGAGGTCGGGCGGCAAGCCGATGCCGGTATCGCTCACGCTCACCGTCGCATAGCTGCCGGGCAGCAGATTCGCCGCCGCATGGCGTTCCGCCAGCACGACGCTGTCGCAGCGAATGGCAAGCTCGCCGCCGTGCGGCATCGCCTCCCGTGCATTGATCACCAGGTTCAGCAGGGCCTGCAGCAATTGCTGGCTGTCGACCGAGACCATGCGCGGCTCGGCGCCGGGGGCGACCGCCAGCCGCACCGAGGGCCCGCAGGCCCGGCGCAGCATCGGTTCGGCCGAGGCGATCAGGGCATTCAGATCGAGCCGCTCCGGCGCGAGCGCCTGGCGGCGCGCGAAGGCAAGCAGTTGCCGGGTCAGGTCGGCGGCCCGCTCCGAGGCGCGCTGCGCCTTCTCAAGCACCACGATGTCGCTCGCGCTGCGCAGCCTGGATGCCAGCAGGTCGAGGCTGTTGACGATGACCGACAGGGCATTGTTGAAGTCATGCGCGATGCCGCCGGTCAGCTGTCCGACCGCTTCCAGCCGCTGCGCCTGCAGCAGCCTGGCACTGGCGCGTTCGAGCGTCTCGCCGGCCAGCTTGCGCTGGGTGATGTCGCGCGCGATGCTGGCGTAGCCGGCCAGCTGGCCGTCATCGTCGCGGATCGCCTGCAGCACGGTATGCGCCCAGAAGCGCGAGCCGTCCTTGCGCACATGCCAGCCTTCCATCTCGTGCCGCCCCTGCCCGGCGGCCGATGCAAGCGCCTGTTCCAGTGTCCCGCTCGCGCGGTCCTCGGGGGCAAGGAAGAGCGACATGCTGCGGCCGATGATCTCGTCGGCCGGATAGCCCTCGATGCGCTCGGCGCCGGCATTCCAGCTGCTGATCCTGCCTTCATGATCGAGCAGGTAGAGCGCGAAGTCCTGCACATTGTCGATCAGGGTCTGAAAGCGCCGGCCATCCTGCAGCAGCAGGTGCACGCGGGGTTCGGGGTTATTCAATGCACGCTCCGATTCGGCAAGCCCGGCGGGCGCCGGACGGAATGGCAGGCATTATACGTAGCTTGCGCAACGCGTTGTGGAGGGCGGAAAGACAGCGGGCGCGGCAGGCCGCGCCGCTGGAGGATGCGCCCGGCGTCGAGGCGCCGGGCGCGGGGGATCAGCTCTTGGCCAGGCCGAGGCTTTCGATGGTTTCCTTCTCTTCCTTGAAGGTGTCCTGCGCGAACTTGGTGTACTCGGCGGTGTTCATGTAGATGATCGGCTGGTCGAACTTCTCCAGCGTGGAGACGACCTGCGGATCCTGGAGCACCTTGCGGAAGGTTTCGTCGAGGCGCTTGACCAGGGCCGGGTCCATGCCTTTCGGGCCGCCGATGCCGAACGGCGAGTCCGACACGGTCTGGAAGCCGAGCTCCTGCAGGGTCGGCACGTTCGGCCAGCGCTTGGTGCGCTTGGAGCCGTAGGTGGCGAGCAGGCGGCAGCGGCCGGCCTCGACCGCCGAAGCCCAGCCGGTGGCGTCGCTGTGCGCCATCACGTGGCCGCCGAGCAGCGCCTGCATGCCGTCGGCGTTGCCCTTGAACGGCACGTGCAGCAGCTTGATGCCGGCGCGCCGCGAGAACTGCTCGACCACGAGGTGCGGCGTGGTGCCGGTGCCGGTCGAGCCGTAGGTGAAGCGCTCCGGATTGGCCTTGGCGTAGTCCACCAGGTCCTTGATGCTCTTGATCGGGGAATCGGAGCGCACCACCATGCCGAAGGTATAGCCGGTCAGGCAGGAGATGTAGGTCAGATCCTTGAGGGGGTCGAAGGACACCTTCTGCATGTGCGGCAGGCGGAACACGCCCAGCGGCACCTGGGTCAGGGTGTAGCCGTCGGGTTGCGCGCGCGCGGCTTCGCCGGCGCCGAGAATGCCGCCGGCGCCCGGCTTGTTCTCGATGATCACGGTGCCGCCGATCTGCTTGGCGAAGCTGTCGCCGATGGCGCGCATCACCACATCGGTCGAGCCGCCAGCCGGCCACGGGCAGATCAGGCGGATCGGACGATTGGGATAGCCCGACTGGGCAAATGCGGGCAGTGCCAGCGCGGCGCCGGCGGCAGCCGAGGTTTTCAGGAAGTCGCGGCGCGACAGGATGCGTCGGGTCATGGTTGTCTCCGTTAATGGCGGTTCAGTGTTTCTTGGGGCACGGCTTACGACCGTGCTTTTTTTTCTGACCGCCTATGCTACTGGATATCCGCCGGCTTTGCCATGCGCGTTGCACGACTAGCCGCCAAGAATGCGCTGATGGAACGCGAGATGGTCATCGATGAAGCTGGCGATGAAGTAATAGCCGTGGTCGTAGCCCTCGTGCAGTCGCATCGTCAGCGGTTGCCCGGCGTCGATGCAGGCCTGCTCGAACTGCAGCGGCAGCAGTTGCTCCTTGAGGAATTTGTCGTCCAGTCCCTGGTCGATCAGGATCCCCTGCGGAAAGGGCGCCCGCCGCTTGCGCATCAGCTCGCTCGCATCGTGTTCGCGCCAGGCTTCGCGGTCCTCGCCGAGATAAGCGGTGAAGGCTTTCTCGCCCCAGGGGCAGCGGCTGGGCGCGGCGATCGGCGCGAACGCCGAGACCGAGCGATAGCGGTCGGGATGCCGCAGCGCCAGGGTCAGCGCGCCATGGCCACCCATCGAGTGGCCGAAGATGCCGGCGCGCTCCGTGTCGGCATTGAACTCGTCGCGCACCAGCCCGAACAGCTCCTCGGTGATCCAGGACTCCATCCGGTAGTGCCGGCGCCAGGGTTCGGCGGTGGCGTCGAGATAGAAGCCGGCCCCGCTGCCGAGATCCCAGTCGCGGTCCTCGCCTTCGATGCCGGTATTGCGCGGACTGGTGTCCGGCGCCACCAGCATCAGTCCGTATTGCGCGGCCAGGCGCTGGGCGTTGGCCTTGATCGGGAAGGTCTCTTCGGTGCAGGTCAGCCCGGACAGCCAGAACAGCACCGGCACCATCTCGCTCCTCTCCTGCGGCGGATGGAAGACCGAGAAGCGCATCGGCAGGCCGATGGTCGAGGACTCGTGCCGATAAAAGGCCTGGATGCCGCCGTGGCAGCGGTGTTCGGAAATGATGTCGGCCATGATCAGTAGAGCACTACGGAACGGATCGACTCGCCGCGCTTCATCAGGTCGAAGCCTTCGTTGATGCGGTCCAGCGGCAGCGTGTGCGTGATCAGGTCGTCGATGTTGAGCTTGCCTTCCATGTACCAGTCGACGATCTTCGGCACGTCGGTGCGGCCGCGCGCGCCGCCGAAGGCCGAGCCCTTCCAGACGCGGCCGGTCACCAGCTGGAACGGACGCGTGCTGATCTCCTGTCCGGCCGCCGCCACGCCGATGATGACCGACTGGCCCCAGCCCTTGTGGCAGCACTCCAGCGCCTGGCGCATGGTGGTGGTGTTGCCGATGCACTCGAAGCTGTAGTCGGCGCCGCCGTCGGTGAGCTGGATCACCGCATCGACCACGTTGTCCACTTCCTTCGGATTGATGAAGTGGGTCATGCCGAACTTGCGCGCCATCTCTTCGCGCGCGGGATTGATGTCGATGCCGATGATCTTGTCGGCGCCGACCATGCGCGCAGCCTGGATGACGTTGAGGCCGATGCCACCGAGGCC
Source organism: Noviherbaspirillum aridicola (assembly GCF_019656455.1). Classification (GTDB taxonomy): domain Bacteria; phylum Pseudomonadota; class Gammaproteobacteria; order Burkholderiales; family Burkholderiaceae_D; genus Noviherbaspirillum; species Noviherbaspirillum aridicola. The sequence continues at coordinate 59,573 of NZ_BPMK01000001.1, forward strand.
GAACACGGCGACATTGGCGCCGGCCTCCACCTTGGCGGTGAACAGCACGGCGCCCACGCCCGTGGTCACGCCGCAGCCGATGTAGCAGACCTTGTCGAACGGTGCGTCGCTGCGGATTTTCGCGAGCGCGATCTCCGGCACCACGATGTAGTTGGAAAAGGTCGAGGTGCCCATGTAGTGGAACAGCGGCTTGCCCTCGAGCGAGAAGCGGCTGCTGCCGTCGGGCATGAGGCCGCGGCCCTGGGTGGAGCGTATCGCCTGGCACAGATTGGTCTTCTGCGACAGGCAGAATTTGCATTGCCGGCATTCCGGCGTGTAGAGCGGGATCACATGGTCGCCCGCCTTCAGCGAGCGCACGTCGGGGCCGACATCGACCACGACGCCGGCGCCCTCATGGCCGAGGATGGCCGGGAAGATGCCTTCCGGATCGGCGCCGGACAGCGTGTACCAGTCGGTATGACAGATGCCGGTGGCCTTGATCTCGACCAGCACCTCGCCCGCGCGCGGGCCTTCGAGGTCGACTTCGGCAACGGAAAGGGGTTCGCCTGCCTTCCACGCAATCGCGGCTTTGGTTTTCATTGTGTTGGCTCCAGGGATGGTTTGTTACGGTGACGGGTGCTGCGCCGGAGGAGTCCGGGCCGTCGATTCTATCGCCAAGCCGCGCGTCGCGTCGGAGTGCCTCTCAGGATGCCGGTCGCCTCAGGTATTGCGGATCACCACGAGCCGGGACAGGCCGAACAGGTTGACCTTGCGCACCGACTGGATCTCCCAGTCGTACTTGAGGATCTGCTCGTTGAAGCAGAAGTCGGAACGGAAGCCGATGCGGTTGGCGAGCGAGCGCACCGCGCGCTCGAGGAACCACCAGAAGCGGCTGCCGCTGAAATGATTGAGGATCAGGATGGTGCCGTCCTTGCGGCAGACGCGCCGGATCTCGGCGACCAGGCGTTCGGGGTGCGGGGTGACGGACAGCACATAGGGCACTGCTACGCAATCGAAACTGTCATCGGGCAAGTCCATCATCTCCGCATTCATGGCCGCGAGCTGGATGCTGCGCTCGGGCATCTTGCTGGCGCGCTCGCGGGCGATCTCCAGCATGTGGTCGGATATGTCGATGCCGGTGATGGCCGCGCTCTCCGGATACTGGCTCAGCGTGAGACCGGTGCCCACCCCGACCTCCAGGATCGAGGACGGCTGGAGCGCACGCACCGTCTCGGTCAGCGCACGACGGCCCGGCTCGAGCACGGCACCGAACAGGCTGTCGTAGACCGGGGCGTAGAAGCGATAGGTGTTAACAACGTTATCGACGGAGATGGGGTTCATAGTTCTTTTTTGTGAGTTGTCAAACTGGTATTAAGACCTGTTGGCGCAAGAAAGTTCAGCCGCCGCCCCATCTCACTGTTTCTTTAGGGCAAGCGACTCCCCTGTCTCTTTGCGTGGTTCTGAATGTCTTCCAGTTCTATCTCGATTGCCTTGGTGCTTATCAATATTTCGTACAGTGAAAAGATCAGCGAGATCACGAGCAAGAAGATGCTGGCGCCGAAAACATACTCGGCGCTGCGCAGCATGTCGACGAAGATGAGGAACATCGACAGTGCGCAGAACAGGAAGCTGAGCACCCCCATCGCCTGCATGCGCCGGATCAGCGTGATGCGCAGGCCGAGGTTGGCGATCTGCCGGATCACGACATCGGTCAGGTTCTCCTGGTTCTGGCTGTGCAGGTGCCGGATCAGCTGGGCGAGGACGATGAAGCGGTTGGTATAGGCGAGCAGCAGCAGCGAAATGGCGGGGAAGAGCAGGGCGGGCGTGGTCAGGTTCATCGAGCGGGTCAGGGGACACAAAGCCCGATTGTGACATCAGCGCCGCCGACGCGGGTCGTGGCGGTCATACCAGGCCGGGTCCTTCTTGCGCACCCAGGCCACGAAACGCAGGATTTCCTCGTTCTCCAGCAGGCGCTCCCAGGTGTGGTAGTAGCGCGCCAGCTCCTTCTCGCTGAACACCGAATGGATCTTGTTGTGACACACCCGGTGCATGCGCACCTTGTCGCGCCCGCGATGACTTCGCGGCACCAGGTGATGTTCATTGACCGAGGGACCGTCGATGAGCTCGCGGCCGCAGAGCGGGCAGGTTTCCATGCTGGCTTGGGCCGCTGTGCGGGCAAGCCGTTCCCGGCCGGCAGGCCGGCTAGGCGTGCTGCCCGCGCTTGACGAAGAACAGGGTCGCTCCCACCGCCATGAGCACGCCGCCGAAGACGCGGTTCTGCATGCGCAGCGCCTGAGCGCTGCGGAACACGCGCTGCAGCGCCGATGCCGCGCCCGCATAGCCGTGCATCACCACCAGGTCCACCGCGCAGGTGGTGGCGGCGAGGATCAGCAGTTGCGGCAGCAGCGGCGCGTCGCCCGATATGAACTGCGGCAGCACGGCCACCATGAAGACGATGCCCTTGGGGTTGGTCGCGTTGGTGAGAAAGCCGAGCAGGAAGCGCCTGCGCGGCGCCGGCATCTGCCCCTGGCCCTGGGCCTGAAGGTGGGCCGCCGCCGGCTGCGCGCGCCACTGGCAGAGGCCGAGCCAGATCAGGTACAGCGCGCCCACCGTCTTGACGATGGTGAACAGGGTTTCGGACGCCAGCAGAATCGAGCCGACGCCGGCGCCGGCGATGAACAGCACCAGCAGCAGTCCCGCCTGCAGGCCGAGGATGGTCACGCTCGCCCTGCGCACGCCGTAGGCGAGGCCGTGGGACATCGAGAGCACCGCGCCCGAGCCGGGCGAGATGGCGATCAGGCAGGAGGCGAAAAAGAAAGTGACCCAGGTGGCGAAGCTCATGCTCGGGTGGAAGAATCGAAGGAGCGCGCATCTTATCAAAGGCCGCGCGATCCGGCAGGCCGTGTCCTGCTGCCCGGCGTCATCGTGACCGCCATGCGCAATCGCTTGTTGACCGTGCTCGCCACCTGGCAGCCTCTGCCGGCAAGGCGATGATCGGCGCAGTCGATGCGGTCCGGCCTCGCGGCCATGCACTGGCGCGGCCGTTCCGGGCGCCCGTCGATGTTCCGATCGAAGCGGCCGAAGTCCCTGGCCGTCCGTGCCCGGCGCGCGGCGAAGCAGACCCTGGTTACATGCCGGCGCTCATTGAATTCCCTCCGCTAAGGCCGGTTGAGACCGCGCAAAGGGGCGCGCACTCCGCTTGAAAAGCCCGGGTGCCCCTTCCATGATGGTGAGGCGAGTTGGCACCCACTCACATTGGTCAGTGGACGTCAGCCGCGCAGGGCGCGTCGCGGGCATGTCCCCCGGCGCGAAGCAGAGCGCGCGCATTGCAGGTCCTGAAAACTTTCCATCAACTGTGCGGCCGGTACGGCGTCGTCGCGTCCGTACCGGCGCCCGCGATCCGTCGCGAGGGCGCCGCACGCAACAGACAGAGGACAAGCGAGATGAACGACTTCCAGCAGGGATATTCGGGGCTGCCCGGCGCGCAGGCTCAACTCATGCCGCAGGGTTTTTTGGGCGGCCTTCTCGGCGGCCCGGTCGGCGGCCTGATCGGCAAGGGGATCGGCGGGCTGTTCGGCAATCCGTCGCTCGGTTCGCAGATCGGGCAGGTGGCCGGCGGCATCGGCGGCTCGTTGCTGCCCTTCGGGACTGATCCCGCCAGCGCCTATCTGCAGCAGATCCAGCAGATGCAGCAACAGCAATTCGCGCCGCAGGGAGCCATCGGCGATTTCCTCGGGCAGTTCGGGCAGCCCATTGGAAATGCCATCGGCGGCGCCTTCGGCAACGCCCAGCTCGGCGGCGCCATCGGCGGCCTCGCGGGACAGCTCGGCAAGCTGCTGCCATTCGGGACCGATCCGATGGCGGCCTACGGACAGCAGCAGGATTTTTCACCGCAAAACATCATGGGCATTCCGCCGCACATTCGCGACCGCATCCTCAGCACGCTGCCCCGCTTTCCGGGCACGGGCTGGCCGCCGGGCGGACTGCCCATGACCGGGCTGCCCAACATCCAGAAGCTGCTGCCGTTCGGGGTCGATCCGATGATGGCGGCGGCCTATGAACAGCAACTTCAGCAACAGCAGCAGCAACTCGCGCCGCAGGGCTTCTTCGGCAATCTGCTCGGCAGCGTGGGACGACCGCTGGGGGGATTGATCGGCGGCGCGCTGGGCAATCAGCAGCTCGGCAATACCATCGGCGGCGTGGCCGGGCAGCTCGGCAAGCTGCTGCCGTTCGGCGTCGATCCGATGACGGCGGCGGCCTATGAACAGCAGCTTCAGCAGCTCCAGCAACAGCAGCAGCAACTCGCGCCGCAGGGCTTCTTCGGCAATCTGCTCGGCAGCGTGGGCCGTCCGCTGGGCGGACTGATCGGCGGTGCCTTCGGCAACCAACAGCTGGGCAATACCATCGGCGGCATGGCCGGACAGCTCGGCAAGCTGCTGCCGTTCGGCGTCGATCCGATGACGGCGGCGGCCTATGAACAGCAGCTTCAGCAGCTCCAGCAACAGCAGCAGCAACTCGCGCCGCAGGGCTTCTTCAGCAATCTGCTCGGCAGCGTGGGCCGTCCGCTCGGTGGACTGATCGGCGGTGCCTTCGGCAACCAACAGCTCGGCAATACCATCGGCGGCGTGGCCGGGCAGCTCGGCAAGCTGCTGCCGTTCGGCGTCGATCCGATGACGGCGGCGGCCTATGAACAGCAGCTTCAGCAGCAACTTCAGCAACAGCAGCAGCAACTCGCGCCGCAGGGCTTCTTCGGCAATCTGCTCGGCAGCGTGGGCCGTCCGCTGGGTGGACTGATCGGCGGTGCCTTCGGCAATCAGCAACTGGGCGGCACGATCGGCGGCCTGGCGGGACAGCTGGGCAAGATGCTGCCGTTCGGCGCGGACCCCTGGAGCCAGCAATACGCGGGCTACGCCGGCCAGCCGCAGGGCGGGCAGGTGATGGCCGGGCCGTTCGGAGCGGGCCAGCAACAGGGAGGAGGGCTCGGCATGCAGCAGCCGACCATCCACTGATAACGGCTGCGCATGCATCGGGCCGCTCCGCCTCGCGGGGCGGCCTTTTCAGCGAGGAGGCGAACATGCATACGACATCACCCGCTTACGGCACCCGCTACATCATCCGTGCGCGGGAGGCCGGCCTGCTGACCGCACTGCTCGGCCGTCTGCAGGCCGACCCGTCGATCCAGCTGCTAGACGTGATCGGCCCGGCCGGCGCGCCCCATACCGCCGTGGTCGGCCTGAGTCCGGAGATGGCCGCCGCGCTCGAGATGCAGTTTCGCGCTTCCAATCAATTCACGATAGAACCCGACCGCCCGCTGTCGCTCTTCGGCGGCACATGAGGCAGGGTAAACCCAGACCAGAGGTGGAACATGCCTAAGACGACAGAGATCAATCAGCCGGGCGACGGCCAGTTGCCGGGCAAGCCGGATGAGCCGCGCGCGGCATCGGCGCCGGAGGTGAGCACCGCCGGCGTGAAACCCGCGCGCGCGGGAACGGCCGGCGGCCACAACATCGCGGAACGCAAGGGCCAGTTCCTGATCGCCGCGCGCCGGCCGCAGGGCTTGCAGCCGATGGGCTTCCAGCCCCTGCAGATCGCGATGGTGGAGCAGACGCTGCGCGCCAGTCCCGACATCGAGGTGGTCGACACCGTCGGCCCGAAGAGCATCGTCGGCATGCTCGCGGACGGCATGAACGACGAGCCGACGGTGCTGGTGGCGCGCATGACCGAGCAGAAGGCGGGCATGCTGCATCAGCAGGCGCAGGGCCGGCTGATCGTCGAGCGCGACCAGTCGCTGGCGCTGCAGGACGCCTCCGACCTGCAGCCGATGATGGTGTCGGCCGCCGCGCCCAACGCGGGACCCGTGCTCAACGCCGCCATCATCGTCGTCGGCGGCAAGGACCGCACGCCGGTCAAGGATGCGGAAGTCTTCCTGTTCGGCAGCATGGTGCCCACGCGCGGCGTGACCGACGAACGCGGCATGGTGACGCTCACGCTCTACGGCGAAACGCCGCAGTCCATACGCAGTCTGTACGTGAAACCGCGGTCCGATTACTGGAGCTTCTATCAGCCGCAGCCCGACATCGCGCCGGACGAAGCCAACATCGTCGGCCTGCGCCCGCTGTCGGACTGGCCGTCGCTCGCCAATTTCCCGCAGCAGCAGAGCATGGGCTGGGGGCAGCGCCTGATGCGGCTGGACCAGCTCCCCGGCAATTACCGCGGACAGGGCGTGCGCATCGCCATCATCGATTCCGGCGCCGCCACCACGCACGACGACCTGCGCAAGATCCAGTCCGGATTCGACGTGGTCAACAAAAAGCAGTCGCCGGACACCTGGAATGAAGACAGCATCGCGCATGGCTCGCACTGCGCCGGCATCATCTGCGGCGACGACAACGCCTACGGCGTGCGCGGCTTCGCGCCGGATGCGGAAGTCCATGTCTGCAAGCTGTTCCCCGGCGGCCAGGTCAGCCAGCTCATCGATGCGCTGGAATACTGCATCGAAAAGCAGGTGGATGTGGTCAACATGAGCCTCGGCGGCGCCGAATACTCGGAGGCGCTCGAACAGCAGATACAGCGCGCGCGCCGCGCCGGCGTCGCCTGCATCGTCGCCGCCGGCAATTCCGGCGGACGGGTGCAGTACCCGGGCTCCTCGCCCAATGTGCTGGCAGTGGCGGCCGTGGGACACGCGGCGGAATTCCCGCCCGACAGCTATCACACCCAGACGCTGACGCAGATGATGGACGGCAGCGGCCTGTTCGCGGCGCGCTTCTCCTGTTTCGGGCCGGAGATCGGGGTCTGCGCCCCCGGGGTGGCGATCACGTCCAGTGTTCCGCCGAACAATTTCGCCGCCTGGGACGGCACGTCGATGGCGGCGCCGCATGTCACCGGGGTGGCGGCCCTGGTGCTGGCGCATCATCCCGAGTTTCAGACGACGTACAAGACGCGCAGCCCGGAGCGGGTCGAGCGTCTGTTCCAGATCCTGAAGATGAGCTCCCGGCGGATCAATCTCGGCGACCCGTCCCGCACCGGCTTCGGCGTGCCCGACGTACTGGTGGCGGTCGGGCTGCAGACGCCCGCGGGCGCCGCGACCGGGGCCGCGGTCAGGCCGGTGCAGGGCGTGCCGCAGGCGGTGATGCAGCCGATGATGGCGGGTCCGTACTACGAGCAGCCACAACTGCAGCCGCAGGCCTGGCTCGGCATGCCATGGGGGCCGCAGCAGAGCGCGCTGTCGCTCAGTGCGCTCGGCGGCTTCGAGTCGCCCTATGCCGCCTGGAGCGTCTATGGAAGGCCGCAGTCCGGGCTGGGCGTCATGGGCGGGCTGGCGCCGCAGGGCATGGGCTTCGGCATGGCGCGGTCCGGCTTCGGCATGCAGGGCTGGTGATCAGCAGCTGAAGAAATCGCTGCTGTCGTCCGCTTCTTCGTCGGCGGGCGGCGGCGTCGGCCGCTTCGGCGCATCGAGGTCGGCGCCGGCCTTGCGGGCCGCCTCGATCAGTTTCATCCCCAGCATCCTGCGCACGGCGTCGTCATCGTTTTCCATGGCGGTTCTCCGATGTGACCAGGCATATCTGAGTGGGATTTCAGCCGTGTCCGGTTCGCACGGACCTTTTCCGATATCAGGCTGTCTACGCTGACCTGACCGAAACGAGAGGAGCAACATCGTGCAAACCGACAAAGGCTACAACCCCGAACAAAAACGCAACGTGACCGAGGCCGACGTGAAATCGGTCGACGGCAAGTCCGGCCAGAGCCTCAAGAGCAGCCACAACGACAAGAGCCACGAGAAGGCCGGCGGCGACACCGGCGCCGGCGGCGGCAAGAAGCAGGAACGGCACCAGGATCACTGAGCCGTCCCTGACGCTCACCGGCGGCTGAGGAGCATGTCGCGCTCGGCCACCATGCGGCGCAGGAAGTCTTCCGCCTGCGCCACCTGTTCCGCGAGACGGCGCTGGCGGTCGGCATAGGCTTCGTTGAGCCGCGACCCGCCGTGCAGATTGCCGGTCCGCTCCCCCGGCAGCGGCTCGGCGCCGATGCGCTGCTTTCTTCTCGCATCTTCCAGCAGCATTTCAGCCCGTATCACATCGGCTTCCGCATCGGCGGAGGACTTCATGCGTCCCGGCGGCGGAATGCGGGTCAGCCGGTCTATCGGGGTGCTTTCCACGCGCGGCGGGGCGGCGACGCGATCCGGAGGCTGCGTGCTCCAGAGGTTGCCCTTCTGCGGCGGCAGGACGGCGATCTTTTCATCGAGCTTCGCTCCCTGCTGCAATTTGTCCGAATACAGCACGCGGCCGTCGCGCGTGATCTGCCGGTAGACGGTGGCGCTGTCGTGCGCGAGGGCGGGAGGCGACAGGAGAGGGATATGGGCGGCAAGCAGGGCCGCGGACACGATAGGCTTCATGGAGGACTCCTTTGCTTCAACTTAGCATGGAGCCCCCGCGCTTCACTGACAATCAGCAAGCGCGGCCATCGCGCCGCTTGCGTCAGCTCCGCTTGTTGCGCGCGACCTGCCGGAGCAATTCTTCGGTGAATTCCACGATTGACATCTGGCGCTGCTGAGCCGCGCCGGCCTGGGCGGTGGCGGGCGGTGTCGTCGCGATACGGTCCAGCAGGGTGGAAACGACGCGCGCGGCGTCGGAGTCGTTGAAGTCCTGATTACGCATGAAACCTCCAAAGAAGGTTTAGTCGCCGCCCGGCAACTTTTGTTCCTCGTGGAAACAAAATGTTTGCCGGACGTCCTCCCTTGTCGGATTGAACATGATGCGCGGCGGCCTCAGCGCGAAGCGCCGCTGGAGGTCTCGCGCCCGGTCTGGGTCGCGCCCGGATTGCTCTTCACCTGCGACTGCAGGCGGGCCAGGTCGCTGTCGATCTGCTTGCGCGCATCGGCCGAGTTGACGTCGGGCCAGCCCGCGTCCGCCAGGCCGCGTGCCTTTTCGATCAGCGGACGGTCGATGTTGAGCAGCAGGTCGAGGTCGGGACGCTGCGGAAAGGAGATCGCCTTCAGCGGCAGCGCCACCAGCTTGTCCTTCGGGTTGAGCGCATTGTTCACTTCCAGCACCGCATAGGTGCGCCCGGTGCCGAAGTTGACCACCAGGTCCTCGATCTCGCCTGCGCTGTGCGCGGCCCGGTCGTTGACGTCCTTGCCGATCAGCTGCTCGGCCGACATCAGCCGCGCGCCCGACGGCGTGTAGCGGCCGCGTTCTTCCTTGAAGAAGTAGCGGTCGACGGCGCCCCGGTAGGTTTCCTCGCTGAAGTTGGGCCGCTTGTCCGGCTCGAAGCCCGGCGCTTTCTCCAGTTCTTCCTTGCTCACCCGCAGGACGAGCGGGTCGCGCTCGCGTTGCCCGGGCTGCAGGCGTTCGGACGGAATCGCAAACTGCTTGTCGCCCAGGCTGAGCAGGCCGCCCGCGGACATGAGCACATAGCTCACGCGCTGGTTGTCGATGTCGATGACCAGGTCTTCGATGTCGCCGAGCGTCTCGCCCGCGGCATTCTTGACCTCCTTGCCGATGACTTCGCTGGCGCGCATGTCGCGCCCGCCGCCGGGCACGTTCATGCGGGTCGCGGCCTGGGCGTCGACCGCGGGATTGCCCGTGTTGGGCGACGCCTGCTGTGCCAGCACCGGAAAGGCGGCCGCGATCAGCAGCGGCGCGATCAAAATCAGGGGCAGATTTTTCTTGATGGAAGTCGACTGCATGTTCAGACCCTCCTGTTATTGCTGATGCACCCCCTGCTGCAAATTCCGCGCCCACCTGCGGCCTGCGCGGCCACAATGCCGGGCGGCTTGCCCGCGCCATAATGAAAGATTCGCCTCGCCGGCGCGGCGCATGCAAAAGCTGCTCGCGCCGGTAGTTCTTTACCAAGCGGCAGCGGCGGCGGAAATGGTCGCGGCGCAATAACACGCTTCTTGTAGAATGACGCGCTTCCGTTCCCGTCTTGCCGCACCCGGCTTTCATTTTCACCATGCACGTCATCGAAGACACGGCGCTTGCCGACCTCCTTGCCGAACTCGGCATCACCGGCGCCATCCTCGCCGCCAAGGGCTTGCCGCGGTATGCGGTGGCCGCTGAAGTCGCGCTGGCGGAAGCCGGCGCCGACGGCCAGCACCACATGCTGACGCCCGGCGCGGCCGCGGCATGGCAGGCGATGAAGCAGGCAGCGCTGGGCGACGGCATCGTGCTCGAGATCGTGTCCGCGTTCCGCACGCTGGAGGATCAGGCCGAGATCATCCGCGACAAGCTTGCGCGGCGGATGCCCATGGACCGCATCCTGATGCTCAGCGCGCCGCCCGGCTACAGCGAGCATCACAGCGGCCGCGCGGTGGATATCAATACCCCGGGATGCGAGCCGCGCGAAGAACCCTTCGAACACACGGCCGCCTTTGCCTGGCTGCAGCGGAACGCGGGCCGTCACGGGTTCCGGCTTTCCTATCCGCGAGGGAATGCGCTCGGCTTCATCTACGAGCCCTGGCACTGGTACTGGACGCCGGAAGGAGACGCGGCATGAAACTGAAGATGGCCGAGAATTCCCTGTTCGCGATCCTGCTGCGCAAGCCGTGGTGGATCAGCATGCTGCTGGCCGCCGTGGTGTCGCTGGCGCTGGCGGCGGTCATGCCGCGCGGGCTGGGACCCTATGCCGCGTCCGGCGGCATTCCTTTCTTCATCATCGGCCTCATCGCCGCCTTCAGGCAGTGGGGCGCGCCGAGCGCCGCCGCCGTGGCCGACACGGGCGAGCGCCTGCGCGCCATGAGCTGGAACGATTTCGCCTCCGGGCTGGAGCAGGCCTGGCGCCGCCAGGGTTACCAGGTGACCCGGCTGGACGGCGGCGCTGACTTCGCGCTTGCCGTCGGCGGCCGCGAAACCGTCGTCGGTGCCCGGCGCTGGAAGGCGGCGAGCACGGGCGTCGAGCCGCTGCGTGCGCTGCGCGACATCGCCGAACGCCGGGGCGCGCAGGACACGGCATGGGTGGCCACCGGCGTGCTGAGCGACGCCGCGCGCGCGTTCGCCGCCGAGCACCGCATCCGCATCATCGGCACCGCCGAGCTGGCGATACTGATGCCGAAGGCGCAGGCCGGCGCCTGATCCGGCGGAAGCAGCCACCGCCGGCGTGCGCAAGGGCCCCGCGCGACGCGATGAAGTGTGCTTAAATGCAATCTTTGCATTTTTTCCCCTCATCGCAATGCTGAACTGGGTCCGCCGCCTGTTTGCCGCTCCGCCCGCGCCGGTGCCCGCACCCGCGCCGGCGCCCGTCACCGAATCCCCCCGTCAGGCGAGCTTCGCCGACGACTGGGTCACGCCGATGCAGCGTGACCAGCTGGACTTCATGTTCTCCAGCTGGCTTTTCGAGACCGAACACCATGCCGAGGTCTTTGCCAGCCCGGCGGAAAAGGCCATCCTCGCCGAACTCGATGCGGTGGTGCGCTCGCAGGAAGCCGGCGCGCATCTGCTGCGCAGGCTGCCCGGCGTGATACCGCAATTGCTGCAGAGCCTGCGCAGCGGCGAGTTCGCCGGGCCCGAGCTGGCGCGCAAGATTGCCGGTGACCTGGTGCTGGTGACGGAAGTGCTGCGCCTGGCCAACAGCGTCGCCAACAGCCCCGGCAATCCGGTCACCAGCGTCGAGCACGCGATCCTCGTGCTCGGCCAGGACGGACTGCGCCGGCTGATCACGAGCGTGGCCTTCAAGCCCATCATCGACCTGCGCTCCGGCGGTTTCACGCGCATGCTCGCGCCGCGCCTGTGGGACCAGTCGGAGCGCTGCGCGCTCGCCAACCGGCTGCTGGCGGAAGGGGAGGCGGTCGATCCGCTCGACGCCTTCCTGGCCGGCCTGATTTCCAACGTCGGGCTGACGGTGTCCCTGCGGGTGATCGACCGCATGTCCGACCAGCGGCATCCGATCGGCTCGCCAACCTTCTGCAACGGGCTGGCGAGCATCGGCCGCGACCTTGCCGTCGCCATCGGCCGCGACTGGCATTTTCCGCCGGCCATCCTGGCGGCGATTCATGAGCAGGGCGAGTCGAAGCCCGCCTCCGCGCTATCGCCGCTGGGGCGCATACTGTTCATGGGCGACTATCTCAGCAAGATGGACATCCTGGCGCGGCATGGCCGCGTCGACACCGGCGACCGGCATGTCCTCGCCGGCCTGGCGCCGCAGGAAATCGATTGCCTGCACCGCCTGGCCGAGGTCGGCGAACGGGAATGGCTGCCCGCCGCCGGCAGGCAATGAACCAGTAGTCTCAGGGATACACTAAGCAACAGGAGGTCTTGCAGAAATACATTGCCGAAAAGGAAGAAAAGAACAATGACCACGAATCATCTCTCGAAGCCGGATACGCCGCAGACGCCGGATGCGCCGGATGCGCCGGATGTGCCGGAGAGCCGGCAGCAGGGTGGACCGGCGGATGCCGCCGACCCGGCCGCCACGCCGGCCGGGCAGGCGCAACCGCAGGAAAAAAGCGAACAGGACGAGCCGGCCGGCAAAATGGCTGAACTCGCCGGCATGCTCAACAATCACAAGGGCAAGCTGGCCGTCGGCGCCGCCGCCATGCTGGGCGTGGCGATCTTCTACAAGTGGCGTGAAAGCCGGCTCGCCAAGGAAGATCCGGAGGAGTATGCGCGCCTGCAGCGCCTGAAAAAGGCGATCGGCGGCGACAGTGCGCCGGCGGACGAGACCACCGACACAAGCAAACCCGAATGAAAACTCTGAAAATCGACTTCGTCTCCGACGTCTCCTGCCCCTGGTGCGCGATCGGCCTCAACACGCTCGAGGAGGCGCTGCGGCGGCTCGACGGCGAAGTCGCCGCCGAACTCCATTTCCAGCCCTTCGAACTCAACCCGCAAATGGGGCCGGAAGGACAGGACATCGACGAGCACCTGATGGAGAAGTACGGCGCAACGCCCGAGCAGTCGGCCCGCACGCGCGAGGCGATCCGGGCGCGCGGCGCGGAAGTCGGATTCGACTTCAGGATGGAAAAGCGCAGCCGCATCTACAACACCTTCGACGCGCATCGCCTGCTGCACTGGGCCGGCATCGAAGGCCGCCAGCAGGCGCTCAAGCACGCGCTGTTCGGCGCCTACTTCACGCGCGGCGAGAATCCGGGTGCGAAGGATGTCCTGCTGCGGGCCGCGGCGGAAGCCGGACTCGACGCGAAGCGCGCGGAGGAGATCCTGTCGTCCGGCGAGTATGCGCAGGAGACGCGCGAACAGGCGCGCTTCTGGCTCGACCAGGGCATACACTCCGTCCCGGCGGTCATCATCAACGAGCGCTATCTCGTGCAGGGTGGGCAGCCGCCCGAGGCATTCGAGCAGGCGCTCAGGCAAGTGGCGCAGAGCGACGCCTGAGCCGCCCGGGGGCAACCCCTGAGCGGTGCGTGTGCCGGGGCGCGCGCCTCCGGCATGCAGCGCGCGCTTAAAGCTTGAGTTCGGCCTTGAGCTGCCTGACGGCCGCCACCATTCCCACGAACGCCCTGGTGCAGGAACCGCCGTTGGCGATCATGGCCTTCGCCTGATCATATTCCCCGAGGTTGATCTGGCGGACGACCTTTTCCACTTCCGCGTGCAATGCGTCGTGGGCCGCCACGCATGGGCCGAAGCTCTTCACGAACCTGAACTTCTGTTCGCCTTCGCCATGCAGCCAGTTGCCGAGCATGCAGCCGTCCACCTTGCCGGCGGCCTTCGGGTCGAGCTGATGCCCGTTGTCGATCGCGGCCAGCAGCCGCTGCTTGATTTCCGCTTCTTTCGCGAGTGATTCTTCCAGATTCATGGCCTTCGGTTTTCCTGTCGCTGCCGCAATGCGGCCCAGCAGGAACATACTACCTGTCGGCCTTCCGGGCAACCGCCGCAACCATTGTCCCGCGCCTGCTCAAGCGTCAGAACTAATCCGCAACTTGCAATTCTTATCTCTCACTCGCCGCGTGCATGTGTTCCCGAAAGCACGTCGCATGCAGCCGGTGACCCGATTCGTTATCCCAGGGATACGCCCCCAACACTGACGAGGAACGAGAAATGGAAGATCAAAACAAGACCGGGCAGGACAACCAACACAAGGGACCTATCTCCAGCGGCGTGGCGCCCGGCCCGGGCGAGCATCTGCTCGACCCGGCGTCGCCGGCTTTTGCCAGCGCCCGTACCGACGACGCGGCCACCGGCATCGGCGGCGGTACCAACTTTGTTGATACGGGCAATCGTTCTGCGACGGCCGGCGGGCAGGACGCCCGTGAATGGCGCTGGCCGCGAAGCGAGGACATGCAGGCGGGTGGCGCACGGGAGAGCGGCTATGGCTCCCGCACCATGCTCGACAGCGTGCGGAACCGGGTGCGCGGCTCGCAGGTCGCTTTTCTTGCCGGCACCGTGCTGGCCGGTTTCCTGCTGCAACGCGTGATGCAGGTTGCCCCCGCGCAGAGGCTGAGCTGGCGTGGCAGGGCATCGGGATACGATGCCGATGAGTCGCTGGAGTCGGAACGCGAGTACGGACTCGAGACCGCTTATGCGCCGGAGACCGCCGGCACGACCGGCACGACCGGCACGATCGGTGCGACCGGCGGCACCGGCGCCTCCAGCCGCATGAGCGCCCTGAGCGGCAGGATGAGCCAGCTCGGCGACCGCGTGAAGCAGGCGCAGGGCAATGCCCGCGAAAGCCTGCGCGCGACGACCGAACAGGCGAGAACCCGGCTGCAGGACATGGGCGAGCGCACGAAGTACCAGTATTCCCGCGCGAGGGACCGGGTCGGCACCATGAAGGAAGAGCAGCCGCTGCTGATCGGCGCGCTCGGCGTCGCCATCGGCGCCGGACTGGGCGCGGTCCTCGCCATGACCCGGCGCGAGAACGAGCTGATGGGGGACGTGCGCGACAAGGTGGTCGGCAAGGCCAGGCAAACCGCCATGCAGCAGATGCAAAGCGTCAAGGAGTCGGCGCAGCGCATCGCGGACTTCGCCAAGCAGGAGGCGATGCACAAGAAGGACGAGCTGTCGGCGTCCGGCATTGCGGGTTCGGGCACGACGGGGCAGGGCGCCCGCTGACGCGCGTCCGGCGACGGACGAACGGAGCCGGCCACGGGGCCGGCTTTTTTTGCGCCCGCTACCCGACCGGCAGCTTGCCCGCGGCCTTCACCTCGCGCATCGACAGCGTGGAGCGGATGGCGGTGACCCCGGGCAGCTTGCGCAGCACGCGTGCCACGAAATCGCCGTAGTCCTCCAGGTCGCGCGCCACTACCTGCAGCAGGTAGTCGGCCTCGCCGGTGATGTTGTGGCAGCTGAGAATCTCGGGAATACCCTGGATGGCTTCCTCGAACTTGTATGGCTGCTCTCCCGTATGCATCGCGAACGTGATCAGAACGAAGGCGGTGACGCCATAACCGAGCTTGCGCTGATCGAGCACCGCCTGGTAGCCGCGCACATACCCTTCTTCTTCCAGCCGCCGCAGCCTGCGCCAGACCGGGGTCTCGCTCAGGTTGAGCCGCTCGGCCAGGCGCGCGTTGGCGATGCGGCCCTCGTCCTGCAGCAGCCGCAGCATGCGCAGGTCGGTGGCGTCCAGCTTGTCGTGAGTGGCTTCTTTCATTTTTCTGATTGTTTTTGTGGAAATCCTTTCGCAATCTAGGGTGGCGGAAGGAATATGGCAAGAAAATTCCATCACGCCAGGAAGATAATTTCTCTCCCGATTTCTTCTCCCGAGGCCGTGATGGACGCTCCCGCTCTCTTTGCCTATCTTGCCGCCCTGGCCGCGGTCTACCTGCTTCCCGGCCCCGACATGGCGCTCGTGGTGGCTACCGCGGGTTCGCGCGGCGCGCGCCCGGCCCTGGTCACCGCCGCCGGCATCGCGCTGTCGCGCGCCATGCACGTGGCGTTGTCCGGCATGGGCCTGGCAGCGCTGCTGCAGGCGAGGCCGGAAATGCTGGGCGCGGTCAAGCTGATCGGCGCCGCCTACCTGCTCTGGGTCGCCGTGCAGCTGTTGCGCAGCGATCCTGCCGGCGCGCCCTCGGCGCCGTCGGCGGTGCCCGCCGCATCCTTCCTGCGCCGCGGCTTTCTGACCAATCTGCTCAATCCCAAGGCGCTGCTGTTCTGCAGCCTGTTCCTGCCCCAGTTCGTGCATGCGGAAGCCGGCCCGCTGGCGCTGCAATACCTGGTGCTCGGCGCGGTGCTGGTGCTGATGGGCCTGGCGTTCGATATCGCATTCGCGCTGTCGGCGGCCCGGCTCGGGCGCCGCATGCGCCGTTCATCGCGCTTCGGAAAGTTCGTGCTGCCCGGCGTATTCGTCCTGCTCGCGGGCCGGCTGCTGGCGAGCTGAGGCGGGGCGCTACATCAGAAACGCCGATACCCGTTCCGCCGCGACCGGCTTCGACAGGCCGAAACCCTGAAGCTCGTCGCAGCCGAGCGCCTTGAGCAGCTCCATCTGCTCCCGCGTCTCGACTCCCTCGGCCACGACGCGCATGCCGAGGGAATGCGCCATCGAGATGATGGCGCTGAAGAACACTTCCCCCTTCGGCTCCTGCAGCCTGGCGGTGAATGCACGGTCGACCTTGAGCACGTCGAAGTCCAGGTCCTGCAACTGCGAGAGGGATGAATAGCCGGTGCCGAAATCGTCGAGCGAAAGCGTCATGCCGAGACCCCGGATCGACGACAGGGTTTCGGCCACCGCCGCCGCGTCATGCATCATCGACGACTCGGTGACTTCGATTTCTATCTGTCCCGGTTCGACGCCGCAGCGCTCCAGGCAGCGGCCCAACTGCTGCAGCAGGTCGGGCTGCATGAACTGCCTGGCCGAGACGTTGATGGAAACCGGCAGCACTTCCTGGCCGTTCTCCCGCCAGAACGCGAGCTGCCTGCAGACCTTCTCCGCCACCACGTCGCCGAGGCGGTTGATCAGGCCGGTCTCCTCGGCCAGGTCGATGAATTCCGACGGTTCCAGGATGCCGCGCGTCGGATGCGCCCAGCGCGCGAGCGCCTCGAAGCCGCACGGCCTGCCGCTGCGGGCGTCGATCCGGGGCTGGTAGAAGACGACGATCTGGTCGCTTTCCAGCGCCTCGCGCAGTTCCGCTTCCTTGCGATGCTGATGCGCGATGAAGTCCGCGCGGCGGCGGTCGAAGAAGCGCCAGGCATGCTTGCCGTCGAGCTTGACCGAATACATCGCGATGTCGGCATGCTTGAGCAGCGTATCCGCATCCTGTGCGTCGTCCGGGAAGGTCGAGATCCCGATCGAGGTGCCGATCCGGTGCACGCCGGCCGGCAGCCTGAACGACTCCGCGAAGGCCTGGATGATGCGGCGGGCGACATTGGCCGCGTCCTCGCGCTGCGCGCCCTCGATGGTGACCACGAACTCGTCGCCGCCAATGCGCGCCACGCTGTCCTGCGGCCGCACGCATTCCTTCATCCTGTGGGCGGCGTGTCTGAGCAGTTCGTCGCCGGCGTCGTGCCCCGCCGTGTCGTTGACCCGCTTGAATCCGTCGAGATCGATGAACAGCAGGGACAGTTCGCCGCCGGCCTGAGAGGCGCGCGCCAGCGCCGCCGGCAGGTAGTTGTTCAGCCACAGGCGGTTGGGCAAGCCGGTGAGCGGATCTTCATTGCTGAGTTTTTCGAGCTGGGCGACATGCATCTTGCTGTGCGTGATGTCGCGCAGCGTGATCGCGAGCTGCCCGTCGGAGCGGCGCACGCTCAGATGCACCCATGCCTGGCCCGCCTGTTCGTCGGACAGGTTGAGTTCGTCTTCGAACTTGTGCTTCTCCATTGCCTCGAGCAGGATCGCATGGAGCCGCGCGCTCGCACGCGGACCATAAATCTGCGAGGTTCTCAGGCCGATCAGCTTGTCGCGGCGACGGTGCAGCAATTCCGCCCCGCGTTCATTGCAGTCCACGATCTCGAAGTCCACGACGCTGCCGTCGCGGTCTTCGATCACGCTCGCGATATAGAAGCCGTCGTTGCCGCGCTCGGTCGCCGAACGGTAGGTGCGCCGCGCGAGCTCCAGCTGATCCTTGCGCCAGGCAAGCCGCCAGCTGACGAAGGAGGCCGCGGCCGCCAGCACCGCGGTCAGGATCGTGACCAGGATCGCGCGAAAGACGAGCGCGCGCTCCTGCGGCGCGAGCGCCGCCAGTACATCCGCTTCGTCGAGGCCGACCAGGGCCACCATGTCATACATTTCGGTCGTCTGCCAGGCGATGAAGCGGCTGCGGCCATCGGAGAAATTCGTCGCGCCCGGCAGCAGGAGCGTGCCGTGCGCGCCGCGTATCGCGCGTGCGTCCAGCAGCGGCCGATGGCCGTCGGATTGCACGCTAGACCCGATGCGCGCAAGCCGCAGCTCGCGGTCGGCGTCGAGCACCGCCAGCATGCCGTGTTCGCCGAGCGTCTTCTCGTCGTACTCCGCCGTGAAGTATTCGGGGACGACCGAGACCAGCACGACGCCGTCGAACTCGCCGTCGCGGTTGATGAGGCGGCGGCTGAAGGGAACGACCATGCGCCGGGTGAACACGCCGACGCGCGGCGTGCCGATGAACAGCGCATCCTCGAGCGCGACCGCATGGCCGAAGAAGAAATCTTCCTTCGCGACGTTCGTCGCATCGGCGGGCGGGGTGGTGCTCGTGATCAGCCTGCCGCTGTCGTCCACGATCGCGGCGAAAAACCCCTGCTTGGGCAACAGGCCTGCCCGCGACACGCCTTCCAGCTTCAGCGCGCCGCCGGTCGTCTCCCAGCTGAATTTCAGATGCAGCGCGATCTGGTCGATGGCTTCGAGCGTGCGGGTGAGATGTTCGGCATAGGCGCGCGCGACGATCGCCGCTTCGCGCAGCGCATCGTCGCGCGCCGCCGCACGCTGTTCGCGGATGGAAGTGAGCGTCCACTGCCATGAAATCAGGCCGATCAGCAACGCGATCAGGGGCCACAGCAGGATCGTCAGGAAATGCTCGCGGAAGACCCGCGCCGCGTTGCGGCGAGCCGATGTCCACCCATGTTCCGATCTCTGTGCCTTCGTCATCGAGGCTCCGATTGCTGTCGCCACGCCGGGCCCGGCGGTGAATGCCTGCCAATTTAGCGCAGTGCGGCGACAAGCCCCGGCGGGCATAAGCCGACTTTGTGCAAGCTCAACGAGCAAGCGCTTGCCAATACGCACCGCGCCGGAAGCGGCCGGCCGCGATTTGACGGAGCGGGTACCATACGAGACTTCGACGAACGATCCCGATATTCCATGAGCATCATTGCCAAGCACACGGCCGCCCCGCGCGGCGGGAAGAAATCTTTCGCCCGGCATATCCTGTTGTCGGTCGCGCTTGCCTGCGCGGGCACGGGCGCGCTGGCGCAGGACTGGCCTTCCGCGCCGGTCAAGCTGATCATCCCTTTTCCGCCGGGCGGCGGCACCGATATCCTGTCACGCATCGTCGCCAATCGGCTTGCCGAAGCCAACCGGTGGACCATCGTCGCGGAGAACCGCGGCGGCGCCGGCGGCACCATCGGCGTGGGCGAGGCAGCCAGGGCGGCGCCCAACGGCCAGACCCTGCTGATGGGCCAGAAGGACAACATGGCGGTGGCGCCGTGGCTGTATAAGAAACTGCCCTACGACCCGGTGCGGGATTTCATCCCGGTAGCGCATGTGGCCTACACCCCGGTGGTGATCGTCACCGCCGCCAATTCCCGCTTCAGAAACCTGGGCGACGTGATCAATGAAGCGCGCCGCGCGCCGGGTTCGATCACCTACGGCTCGCCGGGCAACGGCACGACCATTCACCTTGCCGGCGAGGCGCTCGGCGGCGCGGCGGGCATCAAGCTCGTGCATGTGCCCTACAAGGGATCGAGCCCGGCGCTGGTCGATGCGATGGCGGGTACCGTCGATCTCGCCCTGTCGTCGGTGCCGTCGGCGATCAGCCAGATCAAGGCCGGCAAGCTGCGCGCGCTCGCGGTCACCTCCGCCGCGCGCAGCACTTCCTTGCCCGAGGTGCCGACCGTCGCGGAATCCGGCTACAAGGGTTTCGATGTCAGCACCTGGTACGGCCTTTTCGCGCCTGCCGGCACGCCGAAGGAAGTCGTGGCGCGCGTCAATTCGGAAGTGAACCGCCTGCTGGCGGCGCCCGACATGCAGAAGGCGATTCACGAGCAGGGCGCGGAGCCCCGGGCGATGACGCCCGAGAAGTTCTCCGGCCTGCTGCAGGCGGATTACCGCGACGCGAAGGACATCGTCAAGCGGGCCGGCGTGACGATGGAATAGGCGGCGCGACGCCCCGCGGTCTCAGCCAAGCAGTTGATGGGCGAGCGCGACCAGGCCGCCGGCATTGATGACGACACCCAGGGCGAGGCGACCGGGGCGCGCGGCGCGGTGTGACAGGACATTCCTCAGCTGTTTCATGATCTCGCTTCTCCTTCGGCTGCTGCCTCGCGCGGACGCCGGGGCAGATGGAAACGATCTTAGCGGGCCGGCGCCGGCGAGGGAATTTGAATCGCGCAATCCTCTCCTTAGCCTGCGCCTAATGCCCTCCACGCAGGCAGGGATGGGCGGCTCCGGGACGCGCCGCTTTCGCGGGCTACCCGTTCTTGTCGCTGCGCGGTGTCGCGGATGATCCGGCCGGGGCCGTGTGGCGCCGGTCCATTCCCGAGCGGCGATCGGCGGCCGCCGGCCTGACCTGCTCGTCGATGGCCACCGTGCTCGAGAATGGAAGCGGCCGCCAGTTCTCCACCTGCATCCTGCGGCGCTCGTATCCTGTCCGTCGTTCCATGATGTGCCCCCTGCTCCCGTCGTGCTGCCATGGTCCGTCTGCACTGTAGTCCGGGGCGGAGCAAGGTACAAACCGGACGCGGCGCGCCAAAGAAAAAGCCCGCGCTGAGGCGGGCTGTTCATGCTCCCCGTACGCCGGATTCTGTTGTCCGTGTCGAATCCTCGTGAGAGGAGGGTGGCTTTGATGGTTCTTGTGGCCTGTGCGATTCAGTCTAGCGCGCGCGGCGCCGGAAGGAAGACGCGCTCTGTAACGGGTTGTGACGACAAACCGTTCGCCAGAACAAAACGCCGCTCTGTGCGAGCGGCGTGATGACTGGCTGCCTCGGGAGGCTTAGTTCGCGTTGGCGGGGCGGACCTTGCCGGCGAGTCGGGTGCCGGCGCCGGCACCATTGCCCGCGGCCGGATACTGGCCTTCGAATTCCTGGTGCAGCACCGCATAGGTGCCGTCGGCCTTGGACTGCTCCAGTTCGGCGATCACCTCGGCGCGGGTCCTGGTGCCGGTGAAGGAAGCCGCGGGGTCGACCACTTCCTGGCGGGCGAGCGCGTAGCTGCCGTCGGCTTGCGCCTGCCTGAGTTCCGCCATCACTTCGGCGCGAGTCTTGGTCGACTTGAAGTCGGTGAATTCCACCCACTCGGCGGCGAAGGCGGTGTTGGCGGCGGCGAATACTGCGAAAGCGGCGATCATTTTCCTGGTGTTCATGTTCTTTCTCCTGGCGATTAGGGACTCAGTCTCGGCGGGGCGGACGATCCGCCTGCCGTCGAAGGCTTGCTTCGGCGAGTCGCACTGTGGTGTGCTCATCGATGGGAGGAAGTGTATTGCCGGGAAGTCCGCGAATAAACATGCCAATCGGCAATGCAGCATTGCGTTTTCGGGAACAATCGCCGTGCCTTGCGCACGCGCCGCTTATTTGTCGATCTCTAACGCCGGACCGGTTTCGAAGAAGTTGCCGCCTGCGATGTAGTGGATGCTGCGCCTGCCGCCCTGGCCGTCGCGCCAGTGTCCCTCCGCGAATGCCGCCTCATCCGCCCATGCCGCCACCACTTCGCCGAGGAAGAGATCGTAGCCAGCCTGGATATGCGGTTCGGGGATCACGCGGCACTCCAGCCAGCCGATGCAGCCTTCGATCAGCGGCGCGCCGATCTTCCCGGCGGCGAAAGACTGCAGCCGCTGCGCGGCGAACTTGTCGGTGTCGCGGCCGGAGACGGATCCGGCCGCCAGCGTCGCCGCCGCGAGTTCGCGCGAAGGAATATTGAGCGCGAACTCGCCCGAGGCCTCGACCAGCTCCCGGGTCCAGGTATTGCGGTCGATGACCACCGCGACCTTCGGCGGCGAAAAATCCAGCGGCATGGACCAGGCGGCGGCCATCACGTTTCTCGCGTCGCCATGGGCGCTGGTGACCAGCACCGTGGGGCCGTGGTTGAGGAGGCGGTAGGACTTTGCGAGATCGACGGGAATGCGTGCGGACATGAATGTGGGCAGCCGGCTGGCGGGACGAAAACCGTCATTATGACCCCGGGGCGGCATGCGTGCCCGCCGCTTTCAACCCGTGCCGCGGGCCTCGCTTGCATCCGGAGATTTTTGAGTCAGATCAATGCCGCATGCGAGCGCGGCGCGCGATCATGCAAGCCGTGTTTTCGCACGGACGGCTCGCCGCACGGCGCGGCGCGTCCCTCACTACAGGAGATCATGATGGCCGAGAAGATGAAGGCAGCAGTGGTGCACGAGTTCGGCAAGCCCCTTGTCATTGAAGAAGTGGACGTCCCGGAGGTGCCGCCCGGCCAGGTGCTGGTGAAGGTCGTCGCCTCCGGCGTCTGCCATACCGACCTGCATGCCGCCGAGGGCGACTGGCCGGTCAAGCCGCCCCTGCCGTTCATTCCCGGACATGAAGGCGTCGGATATGTCGCCAAGGTCGGCGCCGGCGTCAGGACGCTCAAGGAAGGCGACCGCGTCGGCGTGCCCTGGCTGCACACTGCCTGCGGCCATTGCGAGCACTGCATCACCGGCTGGGAAACCCTGTGCGACAGCCAGCAGATGACGGGCTACACCGTCAACGGCGGCTACGCCGAATACGTGCTCGCCGATCCCGGCTACGTCGGCCGCCTGCCGGACACGCTGGAATTCGCGCCGGCGGCGCCCGTGCTGTGCGCGGGGGTGACCGTCTACAAGGGATTGAAGGTCCTGGATTGCAAGCCGGGCGACTGGGTGGCGATTTCCGGCATCGGCGGACTGGGCCACATGGCCGTGCAGTACGCCAAGGCGATGGGATTCCACGTGATCGCCGTCGATGTGGCGGACCAGAAGCTGGCGCTGGCGTCGCAGCTGGGCGCGGACATGGTGGTCAACGCCGCCAGGGAAGATCCGGTCAAGGTGATCCAGTCAGGCATTCGCGGCGCGCACGGTGTGCTGGTCACCGCCGTCTCGCGGCCGGCTTTCGCCCAGGCTGTCGGCATGCTGCACAAGCGGGGCACGATGTCGCTGGTCGGCCTGCCGCCGGGAGGCTTCGAACTGCCGATCTTCGATGTCGTGCTCAATGCGAAAACCGTCCGGGGTTCGATCGTCGGCACCCGCAAGGACCTGGAGGAATCGCTGATGTTCGCCGGCGAGGGCAAGGTCAAGGCGCATTACTCGACCGATCGCATCGAGAACATCAACCGGATATTCGGCGCAATGAAGAACGGCGGCATCGATGGCCGCGTCGTGGTTCAGATCTAGGTTCTGAGGCAGGATAGGCCGCGCGGCCTCGCAGACTCGAAAGCTGCGAGGCCGCGCGCGTTTTCAACCGGTCGTGCTGGCGGCCGATCCGGTGCCGGTACCTGTGCCGGTGGACGTGCCAGTGCCAGTGCCAGTGCCGGTGGTTGTGCCGGTACCTGTGCCGGTGGTGGTGCCGGTACCGGTGCCAGTGCCGGTGCCGGTGCCAGTACTGCCGGTTCCGCCGCTGCCGCCGGAGGACGTCGGTGTGTCGGACGTCGTGCCTGTCGACGTTCCCGTGGCCGGCGCGGGGCTGTCGCTCGCCGGCGGAGTGGTCGAGCCGGATGACGGCGGCGTCGTGGTCCCGCCCGATGCAGGCGGCGTCGTGCCGTCAGTCGTCGAAGCCGGAGGCGTGCCGGTCGCCGGCGGTGTGGTCGCCGGCGGAGGCGCGGTGCCCCCGCCAGCGCTACCGCCGCTACCGCCACTTCCACCAACGCTTCCGCCACCGCTTCCGCCGCTTCCGCCGCTTCCACCACCGCTACCGCTTCCACCGCTACCACTACCACCGCTACCACTACCACCGCTGCCGCCGTCACCCGAACCGCGTCGGCCGAAGCGGTTCCTGATCTCCTCGGCGCCCTCGCGCACTTCGGCGCGCAGGGTGGCCCGGTCGTAGTAAGGGCCGCCGGGGGCAGCGGGCGTCGCAGGCGTTGCAGGTGTCGCAGGCGTCGCAGGCGTGCCCGGCGCCGCGGGCGTGCTGCCCGGTACCGTGCCGTCGACGCTGCCGTCCTTGAGATCGTCGGCGATCTGCTCGGTCACGCCGAGCGCCGGCGCTTCCACCTCGGGGCGCCGCTTGGCGGCCGCCTTCACCAGGCCGCCCATCACCGTTGCCGCCTTGCCATAGCGGTTGTCCGGCAGGGCATCTTCCGGGCTGCTGCTGTCGATCGGGGTGGGCAGGGACTTGACGGATTCGAGCTGCAGGTCGGCGTCGAGGTTGGCGTTGAAGCCCACCCGCACGGCTTCGTTCGCGCTGCGCACCTGTTCGGCGGTGAGGCCGCGCAGGCTGGCCGAGCCGGCGCCCTGAGCGCTGGTGCCCGCGGCGCGGAAATTCTGCAGTGCATAGCGGTAGGCCGCCTCGGTCAGCGGCGTGACGCCGACGTTTTCGTCAAAGCGGTCGACCAGCGCATGCAGCACGCGTCCGGCATCGAAGTCGACCATCCTGTCCAGGCCCTCGTCATAGTATTGCGCGCCGGGGCGGCCGGTCAGGGTGAGCAGCACCGGGCCGTCGGAGGCACGCGGACGGATGGTGACCAGGCCGTTGACCGGATCAGTCAGCGCCGAGCCGAGCAAGGCGCCGTCCGACAGCCGGGTGACGGTCATCAGTGCATTGACGACCTTGCCCTCGCCGCCGCCGGCGCCGGCGCCGCCTTCACCACCACTGCCGGCGCCACCGGCGCCACCGGCACCACCGCCCGAACTGCCCCCGTCACCTGAACCGCCTCCGCCGCCGCCGAATCCGCCACTGTCGCCGCCGCCGACATCTCGTTCGCCGACGATTCCGCCGCCGGTGCCCTGGGCACTGGCGCTGCAGTAGATCACGCCGCCTTGCGGCGTGCCGCCCCAGCCATCGGAATACGTGGCATTCAGATCGCCGTTGAAACCGGTGTTGATGTAGGAAACGCAGGGCGCCTGCTGCGAACTGCCGGATGCCGGCGAGCCGGAGCCGGCCGATGGCGATCCGTCACCGCCGCCGCCCCCGCCGCACGCCGTCACGGCGGCAATCGCGGCGGCCAGGACCGCCCACCGCAGACGGCCTGTCATCTGTTGCATCGAGTAAGTCATGTGATTTCCTTTCCTGAATCATCGAGCGCCCGCACGTGCGGGGCTGAATGCCTGTCCGAGTACCTCCGGCCGGCGGTACTTTCCGCCGTAGCGGCCGAGCGGAAAGAAATCCGCCTGGCCGTCTTCCGGTCGGTTGACTGTCCATCCGATCATCTGCTCCGCGCCGGGAGATGCATCGAAATATCCCTCTTCATTCCAGAGCACCCAGCGTCCGTCCCGCATCGGGAAGAGCGACAGCAACAGGCTGCCGTCCGCGGTGCTGCGCCAGCGCAGGGTGCCGTCGGCCATGGCGACGACGAGCAGCCTGCCGTCGGCGCTGACATTGACCGCGCGCGCCTCGGTCGGCAGCTGCACCTTCCATTTCTGGCTGCCGTCCGCGGCCAGGCGCCGCAGCGAACGGCTGGTGGCGAGCAGCGCGCCGGAGTCGTCCGGCATCAGCGCGACGGCGCGCGAGATTTCCGTCGGCGCCATTTCCACGGCGCGTCCCGCCACCGTCACGTCATAGGAGTTCTTCCATTCGCGTACCGCAATGCGCCGGCTTTCCGTTCTGGCCGCGCGGGTGGCGGCCCGCTCGCCGGCCTGCAGGTCGCGGCTGGCGACCGAGAATGAAAACCGTCGCTCGGCCGGCGCGAAACGCCAGGCGACGGTTCTCGCGTCCTCGCTGATGGTGAGCAGGTCGGCTTCGAGAAACTGCGCGATTCTCGGCGGCGCCACCGTGGCCGCCCGGCCCTGCTGCATCACGCCCCAGGCCGGCTCCACCGTGGAAAAGAGCACGCGGTTGTCGGCGGTCGGCAGCAGGTCGGTGATGGAGTTGCCGGCCGCGCGGGTATCGGTCGCCGCCCCGTCCGGCCATGCGATGCGCTTGATGAGGAAGTCGCTTTTTCCGCGGTAACCGGAGCCCGCCGCGTAGATCGCGCCGCCGTCCCGCTGCCAGGCGACGTTGCGCAGATTGCCGTGCTCGATGTCGCGGAACACGAAGGACTTCGCCAGCGTCTGGGTCAGCACGTCGAAGACATCGACCTGTACTTCATCGGCCGATTTCCTCGACTGGTATCCGACCGCGAGCAGACTGCCGTCGGGCGAGAACTGCAGGCCGCGCGGGTCGGGGAGATCGGTCTTCAGGGTCGCAAGCAGTTCGACCCGGCCGGCGATGCCGTACAGGCGCACCGTGCCGTCGGAGACCGGCAGCGCCAGCAGGCCGTTTTGCGACAGCGTCAGGTTCCATGCGTCGGCGGGAAGACGTTCCTCGTGCACCGGCTCGCCCTCGTCGGTGAAGATGCGAAAGCCCGGCGCGCCCGCCTGCGCCGCCGCGAGCAGCTGTCCGTCGGGCGACCACTGCAGGCGCTTGATCTCGCCCTTGCCGGCGCTGAGCGCCCTGATGAAGGACATGTTGACCAGGTCATAGAGATAGATGCGCTGGGCGCCGCCGCGCGCGGCGGTGGTGCCGGCGAGTGCCAGCCGGCGCTGCGGCGAAATGGCGGCGGCATAAAGCCGGCCGGTATCCTCCGGGCCGACGGGGACATGAATGGTATGGAGCAGCCGTCCGGTCGCGATTTCCCAGAGACGCGCGGTCTTGTCGTCCGATGCGGTCACCAGCAGCTGCTCGTCCGGATCGACGGCGAGCTGGCGGATCGCCGCGGTGTGCGTGGCCGGGTCGACGGTGAGCACCGGCGCATTGGCGGCGAGGGCGGGCGCGACGAGCATGAGCGCGACGACGCCGCACAGCATCGCCGTCATGAACCTCGCGATCCGCGCGCAGTGGACGCTGCGCTTGAGCGACGCAGGCGCTTGCATCTCAGCAGCTTCCGCTTGCGCGCGCCATGGTCGTCACGGGCTGGGTGATCCTCGCCATCACGGGCTTGCTCCTCCGTATTCTTGTCCGGTGCCTGCATGCCCTTGCCCGGCCGCAGGAAGTTGGCAGAAAGACCAACCCGACAAAATGGACTGCGGCCGATCAAGCGAAGTTCAATGCGCGCGCGCAAGGACTGGCCGGGATCAGAGGAAGCAATGAATGCGCGGGGAGGACGGGCGAAGCCTTTCGGGACAGGCGTGTCCGGCGGTGGCGCCGGTGATGCTCAGGCGGAAATGCCGAGGGAAAAGAGTGCCAGGGAAGCCGGCGCCGGCGAGGTGGGCGAGGTGGGCCAGGTGGGCGGCCGCGTCGCGCCGCCCTTTACTTCTCGATGTCAGCAACGGCCTTTCTTGGCCTGGCCCGGCGGGCAGTGCGGCGGGCCGCCGCCGCCGTCGGTGACGATGACGCGCGCGGCGGGGACTTCGGAGACGACGACGCAGCCGCTCAGCAGGACGACGGGCAGCAACAGCAGGGCAAGTGTTTTCTTCATAGGGAGTTCGGGTGACGATGCAAGAGTGTATGGCGGCCCGATCTTAGCAGCAGCTTTCCGGCCGCGTGTTGCTCAAACACAACTCATGACGGTCGATCCTGTCACCCTGTCCGGATGCGGAGCGCCTCCGGCAACCGTGCATTGACCAGTGGCGCATGCCTGATGTCACGCTGCGCCAGCCGCACCGGACCCGCGGCGAAAAGACGGGCGAGCGCTTCTGCAGCGAGCAGCACCGCATACTCGCGCGCCAGGCAGCCGTGCGCGCCGAAACCGAAGGTGAGGTGCATCGCCGCGTTCTCGCGCCGCCAGTCGAAGACCTCCGGTTGCGCGAACACCGAGGGATCGCGGTTGGCCGCGGCCAGCACCAGCAGCAGCGGCTCGCCGGCCTGCAGGGGCACGCCCCCGATCTCCATCGGCGCGGCAAGCGTTCGCCGCGTGTTGTGTATCGGCGGATCATGCCGCAGCGTTTCCTGGGCCAGCGCGCGCCAGGCGGCGGCCGAGGCAGGCGGCGCGGGCAGGGCAAGCGCAGACAGCAGGGCATTCGACAGCAGGCCGCGCGTGGCGTCATAGCTCTGGATCAGCAGCCCGGCCAGGTTCGCCGCCGCGGCCTCGTCGCTTTTCCCGGTGAGCCGCGCCGCTTCCGTCTGCAGAACCGGCCAGCAGGCTTTCGCGCTTTCCTGCAGATCGGCAAGCAGCGCCGCGGGCTTTGCCGGCTGCATCAGTTTCGCGAGGACATCGATGTGCGGCGACAGCATCGCGATGGACGAGGCGGCGAAGCCGAGGCCATCCATCAGCGCCAGCGGCGGCAGCCGCTTGCAGACCGTCACCCAGTCGAACTCGCGTGCCTGCTCCCGCAGCAGTCGATCGGTCAGCCGCGCGATGCCGCCGCCGCGCAGGCGGTCGAACAGGCGCTGCGCGACCGCTCGCAGCGTCGCATGCGAGGGCGGATTCGCCAGCCGCACCAGCTGCCCCCCGATCAGCGCCGCCTCGTCCCGCAGGCCCTCCAGCGCCGCGCGGGGAACATGCGCATCCGGCGATGCCAGCACCGCCTTGCATCCGGCGTAGGAATACACCGCCCACACGCCGGCCGCGCTGTCGTACTGCACGGCCCCGTCCCGCAGGCGGGATGCATACAGAGCGTAGGGATCGGCCACCCCGGACTGTGAGAACAGCACGCCGCTCATCGTGTCCTCGCCGCCACGGGGGGGAAGGATTGCGGCGCCTGCGCCCGCTCGTACATGCCATAGTCGCGGATCACTTCGCCCCAGCGCACGCCCGGCACGTCGCCGGTCTCGAACAGATCCACCTGCCTGCGCGCATCCGCGAGACCGGCAAAGCGCCTGCCATCCCCGGCGGCGATGCCGCCATCATGCTCGCGCAGGCCGAGCATCCGGCCGCCATGGCCGCCGTCGGTGCCGAATCGCAGCACGCGCAAGCGGTAGTCGTCGAACACCGATTGTCGTCCCTCGGCTTGCGCGGCGCGGTGCTCGCCGTGCATGCGCCATTGCATCAGCGCCGCTTCGTCGCGCCAGAACGAGAGCGACAGCAGCCATCGCGGTTCGTCCAGGCATCGGAACCGCTCGACCGAGACGAACCCGTCGATCCGTTCCAGGCGCGGGCGCAGGCCGGCGGCGATTTCAAGATAGCGCGACATGCCCTCGGGAGACGGCAATACTTCGAAAACGACTGCGTACATTTTTCCCTCCTTGAGATGGACGTAATGCTATGCTTTTTGCGTCGTTTATATTTCACCGGGAGCTGAAACATGGAATTGGCCGAAGCACTGGCCGGCACCGCCGCGCTGCTCGGCGAACCGGCGCGCGCGAGCATGCTATGGTCGCTGCTCGACGGGCGTGCGCGGCCGGCGGGCGAACTCGCGTTCGCAGCGAACATCTCCGCGCAATCGGCGAGCAATCACCTGGCGCGCCTGCTGGAAGCGGGACTGCTCGCGGTCGAGACCCAGGGCAGGCATCGCTATTACCGTCTGGCCGGTCCGCAGGTAGGCATGGCGCTGGAGTCGCTTGCCGCGCTTTCTCCGCGTCCGCAGACCCGGCAGCTGCCGGCCTCGCGCGGCACGCCCGAGAGCCTGCGCCACGCGCGCAGCTGCTACGACCACCTGGCCGGCGCGCTCGCGGTGACGCTGTTGCGGAGGATGGAACAGGACCGCCTGCTGTCGCTGCAGAAGCGGGATTACCGCCTGTCGGAGAAGGGCGAGAGCTTGCTTGCCCGCTTCGGCCTGGACCTGGGCGCGTTGCGCGGCGCCAAGCGGCGTTTCGCCTGCGCCTGCATGGACTGGAGCGAGCGTGAATTTCACCTCGGCGGCGCGCTCGGCGCCGCGTTGCTGGAAGAATTCCTGCGCCGGCGCTGGCTGCTGCGCAATCCGGACAGCCGGGTCTTGCAGCTGACGCCCGCAGGACGCCGCGGTCTGCGCGAGAGCTTCGGCGTGGATTGCTGAGCCTGCCCCCTGGCAGGCGCAAGTGAAGGCCACGGGCGGCCGGTCGTTACGCCGGCTGCTATGTCCCTGCCGCTGTGTCGGGCGATGCTTCCGACCATGCGCTGGCGAGCGGCAAGAACCTTCACACCTGCGGCGCGCCGTTGCG
The DNA here is from genome assembly GCF_019656455.1 of Noviherbaspirillum aridicola. Lineage (GTDB taxonomy): Bacteria > Pseudomonadota > Gammaproteobacteria > Burkholderiales > Burkholderiaceae_D > Noviherbaspirillum > Noviherbaspirillum aridicola. Next base: position 89,692 of record NZ_BPMK01000001.1, read on the forward strand.
ACGCCCGCGCCGGCGCCCGTGGGACCTTCATTGTGCATCAGTCCCGGGCGCGGCGCGGCCGTCCTTCACTTGCCTTCGGCGAGCTTCACGGCGCTTCCTTGATGCCGATCACCGTGCCTTCGCGCCGCTGGTCCGCACCGCCGTACTGGCGTCCCGTTTCGAGATCGACGATCACGCCCTGGACCGAACCGATTCTCGCATTGCAGTTCGGCGCGCCGTTCTGCACCGGCACCGCATGGCCAAGCGCCAGCAGACCCTGCAGCGTTTCGGCGGCGAACCCGGCCTCGCAGCTGATCGTGCCGGCGGCGCTGGTGACCGAGAAACGCGGCGCGTCGATCGCTTCCTGTATCGACATGCGATGATCGACGAGATTGAGCGTCACGTTCAGCACCGAGTTGATGATGGTGGCGCCGCCGGGCGATCCGTAAGCCGCCACCGGTTTGCCGGCGCGGAACAGCATGGTCGGCGACATCGACGAGCGCGGCCGCTTGAACGGCGCGACATCGTTGGCGCCGGGATTGCCGGTGGCTTCGTTGCGCATGGGCGTGAAGTTGAAATCGGTCAGCTCATTGTTGAGCAGGAAGCCGTAGCCGGGAACCGTGATGCCCGTACCCCAGGTGTTCTCGATGGTGGTGGTGTACGAGACCACGTTGCCTTCCTTGTCGACCACCGAGAAGTGCGTGGTGTGTATGCCCTTTTCTTCCTCGAGCGCGGCCAGCATCGTTCTCACCGCCGGCAGGCCGCCGGCGACATTGCAGGGCAGGGGGTTGCCCGCGGTGACGCTTGCCTGGCGCTGCTCGGGATTGATGAGCTGGCGGCGCGCATCGGTATAGCAGGGCGAGATCAGCCCGCGCTCGGGCACCGGCACGAAGTCTTCGTCGCCCATCCATACCGCGCGGTCGGCGAACGCCAGCCGCATCGCCTCGGTCATCACATGCATGGTCCTGGCGGAGCCAAAGCCGTAGCCCTGGCTCGCGTCGCCGATCGGGAACTGCTCCAGCATCTCGAGCATCTGGATGATCGTCAGTCCGCCCGAGGACGGCGGCGACATGGACTTGATGGTGACGCCGCGATAGTCGCCCTGCACCGGTTCGCGCAGCGCGACATCATAGGCCGCGAGATCGGCCGTCGTCATGCGGCCGACGCCGGCCGAACCGAGGGCGGGGCTGCTGCGCCGCTGCGCTTCGACGATCGCATTGGCGATCTCGCCCCGATAGAACACTTCGCTGCCCTGCGCGGCGAGCAGGCGGAAGGTCTTCGCCAGGTCGGGTTGCCGCAGCAGGCTGCCTTCCGGCAGCGGCGTGCCGTCGGACTGCCGGAACACGGCGCGGGTCTCGGGCTGCAGCGAGGTGCGGGGATCGGCGATGTCGGCCGCGAGGTAGCGGTTGATGCGGAAGCCTTCCTCGGCGAGCGAGATCGCCGGCTGCAGTGTCCGCGCCAGCGTCTTCGTGCCCCAGCGCTGGAGCGCGGTCTCCACGCCGAGCACGGTGCCGGGAACGCCGACCGAGTGTCCGCTGGTGGAGGCGTCCGCGAAGCTCTGCCCGAGGAACATGTCGGGCGTTGCCGCGGCGGGCGCCTTCTCGCGGGAGTCGACGATGACGGTCTCGCCCGTCTTCGCGAGGTAGATCATCATGAAGCCGCCGCCGCCGATGCCGGAGAACTGCGGCTCCACCACATTGAGCGCGAACTGTATGGCGGCCGCGGCATCGATCGCATTGCCGCCTTCCTTGAGCATCTGCGCGCCGGCCTGCGCCGCGAGCGGATGCGACACCGCGACGACGCCCTTGCGGTAGCCTTGCTGTTTTTCGACGGTGGCGTCGGCCACGTCGCGCGTGCCGGCGGGCAGGCCTTCGGCGAAGGCAGGAACGGCGATGAGCGCGCCTGCCAGGGGTAGTCCGCAGAGGATGCGGGTCAGCGTGATCTTCATCATCTCTCACTCTCTTTCGGGTTCTTTTGAATCCAGCTTTGCTCCCTGGTGCACATGCCGGCACTGTCCCGTGCCGTGCGGTGATGCCTGGTGCCGGCGGACGCTCAGTCCGGGTCGGCTTTCCTTCCGCCCGATAAAGCCGCGGTCCACAGCTCGCGCGCGCGTGAGCGCACGGACGGGTCGGGGTCATGGAGCATGAGGCCGATCTCATGCAGGGAATCGGGCCGGGACCGGGTCCACGCCTCCAGCGCGGCGAGACGGGCAACAGGGTCGCGGCTGCGCATCGGGGCCGTGTCCGCCGGCGCGGCGTGTTCCTGAGAAAGCATCCCGGGCGGGAGGTATTGCGCGGACGAAGACGGTGAGGCCGTCCATGGATTGCTGATCGCCGCGAAGAGGAAGCCCGTGCCCTCGCTTCTGCGCCCGGTGTCGGGCGCCTTGTCGGCTTCCATCCTCCCGCAGGCGGCGACCTGCCAACTCAGGACAGACAGCAGCAGGGCAGCGCGCAGCACTCTCACAACGATGTCTCCATCCAGCATCCCGGTTTTCCGTGACCGTGCCGCGCGGGCCGCCGGCGGCGCCGTGAAGAACGGCCTTCCCAGTCTAGTCAACCGGCGAAGTCCGACTCGCAGTTAAAGAGCGTTCTTTTAATTGAATCAAGCGGCTTTCCCCCAGGTTCGGGGATTGCATGCCGGAAGGACAGGGATGCGGCATGGCGCGCGGAAGACCTTGGGATACGACAGCGCCGCCCGGGCGGGCGGCGTTCCTTCGATGCATTTGCGGGGCTGATCGGCGGACTCAGTAAGCCGCGGCCGATTTCGCATTGCCGGCGAGGCGGGTGGCGCCATCGACATACACCGGCGGAAGCTGACCCTGAAACTCCTGGTGCAGCTCGGCATAGCTGCCGTCGGCCACGGACTGCTTCAGCTCGGCCAGAACCTGGGCGCGGGACTTGCCCGGAACAAAACCGGTGCCGGGCGCGACATATTCCTGGTGGAGGGCGGCGTAGCTGCCGTCGGCCTGCGACTGCTCCAGCTCGGCCATCACTTCGGCGCGGGTCCTGGTCGACTTGAAGTCGGTGAACTCGACCCACTCCGACGCGGAGGCGAGGCTGGCGGTGGCGAGCAGGGCAAGGGCGGCAATCATTTTCTTGGCATTCATTCTCATTATCCAGACAAGTGTATTGACGACTAGTGACTCGGTCTCGGCGGAGCAGGCAAGGTGTCTGCCGTCGAAGGCTTTGCTTCGGTGAGTCGCACGCGTTTTTCTTGTGTGCTCATCGATGGAACGCAGTCTATTCCTGGCCGTATTCGGAATAAACAGGATTTCCGGCAATTCGGTGTTCCGGAATCGAGAACAATCCCGGCGACACGCGCGCCGCCCCAGGCACATCCGTTGACCTGCGGCAGGCGGCGGCCGCGTGCCGCAAGGGAGAATGCAGACAAACAAGACTCACTGAACTTTCGCTCGGGGATGCGACATGATGGATTTGCAGGCAATCAAGGCGGCGGCAATGGAATACCGCGACGGCGACCGCGACGACGAGGAATGGCCGGTCGTCGAGTCGAACTTCCATGTGCTGGCGGCGGATCCCGAGCGCATCGTCGCCCTGGTCGCCAGTCTCGAGGCGATGGGTAAGCTGGTGCGGGACCTGACCGGATACATCAAGCTGGCAGGGCGAGACAAGCCCGACCCGGTGCGCGACGACCTGCTCGCCCAGGCACGCCAGCTGCTCGCCGCCAACGGACTCTGAGGCGTCTTCCCCGGCCGGCGCGCGCGGCGCCGGTTTTCGCTAACATGGCGCTCTCATGTGCATTCGCCCGCAGAAGGCGATTTCTCCGATACGTCCACGCAATGACTTCCGTTCCCACGACTGCCATCGTCGCCGCCGGCGACCTGCATCATCTCGCCCTGCGCGCGCTTGTCGCCGCGGGCGCCTCCGAACTCCAGGCCCGCGCGACGGCCACCGCACTGGTCGCCGCCGACATGCAGGGGCTCGCCTCGCACGGCACCTCGCGGGTGCAGATGTATGCGGCGCACCTCGCGCACGGCCGGGTGGACGGCCAGGCCGTGCCGGCGGTCGTGTCGCGCCGCCCGGCGGCGATCCTGGTCGATGCCGCCGACGGTTTCGCATTCCCCGCCTGCGAGCTCGCCACAGGGGAAGCGGTTTCGGCGGCGCGCCAGTGCGGCATGGCGATCGCCGCCGTCACCAACAGCCATCACTTCGGCGCCGCCGCCTACCATCTGGAAGCGGTGGCGGAGGCCGGCATGGTCGGCCTCGCAATGGGCAATTCGCCTGCCGCGATGCCCTTCGCCGGCGGCAAGCGCGCCATTTTCGGCACCAATCCGATCGCCGCCTGTTTCCCCCGCCGCGACGCGGCGCCGCTGATGATCGACCTGTCGCTGTCGGAAGTCGCGCGCGGCAAGATCATGCTCGCCGCCCAGCAGGGCAAGCCGATTCCCTCCGGCTGGGCGCTCGACAGCGAGGGTCGCCCGACCACCGACGCGCGGGAAGCCCTGCAGGGATCCATGCTGCCGGCCGGCGGCAACAAGGGCGCCATGCTGGCCCTGATCGTTGAGCTGCTGGTCACCGCGCTGACCGGCGCGAGCTTCGGCGCCGAGGCGGACTCATTCTTCGTCGACGCCGGCAACCGGCCGCGGCTCGGCCAGGCTTTCATCGCCATCGACCCCGGCGCGCTCGCCGGACAGGCGGTCTATTTCGCCAGGGTCGAGGCCCTGCTGGAGGCGGTGCTGGCCGACGAGGGCGTGCGGTTGCCCGGTGCGCGCAGGCAGGCGCTTGCGGCGCAGGCGCAGGCGCAGGGCGTGCAGATCGCGGCATCCACGCTGGAACAGCTGCGGCGGCTGGCGGGGGCCTGAGCCGGACTCCCGCCGCGCCCGGTCCGGTCGCCTCACTCGTCGCAAGCGCACATGCAACGAATTGCAACCGCATGGGTATTCCTTACAGGAATGTGCAAGACTCGATCGGCATATTCAGGGAGCAAGCATGCAGACCACCAAGCAGGCGAATGCCGTCGTCATTTCACTCGATGCATACCGCGAACGGCGCAGGATCGCCACGGTCAACAAGCGCGACGACGGCTGGCAGCAGGTCAAGGCCACGCTGGCGCTGGGCGGCGCCGATCAGGATGAGGACAGGGCGGAGGATGCGCGGCGTCTTCTGCTGATGCCGGGCCTGCGGCGGCCCGACGAACGCGAGCTGCTTTAATCGCCCGTCGGTCGCGCGCGGCCGCGGCCGCGCGGCAGCAGCTCCGTGTAATACCGGGTCGACCTGTCCGCGCGATGACCCAGGTATTCGCCGACCAGGGCGGGCGAGGCGCCGTCTTCCAGTTCGCGCAGCGCGAATGAATTGCGTAGCGTACGCGCGCCGCGGCGCTTGATCTGTTCCTCGGGCACGCCGGCCGCCGCGAGCACCGCTTTCACCTGGCGATAGACGGTGGCGGGATGCAGCACCGCTCCCGTCGGCCCGGCCGGGAACAGCAGGTTGCCGGGCAATTGCAGCGACTTGCGCAGCGCGACCCATTGCAGCAGCATCCCGGCGCCGAAAGCGGCGACACGGGTGCGATGCCAGCGGCCGGCCCCGCCCGGGTAGACGTCGATGAAGACGCTGCCGTCCTCCTGCTTCATGCCGACATTCGACAGGCTCAGCCTGATCACTTCGCTGACCTTCAGTCCGCCCGCCAGCACCGTGGCGATCATCGCCCGGCTGCGCTGATCCTTCCAGCCTTCGCCCTGCGGCAGCGCCGCCAGCACCGCCGCCTGCTGCTCTGCGCTCAGCCACTGCGTCCTGTCGTTGCCCTTGCCGGAACGCGTCGGCTGGGCGACGGCGAGTCCGCGCGCCGGATTGCTGTCGACCAGACCCTTCCCCAGCAGCAGATCGAAGGTGCGTTCAAGCAGCCGGACATATCGATGCCGGATCCCCTTGTTGAGCCTGTTCGCGTCGAGAAAGCGGCGTATGTCGTCGACCCCGACTTCACGCAGGGATTTTTCCGGTCTGCCCTCGGACGTGGTGCCCAGTACCTGGTCCGCGAACTTGCCGAACATCGCGCGGTACACCTTGATCGAACTGTCCCGCAGCACCTGCGGGTCGCCCCTCCTGGTGGTGGCGAAACGGTCCGATACCACCCAGGACGCGAAGGCTTCCTTGGGCGCGTTCAGCCAGGTGTCGGGACTGTCGAAGAGTGAGATGGGAGTTTGGCGGGACATGCGCCGATCATAGCTTCACGCGATCAGGCGCGCAATTGATGAGCGCCGTACCCCTGCATCGGGCTTCACGCTTGAAATCGTTCCTTGAGGAATAGCATGGCCGGCTCCGCGGTCATATCCGTCAAAATTAATCACCATTGATCGACATTGAATTTCGACTGAAGGTGTGGACTCATTGAATACGGTTAAAACAGGCGATGCCGGTGTAAAAAACCTGTTAATTGGCTGGAGCGGCAGATGATAATTCGTGTAATCTCCGCAAAGTGCCAAAAAAAACAATCCGCGGGAATTAAAACTCGCTCGCTCTCATTAAGGAGAAAAAATGTCGAATCTTCAATCTGCGAAGGATGCGCTGCGCGCCGAGCTTGAACACGCACGTGAAGGGCTTGCTTACTATCAATCGCGGGTGGAAGCCTTGCAGCAGACGCTCTCATCCTTGAACTCGCTCGAGGGCAAGGGCGGGCAGGACGCGGCACCGGCGCGCGGCCGGCGCAGGAAGGAAGCCGCGGCGAACGGTGCGGCCAGGCCGGCGAAGGCTGGCCGCGCGAAGAAGTCGCAGTCGGATCTGCCGGCCACCGGCAAGGAGTTCTGGGCGGGTCTGGTCACCAGCGAGCCGCAGTCTTCACGCGAGATCCTGAATGCGGCAGTGAAGGCGCTCGGCATCACGCCTGCCGGCGACGATCTCAAGAAGCTGGCGCAACGACAGGCCAATGCCCTGCATATGCTGGTCAAGGCCGGCGCGATTTCCGACAGCGGCACCGGCAGGGATCGTCGTTACCTCAAGCAGTAAGCGATCGCGGTGCGCCGCGCATCAAGACAAACGCCCTATCCGTGATCCCGGTCCGCCATACGGCTGCCGACCTGATCCGCTCGATAGGGCGTTGCATCTTCCGCCACGCATATCGGTTGCGTGTGCAGCAGACCCGCTCATCATAGCGTCGCTCGATGACACGGCAGTGACAGCCGTCAAGCCAAAAGCGTAGCCGGACCTCCGCATCCTCATCCACTTGCGGTGTATCGATCTTCAAAAACGCTGGCGCAGCCAATCCAGTATGTCGCGCACGACGTCGTCGCGGTTGGTCTCATTCAGCAGTTCGTGGCGCGCGCCTTCATAGAACCGGTAATCGACGCGGGCCAGGCCGAGGGCCTGATAACGATCGATCAGTGCACGCGTGCCCGCCAGGTTGGCGCCGACCGGATCGAGCGCGCCCTGTATCACCAGCACCGGCAGCGATTGCGGGATGCAGGCCTCGCGCGCAGGATCGCGCAGTGCCGCCATGCCGCGGAAGAAGTCGCGCACGAGTTCATTGCTGAATGAGAAGCCGGCCAGCGGGTCATCCTCATACTTGCGGACTTCCTCCGGGTCACGGCTGAGCCAGTCGAATCCGGGCTTGTCGCTGAAGGCCTTGTTGAATTCGCTGAAGCGCTCCGCCCAGAATTGCGACGGGCCAAGCGGTGCGGCGGCGGCGGCCGCGTCGAGCGCGTCGATCAGCTCGGCCGGAGGCGGCGGGCCATAGGCCGTGCCGCTCAGGATCAGACCGTCCAGCCGACAGCCGCGCGTGATGTAGTCCTGTGCGATGAATGAGCCCATGCTGTGGCCGAACAGGACCAGCGGGCACTTCGGGTGAGCGCGCTGGATGATCTCGCTGAGCGCCAGCTCGTCTTCGACGAAGCGGTTCCATGCGTCCGGTCCGGCGTCGCCGAGCGCGCCCGACCGCACGCGGCTGAGTCCGTGTCCGCGATGGTCGCTCGCATACACCGCGCAGCCGTCCGCCACCAGGGCCCGCGCGAAGCGTTCATAGCGGCCGCCGTGCTCGGCGGCGCCGTGCACGACCTGGACCGCCAGGCGCGCTTCGCCATCCGGCTCCCACCGGCGGTAACGGATGTCGGCGCCATCCGCGGCCCGCAGAACTTCGTGGCTTGCGGTCGTGGGGTCCTGCACGGCCGGCCGGCTGCCCTGATTCATGTCTGTCTCCTTCATTGTTTTCATCACGTCGGTCGCGGTCGGAAGCGCGACATCCGCCCATTCTAATGAAGTCCGGGCCGGGCGGAAGCGGCGCTTGCTACAATCCGGCGGGAGCGCGGCGAAGGCGGCGCCCGGTACATTCCTGATTCGCGCTCAGCCATGCTCAGAAAAAATCTCTCGCTCGTCGCCGTCCTCGCACTGCTCGTCTGCGCGGCCAATTTCTTCAGTCCGTACTGGACGGTGCAACGCATGCGCGGCGCGATCGCGGCGCGGGATTATGAAACGTTCTCAGCCTACGTCGATTATCCGGCGCTGCGCGAGAGCTTCAAGCAGCAGCTCGCGCAGGGTGGGGCGGGCGCGGACGAGGCAGGCGGACAGGACCCGTTCGCGGCCATCGGGCAAGGTCTCGCGCGCGCGGTGACCGGCCCGCTGATCGATCTGCTGCTCGGCCCCGCCGCATTGATCGAAATGCTCAACGCCGGCCGCCCCGGCGTGACCCGTTCCGTGATGTCGGCGGCGGTGTCGAAGGTGCCCGCGAGCGCGGAGCCGCCAGCGGAAATGTCGGTCGGCTATCGCGACTGGCACACCGTGATCTACCGGCGCGAGGGTGCAACCGATGCCGAGGGTTACTTCATCCTGCGCCGCGAAGGATGGTGGCGCTGGCGGCTCGCCGCGGTCATGCTGCCGTCCTAGTGCAGGCCGAGGATGCCGGATCCGTTCAGCGCCTTCCAGAGCAGCCAGGAGACGGCAATCCATGCCAGGGCGACAAGAAGCAGGCCCCAGTTGCTGCGCGGTTTGCGGCCTTCCCTGTTCATCCACTCGGCGGCGCGGGCGCGGCATTCATCGAGCACGGCTGCGGGCACGAGCCGGACCGCGACCCAGATCAGGCAGGGCAGCAGGATGACATCGTCGAGATAGCCGAGTACCGGAATAAAGTCGGGAATCAGGTCGACCGGGCTGAGCGCATAGGCCACGACCAGCACGCACAGGAGCCGGGCGTGCCAGGGCGTGGCGGGATGCCGGTAGGCGAACCAGAGGGTGACGCCGTCGCGCTTGATGCCGCGCGCCCATGCGCGCATTCTTTCCGTGAGGGACATGCCTGTTGCCTGCCGGCGGTATGCGGGGATGCCGAGTATATCGGCTCTGCGGCTATCGTATCGGAGGTGGGCGATGAGCGGCGCGTGCCGGCCGGACCTATTCTTCGCCCGGCAGCTTGTGCCCGGAGTAGATGAAGTCGGGTTCGCCCGCTTTCTCGTTGCCGCAGTGAGGGCACTTGATGACGCCCCGCGCCGCGCCGTCGGCGAAGGCAGGGCTGTACTGTTCCAGCATGTATACCTTCCCGCATACCGGGCAGTTTTCCAGTCGAAGCGACATAGCCTCCCCTTGTTGTTATTCCATGGCCCAACGGTAATCCGAATGCCTGCCGCGCGCATCCCATGAACATGGGGCGGCGCGGAAATCATCCGCCTACGCCAGGAGGTATGATTCGATCATATCCATTCCCCCTGGAGCAGACAATGGCGAGCGCAGCGAAATCCGGAACGGCAATCCAGGCAGGGGACGCACGGTGACCGGAGTCATCGGCCTCTTGCTGTTCGCGGGCGGGGTCTATCTTCTTGCAAGCGAGACGCAGGGCAGCGCCGGCTCATGGTCCGGCTTTGCCCTCGTCGCACTCGGCTTTCTGGTTCTTGCACGATCCGGTCGCCGTGGCAGACGGGAGCGGGTGGCGGCTTCCCGCCGGTCGCCGGGCCGTGCGCGAGGCGCAAGGAGAAGCGACGGCGGCGGCGATGGCCGCACGGACGATGAAGGGGAGGGTGACGGAGGCGGAGACGGCGGCGGCGGGGACGGCGGGGACTGATGCCTTCCTATTGCCTGCGCCCGACGAGATAGCGCACGCCCTGCGGACCATAGCTTTCGGTGTGCGCTTCGTTCGCCTGCAGATGGAAGATCTCGCCGCGCCGGTAAGTCCGCGCGCCGTTTCCCGTTCCGATGCGGATTTCGCCGTCGAGGATCAGGGCCTTGGCTTCGAACGGATGGACATGCGAGTCGAGCATGCCGCCAGGTTCGCGGGTAACGCTGACAGGCCCGGCATAGCCCTCGGCCTTCAGCATGTCGACGAACTGTTCCTGTTCCATCCGGCGCTCCCGGGAAAATCGATGCCCGCAGCTTAACATCGCCGGCGCGGCTCTGCCCATCGCAGCGCGTTGCCCTGCCGCGGGATTCCTTCTACACTCGCCCAATTGCCGGAGACCGGGTTCCCGGTCCGACAGGCCCTGCCCTGTGGGCGCCGGCGAGGGAACACGAAAGAATGCGATGGATGACCTTATCGAACTGATCGACGCGCGCAAGACCAGCCTGAGCGAGCGCGTGCCCGACGTGACGCGCCGGATCCAGGAAGACTTCGCACCGCGCGAGGCAGCGCTCGTCGCGAGGCTGGACCGCGTGCTCGCCGACAACGCTTCGCGCCGCAACAAGATCGTCAAGATACAGGCGCTGGTGTCGGAGGTGCGCGAGGCCGCTGCTGCGCACGCGGCTTGCCGGCAGGGCTGTTCGGCATGCTGCCACCAGCGGGTGATGATGTCGCAGACGGAGGCGGATGCCATCGGCCACCGGATAGGGCGTACGGCGGTGCAGCTGCGGTCGGACTATGTGCCGCCCGCCCTGCACGATTTCGGCCCCGCTACGCCCTGCCCCTTCCTGGTGCAGGACGCCTGTTCGATCTACGAGCACCGGCCTTTCGTCTGCCGCAATTACCTCAGCCTGGATACGGATGCGCTGTTGTGCGGATTCGAGAACCTGGCGCTGGCGAAGGCAGGCGATCCGCGTCATACGCCGGTGCCGCATCTCGACCCCGGGCCGCTGCTGGCGGCCTACCGGCAGGTATCGGGAAAGGACCGGACAGGGGACATCCGGGCTTTTTTTCCGCCGGCAGCCCCGGCCTGACCCGGCGCACATGCCGCCCCCGCTGGACAGCGGGCGCCGCGCGCGGCATGATGCCGAGTAGCAAGTTCATGCTTCGGGCGGTCGACGACCGCCTCCTGACATCGGAAGGGGCAATGGGTATGGACAAATGCCGTGATTGCGAACATCGGGACAAGCGCGACCTGGAACAATGCCTGCGGTGCCATGGCGTTGCGCCGATGCGCGTGCATGTGGCGCTTTTCCTGGTGGTTCTCCTGCTGTTCCTCATGGCGGTGCTCGCGAGCCGGGAAGCGCTGAGCTTCAGGGAGGCGCATGAAGGGCCGATCGCGAGAATGATCCGGCAATACGGCGCGTCCGGCGCGGACAAGTCGCCGGCGCCGGCAGACCATCCCGCCACGAAGTGAATCCGACGACCGCCGCGCCATCGCCGGCGGCATGCATGACATGAATGGAACCGGGCGCCAGGACGCCCGGCCGCGCGGGGAGACGCAATGTTCAATCGTCTGGGAAAGACAGCCGCCGGCGATGACCCGAAGATGGGGCGCCTGGTCAGCTACTGGTCGGTCACGGTACTGCTTTATCTGCTGTGCCTCGGCATCGTCTGGCTCGAGACCTTCACCGGCTCCGGCCAGCGGGAAGCCGCCGCCGCCCTGACGATACTCTCCTGCCTCGGCCATGCCGGCTTCTATCTCCTCATCCGCAAGAGCCGCAGGCTTCGGCTCACGCCGGCGCAGCTGTCGGTCTACCAGGGCCGCTTCGCGGTACTGATCACCTGCCTCGGCTATCCCATCGTCGGACCCTTCCGCGGCGCCTGCCTCGTCGTGCTGCTGGTGACGCTGGTCTTCTGCGCCTTCACGCTGGAGGCGCGCAAGACGCACTCGCTCAGCATTTTCGCCATCGTCCTCCTGGGCGCGATGATGATCGCGATGAGCCGGCTCGATCCCGCCTTCGACGCGCGCATCGAGTTCGTGCACTTCGTGCTGATCGGGACCATGGTGGCGGTGGTCGGCATCCTCACTGGCCGCATGAGCGACCTGCGCGCGCGGCTCAAGAAACAGAAGGATGAACTGCTTGTCGCGCTCGCACGGATCCAGGATCTCGCGACGCGCGACGCGCTCACCCGGCTGCCCAACCGGCGCTTCATGGTCGACCTGCTGCAGGGCGGCGAGCGCGTCCCGCACGGCAGGCCCGCCTGCCTGGCGCTGCTGGACATCGACTGGTTCAAGCGGATCAACGATACCTACGGCCATGCGGCCGGCGACGAGGTGCTGCAGCGGTTCGCCGAAGAAGGCAGCAAGCTGCTGCGTCCGACCGATATCCTCGCGCGCTGGGGCGGCGAAGAGTTTCTGCTGTTCCTGCCGCAGACCACGCTGGCGCAGGCGCAGGGCATACTCGAACGCTTCCGGCGCCACACCGAAGCGTGGACGCTCGCGCACGGCGAGGCCAGGCTGCGCGTGACGGTGTCCGCCGGGCTGGTGGAGCTGCATGACCGCGAGGATTACGGCAGCGGCATCTCGCGCGCCGACGCGCTGCTCTATCGCGCCAAGTCGGAAGGCCGCAATCGCGTGGCGGTGGAAGAGGAGGGCGCGGCCGTGACGGCGGCCTGATGCCGCGCCTCAGTAGTTGCGCGCGTCCTGGCTGCTGGTGCCGGTCACTCTTCCGGTGCTGATGTCGAAGTGCACATTGAAGAACTGTTCGCCGAAGGGCGACAGGTAGCGCCAGTCGAGCACTTCTTCATTCTTGCGCGCATAGCGCTCGATCTTGCGCTCCCGGCCGAGGATGCGATGCACCTCTTCCCGCGTCATGCCCGGCTTGATGCGGGCGAAGTTCTCTTCCGTCAGCAGCTGGCGGTAGTCCACCAGTCTGCCGTCGCGGCCGATCAGGAATTCCCATGTCCGGGTGCCGGCCGGCCCTTTCGGATATTGCAGCGCACGCGTGCCGTCGCTGTCCTCGTAGACCCTGTCGGGCGCGCCCATCACCGACCTGACGTCGCCTTCGCTCGATACGCCGCGCTGCAACCTGTCGAGGCCCGGCTCCTGCAGGAGATTGCCGTCCTTGTCGCAGCCGAAGAGCAGGAGGGAAAGCATGAAGCAAAGAATCGACCGGATCATGGCGCCTGTCCTGAAAACCCATTGGAAGCAGCGAAGGTGCGGCGCGTTTCAGGCGATCGGCGGCCGGTTAATGACAATCAACGCGACCGCCATCGCGGCGCCCGCCCTTCAGCGGTACCGGGTATCCGGCCTGGCCAGCGTCGGGGCGACCTCGACCGTGATTTCGTCGCCGGGGCGCAGGCTGACCAGCAGCCGTTCGCCGACGACGACGGCATCGACGGCGGCGCCGCTGCGGCTGCTTGCCTTGAAGCCGGACTGCAGCGTCGCCTTGACCGGGATCGCCACCGTCAGCGGATCGGTGCACAGGCGCGGATCATGCTGGCCGGTCAGCGTCACCACCGCCTTGCCGGGCGCGGAGGTGAAGACCGATGGCGTGAACAGCGGCCGGCAGGCCCGGTAGCGAGCGACTTTCTCGTAGGTGTCGACCCACAGCCGGGAAGAGAACCGGGCGGCATGCGCGAGATGGTCCCTCAGGAACTGCGAACTCACCGGACTCCATCCGTCGCCATCCACGCCGTGGCCGCCGGCCACCAGCCAGCCGTCGGTGTCGACGACCCTCGTCAGCTGTGCATTGGCTCTCGCGAGCGCCTGCTCGGGCGTCGTGTCATGCGCGAGGTCGAAGAATGCGAACTCATAGTTGCTTTCGCCGATCGCGAGCTTGCGGACCGAGAGATGGCTTTTCTCGGCGATCTCGAGCGCCCGGGCGCTGTACATGTGCCAGGGGAAGGCGATGGTCCGCGGCCGCATGCCGAGGCGCTGTTCGATGAGCTGCTGCGCGCCCACGATCTCGGTCATCAGCGTCTGTTCGCTCAGCGTCGGGTCGTTCAGTTCGATCGAGTGCGTCATCGAATGATTGCCGATCTCGTGGCCTCTTGCCGCAATCGCTCTCCAGTAGTCCCAGCCTGTCAGTGTCTCCACCGTGCCGGGGACGATATAGAAGGTCGCGCGCCATCCGGATTGCTCGAAGATCTCGGCGATCGTGGTGCTCGAGGCGTAGCCGTCGTCGAAGGTATAGGACGCGGCCGAGCGCTTGCCGCCGAGGTAGCGCGTCAGGCTCGCGGCGTTGAGGTCGAGGCAGCGGTCGATCGTCGTGGCGCAGATGGATTCGATCGGCGGCGGCGGTGGCGGGTCATCCTCGGGCACCGGCTCGTTGTCGGGCTTGTCGCCGCCGGTCTGGTCGGGCGGCGTGTCCTTGCCCGGCGTGCCGCCCGGGTCCGCAGCCGGACCGTCCTGTCCGGCGGGCGGAGGATGGGTGGCGGGCGGATTCGGGGAGGGCGAGCTGTCGGTGACGGGGCGGGATACGCTTCCCCCGTCCGAACCGCCGCCTCCCCCGCCGCCGCAGGCGCTCAGGCCCGCGAGCAGCGTCAGCAGCAGACTGTTGACCAGGGCACGGTACGACCTCATGTGCAAGCTCCGTTCGCATATCGATGGAGCTCACTTTAATTGGCGGTATCCGGCCGGTATTGACTGCTGTCCTGTTCCCTCAGGCATTGACTTGAGGGATTGCAATCGCCCTCGAATCGCCTCTCGCGGCTGTCACGCGCTACTGAAAATCGGGCCTTTGCACACCGTCGGTCTGCCCGCATTTCGGGCAGGTGACGACGATGCCGCCGAGGACGTTCGACAGGCTGCGTTCACCCGATCCTTCGGTCGCGGTCCATGTCTCGCCGCACTGCAGGCATTGCACGCTGGCGGAAGCGATTTCCTTCTGCACGCTCTCGGCGATGCCGTCGTGCCCTTTCGCGTCCGAAGGCAGGTCCTGCATCCGGACATCCCAGACTTTGAATCCCTTCGCTTGGTCGGCCATGTCGGTCTCCTCGTTCTGTCGTTGCGGTTGTCACATGGAGGGTTGCGGGCCGGGCGCCCTCGCTGCATGCTGCGCCGGATCGGCCTGCGCGGATTCGTCCTGCAATTCCCGGGCGAGCGCGGCAAAGAAATCGGCGGCCATCTTGCGCGCCGCGCCGTCCACCAGGCGCGAGCCGATCTGCGCCAGCTTGCCGCCGATCTGCGCCGAGGCGGTATAGGCGAGACTGGTCGCTTCGCCCTCGGGCGAGAGCTGCACCCTGGCCGTCCCCTTGGCGAAACCGGCCACGCCCCCCTGTCCCTCGAAATTGATGGTGTAGGACTCGGGCGGCCGGATGTCGAGCAGGAATATCTTGCCGGCGAACTTCGCGCTGACCGGGCCGATCTTCACGGCCATCGCCACCTTGTATTCGTTGTCGCCGGTCGGCTCGATCGATTCGCAGCCGGTGATGCAGGCCTTGAGCAGTTGCGGATCGTTGAGCGCGGCCCAGACCCGATCCGGCGGCGCCGGCACCACTTGTACGCTAGACATTTCCATGGCGGTCTCCTGCCGGATGAATCGTCCGGCGGCGTGTGAAGGGACGCGGCTGCGCCGCGGTTTCCAGCACTTCGCCGAGGCGGGCGAGGCTGTCGAGGTTGTGCACCGGCAGGAACAGGTCGGCATGAGGCAGCATCGCCCGTATGCCCGCCGGTTTCGCTTCGAATCCCGCGTAGCGCAGCAGCGGGTTGAGCCAGACGAGGCGCCGGCAGGACAGGTGCAGCCTTTCCATTCCGGCGGCCAGTCCCCTGGCGTCGTCGCTGTCGAGCCCGTCGGTGATCAGCAGCACGGTCGCGCCCTGGCCGAGCAGGCGCCGCGCCCAGCAGCGATTGAATTCATGCAGGCAGGCGCCGATGCGGGTGCCGCCGGCCCAGTCGCTCACCTGGCGCGACACGCGTGCCAGCGCCGTGTCGACGTCGCGGTCGCGCAATGCGCGGGTGACGTTGGACAAGCGGGTGCCGAACAGGAAGGCATGCATGCGGGTGCCGTGGCTGGACAGCGCGTGCATGAAATGCAGCAGCATGCGCGAGTAACGCTCCATCGAGCCGGATATGTCGCACAGGACCACGAGCGTGGCCGGGCGGGTGCGCGGCGCGCGGCGGCGCAGTTCGATGAAGCCGGCGGCGGAACCGACGACTTCCCGCATCGTGGCGCGCAGGTCAATCGAGCCGCCGCCGCGGCATGGACGCGAACGACGCGCCGGAAGGCGCGGCAGCGGCAGGCGCAGCGTGGCGATCAGCCGCCGGGTCTGCGCCAGTTCGGCCGCCGTCATGGCGGCGAAATCCTTCGCCTGCAGCGCTTCGCGGGGCGACATGGTCATCGAGGCGTCGACCCGGAGTTCGGGCGGCAGCTGGTCGGACTGAAGCGGCGGGCGGAGGAGACCCGGCTGCATTGCCTGCGCGAGCCGGGGCGCGACCTCGCGCCGGGCCTGCGGCGCCCGCACGCCGGCGAGCAGGTCGCGCAGGCCCTCCATGCGCGCGCTTGCCTCGGGATCGCGCCAGAACAGGTCGAAGGCCTGGTCGAAGATCTCCTGCTGCTCATGCCGGTCCACCAGCACCGTGGACAGCGCATAGTAGAAATCATCGCGCCGCGACAGACCGACCGCCTGCAGCGCCTGCAGCGCATCGAGCGCGCCCGCCGGTCCGATCGGCAATCCCGCGCGTCGCAGCACGCGGGTGAAGAACAGCACATTGTCGGCGAGCCGGCCGCCCCCGATCACGCGTGCCTGCGCCGCCGACGTGCTCATGGCTGCCCCGCGACGTCGCTTCGCGCGTCGGCCACCAGCTGCGCGACCGCACTGCCGTCGAGGCGCGCGATGTCGTCCTCATACTTCAGCAGCACGCCGCGGGTGGCCTCCACCGCTTCCGGATCGATCGCGTTGCGGTCGAGGGCGGCCAGCGCGGCAGCCCAGTCGATGGTTTCCGACACGCCCGGCGCCTTGTACAGCTCCATCTCCCGCAGCCGGGCGATGAAGGCCACCACTTCGCGGCTGAGCCTGTCGGACGCCTCCGGCGCCTTGCGCCTGACGATGTCGAGTTCACGCTGGCGGTCCGGATAGTCGACCCAGTGATAGAAGCAGCGCCGCTTGACCGCGTCGTGGATTTCGCGGGTGCGGTTGGAGGTGATGATGACGATCGGCGGCTGCGCGGCGCGTATCGTGCCCAGCTCCGGGATGCTGACCTGGTACTCGGCGAGCACCTCGAGCAGATAGGCTTCGAAGGGCTCGTCGGCGCGGTCCAGCTCGTCGATCAGCAGCACCGGCGCGCCGCCGTCGCTGCTGTCGAGCGCCTGCAGCAGCGGGCGCGGGATCAGGAAGCGGTCGCTGAAGATGTCGGTTTCCAGGCTGTCGCGCTCGGCGCCGGTGGCCTCGGCGAGGCGGATCGCTATCATCTGGCGCGGATAATTCCACTCATAGACCGCGTTCGCGATGTCGAGCCCCTCATAGCATTGCAGGCGCACCAGCCGCCGGCCGAGTCCCGCCGCGAGCGCCTTGGCGACCTCGGTCTTGCCGACCCCGGCTTCACCCTCGAGGAACAGCGGCCGGGACATGGTCAGCGCGAGGTAAAGCGCGGTCGCGAGATGACGCTCGGCGACATACTGCTGCGCGCCGAGCAGGCGCATGACGTCATCCACCGAGGCGGGCAGCTTGTCCGGACTCATGCGGCCGTCGACGGCAGACGCGTCATTGCAGCGCCCGGGCCACCGCGCGCGCGGCGAGCACCGGGATCAGGTGGGCGCGGTAGGCGGCGCTCGCATGCAGGTCCGAGCTCAGATCGTCCTCCGGTATCCGCACCGCCTTCGCCGCGTCAGGCGTGAAGCTGGCCTGCAGCGCCTGCTCCAGCGGCGCGGCGCGGAAGGCGCAGCCGGCGCATCCGGTGACCGCCACCCGCACCTGTCCCTGGCGGTCGCGGCCGACGAAGACGCCGACCAGCGCAAAGCGGGAGGCCGGGTTTTCGAACTTGATGTAGGCGGCCCGCTCGGGAATCGGGAACGACACCGCGGTGATCAGTTCGCCCGGTTCGAGCGCGGTTTCGTACATGCCTTTCAGGAAGTCGTCGGCCGCGATCTCGCGGCGGTCGGTGCGGATCGCCGCCCCCAGGCCGAGCACCGCGGCCGGATAGCAGGCCGCCGGATCGTTGTTGGCGAGCGCCCCGCCCAGGGTGCCGAGATTGCGCACCTGCAGATCGCCGATGCCGGCCGCGAGGCCGGCGAGCGCCGGGATCGCGCGCAGCACTTCGTCCGACTGCGCGATGTCGGCGTGCCGGCTGCCGGCGCCGATCACCAGCGCCTCGCCCTCGCGCCGGATGCCGCGCAGTTCTTCTATGCCGCCCAGGTCGACCAGCCGCGTGGGCGCGGCCAGCCGCAGCTTCATGGCCGCCACCAGGCTCTGGCCGCCGGCGAGCGGCCGGCTGTCGGGGTCGGCGAGCAGGGCCACCGCCTCGCTCACGCTACTGGGTCGATGCAGTTCGAATCCGTACATGCTTGCCTCCTCATGCCGCCTGGCCGGCCGCTTGTTGTGTACCCGCTTGCGCGGACCTGATCGCCATCCACACGCGTTCCGGCGAGGCCGGCATGTCCAGATGGGTGACGCCGAGCGGAGAGAGCGCGTCGATCACCGCGTTGATGACCGCCGGCGGCGAACCGATCGCGCCCGCTTCGCCGCAGCCCTTCGCGCCGAGCGGATTGTGGGTGCAGGGCGTGACGCGGTTGCCCACCCGGAAGGAGGGCAGGTCACCGGCGCGCGGCATCGCGTAATCCATGTAGCTGCCGGTGAGCAGCTGTCCGCTCTCGCGGTCGTACACGCAATTCTCCAGCAGCGCCTGGCCGATGCCCTGCGCCAGTCCGCCATGCACCTGGCCCTCGACGATCATCGGATTGATCACCTTGCCGAAGTCGTCGACGGCCGTCATCGCCACCACCTCGACCACGCCGGTGTCGGGATCGACTTCCACCTCGCAGATATGCGCGCCCGCCGGGTAGGTGAAATTCGTCGGATCGTAGAAAGCGGTCTCGTTCAGGCCCGGCTCCAGCTTGTCGAGCGGATAGTTGTGCGGCACATAGGCGGCCAGCGCCACCTGGGCGAAGGGGATGCTGCGATCGGTGCCCGCGATGCTGAACTTGCCGTCGCTGAACTCGATGTCGGCCGCCGAAGCCTCCAGCAGGTGGGCGGCGATCTGCTTGCCCTTGGCCTCGATCTTGTCGAGCGCCTTGATGATCGCCGACCCGCCCACCGCGAGCGAGCGCGAGCCGTAGGTGCCCATGCCGAACGGCACCCGCCCGGTATCGCCATGCACGATGTCCACCTGGTCGAAGGGTATGCCGAGCCGGCTCGAGACGATCTGCGCGAAAGTGGTCTCGTGTCCCTGGCCGTGGCTGTGGGAGCCGGTGAACACCGTCACGCTGCCGGTGGGATGGACGCGGATCTCGCCGACTTCATACAAGCCGGCGCGCGCCCCGAGCGAACCGGCGATGTTGGATGGCGCCAGGCCGCAGGCTTCGATGTAGGTGGAGTAGCCGAGTCCGCGCAGTTTGCCGCGCTGCTTCGCTTCCTCGCGCCGGGCCGGAAAGCCGGCGACGTCCGCCATCTCCATCGCCCCGTCGAGGCAGGCGTGGAAGTCGCCGATGTCGTACTGCAGCGCGACCGGGGTCTGGTAGGGAAAGCTGGTGATGAAGTTGCGGCGCCGCAGTTCGGCGTCGTCGATCTTCATCTCGCGCGCCACCGCCGACACCAGGCGCTCCACCACGTAGGCCGCTTCCGGCCTGCCCGCGCCGCGGTAGGCATCCACCGGCGTGGTGTTGGTGAAGACGCCGTCCACCTCGGCGTAAATATGCGGCGTGCTGTACTGGCCGGCGAGCAGCGTGGCGTACAGGATGGTCGGAATGGAGGTGGCGAAGGTCGACAGGTAGGCGCCGAGATTGGCCACCGTGTGCACGCGCATCGCGAGGAACTTGCCGTTCTCGTCGACCGCCATTTCGGCCACCGTCGCATGGTCGCGGCCATGCGCATCCGACAGGAAGGATTCGGAGCGTTCCGCCGTCCACTTCACCGGACGGTTGATCTTCTTCGAGGCCCAGGCCAGCGCCACGTCCTCCGCATACAGGAAGATCTTCGAACCGAAGCCGCCGCCGACGTCGGGTGCGACGACCCGCATCTTGTGTTCCGGCAGGCCGAGCACGAAGGCGGTGAGCAGCAGTCTTTCCACGTGCGGGTTCTGGTTGGCGACGTAGAGCGTGTAGCTGTCGTCGGCGCGGCTGTAGTGCGCGAGCGCTGCGCGCGGCTCGATCGCGTTCGGCACCAGCCGGTTGTTCGTGAGTTCGATGCGCGTCACATGGTGGGCGCCGGCGAAGGCCTGCTCCACCGCCGCCTTGTCGCCGATCGACCAGGTATAGCATTTGTTGTCCGGCGCCGCGTCGTGCAGCAGGGGCGCGCCGGGCTTGAGCGCGTCGCGCGCGTCGACCACCGCCGGCAGGGGTTCATAATCGACCTGGACCATTTCCGCTGCGTCCCGCGCATGCAGGTAGGTGTCGGCGATCACCAGCGCCACCTGGTCGCCGACGTGGCGCACCTTGCCCTGCGCCAGCGCGGGGTGGGCCGGCTCCTTCATCGGTTCGCCATTGACGTCGGTGATCAGCCAGCCGCAGGGGACGCCGCCGACCTTGTCCGCCGCCAGGTCCTCGCCGGTCAGTACCGCCACCACGCCGGGGGCGGCCATCGCCGCGCTCTTGTCGATGGCGCGGATCGTCGCATGCGGGTAGGGCGAGCGCAGGAAATACGCATACGTCTGGCCGGGCACCTGCACGTCGTCGGTGTACCTGCCGCTGCCGGTGATGAAACGATAGTCTTCCTTGCGCAGCACCGAGGCGCCGATGCCGGTATCGCGTTCCGAGGGTGCGTTCATGTCAGGCTCCCTGCATGTTGGCGGCGCCCACCTGCACCGCCTTGACGATGTTGTGATAGCCGGTGCAGCGGCACATGTTGCCCTTGAGCTGTTCCCGCACCTCATGCTCGGACGCATTCGGATGCCGCCTGACCAGATCCAGCGCGCACATGATCATGCCCGGCGTGCAAAAGCCGCACTGCAGTCCGTGGCACTCCTTGAACGCCGCCTGCATCGGATGCAGCGAGCCGTCGGCGCCGGCGATGCCCTCGATTGTGGTCACCTCCGCGCCCTGGAACTGCGCCGCCAGCGCGGAGCAGGACTTGACCGCGTTGCCGTTGACGATCACGGTGCAGGCGCCGCACTGGCTGGTGTCGCAGCCGACGTGGGTGCCGGTCAGGGAGAGGTTTTCACGGAGGAACTGGACCAGCAGCGTGCGCGGATCGATCTCCGCGCTTGCCTGCCTGCCGTTGACGGTCATGGATACCTGGATTGCCATGCGATTACTCCTCTAACGAGTTGCCGGTTGATCAGGCGGGAGCAGTAGCCGCGGGGGCAGAGATGGGAAACCGGGATGCGAGGCCGTGCCGCCGCATCGTCGTCAAGCGTGTCTCCGATATTTGTCCCGATAACCGGCCGCTCGCCATGTCATCGATTCTTTTATTCGCGGTCGGCCGGATGGGCTGGCAGCGCCGAACCAGCGTACTTCCGCCGGGCCGGCTATCTTTGCGGAACCTCAAAGGACCGCGCCGGCGGCGGAATCAGAATCGTCGCAGGCGCGCCGCCTCCGGTCGCGCCGGCCTTCCAACCCCGGGAGCAAGCCGCCATGGACAGCATCGACCTCGAAGTCCTCAAGCATTGCGAACAATGGCTGGCCGAAGGCCGCCGCTGCGAACTGGTGACGGTGGTCAGGACCTGGGGCTCGAGTCCGCGGCCGGCGGGCGCGATGCTCGCGATCCGCGACGACGGCCGCGTGGTCGGGTCGGTTTCCGGCGGCTGCATCGAGGACGACCTCATCGAGCATGTGCGCACGCAGGGCATCACCCGCGAGCGCCCCGAACTGATCACCTATGGCATCACCGCCGACGAGGCGCACCGCTTCGGCCTGCCCTGCGGGGGCACGATACAGCTTGCGGTCGAGCCGCTGTCGGCCGCCAGCATGATCGCCGAACTGCTGCGCCGCCTCGCCGCACGCGAACTCGTGGCGCGCCGGCTCGACCTGCAGAGCGGCACCGTCACGCTCGGGCCCGCCGGTCCCGGCATGAGCCTGCAGGTATCGTCCGCCGCGCTCACCACGGTGCACGGGCCGCGCTGGCGGCTACTCATCATCGGCGCCGGGCAGCTGACGCGCTTTCTTGCGCAGATCGCCGTCGGCATGGACTATCACGTCACCGTCTGCGACCCGCGCGAGGAGTATCGCAGCGGCTGGCAGGTCGATGGCGTGGAACTGGTGCACGACATGCCCGACGATACCGTCATCGCCATGCGTCCCGATGCGCGCAGCGCGGTGCTGGCGCTGACCCACGATCCCAAGCTCGACGACCTGGCGCTGATGGAGGCGCTGAAATCCGACGCCTTTTATGTGGGCGCGATCGGTTCGCGCGCCAACAACGCGCGGCGGCGCGAGCGCCTCCGGCTGTTCGACCTGGACGATGCGCAGCTGGCCAGACTGCACGGACCGGTCGGCATCTACATCGGCAGCAAGACGCCGGCCGAGATCGCCATCTCGATCCTGGCCGAAATGACGGCCGCCAAGAACGGCGTGATGCTGCCGCCGGAAATCGCGGTGGCGAATGCCAAGAATGCCGCGCCCGCGACGGACTCTCATTCGGGCGCCTGCGGCACGCAATGAACGGCTCATGCGACGTCCTGGTCGTCGGCGCCGGCCCCACCGGGATGGTGCTGGCGCTGGCACTGCGCAGGTCCGGCGTCGACGTGCGGATCATCGACCAGGCCGAACACGCCGGCACCGCGTCGCGCGCGCTGGCGGTGCAGGCGCGCACGCTGGAGCTGTACGGCCAGCTCGGCCTGAGCGACGACGTGATCCGCCAGGGGCATAGGGCGGAGGGATTCAACCTCTGGAGCGACGGCCGGCACAAGGCAAGGTTTTCTCTCGCCGACATCGGCAAGGACCTGACCCCGTATTCCTTCCTGCTCATCTATCCGCAGGACAGGCATGAACGCCTGCTCGAATCGCGGCTGGCCGCGGCCGGGGTCGCCGTCGAGCGCGGCACGCAGCTCCTGGGCTACTCGGAGGAACCGGACGGGGTGCGGGCGCGGCTGCGCGCGGCGGACGGCAGGGAGCACGTGTGCGAGGCGCGCTACCTCGCCGGCTGCGACGGCGCGCGCTCCGCGGTGCGGCGGGAAATGGGCGTGGACTTCCCCGGCGGGACCTATGCCAGGGTTTTCTATGTGGCGGACGTCGAGGGGCATGGCCCGGCGATGAACGGCGAGATTCATGTCAATTTCGACGAGTCCGACTTCGTCGCGGTGTTCGGCATGTCAGGGACCGGACAGGCACGCCTGATCGGGACGGTGCGCGAGGAGAGCGAAGAGCGGGCGCGCGCGCTGCGGTTCGACGATGTCAGCCGGCGCGCCATCGGCAGCCTCGGCGTCGGCGTCGACCGGCTCAACTGGTTCTCCACCTATCGCGTGCATCACAGGGTCGCCGCGCATTTCCGCAAGGGCCGCGCCTTCCTCGCGGGCGACGCTGGCCATATCCACAGCCCCGCCGGCGGGCAGGGCATGAATACCGGCATCGGCGACGCGTTCAACCTCGGCTGGAAGCTTGCCGCCGTGCTCGCCGGACGCGCCGGGGACGCGCTGCTCGACAGTTATGAAGCCGAGCGCATCGGTTTCGCCAGAAGGCTCGTCGATACCACCGACCGGGTCTTCACGCTCGCCACCGCCGAGGGGCATGTCGCCGACGTGGTCCGCAGGCGCCTGGTGCCGAACCTGATGCCGCTGCTGTCGCATGTCGACGCCGCCCGCGAATTCCTGTTCCGGACCATCTCGCAGACCGTGCTGCATTACCGGAGCGGCCCGCTCGCCGAGGGTGTCGCCGGAAAGCTGCACGGCGGCGACCGCATGCCCTGGGCACCGTCGCCGCAGGGGGACAATTTCGAGCCATTGAAGCAGCCGGTGTGGCAGGTGCATGTGTACGGCGCCGCACCCGCCGCGCTGTCGGAATGGTGCGCCTCGCGGCGGCTGCCGCTGCATGTGTTCCCGTGGCATCCGGTGCATGACGCGGCCGGCTTGCTGGAGAACGCAATGTATCTCGTCCGGCCGGACGCCTATATCGCGCTTGCCGCCAGGGAGGCGGACCCGGCCGGGCTGGCGCGCTTTTTCGCCGTTCGCGCCCTGTCGACCGGCTGACATCGCCGGCATTGCATAACAGAACCACCCCGCTGTCGCGTTTTGCCGACTCCCAGGAATATGGGATGGCGCGCCGCCGCCACAGGAATACACTGCGATCTTCGCGCGGGCTGCAAGCAGGCTGCGCGCTCGCCGGACCGTACCGGCAGGGGGGAGATCTTGAACAAGTGCGAATCCTGCATCCACCGCGCGGGGCCGGATGCCGAGCAATGCCTGCAATGCCGGGAGTCCGCCCCCAGCGGTGCCAATGCTGCGCTGGCGGTGGTGCTGGCGCTGCTGTTCATCATGGCGATCGTCGCCGCGATCGAGGTCGCCCGTTTCGGCCGCGCCGATGCCGGCATGTTCACCCTGCTGTTTTCCAGCCGCGAGGAGAGCGCCGGGCCGAAGCCCAGGACGCAGGCGCCGGCGCCCCAGGCCCGGCTGGTCGCGAGCGACACGCGCTGAGCCCCCGGCGGTCCCGGCTCCCCGTTGCGCGAGCATCCGGCCCTCGCG
The DNA here is from genome assembly GCF_019656455.1 of Noviherbaspirillum aridicola. Taxonomy (GTDB): domain Bacteria; phylum Pseudomonadota; class Gammaproteobacteria; order Burkholderiales; family Burkholderiaceae_D; genus Noviherbaspirillum; species Noviherbaspirillum aridicola. The sequence continues at coordinate 114,425 of NZ_BPMK01000001.1, forward strand.
CGGCGGACGCTGCTAAACTAGCAGGCCTTTCCGAGCCATAACAGTCGCGCGCCAGCTCCCGATCCGGTGGAAGCCCGGCGGCGCGACACATAACCAGACCGCTCACATGCCGAACACGGATAAAGCCGACCGCTACGCCCATTCCTACATCTTCGGGGTTGCCCTGCTGGTGTTCCTCGTCGATTCGCTCACGCCGCTCGGCTATGCGGAATGGGTGTTCTACATCCTGCCCGTGGCGCTGTGCGTCTTCGCCCGCCAGCCGCAGCTGCCGGTGGTCGTCGGCCTGGTGCTGATGCCCCTGCTGGTGATCGGCTATCTGCTGTCGCCCGAAGGAGCGAGCGAACAGGTGGCGCTGATCAACCGTTCTCTCGCGGTGTTCGTCGTGATCGCCGTCGCCTGGCTGTCGCGGCGGGTGATCCGGGAACGGCTGCAGGCCGAACACCTGATGTGGCTGGAAAAGGGGCGCGCCGAAGTCTCGCGCAACATGCTGGGCGAACCGACGGTGAGCGAAGTCTGCGAACGCATCCTGCATGCGCTCGCCCGCTACATGGATGCGCGCGTCGCCGTGATGTACCGGCTGGAAGGCCAGGAGCTGGTGCGCTGCGGCGGCTTCGCGCTGGACGCCGACGCGCGCGAGCGCATCCCGTGCGGTGCCGGGCTGGCCGGCGAAGTGGCGCGCGACGGCAAGCCGATGGTGGTCTCCAGCCTGCCGGCCGATTATCTCCGCATCCATTCCGCCACCGGCGGCACTCTGCCGACGCAGGTGATGATCGTGCCGTTCACGGCGGGCGGCGCGCCGGCGGGGGTGATGGAGTTCGGTTTCACCCAGCACGGGTCGCTGGAGACCGAGCTGGAACTGCTGGCGATGGTGAGCGACAAGATCGGCAGCGCGCTGCGCTCGGCGCAGTACCGCGAAAACCTGAAGGCGCTGCTGGCCCAGACCCAGCGCCAGGGCGAAGAGCTGCAGGCCCAGCAGGAGGAACTGCGCGTCACGAATGAAGAACTCAGCGAGCAGGCGAGCGCGCTGCAGGCCTCGCAGGCCCAGCTGGAGCTGCAGCACAGCGAGCTGGAACAGGCCAATGTACAACTGGAAGAGCGCAACCAGCTGCTGGAACAGCAGAAGCGCGAACTCGGCCAGGCGCAGCGCGAACTGCAGCGGAACGCCGCCGAACTGGAGCGGATCAGCCGCTACAAGTCCGAGTTCCTCGCCAACATGTCGCATGAGCTGCGCACGCCGCTCAACAGCTCGCTCATCCTTTCCCACCTGCTGGCGGAGAACCGCGACGGCACGCTGACCGAGGAACAGGTCGGCTACGCGCGCACCATCCATGCCTCCAACAGCGACCTGCTGGCGCTCATCAACGACATCCTGGACCTGTCCAAGATCGAAGCCGGCCAGATGACGATGCACAACGAACCGGTGCTCGTTGCCGGCCTGCTCGACGCCTTGCGCCAGGTATTCGAACCGGTGGCGGCGCAGAAGGGCCTCGCACTGGCATTCGTGCAGCGTCCCGGCGCGCCCCAGAGCCTGGTGACCGACAGCCAGCGGCTGCAGCAGGTACTGCGCAACCTGGTGTCGAACGCCTGCAAGTTCACGCAGAAGGGCAGGGTCGAGATCGAAGTCGGCCCCGGCGACGGCGACAGGGTGCGCTTCACGGTGCACGACACCGGCATCGGCATCGCCCAGGAACAGCTGGAAGCCATCTTCGAAGCCTTCCGCCAGGCCGACGGCAGCACCAGCCGCGCATACGGCGGCACCGGGCTGGGACTGTCGATCTCGCGCGAACTCGCGCGCCTGCTCGGCGGCGACATCTCCGTGCGCAGCATACCGGGCGAAGGCAGCAGCTTCAGCGTGGAGATCCCGCTGCAGCCGCCGGCATCCGCCGCGCCGCCTGCCGCCGCGGCGCCCGTGCCCGCGCCCGAACCGAGGCCCGCGCCCGGGCCGGCGAAGAGCGCCACGAAGATGGCGCCGCCGGTCCTCGTCGCCGCCATACCCGACGACCGCGCGCGCCGCGAGCGCGAACGCCTGATCCTGGTCATCGAGGACGATCCGCATTTCGCCGGCATCCTCTACCGGATGGCGCACGAGATGAACTTCGACTGCATTCACGCCCCGACCGGGGAAGAGGCGATACGCCTGGCCGAGCAGCACGCGCCCGACGGCATCCTGCTCGACATCGGCCTGCCCGACCAGTCCGGCCTGTCGGTGCTGGAGCGCATCAAGCGCAATCCCGCCACCCGTCATCTGCCGGTCCATGTGATCTCGGTCGACGACTACATGCAGAGCGCGTATGAACTCGGCGCGGTCGGCTACGCGCTCAAGCCGGTCGCGCGCGAGGAACTGGTGGCGGCGATCGCGCGGCTGGAGACGGTTTCCAGGAGCAAGGCACGCCGCGTGCTGATCACCGAAGACAACGCCGTGCTGCGCGAGAGCATCGCCAGGATGCTGGCGGCCGAGGACATCGAGATCGCCAGCGCCGGCAGCGTGGCCGAGGCGCTCGAGAAGCTGTCGGCCAATACCTACGACTGCATGGTGATGGATCTGATGCTGCCCGACGGCTCGGGCTACGAGCTGCTGGAAAAGATCTCGCAGAACGGCAAGTACTCCTTCCCGCCGGTGATCGTCTATACCGGGCGCGAGCTCGGCCGCGACGAAGAACAGCGGCTGCGCCGCTATTCGCGCTCCATCATCATCAAGGGCGCGCGCTCGCCGGAGCGGCTGCTCGATGAAGTGTCACTGTTCCTGCACCGGGTGGAAGCCGACCTGCCGCCGGAGCAGCGCAAGCTGCTGATGCAGGCGCGCCAGCGCGACAGCGTGTTCGAGGGCCGCCGCATCCTGCTGGCCGAGGATGATGTGCGCAATGTGTTCGCGCTCGCTTCCGTGTTCGAGCCGCTCGGCGCCGAACTGGTGGTCGCGCGCAACGGCAGGGAGGCGCTCGAGCGGCTCAACGCGGAGCAGGACATCGACCTGGTGCTGATGGACCTGATGATGCCCGAGATGGATGGCCTGACGGCGATCCGCGAGCTGCGCGCGCAGCCGCGCTTCAAACGCCTGCCGGTCATCGCCCTGACCGCCAAGGCCATGGCGGATGACCGCCGCGACTGCCTGGCCGCCGGCGCGAGCGACTACATCGCCAAGCCCATCGTGGTCGAACAGCTGGTCTCGCTGTGCCGCGTCTGGCTGCCCAAGTAGACCCGTCATGGACGCCGACTTCGACATCGAACTCAAGCTCCTGCTGGAAGGGGTCTACCTCAAGTACCAGCATGACTTCCGCCACTACGCGGTGGCGTCGCTGCGCCGGCGCATGCGGCAGGCGATGACGCATTTCCATTGCAATACGCTGTCGCAGCTGCAGGACCGGGTGCTGCACGAGCCGCAGGTGTTCGCCGAGATGCTGCGGTTCTTCACGGTGCAGGTGAGCGAGATGTTCCGCGACCCGGCCTACTTCAGGGCCCTGCGCGAGCACGTGGTGCCCATGCTGCGCACCTATCCCTCGCCCAAGATCTGGGTGGCCGGCTGCAGCAGGGGGGAGGAAGTCTGGTCGCTGGCCATACTGCTGGAAGAGGAGGGGCTGCTCGAGCGCACCATCATCTATGCGACAGACATCAACCCGGACGCCCTGCGCACCGCCGAAGCCGGCATCTTCGAACTCGACCAGATGGCCGGCTACACGCTCAACTACCAGCAGGCGGGCGGAACGCGTTCGCTGTCGGACTATTACAGCGCGGCCTACGGCAGCGCGATCTTCCGCCAGTCGCTCAAGTCGCAGATCGTCTTCGCCGACCACAGCCTGGCGACCGACAGCGTGTTTTCGGAGATGCACCTGATCTCCTGCCGCAACGTGCTGATCTATTTCGACCGCGAACTGCAGGACCGCGCGGTCAAGCTGTTCTACGAGTCGCTGGTGCATCGCGGCTTCCTCGGCATCGGGCCCAAGGAAAGCCTGCGCTTTTCCCCGTACGCGCGCGCCTTCCTGGAAGTCGTGCCCGGCCAGCGCATCTATCAGAGGACATGAACATGGGCATCGCCGACAACACGTCGCGCGCCGCGGGTTTCGAGGCGGTGCTCGTCGGCGCCTCGGCCGGCGGGGTCGAGGCGCTGGGCACGCTGCTGGAAGCCTTGCCGCCCTCGTTCCCCGCCGCGGTGCTCGTCGTGCAGCACCTGCCGCCGGACCGCGGCACCGTGCTGCCCGCGCTGCTGGCGCGCCGCTGCGCGCGGCCGGTGAAGGAAGCCGAGGACAAGGAGCCGGTGCAGGCCGGCACCGTCTATCTCGCGCCGCCCGACTATCACCTGCTGGTGGAGCCGGACCGGACACTGTCGCTCTCGCGCGATGAAGCGGTGCATTACTCGCGACCCGCCATCGATCCGCTGTTCGAGTCGGCCGCCATGGTCTGGGGCGAACGCCTGCTCGGCATCATCCTGACCGGCGCCAGCAGCGACGGCGCCGAGGGCCTGCGGCAGCTGCGCGCCTGCGGCGGCACCGCCTGGGTGCAGGATCCGGACGAGGCGGCGGCCCACGTCATGCCGGCCGCCGCGCTGGCGCTCGCCGGCGCCGACGATGTACTCTCGCTGCAGCAGATCGCGGCCCGACTTTCAACCATGAAGCAAGCCTGAGGGCACCTATGAGCAGTATCAACGTCCTGGTCGTCGATGACTTCCCGCAGAACCTGGTGGCGGCGGAAGCCATGCTGGCCCGCCCCGGGCTCACCGTTCTCAAGGCCGCTTCCGGTGTCGAGGCGCTCGAGCTGCTGCTCACGCATGAAGTCGCGCTCGCGCTGATCGATGTGCAGATGCCGGAAATGGACGGCTTCGCGCTGGCCGAACTCATACGCGGCAACAAGCGTACCGCCGGCATCCCGCTGATCTTCATGACGGCCGCCGCCGCCGAGGGCGCCCGCACTTTCCGAGGCTACCAGGCGGGCGCGGTGGATTTCCTGAACAAGCCGGTCGATCCCGAGGTGCTGCGCGGGAAGGTCGAGGTATTCGTCCAGCTGCAGGCGCAGAAAGAGCAGATACGCCTGCAGGTCGAGGAACTGCGGCATGCGCTGAAGATGAACGAGATGTTCATCGCCGTGCTCGGCCATGACCTGCGCACGCCGCTGTCGGCGGTGCTGCACGGCGCCGAGCTGCTGATGCATACCGCGCCGGACGAGCGCGCCGCGATCACGGCGCGGCGCATCCGCGACAGCGGCGAACGCATGGAAAAAATGGTGCGGCAGTTGCTCGACGTGGCGCAGCTGCGCGCCGGCACGCTGCTCCTGAACCCGGGCCGCGCCAGCTACCGCAACGTCTGCGACCGCATCGTGCAGGAGATCGAGCACGTCGCCTCGGCCTCGCGGGTGAAGGTGACGTGCCGCGGCGAGCTGGAGGGCGAGTTCGACGTCGACCGCATGTCGCAGGTGATCTCCAACCTGATCGCGAATGCATTGCAGCATGGCGAAGGCGACAGCCCGATCACCGTGGACCTCGACGGCAGCGAAGACGACCGCATCAGGATCCGCGTGCACAACCAGGGCCGGATTCCCGAGGCGCTGCTGCCGAACCTGTTCCGCCCCTTCCACGCCGACGGCAAGTCGCGCACCGCCGGCGCCGGCCTCGGCCTCGGCCTCTACATCGTCAAGCGCTTCGTCGAGGCGCACCGGGGGCACGTCGACGTGACGTCGGACGAGCGCGAGGGCACGCGCTTCGACATCGAACTGCCGCGCCGGGTGCCGCGCGAATCGCTCGGCGACCTGGACTAGGGGCCGCCGCCGCCTGTGGCGGCAAATGTTTCTATTCGCAACATTTATCGTTTTCTTTTCCCGACTTCTCTATATTGCCTTTCGGCAACTATTGGCGGTTTTCCGCGCCGGTGCCCCGGCCCCCGCCCCAGAAGAGGAGAAGAGAATGAACAGGCAAAAGACCCCTATCGCGCTCGCCGGCTTCACCGCCGCCGTATTGCTTGCCGCCTGCGGCGGCGGCGGTGGCGGAGGAAGCACCGATTCAACCGCCGGTACCCTGAAGGTGTCGCTCACCGACGCGCCGGCCTGCGGCTTCGACAACGTCTTCGTCACCGTCAGCAAAGTGCGCGTCCACAAGAGCGACGACGCGGCCGAGACGGACGGCGGCTGGTCCGAGATCGTGCTCGCGACGCCGCGCAAGATCGACCTGCTCAGCCTGGTCAACGGCAAGCTCGACGATCTCGGCCAGACCACGCTGCCGGTCGGCACCTACAATCAGATGCGTCTCGTACTGGTGCCGAATACCGGCGGCACGATGGCCAACTCGGTCGTTCCGAACAAAGGCACCGAGCAGCCGCTCGACACGCCCAGCGGCGTGCAGAGCGGAATCAAGCTCAACGGCACTTTCGAGGTGAAGGAAGGCGCGACCACCGAGATCGCGCTCGATTTCGACGCCTGCAAGTCGATCGTCAGCCGCGGCAACGGCAGCTTTGGTCTCAAGCCCGTGATCCGCATGATTCCGGTCGCGGTCAGCGGCGCGATCAACGGCTATGTGGACAAGACCGTGGTGGGCGCCGTCGTCAGCGCCCAGGCCAATGGCGTCGTCCTGCGCAGCACGGTGCCGGACGCGAACGGCTACTTCTCGCTGGCGCCGCTGGAGGCGGGCAGCTATGCGGTGGTGATCACCGGCGGCTCCCGCTCGACCGAAGTCGTTGGCGCGGTGCCGGTTACCGCGAGCGGCGCGACGGCGCTCAGCACGAGCGCGCAGCCGCTGCTGACCACTGTCTCCACCTTCGGCATGGTGAAGGGCAGCCTGCTGCCGGCCCAGGCCGAAGCGACCGCGAGCGCCTACCAGGCACTCAGCGGCGGTCCGACGGTGGAAGTCGCGTACCGCGCGGCCGACAGCGAAGGCCGGTACGAACTCTCGCTGCCGCTGGCGGCGCCCCGCTACGGCCAGTACAGCGCCACGCTGCCGATTTCCTTCACCACCCAGGGGCCGCTGGCCGGGAAGTATGCGGTCAGGGCGACGGCCGCCGGCTACCAGTCCCAGACGATCGATATCGACCTCGGCGCGATCGACCTGACGCGCGACATAACGCTGGTCAGGTAAGCCTGCCCGCCCGCGAACAACCCGCGATGCACCCCGCATCGCGGGTTTTTTTTCGTGAGCGGCGCGTCGCACGCATGATGCCGACACCGCACGCGGCATGATGGGGTGATCCGCCGGCCGGGCCTGGCCGGCGTGTTCATGCAACGGAACCGGCCGGCCGCCGGCGGCGACCCACGTGCCACGTTCAACCGTCAATCACGATGCCAGTCACTCGCATTCAAGCGTCATGCGTTCCTTGTCTTTCCTGTCACGCCCGCAGCAAGGGCCAGTGCATCCGTCTCACGCATCCGGCCAGGCGCCGGAACCGCCCGCCGCGGATGCGCCGGCGGATACCCCCGCACGCGCACCCTGCGGCGGCCGCGTGCACGTGCCGCACGTCGCGCGCCGCTTGCGGGACCTGGTGCGCGGCGACGGGATGCGGCAACTCCGCACGGCGGTCAAGCACGGAGACGTGAAGGCAGTGGAAAAGCTGCTGGGCAAGGGTCTCCATCCGCTCGCCACGTTCGCCGATGGCCGCACCCCGCTGCAGCTGGCCGTCGAGCGCGGACAATTCGGGGTGTTTTCGGCACTCCTCGACCATGCCGGGTTCGATGTGAATGCGCGGCCAGGCAACCAGCTCGAGTACTGGCTGGAGCGCAAGCAAGGCAAGGCGGTCGAGGTTCTGCTGGCGCATCCGAGGGTGGACCCGAACTGGCGGGATGAGAACGGCGACACGCTGCTGCACAGGGCGGCGCGCGAAGGCAGACTCGGATGGGTGCAGGCGCTGGCATGGACGGAAGCGCCGGCCGGTCCGGACCAGGAGGGCGCCGCCGCGTCGCAGCAGGCCGCGCAGAAAAAGCGGGCCGACCCCGCGATCCTGAACGACGCCGGCCTGAGCCCGCTGCATCTCGCCGCACGGCTCGACCATCGCATCCTGCTGCACCTGCTGGAGGCGGGCGCCGACGGCAACCTGCCCGACAGCCAGGGCAGGACACCCCTGCATCACGCGATGGCCCACGCGCGCGAGGAGGTACTGGTCGAGACGGTGACCCGTCTCCTGCAGGCCGGCGCGGATCCGACGGCCCGGGATAACGAGGGCAAGACGCCGCTGCGTATCCTGTACGAACGCGGCGGCACCGCTCCATCCGAGGCGCTGCGGCGCGCTCGCGCCATCGCTCGTCCGCCTGCGGACGAGCAGGCCATCGCGCCGGCGCTCGCGCTTCCCACCGAGCTGCAGAACGCGGTGGCGGCCATGCTCGACCCGGATTCCCGCGACAGCTTCAGCCTGGTCAACACCTCGGCACATCTGTCGGTGCGGGCGAGCCGTCAGCCGCATCTGATCATCAGGTCGCCTGGCGATCTGGAGGACGCCGCGCGGCATTATCAGGGTCGAATCATCCGCAGGATCCGCATCGGCGGATTGCCCGCGCCACCATTCACCACCGGCGACCTGAAAGCACTGGAGCGATTCCCTGGCCTGGAAGAGGTCTCCCTGCGCGCGCATACGTGGCTGACCGGCGAGGACATCGCGAGTCTGCCGAGGACGCTCAGGCGGCTCGACCTGGGCAACTGCACGCATCTGACCGATGAAGACCTGGCGCATCTGCCGCCCGGGCTGGAGGCGCTTTCCCTGGAGCGATGCAGTGGCATCACCGATCGCGGCATCAGGCATCTGCCGCGCACGCTGAAGCGCCTGAACCTCGATGGCTGCGCTGCGCTCACGGACGAATGCATGGCGGCGCTGCCGCCGGAGGTGGAGGAAATCGATTTCAGCAATTGCCAGCGGATCGTCGGCCGCCGCCTCGACGGTATCCCGAGAACCGTGAGGACCTTGAGTTTTCGAAACTGTGACGATCTGTCAGGCACCCGGCTCGGTGCGCTGCCCGACGCGCTGAGGGAGCTGGATCTCGGAATGTGCCACAGCCTTGCCGACGACGCGATAGCGACAATCCCGCGCGGCGTCAGGAAACTCGACCTTACCGCCTGTATCCAGCTCACCGATGCGTGCGCCGCCGGCTTCCCCCCCGATCTGGCGGAACTCAACCTCGATCTGTGCCACGGGCTCACCGACGACGCGGTCGGGTACTTCCCCCGCAGCCTCAGGAAGCTCAGCCTGCACGCATGGGATAAGCTGACCGACGCCGGCATCGCGCGGCTGCCGCCGAACCTGAAAGAAGCAGATTTCCAGGGCTGCTGCGGACTGACGAGTGCGTGCATCGGCCAGCTTCCGCCCGCACTGGAGGCGGTCTCCTTCGAACTCTGCCTCGGAATAGAGGAAGCGGCGCTTGCCGCGCCGAGAGCAAGAGGCATCCGTGTCAGGTTTGAGACCCGATGAACGCGGAACGGCAGCTCAGGTCCGGCGCGTTGCCCTCAAAGCTGCGCGGCGACGCTGGCGAATGCCGGGTCGTCGCGCTGGTATCCCGGACGCGGTCCGGGAAAGGTGTCGTCGAGCACGGCGATCGACAGCACCTCGAACAGGCGCAAGCGCTGCCAGCTCCCGCTGTCCGGCTCATGGCACAGCAGGATGTCGTCGCCGAGGCGGTCGACCCCGCAGGCATGCGGCTCGACCACCCGGGAGCGGCCGTAATAGCGCAGTTTCAGGACACGCCTGCTGCGGACGGCTTCGATGACGCGCTGATCCATGCTTCCCTTGGCGACGGCTGGAGAAGCTTTCACTTTATTGGCGGCATTGCGGGATTGAAATCCCATATTCATGGGAGGCGTGGCGTTGTATGTCCGCCGCACATTCGGCGCCCGACAAGCACCGCAGCGGGAGCAGTTAAGCGATCTCAAACCCGGCGCCCCGGCCGGACCATAGATTAGTGGCACATTCACCGGGGAGCACAGCAATGAACATCATCGAGACACTCAAGCGCCTCATGCCGGCCCTGGGACTCATGGCCTTGTGCAGCGCGGCCATCCTGTATCTGCCGCAGCTGAATCGCGACGCCGGCAGCCCGCCCGCCGCCGACAGCGTCACCCAGCAGAAGGCGCCGCCGGCGAATCCGGACCGCGGCGAGCAGGCGTAAAATGCGGCGGGAACCGAGTCTTCCTGCCCGCCGATGACACAAGCCCGATCCTCGTTCCGCAAGTCTCTGTTTGAGAAGTTTTCCGCGCTGCTCGCCAGGGTCGGCCGCGCGGAAAAGAGCACCTTGCTTGCCACCTGCGTGGCCACCTTTTCCCTGTACGGATTCGTCGAACTCGCCGACGACATGAGCGAGGGCGATACCCGCGACTTCGACCACGCGGTGCTGCTCGCCTTCCGCGAGCCGCACGACCTGTCCGATCCGATCGGTCCCCGCTGGTTCGAGGAAGTCATGCGCGACTTCACCGCGCTCGGCGGCCACGCGGTGCTGACCTCGATCGTGCTGGCCGTCGTCGGCTTCCTGCTGCTGACCCGCAAGCGCAAGTTCGCGCTGATGGTGGGGCTGTCGGTGGCTGCCGGCATGGGCCTGAGTTCGCTGCTCAAATACGTGTTTGCCCGGCCGCGGCCGGACCTCGTGGCGCACGCGACCGAGGTCTACACCCACAGTTTCCCCAGCGGCCACGCGATGCTGTCGGCGGTGGTTTATCTGACGCTGGGCGCGCTGCTCGCGCGCAGCCGCGCCGAGCCCCATGTGAAGATCTATCTGTTGTCGGTGGCGGGCCTGCTGACCGTGCTGGTCGGCGTCAGCCGCGTCTATCTCGGCGTGCACTGGCCGAGCGACGTGCTGGCGGGCTGGGCGATCGGGGCGGCGTGGGCGCTCGCGTGCTGGCTGGTGATGTTGTGGCTGCAGGCGCGCGGCAAGGTCGGGCAGCCGACCGCCGGCGTCAGCGACCCGGCCGAGGGCTGAACACGCCGGGCGCTGGCGGCCCGGGCGAGCGGAATGCATGCATGGGAACTGCAGAGGTCGGGACGCGACTCACGTCCTCCGACCAATACACGTTCAACGTCCATGGCTCTTTCACGCGTCCCGCCTTCCTTGCCGCCTGGCGCGGGACACCCGGGCGGGTCCGCCGCGCCACCGTCCGCCCAACCGTCGGCGCAGCCCTCCGCACATCCTCCCGCGGCGCAGGTGCCGGGCGAACCGGTCCCCGTCGTGCGCCATCGCGGCGCGCCGCATATCGCCAGCTGAGGAATCTGCTGCCCGGGTATGAACACAAGCGCCTTCGCCAGGCGGTCAAGGACGGCGACGTGCGGACGGTGAAAAAACTGCTCGCCAGAGGCACCGACCCGCTCCAGCGACATGCCGACGGCCGCGACGCGCTGCGTCTTGCGGTCGAGCGCGGGCAATTCGAGGTGTTCGCGGCGCTGGTCGGCGACATGAGCACCGACAGAGACGCGCATCCGGTCAACCAGCTTCCCTACTGGCTGTCGCACGGCGACCCGAGGGCGGTGGATGTTCTGCTTGCGGATCCTCGCGTGGATCTGAACCGACGGGATGCGAATGGCGAAACGCTGCTGCACAGGGCGGCCCGCGAAGGCCGGCTCGGCTGGGCGCGGGCACTGGCCGGTCCGGAAGCTCGGGAGGGTTTCCGGCAGTCGGCCGATCCCACCCTGAAGAACAACGACGGCCTGACCCCGCTGCATCTCGCCGCCCGCTTCGACCATCGCATCCTGCAGCACTTCCTCAACCTGCAGGTGGACGCCAATCTGCAGGACGGCAAGGGCAGGACCGCATTGCATCATGCCGTGGCCTCCAGCCGCGGGGAAGTCCTGATGGAAGTCCTCTCGATCCTGAAACGTGCCGGCGCCGACCCGAACATCCATGACAGCGATGGCAAGACGCCGCACGAGTATGCGATGGCCCGCATCGACAAGGAGATGATGGCGGATGCAATCATCGCCATGGCCGGTGACGCCCCGAATGCAAGCGACAAGGACGGCCGCACGGCGCTGCATCAGGCGATCGCTTCGGCGCCCGGGGAAGTGCTGAAGGATCTGGTCATGGCCCTGATGGCCGCCGGCGCCGACCCCGACGCCATGGATGCGGCAGGCAGGACCCCGCGCAGTCTCGCTGCGGCGCTGCTGCGCGCCGGTCAGGCGGGGCCGGAATTGCGGGACCTGCTGATCAACTCCTTCCCGGTCCCGTTGGAGTTACGGCAGAACATCGTTGGCATGCTTCCGAAGCGGGTGCGGGACAACTACAGTCTCGTCAATTCCCTGGCGTACGCCGATGTGCTGACGATGCGCACCCGCTGGACCTTCCGGACGCCCGCCGAGCTGGAGGCGGCGGTGCGGCGCATCGACGCCGGGCGTCTCCATGAAATCAGGCTTGAAGGGAATGGCGGTTTCACGGACGAGCACCTGCGGCTGCTTGGCCATTGCCACGCACTCAAGGCGCTCGACATTCACGGTTGCGGGGCGATCACCGATGCCGGCATCGCGCATCTTCCCCGCGGACTCAGATCGCTCGACGCCGGCGCGTGCGGCCGACTTACCGACGCCTGCATCGCGGCGCTTCCCGAGGCCCTGGAAGAGCTGGTTCTGACCGATGTGAACGGACTCGTCGGCACGGCCATGAAGGCGTTTCCCGCCCGCCTGAAGACGGTCCGGCTCAGCCGCTGCAGGCGCCTGACCGACGCCGCCGTCGGAAAGCTTCCGCACCGGCTGGAAAAGCTCGACCTGAGCGGCTGCACAAGCCTGACCGATGCCGGCACTGAGCAAATCCCCGAAGGCCTGGAAGATCTCGTCCTGCGGAATTGCACAGGGATTACCGATGCCGGCATCGCACGGCTGGACGCACGTGTACAGCGCCTCAGGGCACTCGATATCACAGGCTGCACGGGGATTACCGTGGGCTGCCTCGGGCAGCTGCCGGCAAGGCTCGAAGTGCTCGTTCTGCAGGACTTCCTGCCGCTCGACGATGGCGCGTTCGCGCCGCTCGCGACGCGCCTGCAAGGCCTCAGGAGGCTGGACGTGAGCGGCGCCCGCCAGCTCGGAGATGACGCGCTCCTGGATATCCCGGACACGCTTGAAGAACTGGTCGTGAGAGGGTGCACGGCGCTGTCGGATGTGGGCCTCGCAATCATGGGCCAGCGCCTCGCCGGGTTGAAGAAACTCGATCTCGGCGGCACCTGGATCACTGGCGCCTGCATTGAGCGACTTCCTCGCGGTCTGGAAGAAGCAAGCTTCTGGCAATGCGTACTTTTCGAGGGCCGGCACCTGAGCGAGCTGCCGCCGAAACTCAGGAAGCTCGACCTGGATGAGTGCGCGGGTATCATCGATGCCGACATCTCGAACCTTCCTCCGAAGCTGGAGGACCTCAACCTGCGGGGGCACGCTGATGTCACCGATGAGGCGATAGCGAAGATACCGCGGGGTGTCAGAAACCTGGTCCTCCAGGGCTGCAGGAACCTCACTGATGCCTGCATCAAGGATCTTCCTCCGGCACTCGAAAGCGTGTACCTCGGTCAAGTCCGCATCACGGAAGCCTGCATCAAGGACTTGCCTGCCGGGCTGAGCTTCATCGATTTCGGCGAGCACAACGGCATCGGCGAGGACGCCGTGTATGGTCTGAGGAATCGGGGTGTGGAGGTGCGCAGCTAGCGTGACCCGGATGCGTCGGGCGAGGAAGCCGATGAGTCGTGAGCCGGCCGCAGGCCGCGGGCGACTCAGGCCGCCAGCTTGTCGGTTTCGGCTTCCGCTTCCTCTTTCGCGATTTCCTGCACCGAGTCCGGCTTGCCGCCGCGCAGCCACCAGAACAGCACGGCCATCATGAACGGGCCGACGAACAGGCCGATCACGCCCATGGTCGAGACCCCGCCGAGCAGGCCGAACAGCACCGCGAGGAAGGGCAGGTTGACGCGGTGGCCGATCAGCTTGGGCCGCACGAACTTGTCCACCATGAAGAGTTCAAAGGCGCCCCAGGAAAACAGGCCGAGCGCCGCGCCCGGATGACCCTGCGCGAGCAGCAGCAGCGACACCATGGTGAAGGACAGCGGCGCGCCGCCGGGAATCAGGGCAAGGTAGCCGGTGATCACGCCGAGCAGCGCCGGCGCCGGCGCTCCCGCCACCCAGTAGGCCACGCCGAGCACGATCCCTTCCAGCAGGGCGACCGAGCACAGACCGAGCGCGGTGCCGCGCACCGACAGCGGAAACAGGCGGCGCAGCACCGGATAGTAATGCGGCGACACGCGCATGCCCGCCTGGTCCACGGTCCGGATCACCGCCGGTCCTTCCAGGTAGACGATGAACAGCGTGAGCAGCGCGAGGAACAGATACAGTCCGTTGGCCAGCACCGTCGGTCCGAGCGTGCGCACCGTGCTGGTCAGGTAGGGCAGGAGGTCGCCGGCGGTGGTCTGGATCAGCAGGTTGAGGCCGCCGGGCACCGCCAGGTGCTCATCCCACCAGGCGATCGCCTTGGCCGCCACCACCGGCAGCCGGGCCAGCCACTCCGGGGCGGGGATGCCGGTCTCGTTGAGACGCCCGAGCAGGCGTTCCACCGCCGCCACTTCCGTCCCGAGCGTATTGAAAAGAAAGATCGACGGCCCGACGAAACTGACGATCAGGCCGACCAGCAGCAGCGTCGCGCTGCCCAGCCGCGACCACCCGCGCCGGACCATGGCTTCGAGCAGCGGCCAGGTAATGACCGCCAGCAGCGCAGCCCAGGCGAGCGAACCGAGGAAATGGCGGAGCATCGCCGCCAGGGAAACCGCGAAAACGAGCGGCAGAAACAGGGAGACATAAGGCATGGTGCCCAATCTTCGGGTAAAACGAATGTCAGCGTCAACCGGGATTTGCCGCAGTCTTGCTCAGGGCGGGGCGGCCGGGAGGAAAGTGGTACGGAGCTTGCATTATCCCGGGGGACACAACCAGGGGTACGTTGAAAATGGTTACCACGGAAGAAATTATCAGAACCATGGTGGATTCCCTGTCCGAGGAGGCGAGCGATGAAGACCGCCGCCGCTACCGGGAAATCCTGCGCAGACTGGTGCAGGCGGCAAGGGAAGAGCAGTTGCGCGCGATCCAGGACGACTTCGACACGGTTTTCCGCGCGATGACGCCGCAGCAGGGCGGGCCGCCGCGATTGCACTGAATGCCATGTAAAAAATGCCGGGCCGATACCGTCGGCCCGGCACGCCTTTCCGCCGCGCTGTTTCTATTTCTTCACGAGTGGGCAAGCCGACTGCGACAGGGGCTGAAACGCCTTGTCCGCCGGGATGACCGCCACTTCCTTGTAGTAGTCCCACGGGTAGCGGGATTCCGACGGCTTTTTCACCTCGTACAGGAACATGTCGTGCACCATGCGGCCGTCCTCGCGGATTCGTCCGTTGCGGGCGAACACATCGTTGACCGGTGTCTGCTTCATCCGCGCCATCACCGCGCCGGTCTCGTCCGTGCCCGCCGCCCTGACCGCATTCAGGTAATGCAGGACCGATGAATACAGGCCGGCCTGGCTCATGTTGGGCATCTTTTTCGTCTTCTCGAAGAAGCGCCGCGCCCATTTCCGGGTCTCCTCATTGCGGTCCCAGTAGAAACCGGTGGTCAGCAGCATGCCCTGCGCTGCTTCCAGCCCCAGGGTATGGATATCGTTGATGTACACCAGCAGTCCGGCCAGCCGCTGCTTGCCGCTGGCGGTCAGCCGGAATTCATGCGCGCCCTTGATCGCGTTGATGGTGTCGCCGCCGGCGTTGGCCAGTCCCACCACCTTGGCGCCCGAACTCTGCGCGCGCAGCAGGAAGGACGAGAAATCCGAGGCGTTGAGCGGATGCCGGACCGAGCCGACCACCTTGCCGCCATTGGCCTGGATCACATCGGTCGCGTCCTTTTCGAGCGTGGTGCCGAAGGTGTAGTCGGCCGTCAGGAAGAACCAGCTGTCGCCGCCGTTCTGCACCACCGCGCGCGCGGTGGAATTGGCGAGCGCGAAAGTATCGTAGGCATAGTGCACCGTGACCGGGGTGCAGGCATCGTTGGTCAGCCGCACCGAACCGGGGCCGCTGAAGACCGTGATCCGGTTCTTTTCCCGGGCGATGGGCGCCACCGCCAGGGCGGGACCCGACGCCGCGACATCGAGTATGGCGTCGACCTTGTCGCGGTCGAACCATTCGCGCGCCTTGTTGGCCGCGATGTCGGCCTTGTTCTGATGGTCGGCATACACCAGCTGTATGTTCTTGCCCAGCACCTTGCCGCCGAAATCGTCGATCGCCATCTGCGCCGCCGCCACGCTGCCGGGACCGGTAATGTCCGCGTACAGGCTCGACATGTCGAGCAAGAGGCCGATGCGCACGGCGTCGTCGGATACCTGGGCGCCGGCGCCCTGGCTAAAGGCGAGGGAAAGCGCTGCCGCCACTGCGAGTTTCTTCATTGTCGTCTCCTCCTTGTCATTCCCGTCAGACGGTGGCCACCGGCGTGACCGGGGAGCCGACCGCGCCCGGCAGGCGCAGCGGCGGCGCGGTCAGCATGAAGCGGCTGCGGCCGTTTTCGCGCAGCCAGCGGGCGAGATCGTGCAGATACCAGAGTTCGCCAAGCGGAATGCCGAGCTTGAACAGGCAATGATGGTGCAGCGGCAGGATGGACTTGCGGCCGTCCACCGCCGGCGCCGGGTAGGCCTCGACCGCGTAATTGTCCGCGCACAGGGCCGCGATGCCCGACTCGGTGATCCAGGCCAGCAGCTTGTCGTCGCGTCCGTTGAGCACGCTGCAGCTGTGGTGCAGCACCTCGGGGTCGGGCTTGCCGTCCATCTCGATCAGCCGCTCGGCGAAGCCGGTGCGCAGCACCAGGAAGTCGCCGCGTTCCACCTGCACGCCGTCGGCCTGCATGACTTCCTGCAGTTCCGCCAGGCCGATCAGCTTGCGCTCGTGCCCGTAGCGCTGCGCCAGATCGACCAGCACGCCGCGGCCCTGCATGCCGTGCTGCGCCATGTTCTCGATGCCCAGCGCATGCGCGTAGGACTGGTGCGGGCCGTCACAGCCGCAGGCATGCTCGCTGCCGTCGTCGGCGTATTGCAGCGGTCCCTGCACATCGTCGTCGGCGCGGAATCCGTTGTAGTAGACCATCTCATCGCGGCCGTCGCCGTCGGCATCGAAGCGCGCGCCGACATGGGCGAGCGCATCCCACTGCGTCGAGTACTGCAGGCAGATCGCCACCTGGTCGTCGGAGACCACGTCGACGGCATCGGGATCGATGCGCGTCATCGGAAAGTTGAGCATCGGCTTGTCGCCGCGCCAGGTCGGCTGCAGCCGGGGCGGATTGCGGCGGGGATTGAGCAGATTCCCGCCCGGCAGATCGAGCGGCAGCGACAGGCAGAAGCTGCGGCCGGCGCGGACTTCCGCGGCGCCCTTCTTCACCTGTTCCGCTCCGATCAGATTCACCCGGCCGAGCTGGTCATCGGGGCCGAAGTCTCCCCAGTTCGAGCCCTCGGGCCGATTTTTCCAACGCATGCTTGTCTCCTCGTCTGATTGTTGTCGTGGCCGCGCGGCAGACCCGAACCTAACTGACGGCGGCGGTCCGGGTCAATCGAGTAAAACCGGGTTTTGCACAGAAAAACGCAGAGCTTTGCGCCCGCGCAGGCCGCATTGCCTTTTCCATAACGTCCTGTCGTCGGCCGACGCGCGTCTTGCTCCGGGCGTTCGGCATGTACGGCGGACACGCGCTATGATACCCGCGCAAAACGAAACAAAGTTTTGCACTGCAAAACAACAAACAAGGACGACATGAGACAAGCCAGCCTGCTCCCCCTGCTCGGCGCCGCATCCGCGGCCCTGCTTCTCGCTGCCTGCGGCAGCGCCCCCACGCCATCCGCGGCCGCCGCCGCATCCGCGGACACTCCCTACGCGAAGAACGACAGCTGGCTCTGCCTGCCGGGCAGGGATGATGCCTGCGCCGGCGGGCTCGATGCGGCGCTGTTCAGGCCGGGCGGCCTGCCCGCGGGGCGCGAAGTCTTTCGCGCCGATGCCGCCGCCCCGATCGACTGCTTCTACGTCTACCCGACGATCTCAAACGACCCCACCGCCAACAGCGACATGAACGCCGGACCGGAAGAGAGGCGCGCCGCCGCCTACCAGTTCGCGCGCTTCGCGTCGGTCTGCCGTCCCTTCGCGCCCGTGTATCGCCAGGTCACGGTGCAGGGCCTGCGCAGCCGCCTCAGCGGCCAGCCGATGGCGATCGATCCGCAGCTCGCCTATCGCGACGTGCTCGATGCATGGAACCACTACATGAAGCATCACAACCAGGGGCGCGGCGTGGTCCTGGTCGGGCACTCGCAGGGCGCCCGCGTGCTGAGCGAGCTGGTGCGGCAGCAGATCGAGGGCAAGCCGGCGGAAAAGCAGCTGGTATCGGCGCTGCTGATCGGCACCAACATCACCGTGGCGCCGGGCAAGGACACCGGCGGCACCTTCAGCCGCCTGCCGCTGTGCCGCGCCGCCTCTCAGACCGGCTGCGTGATCGCCTACGTCTCCTTCCGCGACGACATGCCGCCGCCGGCCAACAGCCTGTTCGGCAGGGTCGCCGACGGCAACACGGTCGCCTGCACCAACCCCGCCGCGCTCGGCGGCGGGCGCGGCGTGCTGCGCGCCTACCTGCCGGTGAAGAGCAACCTGATGGGACAGCCGCACGACAAGACGCGCTTCATGCCGCTCGCGCAAAAGGCCGAGGCCCAGTTCGCGAGTCCGGAAGCGATCGCGAGCGCGGAGTGCGTGCAGCGCGACAACGCCTCTTATCTCAGCGTCGGCATCCATCCCGCCTACACCGCCGCGGGCATCGATGTCGCCGGCGACCTGTTCCATGGCGAGCGCATGCTGCGCGAGTGGGGGCTCCACCTGGTCGATGTCGACCTCGCGCAGGGCAACCTGGTCGACATCGTGCGACAGCAGGCGCAGGCCTGGACGCGCATGACGCGATAGACGCGATAGACGCGATAGACGCGATAGACGCCGTTGCGCAAAGGTGTGGCGAGCGCGACGAGCGCGGCCCCGCCGACTGTCATCAAGCCGTCACGCGCGTTTCGCATAATCGCTTCGACGTTTCTCACTGGAGTTTGCCTGCAAGTCCGCTTGCAGGCATTTTTTTTGTCCGCGACGTGTTCCGGGCGGGTCTTCGCGCTCGCCGTCGCCTAGGTGTCTGTCTGTCACAAGCACGTCATGTTCGCTGCATACACTCCTTCCCCGCCACAGACCCCGGCATATCGAAAGGAAAAACTTACATGAACAAGCGTAGCGATATCGTGATTGCAGAAGATCCGGATGACATCGGCTTCAACGACTCGAAGAACGAAGAGTTCTCTTCGATACTGAACAAGCGTGTCAGCCGTCGTGGCATCCTGCGCGGCGGCCTCGCCTCCGCCGCCGGCGCGTTCCTCGGTTCCGTCGGCCTGAGCGCCTGCGGCGGCAACTCGGGCGGCGACGATGTGACGGCCGCTCCCTTCAATCCGGCACCGACCGTGCCGACCGAGACTCTGCTCGGCTTCACGGCCGTGGCGAAGAGCGTCGCCGATAAGGTCGCCGTACCTGCCGGTTACACCGCCACCGTCATCTATGCGCTCGGCGATCCGCTCACGGCGGACACGGCGCCCTACAAGAACGACGGCACCGACACCGATTTCGACAAGCGCGCCGGCGATCATCACGACGGCATGGAATATTTCGGCCTGTCGGCTTCCGGCACCCGCGATCCCAACAGCTCGGTGCGCGGCCTGCTGGCGATGAATCACGAGGCGCTGACCCAGCAATTCCTGCATGCCAACGGCGCTACCACTGGTACGCGTCCTGCGGCCGAAAGCGACAAGGAAATCGACGCTCACGGCGTCTCCATAGTCGAAGTCCAGAAGGGGACGAACGGTGCCTTCACCACGGTTCAGAGCTCTCCCTTCAACCGTCGCATTACGCCGCTTACGCCGATAGAGCTCTCGGGACCTGCGCGCGGAAACGATTTGATGCGCACCAAGTATTCGAATGCCGGCACCACTACCCGCGGCACCATCAATAACTGCGGCACCGGTATCACTCCTTGGGGAACGCTGCTGACCGGCGAGGAAAACTGGGGCGGTTATTTCGCCCGCAATGCCGGGGACGTCGCCGCCCGAGGCGGCGAGGGCAATATGGCCAACGTCGCCCTGTTCCGTTATGGAATCGATCCTCGCACACAACGCGTGGGCACCGCATACAAGTCTTCGAGCGATGCCTTTACGAGCCGTCATGGTTGGGAAACAAGCGGCGGTGATGACAAGTACGCACGTTGGAATATCAGCCAGGGCGGCGGTGCCGCTACCGCCGATTATCGCAACGAAGCCAATACCTATGGCTATATCGTTGAAATCGACCCGTACGAGAAGACTGCCGCGATCAAGAAACGCACTGCGCTGGGACGATTTGCGCACGAAAGCGCATCCTTCGCCAAGCCGGTCGCGGGCGAGCCTATCGTTTGCTACATGGGCGACGACTCGCAAGGCGAGTACATCTACAAGTTCGTCTCCACTGAGCCCTGGAATCCCGCTGATGCAGCCGCGCCGAACCGTATTGGCGTGGGCGACAAGTACCTCGATTCCGGTACGCTCTATGTCGCAAAATTCGACGCGACCGGCAACGGCGAATGGATTGCGCTGGTCATTACGAACAGCGATATCGCCGGCTATGCCACCTACGATTTCCAGAACCAGGGCGATGTGCTCATCAATACTCGTCTCGCCGCCGATGCCGTTCGTGCGACCAAGATGGATCGTCCCGAATGGTGCTCGGTACACCCGACCACCGGCGAGGTGTACTACACGCTGACCAATAACAGCAACCGTCGCCTGGCGCCCAATACATCGGCGTATCCCGCTCAATTCGGACTGGACGCAGCGAATCCTCGTGCCTACACCGATACTGACGGCAACGGCAACAGCGGAAACGTGAATGGCCATATCGTTCGTCTGGCGGAGGCCGGCGGCAAGGGGAACGCAACCAGCTTCAAGTGGGACGTGTACCTGTTCGGCGCAGAATCGGACGCTGACCCGAGCTTGATCAATCTCTCGAATCTCACCGCCGACCAGGACTTCTCCAGTCCGGACGGCCTCGCCTTCAGCAAGGCTACCGGCCTGTGCTGGATTCAGACGGACGACGGCGCGTATACGGACGTTACCAACTGCATGATGCTGGCGGCGATCCCGGGCAAGGTTGGTGATGGCGGTACCAAGACGCTGACATACAACGGCACCACCTCGGTCACGACCCAGGTCGGCAAGCCGGCAACCGCCGACACGCTCAAACGCTTCCTGGTCGGTCCGAAGGACTGCGAGATCACCGGCATCGCCGAAACCCCCGACGGCAAGGCGCTGTTCGTCAACATCCAGCATCCGGGCGAGACGATCAGCAAGGGCAACGTGAACGACCCGTCGAAGTACCTCAGCCACTGGCCGGCCAATGCAGGCTACGGCGCCGGCGGCGCCAACGGCAGGCCGCGGTCGGCCACCATCGTCATCACCAAGAATGACGGCGGCCGCATCGGCACCTGATCCAACCCACTGAGCGAGAAGCAATTGATGGACGGAGCGCGGCAAGCGTTCCGTCCTTTTTTTTGCGCGTCAGGATATCGCGGCCGGGTAGGGCGAGACGATGAAGCCGCGCGGCGCGGCGAGGGTCACCCGGTGGATGATGCTGAAGCCTTCGTCCAGGCCGGGCCTTTCGAGGCGCTTGAGCGTGCCGAACACGCCGGCCGCCGGCACCTGCCGGGGCCGGCTCAGATTGCGTTCCCACGCGCCCCGCGGATCCGGCTCGAAGAAATACGCGACCACGGTGAAGCCGGCGGCGAGCGCGGGCAGGATGCAGCGCGCGCGCTCGGCGCGGGTGACATTGGTCTTGTCGACCACGAAGGGCTGCCGCGTCTCGAGGCAGAATTGCAGCAGGCGTTGCTGGCGATGGGGCGTGCGCAGCAGATCCTGGCTGATGCGCACATGGGTGTCGAAGAATCGCTCGACATAGAAGGTACTCTTGCCAGAGCCCTGGATGCCGATCAGCAGGACCGCTTCCATCCGGCGTCGCTTTCCTTTCAGGCCGCCGACGCCGTCCCGCGGACGGAGGGCGTCAGGCGCGGCGTTCCTGCCGTTCGAGCGCCTGCTGGCAGTCGATGCAGGTCGCCGCTTCGGGTTGCACCTCGAGCCGGCCGTCGGGAATCGCGTCGCCGCATTCGCGGCACAGGCCGAACTGGCCGCTGCCCACGCGCTGCAGTGCCTCGTCGAGCTGGCGCAGGGTGTGCACTTCATGCTGCAGCAGCGCAAGGTCGTTCAGGTTCTCGCTGCTCGCCTCGGCCCAGTCGCCCGCGTCCTCGAGGTGGTTGACGAGCGCGAGCTGCTCGGACTCGCCTTCGGCGTGCAGGCGCCGCCGCAAATCGTCGATCACTTCCCTGCGCCGCGCCTGCAGCATGGCCTTTGCCTTGTCCGGGTTCACCACTGCCTCCTTTGCATGTGTGCATTACCTGGAGGCAGGTTAAGTGGAGCGCTACGGAATTTGTTTGACCTGAATCAACTTGTTCCGGGCGGGGCGTTCATCGGCTGTAGTCGCCGGCCTGGCCGAGGTCGTTCGGGTCGCCCCCGGCGCCGGTTGTCTTGCCGGCGCCACTACTGCCGCCACTACTGCCGCCATTACTGGCGCCATCGCCGCCACGATTGCCGCCGCCCGCCGCCGGCTTGTCCACCTGCGCGCCGCCGGCCGTGCCGATGCCGCCGAGGCCGCGGTTCGCGGTGCTGCCGCCGGGCGGCTGGGCTGAGCCGCTGTCGGATCCGCTGGCCGGGGTCCTGCCCGGCGGGTGCTTTGCCTCGTTGCTGTCCGGATTGCTGTTGGTCCCGTCTTGCATGATGCGCTCCTGTGCCTGGTTGTGCCGGCATCCCCGACAGGAGGACGCCCAACAGCTATGACAGTATCCAGCGCAAAGGTTTTGGGAAGATCGCGCGCGGTGTCGCTCAGGTCAGGACGGCCCGCGCGTCGAGCAGGCGCTCACGCAAGGCTTGCGGGGGCAGGGGACGGCCGAAGAGATAGCCCTGCAGGACGTCGCAGCGCTCTCCGCGGAGCAGGTCGGCCTGTTCGGCCGTCTCTACCCCTTCGGCGACGACGCTGAGATTGAGCGCCTTGCCGAGCGCGACGATGGCCTTGACGATCGCCACGTCGTCGCGGCTGTCCGGCAAGTCGAGCACGAAGGTGCGATCTATCTTGAGGGTGTCGATGGAGAAGCGGCTCAGGTAGGCCAGGCTGGAGTAGCCGGTGCCGAAGTCGTCGATCGCGATGCGCACGCCGAGCGCTTTCAGTTTCTGCAGGGTCTCTTCCACCAGCTCGGGCGACTCCATCAGCACGCTCTCGGTCAGCTCCAGGGTCAGGCTACGCGGATCGAAGCCGGTGTCGCGCAGGACGGTGGCGACGGCGGAAGCAATGTCGCTTCGGAACTGGCGCAGCGACACGTTCACCGTCAGGTTCAGCGGCGCGATGCCGTCACGGCGCCATTCGGCCGCCTGCGCGCAGGCTTCGCGCAGCACCCATTCGCCTATCGGCACGATGAGACCGGTCTCTTCGGCGATCGGAATGAATTCATCCGGTCCGACCGGCGCGCCCGAGGAGGGCTTCCATCGCAGCAGGGCTTCGACCCCGACCACCTCGCCGCTGACCGCGTCCACCTGCGGCTGGTAGTGCAGGCTGAACTCGTTCTGCTCGAGCGCATGCCGCAATCCGCTTTCGATGTGCAGCCGGTGCAGCAGTTTTTCGTTCAGGCCCTCGGAGTAGAAGTAGTAGCTGTTCCTGCCATTCTCCTTCGCGCGGTACATGGCGGCGTCGGCGTTGCGCAGCAGGGTCTCGCCGTCCCGGCCGTCCTTCGGGTAGATGCTGATGCCGATGCTGCAGGTGGGCATGAACTCGACCCCGCCGACCGTGACCTGGCGCGTGACGGCGTCGAGGATCTTGCGCGCCACCGCGGCGACCTGCTCGTCCTTCTGCACATCGCGCAGCAGGATCACGAACTCGTCGCCGCCGAGGCGGGCCACGGTGTCGCTTTCGCGCAGCTGCATCGACAGGCGCGCGGCGATCTGGCGCAGCATGGTGTCGCCGGCCGCATGGCCGAGGCTGTCGTTGATGTCCTTGAAGCGGTCGAGGTCGAGGAACAGCACGGCGAGTCGGCCGCGGTTGCGCCCGGCGTGGCTGACCGCCTGCAGCAGGCGGTCCTGCAGCAGCGTGCGGTTGGGCAGCTGCGTGAGTGCGTCGTACTGCGCCAGGTGGATCAGTTTTTCCGCCGTCTGCTTTCTTTCGGTGATGTCTTCGATGACGGAGATGAAGTAGCGCGGACTGCCGTCTTCCCGCCTGACCAGCGACAGGGTGAAATTGCTCCACACGTAGCGGCCGGATTTGTGCCGGAAGCGTTTTTCGTTCGCGAACGATTCGATCTCGTTGCGCAGCAGCCGGTCGAGCAGTTCCCTGCCCTTGCCGCGGTCGCCCGGGTGCGTGATCTCGTCGTAATCGATGGTGCGCAATTCGTCCTCGGAATAGCCGAGGATGTCCTGCAGCCTGCGGTTGCTGCGCAGGATGCGGCCGTCGACCGAGAGGTGGGCCAGGCCCACGCCGGCCATGCTGAAGGTCAGGCGGAAGCGTTCCTCGCTCTCGCGCAGTTCGGCGCGCGCCCTGATTCGCTCCGATACGTCGCCGCCGATGATGAGGATGACGTGGCTGGCGCCGAGCTGCAGGCGCGCGAGGTGAAAGTCGATGTAGCGCTCCTCTCCCTGCACGTCGCGCCTGATCAGGATGTCGAGTGCCGGTGTCCCGCCGCCCTGCACCTGCGCCAGCTTGTCCGCGAGCGCGGGATCGTCGATCACGGCCGACAGGTGCTGGCCGGCGAGCGGCCGCGGGCCGAGGTCGAGCAGGCGGCGCATCGCAGGATTGATGGAGCGGAGCAGCAGCTGCTCGTCGAGCACGATCAGGCCCGCCGGCAGCCCGCTGATGATCTGTTCGGCGTATTCCTTGTGGCGCAGGATCTCTTGCCGGTCCACTTCGAAATAGGTGTCGAGCGCCAGCCCCATGTCGAGCGAAATGACCTTGAACAGCGCATCGCAGGCGGCGATCGTCCGCTCCCGGTCTCCCGCGTAGAGATCGTGGATGACGGGCAGCAGATAGGACATGTACTTGCGGTAGGCGCCGATGTACCACTTCGGATCGAGGCCGATGCGCTGATGGGCGACCCCGACCCGCAGCCGGTCCTCCACGTAGTCCATGTCATACCTGCCGGCGGTCAGGCCGCGGAAATAGACGGCCTGCGCCTGCTTGAGGCGCTGGAGCGCCGCGTGATCCCCCAGGCGCTCGCCGAGTTCCGGATATTTCAGCAGGTGCGCATAGAAGCTGTCCGCCATGCCGCCGCCGTGTTCGCCGAGCTGCTCGTTCATCGCCCTGAGCACCTCGCAGTCCCGCTCGCCCAGTTCGAGATACTGCTTGCGCTCGGCCATCTCCTCCTCGGACAGGCCGAGTCGGGTGACGAGAGTTTTCATGGCGCCGGGACGGCTTGAATTTGCTTCTGACATTGTTCTGGACCAGCGAGGGAATGGCGGGCGGGCGCCAGCGCATGCGTTGAGACGGCGAAGGCTCATTCCAAAAATTGATAAAAGGCAATACGTAGTATCGCGTACCGCCTCGCCGACGGTGCTTGATCCAGGTCAAGTTTTTAAAAACCGATGGACAGGGTTCAGCCGCCCGCGCCGCTCTCGGCCAGAATTTCGGCGGCCGCCCTCGCGCTGCCGGTCGCCTGCCGCAGGCTGTCGAAGGGCTCGTCATAGCCTTCGATTTCGCCGTCCTCGCCGACGAACCACAGCCACCAGCCGTCGTCCTCCTCGACGATGGCGATGTCGTTGCGGCCGCAATGGTCGAGCACGCTTTCGCCCGGGTCGAGCGTGAAGATGCGGATGCCGTGATGTGTGATTTGTGTTGCCATGGTCCGATTCCAGGAATGTCCTTCAGGCGGTGGCCGATGCGGGAAACAGGTAGCGGCGCGCGATCAGCGAGGGCACTTCATGCGCCGGCAGGGCCTTCGACACCAGATAGCCTTGTACCTCGTCGCAATCCAGCGACTGTAGCGCATGCAGCTGTTCGCGTGTCTCCACGCCCTCGGCCACCACCGATATATCCAGTGCATCGGCCATCGATACGATGGCGCGGAACAGGACCGCACCTTCCTCGCTCTTGCCCACCGCGCTGGTAAAGGCGCGGTCGACCTTGAGCACGTCGACGTCGAGCTGCTGCAGCTGGGCGAGCGAGGAATAGCCGGTGCCGAAGTCGTCGACCGACAGCTTGATGCCGAGTTCGCGCAGCGCGCTCAGCTCGTGGGCGGTGGCCCGGCCCTTGTCGATCACCGAGGATTCGGTCAGTTCCACTTCCAGCAGCCGGGGGTCGATGCGGTGACGGGCCAGGGCCGCTGCGATGAAGGCGGAAAGGCCGCCTTCCCTGAGCTGAATGCCGGAGACATTGACCGAGACCGGCACCGGGCCGAGCCCGCGCCGGCCCCACTCCGCCAGCTGGGCGCACACATTGTCGATCACCAGTTCGCCCAGACGCACGATCAGGCCGGTGTCCTCGGCCAGGCCGATGAAGTCGTCGGGGCCGATCATGCCGCGCTCGGGATGATGCCATCGCACCAGCGCCTCCAGGCTGTTGAGACGGCCTGCCCGGGTGCTGACCCGGGGCTGGTAATGGACGACGAACTGGTCCTTGTCGATCGCCTCGCGCAGCGCATGCTCCTTGGCCAGCCTGAGGAACAGCGAGTCCGACAGATGAGGCTGATAGAACTCGAATCGGCCCTTGCCGGCCGCCTTGGCGGCATACATCGCGATGTCGGCGTGGCGCAGCAGCGTGTCGCCGTCGGCGCCGTCTGCGGGAAACATGCTGATCCCGATCGAGGCGTTGACATGCTGCCCGGCGACGCCGCCGAGTTCATAGGGCGCGCTGATCGTCCTGACCACCTGGCGCGCGACCCGTGCGACATCCTCGGTGCCGTGCGGGCCTTCGAGGACGATGGTGAATTCGTCCCCGCCCAGGCGCACCACGTGATCGGCGGCGCGCACCACCTCCCGGAGCCGCCGGGCGGCGGCCTTGAGCAGCATGTCGCCCGCTTCGTGGCCGAGACTGTCGTTGATGTTCTTGAAGTTGTCGAGATCGATGAACATCACGGCCAGCGTGCGGTGCTGCCGCGCGGCCCGTTCGAGCGCGTCGGGCAGGAAGGCGCCGAGCCAGTGGCGGTTGGGCAGGGAGGTGAGGGCGTCGGTGTTGGCCACCCGCGACAGCGCCAGTTCATGTTCCTTGGATTTCGAGATGTCGCGCAGCGTGACCGCCAGGCCGTCGCCGGCGCGCACGTAGCGTCGGTTGACCCAGCTCGCCCTCAGGGGGCTGATCTTCGGCACGCGGAACTCGTCTTCGTAATAGCCCGTCTCCATCGCATGCAGGTACAGGTCGAAGATCTCCTTGCGATAACTTTCGTCCAGGGTCTGCGACAGCCGTTTGCCGCGCAGGCTGCGCACGTCGGTGCCGAGCAGCGCGGCGCCGTGCTCGTTGCAATCCTCGTACACGAAATCCACGATCTTGCCGTCGCGGCCGTAGAGGGGGCGCATCGTGTAGAAGCCTTCCTGCGCCGCCTCGGTGGCGGTACGGAAGATCTGCCGCACCACTTCCTCGCGCTGCCGCCGCCACGACAGGCGCGCGGTGAGCAGCATGCCGGTCAGCGAAAAGGCGGCGATGCCGAGCGTGGCCATGCTCATGATGTTGCGATAGCTCTCGGCCACGCGCTGCCAGCCCGCGAGCGCATTGGTTTCCGAGATCGCCGCCATCGACACCAGCGGATACTCGCTCAGCTTCTTCCAGGCGACGATGCGCGCCTCGCGGTCGAAGAACTTGCTCGCCGGCTCCAGCACCGTGCCCTCGGTCGGGCCGAACGACGGGGCCTCGACATAGGAGCGCCGCACCGCGGCGTGATCCTCGGTATTGGCGAGCAGCGTGCCGTCCGGCAGCTGGACCGAGATGAAATCGCCGTCGCGCAGGCTGCGCTCGTCGTGGAACGTGGTGAGATAGGCCGGTTCGACCGACACCAGGGCCACGCCGTCGAACTCGCCGTCCGCATCTATCCGGCGGGAAAACCGCACGACCTGGCGGTTGATGCGCTTGCCCTTCACCGGCTTGTTGATCGTCAGACCGTTGTCCGGGTGGGTGCGGTGATAGTGGAAGAATTCGTCGCCGGCGAAGCTGGCGTCGCCGAAGGCCGCCAGCGTGGAACTGACGCTGTCCCCATGGCGGTCGATGATGCTGGCGTACAGCATGGCCGAGCGCGGATAGAGACCGCGCTCCTGCTGTTGCTCCAGGTCCAGTTGCGCGCCGCTTGCCTCCCAGTCGAGCTTCAGGCTCAGCGTCAGCTGATCGATCTGCTGTATCGTGCGCAGCAGTTGCGCCGCATAAGAGCGCGAGCGCGTCGCCGCCTGCTCGGTCGCCGCCGCCATGGCCTCCGCCTTCTCGTCCTGCAGGCGGGAAGCCATGAAGGCATCGAGCGCGAGCCACAGCAGGATGCCCGCAAGCGGCCATAACAGTGCCGGCGCGAAATAGCGGTGACGGGACAGGTAGCGCCGCAAGTCGGCCGGGCGGCGCAATCGGGATGGGTTCATGCGGGTACAGACATTAAATCCGTGCCGGTATTCCTCATCAGCGGGCACGGGGGCTTGCGGCGGAGCAAAGCAAGGCGCGGACCGCGGAATCGGCTCCGGTTCCGCCGGTCTTACCGCAGGCAATTCCGCCGTCACGATTTCGGGGACAGACCATGACCAGGGCGCGCAAGGGGCAGTTCGAACGCATGCTTAGCCGTGAGGAATTCGGCAACCGTTTTCGGGGCTCGTTCGGGCGTCCCGAATTCCTTGCCGTCGACGATGCCCTGCGGCAGGTGGAAGAGGCGGCGTGGGATGTCTATATCAATTCGAAGAAGACGCTGCGCACCGACAAGGCGGGCGCGGGCTTCGCCGACCCGGAGTATGAGCTGTCGTTGGAGTGGCGCCAGACGCGCGACCGGCTGCTCGCGGCGCAGGCCCGCCAGCAGGATCCCGCCTCGCCATCGCGCGTGCTGCTCGTGTGCGGCGCGGACCGCAACGACGGCACCTGCCCCGGCGAGATGTCCAAGACCTTCCGCCTGACGCAGCTCGCACGCGAAGTGCTGGAGGCCGATGGCGTCGTGGCCGACGTGCTCGACCTGAGCCGCCTGGTGTCCGACTATGACTGGCATATCCATCCCTGCAAGGGCTGCGTATCGACCGCGATGCCGCTGTGCCACTGGCCGTGCAGCTGCTATCCGAATCATGCGCTGCGCCAGACCAACGACTGGATGGGCGAGATCTACGAGAAATGGGTGGCCGCGCATGGCGTCATCCTGCTCACCCCGGTCTACTGGTATCAGTCGCCGAGCGCGCTCAAGCTGATGATCGACCGCCTGGTATGCGCCGACGGCGGCAATCCGGACCCGACCACGACCTCGGGCAAGGACGTGGAGAAGGCCAAGGCGCTGGAAGAAGCGGGCTGGAGCTATCCCAAGCACCTGGCCGGCCGCGCCTACGGCCTCGTGGTGCACGGCGACGTCGCCGGCATCGAGGGCTCGCGGCGCGCGCTGTCGGACTGGCTGGACTGGATGGGACTGGTCGACGCGGGAATGAAGGCGCGGCTCGACCGCTACATCGGCTACTACGAGCCCTATGCGCGCAGCCATGACACGCTGGATCGCGACATGGCGGTGCAGGAAGAGGTGCGCAACGTGGCGCGCGCGGTGGCGGGCGCGGTGAGCGCACTGCGCGGCGGGCGCATGGCGGTTCCGGATGCCGCGCTGCGCCAGCCGCGCCCGAAATAGCATCCACGGCCGCAGCCGGAAGAAAGAGGGGAGCAACATGAACCAGCGAGAAGATGCACCGCGCGCCGCGCGGGAGCGCGACGACGCCGATGCCGTGGACGCGCGGCGCGTGATGCACCGCACGGTGCTGTTCGATACCGTCAGCCTGCTATTCGTGCTGGCCGCCAGCGTCATCTGGCTCGCACCCGAGGTGCTGCTGCTGATATTCGCCTGCGTGCTGATGGCCATCCTGCTGTACGACGTCAGCGCCAGGCTGCGCGGCTGGCTCGGATTGCCGAACTGGGCGGCCCTGACCATCGTGGTGGTCCTGCTGCTGGCGCTCATCGTCGGCGGCGGCTGGCTGATGGCGCCGCAGATATCCCGCCAATCGAGCGAACTCGCCGAGGCCGTTCCCCAGGCGCTGCAGGAACTGCGCGACACGCTGTCGCGCTACCCGATGCTGGAAAGCCTGTCGTCCGGTATGCCGGCGGGGGAACAGATGACGAAGCAGCTCGGCAGCCTGCTGCCGCGCGCGGGCCTGGTGTTTTCCGGCGTGCTCGGTGTGCTCGGCAACGTCGCGATCATTGCCTTCGTCGGCGTCTATCTCGCCGCCCAGCCCCGGCCCTACATCAATGGCATCGTGATCCTGGTACCGACGCGCAGGCGCGAACGGGCGCGGGAAGTGCTGGATGAACTAGGCCGCACGCTGGGGCAATGGCTGGCCGGCAAGGCGCTGTCTATGCTGATCGTCGGCATCGTGACCACCGCCGGCCTGGCGCTGCTCGGCGTGCCGCTGGCCCTGGTGCTCGGCATCATCGCCGGCTTGCTCGATTTCATTCCCTACGTCGGGCCGATCGTGGCCGGGGTGCCGGCCGTGCTGATCGCGTTCACCGAAAGCCCGGCCCTGGCGGGGTCCGTCGCGCTGCTGTTTCTGGCGATCCAGATTGGCGAGGGCTACCTGCTGATGCCGTTGATCGAACGCCGCACGGTATCGCTGCCGCCGGCGGTGACCATCGTGGTGCAGGTGCTGATGGGCGCGCTGTTCGGCATGGCCGGCGTCGCGCTCGCCACGCCGCTGGCCGCGGTCGGCGCCGTGCTGATCACCATGCTGTATGTGCAGGACGTGCTCGGCGACCGGGTGCCGACGCCGAGCCAGAAGGATTGAAGCGGAACCTTTGCCAACCGGGCAAATCAGGCATGAACGCATCGTTCAACCCCACCTTCCGGAGGCTGTCATGGTGAACCCGATTCAAGTCCAGAAATTTCTCAAGGGCGTCGATTATCCCGCCAACAAATCCGCGCTGATCGAAACCGCGCGGCAACAAGGCGCCGACGACGACGTGTGCAAGGACCTCGAGCAACTCCCCGACGAGGATTTTCAGACGCCTGCCGAAGTCAGCCAGGCCCTGGGCAAACTGCACTGATACGGGACGGGAGACGCTCATGAAAGCAGTGGTATTCCACGGCATCGGCGACATCCGCCTCGACGATGTGCCGGAGCCGCGCATCGAACAGCCCACCGACGCCATCGTGCGCCTCACCGCCAGCGCCATCTGCGGCACCGACCTGCACTTCGTGCGCGGCACCTTCCCCGGCATGAAGGAGGGCACCGTGCTGGGACATGAAGGCATCGGCATCGTCGAACAGGTCGGCGAGGGCGTGCGCAATCTCGCGCCCGGCGACCGGGTGGTCATTCCCTCCACCATCGCCTGCGGCTACTGTTCCTATTGCCGCGAGGGCTATTACGCGCAGTGCGACAACGCCAATCCCAACGGCGCGTCCGCCGGCACCGCCTTTTATGGCGGCCCCGAGCCGGCGGGCGGCTTCAACGGCCTGCAGGCGGAAAAGGCGCGCGTGCCGTTCGCGCACGTCAACCTGGTGAAGCTTCCCGATGAAGTGAGCGACGATCAGGCGATCCTGCTGTCGGATATTTTCCCGACCGGCTATTTCGGCGCCGACCTCGCCGACATCAGGCCGGGCCACACGGTGGCGGTGTTCGGCTGCGGTCCGGTCGGGCAGTTCGCGATCGCCTCGGCCAGACTGATGGACGCGGGCCGGGTGCTCGCCATCGACAACCGGCCGGACCGTCTCGACATGGCGCGGCGCCAGGGCGCGGAGGTGATCAACTACGACGAGGAAGACCCGGTGCAGACGATCAAGGATCTGACCGGCGGCATCGGCGTGGACCGGGTCATCGATGCGGTCGGCGTGGATGCCGAGTGTCCGCACCACGGCCCGGCGGCGCAGCAGGCGAAGCAGCAGGAAGCCGCCTTCCGGCAGGAGCTGGAGCAGATCGCGCCGCAGCAGAATCCGCAGGGCGACAACTGGCATCCTGGACAGGCGCCGTCGCAGGCGCAGCAATGGGCGATACAGGCGCTGGCCAAGGCGGGCACGATGTCGATCATCGGCGTCTATCCGCCGAACGACACCTCGTTCCCGATCGGGATGGCGATGAACAAGAACATCACGATCAGGATGGGCAACTGCAATCATCGCAAGTACATTCCGCACCTGATCGAGCTGATCCGCAACGGCAGCGTCGATCCGACGGAGATCGTCACGCGGCACGAGCCGCTGGTATCGGCGATCGATGCCTACAAGGCTTTCGATACCCGCCAGCCGGGCTGGCTGAAGGTGGAACTGGTGCCGCAACAGGGGCAGGCGGGACGGTGACGGTGGGGCGTAGGGCGCGCGGCCGGTTCAGATGCTCTCGGTCCGGCTGACCGACGCCCTGACCGCATCCTTCGCGCCGAGCCTGATCGAGCCGTCCGGCCGTTCATAGGTGCCGATCAGGCAGCCGCTCGCGATGGCGCGTTCCTGTATGGCTTCCAGCAGCGCTTCCCGTCCCGGAGTGCCCGAGAAGGCGGGCCCGCTCTCCAGCGCGAACAGCTGAAAAGCGTAGCGGTGCACGCCGTGCCCGGGAGGCGGGTCGGGCGGCAACCAGCCGGTGCGCAGGTAGGAATTGCGCCCGACCTGGCCGTCGAGTTCGTCGGAATCCAGCTCGCCTTCGTGCAGCACGCCGTCGTGCGCTGGCAGGTCGACCGCGATCGCATGCACCAGCGGCTGCGGCGTCGGCGCATCCGCATCCTCGACGATCAGGGCGAGGGTGGCGGTGCCCTCCGGCACGCCGGTCCATTCCAGCGGCGGCGAGCTGCCTTCGCCGTCGGCGGTGAAGCGCGCCGGTATCGGCTCATGGTCGCCGAACGACAGGCTGGTGACCTGCAGCGCGGCGGTGCCGGCCCTGAGGTCGATCTGGTTGAAGGCGATTTTTTCGAGCCCCGCGCGCCGGTGTTGCAGCGCGTGGCCGATGACGCTCGGCAGTTTTTCCAGCATGAGAACCTCCTGCGCTTGTTCAACTTATGCGGCCAATATCCGGTCGGTATCCATTCGGTATCCCACCATCATCCGGCCATATTGCTGCCTGATTTTCTCGCAAGCCAAAGGTTCCTCGGAAATTGCGCAGGGATGCGTCGCGGCAGCCGGCGGAACGGCGGTGCGTCTTGCGACTCTGAATGCTTGCACGAGAGGACAGAAACATGACCCGCAACAATTCTCCATCCGCGCCGGCCGTTCTTGCGCTCGGCAGCATCAACGCGGACTTCCAGGTGCGGATAGCGCGCCGGCCCGAGGTCAGCGAAACCCTGATCGCGAGCGACTTCACCCGACTGTCCGGCGGCAAGTCCGCCAATGTCGCCTGGCTCGCCGCCCGGCTCGGCGTGCCGGTGCGCCTGTACGGCCACGTCGGCGACGACGACCTCGCGGAGCAGGCGCTGGCGCCGCTGCGACGGGCCGGCATTCCGCTCGACGGCGTGCGCAGGGTGGCCGGCCAAGCCACGGGGGTGTCGATGATCACGGTGCCGCCCGACGGCAAGAAGGGCATCGTGCTGGCGCCGAATGCCAACCACGCCTGGGACGAGGCGGCATGCGCCGCGCTGGCCGGGGCCATCCGCGGCTGCCCGCCGGAGTCGGTGCTGGCGACCAATGGCGAGATCCCGGCGGCCGCGTTGCGCGCGGCGATGCGGGCGGCGCGCGAGACCGGTATCGCCTGCCTGCTCGATCCGTCGCCGGCGGACGCAATCGGCGACGACCTGATCGCGCTCGCCGACTTCCTCGCGCCGAACGCCGGCGAGGCGCAGCAGCTCTGCGGCTTTTCCTTCGACGATGCGCAGGGCGCGCTGCGCGCGGCCCGTGCGCTCCGCGAGCGCGGCGCGGGCGTGGTCTGCGTCAAGCTGGCCGATGGCGGCTGCGTGGCGTGGGACGGCGGCCGTGCGCTGCATGTGCCGCCGGCGCCGGTCGAGGTGGTGGACAGCACCGGCGCGGGCGACGCCTTCGCGGGCGCGCTCGCGGTTGCCCTGCTGGAGCGAAGGCCGCTGGAGGAGGCGGTGCGCTTTGCCGTGGCTGCTTCGCATCTCGCGGTGACGGGCTGGGGATCGCAACCGGCTTATCCCGGGCGCGAGGCGATCGGGGACATGATGCGGCGGCTGGAGGCGCGCGGCGATGCGCAGTGACGCGGGGAGGGACATGGCCGGCGACTCGGCATGGACGATAGAATTCGACCATTACGACCCCGGCGACGAGACACGGCGGGAAGTGATCCTCGCGCTCGGCAATGGCGTATTCGTCACGCGCGGCGCGGTGACCGACAGCGGGCAGGACGACCGGCACTACCCGGGTACCTACCATGCCGG
The DNA here is from genome assembly GCF_019656455.1 of Noviherbaspirillum aridicola. Classification (GTDB taxonomy): domain Bacteria; phylum Pseudomonadota; class Gammaproteobacteria; order Burkholderiales; family Burkholderiaceae_D; genus Noviherbaspirillum; species Noviherbaspirillum aridicola. The sequence continues at coordinate 148,905 of NZ_BPMK01000001.1, forward strand.
CTGCTACGACCGCGTGCCGAACCAGGTCGCGGGCGAGCGCGACATCACCGAATCCCTCGTCAATCTTCCGAACTGGCTGCCGCTGGTTTTCCGGCCGGCCGCCGGCGCATGGTGGCGGCTCGATGAACTCGGGATCCTCGAATACCGGCAGCGCCTCGACATGCGCGGCGGCCGTACCGTGCGCGAAGTGCTGGCGCAGGACCGCGACGGCCGCCGCCTGCGCATCGAAGAAGAGCGGCTGGTGAGCATGGACGATCCCCGCCTGTGCGCGTTGCGGCTGCGGCTGCAGCCGGTCAACTGGACGGGACAGGCGGAGCTGAAGGCGACGCTGGACGCGCGGGTGATCAACGCCAACGTGCGGCGCTTCGAAGACTATGAAAAGCGGCACCTGCGCGTACTCGGCGCGGAGCTTGCCGGCCCGGGCGTCGCGCTGCTGTCGGTGCAGACCAGCGACCGCCGCGCCACGGTGGCCTGCGCCCAGCGCCTGCATGCCGGGGGCGCCGGCGACGGCGGCAACGAGATGGCGGGCTGCGCGAACGAGGGGCAGTGCGGCCATGTGCTGCGCCTGGCCTTGCGCGAGGGCGAGTGCGCCAGCGTCGAAAAGCTGGTCGCGCTGTGCAGCTCGCTCGACCCGCGCCACGCCGATCCTTCCGCCGCCGCGCTGGAGGCCGTGGCCGGGGCGCCGGATTTCGACACGCTGCAGGAACGTCACGCCCGGGCCTGGGAGCGGATGTGGGCGGACGTCGCGATCGAGGCCGACCGCGCCGACGTGCTGCGCGCGCTGCGCTTTCATGCCTTCCATATCCTGCAGACGGTATCGCCGCACACCGCCGCGCTCGACGCCGGCATTCCCGCGCGCGGCTGGCACGGCGAGGCCTATCACGGGCATGTGTTCTGGGACGAACTGTTCGTGCTGCCCTTCCTCAACTTCCGCTTCCCCGCGATCGCGCGCGCAAGCCTGATGTACCGGCACCGCCGCCTTGGCGCGGCGCGGGAGGCCGCGCGCGCCGCCGGCCTGCGCGGCGCGATGTATCCCTGGCGCAGCGCGAGCGAAGGCGTCGAGGTCACGCCGCGCCACCAGAAGAACCTGCTCAACGGCGAATGGATGCGCGACCACACCTGGCGGCAGCGGCATATCGGTTCGGCGATTGCCTTCAGCACCTGGCATTACTGGCTCACCACGGGTGACGACGCCTTCATGCAGGACTGCGGCGCGGAGATGATGCTCGAGATCGCCCGCTTCTGGGCCAGCATTGCCGAGCCGGCCGGCGACCGCTACGTCATCCGCGGCGTGATCGGACCGGACGAATACCACAACGCCTATCCCTGGCGCGAGGAGGCCGGACTCGACAACAATGCCTGCACCAACCTGATGGCGGTATGGACCCTGTGCCGCGCGCGTGAGCTGCTCGGCATGCTGCCGGCGGAGCAGGCGGCGTCGCTGCGGCGGCGCCTCGCGCTCGACGACGAAGAGCTGGCCCTGTGGGACCGCATCAGCCGCCGCATGACCGTCTGCTTCCATGAGGACGGCGTGATCAGCCAGTTCGAAGGCTTCGAACGGCTGGAGCCGTTCGATCCCGACTGTCTGCCGCCGCACCTTGCCGGCGAGCGTACCGACTGGGCGCTGCGCGCGCTCGGCAGAAATCCGGATGAATTCCAGGTGACCAAGCAGGCCGACGTGCTGGCCCTGTTCTACCTGCTCGGCGAGGACGAAGTGACAGGCATGCTGCGGCGGCTGGGCTATGCATTCGGGCGCGAAGACATCCTGCGCACCGCGCGTTATTACCTGCCGCGCACCGTGCACCGATCGAGCCTGTCGAGGGTGGTGTACTGCGGCGCGCTCGCCAGGCTCGACCCGGCGCAGTCCTGGGATTTCTGGCTGCATGCGCTGGAGACCGACCTCAATCCGCTCAAGGGCGAGAGCGTGCAGGAGGGCGTGCACCTGGGCGCCATGGGCAGCACGATTGACATCCTGCAGCGCCGCTATCTCGGCATCTCCGCCACACCGCAGGGCCTGCGGATCGATCCGGCGCCGCCGCCGGGACTGGGCAGGGTGAGCCTCGGGCTGCGGTATCGCGGGCTGCGGCTGCAGGCAGAAACGCGGGACGGCTGCCTGGCGATCACGGCGGATGGGGGCAATGCCGGTCCGCTGCACCTGCTGCGGGGCGAAGAGCGCATCGCGCTGTCGCCCGGCGAATGCGTCGAGATGCCGCTGCCGCATTAAGGGACGAGGGACAAGGGAAAAGGAACGGGGCGGGCGGACCGCCTCACCCCGTTCTAACCGCAGTCACGGCAGTCAAGACCCATAGCGATCAGCAAGGAGCGTACCGGGGCGTGACCCCGCACTCCCGGCGCTCCGGCGCGCGGCGCATCTGTAACATTTGCTTACATTTGTAGATTCTGCTCGGGCGCACGGTGTTCCGCCGCGCGCAAATCCTCCGGACGGACCGGATGTCCTTCCTCAAGCCACGTCCGTGTGCAGGCCGGCATCATGGGCTCATCCCGCGCCGGCGTCATGCTGGTACGCCTCTTGCGCGCGGGCAGTGCTCTCAGCCCACGGTTCCGCCCAACATGTTCTCGCTCCCCGCCGTCGCCACCTGCTGCATATTCGCCGCCAGCCTGCTGCCTGCTTCACTGCAGGCGCAACAGGACCCCCAGGAACTGATGCGCCAGATCAGCCGCCAGGTCATCGAAACCGCGCGCACCGACCCCGCCATTGCGCAGGGGGACCGGCAGCGCATCGCGCAGCTGGTGTCGCGCGTGATCCTGCCGCATGTCGATACCCGCCGCATGACGGCGCTGGCCGTCGGCCGCCACTGGCAGCAGGCGACGCCTCAGCAGCAGGACAGGCTGAGCCGGGAATTCCGGGACCTGCTGGTGCATGTCTATTCCGGCGCGATCGCGCAGGTGCGCGACAAGGAGCTGGTGTTTCTCCCGATGCGCGGCGATCCGGCGACCGGCGAAACCGAAGTGCGGTCGCAGGTGGTGCAGCGGGGCGGCGCCGAGCCGATCGAACTGAACTACCGCCTGGCGCGCGGCCAGGACGGCTGGAAGATTTACGACCTCAGCGTGGTGGGAGTATGGCTGGTGCAGTCGTACCGCGACAGCTTTTCGCGCGAGATCGCGCGCTCCGGCATCGACGGACTGATCGCCGCGCTGGCGCAGAAGAACGAGCGCCTCGCGGGCGCCGCCGGCACCAGCGGCAACTGAGTCGCGCCGCGCCGGGTTCAGGCGGGCGCCGGCGCACCGCCGAGGCGGAATGCGCCGACCAGCTGCGCCAGGCTCTGCGCCTGTTCCTGCATCGCGCGCGCGGCGGCGGCGGCCTGTTCCACCAGCGCCGCGTTCTGCTGCGTGTTCTCGTCCATCAGCCCGATCGCCTGGTTCACCTGGGCGATGCCTGCCGTCTGTTCCTGGCTGGCGGCAGCGATATCGCTCATGATGACGGTCACCTGGCGGATGCTGTCGACGATGTCGTTCATGGTCTTGCCCGCTGCATCGGCGAGATGGGCGCCGCTCTCCACCTTCTCGACCGAGTCGCCGATGAGGGCCTTGATCTCCCTCGCCGCGCCGGCGCTGCGCTGCGCCAGCGTGCGCACTTCCGCCGCCACCACGGCAAAGCCGCGCCCCTGTTCTCCCGCGCGGGCCGCCTCCACTGCCGCGTTCAGCGCCAGGATATTGGTCTGGAAGGCGATGCCGTCGATGACGCCGATGATGTCGGCGATCTTGCGCGCCGACGCGTTGATCGCGGCCATGGTCCTGACCACCTGTTCCACTGCTTCGCCGCCCCTGCGGGCGACGTCCGACGCGTTGCCGGCCATGGCGTCGGCCTGGCGGGCGTTGTCCGCGTTCTGGCTGACGGTGGCGGTGAGTTCGTCCATCGAGGCCGCGGTCTCGCCGAGCGAACTCGCCTGCTGCTCGGTGCGCGCGGAGAGGTCGAGGTTGCCGCTGGCGATCTGGCTCGATGCCGAGGCGATCGTATCCGTGCCGGTGCGGATCTCGGCGACGATGCGGGCGAGGCTGTCGCGCATGCCGCGCATCGCGTGCATGACGCTGGTGTCGTCTCCGTTCCGCACGGCGATGTGCACCGACAGGTCGCCGCCGGCGATGCGGGCCGCGATCTCGCCGACGTCGCGCGGCTCGCCGCCAAGCTGGCGCAGCAGGCCGCGGGTGATGGCGGCGGCGATCGCCATGGCGAGCAGGATGGCCAGCGCCGACAGCGCCAGGATGATGCTGCCCGAGCGCTCGATCGAGGCTTCCGCCGCCGCGCTGTCGCGCTCGATATCCTGTTGCACGCCGCGCAGGATCAGGTCGATCTCGCCGACGATGCGCCGCCGCAGCGGGCTGCATTCGGCCACCAGGAAGCGGCCGAATTCCTCCATCTGCCCGGCTTCCCGGTAGCGCCGCGGGCGTTTGAGTTCTTCCGCCATCGTCAGCAGGTCGGCGCGGGCCTGGGCGAATTCCGCGTGGCCGGCGAACAGCGGCGTCACGGCGTCGAGCGCGGCCAGATAGGCCGCCTTCTGCTGGTCGAGCAGGTCGAGCTCGCGCCGGGCTTCGCTCTCATCCGTGAAGATGTAGGCGTTGCGCGCCGCCAGCCCGGTCTGCCCGAGCGCCTCGCGCACCGCGTACAGGCGCTCGAGCTTGTCGGTGCGCACCCGGTTTTGCTCTTTCACCAATGCTTCGATGTTGCGCGTCTGGATGACGGAGCAGACGGAGAGCACCAGGATCAGGAAGATGATTACACCGAAACCGAGGCCGAGCCTGGCGCCGAGTGTCAGCTGCAGACGAGTTTTCATGGACGGAGACCGGTCGTATGAGTGGATGGGAAAAGCCCTGGCGGAAAGCGCTGGCGGACCGCAGTGATCCGCGGACGACCCGCGATTGACCCGCGGTTTCCCGATGATGTGAGGCGGGGACACAACGCAAGCGCAATAGTTCCGCAAGGCAATGTTAATATGCGCCCGCGGTAAGCTCTACGGCCGACCGATACCCATTCGTACAAATCTCGTTCGCCGCCGTACAACGCCCTCTAGACTGTCATCCATGGACCGCCTGCTCTCACTGTTGCCGCACTTCGGATTCGAGGCATCGGTCTTTTTCCGCGGTCATTTCTGCGGCGAGAACCTGTTCCGAGGAGACGACGAAGTCGGCCACCTGCACCTGCTGCGCGCCGGGCGCGTGGCGATGGAGCACGCGGACGGCAGCGTGCTCGATCTGCAGGAGCCCAGCCTGGTTTTCTATCCGGGACCCTACCGGCACCGCCTCGTCGTGCCTTCGGACTCGCAGGCGCACCTGCTATGCGCGAGCGTGCGCTTCAGGCATTTCCGGCGCAATCCGATCGCACTCGCGCTGCCGCCGGTCATCCGGCTCCCGCTGCAGGAAGCCGACGGTCTCGACGCCGTGCTGGCGCTGCTTTTCACGGAAGCCGAACGCGACGAACTCGGCAACCGCCTGATCCTGAACCACCTGTGCGACATCCTGGTCGTGCATCTCATCCGCCACGCCCACCGGCACGGGCTGATCCATGCCGGCGCGCTGGCGGGGCTGTCCGATCCGCAGCTCGCGCCGGCGCTGGCGGCGCTGCACGATCATCCCGCCCGCCCCTGGACAGTGGATGAGATGGCGGCCGAGGCGCACATGTCTCGCACCGCGTTCGCCAATCGCTTCCGGCAGCTGATCGGGGCCACGCCGGCGGAGTATCTGACCGCGTGGCGGATGGAACTGGCGCAGGGCGCGCTGCTGGAGGGGAAGTCGGTGAAGGAGGTCGCGGCGGCCGTCGGCTACGGCACGCAGCCGGCGCTCACCCGCGCCTTCGCGGCGCGCTACGGCATGTCGCCGACCGAATGGCTGAGGCGCCAGGCGGGATCCGGTGCCGATCCCGGTGCCGCCGTGCCGGCTACGTAATCGGCCGGATGACGCGGCAGGGATTGCCGGCCGCGAAGACATCGTCGGGAATATCGCCGGTGACCACGCTGCCGGCGCCGATCACGCTGCGGTGGCCGATGCGCACGCCCGGGCAGATGATGGCGCCGCCGCCGATCCAGACCTCGTCGCCGATCTCCACCGGCCGGCCGGCTTCCAGCCCCGTCCGCCGCTCCTGCGCGCGCATCGGGTGCGTGGCGGCGTAGATCTGCACCGCCGGACCGAGCAGGGTTCCCGAGCCGATGCGCACCGGCGCGACATCGAGGATGACGCAGTTGAAGTTCATGAATACCCGGTCGCCGAGCGTGATGTTGGCGCCATAGTCGCAATGGAAGGGCGGCTCGATCCAGGTGCCGGATCCGGAATCCGGCATCAGCTCGCGGATCAGGCGGGCGCGCTCCTCGGGCTGGTCGTCGCGGGTATCGTTGAGCGCCCGGGTGAGCAGCCGGGCGCGGCGGCGATCCGCGCTGAGTTGCGCGTCGAGGGGATCGTACGGCTCGCCGGCGAGCATCTTTTCCTTTTCGCTTTTCATGCTGGGCGGTAGTCGTGGAAAGAACGGTAGATGCCGCGCGCCGGCGCGGGTTCGGTTAGTTCGCGCCAGGCATTTCCGGCGTCATCTGCATCGACGGCCCGTGGCCGGGCGAAGAACACTTCCGGTGATGCGGTGTCTATCCGGTTCCACCGATCAAGGAGCGTCCGATGCCCGATGCCATCATTGCCGGCGGCGGCCTGGCCGGCCTTGCCTGCGCGGTTGCGCTCGCCGACCGCGGCCTGCAGGTCGCCGTGCTCGAACGCGGCGGGCGGCTGGGCGGCCGCGCGGGCAGCTGGCGCGACGACGTGAGCGGCGACATGGTCGACATCGGCCCGCATGTCGTGCACTCCGAATACCGCAACATGCTGGCGTTGCTGCAACGGCTCGGCACGCGCGAGCTGATCCAGTGGCAACCCGAGGAAGTGATCGCGCTGGCCACCGCGCCGGGCCCGATGCCGCTGGGGCATTCGCCGCTGCCGCCGCCGCTGAGCCTGATCCCCGGCCTGCTGAAAGCGCCCGGCCTGCGGCTTCGCGATCATCTCTCGATGGCCATTCCCACCTGGCGCGCGATGAAGCTGCTCGAGGAAGACATCGGCGCGCTCGATGCGCAGAGCGCGCTCGACTTCATGCGCCGGTCCGGCGTGAGCGAACGCATGATCGAGTGGTGGTGGAAGTTCGCGGCGATGGTCGTGACCAACGTACCGCTGGAGCGCTGTTCCGCCGCCTCGCTGCTGCGCATACACGGGCAGCTCAGCGGTTACCGGCGGCTGCATTTCGGTTTTGCGGCGGTCGGACTCGGCGAGCTTTACGCGGAGCAGGCGGCGCGCGTGATACGCACGGCCGGCGGCGAGGTGCGGACCGGCTGCGCAGTGCGTGCGATCGAGGCCGGCGGGCGCGCCCCGTCCGTCGTGCTGGCGGACGGCACCCGCCTGCATGCCGGGCACATCATTTCCGCGCTGCCGCCGCACGAGCTCGACAGCGTCCTGCCCGCCGAATGGAAGCGCGCGGAGCCGTTCGCCTCGCTCCGCAGGTTCGAGCCGAGTCCCTATGTGTCCTGTTACCTCTGGTTCGACCGGCCCGTGATGCCGCGGCGCTTCGTGTCCCACCTGTGGTCGCCCGCGCGGCTCAACTACGACTTCTACGATCTGAGCAGGATACGGCGGGGCTGGGAGGGCAGGGCTTCGGTGGTGGCGACGAACATCATCTACAGCCATCGGGTACATCACCTGGGCGACGACGAGATCGTGCGGGCCACGGTGGCGGAGCTTGCGGAGTTCGCGCCGGCGGCGGCGCAGGCCCGGCTGGTCCACGCGAGAGTGCACCGCATCCCGATGGCGATACCCTGTCCGGTGGTGGGATTCGAACGCATGCGGCCGGCCACCCGCACCCGCGTGCCCGGCCTGATCCTCGCGGGCGACTGGGTGAAAACCGGTCTGCCGTGCACGATGGAGAGCGCGGTCATGTCGGGCATGCTGTCGGCGGAGGAAGTGCTGGCCGCGCTCGGCAAGCCGCAGCGTCTCGCCCGGCCGCCGCGCATGCCCGACGGGCTGTCGGGGCTGGTGCGGCGCGCCGCCCGCGCTTATCGCGGTTCAGGCGGCGGCCCTGGGCGCTGACGGAATCAGGCTGCCATCGCATCCATCGACGCACGCCGTGCTTCCGCGCGCACGCGGGCGCGGGAGGGCGGCAGGCGGCGCAGCGTGCGCAGCGATTCCAGGTCGTGGATCTGGATGGCCTTCTGATCGACCGAGATCACGCCGATCGCATTGAAGGCGGAGAAAGTGCGGCTCACCGTCTCCAGTGTGAGGCCGAGGTAGCTGCCGATTTCTGCGCGCGTCATGCGCAGGTTGAACTGCGTGCCGGAATAGCCCATCTCGGCGAAGCGCTGGGACAGGTAGACCAGGAAGCGCGCGACCCGGGCTTCCGAGGTCAGCGAGCCGAGGGTGCTGATCATCGTCTGCTCGCGCACCAGTTCGCGGCACATCACCGCATGGAAGGCGGCTTCGAGGCTGGCATGCGTCCGGCCGAGCGACGTCAGGATCTTGAACGGCACCAGGATCACGTCGCAGTTGGTCAGCGCCACCGTCTCGGTGCAGTACTGCTTGCCGTGGATGCCGTCGATGCCGAAGATGTCGCCCTTCATCGGGAACGACAGCACCTGCTCGTTGCCCAGCTCGTCGATCATCACCGTCTTCAGGAAGCCGGAGTTGACCACGTAAAGCATGTCGAAGGGCTGGCCGATGGTGTGAATGCGCTGGCCCGCCTTGAACTGCACATGCTGGAACTGGAAGCTGTCCTCGACCACGGCCTCGGCGATGCCGACCAGCGAGCAGAGGTCGCTCATCGTCGACCAGAGTTTCGGCTGGCGCGACCAGTTGGCGCCGGCGGGGGACGGCATGGCGAGAGAGACGCGGGCTTGAGTCGAAGTGTTTGCGGTCAGCATTTGTTTTTTCCTCTTGGAGATGCCTGATTGGATTGCGTTGAATTATCAACGTCCGGCAATGTTCCGACTATCAGCGTAAGGCTGAACTCGCGTGTCGGAAGAATGCCTGCGATTCGGGCATTTCCTACGCGCGCTTGAGCCGTCTCAAGCGCGATGCAAGGCGGAAAAACAATATGCAGCCACCCCGTTGCTCATGCGGTTTTGCCCGAGAGGAAATCGCGTATCCGTTCCGCGCGCGCCTGCACGAGGGCAGTCCTGCCTGCCCCGGTGACCGCCGACGACGCGAGATGCTGAAGCTGTACCGGCACGCCCGCGCTCTGCAAGCCGCGGCCATAGAGTTTCGCCTCGTCGCGCAAGGGATCGTCATGCGCGGTGAGCAGCAGGCAGGGCGGCATGCCGGCGAGCCTGCGCGAGCGCAGCGGCGACGCATACGGATGGTTGAAGTCGCCCGGGCGCACGATATAGCTCGCCCACGCCTGCCGCGCCGGATGATCGCCGGCCTCGCGCAGCGACGGCGTGGCCTGGGCGGGATCGAGCAGCGGCGAAATCAGCACCTGTCCCGCGAGGCGTCTCGTTTTCGCGCGGTCGAACAGGCGGTCGCGCGCGATCATCGCGAGCGACGCGGCCAGGGCCCCGCCCGCCTGTTCTCCGCCGATGTACAGGCGCATCGGATCGATGCGCAGCGCCTTCGCATGTTCCGCCACCCACGCCAGCACAGGAAAGCAGGCTTCCAGGGTATGAGGAAACACCGATGCCGGCGCCAGCGGATAACCGACCGTGACCACGGTCGCGGTGTCCGACAGCGCGCGGGCGATCGCGGTCGCGTCGTCCTGGCTGCCGCTGGCGAAATCGCCGCCGTGAAGATAAACGAGTGCGGGGTGGGCGCGCGACCGCGGACCCCGGTAGATGCGCAGCGGCAGCGAGCCGCCCTGCGCGGGACAAAGCAGCTGCAGCTCGCCCTCGTTGGCGGCTGCGGGGATGGTTTCTGGGTTGGCTCGCACGGCTGTTCCTTGTTGGAGGTTCGGTGATGACAGTCTAGGTATCGGAGCGGCGGCGATAAACGCGCCGATCGGCGCACCGCTGTTCCCGGAATGGTGATGACGGCGCGGAGGCCCGACAAAAGGAAAGCGGGCCTTTCGGCCCGCGTTCGTTGCGCTTGCGCATGCTCAGGCGGTGCGTACCGCCGGCGTGGCCGTACGGGCGTCGAGGCTGAAGGCGCCCGCGCCGAAGGCGGCGACCTGCAGCAGGCCGCCGGCCATCGCGAAGTTCTTCAGCAGATGGATCAGCTGGTTCTGGTCACCGATCGCGTTGTGGAAGACCAGGCCGGTGACGATCGAGAAGGCGGCCAGCAGCAGCGCGACGAGCCGGGTGCGGTAGCCGAGCACCAGCAGCAGGCCGGCGCCGACTTCGACCACGATCGCCAGCAGCACGCCGAGCGCCGGGAACGGCAGGCCCATCGCGGCGATATAGCCGGCGGTCGCCGCGGGGGCGGCGATCTTGCCGACGCCGCTGATGAGGAAGATCGCGGCCAGCAGCACGCGGCCGATCAGGGGGAGGGTGGAATTCTGCAGGTTCAGCTTGTTCATGGTGATGCTCCTTTTCTTGAAAGTGATAGGGGTGGGCTTGATCGGCGCCGGAAGAAAGCCCGGTGGGTGTTCAAGCGTCGATGAAGCAAGTGTAGACATCATCAGTATCGTGATAAACAGATAAGCACAACCATCACAATTCACACAATGATGATAATTGCCGTTCGCAGCGCCCGGGTATCGCGCGCCCGCCCGCCCGAAGGCAAAAACGCCGCGCAAGCGCGGCGTCGTCCGTTCGGGCGGGGCGTATCAGGGCAGGTACCTCAGTCGGCCTCCACCGGATAGCCGGCCTGGCGCCAGGCGTCGATGCCGCCGAGCAGCGGCCGCACCCGGCCGACGCCGGTTTTCATCAGCATGCGGGCGACCTGGGCGGCGGAGGCTTCGTCGGGGCAGGCGCAATAGACGATCACCTCGCGCGCCAGCTGCGCGGCCGCCGCCTCGCCGCGCGAGAGCTTGCCGGCGACGAGCAGCGCGCCGGGGATGCGTCCCTCGCGCTGCAGTTCCGGCGCCCGCACGTCGATCACGAGCGGCTGCTCCTGCTGCTGCAGCAGACCGTGCAATTCCTCCACCGTGATGCGCTGCGCCCGCAGCGAGCGGGCGAAGCGGCGCCGCCGCCACCACCTGGCGAGGCCGTAGGACGCCAGCACGACGACGATCAGCAGCAGGCCGCCGGTCCCGACCTGTTCCAGCGTATGCAGCAGCCATGCGATATCCGAACTGAAGCCGGCGCCGAGCAGGACGGCCGAGCCGACCCAGAGCAGCGAGCCGATGCCGTCGAACAGCAGGAACACCGGCAGGCGGATGCCGCTCTTGCCCGCCAGGGCGGCGGCAAGCGAGGCAAAGCCGGGAATGAACTTGGCCGCCAGCAGGGCGTGCGGCCCCCAGCGGTTGAACAGATTCCTCGTCTGGCGGATGCAGGAATCGGGCGACAGCGAGATGCGGCAGAGCAGCGCCATCAGCTTCTGGCCATGCCGGCGCCCGGCGTAATACCAGCCGAGATCCGCGGTCAGCGCCGCGGCGACCGACACCAGTACCAGCAGCGGCGTCGACAGCCGGCCGGCATCGGCGACCGAGCCGGCCACGACCAGCGTCGGATAGGCAGGCAGGGGCAGCCCCGCCTGCTCCAGCAGCACATTCAGAAACACGGCGGCGAGGCCGTAATGCTCGATCCATTGCAGCAGGAGTGTCATGGCGATCCCCTCGTGGCCGGTGTTCAGGACAGACGCAGGCCGGATGCGGCCAGCAGGTCGAGCGCCGCGTTCCAGGCGACCTGGATGCCGGCGCACAGCAGGATGAAGGCGAACAGGCGGCGGACGACGACGGTGCCTGCCTCGCCCAGCAGGCCGACGATGCGGCTGGCGTGCCGGTAGAACAGATAGATGACGGCGACCGTGACGGCCAGGCCGAGAATCGATCCGGCGACCGATGCCGCGCGGTCGTACAGGTCGCCGGGCTCGGTCGCGCCGAGCGTGATGGCGGCGGCCAGGCTGCCCGGTCCGGCGGTCAGCGGGAAGCTGATCGGATAGAAGCTGCGCGTCTTCACCAGGGATTCCGACCAGGCATTGCCGGCCTGGGCGCCCGTTCCGGCGGCGGCTTCGTTCAGGAAGCACCAGCCCGCGGCCGCGACCATCAGGCCGCCGCCGAGGCGTACCGCCGGCAGCGTCACGCCGAAGAAGGCCAGCACCTGCGAACCGATCAGCATCGCGCCCAGCAGCAGGAAAAGGCAGTTCAGCGCCACCTGCCGCGCCAGCCGGCTTTCCAGTTCGGGGCCGGCGCCGGCCGCCGCGCTCGCGAAGACCGTGGCATTGCCCAGCGGATTGAGTATCGGCAGCAGCGTCAGCGGCACCAGAAGCGCGGCCTTCAGGAAGAACATGTCCATGGTCTCGTCCCCTTTCAAGTTGATGCGCCCAGTGTAATCAGCGGGAAAAGCGGGATAAACGAGCATGAGTGTGCTGCAGTATCACGATGAGGGGAATAATCGTGATTGTCATCGTTGAAGGAATGGTGATGGCCGGGAAGGCGGGTTTATCCTGGCGAACGGGGCGCCTAGACTGGGTTCGGACAGCAGGGAGACATGCGCGAACGCCGCGCAGAACATGTGCGAATCCCGACTAGGAGCCAGAAATGAACATCCCCGTACAAGAAACCTTCCCCGCCGCCGGCAGGAGCCTGCTCGGCCTCGCTTTCATCGTCGATGCCGCGATCAGGCTCGATCCCGCCGCCACCCTGGCCGCGGGCGATGCCTACCTGCGGCTCGGAGCGGCCGCCTCCGCCGCTGCCGCCGGCGCCGGACTGATCGGCGGCTGGCTGCTGATCGTCGGCTGGCGCACCCGTGCCGCCGCGCTCGCGCTCGCGGCGCTGCAGATCGTCGGCGTCTGGCTGAGCCTGACGGCGGGGCTCGCCCCCGAGATGTCGGTACCTGTCCTGAAGGACCTCGCGCTGGCCGGCGGCCTGCTGCAGGTGTTCGCCTTCGGCGCCGGCGACCACAGCCTCGACGAGGACCTGTCCCGCAAGCGCGGCCGCCGTCCGCGCCTACAGCCAGCCTATGCGCTTGAGCCGGCGATGCAGCAGCACGCAGGCACCGGCGAGTCCGCTCATTAGGAGCGGATAGCTCCATTGCCACTCGAGTTCGGGCATGAACTTGAAATTCATCCCGTACAGGCTGAACACCATGGTCGGCACGGCGAGGATACCGGCCCAGCCGGCCAGCCGCTTGACCACCTCGTTCTGGCGTATGGTGATCTGCGCGAGCGCCACCTGCATCGCGGCGTTGATCATCTCGCGCATGCGGTCGGCGTCCTGGGTGATTCTTTCCACATGGTCGAGGATGTCCCGGTAGTAGACGCGGGTTTCGCGCGGGATGAGATAGCCGTGGAATCGCAGAAGCTGGTTGCAGATATCGATCATCGGCGTGGCCGCGGCCTGCAGCTTGAGCAGTTCGTTCTTGAGCAGGTAAAAGGACTCCAGTCCGTCGTCGGTCTGCCGCGGCACGAACAGCTGGCGCTCCAGCCGGGTGAAGCGCGCCCGCAGGTCGTCCATGCAGGGCCGGTACTGGTCGACGATGAAATCGGCGATCGCATAGAGGACGAAGCCCGGCCCCCTGGCCAGCCGTTCGGGCATGGCCTCGACCCGCTCGCGCACGCCGCTGTAGCTGCTCGACGGACCATGGCGCACGGTCACGACGAATTGCTGGCCGACGAAGATGTGGGTTTCGCCGACCTCGATGCGGCCGTTCTCGAGATGCGCGGTATGCAGCACCAGGAAAAGGCTGTCGCCGTACTCCTCCAGCTTCGGCCGCTGATGCGCGTTGCTCGCATCCTCGATCGCCAGTTCATGCAGGTGGAATTCCTCCTGCATCTGCCTGAGCTGCGCCTGTTCGGGATCGTGCAGCCCGACCCACACGAACGTCTCCCTGTCGCCGAGGACATCGCTGATTTCCTCGGCGCTGAGGTCGCGCAGTTTCCTGCCCTGGCGGTAGGCGGAGCAGTTCACGATGGCGGACGGACTGGACATGGAGGTTTCCTCGACGCGATTGACGGACGGCACATGGTAAGGCCATGGAAGCGGCCGGGTATTGTCGGAGTTCACATGTGAGGGCGCGCCGCAATTCCCCGATTTTCGCGAACCAGCCGCTTTTGCTCCTGCTCAAACCCCTGTATGCGGGCGCGGCCGATGACGGCCGGAAATCAACTCAATGGAGAGACAACATGGACGAACAGTTGCGACAGGCGGCAATCGAATATCACCGTGCCGCTCCCCGCGGGAAGGTATCGGTGCAGCCCACCAAGGGCCTGACCAATCAGCGCGACCTGGCCCTGGCCTATTCGCCCGGCGTGGCCGCCGCCTGCGAACTGATCGTCAGCGATCCGCGCGAAGCCGGCAACATGACCTCGCGCGGCAACCTGGTGGCGGTGGTCACCAACGGCACCGCCGTGCTGGGGCTGGGCAATATCGGGCCGCTCGCGGGCAAGCCGGTGATGGAGGGCAAAGGCTGCCTGTTCAAGAAGTTCGCCGGCATCGACGTGTTCGATATCGAGATCAGCGAGACCGACCCCGACCGGCTGGTCGACATCATCGCCTCGCTCGAACCGACCTTCGGCGGCATCAACCTGGAAGACATCAAGGCGCCCGAGTGCTTCTACATCGAGCGCAAGCTGCGCGAGCGGATGAAGATACCCGTGTTCCATGACGACCAGCACGGCACCGCGATCATCGTCGCCGCCGCCGTCCTCAACGGCCTGCAGGTCGTCGGCAAGGACATCGGCAGTGCGCGGCTGGTCGGTTCCGGCGCCGGGGCGGCGATGATCGCCTGCCTCGACCTGCTGGTCAAGGTCGGCCTCGCGCCGGAAAACATCACCATCAGCGACAGCAAGGGCGTGGTCTACACCGGCCGCTCCGAATCGATGGACCCGAGCAAGGCACGTTATGCCCGTCCCACCGAGGCACGCACCCTGGCCGACATCATGGACGGCGCCGATATCTTCCTCGGGCTGTCGACCGCCGGCGTGCTCAGGCCGGAGATGGTCGAACGCATGGCGCGCGATCCCCTGATCCTCGCGCTCGCCAATCCCGAGCCCGAGATCCGGCCCGAGGCGGCGAAGGCCGTCCGCCCCGATGCGATCATCGCCACCGGCCGCTCCGACTATCCGAACCAGGTCAACAACGTGCTGTGCTTTCCCTTCATCTTCCGCGGCGCGCTCGACGTGGGCGCGACCGCGATCAATGAAGACATGAAGATCGCGACCGTGCACGCGCTCGCCGAACTGGCGCAGGAAGAACAGTCCGACGTCGTCGCCACCGCCTACGGCGACCGGCGCATGAGCTTCGGCCCGGATTACCTGATTCCCAATCCCTTCGATCCGCGCCTGATCGTGAAGATCGCGCCGGCGGTGGCGAAGGCGGCGATGGACAGCGGCATTGCCGCCACGCCGATTCCCGACCTGGCGCTCTACCGGCAGCAGCTGACCCATTACGTCTACCGCACCGGGATGATCATGCGCCCGGTATTCTCGGAAGCGAAAGAAGCGGACAGGCGCGTGATCTATGCCGAAGGCGAGGACGAGCGCGTGCTGCGGGCGGTCCAGGTCGCGGTGGACGAAGGCCTCGCGCGGCCGGTCCTGGTGGGCCGGCCGGACGAGATCGCCGCCAGCATCCGGACGCTCGGCCTGCGCATCAGGCCGGACAGCGACTTCGAACTGGTCGACCCGACCGGCTATCCGCTTTATGAGGAACTGCACCAGGACTACTACCGGCTGATGGAACGCAAGGGCATATCGACGGAAGACGCGCGGCTCGCGCTGCGCCGCAACCGGACGCTGATCGGCGCCATGCTGATGCGGCGCGGCGAGGCGGACGCGATGTTGTGCGGCACCTCGGGCGCCTACGGCGGGCATCTGCGCGACCTGGTCGACGTGATCGGCATGCGCGAAGACGCCGGCACGCTGGCGGCGATGAATGCGCTGCTGCTGCCGGACCGCACCATCTTCGTCTGCGACACCTATGTCAACGCCGATCCCGACGCCGGGCAGATCGCCGCCATGACATTGCTCGCGGCCAGCGAGGTGCGGCGTTTCGGCCTGATTCCGCGGGTCGCGCTGCTGTCCCATTCGAGCTTCGGCACCGCCGACACGCCCTCGTCGCGCAAGATGCGGACCGCGCTCGGCATGATCCGGGAGCGCGCCCCGGATCTGGAGATCGAGGGCGAAATGCCCGGCGATGCCGCGCTCTCGCTCGGGCTGCTGAAGCAGACCTTTCCGAACGCACGCCTCACCGGCGACGCCAATCTGCTGATCATGCCGTCGCTCGACGCGGCCAACATCAGCTTCAACATGGTCAAGATGGTGGCGGGAGGCGGCATCACGGTCGGCCCCATCCTGCTCGGCCTGGCCAGGCCCGCGCACATCCTCACGCCGACGGCGAGCGTGCGCCGCATCGTCAACATGACGGCGCTGGCGGCGGTGAAGGCGGCGGGAAAAGCGGAGCAGGGCGGCGCGGCCGGCTGAGAGCCGCCGGCCGTCGCGCAGGGACGCGGACGCTCAGCGCCGGACCGGCTCGGCCGCGAACTCGATGCGGCTGCGTCCCGCCTTCCTGGCGGCGTGCAGCGCCTTGTCGGCGGCTTCGATGATGGCGCCGGCGTCCTCGCGCTCGGCCTCGAGGCGCGCGATGCCGATGCTGACGGTATAGGCCGGCACATCGTCGCGGCGCACCTCGGCGGCCGCGTCCATGATGCGCTGCCCCACCGCCTGCGCGCCCTCGGCCGACGTATCGGGCAGCATGACCAGGAATTCGTCGCCCCCGTAGCGGCCGATCGCATCGTTGCGGCGCAGGGACTGTCTTGCCTTCGCGCTGAAATCGTCGATCACGCGGTCGCCGGCCTGCTGCCCGTGCTGTTCGTTGATCGCCCTGAAGTCGTCGAGGTCGATCATCAGCACGGACATCGAGCGCTTGCCCGATCTGGATTCGGCGATCTCCCTGTCGAGCAGCGCGAGAAAGGCGTCCCGACGATATACGCCCGTCTGCTTGTCGCGCATCGCCAGCGATTCCAGCTTGCGGTGAAGCTGGCGGTTCGCCATCAGCAGGAAGCCGACGCTGAGGGCGACGATGGAAAACGAAAACGTCGCCATGTACACCTGGTGCACCGGCGTGGCATCGATCTGCGGCCGGGTCAGGGAAGGCGATTGGGAGATGGCGATGAGGCAGCGGGCGAGCATGATGCAGGCCGTGGCGGCGAACACGCCGCCGGTGAAGCGTTCGGCGAAGCCCTTCTGCTGAAAGCGGTAGATCGCCACCGCGCACGCGCCGAACAGCAGCGTGAGCACGCTGCTCATGATGATCAGCCGGCTGCGGTAATCGTCATCCAGGAACGTCGCCGGAAACATGGCCAGCGCGGTGAAGCCGAGGAGCAGCGCGAGCGGTCCGTCGCGGCGCGGCAGTCCGCCGAAGGCCCGCACGCTGCCCTGCATCGCGGCGACGCCGGCCGCGACCAGCAGGTTGGGCACGAAGCTGGACAGGAAAACCGGCAGCGCGCCATAGGTCGCGAACAGCACCGCGCCGGCGGCCATCATCGTGCAGGCCCAGCCCCAGCGGGCAAGGCCCCTGATCTCGCGCGGGAAGCTGGAATGCAGGACGAAAAAAATGAACGCCCACAGCATGCCGAAGGCCGCGGAAATCACGATGAAGGAACGCGGTTCGACTCCCAGCACGGTAAACCCTTGTTGTTGCCAGCAATGTAAGCGATGCGAATGCCAGGGATTTCCCCTGGCGATTAAAGAATTGTAATAGGGAAACTTCTCGGGAGTAAAGGAATGAACAGGCCGATGACCGTTGCTCACATTCAATTTGTAAGATTTGCGCAGTGCAGCAGGTATTCCTTATATTTCATGCGCATGACACGGTGGAATAAGGCTGCGACGCGTTTGTGCGGTGCGGCACGGAAGCTGCTAGTCATGGCCACACGTCTCACAGTAAAGGAAAGACCATGTTTGAAAAGCAAGCACATGCCAGCCAGGACCAATGGGATGCTCCCCCGGTTCCGCTTGAGGAACTGCCGGAGGGACTGATCGCCGACGAGATCTGAAATTGATCACCCGTCGCGGGGCTGGCCATCGCCGGCCCCGCAGGCGTCCCCTTCGTCACACTCCCTCCGCAAACCTCACCGCGCCGCACCTCACCCGTATTCGCAACTGCCGACGCCGCGATAGTCCCCGCCTCAGACCGTCGTTCGGCGCTGGCCGACGCCCGCGTCTTCCTCCGCCTCGGCCGGCATGGGCTGCCCCCTTCGCGGCCGCCGCACGGCGCGCACCTTGCCGCTCGGCCCGCCGCCGCAATAGAAGAGACCGTCGCCGTCGGACTCGAGCCCGCTGACGCCCGCGCCGCGCGGCATCTCCAGGCGCGCGAGGACGGCGCCGCTCTGCGGGTCGATGCGGCGTATGTCGCTTTCATCCCCATCCCAGGTCCCGTGCCACAGTTCGCCGTCGACCCAGGTCACGCCCGTGACGAAGCGGTTGGATTCGATCGTGCGCAGGATGGCGCCGGTCTCCGGGTCGATCTGGTGAATCTTGCGGTCGCGGTACTGGCCGACCCACAGGCTGCCTTCCGCCCAGGCGAGGCCTGAATCCATGCCCTGTCCGGGCGCGGGGATCGATGCCAGGACCTCGCCGGTGGCGGGATCGATCTTGTCGATGCGCGCCTCGGCGATCTGGTAGAGACAGGTGCCGTCGAAGGCGGTGCCGGCATCGCAGGGCCGGTCGAGCGCGTGGACGGTCTCGCCGCTGGCGGGATCGATGGCAAGCAGGCGCGTACCGGTGGCCGCCCACACGCGGCGGCCGTCGTGGCTGATGCCCGCTATCGGCCCGGCGCCGGGAAAGGGGCCGTACTCCCGTACGATTTCCGCCGGACGCACCGGCGCTTCAGGTCTGTCTTTGGTCTTGCTGCTCATGGTTTGCTCCTGGTGTTATGCGCCAGGGCCTGGCGCTGCAAGAGAACTCTATACATCCGCCGCCGCGCCCGGGAGTAACAAGATCGTCGTGAATCCGGCCAGCGGCGGCGCCAGCCAGCGGCGCGCGCGCGCCCGTCCCACCGACCGTACCCGGCCGTCGGCCTCGAGTTCGGCGAGCGCGCGCTGCACGGTGCGCTGGCTCGCGCCGAGCGCCAGCGCCAGGGCGGAGGTGGACCATGGCGCGCCGTCGGACAGCAGCGCCAGCAGGGAGGCCTGCTCGCCGTCGATCGGCGGCGTCAGCAACACGACTTCCCGTTCGCCATGCGGCCGCAGAGCGAAGCCGCGCGGCGTCGCCTCCACGCCTGCCATCGACGCCACCAGTGCGCGCAGCCGGCCGATTTCCACCCTCAGCCTCGCGCGGTGGGTGTCGTCCGGATGACGGGTGCGGAACACGCAGGCGATCAGGGCATCCCTGTCGGCGTCGGCGGGCCATGCCTCGGCGAGGCAGCGCGCCAGCGCGAACAGCACCGGCCGCCGCGCCAGCGGCCGCCATGCGTCGCCGACACCGAGTCCGCGGCGGCAGGCGTCGACCACCAGCGCGTCCGTGTCCAGCAGCGCCGACACCTCGTCGAGACGCAGCATCCGTTCGCCGGCGGCATGGAAGCGCCGGGCCGCCGGGCGGTCGAGCACGGCCCGCAACTCGGCCACCTCGGCCATGAGCGCCGGCACGCCGGCGCGCGCCGCCGCGTCGCGCGCGCGGTCGAGCGCGGCGCGTGCCACGCCGGTATGCAGCGCGCGCAGCGCGAGTTCGGCGCCGGCGACGTCGGCCACCGCCGCCAGCGCCGGTGGCATCGCATGCAGGTCGAGCCGCGCGAGCGCCGTGCCGGCCTCGGCGAGGCGGCCGAGCAGCAAGAGCCGTCGCGCCGCGACGAGACGTGCATGCAGCGCATTGGCGCGATCGGCGAGCGCGTCGAGCGTATCGGCGGCGG
This sequence comes from Noviherbaspirillum aridicola, assembly GCF_019656455.1. Lineage (GTDB taxonomy): Bacteria > Pseudomonadota > Gammaproteobacteria > Burkholderiales > Burkholderiaceae_D > Noviherbaspirillum > Noviherbaspirillum aridicola. The sequence continues at coordinate 168,808 of NZ_BPMK01000001.1, forward strand.
CCATCAGCGAACGCGGCGAACCGGTGAGGTCGCGCATGGCCAGTGCCACCTCGGCTTCCGCCACCATGCAGCGTGCGCGGGCCAGCTGTTCGCCGGCGCCAAAGCCCCTTGCCGCGCGGCGAAGCAGCTCCCTCGCGCGCGCGTGTTCGCCGAGCTGGGCCATGGCGATGCCGCGCAGCGCGAGCGCCGGGGGATCGTCGCGCAGGGCGACGCGTTTCAGCGCGCCGAGCGCGTCGCCGGCGGCCAGCGCGCGTGCCGAGGCCGTAATGAGGGAATCCATGGCGAGAGCTTACACGCTTCCATCGCCGGCACTTCTTCCCGGACAGAAGAGGGCACCCCAGCCGGAGGAGGCCCTCAAACAAGTGCCGCCTGCCGCTGTCAAAGCTCGTACGACACAACAAGGACCCGAGCATGAAAACATTCCTGATCAGCACCCTGCTGGTGCCACTGGCGGCGCTCCCGGCGACATTTGCCCACGCTCAAATCAGCGGCACGTCCGACATCGATCAGCAGGGCAGTTCCCGTCCGGTCTACGGACAGAATCCACAGAGCAGCAAGATGACGCCGGGAGGCTCCAGGGGCGAGGCGGCAAGAGAAGGCAAGGCCGGCGTCCTCCCCGGCAAGAGCAGCGGCGGCCCCGAGCGGAACGATGCGGCAACCGGCAGCGGCCGCGGCGACACCGGCGCAGGCGAGCGCGCCTCGGCAGGACAGACCGGTAGCGCGGCGGCGGGCGGCGGACAGAAATGACAGCCATGTCCGGCGCGCCGTGTGCCGCGCCGCCGAATCCGAAAAGGAAATGAATTTCTCGCGCGGCCCGCAGTCCTCACCATGAGGCCGGCGCCTGCCGGCCATGGTGAGGACTGCGGACAAGCAAGGAGAATGCGATGCAAGAAGACGACTCGAAGAACCGCGCCGGGGAAACGGACGACAAGACAAAGCCCTCCGGGCCAGCCACGCCGGCCAATGCGGTCGGCGGCGGCGCGGCGACCGCCGGCCAGCCCTATGACCAGGTCGGCGGCGCCGTCCTCGGGCAGGCGCCCGGGCAGGGCAACACCGGCACCGGCGCGCCGCCGGCGGAGAAACGCGCGCCCGACCCGCAGGACCGGCGCGACGGCAGCGCCTGAGGCGTCGCGCGCCGTGACCGGATCAGGGATGGCGGCGTCCGGGCGCGCGGTTCACCTCACGCTGACAGCGACCCGTTTGCGCCCCTTGGCCCGCCGGTGATTGATCACCGCGCGGCCACCCTTGGTGGCCATCCTTGCGCGAAACCCGTGCGTGCGGACTCGGCGCACGACCGAGGGCTGATAGGTGCGTTTCATGTTGCCTCCTTGCCTGGTGAAGAATGCCGGCGTCAGGTTCTGAACCGACGCTGAATCGACCACACATCGCGCGCCGAATTCAACACCGCCCGCCGCCCGCGCGGCCCGCGACAACAAGGACAGCACGAGATGCCACAGATTAAGGCACTGGCCAGAACCGCCGGCAAGCCCGAGGACGACCAGTCCCCGCGCCGGCGCGAGATCCGGCGCGTCGCCCAGGTGCATGGCTGCAAGCCCTGCCTGCTCGATCCGTACACCGGCAGGCTTCGCGAACTGGCGGTGGAGACGCCGGGCTTTTATGAACAGGACCCGCTCTGCTGGGTGAAGCATGTCCGGTTCACCCTGCCGGCGACAGCGCGCCGTCCCGAATCCTGGCCCTGCCTCGTGCGTGTGCCGCTGCAGCTGCCGCAACCGCGCACGGAATCCGACTGCGCCGCGCTGACCGGACAGGTGGGCGGGATGCTGGCCGGCAGTACGTCCGCGGAACTCCTGCCTGTAATCGCCGCGCGGATCGACGACCTGTTCAGCGTCTACGGCGAGGACCTGACACCGAAGGAAGCGAAAAATCTTGCCAGCGCGCTCAGGGGCGTGCTGGCGCGTGGCGTCTGGCGCGACGATGTGCTCAAGAGCGGTTTTGTCCGGCGCATGCTGGCCGGCCCGCTGCGCGAGACGCTCGACCGCATCGACGCCGGACGGGCGCAGGCGCTGCTGAAACTGGAGGATTATCCGCAGGCATTCCCGCTCGCGCGCCGCCTGGGCCGAATCCATCATCTCCACCTCGGGCCGACAAACTCCGGCAAGACGCATGCCGCGCTGGAAGCACTCAAACAGGCCCGGTCCGGCGTCTACCTGGCGCCGCTCAGGCTGCTGGCGATGGAAGTGCGTGACCGCCTCGTCGCGTCCGGCGTGCCCTGCACGCTCGTGACCGGCGAAGAGCGCATCCCGATGGAGGGGGCCGCGCACACCGCATGCACGATAGAGATGCTCGATCCCGACACGGAAGCCGAAGTCGCGGTCATCGATGAGGTTCAGATGCTCGCAAACGAACAGCGCGGCGCCGCGTGGACGGCGGCACTGGTCGGCGCGCCGGCCCGCCATGTCTACCTGTGCGGCGGCACCGAGGTGAAGGCCGCCTGCATGAAGCTCATCGATGCGCTCGGGGAGCAGGCGGTCGAGGTCGCGTTCGAGAGAAAGACAGCCCTCGTGACGGAAGAAACGCCCGTGTCGCGCGATGCGGGCGGCATCCGTCGCGGCGATGCCGTCATTGCCTTCAGCCGTCGCGACATTCTCACGCTCAGCGCCCGGTTGCGCGGCAATGGCTTCCGGGTTTCCACCATCTATGGCGCGCTGGCGCCCGAAGTGCGGCGCACCGAGGCCGCCCGCTTCCTGTCCGGCGAGTCCGACATCGTCGTGGCCACGGACGCGATAGGCATGGGCCTGAACCTGCCGATCCGCCGCGTCGTGTTCTCCGCTTCGAAGAAGTTCGACGGCAGCATGCTGCGTCCGCTCACGCCCGTCGAGGTCGCGCAGATCGCGGGGCGCGCCGGGCGGATGGGCATGTATGAGCAGGGCCATGTCGGGGCATTCGAGCAAGCCGGTCTCGATCACATCCGCGAGGCCTTGTCCGCGCCTCCGCAGCCCTTCGAAGGCAAGCTGCGCATCGCGCCCGGCCTGTGGCAGATCACTGCCTTGCGCGAGATCCTGCAGACACCCGAAATCGGCGCGCTGCTTGCGTTCTTCGCCGAACGGATCGCCATCCGGAGCCCGCTCTTCGTCACGGCTTCCCTGCGCGAGGCGATCGCACTTGGCCACCGGGTCGACGCGCTGGCACCGGACCTGCCGCTGGCGGAAAAGTTCGTCTTCAGCTGCGCGCCGGTGTCACTGGACTCGGCGGCGGAAGCGGGCTATTTCGATGCCTGCCTGCGCGCGCACCGGCAGGGCGCGGCGATGGCGCTGCCGGATGAACCGGCATGGCTCGGACAGGCGGGCGCGCTGCATCTCGAAGCGGCCGAGATACTCGGCAAGCACCTCAGCCTGTATGCCTGGCTCGGCTTCAAATATCCGAGGAGCTTCCCGCAGGGCGACCGGGTGCCGCCACTGCGCGCCCGGGTCAGCCGCTACATCGAGCAGGCACTGCTCGCGCAATCCGGTTTCGATACGACGACGGCCGAAGCGCGGGCGCTTCGCCGGCTGACGGGGCATGACGATGAATACGACTGGTGAGATGCCGCGTCGTACCGTGTGCATGTCGCGCCCGCACGTGCGATGATTTCCGCGGCGGCCGCGACGGCATGCCCATGAGCAGCGTGATACCGACCTGATGAGGAAAGAACGATGGAAGAACAGCGCAACGACAAGATCCCCGCCACGCTTATCGCCGGCGACGGCATCGGACCGGAAGTGACGAAGGCGACGGTCGCCGTACTCGACGCCCTGGGCGCCCCCTTCGAGTGGGACGAACGCAAGGCCGGCATGAGCGCGGTGAACGACGGCGGCGACCCGTTGCCGTCGGCCACGCTCGACAGCATCCGGCGCACCCGGCTGGCGCTGAAGGGGCCGCTCACGACCCCGGTGGGCGGCGGCTTCCGCTCGGTCAACGTGCGCCTCAGGGAAGAGTTCAAGCTCTATGCGAATCTGCGTCCCGCGAAGACCATCATCCCGGGCCGCTACGACAATATCGACATCGTGCTGGTGCGGGAGAACATCGAAGGCTTGTACGTCGCCCATGAACATTTCATCCCCGTCGGCAACGATCCGCGCGCGGTCGCGGTCTCCACGGGCGTGAACACGCGCGACGGCTGCCGCCGCATCGCCCGTTTCGCCTTCGAATACGCGGTCAGTCACGGGCGCAAGAAGATCACCATCGTGCACAAGGCGAATGTGCTCAAGGCGCTCACCGGCATCTTCCTCGAGGCGGCGAGGGAGGTGGCGACCGAGTACGCGGGACGCGTCGAGGTCGATGACCGCATCGTCGACGCCTGTGCGATGCAGCTCGTGCTGAATCCCTCGCAGTTCGACATGCTGCTGTGTACCAACCTGTTCGGCGACATCCTCTCCGACGAACTTGCCGGCCTGGTCGGCGGCCTCGGGCTGGCGCCGGGCGCCAACATCGGCGAGCATGCGGCGATCTTCGAGGCGGTGCATGGCTCGGCGCCGGACATCGCCGGCAAGGGCGTGGCCAACCCGGTATCGCTGATGCTTGCCGCCGGCCTGATGCTGGAGCACGTGGGGCGCGCCGATCTCGCCGGGCGGCTGCGTCAGGCGATCTCGGTCACGCTGCTGGAGGACCAGGTGCGCACGCGTGACCTGGGCGGCACCGCCGGCACCGACGCATTCACCGCGGCGCTCATCAGGCGCCTCTGAAACGGGCCGCCGCCGGCGGATGCGCCGGCGTGTCCGGCCACCGCGGCGGCGGCGGAGGGCGTCAGTGGAGCTGGTGCTTGAGCGATGAGATGGCGTCGTGCGCCTGCACCACCGCGTCGTGCAGTTGCGGGTCGATGTTGTCGGCCTGCTTGCAGGCTTCCTTCGCCCGGTCCCCGATTTCCTCCATTCTTTCGATGCACTGCTGCAGTTCCTGTTCGCTGGTGCCGGAAGCGATGACCTGCCTGGCCTGGTCGGATTCCCGGTCGAGTTCGCTCAGGCAGCTGCGCAAGGCTTCGGGAACCTCGCCGCCGGCCTGGCAGGCCCGGGCGGCGTTGTCGATGCTGCGGGCGACCGCCGTGAATTGCTCCTGCATCTGTCCGGATTGCATGCTCGCTCCTTCAGGTTCGTACAAGGGACAGGTTTGGCTTCGGCGCCGGTGGAATGTTCCGGTGCGGTCCGGCCGGCGCCGGCGTTTTTTCAGGGCGTGACGGAATGCACGCGCTTGAGGCAGCGCAGCGCGAACGTGGAGCGGCTGTGGCGAATGCCCGGGATCTTGTAGAGCTTCTGGCGGAGAAACCGCTCATACCCTTCGGTACCCGATACCGCCACCTTGATCAGGTAGTCGTATTCGCCGGTGAGCAGATAGGCTTCGATGACTTCGGGCAGTTCGGCCAGCGCATTGCCGAAGCGGGCGAAGATCTCGTCATCATGCCTGTCGAGGGTGACCTCGATGATGACCGTGTCCGGCAAGCCCAGCGCGCGCTGGTCGAGGAGCGCCACATACTGGGTGATGAATCCCGCTTCCTCCAGCGCCTTCACCCGGTTCCAGCACGGCGTGGGTGACAGGTTCACCGCCTCCGCCAGCTTCTGGTTGCTCACGCGGGCGTCGCGGCTCAGTACCCGCAGGATCCTGCGGTCGATTTCATCAAGCTGGTTTTCCTTCATTGCAGGCTCTGCGCGGCTGGAGGTGGGGAAGGGAAGTTTATCCTGTAAAGCAGCGATATGAAAGGAGAACATTCTCTTCCGGCCTGCATGAGGCGAGGAGAAAAGAAGCATATTCCCGCAGGACGGCAGTAAGATTTATCCGTGCTCACGAGGCACCGACTGGCCGCCCGCTCCCGCCTTCCCCGACCCGGGGAAGGCGGAGACGCCTCCCCGCTCATCCCGATCCCCGTACGCGGTTCCGCCCAGGCTCGCCGCCGGCCGACGCGCAGACCTCACTGCCCGCAGTCGCCTATGCGATGCGTGAGTGCGCCGAGGTAGCGGTTCGACTTGTCGTAGTAGGCATAGCTGACGTCCAGCATCGCCAGCAGGCTGCGCTGGGCGGGGTCCTTGCACCAGGCATCCCTCTGCTCAGCCTTCATCCGTTCGATCACGCGCGGCGGCGGCTTCCGGATGTCGGCGAGGACCTTGTTCCGGTAGACCAGCCTCGGCTTCGATTTGCCCTGCACGCAGGCGACGCTTTCAAGGATGGAGTGAGAACTGAGCTGTTGCGGCAGATCCGCGTTCAGCCTCGCGGCGACCTGCCGGCATTCGTCGGGAGGCAGCCGTTCGGCCGCGGCGGGAAGCGCGAAGCACAGGCTCAGCGAGAAAATGAAGGCATGGCGCATGAGACTCCGGGGAAGGGGGGCGGCAGTCCGGCGACTGCGTTCAGGACATTCGACCGCCGGCTGGTGCGACTGTTCGGCGCCCGGCACTACGCTTGCCGCGCGACATGCGACAGCCGCCCGGGGAGCGGCCGCGCCAACTTTCCAAACCTTGGCTTTGCGCAAAACAGCGGGGAAGGCATCGCGCGATTGTCTGAACTGAATCGTCGACGAAGCATTCGCCTGCGCGGAAGATGTCATGTGTCCAGCCCGAATCAGACAACCGGCCCCGCCTGAAAACTTCGACCAGCTGCTGCAGCTGGCCGCCGAGGTGTGCGACCTGCCGATCGCCCGCATCACGGTTTGGGAAAACGATCGCATCGAGCTGCGTGCCCAGTACGGTTTACGCGACGACAATTTCTCGACCGGCTGGGATCACGCGATCCAGGGGGATGAACTGCTGGAAGTGCCGGACACCACCCGGGACGAGCGATTCGCCGGCGCCCCCGAGGTCACAGGGCCGTCGCACATCCGTTTCTATGCCGGCGTGCCCCTCATTTCGCCGGCCCGCAAGCGGCTCGGCACGCTTGCCTTCATGGACACGGCGCCGCGCATGCTCCACGCCGGGCAGCGCCAGAGGATGCATGTCGTGGCGCACCAGGTCATGGTGCATTTCGAGCTCAGGCGGCAGGGCATCGAACTGGAAAAGCTCGCCACCCGGCTGAATCAGGCGAACGCGGAATTGCGCGAGCAGGCCGATCACCTCAAGCAGGCGCAGCACATCGCCGCGGTCGGCAGCTGGAAATATCTGATCGGGGAAGACGTGCTGCGGCTTTCCGACGAGATCCTGTACATGTTCGGCATCCGGTCCGAGGATTTCGGGGGATCCCTGCCGGCCTTCCTCGACCTGGTGCATCCCGAGGATCGTCCGGCGGTCAACGTGGCCAAGGACATGGCGGTCCGCGAGGGACACGCCTCGGTGCGCTGCCGGGTGATCCGCCCGTCGGGAGAAACCCGGCACTTTGAAATCATCGCGCGCCTCTTCACGGACGAGAACGCGAGGCCCTATCTGGCAGGGACGACGCAGGACATCACCGAGCGCAAGGCGTCCGAGGACAAGATTCACCAGCTCGCCTACTACGACACCCTGACCGGACTGCCCAACCGGCGGCACGTACTCGACCGCATCGACCACCTCGTCGCGATGCGGCAGCGGATCACGCATGATGGCGCGCTCTTGTTCATCGATCTCGACAACTTCAAGACGCTCAACGACACGCACGGCCACGACAAGGGCGACCTGATGCTCAAGGCCGTGGCGGAGCGCCTGCAGTCCTGCGTGCGCCACTATGATTGCGTCGGCCGCTTCGGCGGCGACGAGTTCGTCGTGCTGCTCGAGAACATCGGCGACTCGCCGCAGGACTGCGCCACCCACGCTATGCATGTGGCGCGAAAAATCGTGGGTGCGCTCAACAAGCCCTACGACCTCGGCGGCCTGCCGTACCGGAGCACGCCGAGCATCGGCATCGCCATCATCGACGGCGAGGCCACCAGCACCGGCGAACTGCTCAAGCGCGCCGACATGGCGATGTACCGGGCCAAGTCCGAGGGCCGCAATGCCATCAGGTTCTTCAGCCCCAGCATGCAGCAGCTCTTCAACGCGAGGGCGGCGATGGAGTCCGAACTGCGGGAGGCGCTCGCGACCGGCGGCTTCTGCCTCCACTACCAGCCGCAGGTGGACCTGGACGGAAGCATCGTCGGCGCCGAAGCCCTCCTGCGCTGGGAGCATCCGCGCCGGGGGCTGGTGTATCCGGCGGAATTCGTGCCCCTGGCCGAGGAAGCCGGCCTCATCATGGACATCGGCCGCTGGCTGCTCGAGGAGAGCTGCCGCCAGCTCGTCAATTGGAGCGCGCATCCTTTCACTGCCAGCCTCGCGCTCTCGGTCAACGTCAGCGTGAGACAGTTCCGCCACCCCGGCTTCGTCAGCCAGGTCAAGGACATCATCGCCGCCACTGGCGCGGACGCCGGCAAGCTGAAGATCGAGATCACGGAGAGCCTGCTCATCCAGGACCTGGAAGACACGAAGCGCAAGATGCTGGAGCTTAAGGCCATGGGCCTGCGCTTCTCCCTCGACGACTTCGGCACCGGGTACTCCTCGCTCGCCTACCTGCAGCGGCTGCCCCTGGACCAGTTGAAGATCGACCAGTCGTTCGTGCAGGACGTGGCGACCAATCAGAACGATGCCGCGATCACCCGGGCGATCATCTCCCTTGGCCACAACCTCGGCCTGTCCGTCATCGCCGAGGGCGTCGAGACGATGGACCAGCAGGTGTTCCTCGTGCGCGAAGGCTGCCAGAACTTTCAGGGCTACCTGCATCATCGTCCGCTCTCCGCGACGATGTTCGATGCCTTTGCACGGTCGCGCGGTCACTGAGCCGGAGCGGCATTCCTGTTCCAATCCTCGCCGGGCAGTCGCATCACGAGCGGCAGCGCGGCGAAATGTCCGCCAATGCGCTTCGCTTGTGAAATGTCAGAGGGCTGTAAGCAGCCATTCCTATACTCCTTGCATTATCCGGAGTACATCATGGGACGCACACTTCACAACCGTATCCTTCTTGGCCGCCGTTCTCGCACCCTGTCTTCCCTTCTCCGGCTCCTGGGGATGTTCGGCCCCGGCCTGCGTTCCCGCTGAATCCGCACCGCTCATCGCGCAAGACTAGCCCGGTCGCGCCAGCCGCGCGACCAGCCTGCGCGCCATCACGGTAACCGCCGCCGCGACCGCGCACAGATACACGAGGCTCGCGGAAAAGCCCGGAGCGAAGTCCACGACATCGCTTGCGCCGCCAGCCTGCCGGTAGAACAGGATGCTGATCAGCGCCACGCCGACGGAATTCCCCATCTGCTGGACCATTGCCAGGATGCCCGAGGCGACGCCGGCCTGCTGCGCCGGCAGGCCGGCCAGTACGGTCGCGACGAGCGGCGCCATGACCATGCCGACGCCGATGCCTTCGACCAGCAATACCGCGCCCATCACGCTCGGGTCCGGCCCGCCCGGTACCGACACCACCAGGAACTGCGCGCCGTGACCGAGCGCGAGGACAAGACCGCCAGGAGGCAGGGATCGCGGACCCAGCAGTTTCGCCAGCCTGGCGCTGGCCAGCGACGCCGCGAAAAAACCCGAGGCGAGCACGCTGAACATCGCGCCCGACGCGAACGGCGCCATTCCCATCTCCATCTGCAGGTACTGCGCCAGCACGAAATAGAAGGAAGCGTTCCCCGCGTAGAAGAGCAGCACCGTCGACAAGCCGATCATGAAGGTCAGGTTCCGGGTCAGCGCCGTCGGAATCAGCGGATCGCCGCCCCGCAGCTCGCTGCGGCGCTGATGCCGCAGGAAGAGGAGCAACAGGACGGGCGCCGCCGCGAGACATGCCCAGCTCCACGCCGGCCATCCCAGTTCGCGCCCCTCGATGAGCGGAAGCAGAACGGCGGACAGCGCCAGGGTGCTGAGGGCGGCGCCGGCCAGATCGAGCTGCCTCCCGCCCGAGCCCGGCAAAGCCGGTATCGCGCGGCGCGCGAGGCCGATCGCGAGGCATCCGACCGGTATATTGATCAGGAAGCAGGTCCGCCACCCGAGCCCGGCCCAGTCGGCCTCGATCAGCGCGCCGCCGATCAGCTGGCCGGCGGTCGCGGCCAGCCCGAGCACGATCCCGTACCAGGCAAACGCGCGCGCCCGGTCTTCCCCCTCGAACACGATGCCCAGGATGGCCAGGACCTGGGGCTGCAACAGGGCGCCTCCCAGGCCTTGCAGCAGCCGTGCGGCGATCAGGAATTCGACGTTCGGCGCCAGGCCGCAGCCGATCGACGCCAGGGTAAACAGCGCGAAGCCGGACAGCAGAACCCGGCGCCGGCCGTACAAATCCCCGAGCCGTCCGCCGGTGATCAGGCCCGCCGCATTGGCGAGGCCGTAGCCGGCCACCACCCATTCGATCATCGCCGTGCTGGCATTGAGATCGGCGGACATCGCCGCCAGCGCGACGTTGACGATAAAGAAATCAAGCGTCACCAGGAAGGTCCCGCTCAGCAGCACCGGCAGCGTGAGCCACCAGCGCAGGCGGGAGCGGCCGGCCGGCAATGCGGCATTCGCTTCGGAAATTCTCATCCATCTCCTCCGGTCATGAACTGTCAGGCTGCATCAGTGTGATGCGGGGACGAGGGGGCGGTCGATTACCCCTGACGTAATGGAAGGCGCTTCCGCGGTCCGACCGCGGGTGCGAAATCCGCCACCGGTGTGCGAGGGCATCGGGAGGAGGGCGCGCATCATTGCCGGAATGTCACGCCCCAGTTGCCGAAACCGGGAAAGCTGGGAAGCCGGGACATTACGTTGTATGATCCGTCCCTTTTGCCGCCCGGCCGGACGGGCGCGCCGCGAGTGTCGACGGCGCATGCAACCCGCCGCCTTGCCGGCAGCGCCAGGCAATATCCATCCACATGAGTCAAGCATCGAAAGAAAGACAGCGCGACGCCTTCACATCCGGCTTCGGCGTCCTTGCCGCCACCCTGGGGTCGGCGGTCGGCCTCGGCAATATCTGGAAATTCCCCTACATCACCGGCGCCAATGGCGGCGCCAGCTTTCTGCTGGTGTACCTGCTCGCGACGCTGCTGGTCGGCCTGCCGGTGATGATCGCCGAGATCGCCATCGGCCGGCGGGCGAAAGCCAATCCGATCTCGGCGCTGCAGTCCCTCGCGCCGCGCGGCCAGCCGTGGTGGATCATCGGCGCGGCGGGCATGCTCGCGTCCTTCCTCATCATGTCCTTCTACTCGGAAGTCGTCGCATGGGTGTTCGCCTATGTGCTGGAAGCCCTGCGCGGCACGACGCTGAGCAGTGATCGCAAGGTCACCGAGGCGGCGTTCTCCTCGCTGACCGGCGACCCCTGGCGGTCGCTGCTCTGGCAGTGGGCGGTGCTGGCGACGATGGGCGGCATCCTGCTGATGGGCGTCGCCAGGGGTATCGAAGCGCTGACGAAGAAACTGATGCCGCTGCTGTTCCTGCTCCTCGTGCTGTTGTGCGGTTTCAGCCTCACGCTCGACGGCGCCGCCGAGGGCCTGGCCTTCCTGTTCTATCCCGATTTCAGCAAGCTCACCGGCGCCGCGGTACTGACCGCGCTCGGCCTTGCCTTCTTCAAGCTCTCGATCGGCATGGGCACGATGATGACGTACGGGAGCTACTTCCGCGACGACCAGAACATTCCCGCCATCGCTTTCCGGGTGATGGCCGCCGACCTGTGCGTATCCTTGCTGGCCGGCGTCGCCATCTTCCCGGCGGTGTTCACGTTCGGCTTCGAACCCGCGGCCGGCCCCGCGTTGGTCTTCATCACCGTCCCGGCCGTGTTTTCGCAGATCCCGATCGGGCAGGTATTGATGGTCACGTTCTTCGTGCTGACCGCGATCGCGGCCACCGGCGCCATGCTGTCGCTGATGGAAGTGCCCGTACTGATCCTGCGCGAGCGGTTCTCCCTGTCCCGTCCGAAGGCGGTCATGCTCACCCTGGCCGTGCTGGCGGCGTCCGGCTCCGTCTGCGCGCTGTCCGGCAGCCTGCTCGCCGACGCGAAACTGTTCGGACTGAACATGTTCGACCTGTTCGACTTCGTTTCATCGAACATCATCCTGCCCGTCGGCGGCATTCTCATCGCGCTCTTCGTCGGCTGGGTGTGGGGCTTCGAAAGGCTCTGGCAGTCGGTGTCGAACAACGGCCAGCTGGCCAACGCCGGGCTGGCCCGGCTCGTGTTCTTCCTGCTGCGCTATGTCTCGCCGCTGCTGGTTCTGATCGTGATGCTCAAGGGGTTGAACATCTTTTAAGCGGGCGACGCGTGACGGCCGCGCGGAACGTGCCCCGTTCATCGTCGGCGCCCGAACAAAACATCGGGCGCCGACTGCATTGTTGTCGACCGCCGAACAATGAAGCGTCTCCGGCGCGCCGGCATCCCCCGACCGCTCTTTCAATGAACGCAGCCGGCATTTCAGTGTCGGAGAACTTTGCCGAAACGCCGGGGAAAAGACCGCACATTCCCGCTCTGCTTCCATCAGGGAGACATGAAGATGAATGCCGCTGTTCATCATCGCACCATGCAGCTTGGCGAAGTGAAGATTTTCTACCGCGAAGCCGGGCCGGCGGACGCGCCGGTCGTGCTGCTGCCGCACGGGTACCCTTGCTCGTCCTACGAATTCCGGAACTATCTCCCCGCCCTCGGGGATCGATGGCGGCTGCTGGCGCCGGATTTTCCGATGGCCGGATACAGCGAGGCGCCGGAAAGCTTCATCCACGATTTCGACAGCTACGCCGAACTGCTCGATGGCTTCTGCCGGCAGCTTGGCATAGACCGCTTCGTCATCTATCTGCATGACTTCGGTTCGCAGATCGGATTGCGTCTCGCGCTTGCCCAACCCGAAAGGATTGCCGGACTCATCATCCAGAACGGCGACATCTACGAAGACCAGCTCGGCCCCAAGTACCAGGCCCTGCAGGACTACTGGCGCGATCCGTCGGACAGGCACCGGCAGGCGATCGAAGAGGCCATCAGCGAAGAGGGCTACCGCGATGAGTTTCTGAACGGTGCGGACGGCGAACTCGCCAGCCTGATCGCGCCGGACCTGTGGACGCTGCACTGGGCCCGGACGACACCGCGTCGAAAGCGCATCGCGCTTGACATCATCCTCGGCCTGAAGGAGAACCTCGCATGGTTCCCGCGCTACCAGTCCTTCCTGCGCGAACGCCGTCCGCCGACCCTGATCGTGTGGGGGCCGCGTGACGGCTACATGCCCGAAGGCGCGGCGCGCGCCTATCTGCGCGATCTGCCCGCCGCCGAGCTGCATCTGCTCGACGGAGGACACTGGCTGCTCGAGACGCATCTCGACGAGGTGGCCGCCCTGTCGCGCGACTTCCTCTCACGGGTGCATGCCAGGCGCTGATGCCGGCCCGAGGGACGCTATCGTCCCGCCGAAGAAACCCGGCTCACCAGCCGCGCGAGCCGGTCCTGAATGCCGGCGACCTCATGAGCCGCAATGCCGAACTCACTCCGCAGCATGTCGAGGATCTCATCCACGGTCTGCAGCTGCACTGAGACTGGCGGAGCATCCAGGCCGTAGAAGCTGTATCGCGTGTTGTAGATCACGTGCCGCCCGCCGGCGACGGTACGCACGGCCACCAGATCGTGCACGAAATGCGACGCGGGATGGGTCGACACATACCAGTTGCTCATCTCGAAGTCCGGCGGATAACAGCGCCTGAGATCGAATGCATAGAGCGGCTCCCAGCTTCCCGCCGTCTCCGCTTCCAGCCGGTATCCCTCGTCGTCCTTTATCAGGCGGTAGCGGCCGTGCGGCGTGGACTGCGCGGCGCCCGGCTCCAGCCGGATCGGCGAGGTAAGCGTCATCCGCCCGAAGCCCGTGTCCGCGATCCATTGCTCGCCGTCCGCCTCCACCAGCAGCAGCATGTGGCTGCGCGGCGTGACGACATCCGCCGGCACATTCATGCGCACGCGGGCCAGCAGCGCGGTCGTGTTGAACCCCAGCGCGTCGAGCGCATGCTGGAACAGCAGATTGTGCTCATAGCAGTATCCGCCCCGCTGCCGGCTGAATTTCTCCAGGATCGACGGAATATCCAGCTTCACCGGCAGACCCGCGAGCGGCGACAGGTTCTCGAATGGAATCGAGTGCGTATGCCGCAGATGCAATGCCCTCAGCGCGGCAAGGTCCGGCCTGCCCTGGTGCCGATAACCGACCAGGTCGAAATAGGCAGTCAGATCGCTCATTGCACGGTCTCCTCATAGGGTGCCGCGAGGCGCGCGTCCCGCAACGCACGCGCCCACCACAGCAATTGCGCGGTCATCCTTGCAAACGCCTTCTCCTGCGAGGGCGTAGCGGCAAACCGCCCGTCGGCCCCGATCCTTTCCCACGCATGCGGAAAGCTCACGCCGTCGCGGACGGTGGCGACGTGCAGCTCGGCGAAGACCTGACGCAGCTGCTCCACCGCGCGGATGCCGCCCGAGGTACCGCCGTAGGAAACGAAGGCCGCGACCTTCGCATGCCATTCGCGATAGGCCGCATCGATGATCTCCTTGAGCGCCGCCGGATAGCCGTGGTTGTATTCCGGCGTCACCACGATGAAGGCATCCGCCCGGAAGACCTCCTCCCTCAGCGCGGACAGGCCACTCTCGCCCGAAGCGGGGCCGCTCCCTCCCAGCAGATGCACGCGAGGATCGATCAATGCCATGTCGAACGCTGCCTGCATCGCCATCCGCTCCCGCACCCAGTCCACCAGCCGATCGCACAGCCGGCCCTCCCGGCCGCTGCCATAAACGATCGCCACGCGAATTCTTTCGCTCATTGCGCCTCCTGTCGAAGTTTCGGTATAGTCGGCAGTGTAAAACCTCAAGCGAACTTGAGGTCAAGAGGAGGCTGGCGACGATGGAATCGACTTCACACGAGCTTTCCGTGGGAGAAGTGGCGGCCAGGAGCGGCGTCACCGTCCCGACGCTGCATTTTTACGAGTCCAGGGGGCTGATCAGGAGCCGGCGCAGCAGCGGCAACCAGAGGCGCTATTCCCGCGACGTCCTCAGGCGCGTCGCCGTCATCAAGGTCGCCCAGCGGCTTGGCATTTCGCTGGACGCGATCAGGGAAGCATTCAGCGCATTGCCCGAAGAGCGCACCCCGACGGCCGCCGACTGGAACCGCCTGTCATCCCGCTGGCGCGCCGACCTCGACGAGAGGATCGCAAGCCTGCTCCAGCTGCGCGACAGCCTCAGCGACTGCATCGGCTGCGGATGCCTTTCGCTGGAGCGCTGCAAGCTGTTCAATCCATCGGATGAGCTGGGCGGGCAGGGGAAAGGGGCGGTGCGCATCGGCGCCGGCGGTCCGCGCAAGCGGGCGGGTGCCCGGCAGCCGGCGGCGCGGGACAAGTAATTCTGCCCGGACGGTTCCGCGCCTGTTCGGTTACGACTCGAGATTCGTTTTCAGCCGTGCCAGCAGTTCGACCAGGCACCGGTAGTCCTCGTCGTCCATCAGCCGCGTGCCCCTCGCCTTCAACTGCCTGTGAATCCGCTTGCCCTCGGCGTGCACCGCAGGTCGCGGTACTGCCGCGTGCGAAGGCTTCTGCTGCTCCCTCGGGAACGGTGCTGTTGTCGGAGGGCGTGCGTATAGGGAGGGTATGGACTGGATGCGGGCGATGGGGGCGGTGCGGGCCGTCATTGCCGCACGGCCCAAGGCTTGTCCGCACCCTCATTGTGCGAGATGAGGCAAGTGATCCGTAAACGGACAAGGGGTCACGACCCAAAGATCGTAACCCCTTGTTTTATATGGCGCGGCCGGCAGGAATCGAACCCACGACCCCTTGGTTCGTAGCCAAGTACTCTATCCAGCTGAGCTACGGCCGCGAAGGGGCTGAATAATAACCCATTGCTGCGGATTTTGCCAGTCCTTGCGCGAGGGACATGATGCCCGTCACCGTCGTCTTGTAAGAAGATTACCGAAATGTAGAATGATGCTTTTCGGAAATGCGTGGGGCAGCGATGGCGGAGATCAGGTTTGCCGACAATTACCAGGACCTGAGCCAGCAGGACGGGGTCGATGCGGGCTTTCAGTTCGAGTTCTACTGCGAGCGCTGCAACGACCGCTGGCGCACCCGCTTCCGTCCTTATCGGAGCGGGCAGGCGTCGGGCTGGGTGTCGAAGGCGGCGGGGATGTTCGGCGGGGTGCTCGGCGGCGCGAGCAGCGCGCTCGAGGGCATGGCGCAGGCGGGTTTCAACTCGGCGCGGGATGAAGCCTTTAGCGCGGCGATCGAGGAAGCCAAGTCGCATTTCCATCGTTGCGGCAGCTGCTTCCAGTATGTCTGCGCGAGCTGTTTCGACAGCGCCAGGGGCATGTGCTACCACTGCGCGCCGAGCGTGAACGTGGCCATCGCCGCGGCGCGCGCGCAGGGCGAGATCCAGGGCGCGACCGAGGCGGCCATGGCGGAGGGGATCGCGCGCGGCAAGCAGCGGGATGTGAGACGCGAGCAGCAGCTGGTCTGCGCCAGGTGCGCGACGGAGACCCACGGCGCGAAGTTCTGCCCGGAATGCGGTACGCCTACCGGCGTCAAGCCGGTCTGCTCCGCGTGTTCGGCGGAGATGCAGCCCGGGGCGCGCTTCTGCCCCGAGTGCGGGCATCGTCAACACCAGCAATCCACATAGTCGCGCGTGCGGCAGCCGCCGCCGGAGGTCGGGATGAGCAAGCAGTTAACCTGGGAGGAGCATCAGCAGCTCAAGCGCGCCGAGCGCCGCAGCGCCTTTTTCCAGCGCCTTGCGGAGGTGGTCGAGCGCATCGGTGCCGCGAGCGACGTCGACGAGATCATGCTCGAGGTGTCGCGCGACATTTGCGCGGTGTGCGGCTGCGACCGCCTCACGCTGTATGCGGTCGGCCCGTCGCGCATGACCATCGTGTCGAAGATCAAGACGGGCATGGACAGCTACCGCGACTTCGAGCTGCCGATCGGGACGTCCAGCATCGCCGGACATGTCGCGATGACGCGGCGCGGCTTCAACATCCGCAATGTGTACGACCAGGAGGAGCTGCGCGGCTATTCGCGCGAGCTGCGCTTTCTCGACGCCGTCGACAGGCGGACCGGGTATCGCACCCGCGAGATGGTCGCGATGCCGATTCTCCATGCGGACAGCGGCGAGCTGCTCGGGGTGCTGCAGCTGATCAACAATCGGCTCGGCGGGCCTTTCCCGGACCTCATCGAAGAGGGCGCGCGGGAGTTGTGCAGGACGCTGGCGCTGGCCTTCGAGCAGCGCAGCCAGCCGGATGTCACGGTGCGCACGCGCTTCGATCCGCTGGTCGCGCAGGGCGCGCTCTCGCGGCCGGAGCTTGAGCTTGCGAGGCGCACGGCTCGTCGCAAGCAGCTCGATCTGGAAGATGTGCTGATCGATGAGTTCCAGGTCTCGCCGGCCCAGGTCGGCGCCGCCTACGCGGAATTCTTCGGCGTGCCCTACGAGCCGTTCCGCGCGGTGCGGCCGGCCGTGTCGCTGCACGAACATGCGCGCCGCGAGTACTCGTTGCGCGACGGCTGGCTGCTGCTCGACGACTACGACGGCACGCTGACGGTGCTCACGCTCGACCCGGAGCGGCTGAAGTCGGCGCGCATCCTCGGCGAACTCTTCCCGGGCCGCACGGTGCGCATGCTGGTCAGCACCCGCCGCGAGTTCATGCAGACCGCGATCCAGCTGTACACCGGCAGGGCGCCGGCGGAAGAAGCGGACGCGGAAGCGGCGGTCATGCGCCGCGTGCAGAAGATCGTGATGGAAGCCCTGGGCGCCGCCGCGCCCGAACTGCAGGCCGTGGTCCGCCCCGAGCATGTGCGCCTGCTGCGCAGCGAAGCGGCGGGCGAGGGCGGCAAGACCCGCAAGGCGCGCCTCGCGCTGCGGATCGATCTCATGCTGGACTGACGCGCGCGGGGCTGACGCCTGCGCGTCCATGGACGCGGCTGCCGGCGACTGGTCAGGGCGGCCCCTCCCGCAGAAATCCTAGCAGTGCGTCGTTGACTTCGCCGGGCGCTTCGTTCTGCACCCAGTGGCCGGCCTGCGGAATGCGCTGCACGCGCAGCCGGGTCACGTAGCGATCCAGCCCGTCGAGCAGCCGCACGGACAGCGCCGGATCGCGCTCTCCCCAGATCACCAGGGTCTGGCTGCGCACATGGGCGCGCGCCATGTCCATCGCGCCGGCGCGCGCGTTGGCCCGGTAGTAGTTCAGCGCGGCGCTCAGCGCGCCGTCATGCCCGAGCGTTTCCACATACCAGTCGATGTCCGCCGCGCTGTAGGCGCCCGGCCGCGCCGTCCCGAACATCGAGCGCAGCAGGCGGAATCCGCCGGCCGACAGCGCCGCTTCCGGCAGCCAGGGCAGCTGGAAAATCCCCGCATAGGCGCTGCGCAGGAATTGTCCGCCGCGCCAGATGTTTTCCCGGAACGATTGCATGTGGGGCGCGTTGAGCACCACCAGCCGCTCGACCAGTTCCGGGTGGGCGCCGGCGAACGCCCATGCGACGATGCCGCCCCAGTCGTGGCCGACGAGATGAACGCGCGGGAATCCGGTGGCCTGGACCAGCCCGAGCACGTCGCGCACGAGATGAGGCAGCGCGCAGTCGCCGCGCCGGTGCGGGATGTCGGACGGCGGGTAACCGCGCAGGTTCGGCGCCCAGGCGGAGAATCCGGCCGCCGCGAGCGCCGGCATCTGGTGGCGCCAGCAATGGCTGTTTTCCGGGAAGCCATGCAGCAGGATCACCGGCGGACCTTCGCCCATCACCGTCACCTGCAGGTCGAGTCCGTCGCCGCGCACCCGCAGCAGGCGCGCGAGGCTCATCGGATTTCTCCGCCGCCGGCGTCGTGCGCCCGGCGCAGCATGGCCAGCGGGTAGCGCGTCCCGCGCCAGTCTATGCCGCCGCGCAGCAGCACCAGGAGCGCGCCCCGCCACCAGATCGCCAGCTCGATCAGCGGCACCAGCGGCGCGTACACCAGGCATTCCAGGCCCCAGCCGCGGGCGCGCAGCAGGTCGGCATACAGCAGCAGGCCGACCATCACCGTCAACAGGTTCAGGCGCCACGCCAGGCCGTCGGTCAGCAACAGGCCCAGCCAGGGCCAGACGCGGGTGGCCAGCACCAGCACGGTCACCGCGATCAGCTGGGCAAGCCGGTAGTCGAAGCCGGCGAAGATGTTTTTCTCGAGTCCCCGGACCAGGCCGGCCGTGTTGCGATACCACTCGATGCGGACCATGTCGGTGCCGATCAGCAGGTCCTGGCGGTAGCCGTGACGTTTGAGCAGCTTGCCGAGCATCATGTCGTCGAGCACGGCGAGCGGCATCGCGGCGTGCCCGCCGGCGTCGAAATACGCGGCGCGCCCGACCAGGTTGAAGCCGCCGATGCCTACGTGGTGCGACGGCGACTCGCGCACCTTCCACGGCCGGAAGCGGGCCATGAAGCCGGCGCCGAAGCTCACCACCAGCAGACGCAGCAGCCGGGAATGCGCGACGAGTTCGAACAGCAGCGACAGGTGGTCGATCCGGTGTTCGGCGCAATAGGCCACCGCGCGCCTGACCGCGCTCGGCGCGAATACCGCGTCGGCGTCGGTAAACAGCAGGTAGTCGCCACTGGCGGCTTGCGCGCCCCGTTGCAGGGCGTGGTTCTTGCCGAGCCAGCCGGACGGCAGTTCATGGATATGGATGACGCGCAGGGAAGGATGTTCGCGCGCGATGTCGTCGATGATCTGCGGCGTGGCGTCGGTGGAGCGGTCGTTGACGACGATGACTTCCAGCCGCGGGTAGTCGATGGCCAGCAGCGAGCGCAGCGCCGGCGCGATGGTGTCGGCTTCGTTGAGGGCGGCGACCACGATCGATACCATCGGCGTCGGGGCCGGCAGCACGGCGGGCACGAAACGCAATTCGTTAAGCCTGCGCCAGCCGCGCGTCACATCAAAGCAGACCGCGGCGACGAGCAGGAAGACCGCCAGTGAAAACCATGTGCCTGTGCTCATGGGAAAAATGGAAAAGGCGCGACGCTCATTGTATGACGAGAGCGGCGCGCCTGCGGGAAGCCGGCCGTAAGCCGGCAGGGATCAGGACGACGGGCAGGATGCGATCAGCGGCGCGATCGCCTGGCGGGTGCCCACTGTCACCGGGCTGTCATCCACGGTCGGCGTGTTGCGGGTGAACGCGCAGCCGTAGGTCGGGCTGGCCACGGTGGACGGCGTGAGCACGTCGTCGCCCGCCGGCTTCACGCCGTTTTCCGCCCAGTTGATCATCGCGTCGAAGGCGTCGGTCTGCTCGCGCACGGTGAAGTCGCAGTGGGAGGGCGCGCGGATCGCCCGCTGGACCAGCAGGTCCGCATTGCCCTGCGCTTCGGCGCGCTGGCGATAGATCTGCTGCATGCTGAACGGTACGTACATGTCGCCCAGCGTGTGGATCGTCACCACCGGCACCTTGAAGTCGCCGTTGACCCTGGGGATCCAGCGCAGCCCGTCGGCACGCAGGCGGTTGGCTTCCGGATCGCCGGTCAGGCGCTGCACGATCGTGTTGAACTCCGCCTCGGCCGGCGACTGCGCCGGGTCGCTGTCGAACTGATAGACGAAGCGGCGGGTATCGAGCGTCGGCCGGTTGAGGATGCCGTTCACCGTGCCGTCGCTGCCGAAGGTGCCCCAGACCACGTTCTGCAGGGCCGTGTTGGCAAAGCCGATGTCGAATACCGGACGGTCGCCGCCGGTCAGGTTTTCCACGGCCTGGGCCAGCAGTTTTCCTTGTTCGTTCGGCACCTCGCTGAACCTGACGAAGAGCCTGGACTTCACGTCCTGCGCGATCTCCTGGAAGCGGGCGGTCGGATGCTCGCGATAGCCGGCCAGGGTCTGCGCCGCGATCTGGTAGGCGGCGAAGTAATCGAACAGTTCGGTGTCGGCCATCACGCCGCACATCGGCACCGCGCCGTCGTAGCGGGTCTTGTTGATCGCGGTCTTCTTGGTCTCGTTCTCGACGGCCGCGCCGGCGATGTGGCCGCCCATGGAATGGCCGATGATGTAGGTGCGGTTCGGCGTGCCGAGGTTGCGGCCGCGCTCCTTGGCGATGCGGGCGAATGCATTGGCCAGCGCATTGGTGTCTTCCACGCCGGCGCGCACGTCGTAGTAGTTCCTGCTGTAGCTCGAGGCGGCCCAGGCATAGCCGTTCTCGATCAGGTGGCGGCGGATCGCGGGCGTCGTCACCCGCAGGTCAGGCCCGGTGCCGGCGTAGCCGTGGGCATACATCACCAGCTTGCCGTTCCAGTTCTTCGGGACCTCGATCCGGTAGGCCGATTCACCCAGTATGCCTGCCCAGCGGTCGGTCTCGGCCGAGGTGCCGGTCAGGGCCTTGAAGCCCGCTCCGCCGTCGGACGCCTGCTCGTAGTCGGGATAAGCCGTGGCGGCCACCGGAGTGAAGGTGCGCGCATCCTGGGGCCGCGTCTCCTCCTGTGCATTGACCTTGGTGCGGTTGGCGAAGGCATCTGTCACCGTGTCGCCGCCACCGCCGCCGCAACCTGCCAGCAAGAGCGCGCTGCCAAAGAACAGGGCGCCGCCTTTCAGAAAGTCTTTTCCACTCACTGATGATCTCCTCGAATGTGTTGGGTAGGTCTGCCCGTTCTATCGTGCGGAACGCTGTTTTGTCAGGCAGTGACGAACAAACATACGGGATTTGCACCATGCTGCAGCGCAGTGGCTGCGCGAGGCTTGAGTTGTCGCAATCGGAGTAATGCGAGGAAGAAAGAGCGTCGCCCTCCTGCCACAGCGGCGAGGGGGCGGGCGTCGTCATTCGTCCTGTATTTCCCTGCGCTGCGATGCCATCTTCTGCTGCGTCGCCGCCGGCACGGCTTCGTAGTGACTGAAGCTGACGGTGTAGCTTCCCCTGCCGCCGGTGAGTGAGTGCAGGCGGGACTGATAGCCGTTCAGTTCCGACAGCGGGATGAGGCCGCTGACGATGGAGGCCGTGTCGTGCCCCTTGCGCATGCCGCTGATCTGGCCGCGCCGGGAGGACAGGTCGGCGGTAACGTCGCCCATGTTCTCGTCGGGCACCGTGACATCGATCTGCACCTGCGGCTCCATCAGCAGCGGCCGCGCCTTCTGCACCGCGTCGCGAAAGGCCTTGCGGGCGGCGACGACGAAGGCGACTTCCTTGGAATCGACAGGATGGCTCTTGCCGTCATAGACCGTCACCCGCACGTCCTGCATCGGATAGCCGGCGACCGGACCGCTCTCCATCGCCTGCAGCACGCCTTTTTCCACGGCCGGCAGAAACTGGCGGGGTATGACCCCGCCCTTGACCGCGTCCACGAATTCGAAGCCGGCGCCGCGCGGCAGTGCCTCGACCCTGAGGAAGACTTCTCCGAACTGCCCGGCGCCGCCGGTCTGCTTCTTGTGCCGGTGATGGCCGTCGCCTTCTCCGGCGACGGTCTCGCGGTAGGCGATCTTCGGAGGATGCGTCTCGACCTCGATCTTGTACACCTCGGTCATGCGGTCGAGCACGCAGCGCAGGTGCATCTCGCCGAGGCCGGACAGCACTGTCTCGCCTATGCTCATCATGCGCTCTACGCGCAGACAGGGATCTTCCGCGCACAGCTTCTGCAGCACGTCCCACAGGCGCTGCTCGTCGCCGCGCTTGCGCGGTTCGATCGACAGACCGTAGATCGGCTGCGGCAGCGGTACCGGCTCGAGATGTATCGATGCATCCTCCAGCGCGTCATGCAGGATGGCGTCGCTGTAGATTTCCTCGACCCTGCTCACCGCGCAGATATCGCCCGGCACGCCCTGCTGGGTTTCGGCCTGCTCCCGGCCCTGCGGGGTATAGAGATGGGCCACCCGGAAAGGCTTGCGGCTGTCGCCGATGTACAGCGTGCCGTCGCGCCGCAGCGTGCCCTGGTGGATGCGGAACGTGGCGAGCCGGCCGACATAGGGGTCGACCGCGATCTTGAATGCATGCGCGATCACATGACGGCTGGCGTCGGGCTGCGAGCGCAATGGCGTCCGCTTGCGTCCATCCTCCGCATCCTGCCGGTAGAGCAGCGGCGGATTGCCCTCGGCCGGATTGGGCATCAGCCGCACCATGACATCGAGCAGCTCCGGCAGGCCCGCGCCGCCGCGCGCCGAAACGAAGCACACCGGGATCAGGTGGCCTTCGCGCAGCGCCTGTTCAAAAGGGGAGTGCAGCACCTCCGGCGCGATGTCGCCCTGTTCGAGATAGGTTTCCATGAAGGCGGGATCCACCTCCACCACCTGGTCCATGAGCGCCCGGTGCGCGTCGGCGACGGTGGAAAAGTCGGCGTCGCCATCGGGACTGAAGAAGCAGTCGTGCACTTCCCTGCCGGAGGCGGCGGGCAGGTTGATCGGCAGGCATTCCCGGCCGAACACTTCCTGCACCTGGCGCATGAGGCCGGCGAGATCGACACCGGGCTGGTCGATCTTGTTGATGATCACGAGGCGGCACATGCCGCGTGCGTGCGCCAGTTCCATCATGCGCAGCGTCATCATCTCGATGCCGCGCTCGGCGTCGATGACGACGGCGGCGGTGTCGGCGGCGGGCAGCGTAGCGATCGCATGGCCGATGAAATCGGGATAGCCCGGCGTGTCGAGGAGATAGATGCGGCAGTCGCGGTGGTCCGCGTGATGCACGGAGGCGCTCAGGGTGTGGCCGTACTTGCGCTCGAGAGGGTCTTCCGGACTTCGCGCCTCGCCGTTCATGCCGGCCGCGCGGAGCAGGGCCTGCACGAGGGAGGTCTTGCCCGCGCCGGCATGGCCGACGAATGCAATGCTGCGGAGCGCTTCAGTGCTGTATGCCATGACCCATCCTCCTGGCGATCGCCGATCGGGATGGGTTCATTATGGTTGGCGGGGGAGAATCGGCAAGGATTGCTTGCGCGCAGGACGGGCGGGCAATCCTTGCTTCATGTGCCTTCAGTGCTTGCCGGCAA
This sequence comes from Noviherbaspirillum aridicola, assembly GCF_019656455.1. Taxonomy (GTDB): domain Bacteria; phylum Pseudomonadota; class Gammaproteobacteria; order Burkholderiales; family Burkholderiaceae_D; genus Noviherbaspirillum; species Noviherbaspirillum aridicola. The sequence goes on from NZ_BPMK01000001.1 coordinate 192,579, forward strand.
AGGCTTTCTCATGCAGGAAGGCGGCATGCCGTGGCGCGCGGCGCGTGCGGGACCATTCCTCCAGCATTTCCCATTTGACCGCGTCCAGCTTCTTCAGCTGTTCGGCCTCGGCGGGATCGGGGCAGGCGAGCTCGATCCGGTGACCGTTCGGGTCAAAGAAATAGATCGAGTGGAAGATGCCGTGGTCGGTCACGCCGAGCACCTGCACGCCGTTCGCCTCGAGGTGTTCCTTGTAGGCGAGCAGTTCCTCGCGGTCCTTCACCTTGAATGCGATGTGCTGGACCCATGCCGGCGTGTTCGGGTCCCGCCCCATTTCCGGGCGGGTCGGCAACTCGAAGAACGCCAGCACGTTGCCGTTGCCGGCATCCATGAAGATGTGCATGTAGGGATCGGGCTCGCCGGTGGACGGAACGTTGTCCTCCGCGATCGCGAGCACGAAGTCCATGTTGAGCATCTTCTGGTACCACAGCACGGTTTCCTTCGCGTCCCGGCAGCGGTAGGCGACATGGTGGATGCGGTCGATCTTCATCGCGTATCCCGTTACGCCGTCTGCAGCACGCCGCGCCGGATCTGGTCGCGTTCCATCGATTCGAACAGCGCCTTGAAGTTGCCTTCGCCGAAGCCGTCGTCCCCCTTGCGCTGGATGAACTCGAAGAACACGGGGCCGAACACCGGCTGCGAAAAGATCTGCAGCAGCAGGCGCTTCTCGCCCTCGGTCTTGCCGTCGACCAGGATGCCGCGGGTACGCAGCGAGGCCACCTCTTCGCCGTGACCCGGCAGACGTTCCTCGAGCATCTCGTAGTAGGTCTCGGGCGGTGCCGGCACGAAGGGCACGCCGGCCATCTTGAGCTCATCCAGGGTCTTGCGCAGATCGTCGGTCAGCAAGGCGATGTGCTGTATGCCTTCGCCGTTGAACTGCATCAGGAATTCCTCGATCTGGCCGCCGCCCTTCTTCGATTCCTCGTTGAGCGGAATGCGGATCAGGCCGTCGGGCGCGGTCATCGCCTTCGAAGTCAGGCCGGTGTACTCGCCGGAGATGTCGAAATAGCGGATCTCGCGGAAGTTGAACAGCTTCTCGTAGAAGCCGGCCCAGAACGCCATGCGGCCGCGGTAGACGTTGTGCGTCAGGTGGTCGATGATTTTCAGGCCGGCGCCCTTCGGATGCCGGTCCACACCCTCGATGAATTCGAAGTCGATGTCATAGATGGACTTGCCGTCCTCGAAACGGTCGATCAGGTACAGCGGCGCGCCGCCGATGCCCTTGATCGCCGGCAGCCGCAACTCCATCGGCCCGGTCGGGATGTCGATCGGCTGGGCGCCGAGTTCCAGCGCGCGCTTGTAGGCCTTGTGCGCGTCGCGCACGCGGAATGCCATGCCGCAGGCGGAGGGGCCGTGCTCGGCGGCGAAGTAGGATGCGATGCTGTTGGGTTCGTTGTTGACGATGAAGTTGATCTCGCCCTGGCGGTAGAGGTCGACTTTCTTGGAGCGGTGCGTCGCGACCTTCGTGAATCCGAGCGCCTCGAAAATCGGCTCCAGCACGCCGGGCGTCGGCGATGCGAATTCAACGAACTCGAACCCCATCAGGCCCATCGGATTGTCGAAAATGTCTGCCATGTCTCTTCCTTGAATGTGGATATGTGAACCGATGCATGCCGACGGACCGGCGCCGTTTCGCTTCATGCGGATTCGACAATTCTACGAGTGCCGGGGCGCACTTTTTGCGCGTTCTTGGCGGACATTTTCGCTTTTGATGCACAATATGTGCATCAGAAAATGAAAACAGGAGACAAGACGTGGCCGCCATTTCAGTGGATAAATTCGACCTGGCGCTGCTGGCGGAACTGCAGCGCGACGGCCGCATGACCAATGCCGCCCTCGGGCAGAAAGTGCATCTGTCCACGTCGCAGGTCAGCCGGCGGGTGCAGCGGCTGGAAGAGACCGGGGTCATCGGCCATTATTCGGCCATGCTCGACCCCGAGGTGGTGGGCCTGGGCGTGATCGCCTTCACCTCGGTGACGCTCGGCCGCCACGGCGAAGCCGAGGGCGACACCTTCGAGCGCGCGATTGCGCAGATGCCGGAAGTGCTGGAATGCCTGTCGGTCACCGGGGAAGCCGATTACATGCTCAGGGTGGTGGCGCCCGATCTCAACGCGTTTTCGGAATTCATGATGAAGCGCCTGCTGAAGCTCCCGGGCGTCATCAACGTGAAGTCCAACATCGCCCTCAAGAAGATCAAGCAGACGCACGTGCTGCCGCTCGATCACGTGGCGGAACCGGCGGAGGCGTCGCGCCGGCTGGTCCTGTCGCGATCCTGACCGGCCCTGCTGGGGGGAGCTATGCGGGAAAAGCCGCTCCGCGCGTCGCAGCCTGGACGGCCGCGACGCGCGGAGTGGTAATCAGGCTCAGGCGCCGGCCTTCACCTTCAGGCGCCATGCGTGCAGCAGCGGCTCGGTGTAGCCGCTGGGCTGCTCGACACCCTTGAACACCAGGTCGCGCGCCGCGCGGAACGCATACGAGGCGTCGAAGTTGGGCGCCATCGGCTTGTACAGCGGGTCGCTGCCGTTCTGCGCGTCGACCACCGCGGCCATGCGCTCCAGGGTTTCCTGCACCTGTTCCCTGGTCACGATGCCGTGCAGCAGCCAGTTGGCGATGTGCTGGCTCGAGATGCGCAGCGTGGCGCGGTCTTCCATCAGGCCGACGTTGTGAATGTCGGGGACCTTGGAGCAGCCGACGCCCTGGTCGATCCAGCGCACCACGTAGCCGAGGATGCCCTGGGCGTTGTTGTCGAGTTCCTGCTGGATCTCGGCGGCGGACCATTTGGCTTCGGCGGCGACCGGGATCTGCAGCAGGCCGTCGAGCAGGCGCTCGATTTCGGTCTTCGCGTCGAGCTTTTCCAGTTCCTGCTGCACCTGGGCGACGTTCACCTGGTGGTAGTGCAGCGCATGCAGCGTGGCCGCCGTGGGCGAGGGCACCCATGCGGTGTTCGCGCCGGCCTTCGGGTGGCCGATCTTCTGCTCCAGCATTGCTGCCATCATGTCCGGCATGGCCCACATGCCCTTGCCGATCTGGGCGCGGCCGCGCAGGCCGGAGGACAGGCCGACCAGCACGTTGCTGCGCTCGTAGGAGGTGAGCCAGGTGCTGGTCTTCATGTCGCCCTTGCGCATCATCGGGCCCGCGCGCATCGCGGTGTGCATTTCATCGCCGGTGCGGTCGAGGAAACCGGTATTGATGAAGGCGACGCGGCCGGCGGCTTCCTTCAGGCAGGCCTTCAGGTTCACGCTCGTGCGGCGCTCTTCGTCCATGATGCCGAGCTTGACGGTGTTTTCCGCCAGGCCGTACAGCGCTTCGACGCGCTTGAACAGTTCATTGGCGAAGGCCACTTCGGCCGGGCCGTGCATCTTCGGCTTGACGATGTAGACCGAGCCGGTGCGGGAATTGCCGAAAGGATGATCCTTGCTGCGCTTGAGGTCATGCAGGGAGATGGCGACGGTGATCACCGCATCCATGATGCCTTCCGGGATCTCCTGGCCGTTCGACAGCAGGATCGCCGGGTTGGTCATCAGGTGGCCGACATTGCGCAGGAAGAGCAGCGAACGGCCGTGCAGGGTGACCACGCCATCCTTCGCGCCCTCGGCGCCGGCGCCGGCGGTGTACTTGCGATCGTGGTTCAGGGTGCGGGTGAAGGTCTTGCCGCCCTTGGTCACGCTTTCGGCGAGCGTGCCCTTGAGGATGCCGAGCCAGTTGCCGTAGGCGACCACCTTGTCTTCCGCATCCACCACGGCGACCGAGTCTTCCAGGTCGAGAATCGTGGACAGCGCGGATTCCAGCACCACGTCCGCCACGCCGGCCGCATCGCTCTTGCCGATCGCGGTGTTGCGGTCGATGCGGATTTCGGCATGGATGCCATTATTGCGAAGCAGGACGGCGGAAGGCGCCTCGGCGCTGCCCTGGTAGCCGACGAATTTCGATGCGTCGGCCAGGCCGGTGCTGCCGCCGGTCCTGAGGGAGACAACCAGCTTGCCGTCGGCCACGCTGTAGCCGGTGGCGTCGCGATGCGAACCGTTCGCCAGCGGCGCGGCCTGGTCGAGGAAGTTGCGGGCGAAGGCGATCACCTTCTCGCCGCGCACCGGGTTGTAGCCTTCGCCGTTGGCGCCCATTTTGGTCGCGCCGTCGGTTTCGGGGATCGCATCGGTGCCGTACAGGGCGTCGTACAGCGAACCCCAGCGCGCATTGGCGGCGTTGAGGGCGTAGCGCGCATTCAGGATCGGCACCACCAGCTGCGGGCCTGCCTGCAGAGCGAGTTCGGAGTCCACGTTGGAGGTGGTGACTTTCACGTCGTCCACGCGCGGTACCAGGTAGCCGATCTTTTCCAGGAAGGCGCGGTAGGCGGGCAGGTCGCGGATCGGGCCGGGGTTGGCCTGATGCCAGTCGTCCAGTTCGGTCTGCAGGCGGTCGCGTTCGGCGAGCAGCGCTGCGTTCTTCGGGGCCAGCTCATGCGCGATCGCGTCGAAACCCTTCCAGAAGGTGGCGCTGTCGATGCCGGTGCCCGGCAGGACCTGTTCTTCAATGAAGCGGTGCAGCACGGTTGCGACTTGCAGGCCGTGACAGGTGGTACGTGCGGTCATGGTTTGAATCCCCGAATGGTTGTGAAGCCGGTTCGCCTCCCTGGCGGGCGCGGCCCCGGTCGAAAATGCCAGACGAGAGTATAAGAGACTTGAAATTCACTAAACAAATCATTTGGTCAAATGATCTGTGCATTTTGGTAAAAGATGAAGTGGGGCGCGGGAGGGGGCGGATGGCGCATCCGGCGAGGCTTTACGGTAGCGGCGCGTACGTCCGCCGGGGGAAAGACGGAGGAAACCAGTGCCCGCGCGTCGCCGGGGAGCGAAAGCCTCAATTTTTCACGGCAAGGTCGCACCCGGACGTGTGGAAGCGTGCTAATCTGGGCGCCGCATTTTTTGGTCCTCCCGCAATGAGCAATACGACAAACGACGCACAGCAGAAAGCCAGTCCGCGCGGACTCCTCAAGCAGCTTCAGGAAAAGTACGCGGTCTTCCGCGACTACCAGCCGCTGGCCATCGGCATCGACAAGCAGATCATCGCCTCGATGCCGGAAGTCGACCGCAAGACGCTGCGCATCGCGCTCGGCATCCATACCGGCTCGAATCCCTATCTGAAGCAGCTGAAGGACGCGCAGAAGCGCTTCGGCCTGGACGGCGCCGAGGGCGGCGAGGTATCGGAAGAGCACCGGACGCACGCCAGGAATCTGCTGGCCGAGCGCCGCAAGAAGGCCATCGAGAGCCGCAAGGCCCTGCAGGCGGCGGAAGAGGCGGCCGAGGCGGAACGCCGGCGCGCCGAAAAACTCGCTCAGCTCGCCGCCAAGTTCTCCTCATCCCGCCGCTGAACGCCGGGCGCGTTCAGCGCCCGCCGCAACTGCCGCAGCATCCGCCTTCACCATGGCCGCCGGGCTTGAGGGTGAAGCCCGCGCGCTGCAGCAGCGCCCGCATCTCCTGCACCGACGTCTGTTCGCCGTCATAGTCGACGGCGATGCGGCCGGATGCGGTCGAGATCGCAATCTTCGTCAGTCCCGCGACTTTCTGCAGCACGGCCGCGGCCTGCTGTGCGCTGGTTTCATCCATCGGGCTCGCCATGTCTATGGTGCCGGTCTTCATGTTCGCTCCTTGTGCTGTCGGTTTGGCTCGCGGCCCGGGAGGCCGCGATGCAGATTCTACGGATACGCGTTAAAACATGCAATCGGTTTGCATGTTATCGGCGGCGGCGCTACACTGGGCGGCCTTGAATCGTGGAGAGTCGAACATGCGAGATCAGCGCAGGGCCGAAGGCGTCATGTGGACGCCGGGCGTATGGAGCACCGACGACTACATCAGGGAGTGGGCGGGCCGCCAGGCGCGGGACGCGGTTGAATGGATCGTCCCGCTGCAGAGCCTGCATGGACGGTGGGTGGCCCGCGTCAGGCTGGACCAGGCGGGGCAGCCGGTGGAGCGCATGCGGGAGGCCGACGTGCATGCGCAGCCCGACTGGCCGGCGGGACCCGCGGAGTGCGAGCCCGCCGTGGCGTGAGGCGCCTAGCGGCGGTAATAGACCCGCCGGTGGTTGCTGATCATGCGATCGACTTCGTCATTGAGCAGCGCGACCTGGTCGCGCAGCATCGCCCGTTCCTCCTGCGTGACGACGCCGTCCCGCTGCGCGCGCGCCTGCAGGCGCAGGACATCGTGCTCCCGCTGCTCGAGCCGCTCCGCTTCGCGCGGCGTGATGCTGCCGGAGGCGACGCCGTCCTCGATCCGCTGCCGGACCATCTCCTGCCGGCGCTGCAGGCCCGGCATGGGTACATGGGCATGCCGGTGGTTGTTCAGCCTGTGATCGATCTCGGCGTGCAGCGCCTCCATCTGCGCGCGTACCCGGCGGCGTTCGTCGTGCGACAGGCCGCCGTCTCGTTCCATCGAAGCCAGCTGCCATGACAGCGCGCGTTCGCGCTGGTACAGGCGATGAGCCTCGCCCTCGGTCAGCGCGCCGCTGTGCACGCCCTGCGCGATGCGGTCGCGCACCTGCTGCTGTCCGCGCGCGATGCCGCCCTCGTGCTGGGCATGCGCGGCGGCCAGCGGCAGCAGGGCGGATGCCGCGAGGGCGGCTGCGATGATCCTGGTTTTCATCTTTCTCTCCTCCGGTGAGCGGGCAAGGACGGCAATCAGTAGCGATAGGGATTGTGCGGACGGCGGTCGTGGCCGTTGGGTACGCCGTCGCCGTCGCGGTCCCGCCAGTAGCGGGGCGGCGGCGGGCCGTTGTAGGCGCGGGCGGGCGGATGATGGCGATGACGATGATGGTGATGGCCGGCGATGGTGCCGGAGACGTGTACCGCCGGTTCGCCGACCGGCACCGCCACGCATCCGGTCAAGAGGCCGGTTGCCGCCGCTGCGAGTGCTAAGAAGGTTTTCATGCGCGCTCCTGTGTGGATCCGGGCGCCGCTGCACCATGCAGCGTCGTCGGTACACGCATTAGAGTCGATGGGCATGTAGGCTTCCAGAGCCGCCGCGTAAGAACCGTTACCGCTTGTATGTATCGGCAAGTATCGGAAATTGTCGGCGTGTGGAAGGCTTAATCGCCCGCAAGGAATGCGGTCATCTTCCACTTGCCGTCGCGCTTGCTGAAGATGGCGCGATAGTCGACCGGACTGCGGATGAAGCGCCGGTCGACGAAGCCGGTCTTCCCGCGCGGCAGGCGAATCTGTACCCAGCTTTCGTCCGCGCCCCGCGACTCGATCTGCTCGACGATGGAGAACGAGAGGGAGGCGGCGACGGGCGACGAGGGTGAGGCCGCTGCCCGCACCGGGACCGAGGCGCCGAGGATCGCGGCGTGGGTGAAGGCGTCGGCGTCACGCGGCCAGCGGCTGAAGACATAGGGCGCGACGAAGCTGCCTTCGCGGTCGAAGCTGCCTCCCAGCGCCAGGACTTCGCCGAGGACTTCCCACACCCGGCTGCGGCGGTCCTCGGGTTCCCAGATCTGGCGGAAGGCATCGACCCCGTTGTTGTCGCCGAAGGAATTGCGGATATTGCGGTCGACGCCGGCGAGCAGCGCGCCGGCGTCACGCCTCGCGATGGCGGCCTGCAGCTGCGCGCGGAATGCGTAGAAGTCGGCGCGTGTCGCGGCCTGGTCGACGGGTTTGAGCGTGCGCTCGGCATGGGCCTGCGTGAGCGCGCCGACGGCGATCAGGCAGGCGGCGATGGCCGCGCGGATCTTCATTGCTTCAAGCGCCATGCTTGCCTCCCGTGGGATGTCAGCCTTTTTCTCCGCGCGGGATCAGCTTGAACGCCGCGCGCGCCATGCAGACTTCGGTGCCAGTCTCGTCGATCACCGTGCCTTCGCAGAAGGCGATGCGCTTGCCGCGCCGGATGGTTCTCGCCTCGATCCGCACATCGCCCTGCGCCGGACTCAGGAAATGCGTCGTCATGTCGATCGTGATCACGCCGGTGCCCAGCGGGTCGTGCGCGCGCGCCGCGGCGCTCAGCGTGAAGTCGAGCGCGCTCATCAGCGTGCCGCCATGGATGTCGCCGCGGCTGTTGAGGATTTCGGGCCTGCGCGGCAGGCGGGTACGCGCGATGCGCTCGTCGAGGTGTTCGGCCTGCAGGCCGATCAGGCGCATGAGCGGCACGTCGATGCCGAAAAAGGGTGCTGCTTGATCCATGTTGCTTTCCAGTGTTGAGTGTTGGCCGCGGGGGACGCGCCGGATATTAGAGCATTTCCGGCATGGGCGTGCCGGGCGCTAGCGATAGGTCGCGAGGTGGATGCTGGTTTCGGTGCCGGCGATGCCCTTGATCAGCCGGATACGCTCGAGGATCTGGGACAGTTCTCCCATCGATCCGGCTTCGAGTTCGGCCAGCAGGTCCCATCGTCCGTTGGTGTCGTGCAGGGCGGCGACGCCGGGCTCGCCGAGCAGGCTGGCGATGACCCGGCGCGTCTGGTTGCCTTCCACCCGCACACCCATCCAGGCGCGTATGCGTTCGGTGTTCGCGTCCGGCCGCAGCCGCACGGTGTAGCCGACGATGATCTGCTGGTCCTCCAGCTTGCGCATGCGATTGGTGATCGTGCCGCGCGAAACCTTCAGCTTGTGCGCGAGGTCGGCCACGCTCAGCCGGGCGTTCTGCCGCAGCAGTCCGATCAGGGCCTGGTCGAGATCGTCCATGTGTCGTTTTGCAAGCTCATGCTGTACATAATGGCAATTTAAGCCCGGAATGGCAATATTTTGAAGGCTGGAGACTGGCGCGCCCGGGCCGGAGAATGCCTGCATCGCCACAGCCAGGAAGGAGAAAGACATGCAGTCGACCATCCATGCCGGCTCCGCCCGCACGCTTTTCCTCGACGCGCCCGCCGTCGCCCGTCTGATCGCGGGGAAGGGGCTGCAGCAATGCATCGCCGGCATCGCGGAAGCGATCCGCGCCGATTTCCTGCGCTGGCCGGACTTCGTGAAGTCGCCGCGCTCGGCCAGCCATTGTCCGCAGGGCGTCATCGAACTGATGCCCGTGTCCGACGCGACGCTCTTCGGCTTCAAGTACGTCAACGGCCACCCGGGCAATCTGCGCTTCGGCCTGCCGACGGTCATGGCATTCGGCGTCCTCGCCGAGATGAAGACAGGGATGCCGCTGCTGCTGTGCGACCTGACGCTGCCCACCGCGCTGCGCACCGCGGCGATGTCCGCGCTGGCCGCCGTCGATCTGGCGAGGAAGGACAGCCGCGTGATGGCGCTCATCGGGAACGGCGCGCAGAGCGAATTCCAGGCGCTGGCCTTCCGCGACCTCGTCGGCATCGACGAGCTGCGCCTGTACGACATCGATCCGGCCGCGACGCGCAAGCTGATGCGCAACCTCGAAGGCAGCGGCCTGCGCATGCACGCCTGCGCGGGAATCGCCGAGGCGGTCCGCGGCGCCGACATCGTGACCACCGTCACCGCCGACAAGCGCAACGCCACGATCGTCAGCGACGACATGCTCGCTCCGGGCATGCACATCAACGCGGTCGGCGGCGACTGCCCCGGCAAGACCGAACTCTCGCCGGCGGTGCTCGCGGCGGCGAGCGTGTTCGTGGAATACGCGCCGCAGACGCGCATCGAGGGCGACATACAGCAGATGCCCGCGGATTTCCCGGTGACCGAGATCTGGCAGGTGCTTGCGGGCGCGCAGCCCGGCCGCCGGCATGACAAGGAAATCACGGTATTCGACTCGGTCGGTTTTGCGCTCGAGGATTATTCCGCGCTGCGGTTTCTGCATGCGGCGGCGCTGGAGACCGATGCCGGCGAAGAAATCAGCCTGGTGGGAACGGCGGGCGACCCGCGCGACCTGTTTGCATCGCTCGGTCTCGCGGCAAGGCCGGGCCTGGTCGCCGCCTAGCGCCGCGGTGCGGCCTGTCATGTCAACCCGGAAAAAAATGCCGAAGCGCGCCGACATTTCGCATCGGGTTCACAAAAATTCAAGACATCTGCGCGTCAGGCGGAACAAACCCATGGCAGGCTGGTCTTGAAGGTATGCGGTCGGTATTTGCCGACCATTTGTTTTTTCAGCCTGTCGCACTTCGCCTGCAACGCGCCCGCGCGCGCTGCCGCGCCTGTTGCGCCTGGCTTGCGGCGCACACGCTTGCGCTGCGTGACCGATGTCTCCTCCAACTCCACGGATGTTGGATTCGACCCGCGCCCGCGAGGACGCGGGTCTTTTTTCGTTCGCGCGGGAGTCGCCCCGCGCGCCGAACATGCTACTGGAACGCCACTTCGGCGAAGCTGCGCAGTTTGCGGCTGTGGAGCTTGTTGAGGCCGTGCCGCCGCAACAGCTCGACGGCGCGCAGGCCGATGCGCAGATGCTGGTCGACCCGCGCCCGATAGAAGTGATTCGCCATGCCGGGCAGCTTGATCTCGCCGTGCAGCGGCTTGTCGCTCACGCACAGCAGCGTGCCGTAGGGGACGCGGAAGCGGAAGCCGTTGGCGGCGATGGTCGCGCTTTCCATGTCGAGCGCCACCGCGCGGCTCTGGCTGAAGCGGCGCACGGCGGTGGAGCCGGGCAGCAGTTCCCAGTTGCGGTTGTCGGTGCTGGCCACGGTCCCGGTGCGCAGGATGCGCTTGAGTTCGTGCCCGGTGAGGCGGGTGACATCGGCGACCGCGTGTTCGAGCGCCAGCTGGATTTCCGACAGCGCGGGCAGCGGCACCCACAGCGGCAGGTCTTCATCGAGCACATGGTCTTCGCGCACATAGCCGTGCGCGAGCACATAGTCGCCCAGCTCCTGCGTGTTGCGCAGTCCGGCGCAGTGGCCGAGCATCAGCCACGCATGCGGACGCAGCACCGCGACATGGTCGGTGATGGTCTTCGCATTGGCCGGGCCGACGCCGATGTTGACCATGGTGATGCCGTTGCCGTCGGCGCGCACCAGGTGATAGGCCGGCATCTGCGGCAGCCGCGGCGGCGGCGCGCCGAGGTCGTCGCCCGGCTGCACGCTCTGGCCCACGCGGCGGGTGATGACATTGCCCGGTTCGACGAAGGCGATGTAGTGGCCTTCATCCGGCGCGTCCCCGGCATCGGGCGCCTGGTTCATGATCTCGTGGCCGAGCTTGATGAACTCGTCGATGTAGAACTGGTAGTTCGTAAACAGCACGAAGTTCTGGAAGTGGGCGGGCGAGGTGCCGGTGTAATGCCTCAGCCGCTGCAGCGAATAGTCGACGCGCGGAGCGGTGAACAGCGACAGCGGCTTGGCTTCGCCGGGTGGCGGTTCCCAGGTGCCGTTGGCAATGCCGTCGTCCATCGCCGCCAGGTCGGGCAGATCGAAGAGGTCGCGCATGAGCCGGCGGCGCCCGGGCGGCATGCTGCCCTCGATATGCTCGTTCTCGCCGAAGGAAAAATGCACCGGGATCGGCTGCAGGCTGGTGCCGACCTCTATCTGCACGTGGCCGGCGCCGTGGTTCTTGAGCAGCAGGCGGAATTGCTCGCGGTAGTAGCTCTCGAACAGGTCGGGCCGGGTGACCGTGGTCTCATAGGTGCCGGGGCCGGCGACGAAGCCGTAGGACAGGCGGGAATCGGCACGCATGAAGCTGTCGGTATGGATCCGCACGAAGGGGTAGCAGGCGCGTATGCGTTCGTGGAAATCCTCGCCGGCGACGAAGCGCTGCAGCGCATCGTGCAGATGGCCGATGCTGCGGTCATAGAGCGCGCGCACCTGTTCGAAGGCGGCATCGGGGTCGTCGAAATGAACCGAGGGGGTGTATTGAGGGGTAAGCAATGGCAGCTCCTTGGGTTTCCGGCATCCATTCTACGCGCCGCCGCGCCGCGCGGGCGACGTCGCCGGTCCCGCGCATCTGGTAATCTCGCGCTTCGATCTTCATAAGAGGCAAATGATGGCAATAAGCTGGCTTACCGTACTGCGAAACGTTCCCTGGACCGACGTGATCTCGAACGCCCCCAAGGTGGCGGACGGCGCCAAGAAGCTATGGAGCAGCGTTTCCGGCAAGCGCGAGCAACCGGCTTACCGCGAAGAGGCCAGGACCGAGTCCCGGATCAGCGACAGCGCCGCCCTCAGCGTGCTGCGCGAAGAAGTGGCGGACCTGGAGGCGCAGGTCGACGAGTTGCGCGGCCAGATGCTCGCCTCGTCCGGCCTGATCAAGGACCTGGCCGATCAGAACGCGCAGCTCATCGCCCGGGTGGAGCTGATGCGCCGCCGCCAGGCGTGGATCGCCGGCGCCGCCGCGGTCGCCGTGGTCGTCTCCGTCGCCGCCGCCGCGATCGCGCTGCTGCCGGCGTAACCCCGGTCACTCGCCGGCGCGGGCGGCGCTGCCTAGAATGTCCCGGACAACCACAACCGGAGACAAGCATGAGCGTTTATCTGCTGGCGCAGTTGCGATTCACCGACCGCGAAGCCTACGACCGCTACCAGGCGCGGTTCATGGATGTCTTTCGGCAGTTCAACGGCCGCCTGCTGGCCGCCGACGAGCGCCCGCAGGTGCTGGAAGGCAGCTGGGAAAGGGATAAGGTGGTCCTGATGTCGTTTCCGGATGCGGCATCGGCGTCCGCGTTTTCCAGTTCGCCGGCCTATCTCGAGATCGCGCAGGACCGGAAGGCCGGCGCCGACGCCGTCGTGCTGATGGTGCGCGGCTTCGGCGCCTAGAGTACTTCCTCCACATCCAGCACGACCGTGTTCCCCTCGCGCCACCCGTTGGTCAGGAACAGCGTCGCGTTCAGCCACGCCAGCGGGCCGGCGGGCGCGGTGAAGCGCAGCATGCCCCGGAAATAGGCCGGCGCTTGCGCGTCGCCCGCCGCCGGACGCCGGATGCCGGTGTTTTCCACCATCACCATGCCGGCCTCGCCGAGATCGAGCGCATAGCGGGCGACGAGGTCCAGCGAACCGTCGTCGCGCACCGACTGGATGTCGTTGCCGCCGGCGAGCACCCGGCCCGTGAATCGCGCGCTCTCGATCGTGCCGCCGAGGATGGCCACCATGCGCCGTTCCCGTCCGTCGAGCGTGCCGAGGCTGACGGGCGGCGCGACCTCGACCCGGATGCGGGCGAAGGGGCGCAGCGCGATCGCGCCGCTCATGCCCGGCTCCCGCTCTTGAGCGTGTCCTTGTCGAAGCCGGCCAGGCGCTTGTACCGCAGCGAGATCGCTTCGAGCGTTTCCTGCGGAATCACGTCGTTGACGTGGCGGAAGCCGTCCGGCGCACGCTCCTCCGCCATCTGCATCACCTGTTCCGGCCCGTTCATGCGGTTGCGCAGCACGATGCCGGCGGTGCGCGGCAGCCGCTCCGCCTCGTATTCGCGCAGCGCGTAAGGGGTGTTCGGGTCGTTGACGAGGCAGTCGGCGAGGTAGCGGGCGTCGAGGATGGCTTGCGCGCTGCCGTTGGAGCCGATCGGATACATCGGATGGGCGGCGTCGCCGAGCAGCGTCACCCGGCCGAAGGTCCAGCGCGGCAGCGGATCGCGGTCGACGAGCGGAAATTCATAGACTTCCCGCGCGCCGTCGATGATCGCGGGAACATCGATCCAGTCCCATTTCCAGCCCTGGAAGGGGCCGGCGAAGACCGACTTGTCGACCTTGCGGTTCCAGTCGGTGCTCGGCAGCTCGCCATTCGGCACCCGCAATTCGGCGATCCAGTTGATCAGCGAGCGGCCCTGGCGGCGCAAGGGTTCCGAAATCGGATAGCAGACGAATTTCTGGTCCTGGTGGCCGGCCATGAACATGCTGCGCCCGTCCAGGTAGGGCTCGGCCTCGGTCACCGCGCGCCACAGCATGCGGCCGGAGAAACGCGGTTCGTCGCCGCTCGGGTACAGGAAGCGGCGCACCGCGGAATGGATGCCGTCGGCGCCGACGAGCACATCGGATTCGACTTCCACCGTGGCGCCGTCGGCGCGACGGGTGAAGCTGGCGATGACCTTGTCGGCCTCCTGCCGGAAGGATGAGAACGCATGGCCCGCATGGATGCGGTCGGCGCCGAGGCGCGCGCGCGCGGTCTCCAGCAGCGTCATCTGCAGCTCCCCCCGGTGGATCGAGAACTGCGGCGTGTCATAGCCGGCGGCGCGTCCGCGCGGCTCGCGCCAGATCTCCTGGCCGAACTTGTTGAAATAGGCGAGGGTGGAGGTCTCGATGCCCCGGGATGCCAGGGTTTCCTCCAGCCCGAGCTGGCAGAGTTGCTGGCTTGCATGCGGCAGCAGGTTGATGCCGACGCCGAGCGGACGTATTTCCGCGACGGCTTCGTAGATGTCGACTTCGATGCCGCGCTCATGCAGCATCAGGCCAAGGGTGAGGCCGCCGATGCCGGCGCCGGCGATGGTGATCTTCATGCTTGTCTCCTCGATACTTCGGTCTTGACGATACTTGATGATTCCTGGATTGCCGGCCTCGTGGCCGGTTCTTGATTGTTCTAATGTATAACAATTACGACGCATAACACAAGAGCGGCCGGCGGCTGGCGGGGCCGGGGTCCCGCCCGTCCGCGCTACAATCCGCCGTGACCCGCGATCGGCGGTGGAAATTCTGCAAGGGAGATACGAGTGGCTAATGGCCGTAAGCCGGAAGGAAACGGAGAGCCCGTCCATTTCAATGCACGGATGGAAGGCATCAATTACGAGATACTCGACGAACTCGTCGGCTATGCGGTGCGCCGCGCGCAACTGTCGATCTACGAGGATTTCGCGTTCTCGCTCGCCGCCGAGGACCTGACGCCGCAGCGGTTTTCCTCGCTGGTGATCATTGAAAACAACCCCGGCATCTCGCAGACCAGGCTGGCGGAAGTGATGGGCATCGCCCGCTCGGGCGTGGTGTCGATCATCGACCGCTTCGAGGAAAGCGGTCTCGTCGAGCGCAAGGAATCCGGCGACCGCCGGTCCTACAACCTGCACCTGACGCGCGAAGGCCAGAAGCAGTTGAAGAAATACAAGAAGGCGGTGCGCGAACACGACGACCGCATCGCCGGCGGTCTCAGCGCGGCGGAGCGGCAGCAACTGATCGGCCTGCTGCGCAAGATCGGCCAGCACCAGGCGTAGGACATTTCCGGTCATCGCGGCCGGATTGTGGATGACGGCGATTTTGCGCCGCGTCTTGCATCGCCGCCGGCGTTTCGTTATATTCGATAACTGTTACGCACTAGAACAAATAGCCGGCATGGCAAGCGGAGAGACATCCGCGGCGCCGGAGAGGGAATCCAACCCCGAGGGGCGCGACAAGAAACGGAGAGACAATGGACTGGCAGATTGCGGGCATCCTGGCGCAGGACGGCGTGACATCGGGCGCGGTATACGCGCTGCTGGCGCTGGCGCTGGTGCTGGTGTTCTCGGTAACCCGGGTGATCTTCATCCCGCAGGGCGAGTTCGTCGCCTTCGGCGCGCTGACGCTGGCGGCGATCCAGACCGGCGGGGTGCCCCAGCTGACCTGGCTGGTGATGGGCATGGGCGCGCTGGCCTTCCTGATGGATGCGGCGGGCACCTGGCGCATCGCGGGCATGCGGCACGGTGTCCGGCCCTACCTGCCCAACATTGCCGCCAATCTGCTTCTCCCGGTATCGCTGCACCTGCTCGCCCGCACGCTGCCGCTGGCGGCGCTGCCGCAGGCGGTGCAGGCGCTGCTGGCGATGCTGATCGTGATCCCGATGGGGCCGATGATTTACCGCATCGCCTACCAGCGGCTGTCCGGCGCCACCACGCTGGTGCTGCTCATCGTATCGGTGGCGGTGCATGTGCTGCTGACGGGCATCGGCCTGCTGGTATTCGGCGCCGAGGGGTCGCGCACCGCGGCCTTTTCCGATGCCGCCTTCGAACTCGGCGGGCTGCGCGTCACCGGCCAGTCGATCTGGGTGCTCGCGATCTCGGCCCTGCTGATCTTCCTCCTCTACCTGTATTTCGACCGCACCCTGTCGGGCAAGGCGCTGCGCGCGACCGCGGTGAACCGGCTGGGTGCGCGCATCGTCGGCATCGGCGCGAACCAGGCGGGCAAGCTCGCCTTCACGCTCGCGGCCGCGATCGGCGCGCTGTCGGGCGTGCTGATCGGGCCGATCACGACGGTCTTCTACGACTCCGGCTTCCTGATCGGACTCAAGGGCTTCGTCGGCGCCATCGTCGGCGGCCTGGTGAGCTATCCCGCCGCCGCCGCCGGCGCGGTGCTGGTCGGCCTGCTGGAGAGCTACTCTTCCTTCTGGGCCAGCGCGTTCAAGGAAGTGATCGTCTTTACGCTGATCATCCCGGTGCTGCTGTGGCGCTCGCTGACCGGCAAGCATGCGGAAGAGGAGCATTGACCGACATGAAACGCCGACACCTGCTCCCCGCCGCGCTGCTGGTCCTCGGACTGCTGCTGCCGCTGCTGCCCACGCCCGAATACTGGATCAGCCTGCTCAACTACATCGGCCTGTATGCGCTGGTCGCGCTGGGGCTGGTGCTGCTGACCGGCGTCGCCGGACTGACTTCTTTCGGCCAGGCCGCCTTCGTCGGTCTCGGCGCCTACAGCACCGCGTACCTGTCGCTGACCTATGGACTGTCGCCCTGGCTCGGGCTGGCGGCAGGGCTGGCGCTGACCCTGGCGTCGGCCTGGCTGATCGGCGCCGTCACGCTGCGCATGTCGGGCCACTATCTGCCGCTGGCGACGATCGCTTGGGGCATCTCGCTCTACTTCCTGTTCGGCAATCTGGAGATGCTGAACAAGTACGACGGGCTGAGCGGCATTCCCCCGATCTCCATCGCCGGCTTCGAGCTGGCCTCCGGCCGTTCCATCTACTACCTGATCTGGTTCGTCGTGCTGGCGTCCGTGCTGGCGCTGCACAACCTGCTCGACTCGCGGCCCGGCAGGGCGATCCGCGCGCTCAAGGGCGGCGGCATGATGGCCGAGGCCATGGGCGTGGACACGCGTCACGCGAAGGTCGTCGCCTTCGTCATGTCGGCGTTGCTCGCCTGCCTGTCCGGCTGGCTGTATGCGCACTTCCAGCGTACCGTCAATCCGTCTCCCTTCGGCCTGAACTACGGCATCGAGTATCTGTTCATGGCGGTCATCGGCGGCGTCGGCCACATCTGGGGCGCGCTGCTCGGCGCGGCGCTGCTGACCGTGCTCAAGGATGTGCTGCAGGGACTGCTGCCGCGGCTGCTCGGGTCGAGCGGCAACTACGAGCTGATCGTGTTCGGCGCGCTGATGGTTGCGCTGCTGCAGTATGCGCCGAACGGGCTGTGGCCCTGGGTGCGCCGCGTCTTCCCGCCGCCCGCGCGGCGCGGCCCGCCGCCCGAGGCGGAGCCGCTCCGGACCGGCGGCAAGCCGGCGGCCGGCGAGAAGGTGCTGGAGGTGAAGGCGGCGCGCAAGCAGTTCGGCGGGCTGGTCGCGGTCAATGATGTGAGCTTTGAAGTGGGCGCGGGCGAGATCGTGGGCCTGATCGGGCCGAACGGCGCCGGCAAGTCGACCACCTTCAACCTGGTGACCGGCGTGCTGCCGCTGTCCGCCGGCGATGTCCGCTATCGCGGCGAGTCGATCGCCCGGCTGCCCTCGCGCGAGATCGTGCTGCGCGGCATCGCCCGCACCTTCCAGCATGTGCAGCTGCTGCCGGCGATGAGCGTCCTCGAAAATGTCGCGCTCGGCGCGCACCTGCGCGGCGAGTACCATCCACGCGGCGGGATCCTGGCGAGCGTGCTGCGTCTCAACCGGCGCGAGGAAGCCCGGCTGCTGCACGAGGCGGCGCGCCAGCTGCATCGCGTCGGGCTGGGCGAATTTCTGCACGTGGAAGCGGGCAGCCTCGCACTCGGCCAGCAGCGCATTGTCGAAATCGCGCGGGCGCTGTGCTGCGATCCGGCATTGCTGCTGCTCGACGAACCCGCCGCCGGCCTGCGGCTGCAGGAGAAGCAGGCGCTCGCGGGCCTGCTCCGCCAGCTCAGGGCCGACGGCATGAGTATCCTGATCGTGGAGCACGACATGGACTTCGTGATGAATCTCACCGACCGCCTGGTGGTGATGGAATTCGGCACGCGCATCGCCGAAGGCAGGCCGGAGGCGATCCAGAAGGATCCGGCCGTGCTGGAAGCCTACCTCGGCGGCGTCGACTAAGGGATGGCCATGGACGCAATACTCGAAGTGAAAGACCTGCATGTCCGCTACGGCAAGGTGGAGGCGGTCCACGGCATCAGCCTGGCGGTCGCGCCCGGCCAGATCGTCTCGGTGATCGGGCCGAACGGCGCCGGCAAGTCGACCACCCTCAATGCCGTCATGGGCAGCCTCGACACCGGCGCCGCGGCGGCCGGCGGCGTGCGCTTTCTGGGCGAGGACATGATGCCGCTGCCGCTGGAGGAGCGCGTGCTGAGGGGCATGTGCCTGGTGCCGGAAACGCGGGAGCTGTTCGGTTCGATGAGCGTGGAGGACAACCTGCGGCTCGGCGCCTGGCCCCGCAAGCGCGCCGGCGAGCGTCATTTCATGGACCAGCTGGAGCGGGTCTTTCAGCTGTTTCCGCGTCTGCGCGAGCGGGCGCGCCAGGACGCCGGCACGCTGTCCGGCGGCGAGCGGCAGATGCTGGCGCTCGGCCGCGCGCTGATGGCAAGGCCGAAGCTGCTGATGCTGGACGAGCCCAGCCTCGGCCTGGCGCCGCTGATCGTGAAGGAAATCTTTCACGTGATCGGCGAACTGCGCGCCACCGGCGTCGCGATCCTGCTGATCGAGCAGAACGCGCGCGCCGCGCTGCAGCTGTCCGACCATGCATATGTGCTCGAGACCGGCAACATCGCGCTGCACGGTCCGGCGCAGGAACTGGCGCACAATCCGCGCGTGATCGATACCTATCTCGGCCTCGGCCGCAAGGCGGCGGCCTGAAACGCAACCGGCACAACCCACCGACCACACGATAAACAAGGAGACACACCATGAACACCCGTCTGCGTCCCGTCCTTGCGGCCCTCGCCGCTTCCCTGCTCACCGGCGCCGCCCACGCGGACATCACCGTCGGCGTGAGCCTGCCGCTGACCGGTCCCGCCTCGGGCCTGGGCATTCCGACCCGGAACGGCATCAATCTGTGGCCTGAGACGATCGGCGGCGAGAAGCTCAGGCTGGTCGTGCTCGACGACGCTTCCGATACCACCCAGTCCGCGCGCAACGGGCGCCGCCTGATCACGGAAGACAAGGTGGATGTGATCGTCGGCTCGACCGCCACCCCGGCTTCCGTGGCGCTGGCCGACATCGCGGCGGAAGGGCAGACGGTGCAGATATCGACCTCGCCGGTGGAACTGCCCGAGGGCAAGGGCGGCTGGACCTTCCGCGTCGCGCAGTCGACGCCGCTGATGGCCGGCGCCGTCGTCGATCACATGAAAAAGCAGGGCGTGAAGACCTATGCCTACCTCGGCTATTCCGATGCCTACGGCGAGACCTGGCTGAAGGCGTTCACCGACCTCGCCGGCAAGGCCGGGCTCAAGCCGGTGGCGACGGAGCGCTTCGCCCGCGCCGACACCAGCGTCACCGCGCAGGCGCTGAAGATCGTCTCCGCCCGGCCCGATGCCATCCTCATCGGCGCCTCCGGCAGCGGCTCGGCGATGCCGCACAAGGCGCTCGTCGAGCGCGGCTACAAGGGCAAGATCTACCAGACCCACGGCGCCGCCTCGCGCGACCTGATCCGGATCGGCGGCAAGGATGTGGAAGGCGCCTTCGTCGTCGCCGGCCTCGCGGTGATGCCCGAAGCCCTGCCCGAGAATCATCCGTCCAAGAAGGTCGCCACCGACTTCGTGCAGCGCTACGAGAAGCAGTTCGGCGCCGGCACCCGCAACCAGTTCGCCGCGCACGGCTATGACGCCCACCTGCTGCTGCAGGCGGCGGTGCCGGAGGCGCTGAAGAAGGGCAAGCCGGGCACGCCGGAGTTCCGCGCCGCGCTCAAGGAGGCGCTGGAGGCGGGCAAGCCGATCACGATCACCCAGGGCGTCGTGCGCTACAGCCCGAAAGACCACTTCGGCCTGGAAGAAAATGCGCGCGTGATGCTGAGCGTGGACAAGGGCGACTGGAAGCTCGCCGAAGACAAGTAAGAAGTCATGCCGTGACGGGGGCCGGGCAGCCGGCCTCCCCGATGCATGGCCGGGGCGGCGTCTAGCGCCGCCCGCTGCCTCCGAGTCCGGCGGTGATCTGCTGGCGCAGCTGCCGGTAGCCGTCGAGTCGCGGTCCGCCGAGCGCGACCGCCTTGTCGATCGCCGCGACCGCCTCGCGCTTGCGCCCCTGCTCGAACAGCACCTGGGCCAGATTGTTCCAGCCATCCGCGAATCCCGGATGCGCGTCCACCAGCGCGCGGTACTCCGCCGCGGCCGCTTGCAGGTCGCCGAGCCCGTAGGCGGTATTGCCGGCGCCCAGCCGCAGCACAGGATCCGACGGCCAGCGGCCGAGGGCGGTGCGGTAAGCCGTGTGCGCGGCGCGCTGCGAGCTGCGTTCCAGCGTCGCGACCGCCGTCGCGTAGCGAGACGCGGAGGCGGTGGCCGGCAGCCGCGCCGGCGGCATTGCCAGCATCGCCCAGCGTCCGCCGCGTTCCCAGGTGCGCTCGAATGCGTGCAGCGACATTTCCATGCGCTCGTTGCGCCCGGAATGGACGATGAGCAGGTTGCGCGCGCGGTCATAGCCGATCGCCACGGCGTAATGCCACACCGGCGCGAAGCCGAAGGACAGGTTTTGCAGCACGATCACCGGATTGCCGGCCGCCACTTCGCGCAGCAGCGGTTCGAGATCCGGTTCGAGCGTGTAGGCGACCAGGCCCATGCGGCGCGCGGTGGCGAGCATTTCCAGCTGCAGCGAACCCTGGCGCGCCGGCAGATAGACCTGGCTGACGAGGTCTTCCGGCCGCACTGTCACGCCGGCAGCGCCGGCCGCCATCGCCAGCGCGGCCGGACCGCACTGATAGTCTTCCTGGGGATGAAAGGGCACGTCGCGCAGCAGCGCGGCCGGTGCCAGGCCGGCCGGCCAGTCCTGCTGCAGCGTCGCTACGCGTTTCGTAGCGCAGCCGGACAGCACCAGCACCAGCAGCGCGGATGCCGCCAGGCGCTGCAGGCGACCCGTGGCGGTCGCGTTCCCCATCAGCGGATCGAGCGGGTGAAGGGGAAGATCTTGGTGAAGCCGAGGATGTCGGTCACCAGCAGGATGATGAACACGGTGAACAGGATGCCGAGCACGTCGCCGCCGGCGGGCATCTGATCGATGCGGCCCGCGAGCTGCTGCACTTCTTCGTCCGACATGGCCTGCACGCGGTCGACCGCCGCCTGCGCGTCCACGCCCTGCGCCTCGATGGCCTTGCGCACCTCGTCCCGCTTCAGGAAGTCGATGACGCGGTCGCGCTCGGCGCTGGCGGCGGGGCCGGCGGCCTCCTGCGTGGAGATGATGGCGGCATTGGCCTGCAGCGGCACGCTGAGCGAGGTCATGCAGACGACGAGCAGGGACGCGGTGAGACGCTTGAAGGTGTTCATGTTGTTCTCCTTGGTTGATGGAAACGGTGTGTTCGCCTGTCGGGAACGGCGGGGATGCGTTCAGCGCGGGCACACCATGTGAGCCACTTCTACCGCATCGTATCGGCCGCTCTTTGACGGCTCTCAATCCGCGTGTAACCGTCGTTATCGGTGCAACAGCGGCTGCGACAGCGGGGCGATGCGCCTGCGGCGATGCAGCATCGCCCTCAAGGATGAGTGATGCTCGTTGAGAAATTGTTCCATTCCGCGGCACGCCGGCCGGTTTCACACGCCCGCGCGCCCGCGTCTCATGTCCTTGTTCAGCTGACCCGCATACTCCCGGAAATCCACTTCCAGGGTATAGCGGGCCGAGCCGACGTAGCGGCGCGCCAGCCGGCGCGCATGCCGCCCGATCTCGTCTTCCATCACCTCGCGTCCGGGAAGCGCGGTGTCGCCGGCCAGGACCGAAGCCAGCCAGCGGCCCTGGATTTCCACCAGTGGAATGGTCGGGCCGATGGGCTGCACCAGGCCGGCCAGATAGAGCCCCGGCAGGTCCGGCGGGAGCATGCGCCGGTAGAGCGCGGCCCTGCCGTCTTCGATGCGGAACAGCGCCGGATCGATGAAGGGGAAAGTCGTGCGGTAGCCGGTGGCATAGATGATGGCATCGATCCGCTCGCTGCTGTCGTCGGCGAACAGCACGTGATCGCCGCGCAGTTCGCGGATGTCCGGCTTGACCGTGATCCAGCCGTGGCCGACATAGGACAGCAGTTCCTGGCTGAGCGTCGCATGCTCGCGCCAGATCGGATGCCGCGGCCGCGGCACGCCGTAGCGCGCCTGGTTGCCGACGGCCAGGAACATCAGCCGTCCGACGATGGCGCGCGCGACCGGCGTTGGCAGTTTCAGCCTGCGCATCAGGAAGGCCGACCAGCGGTCGATCGGTATGCCCATCAGGTACTTGGGCATGATCCACGCGCCGCGCCGCGTCGACAGGAAGGTGCGGCGCGCGGTCTTGCAGACGTCGGCGGCGATGTCCACCGCCGAGTTGCCGATGCCGACGACGAGGACATTCCTGTCGGCGAACGGCGCTGCCGTGCGATAGTCGTGCGAGTGGATGGCCGTGCCGCCGAAGCCACCGGGGAAATCCGGCCAGCGCGGATCCCAGAGGTGGCCGTTGGCGACGATGACGGCGCGGTAGCGGCGGAGCTCCCCGTTGTCCAGCCGCACCTGCCAGTTGCCGCTGCCGTCGGGCCGCAGGTTCTCGACCCGCGTGCGGAAGCGGATATGGGGACGCACGCCGAAACGCTCGGCGTAGGCTTCCAGGTATTCGAGCACCTGGTAATGCGACAGGAAGTCCGGGTAATGATCGGGAATCGGGAAATCCGAATAGCCGAGGTTCCTGCGGCTGGTGTCGATGTGCAGGCTGCGGTAGGCGGACGACATGCGGTTATCGTTTTCGTAGCGCCACATGCCGCCGATGTCCGAGCCGAGCTCGAAGCATTCGAACGGTACCTGCTTCTGCTTGAGCGCCTTGGCGACGGTGACGCCGGACGATCCGGCGCCGATGATGCAGACCGGCAGCGAGTCAGCGGCGCTCATGCAGTGTCTCCAGGTGGCGGGCGACGAGTTCGTCGGCCGACGCATCGGCGTGAAGTCCCAGCGCCCGCGCCCGCCGCGAGTCGAAGCCGCGCGGCCAGCCGTCGATGATCGCCTGGAGGTGCGCGTCCGCCTGCCACGACAGCTTTCCCAGCGCGCCCGCGGCGCGCAGCGCCGCCTCGATCTCGCGGGGCGTGACGGACAGCGACGGAAGGTTCAGCGCACGGCTGGCGCCGAATGCCGATGCGGGTGCGCGCTGCAGGGCCAGCATCGCCGCCACCACCGCCTGCACCGACGCCACCGGAAAGCGCGTATCCGGCGCGAGCGGGCAGACGGCGTCGCGCCCGCCGAGCGGATCGCGGATGAGCGCGGCGATGCGGTCCGACACGCTGCCGGTGGCCGGGCCGGGATGGGTGAGCACCACCGGCAGCCGCAGCACCCGTCCGTCGAGGAAGCCGCGCCGCGAATAATCGCTGATCAGGAGTTCGGCGATCGCCTTGTGCGTGCCGTAGGAAGTCTGCGGTGTCTGCGCGACATCGTCGCCGACGATGTCGGGAAGCGGTCCGCCGAAGGTGGAGATGGAACTGGCGAACAGCAGCTGCGGCGGCCTGTCCTGCAGGCGGCAGTGTTCCAGCAGGCGCATCAGCGCATGCAGATTGACGGCCATGCCGGCGCTGAAGTCGGACTCCGCGTCCAGCGTCAGCGACGCGGCGAGATGATAGATGCGGTCATATCCGCCAGCGAACAGGCGTGCGAGGAAATCCTCGTCGCGGATGTCGCCGCAGGCGACGATGGCCCGGCCGGAAGCGGCCGCCGGGCGGCGGTCCGCCAGCACCAGTTCATCGATACCGCCCTGCGCCTGCAGCGCGGCGGCGAGATGGCTGCCGATGAAGCCGGCAGCGCCCAGTACGAGTACGCGCATCGTCTTCCTCCTTGTCCGCAGTCGTTGCCGGTCGCCGCCGGCTCGTCATCGGCTCGTCATCCGATTGTTATGCGTTGTGGCGGCGCGGCTCCTCCATGCGCAGCACCATCAGCAGCGCGGCCGCCTTGAGCAGCATCGCCGCGCCGAACACCCAGCCGAAGTCGACGCCCTCGGCGGCGAGCCCGCCGAGTATCGGCCCCGCCGCCATCATCAGGTGCGAGGCGGTGTCGGACACCGCGATCAGCATCGGCCGGTCCTGGCTCGTTCCGAATTCCAGCACCATGTTCTGCGAGGCGACGAAGTAGCCGCCGAAGCCGGCGCCCAGCCCGCAGAAGGCGAGCATCATTCCCGGCGTGCCCGTGGCGAGCAGCAGGCCGCCGGTGGCGGCTATCCAGAGGCCGAGGCTGAGCAGGAACACCTGGCGGTAGCCGCGGCGGTCGGCGATGCGTCCCCATGCCAGGTTGCTGACGGTCTGCGCCAGCAGGAAGGCGAGCGACAGGTAGCCGAGCATCTCGCCCGACAGGCCGCTGCCGCGTGCGGCGTAGATCGCATAGAAGGGCAGGGCGGCCGTGCCGAGCGCCGCCAGCGCGCGCGCCCGGAAGAAGCGCAGATAGTGCGGATCGGCGCGCAGCAGGGCCGGCACCTGGCGCAGCCGCTCGCGCAGCCGCGCGCGCGGCCGCACCCAGGGCGACTCCGGCTCGCGCACGAAGGACAGCGCGGAGATGCCGACGCTGGTCAGGATGAAGGCCACCATGAAGGTGCTCGCATAGCCGTTGCCGAAGGCATCTGCACCCACCAGGTAGCGGCCGCCCGCCCAGGCGACCGCGGCGGCGATCAGGCCGCCCATGAAATTGCGCAGGCCGGTCAGGCTGCCGCGCCTGTCCACCGGAATCATCTTCGACATCAGATAGGCGAAGGCCACGCTCTGCACGCCGTTGAACAGTCCGAACAGGGCGAGGAACAGGCAGGCCGCCGCCATCGCCCACCAGCCGTCGAGCAGCCACGCCGAGAGCGCCAGTCCGAGTATCTGCACGCGCATCAGCCAGCCTATCGAGAACACCACTGGCAGCACCTTCGCGCGATGTTCGATCAGGGTCGCTCCCCAGATCGACGACAGCGCCATGCCGATGAACTGTGCCGCCAGGGCGAGTCCGACGGCGAGCCTGGACGCCGACAGCAGGTAGATGTAGGCCGGGACGAAGGTGGGCGCGGTGACCAGCCGGAAGCCGGTCAGCCCGAGCATGCCGTGCGCGAGGCTGGCGCCGAAGTTGCGGCCGAGGTCGCGTTTCACCTGCGCGCGGAAATCCTGTTCGAGCGCGACGCGGCGCGCGGCTTCGCCGGCGAGCGGTTCATGGGCGCTCATTCCCGCCCCGCGCGGGCGGCCGGTCTGGCGGAGGAAAACGGCCGCGGGCGGCGCATCGCAATCTCAGTCATCTGCAGTTCGCACCTTTCGTGCGCGGGGTATGTCCTTTGTGGTCGATATTAGCACCACTTTCCGCTGCCGGCGAGTCGCAGCGCCGGAAAGGAAGAATGAGGCAAGGCGAATTAGAAAACAGGGTATGGCCGCCGCGCGGCGCGGACCAGGCCGCGGCGGCAGGTATAATCGCCCTCTTGCCGCTCAGCGAGGACTGCCCGACATGACCCAGGTGATATCAAACAGCCGGATGACCGAGCGCTATGTGAAGAAGCGCGAGACCATCCTCGATGCCGCGGCGCGCCTGTTCAACCAGCGCGGCGTCAAGGGCGTGACCCTGTCCGATGTCGCCGGACAGGTCGGCCTGAGCACCAACAGCATCACCTACTACTACAAGAAGAAGGAAGACCTGGTCGTGGCCTGCCTGCTGCGGTCGGTGGACGCGGTCGGCGACATCATCCCGGTGGCCGCCTCGGAGGCCGACGCCAGCCGCCGGGTCACGCGCTTCATCGCGCTGTTCTTCGACCGCATGGCGGCCGTGCGGCGGGGGCAGGCGCCCGAGATGATGACCTTCCGCGACGTGCAGGCGCTCGCCGGCGACCACGCGGAGGTGGTGTTCTCTGCATACACCGGCATGTTTCGCCGGGTGCGCGCGCTGCTTGCCGGCGATGGCGCGCTGCCGTCGGACAGGACAGCGCTCAATGCGCGCAGCCACCTGCTGCTGACCCTGACGGTGCGCGCGATGAGCTGGGTCGTGCGCTACGACGCCGACGACTATGCCCGCGTCGCCGCCCGGATGAGCGAGATACTGACCGGCGGACTCGGCGCAGAGGGCGCGCGCTGGCGCCTCTGCCCGCTCGACGAGCGCCTGGCGCAGGCGCCGTCGCCGGTGTCCACCACGCATGACGCCTTCCTGCGCGCCGCCACCGCGCTCATCAACGAGCAGGGGTACCGCGGCGCCTCGGTGGACCGCATCTCGGCCCGGCTGAACGTGACCAAGGGCTCCTTCTATCACCACAATCCGACCAAGGAAGACCTGGTGTCGGCCTGCTTCGAGCGCAGCTTCGCCCTCATCCGCGACGCCCAGTCGCTCGCGCTGGATGCGGAGGGATCGGGCTGGGACAGACTGTGCGCGCTGTCACGGGCGCTGGTGCGCCACCAGTTCTCCGAGCGGGGGCCGCTGCTGCGGATGTCCGCCTGGACCGAGCTGCCCGAAGAACTGCGCGGCGACAAGCAGCGGACCATCAGCCAGCTCAGCCTGCGCTTCGTCGCCCTGCTGGTGGACGGCATGCGGGACGGCTCGGTGAGGCCGCTGGACCAGGCGGTGGCGGCGGAGCTGGTGGGCGGCATGATCAACGCCTCGGTCGAACTGGACCGCTGGGTGCCGGGCATTACCGCGGATAATGCGCTGGAGTTGTTCGTGCGGCCATTGTTTGTCGGAATCATTCGGCCCTGAACATGCCGCATAGGTAGGAAGCCGCCGCCGCTTGATCTACAATTCCGGCCTGGCCCGCACGGCAAACGCACGAATCCGGAGTACCGACAGCATGGCACCGAGCAGCATTGCAATGGCAAACGACAATATCCTTCAGCCGCGCACCATCCTCGCGATCGACGATCACGAGCTGGTGCGGGTCGGTCTGCGCTCGGTGCTGTTGCAGCATTTCGGCGAACGCTACCGGGTCGAGGAAGCGCAGAGCCTGGAAGAAGCGCTGGTCTGTCTCAAGGAACGGGCGGGCGACATTTTCCTGATCCTCCTCGACCTGCATCTCGGCGACACCCGCGGCCTGGCCGGCCTGGCGCTGCTGAGGCAGCGCTATCCGGACCTGCCGGTGATCGTCGTCTCCGGGCTGCAGGATGAAAAGGTTCGCGAAAAGGCGGCCATGCTGGGCGCGGTCGCTTTCGTCAACAAGGGCGGCGATGCCGGCAGCCTGGCCGGCCTGCTCGAAGCGGTGGATGCACTCGCGCGCGGCCAGCTGCCGCGCCCGCCGGCATCCGGTGCGCAGCAGCCGGGGACGTGCGCGGGCAGCGTCGATGCTTCGCGGCTGTCGGGCGTCGCCCTGAGCAAGCGCCAGATACAGGTGCTCGAGCTGATCCTTGCCGGCCATGACAACAGCCAGATCGCGGAAGAAACCGGCCTGGCACTCGGCTCGGTCAAGAACTGCGTGTCTTCCATCTTCCTGGTCTTCAATGTGCGTTCGCGGGCCGAGCTGGTCGGCCTGTTCGCCGGCTGAGGCGATTCCCGTACAGGCCGCATTACAGATTGCGGCAGACCCCGCCACGAGCCCCGCACGGGGAAATTCGGGTGACGTTACGAAAAACGTAGCGCAAAGCGCATCCAGCCTGGAACACTTTCTGTCATCGCGTCTTTCGCGCCCCGACTGAAACATCCATACAACACATCAAGCGCGAAGCGTGCTCCGTCTCCCATGAAAAGACGCTGCTTCGATGGCCGTTTGCGGGCCGTCAAGCGGGCACCGGCTTGCCTCCCTACCATCGCGAAAACAAAAAAAACAGGTCAGGGAGCGTTCATCAACTTTTGGGAGCATATATGTTCAAGATCCGAGCAGGACTGGTGTCCACGTTGCTTTGCATGCTGCTGTCGGCATGCGGCGGGGGTGGGGAGGAGGGCGCCGACGGTGCCGGTGAAGCGTCGTTGCACGGCACCGCCGGGGCGGTGGCGGATGCGGGGGCGACGGACGCGGCGGTGTCGGACGCGGCGGTGCAGGCCGAGCGCGCCTACACCGCCAGCGGCTACCCTGGCTACCAGGTGTCCGATCCGCGGCTGGCGAGCTTCAACGGACCCGGCGGCATCGAGCTGGACCGCGCGGGCAATCTCTATGTCGCCGACACCTGGAACCACACCATCCGCAAGATCGCGCGCAATGGCGTCGTCACGACACTCGCCGGCCTGCCGGGCTGGCCGGGCATCGCGGACGGGCAGGGCGCGGCGGCGCGCTTTTCGTCGCTGGGCGATATCGCCATCGACCGCTTCGGCAACCTGTTCGTCACCGACGGCTATGCGATACGCAAGGTCACGCCGCAGGGACAGGTGCTGACGCTGGCGGGCGCGCCGAAGGAGCTGGGCTATGCCGACGGCCGCGGGAGCGGCGCCCGCTTCAACCGGCCGCAGGGCATCGCGGTGGACCGCGACGGCAATGTCTACGTCGCCGATACCAACAATGCGAGGATCCGCAAGATCACGCCGTATGGCATGGTGAGCACGCTGGCCGGCGGCTACCAGGACTACCGGACCATCATCGACGGCATCGGCGGCGCCGCCGGCTTCGACACGCCGACGGGGATGGCGATCGACCGCCACGGCAGGCTGTATGTGACGGACGTGGCCTTCCGCGGCGCGACCACCCCGCATTCCGGCTCCACCTTCATCCGCCGCATCGATACGCGCAGCGGCGCCGTGACGACGCTGGCGGGCAGCTACGGGGTGCCGGTGGATCCGCCCGCGGGCAGCCCAGAAACCGCCGCCCGGTTCAATGAGGCGCAGGGTATCGCAGTCGATCACGCGGGCAACCTGTTCATCGCCGACTACTTCAACAACCAGGGCCGGCTGCAGCGGCTCGGGGTCGACGGCCAGCTCACCACGCTGCCGACGCCGCCGGGCGCCTTCGCCAATCTGCACGATGTCACCGTCCACTGGCAGGGCCCGCTGCTGGTTTCCGACCATCGCAAGCACACGATCGATCTCCTGACGTCCGGGCTGGAATACCGCGTCTACGCCGGCCAACCCGGCGAGCCGGGGTACGCCGACACGCCCTGAGTCCGTTCCGGGGCCACGCCGGCGCCCGTTTGATGGCGCCGGCATTCTTAGAAAAGCGGGTATTGACAGTGCGAGTTGGCTGACGCTATAAACATGTCTTGTCATAACGATATGCCCCGGTCTTTTTAGAAAATCCGGTGCGCAACAACAGGAGCGAGACATGTCCCTCTTCGACTTGAGCGGCAAGGTGGCCGTCATCACCGGATCCTCGCGCGGCATCGGCCGCGCCATCGCCGAACGCATGGCCGAACAGGGCGCCAGGGTGGTGATTTCATCCCGCAAGCAGGCCCCGTGCGACGAAGTCGCCGGCGCGATCAATGCCCGCCATGGTGCCGGCCGCGCGATCGCGGTCCCGGCCAGCATCGCATCCAAGCCCGACTTGCAGAACCTGGTCCAGGCGACGATGCAGGCCTTCGGCCGCATCGACATCCTGGTCTGCAATGCCGCTTCCAATCCCTATTACGGTCCGATGGCGGGCATCGAGGACGACCAGTTCCGCAAGATTCTCGAAAATAATGTGATCGCCAACCACTGGCTGATCCAGATGATCGCGCCGCAGATGATCGAGCGGCGGGACGGCGCCATCATCATCGTGTCGTCGATCGGCGGCCTGCGCGGCTCGCCCGTGATCGGCGCCTACAACGTATCCAAGGCGGCCGACTTCCAGCTCGCGCGCAATCTCGCGGTCGAGTTCGGGCCGCACAATGTGCGGGTGAACTGCATCGCGCCGGGCCTGATCCAGACCGACTTTGCGCGCGCCCTGTGGGAAAACCCGGACACGCTGTCCCGCGCCACGTCCACCACGCCGCTGCGACGCATCGGACAGCCGGATGAAATCGCCGGTGCGGCGGTCTATCTTGCGTCCGCCGCCGGCAGCTTCGTCACCGGTCAGGCGATCGTGGTCGACGGCGGCGCGACGATCTGACCGGACGACGATGCATCCGGTGCCCGGGCCTCGCCGGCCTGGCCAGGCTCCCATACCTGAAGCATCGCGAATCGGGCGTCGCCAATGATTCGCGAGGTCGAACAAGACTCGAGGTGGTTGCCGCTGAAGCTGAACGAGATCTCATACTGCCGCCTGCGGTACTGGAATTCGACATTCTCTGCGCGTCCGGTGCCGTTTTCCATCACGACGGCGTCCTGGGTGAACGCGGCGCTGATGCCGGCCCGCAGCAGGCACCTCTGGAAAGGGGTCGTGTCGGCGGCATGGCATCTGAAGAAAGCAGGAAGCGCAGGATTGTTCTTGTTGGCGGCGATCGGAATATGCACGCTCGGCAGCAGGGCGGGGTCGAGCGCCGCGGGATACTGATACGGCAGCATTTCCGCTCCCGACTGGGGCTTGAAGTTGATCGCGACGATTTCCCTCAAGGTCCGGGTATGCGATCGGGCGGTCGTCTGCGCCTTGGCCGAGGTGAGCACGAGAAAGCCCAGCTTTTCGAGATTGCCCCGTACGTACTCCGACTCCTTGTTGGTCAGGATCAGGCGTCCCTGTCTTTCCCAGGCGGGCATCACCGTGGCGACCACCTGTTCGATGAAGCCCGTCTCCGACAACTCCGGAAGTCTGGCGGATGAAGATGATTCGTCCGCCGGCTGGGAGCCGTTCGTGTACCCTTTCCCTCTCAATTTTCCTTCCGGCAGCCAGTACTCGGGATCGACCATCGCGAGATCCCCTTGCCCGACCTCGGCCAGCTTCTCCCAGCCATTCCCGCGGCTCACCGTCGCGCCTTGCATCCGGCCCGCCACATAGCGCAGCTTGGTCACGATCTCGTCGATCTTGGCATCCACCAGCAGGGGCTCTCTGACATGAGGGCTGTCTTCCAGCTTTCTTCCGATCATTCTGTTCATGATCGAGCCGCCGGAACCCATCGTGACGCCCGTGGGATGAGCAATCTGGGCTCCCATCGTGTAACCCGTGCCGAGCCGGATGTTGACCGGGCCATTCGGCATATACAGATTGTGCTGGGCGATCAGGTAGAGGGCAGCGTTCAAAGGCACATCAAGCGGCGTGCCGTCGTCGCTCATGTTCGCCCGCAGTTTCTGCAGCAGGTACTCTCTCAGGGCAGCGGAGAGTCGCCTGTTTGCTTCCCGGTCGAACGAACTGGAGGCTATCCATTCCGCCACCTCCTGCGGGTCGATCGCGGCAACCGGTTCCGCGTCCGCACTGCCGGCGTCCGCCGGGGGCGCGGAGTGCGCGGTCCTGTAGAACAGTTCCTTGATTTCGGTCTTCATTGCCTCCAGTTCGGCGACGACCGCCTCATGGTTGTCGATGATGTATCGATGGGTCAGGTGGCGGTAGGCGTCCAGCTCATTCAGCACCACGCGCGCGTCCGGCTTATGCGACCTGACCCAGAGCGAGACGAATCCCGTGCCCGCGAACAGATCGAGGAATCGGGTGAAGTCCCGTGCCTTCACGGCTGCCAGGAGCGCAGTCGGCAATGCCTTTCCTGCATCGGTTTGAAGCAGCGAGCGCTTGCTGCCAAGCATTGGAAAAGCCGGGTAATCAACCCGTTTCCAGTCGGCGTCGTCGATCGCCATGAGTTGCATGGGCGGCTGCGCGGCCGGAGCGTCTGTATCGCTGCCTGCCTTCAGGCGCTTCATGTCTCTGCCCGGCTCGGCCGGCGGCGAACGATGTCTCGTATGCGATGCCGGACCCGCGGCCGGCCCGTGCCGCACCAACCACGTGGCCGAACCCGTCACTCTGCCTGGCGGCGCCCGGTGCGGGGGAGGCGGGAGCGCGGCGGACGGTTCCGCGAGCTGACTGGCGGCGGCCGCGATCCTGTCGAGCAGATCGGGAGCTGCGGAAAGATAGCATTCACGTTCACGGGGTGTCCCGGGATGGGAAATTACGCGTGCGCGCTGCGGTGCGATCCGTTCGAACCGCGAGCGACCGATTTCCGTCGCGTCGGGTGCAGCCGCCTCGTATCCTGATTCGGCGGCTGACCGGTAATGCGCGGCGAGCGTGCGGGCAAGCTCGGGCGGCGCGGGAGGAGTCGGGCGTGTCGCCGCGTCGGAAGCCGCGGGTAGCCTGGGCAAGGCGGGCAGTATGGGGCGAAATACGGGCATCTGCTGAACTCGGCGTGAAAAGCCGGTAAGTGTTCACCGCCCCTGTTCGGTTCCGTAGACCGAAAACCCGGGTGGTGATCTGCGGCGGATGCCCGCCTCACCTCATCTTGCCGTCCGCTGCAGCGTAATCTCCTTCTGCGCCGCCAGCGCCTTCTCCGGCCAGCGGCTCTTGATATACGCGAGCACGGCGGCGATGTCGTCGTCCGACAGCGTGCCCGCATACGCGGGCATGTCGCTCTCATAACCGTCCGGCGCGGTCCGGCCGGGAACGAGGCCGTTGCGCACGATGTCGATCAGGACGGCATCCGGGTGATGCCATGTGTGTCCGCTCTCGTCATGCGGCGGAGCCGGCAGGCGGCCGTTGGGCAGGCGCTTGCGCCACTCGGGCTGGCCTTCGAGCGCCTTGCCGTGGCAGGCCGCACAATATTGGTCGTACAGGGGGCGGCCGCGCTGCACGAGTTGCGTGTCGGAGGGATCGATGTAGCCGCGCGCGGCCCGGCTCTCCCTTGTGGCGATGAACGCCGCTGCCGCCAGCACCGCGAGCGCGACGGCGATCGCCAGTACAGCCTTGCCTTTCATGCTTCCTCCATCTTTGCTGATGCCTGTATCGATGGGCAGAGCATACCGCAGGGACGGAAACGGGCGTCGATGAAAAACACGGCGGCCGCGATGGCGTGCTGTTCATGCACGCGATCGCGGCCGGCCGGAGCTGCGGCGGGAATCAGGCGGGCAGGGCGAGGAAGCGCTGTTCGAGCCTGAAGGCGCCGACGAGCTGCGTCAGGCCGGATGCCTGGTCTTCCAGCGCGCCGGCGGCGGCCGCGGCCTGCTCGACCAGTGCCGCATTCTGCTGCGTGACCTCGTCCATCTGGGCAATCGCGATGTTGACCTGCTCGATGCCGGTCGACTGCTCGTTGCTCGCCTGGCTGATGTGGCCCATGATCTCGGTGACGCGTCGCACGCTGTCGACAATGGCCGCCATGGTGGCGGCGGCCTGCTCCACCTGGCGGGCGCCGGTCTCGCACTGGCCGGTCGAATCCGCGATCAGCTGGCGGATTTCCCGTGCCGCGGCACCCGCGCGCTGAGCCAGCGATCGCACTTCGCTCGCCACCACCGCGAAGCCGCGGCCCTGCTCCCCGGCGCGCGCCGCCTCCACCGCGGCATTCAGGGCGAGGATGTTGGTCTGGAAGGCAATGCCGTCGATCAGGCTGGTGATGTCCGCGATCTTGCGTGCCGAGTCGTTGATGGCGGACATGGTGGCGTTGACTTCGCCGATCGCGCGGCTGCCTTCGCCGGCGTTGCGCGATGCCGCTTCCGCCAGCGCGTTCGCTTCCCTTGCATGATCCGCGTTCTGGCGCACGGCGCTGGTGAGCTGCTCCATCGAGGAGGCGGTCTCTTCCAGCGAGGCGGCCTGCTGTTCGGTGCGCGAGGACAGGTCGAGATTGCCGGCGGCGATCTGCACCGAGGCGGTGGCGATGGTATCGGTGCCGTTGCGCACCTTGGCCACCATCTGCTCGAGATTGCCGTTCATCTGCTTGAGCGCCTGCAGCAGCTGGCCGGTCTCGTCGCGGGAATCCACGTCGATCACGCTGGTGAGGTCGCCCGCGGCGACGGTCTCGGCGACGCGCACCGCATTGCGCAGCGGCCGGGTGATGCCGAGCGTCAGGCGCACCGCGAAGACCACGCCGATGATCACCGCGATCACGCCGAGCGCGAGCATCACATTGCGCGCGGAGGCGATATTGTTACGCACGGCGGTGCCGGTCTCCTGTACCACCTGGGTCTGAACGGCGGAGAGTTCCTTCACCGATTCCTGCAGGCGGTCCAGCGCCGGCAGCGTGTCCGCGATCAGCATGCGGCCGGCTTCGTCGCGCCGGTCCTCGGCGATGAGTTTCGACACCTGGGTGAACGACTTCACATACTGCGCGCGCTCCTCCCTGATGCGTACGAGGATGGCCTTGGCATCAGCGCGTTCGACGAGGCGGTCCAGCGTGGTCAGCGCGTCGGTGATGGTCTTCTTGTTTTCCTCGATCTTGGCCAGCACCCTGTCGCGCTGCGCCTGTTCGGTCACGACGAACAGCTCCATCGTGCGGCGGGCGTTGGCCCGCACGGTCGCATTGACGGTATGCGCCGCTTCCGCCTTGAGCCAGTCCTTCTCGATCATGTCCGAGGTCATGCGGCCGATGCCCTGGAAGTAAATCAGCGCGATGGCGACCAGCGCCACCATCAGCAGCAGGACCAGTCCGAAACCCAGTCCGAGCCGGGTACCCAGTTTCAAATCTCTCAATTTCATCTCGACTTCCGCGCCCGAAGGCTTCCTGTCCGGTGTGAATCACGCAGCCGCTATGCGGCGGAAGAGGAGTCTAAATAGTTTCCGTACGGCACCTAGTTGATTCAAGTCAAACTCTTCCGAATCGACACCGAAAACAACAGGCCGGGCAAATAAGGAAAAGCCGCGCAAAAAAACACCCCTGCGCGAGGGGTGTCGTCGGAGCGGTGCGTGGATGCGCTTACCGGGCGTTCGTCTCGTTGATTCCGCCGCCGAGCGAGCGGTAGAGATCCACCGCGTTCGTCAGCCGCAGCAGGCGGGTCTGCACCAGCGACTGTTCGGCGGAGAACAGTTCACGCTGCGCGTCGAGCACGTCGAGCGAGCTGGCCACGCCGCTCTGGAAGCGCTGCTCGGCCAGCCGCAGGCGGTCGGCCTGCGCTTCCTGCACCCGCCGCTGCGCGTCGATCTGCTCGTCGATGGCGCCACGCGCGACCAGCGCATCGGCGACTTCGCGGAAGGCGGTCTGGATGGTCTTTTCATAACTCGCCACCGCGATATTGTTGCGGACCTCGGCCAGCGACAGGTTGGCACGGTTGCGGCCGGCGTCGAAGATGGGCAGCGCGAGTTGCGGCACGAAAGACCAGGTGCGGGTGCCGGCCTCGAACAGATTGCCGAGTTCGGTGCTGGCGCTGCCGATGCCGGCGGTGAGCGAGATGCGCGGGAAGAAGGCGGCCCGCGCCGCGCCGATGCTGGCATTGGATGCGATGAGCTGCTGCTCGCTGGCGCGGATGTCGGGCCGGCGGGTCAGCAGATCGGACGGCAGTCCGGCCGGCAGTTCGGCGACGATGTTCTGCTCGGACAGCGTGCGCGCCGGCGGCAGGTCGCCGAGCGGGCGGCCGGCCAGCAGCGTCAGCGCGTTCTGCGCCTGCGCGCGCTGGCGCACCAGCGTGGCGAGCGTGGCACGCGCCGTCTGCACCAGCACTTCCTGCTGGCGCAGGTCCAGCGCCGAGGAGGCGCCGACCTCGAAACGCTGCTGCGCCAGTCTGTAGCCGGTTTCGCGCGCGTTGAGCGTACGCTGGGCCAGTTCCTGCTGTTCCGCGTAGGCGCGTTCGGCGAGGTAAGCCTTGGCGACTTCCGCCACCAGGCTGATCTGCGCCGCCCGTTGCGCCTCTTCGGTCGCCAGGTATGTCGCGAGCGCGGCTTCGTTCAGGCTGCGCACGCGGCCGAAGAAGTCGAGTTCGAAGGCGGCCAGGTTGACCCCGACCTGGTAGGCCGTCGTCACGGTGGAAACGCCCAGCGGCGAGGTGGCCGCCGAGTTCCGGCCGCGCGAACCGGAGACCGCGGCATTGAAGCTCGGCAGCAGGTCGGCGGCGACGATGTTGTACTGGGCGCGCGCTTCCTCGATGCGCAGGGCGGCGGTGCGCAGATCGCGGTTGTTCTGCAGCGCCGATTCGATCAGCGCCTGCAGGCGCGGGTCCTGGAAGAACTGGCGCCAGCCGGTGTCGGCGGAGACGCCGGCGGCGGCGGTCACCGGCAGCGGTTCGGCCGGGAAGGCGGTGGCGACCGGCGCCGCCGGACGCTCATAGCGCGGCGCCAGCGAGCAGGCGGAGAGCACGCCCGCGGCCAGCATCAGAAGAACGGAATTGCGTAGTATTTGCATAGGTTCAGACACCCTGTTGGTCGGCGGGGTCGAGTCGCGGCGAATGGCTGGCCCAGAATTCTTCCTGGCGCTTGCTGGCCCGGAAGAGCTTGCGCACCACGACGAAGAAGACCGGCACCAGGAACACGGCGAGCACGGTGGCGCTGATCATGCCGGCCATGACGCCGGTGCCGATCGCGCGCTGGCTCGCGGAACCCGCGCCGGTGGCGATCGCCAGCGGCAGCACGCCGAGAATGAAGGCGAGCGAGGTCATGATGATCGGCCGGAAACGCAGCTTGGATGCTTCCAGCGTGGCCTCGATCAGTCCCTTGCCCTGCGCCTGCAGATCCTTGGCGAACTCGATGATCAGGATCGCGTTCTTCGCCGACAGGCCGATGATGGTGATCAGGCCGACCTTGAAGTAGACGTCGTTCGGCATGCCGCGCAGGGTCACGCCGAGCACCGCGCCGAGCACGCCCAGCGGCACCACCAGCATCACCGACAGCGGGATCGAGGTGCTTTCATACAGCGCCGCCAGCACCAGGAACACCGCCAGCAGCGACAGCGCCATCAGCATCGGCATCTGTGCGCCCGAGGTGCGCTCTTCGCGCGACTGGCCGGTCCACTCGAAACCGAAACCGGCCGGCAGCTGCGAGGCGAGCCGCTCCATTTCCGCCATCGCCTCGCCCGAGCTGTAGCCGGGCGCCGCCTGGCCCGCGATCTTCATCGCCGGATAGCCGTTGTAGCGCACGATCTGCACCGGGCCGTTGATCCACCTGGCCGAGATGAAGGTCGACAGCGGCACCATGTTGCCCGCCGCATTGCGCACATACAGGTTGCCCAGGTCTTCCGGCTGTACCCGCTTGGTCGACTCCGCCTGCAGGATCACGCGCTGCTGGCGGCCCTGGTTGGGGAAGTCGTTCAGGTAGGACGAGCCGAGCGCGGCCGACAGCGTGTTGTTGATGTCGGCGAAGGAGACGCCGAGGGCGCTGGCCTTGTCGCGGTCGACGTCGACCTGCAGCTGCGGCGCGTCTTCCAGTCCTTCCGGACGCACGCCGGCGAGCAGCTTGCTCTGGCCGGCCATGCCGAGCAGCTGGTTGCGGGCCGCAAGCAGCTTGTCGTGGCCGAGACCGCCGCGGTCCTGCAGGCGGAAGTTGAAGCCGGTCGCCGTGCCCAGCTCGGGGATAGGCGGCGGATTGAGCGCGAACACGATCGCGTCCTTGATACCCATCAGCACGCCCATGGCCTTGCCCGCGATCTTGTCGGCGGTGTCGTCGCCGCGCTCGTCCCAGTCCTTGAGCGGGACGAAGGCGATGCCCGCGTTCTGGCCGCTGCCGGAGAAGGAGAAGCCGATGACGGAGATGATGTGCTCCACGCCCCGCTGCTTGAGGAAGTGGCCCTCGACCTGCTTGGCCACGTCCAGCGTCCGGTTGGCGCTGGCGCCCGGCGGCAGCTGGATGTTGGTCAGGATGTAGCCCTGGTCTTCATTCGGCAGGAAGGAAGAGGGCAGGCGCATGAACAGCAGGCCCATGACGCCGACGATCAGGCCGTACACCACCATGTAGCGGCCGGTCTTGCCGAGCATGCCGACCACCACGCGCTGATAACCGTTGGTCGCCGCATTGAAGCGGCGGTTGAACCAGCCGAAGAAACCGCGCTTTTCATGATGATGGCCCGCTTCCACCGGCTTGAGCAGGGTCGCGCACAGGGCCGGCGTGAGCGTCAGCGCCATCAGCGCCGAGAACGCCATCGATGCCACCATGGACAGCGAGAACTGGCGGTAGATCGCGCCGACCGCGCCACCAAAGAAGGCCATCGGGATGAACACCGCGATCAGCACCAGCGTGATGCCGATGATGGCGCCGGTGATCTGGCCCATGGCCTTGCGCGTGGCTTCCGCCGGCGACAGGCCTTCCTCGCTCATGATGCGTTCGACGTTCTCCACCACCACGATCGCATCGTCGACCAGGATACCGATGGCCAGCACCATGCCGAACATGGTCAGCACGTTGATCGAGAAACCGAACGCGTACATCGCGGCGAACGTGCCCATCAATGCCACCGGCACCACGATGGTCGGGATCAGGGTATAGCGGATGTTCTGCAGGAACAGGTACATCACCAGGAACACCAGGACCACCGCTTCGAGCAGGGTCTTGACCACTTCCTCGATGGAGATCTTGACGAACTTGGAGGTGTCGTAGGGGATTTCGTACTGTATGCCCTGCGGGAAGTACTTCTCCAGCTCTTCCATCTTGGCGCGGATGGCGGTCGCGGTGCCGAGCGCGTTGGCGGTCGGGGACAGTTGCACGCCCATCGCCGACGACGGACTGCCGTTGAGGCGCGCCGAAGTCGCATAGGCCTGGCCGCCGAGTTCGACGCGGGCGACATCGCGCAGGCGCACCACCGAACCGTCGGTATTGGCGCGCAGCACGATGTTGCCGAACTGTTCGGGGCTGGTGAGCTGCCCGGTGACCACGATGGGCGCGGTGACCTGCTGGCTGCCGGGAGAGGGCAGTTCGCCCAGCGTGCCCGACGCCACCTGCGCGTTCTGCGCGCGGATGGCGTTGGCCACGTCGGTCGGCGTGAGCTGCAGGCCGACCAGTTTGGCCGGGTCGATCCAGACGCGCATCGCGCGCTCGGTACCGAACAGGATGACGTCGCCCACGCCGGAGACGCGCTTGACTTCATTGGCGATATTGCGCGAGATGTAGTCGCCGAGGGCGATCGGGTCCATGCTGCCGTCCTTGGAAGACAGCGTGATCACCATCAGGAAGTTGCTGCGTGCCTTGGTCACCTGCACGCCCTGTTGCGTCACCGGCTGCGGCAGGCGCGACTCGACGCGGCGCATCCGGTTCTGCACCTCGACCGCGGCGAGGTCGATGTTGGTGCCCGGCTGGAAGGTGGCGGTGATCTGCGCCTGGCCGTTGCCCTGGCTCTGCGATTCCATGTACTGCAGGCCGGGAGCGCCGTTGAGTTCCTGTTCGATCAGGCTGGTGACGCTGTTTTCCAGCGTCTGCGCGGTGGCGCCGGGGTAGGTCGCGGTGATCTGCACCGCGGGCGGCGCGATCGTCGGATACTGCGCGACCGGCAGTCCGGTGATGGACAGCGCGCCCGCGAGCAGAATAAAGACCGCGATCACCCAGGCAAAGACCGGGCGATCAATGAAATATTTTCCCATTCGCTTGCTCTCTTACTTGTTGCCGGCGGATTGCTGCTGGCCGCCGGTCTGGGGAGCCGGCTGCGCCTGCGCGCCCGCTGCTCCCGCCTGCTTCCACGGCACGGCCTTGACGACCGCGCCCGGCTGCGCCTTCTGGAAGCCCTCGACGATCACGCGCTCGCCGCCCTTGAGTCCTTCGCTGATCACCCACTTGTCGCCGAGCGCGCTGTCGGCCTTGACCGGGCGCGGCGCGACCTTGTTGTCGTCGCCGACCACCATCACCACCGAGCCGTTGGGCATGCGCTGCACCGCCTGCTGCGGCAGCGTGATCGCGTTCTCGCGCACCGCCTGCTCGACCCGTGCGCGCACGTACATGCCGGGCAGCAGGAAGCGGTCGGGGTTGGGCACCAGCGCGCGCAGCGTGATCGCGCCCGTGCTCGGGTCCACGGTCTGGTCGGAGAACAGCAGCTTGCCCGGGTGCGGATAGGCTTCGCCGTCTTCCATCACGATCGTGACCCTGGCTTCATCCTTGCCGGCCTTCTGCAGCTGGCCGGCGCTCATGGCGCGGCGCAGCTTGAGCGCTTCCGACGCGGACTGCGTGATGTTGACGTAGATGGGATCGAGCTGCTGGACGGTGGCCAGCGGCGTCGCGGCGCCCTGGCCGACGAGCGCGCCTTCGGTCACGAGCGCGCGGCCGATGCGGCCGGAGATCGGCGCGTTCACCGTGGCGTAGCCGAGGTTCAGGCGAGCCGTGGTCAGCGCCGCCTTGGCGGCCTGCACGTCGGCGGCGGCCTGCTTCTGCGTGGCCTGGGCGACATCGAATTCCTGCTTGCTGATCGCATTGGTTTCCACCAGCGGCTTGTAGCGCTGCACGGTGGTGGTGGCCTGCGCG
Source organism: Noviherbaspirillum aridicola (assembly GCF_019656455.1). Classification (GTDB taxonomy): domain Bacteria; phylum Pseudomonadota; class Gammaproteobacteria; order Burkholderiales; family Burkholderiaceae_D; genus Noviherbaspirillum; species Noviherbaspirillum aridicola. The sequence goes on from NZ_BPMK01000001.1 coordinate 232,706, forward strand.
AGGTTCGCTTCGGCGCGGGCGAGCGAGGCCTGCGCGCTGTTGACCGCCGCCTCGAAGGGCGCCGGATCGATGCGGAACAGAACCTGGCCGGCCTTGACCTCGCTGCCTTCCTGGAAGACCCGCTTGGTGACGATGCCGGCGACGCGCGCGCGGACTTCGGCGACGCGGGTAGCCTCGAGGCGGCCGGGCAGTTCATTGGTCAGTGTCAGACGTTCGGCCGCCGCAGTCACGACCGAGACTTCGGGGGGCGGCATGCCACCGGGCGCCTGTGCATGCGCGCTCGCGATCTGGTCGCCGCAGCCCGACAGGTTGAGCGCGGCGGCAAGCACGGCCGCCAGCGGGGTATATCGGTAAAGTGCTCTCATGAAGGATTTCCGGGGCAAAAGTGGAATAACTTACAGCAGTTTGTCAGACTGCGCCTGACAGCCCTGTCGGCCGCAATCTCTTTTCCGCTATCGTGTTCGAGGGTGTATTATACATACGATCCTGAATGTATGTTGCGAGCGCTCCGCGCCCACCCACCCGACACTCCTTATTGCTCATGGTTAGGAAAACCAAGGAAGAAGCGCTGGAAACGCGCAATCACCTGCTCGACGCCGCCGAAGATGTCTTCCATCGTCTCGGCTATGCCCGCACCACGCTGGAGGCAGTCGCCGAAGCGGCCGGCCTGACGCGCGGCGCCATCTACTGGCATTTCAAGAACAAGAGCGACCTGTTCAACGCGATGTGCGAAAGGGTCAGGCTGCCGATGGAAGAACTTGCCGCTTCAGGCGAGGCGCGCGGCAACGACGATCCGCTCGGTCATCTGCGCAAGGTCTGCCTTTTCTTCCTGACGCAGGCGGCGACCGATGTCCATCTCCGCAAGGTCACCGACATCCTGTTTTTCAAGTGCGAATTCGTCGACCCGACTGACCAGGCGTACGTGCGCCAGCAGGAAGCGTTCCTGCGCGGCCGCGGCCGGCTGACGCTGCTGCTGGAACAGGCGGTGGAGAAAGGTCAGCTTGCGGCCGACCTCGACGTCCCTCTGGCCGCGATCATGTTCCATGGCGCAATCGACGGCACGCTGCGGAACTGGCTCTTCTCCACCGGGTCTTTCAGTCTGGTCGACGAGGCCGAGCGGCTGGTCGATGCCTGCCTCGACATGGTGCGTTATGCGCCGAGCCTTCGAAAAAAAACCTAGACGTCCTCACCTGGAGGGGATCTTGAAAAAGAAGCTGCTCTGCGGCGCGCTCGCCGGACTGTTCGCATCCGCCTGTGCTTGGGGCCAGGAAGTGCCCACCCGGCTGGAGGCCTGCGCCGCCATCGCCGACGATCGCGAGCGGCTGTCCTGCTATGACAGGCTTGCGCGGGGCGAGCCTGTGCCGGAACAGGAGCGGGCGGCTGCGGCGGTTTCGCCTCAGCCCGAGAGCCCCGCGCTCGCCGCGAGTACGGCTGCGGAGAGCGGCGGCGAGCGCGGCGTGTCCTATCTTTCGCGCTACTGGGAGCTCGATGCCGGGGACAAGCGCGGCATCTTTCATTTCCGGCCGCATCGCGAAAACTACCTGATCGCGACCTACAACGATTCGCCGAACGTGGAACCGTATCGTCCGCTGCGCCTGCCCGGCCGGGGCGGTGGGCTGGCGAATGCTGAGCTCAAGTTCCAGATTGGCTTCAAGCTCAAGATCGCCGAGAACCCGGCGAACCTGCCGGTCGACTTCTGGTTCGGCTATACCCAGACCAGCTACTGGCAGGCAAACAACCGCGAGGCATCGAGCCCGTTCCGCGAAACCAATTATCAGCCCGAGGTGATGGCGGTGGTGCCGCTGAACCTCGACCTGCTCGGTCTGAAGCTGCGATTCATCAACGCCGGTTTCGTGCATGAGTCGAATGGCCAGGGTTCGGTGCTGTCGCGCAGCTGGAACCGCAGTTATCTGCAGGCCGGCTTCGAGCGCGGCAATTTCAGCCTGCTCGCACGCGCGTGGAAGCGGGTCAACGAGAGCGCGGACGAGGACGACAATCCCGACATCGTCGATTACATGGGCCGCGGCGACCTGGTCGGCACCTGGCGCAGCAACGGTCACGAAGTATCGCTGCTGACGCGCTACAACTTCAGTACCGACAAGGGTGCGATGCAGATCGGCTGGGCTTTCCCGCTCGCGCCGAGGCTCAAGGGCTATGTGCAGTATTTCACCGGGTACGGGCATTCGCTGATCGATTACAACGCGCACCAGCGGGTGATGGGGTTGGGGGTGTTGGTGACGTATTGAGGGGGGAGTAGGGCCGGCCTCCGTGCCGGCCGGCGGAGGTCGCCCAACGCGCGCCGCCCCGAGCATCCTGAGCATCCCGCGCATCAACGACTCTCCGGACGCACGGGGCTTGGGCCGGCAGGGACGCCGGCCCTACCGAGTGTGAGTAGGGCCGGCCCGGCGGAGCTCGCGCAACCTGCATCGCCGGCAGGGACGCCGCGCTGCTTTCAGCGACCTCACTTCCTGTCGCCGTCGAAACGCTTGTTGTAAGAGAGATCGATGCCTGTTACCGCGCCGCCGCGCAGCACGACGGTCCAGCTGCGCGACAGCTGGTAGGTGAGCTTGAGCACGCTCTCGGCGCCCGCCAGGCTCTGTTCATAGCCGACGGTGAGGCGGTCGGTGATTTCCTTGCCGAGGTTGACGACCTGGCTGCCTTCCATGCCGTATTCGCTGCTGCCGATCGAGAGTTCGTCGAGGCCGAGGCCCTTGGCGACGCGGGCGCCGCCGAATTTGTTGAGCAGGCCGAGCGCGGCGCCCTGGGCGGCGGCGCTGGCCTGGCCCTGTTCGGCGCCGCCGCCGCCGCGCCCGAAGATCAGCCACGACAGCTTTTCCTCGTCGGATACGGTGGGCTCGGAAACCAGCTGCACCCTCGGGTTCTGCACGGTGCCGGTCACCAGCACGCCGGCCTCGACTTCCTGCTCGCGCCGCATCGCAAGGATATTGAGGTTGGGATTGGCGAGCGGGCCCTGGAAGTTGATCAGGCCGCGCTCGATGTCGAGTTCGGCGCCGAAGGCTTCATACGTGCCCTCCGCCACCCGCACCGTGCCGATCGCCTGCGGCGTCTCGCCCGGCGCGCTGCGCAGGTTCAGGCCGCCGGCCAGCCGCAGTTCCGCGCCCGCACCCTCGAAGCGGAAATTACGGCCGAGATCGACCACGACATCCACGCGAGGACTGAGCGGCGAGGCGCGTTTGTCGCCCGGCTGCTCGCGGCGTGCCGGTTGCGGGCGGTCGCCGCGTATCACCACCACGTCGTCGTCCAGCCTGGGCGCGCTTTTCTCGGGCAGGCTGAACAGCGCCCGGTCGACCACAAACTTGCCGCTGACGAGCGTCTGGCCGTCCGCCTGCGCGGCTTCCGCCTGCCCGGAGATCGTCAGCCTGCCGCTGGGGCTGGCGAGCAACTGCAGGCGGTCGGCGACGATGCGTGCGCGCAGGTCTTCGCCGCCATTGCCGACGTCGATGCTGCCGGTGGCGCGCAGCGTGCCTTCGCCGCCGTGGAACAGCACCTCGCGCAGCTCGACGATATTGTCGCGCAGGACGAGATGCGCGGTGCCGTCGGACAGGCGCACGCCCTGGTCGTACAGGGTGAGCGCGAGTCGCTCGCCGTCGACGCGGCCGGCGAGACGCGGCGATGAGGCCGTCCCCGTGATCGAAATATCGGCGCTGATGGCGCCGTCGAGCGCGATGCGGGGACCGGCGAGGGCGGCGATGCTCTGCAGCCGGGGCACTTCGGCGACGACGCGCGCGTCGAGGGGCGAGTCCGGACCGGGCGCCAGCAGTTCGCCGCTGCGCTGAAGCTGCAGGCGGCCGTCGGCGCGCACGCTGCCGATCCGGGCCGCCTCGGTGCGGGCGGCGAATACGAGGCTTTCCCCCTGCAGGTCGGCACGCAGGCTGAGCGTGGACAAGCCGAGCGGTCGCTCGCCGGCGGCGCCGGGAATGCTGACGTCGCCTGAACGGCGGTCGATCCGCAGAAAGCCGGAGCCGGTCTCCGCCAGCGACAGGTCCCAGCTGCCGTCGAGCACGAGCGAGGTGGACACCGGCGCGGCCTTGCCTGTGAATTGCTGCTGCAGCGCCAGCAGACGGCCGACATCGAGGGCGGAGAAGCCGCCGGCGGTGCGCAGCCGGCCATGGTCGTAGCGCAGCTGCTGCAATGCGATGTCGGCCTGGGCGATCGAAAGCCGGGTGCTGCCCGCCTCGACGAAGCCCGGCGCCAGCGCCAGCGGCAACGGCGCGCCGAGCGCGATGCGCGGCTGCGTCCGGTTCTCGAGCGTGTCGAGCGTGCCGTCCCAGGCCAGGCCCTGCGGCGTTTCGCGCAGGCGGCCGCGGGCGGAGGTGCTCAGCGCCAGCGCCTGTCCGCGCAGTTTTCCCTCGGCTTCCGCCCGCAGCGTATGGCGCGCGTAGCTGCCGTCGAGGTCGGCGCTGATGCTGTCGAGCGCGAGATCTCCGCTGCGCAGGCCGCGCGCCTGCAGGTCGAGATCGATCAGGGCATCGGGGCTGGTTCCGGGCACGCCCTGCATGCTGGCTTCGCCTTCGAGGAAGGCGAGGCGGTGATCGCCGAAGGCGAGGTCCTGGCCGCGATAGGCGGCGTTCACGACCGGCCGCTCGATGGTGCCGGCGGCGTCGCCCTCCAGGCGGAGGCGGCCGGCGAGACCGAAGCCGAGGCGGTCGAGGGCGGGGGCGTCGATATCGAAGCTGACGCGGTCGCCGGGCGCGCCGAAGCTGCCCTTGAGCAGGGCATCATTGCCGGCGACGGTCAGCTGCAGCTCGCTCGGCAACAGGCGCTTGCCGGCGACCGAGACGCGGCCGCTGCCCGCCATCGGCAAGCCGTCATAGCTGCTGTCGTCGATATCGAAGCGCAGCGCGGCTGCGAGCTCTGGCCGCAGCGCGCCCTCGGCCTCGAAGCTCATGTTGATCTGCGCCCGGGGGATCACGAACTTCCGCTTGCCGCGCGCCGCGGGCGGCATGCGGGCGGCGAAGCGGGCCGGGTTGAAGTCCTGCAGCTGGCCGCTGGCGCTGAACTCGCCGTTGCCGGCCCGCGCGAGCGTGCCGCGCAGGTCGAGTCGCGTGTCGCCCGATTGCAGGCGCGCGGTCTGTACGCCGATCTGCGCGGGCGTGAGTTCGATGTCGGCGCTCGCCTGCATGCTGGGATCGGCGAGATCGAGGCCGACGGTTTGCCTGCCGTCGGCCTGTCTGAGCGTGAGGGGGCCGTCCAGGCTGGTCCGCAGGAGCGCGCCGTGCAGGGCGTTGAGATCGAGGTCGCGCGCCTGCAGGGAGAATTCGCCGCTGCCGTCGGTGCGCATCTCGCCCTTGCCCGACAGCTCGCCATCGCCGCTCAGCTTCAGCGTCACGGCTTCGATCTGCTGCCGCTGTGCATCGAGCCGAACCTTCATGTCCGCCGATACCAGCGGCAGCCGGCCCTTGTCGATCCTGCCCGGGCTGGCGTTGACGAGTTCGACCGGGCCGCGCACCACCAGCTGCGACAGCTCGGCCGGGGTGCCCTCCGGTTCCAGCGTGGCGCGCAGGCGCAGCAGTGCCTCCGGCAGGTCGGGCCTGAGCGCCTGCGGATTGAAGTCGTCGATCTTCACCACGGCCCGGCGCAGCGGCACCTGCGCGAACGGCGATGCCTCGATCCCGGCCTGACCGTTGAGCTTGCCTGCGCCGCCGTCGGCGTCGATGCGCAGCGTCTCCAGGCTGCCGGACAGGCGCGCATCGGCGCGGAATTCCTGCTCCTGCACCCGGCCCTCGATGCTGGCCGCGCCGTCGAGCGGATACGGTGCATCGCCGGCGAGGTTGAGGCTGGCCCGTACCCGGCCGTACGGCGTGTCGGCCTGCTGCAGGCGCAGCCGGTGGCGCACGCCGTCGGAATTGGCTTGCAGCCGCAGATCCCGCAGCTGAGTGCCGCCCTCCTTTCCGGCTTCGCGCACGATGAGTTCGCGCACCCGCAGGTCGCGTATCTCCAGCGCCAGCGGCAGCCGCAGGGAGGGCGGCATCGTGGCCGGTTCCGGCGGCGTGGGTTGCTGCGTCAGCTCGACGCGTCCGAGCGCGAGCGAGTCGATGCTCAGCGCCAGCGGCGAGAAGGACAGGCGCCACGCACCCTCCACGCTGTCGACCGCCACGCTGCGCTGTGCGTCCTCATAGCGCAGCGCGCGCAGGCGCAGGCCGTCCGCCAGCGTGCCGCCCAGCAGTTCGCCCTCGAGCTTGCCCGGCGCGAAGCGCTGCGCCGCCTGCCACAGCATGCGCGCGCCGGTCTCGGTGCGCCATGCGGCCAGCAGCGTCGCCGCCAGCAGCAGCAACAGCGCCGCGACGATGCCGGCGACCCAGGCGAGCGCCCGGCCGTGCTGGGAAGTGGGAAGGCGGGTCGGCATCGCGCGGTCCATCGCTCAGAAGGCCACGCCGAGCGACAGATGCGGCCGCAGGCGGTTTTTCTGGAAGCCGTACGCGAGGTCGACATTGATGCGGCCCACCGGACTGCGGTAGCGGGCGCCGATGCCGACCGCATGGAACACCGAGCGGTCCTGCCAGCGGTCGGTGGCGACCCCGAGGTCGTAGAACACCGCGCCGCCCCATTGCTCGTTCAGCCAGTGCACATATTCCGCGCCGCCGGTGGCGAGATAGCGCACCGGATAGACGGTGTTGCCGACGCGATTGCCGATGCTCTGGTAACCGTATCCGCGTACCGAGTCGGTGCCGCCGGCACGGAACAGAAGCGAGGCGGGGATCGAGGCATTGCCGCCTTCGGTGATGACGGCGCCGGCTTCGGCGCGCAGGATGACGAGATCGCGCTTGCCGACCGGGATGAATTCCCGCAGCCGGCCGTACAGGCGCACGAAGCTCTGGTCGGTCAGCAGTCCCTTGAGCGCCGCGCCCGCCTGCAGCGTGATGATGCGTCCGTCGCGCGGAAACAGGGGATTGTCGACATAGCGGCGCGTGCGCGCATAGCCGGCCACCAGGGCCTGGTGGGTGCCCGGCCGCACCAGCACGTCGGCGGGCAGGTCGGCGTCGTCGATCTGCCGCAGCGCGTCGTTGTAATACTCGAGCGACCAGGCGGTGTCGCGCGACTCGGTGCTGCGCGCGCGCCGCACGCCGATGCGGCGGGACTCCAGCTCAATGCCTTCCAGCGTGGTGCGCTCGACCGAGCCGAAAGCGCTGTGCACCCAGGCCCCCGGCTCCGGCGGCAGCGACAGTTCGAGGCGGCCGAACTGGCGGCGCTGTTCGAGACGCGCCTGCGCGTCGAGCACCCAGGCGCGGCCGAACATGTTGTTGTGACTGTAGAGTCCGTCGAAGTGAACGCCGGTGTCGGTGGTGTAGCCGATGCCGGTGCGGATGCGCTGCTGCGGGAATTCCGTCACTCGCACGCGCACCGGCGCGGCTTCCGCGTTCTCCGGATCGGCATCGATATCGATCACCGCATTGCTGTAGTACGGCGTGCGCAGCACCTGGCGCTGGAATTCCAGCAGGCGCTCGGCCCGGTATTCCTCGCCCTTGCGCAGCGGGCTGACATTGCGGACGATGGTTTCCGGATAGCGGTCGGTGCCGCTGACCTCGATCTCGCCCAGCCGGAACACCGGCCCGCTGTCGTACTGGACCGCCAGCTCGGCCTGCTGGCTGTCGGCGAGAATGCGGGCTTCCGAGCCGGCGATGCGGGCGGCAGGATAGCGCCGACGCTGCAGGATCTGCAGGCCCTGCTGCTTGGCCGCATTCCATGCCTCCTGGCGGAAAGGCTCGCCCGCTGAAAGCGGCCATTCGTCCCGCAGTTCCTGCACCTGTGCCGGATGCTGCCGCGGGGCGGCGCCGGCGACGTCGACGCGCGCCGTCGACACCCGGGTGCGCGGGCCGGCGTCGACCGTGATGCGCACCAGCGGCAGGCCGTCTTCCTGTTCCAGCCGGATGTCGGTGCGGGGCGTGAAGTAGCCTTCGGTCGAGGCGAGCTGCTCGACCTGTTCCGGTGCGGTCGCGACCATGAAGCTGAGCTGGTCCGCGTTGATGTCGTCGCGTTCCCGGTAGCGCATCAGGTCGAGGAATTCGGTCAGCAGGCGTCGCAGCTCGGGCGAGGCGTCGAGCTCCACCCGGTAGCTCTCGGCGGCGGCCGGCAGCCAGGCGGACGAGAGCGCCAGCGCGCACAGGCAGGCGCGCATCAGCGCCGGGCCGCGCAAGGATCGTCCATGGTGTTGCCTGCCGAGTGCTTCATCGCTTTCAGTCATGTCGCTTCCGGGGGCGCGGCCCGGAGCCGCGCAGAGTGTGATTCCGGCAGGATATTGCCACAGCTTCGCGGCGTTCAATGGTCTCGCCTCGGGGTCGCCGGCGCGATCGCTACCCGGCCTTCGCGTGCCAGCCGGTCGTCCAGCTCGCCGAGATAGGCGGCGAGCGTATTGCTGCTGTCGCTGAGCGCGCCGCGCAGCCCGGTCTCCAGCTGGTCGATGCGGGCCAGCAAGGCATGGGTCGCGTCCGTGTCACGGGCGGCGAGGGCGCGCATCTCGCCCTCGATGAAGCCGCGGAGCTCGGTGAAGCGCGACGCCTCCGCCTGGTCGGCCAGGTCGCGTTGCGTCTGCAGTTCGCGCGCGTGGCGGCGGGCCTCCAGCAGCACCGAGGTTTGCAGGAACACGATGAAGCCCAGGAAGGCCAGCGCCAGCGCCGCCAGCAGGCCGAGCATCACCAGCCCGAGCGGCGCCTCGAAGCTCGCGAAGCCGAGAGACAGGGTCGACGGCGCGAGGAAGGTCGACCAGTTCAGGGCGACGAAGGCGGCCACGGCGGCGAGGACAAGCAGCAGCAGGAACGTGCGGATGTTCATCTTGTCTCCTTGGATGGCGGGAAGCGGCGGCGTGTCGGACAGCGATCGCCGGATGGTCATGCAGGAGAGACCCCGCGTGGCGCGGGCCGGTTCCATCCCTGCAACTGCATCAAGCGGGCAAGGCGAATGCAATTGTCGCCGGGTATTTCTCTCGCCGGCCGGACAGGCGTCAGCGGATCAGTCTCAGCCCGGCAGGCAGCGAGTCGCCGAGCAGTCTGCTCTCGGCCGCCTCGTCGAGTGTCACCGTTTCGCGCACCATCGCCGTCCATGCCGGCGGCGCGCCGGACGCGACCAGGCGGGCAAGCAGGCGCTGGCGCAGCATGCCCTCGATGTCGCGCGCGCGGTCGCCAGTCATGCGGCCGATGTGCGCGGCGGCGAAAGCGGCGCCGTCCACGCGTTTCCAGTCCAGCGCCAGCACCTGCTCCAGCCAGCGTCCCGCATCCTCCGGCGGCGCCACGTCATGCGCGCTGCCATGGAAGGGCTGGCGCGCGCCGACGCGGGCCAGGCACCAGAGGACGAGGCTGTCCGGCGCGCCGGCCTGACCGGACAGCAGCCCGAGCAGCCAGTCGCCGATTTCCACCTTGTAGCCGGCGGGGATGCGTTCGAGCGCGCCGGCCAGGCGCAGCATGTCATCGATCGCGCCGGGCACGAGATGCGGCGGGCGCGGACCGCGCTCGGCCTCTTCGGCGACATTGAACGCGAAGTCGTCCAGCAGCCGCAGCTGCGCCTCGCGCTCCAGCCCGCCGGCGACCCGCCGCCACATGGTCCACCATTCGCTCGCCACCTGGTTATCCTTGCCGTGCTGTATGCCGGATTCGAACAGCGGCCACAGGCGGCCGATGCGCCAGTCGTCGGCGGGATAGCCGAAGCCGGGACGCAGGCAATAACCGGCGAGGTTGAACCAGGCCTTTTCATGATCGGCGGACCGGCGCCGGCCGCGGGCCCGCTGCAGCAGGGCATCGCACAGGTGGCGCAGCAGCGGCGTCGGCCAGCGCTCGCGCTCGCCGAGCACCCGCTCCAGCTGCATCCTGAGCTGCCGCACTTCCTTCGGCGTGGTCTTTTGCGCGCGCGGACCGAAGATGCGGTCGATCAGCGCGACCGCGTCGGCGGTGCGCGGCGGCAGCGCCACCTCCTGCGGCGCCTGCTCGTCGGCGGCGTCGCCGCGCAGCTGGAACTCCAGCAGCCAGCGGCGCGCAGGATCGTCGAGGCTGACGCAGTGCATCTCCAGCGTGCCGACCTCGGTCAGCATGCTCGCCAGCTGCACCCGCACTTCCTTGCTGCCGGCGTCGGAGCGCAGGGCGGCGGCGATCGGGGGCAGCGGCGCATAGTCCGCGCCGGCGATATTGACCAGTTCGCCCGGCGCCGGCGGCCGGTTGCCGGGATCGGCGCTGCTGGTGAGCAGGCGAAAGCGCACCGGCTGTCCGACGCGCAGCGCGAAGCCGCGGTCCGCCAGCAGCAGTTCATGGCCGGGCTCGCTGCCGCGCGGCAGCACGCAGACCGCCTTCTGTTCATCCAGCGCGAGGAAATAGCTGCGCGCCGAGCCGCCGCCTATGCGCGGCGCGCGGCCCGCGGCCGCGAGCGCATAGGCGACGGCACCGCGCGCCACCGCGACGTCGGGGTCGGCGTTGTGCAGCAGCCGCAGCGGCTGACCGCGCCAGCCGTCGAGCGTGCGCTGCAGCCTCTGCGCGATGGCGGGCGCGCGGAACACGCCGCCATTGAGCAGAAGGGTATCGGGCAGGGCGGGGCCGTCGGCCGGGGCGCGGTCGCCGAGCGCGTCCCGGGCCGCGTCCTGGTACTGCGCGAGAAAGTCCGCGAGATGGCGGGTCACCGCCGGGTCGCTCGCATAGGGCAGGCCGAATTCCACGATGCCGGACCGCCGTGCCCGCGGCCGCTCGCCGAAGGCGGCAGGCGGAAAGAAGCCGTCGACGATGGCGCGCTCGACTTCGTCGCGCCCGAGTTCCACCGTGCTGGCGCCGCCGACCAGGCGCGAGCCCATGCCGAGCAGGGTGACCGCCGCCCGCTCCGGCGCATTCGCCGCGAGCAGGGTTTCCTTCGCCGCGCGGCAGCGTTCGATCAGCTGCGACAGCCGCGCCGCCGACAGCGGCTGGCCCGAAGCGCCGTCCTGCCGCAGCCGCTGTTCGGCCAGGTGCGCCAGCACCAGGTCCATGTTGTCGCCGCCGAGCATCAGATGCTTGCCGACGCCGATGCGCGTCAGCACCGGGCCGGCGTCGCCCTGTTCCACCCTGATCAGGCTGAGGTCGGTGGTGCCGCCGCCGACGTCGCACACCAGCACCAGCCGCGCGTCGGCGAGCTGTGCCGCCAGTTGCCCGCCCTGCCGGTGCAGCCAGTCGTAGAAAGCGGCCTGCGGTTCTTCCAGCAGCCGCACGCCCGGCAGCCCGGCGTCGCGCGCGGCCTGCAGCGTCAGCGCGCGCGCCGCTTCGTCGAAGGAGGCGGGCACCGTCAGCACCAGGTCCTGCTGCGCCAGCGGCGCGTCGGGAAAGCGCCAGTTCCATGCGGCGCGCACGTGCGCGAGATAACTCGCGCTGGCTTCCACCGGCGACACTCTCGGCACCTCCGCGGGCGCGCCCCAGGGCAGGATGGGGGCGAGCCGGTCCACCGCCGCGTGCGACAGCCAGCTCTTGGCGCTGGTCACCAGCCGCCCCGGCACCTGGGCGCCGAGCCGGCGCGCCAGCATGCCGATCACCAGACCCTCGTCCTGCGCCGACCACGGCAGCCGCAGCGCGCCGGCGGCAAGCTCGCCGGCGGCCGGATGAAAGCGCAGCGACGGCAGCAGCGGCAAGGCCTGGACCTCGCCGGGGCCGACCAGCTGCTCGATGTCGAACAGGCGGATGTCGCCGCCGCCGGCCTCGGCAAAGGCGACGACGGTATGGGTGGTGCCGAGGTCGATGCCGACCTGGAAGCGCTTCATCGCATCAGGCTTCGGCGTGGCCGCGCACGTCGAACTCGACCTTCCAGCGCTCGCCGCCGGTCAGCGGCGTGGCCGACAGTTCCAGCGTGCCGGCTTCGGTCACCGCCGCATGCAGCCGCACCTGCACCACCTCGCCTGCCTGCCGTCCCTCGGCGGGCAGGGTGGCCTGGATTTCGTCGAGTTCCTGCAGCTCGTCCGGCTGCCAGACGTCGAGCACGGTGCCGATGCGGTCCTGGCGGCGTGTGGTGGAGCCGAAGAAGCGGAAATGCACCGGTTCGCCGACCACCAGGCCGAAGGCCTGCGACTGTAGCTCGGCATCGGTGCCTTCCTCCATGCCGAACGGCGCCACGCAAAGTGCCTGGACCGGCGGCTCCATGCCGGGGATGGCCGGCATCGCGGACTCCACCGCCACATAGAAGGACCGGGCGGTGCCGCCGCGGATGCGCACGCCGGTGCCGGTGCGCACATAACCGTAGTAGGCGGCGCCGCGCGCCACCGCCAGGTCGAGATCCGCGCCCTGCAGCAGCCGTGCCGGCGCCGCGTTTTCCGCCGCCAGCCAGCCGTTGACCGTGTCCAGCACGCGCTCGGCCAGGATGCGCGACTTGAACACGCCGCCGTTGAACATGATCGCGGTGGGATGCAGGAAGCTGCCCGCCTGCGCCTGCACGCCAAGCTCGGAGAGCGCGCCGGACTGGCGGCCGAGGAAGGCCGCGAGATGGCGGGTCACCGCCGCGTCCTGCGCGAACGGCAGGCCGAGCTGGGTCAGCGCGGCGCGGGTGCGCGTGGCCGGACGCGCGCCGGCCTCGACCTTCGGGAAGAAGCCTTCGAGGATCACGCCGCTGACTTCCTCGCGCGTAAGCTCGGTGCGGATCGAGCCGCCGATGAGTTTCGAGCCGCGGCTCGGCACCACCAGCGGCACGCTCTGCGCGCCGGCGTCCGACAGCAGCGCTTCCTTGGCCGAGCGGCAGGCATAGGTCAGGGCGCGCATCTGCCAGGGGTCGAGCGTGGTGCCGCCGGCGGCCAGCTTGCGCGCGACGACATGCGCCAGCGTCAGATCCATGTTGTCGCCGCCGAGCAGAATGTGGTCGCCGACCGCCACCCGGTGCAGTTCCAGGTTGCCTTCGCGCTCGACCACCGCGATCAGGGAAAAGTCGCTGGTGCCGCCGCCGACGTCGACCACCAGGATCACGTCGCCCGGCCGCACGTCCTTGCGCCAGCGGCCCTGGCTCGCCTGAATCCAGTGGTAGAGCGCCGCCTGCGGCTCTTCCAGCAGCGTCAGCGACTGGTAGCCCGCGCTGCGCGCGGCCTCGGCCGTCAGCTCCCGCGCCGCCGGATCGAAGGAGGCCGGGATCGTGACGGTGATGTCCTGCTGGATGAAGGGCGCCTCGGGATGGGCATTGTCCCAGGCATTGCGCAGGTGTTCGAGATAACGGATCGAGGCCTGCAGCGGCGACACGCGGGTGACTTCCGGCGGCGCGTCGGCGGGCAGGATGGCGGCGCGCCGGTCCACTCCCGGATGGCAGAGCCAGCTCTTGGCGCTCGACACCAGGCGGATCGGGGTGGCGGCGCCGCGGCTGCGCGCGAGTTCGCCGACCACATCGGGCTGCTCCGCCCCCCAGGGCAGGCTGCGCTCGCCGGCGGCGAGTTCGTCCGCATGCGGCAGATAGAGGAAGGAGGGCAGCAGCGGCAGCGCTTCCACCGCGCCCGGCGCGGTCAGCTGCGGAATCTCGAGCACGCCGTGCACCGTGCGCTCGCCGTCGGCGCTGCCGATCTCCGTCCAGGCCAGCGCCGAGTGCGTGGTGCCGAGGTCGATGCCGATTGCGTAGCGCGCGCTCACAATTCCACCTCCGCCGGCGCCAGCACGCTGGCGTCGTGCGAGGGCGCCAGCTTCGGCAGGCGCACTTCCGAGGCCCGCCAGCCGCGGTGGGTGAGGCTGCCGTTGAACGGCGCGCTGCCGACCACATTGCCGGTCAGCTGCACCGAGGCGGCATCGAATCCCTCCGCCAGCGTCACGCGGCTGCCTTCGCTTTCGCTGCGCACCGGGACGATGGTGAAGTGTTCCTTGAGCACCTTGCGGCAGCCCTCATGCACGACGCGCGCGGCCGCGCCGATGTCCTGGTCGGAGTAGGCGCTCAGGTCTTCCATCGCGAAATCGATCAGGCGCGCATCGCGCTGCAGCAGCGAAAGCAGCTGCAGCGCCGCGTCCGGCGACGCCTCCCTCAGCACCACCGGTTTGGGCGGTTCCGGCGGCGCGGGCTCGGCGCGCGGCACTTCGGCGACGGCCGCGATTTCATCGATATGGTCGACCCGGCGCGCGAACTCGGCGTCGGAAAAGCTGCGGAAGAAGGCGCCGAAGGCGATCGAGATCCTGCGCATGAAAGACGGCTTCGCGTCTTTCTCCGCGGCGGGAGTCGGTTCGTTCATGTATTGCTCCTTGTGATTTTTTACGAATGGAAAGAGCAGGCGGATCGTTCAGCTCTGATCCGGCGGCGGAAGCGATGGTTCGCGCCGCTGCTGCCGAAGGGGGCGCAGTTTACCAGTGTTGCCGGAAAGCCTACGCGGACCGATAAATCACTGTATGCCCATACCGTGCTTTCTGTAGAATTTCTGCTCGCAATCCGGTCGAACGCCACATCCTCGGCCAAAGCCGCCCATCCCGTCTTGAGGAAACCAATCGATGATCCATTTTCTGCACACCGCCGACTGGCAGATCGGCGCCCGCTTCGGCCAGTTCGGCGCGGAAGAGGCGGCGCTGCTCGGCGAAGCCCGCTTCGAAGCGGTCGAGCGCATCGCGGCGCTGGCCGCGCAGCGGCAGGTGCAGGCGGTACTGGTGGCCGGCGACGTGTTCGACCAGCAGACGGTCTCGGACCGCGTGATCCGCCGGCTCTTCGGCGCGCTGGCGGGCTTCTCCGGTCCATGGATCATGATTCCCGGCAATCACGATGCCGCGCTGGCCGAAAGCGTATGGACGCGGGCGGCGGCGCTCGGCTGCATCCCGCCGAACGTCCAGGTCTGCCTCCGGCCCACGGTGATCGAACTCGGCGAGGGCGCGGTGCTGGCCGCGCCGCTGACCCAGCGCCATACCCTCGACGACGTGACTGCCGTGTTCGACGACACCGCCACGCCGGCGGGCATGATCCGCATCGGCCTCTCCCACGGCTGCGTCGCCGAGCGCCTGCCCGAGGGCATCGACGCGACCAACCCGATCGCCGCCGACCGCTGCGCGCGCGCCTCGCTCGACTATCTCGCGCTCGGCGACTGGCACGGCCTGTTCCGCGTCGATGAGCGCACCTGGTACTCCGGCACGCCCGAGACCGACCGCTTCACCAACAACGAGTCCGGCATGCTGCTCGAAGTGCGCATCGCCGCGCCCGGCAGCACGCCCGACGTCACGCCGCACCGCATCAGCCGCTACCGCTGGCAGCGCTGGGAGGAGACGCTGTCGGTGCCGAGCGACGTCGAGCGACTGGTCGCGCGGCTGCAGCCTCTCGGCCAGGGGGATGTGCTGATGCTCAGGGTCGAGGGCGGCATCGACCTCGGCGCCTGGCGCAGCCTGGAAAGAGCGATCGACGAAACCGCGGCCCGCGTCAGGGCGCTGCGTCACGACCTGGGAGGGCTGCGCTTTCTGCCGACCGATGCCGACCTGGCCGCGCTCGGCGCGCGCGGCGGCTATCTCGCCAACGCCGTGGCGCGCCTGCGCGCCGAGCAGGAAGCCGGGGACCCGCAGGAGCGGGCCGCCGCCACCGAAGCGCTGCTGCTGCTGGCGCGCTTTCAGCAGGAACTGGAGGGACGGCAATGAAACTGCGCCGCATCGTCATCGAGGACTTCCGCAAGTTCTCCGGCCGACTGGAAATCGACGGCCTGCAGGACGGCATCAACATCTTCACCGGCCCCAACGAGGCGGGCAAGACCAGCATCGCCAGCGCCATCCGCGCGGTCTTCCTCGAACGCTACCGTTCCAAGTCCATGGCGGGCGCGGTGCCCTGGCAGTCGCCGGCGGCGCGTCCCCAGGTGCTGGTCGAATTCGAGACCGGCGGGCGCAGCTACCGCCTGCGCAAACGCTTCATCAAGGGACAGGAATGCGAACTGCTGGTCGACGGCGGCCTGCAGAAATTCCAGGGCGACGGCGCCGAGGAAGCGCTGTCCTCGCTGCTGCGCTTTTCCATGCCCGCGCGCGGCGCCTCCACTCCCGAGCACGGCGGCATTCCCGGCCTGCTGTGGATCGCGCAGGGCCAGGGCCACGACCTGGCCAGCCCCGCCGGCCATGCCGCCGCCCATCTGCGGCAGGCCCTGTCGGAGCTGGCCGGCGGGCAGGTGGAGCAGGGCGAGGATGTCCTGATCGCATCGGTGCAGAAGGAGATGCACAAGCTGCTCACGCCGCGCAACGCGCAGCCGACCGGCGAGTATGCCCAGGCCGAGGCCGACTGGCAGGCGGCGTGCGAGCGCCTGCAGACACTTGAAAAGCTGCAGGGCGCTTTCGCCGCCGACGCGGAGCGGCTCGCGCGCATGCAGGAGGAATGCGATCAGGCCGCACGGCGCAGGCAGTGGGAAGTCCTGGCCGCCCGCGCCGAGCAGGCGCGGCGCAAGCTGGCCGCGCTGCACGCGGCCCGTGAACTGCTGGCGCAGCTGGAGCGCCTGCACGCGGCGAACCGCGAACGCAGCCGCCTGCTGCAGGAGCGCGAGCAGCAGGCGCAGCAGGACATGGCGGCGCTCGACACGCTCGAGCAGAACCGCGCCGCCGTCCAGCAATCCGCCGAAGCGCTGCTGGCGCGCTGCCGCGAGCTGGCGCAGGCCGAGGAACAGTCGCTGGCCGCGCTCGGGCAAGCCCGGGCCGCGGCGCAGGCGGCGATGGCGGCGGCGCAGGCACGTCAGCTGCGGGAACAGCGCGCGCTCGAACAGGAACAGCTCGAACGCCGCCGCCAGGCGCTGCAGGCGACGCAGCAGTTGCGCGCCCAGCTGGCCACGGCGACCGCCGCCGCGGCCGCGTCCGCCATCGGCGCCGACGGCCTGCGCACGCTGCGCGCGCTCGACGCCGAGGTGGCGACACTGCAGGCAAAGATGGAGGCGACCTGCACCCGCATCGAATACCGGCTCTCCCCGCAGGCCACGCTGATGCTCGGCGACGCGCCGCTCTCCGGCAGCGGACACCGGCTGCTGGAACACGACGCCACGCTCCTCATCCCCGGCGTCGGCGAGCTGCGCATCATCCCCGGCGCCAGCGAAGCCAGCGGTCTCGCGTCGGCGCTGCGCGACCGCCTTGCAAAACGCGACGCGCTGCTGCGGCAGCTCGGCATCGCCAGCCTGGCCGAAGGCGAGGCGCGCCTGGCTGAACACCAGGCCTTGCGCAGGGAGATCGAAAGCCTGGAGAAACAGCAGCGCATCCACGCGCCGGAGGGCGTGCAGGCACTCGCGGATGCCATCGCGGCGGGTGAAGCCCGTCTGCAGGCACTGCAGGCCAGGATCGATGCATTGCCGGCGGCGGAAACCGCCTGCGATCCCGCCGCCGCGAATGAAGCGGTCACCGCCGCCGAGACGAGACACCGCGCGTATCAGCAGCAGGCCCGCGCCGCGCGCGATGAACAGCTCGCGCTGAGTGCGCGCGCCGCCTCGCTCGCCGAAGATCTGCAGTCGCGCCGCCAGCGTCTCGACACCGACGAGGCCCGCGAACGGCGCGCGGCCGCGCAGCGCGAACTCGCCGAGGCGCTGGCGCAGGACGGATTGCTTGCCGCGCAGGTGCAGGAGATCAGGAATGAAGCCGCGCAGCTGGCCGCCGACGTCGACGAGGATGAAGCCGACAGCCTGATGCGCGCGGCCGACAACCAGCGGCAGGCACACGCGCGCTTGCAGAGCGAGATCGTGGCGCTGCGGGCGCGTCTCGAGCAGCAGGGCGCCACTGGTCTGGGCGAACAGCTTGCCGAAGCATCCGCGCAGGCGGAGCAGCTCGGCCGGCGCCGCGCGGAACTCGCGCACCGGGCGCGCGGCCTGGCCCGGCTGCACGCGGTGCTGATCGAGGAAAGGGACAAGGCGGTGCAGAAGCTGCAGGCGCCGCTGGTGTCGCGCATGGAGCATTATTTCCGCAAGCTGTTTCCCCAGGCCGGGCTCGCGCTCGGCGAACAGCTGACGCTCTCCTCCCTGCTGCGCGACGGCACCGCCGCCGAGCCGGAACAGCTCAGCTTCGGCACGCGCGAGCAGATCGGCCTGCTCGGCCGCTTCGCCTATGCGGATCTGCTGCGCGAGGCAGGCATGCCCACCCTATTGATACTCGACGACGCGGTGGTGCACACCGATGCCGAGCGCCGCGCGCGTATCAAGCGCGCGCTGCGCGACGCCGCGCGTCGCCACCAGGTGCTGATCTTCACCTGCCATCCCGAGGACTGGGACGACATGCCCGAGCTGGCGCGCGATATCCGCACGCTGGGGGCGGGCTGCGGCGAGTCGGCTTAAAGGTCGCGCAGCAGATCGCGCTCGTTCAGGATGGCGTAGACGATTTCGGGATGCCGCTCGAGGCAGCGGCGCACGGCGGCGGGAATCGCCTGCCGCGTCTTGCGGCACAGCCCGGGCTGCTCGTCGAGCGTGATCGACAGGCCGCGCACGGTGCGCACTTCGGCGCCGCCGGGGGCGATCCGCAGCACCATCCCGAGCTGTTCGCGCATGCGGTCGGCAATGCGGCGCAGATCGGCCAGCGTCGTCAGCTCCTCGATGCGCGCGACCAGCCGTTTTTCTTCTTCCCGCGTAAGCAGCAGGATGCGCATGTCCCCGCCGGGGCCTTCGAACAATTGCTCGCGCCGGCAGGTGCAGGCGCCGGGCGGACATTCCTTGCGTATCGGGTGCTGATGCATGACAGGACGCTTAACGGGAGCAGCCGGCAACATGACGAGTATAGCCGGCAATGGAACCGCAGGCGCCGGAGTGCCCACTCACCTGCATTCCCTGACGTCGCATCCGACAATGCCATTCATGTCCGCACCATCCACATTTCGCGCCGACCAGGCCATCGTGCACGCCCGCCAGCTGATTCGTACCGGCGACCTCGCCGCCGCCGAGCGCTGTTATCGCCAGATACTCGCTGCCGAGCCGTGGCATGCGGAAGCGCTGTATCGCCTGGCCCTGCTGTTGCAGCAGGGCGGACGCCACGACGAGGCGCTGCACCTGCTCGGCAGCGCGCTCGCGGTGCAGCCGGACAATCCGCTGCTGCATGCCGCGCAGGCAGCCTCGCTCGCCGCCGGCAAGCGTCTGCTGGATGCGCTCGAGAGCATGGCCACCGCGGCCTGCCTGCATCCCGGCAGCCGCGACCTGCTGTACAACACCGGCCTGCTGTTCGCCGAGCTGTGCTGCCCGGCGCAGGCCGAGACGATTGCTCTCGCGCTTCTCAAAGACCGGCCCGACTGGCCCGCCGCCCATTTCCTGCTGGTGCGCGCACTGACCGGCCAGGACGCGGACCCGGCGCGGATTGCCGCCGAATACGACTTCCTGATCAAGGCCGACCCGTTGAACCCCGCGCTGCGCTTCGCGCGCGGCCTCCAGCAGCTGCGCGAAGGGAATTACCGCGAAGGCTGGGAAGCGCAGGAATGGCGCTGGGAGATCGAGCCGGTCAGGTCGGCGCGCGTCGTCTCGGACCGGCCGCGCTGGGCCGGCGGCCCGCTCGCCGGCCGCCGCCTGCTGGTGATGGGCGAACAGGGGTATGGCGACATCCTCCAGTTCAGCCGTTACCTGCCGCTGCTGATGGAGCGCGGGGCGCGCGTCACCCTGATGCTGCACCGGGAGCGTGCCGGCCTGGCGCGCCTGCTCGGCAGGATCGAGGGACTGGAGATCGCCCTCGCGCCCGAGACGCTGCCGCCGCATGATCTGTATTGCCCGCTGGCTTCCTTGCCCTGGGTCTTCGACACTCGGGTGGAAGAGATGCCGCCGCCGGTGCGATTCTCTCTCGATTCAGCCGATGTCGCCGGCTGGCAGGCGCGCCTGCTCGGCTTGCCGCGCCCATGGATCGGCGTGTGCTGGGCGGGATCGCCCGATCACGACCACGACATCCGGCGCTCGCTGCCGCTGGCCACGGACGGAGACTGCCGCCTGCGCCGCCTGCGCCACGACGAAAGGGTGGGGGCGGTCGCCGCAAGCCTCGCCGACGCCTGCGGGATACCCGCGATCGGGGCAGCCGCCGCCCGCGACGCGCTCGCCCGCGCGCCCAGCATGCAGCCCTTTCTCGAGCACTGTCCGGGCAGCTTCATCTCCCTGCAGGTCGGGCCGGCCGCGGCGGAGATCGACGACCTTCCGGACGCGCTGCGGGAACGGATCGCCAGTCCCCTGCGCGCGGCGCACGATTTCTATGACACCGCCTGCATCCTGGCTTGCCTCGATGCCGTGGTCAGCGTCGATACATCCGCCGCCCACCTGGCGGGCAGCCTCGGCTGTCCGGTGACAGTGATCAAGCCCGCTGCCCCGGAATGGCGCTGGATCGAGCGCGACGGCAGTGCGCTCTGGTATCCAGGTATGCGGCTCGTCTCCCAGGAACAGCTGGCCTGCGCGCCGGCGGATATTGCTTCATGGGCAGTTGCTAGCGCTGGCGCAAACCAAAGAACTTCCGGCACGCGGACACATCCGACGGAAATCCATTTCCGTTTCCGCCCGGAGTTCACATGAAAACCTCGCCGCAGCAAGGAATCGAATCCCGCCGTCTTGCCCTGCGCCTGTGCGCCGCCACCGTGGCGGCCGCCTGCATGCCGCCGGCCTGGGCGCGCAAGGATGCGCCCAGGCTGGACGTCCCCTACGTGCCGACGCCTCAGGAAGTGGTCGACCGCATGCTGGAGATCGCAAGGGTCGGCAAGAACGACCTGGTCTATGACCTTGGCTGCGGCGACGGCAGGATGGTGGTGACTGCGGCGCGGAAATACGGGGCGCGCGGCGTCGGTATCGACATCGATCCCCAGCGCATCGCGGAAGCGCGCGCCAACGCGGCGAAGGCCAAGGTGACCGACAAGGTCCGCTTTTCTCAGGGCGATCTGTTCAAGACCGATCTCTCCGAGGCGAGCGTGCTCACGCTCTATCTGCTCAACAGCATCAACCGCGAGCTTCGGCCGCAACTCTGGCGCCAGCTCAAGGTCGGCACCCGCGTGGTCTCGCATGCATTCGACATGGGAGAAGAATGGCCGCCGGAAAAAACCGAGACCGTCGCCGGCAGCACCATTTACTACTGGACGATCACCGACGCCCAGAAACGCGCGGTGGCCTGAGCGGCTTCACGCGCCCGCCCGCTCCTCGACGATCTTCCATCCGTCGTCGTACTTGCGCAGCACGAGCGTCTTGCGCTCTTTCGAGGTGAAATTGTCGGACGAATAATTCTGCCGGAAGCGCACCGTCGCCGTCGCGCCGCTGACGGCCACCTGCGGCGCGTCCACTTCCACCGCAATCCTCGACTTGCCCTGGATGAGTTCGCGCCGCTTCGCCTCCCAGGCGCTGCGCGACTCCTGCCGGGGCGTACGGAAGTCCGGCCCGTAGAAAGCGAGATAGGCGTCCACGTCGCGCGCGCTCCAGGCCGCGGCCCAGCCGCGCACGACGGATAGCGCCGCCTCGTTGTCCGGGGCCGCCGCCGGCTTCTCGACCGCTGAGGCCGGCTTCTCCGTCACGGACGCCGCCGCCGGGGCCGGGGTCGGGCCTGCCGCCTGCGCATCCCCGATCTTACGCAGCTGCGCCTGGCGCTGGCGCGCGGCTTCGTTGCCCGGGCTGAGCTGCACCAGCTTGCCCAGCGCCTGCTGGGCCATCTGCAGATGCAGGTCGGCCAGATTCTCATAGGCCGTCGCATAGTTCGGATCGATCTGTATCGCCTTGTTCAGCGCCGCCAGCGCTTCGTCGTAACGACCGCTCCCCGCATGAATCACCGCCATGTTGTTGTGCGGCTCCGCAAGTTTCGGATAGTCCCGGGTGAGGGCGCCGAACACCGAGAGCGCGTCCGCCTTGCGTCCGAGATTGGTCAGGGCCAGTCCCTGCAGAAACCGCAGTTGCGGATCGCGCGGCTGCTTCCTGAGCTGTTCATCCGCGCGCGCGAGCGCCGCTTCGTTCTGTCCGGACTTGAGGAGCGCGGCGACGTCGCCTGCCGCGTCCGCATGCGCCTGCCCGGCCGCGACGAGCAGTACGAGGGAGAGGCCGGGCAGAAATCGTCCGGCCCACGCATGCGCGAAATTCATTTTCATTATTGACTCCGGGTCGCTTCGATCATGAAGATCGATGATGATTCATAAGGGAAATCATACCAATAAACAGGGGAGGCGCATCACTTTCAGGGCTCCCGATCAATGACCTGCTTCGCAAAGCGGGGATGAGTGAGGCTTGCATGGCCGGGCCGACCGCGGCGTGTTGCCCGCACTTCCCGGGCCGTATCGTCATGTCCGCGTATTGCGCTTCGCCCGGCACACCCTGGCCCCGTCGTCGCTCAAACACATTCAAAAATTCGAGCTGGAGAAGACCTGTATTAAAACTGTCATCGATGGGATTGTCGCGGACACAATGTTTGAACTTTGTTTAATCTGATCCGTCTTGTGTGTTGTATTAATAGATCCCCCGGTTCCTTAAGCCGCAACGGGAACCGGTTCGCGGTTTCGCGCATGCGCTTGCAGCCTTGCAAAGAAGCCGGCATTCATGTCAATTCATTGTTGGAGCCGTCATGTCGAATTTGAGATCCGCACGAGATTCGCTCGCCGCAGAACTGGCCCATGCACGCCAGGGCCTGGCCTTTTACGATGCCCGTGTACACGCGCTGGAAGAGACCCTTGCCACCCTCGATAACCTGAACGCGGAAGGCGACATCGGCGACAAGCCGCGGCGTCAGGGGCGCCCGGCGCGCGCCGAGCAGACCGAAGCCGTGGCGAGGGGCGGCCGCGGCAGGAAGCAGTCCGGCGGCCTTCCGGCAACCGGCAAGGAGTTCTGGACCAGCCTGGTGACCAACGAGCCGCGTTCGACCAGGGAAATCCTTGAGGCAGCCATCCAGACCCTGGGCATCGATCCCTCGAGGGATGACCTGAAGAAGCTGTCCCAGCGCCAGGCCAATGCCCTGCACATGCTGGTCAAGGAAAAAACGATTTCCGACAGCGGAAGCGGGCGCGAGCGCCGCTTCTTCCGCCCGACCTGATCCAGGCGGCGTATTCCCGAGCGAGGGTGGGGCAGCCGCCGTCATGCGGCAGCCCCACCGCGTCATCCATCTGCTGCACGACGGTGCTAGTGCCTTCTGCCTCGCTCTGCATTTTCCCCTGATTGAACACTTCCGCTCGCAGTCACGCGTGGCAGGCATGCGACGGATGCCCGTCACGTCTCGCCGCATCGCGCTCGTTTCGTGTTCTCGCTGTAAGCATCGGTGGCCGGTGTGCGGCTCCCCGGATCCGGGGTCATGCCCGGGCCTTTCTTGTGCAGCATTGTTCGTTTTTAAACACGCGGTCGATCTTCATGCGAAAGGCGTAGCGGCTTCCGTAGTCATTGATGCATCGGCGAGGTGTGCAAAAACCGCGTTCCTTCATACGCATTCCAATCATCATCCTGACTTCGCCGATGCAATTAACCGTCATGCGGTTTATCGAAAACCAGAGTCTGCAGGCCCAGCAGGGCGGGGTGGGCTATGCCGGGGAGGTCGGGCACGCGGAGAGCGACGCAAGTTTGAATTCGATTGTTAATTGCCCTGCTTGTCCCGGAAGACTCCGGGCGGGCGCGGTGCCGTACGATCAAGGATCGGTTCGATCGGGCAGTGCGGCGGGGGGCGAGGCCGGCGCGTGTACTGGCCGCTACGCGTTCAGAACGAACGGCCATACATGCGCGGCCGTCAACAACCGCTTCAAGCGATCATCAGGGGGACGAACTTGAATCAGTGGAAGAGCACTTCGAACACTCGACGTGTCTCATAACCGTGGTGAGAACCTCCGGTTCCCTCATGTTTCAGGAGCGCGAGCGAGGAACGTGAAGGTGAGAGCGGCGACAGGAATACAACCGGACGCCCGCGCCCTGAAGCAGGAATGGAACGAGCGGCTTCCTCAGCCTGTGCGCGCACCGATCGACCGGCGCTTCAGGTCCCGGGAACAGCATCGTCCGCAAGGCGTTCAGGTATAAGCGAGCAATCGTCCGCAGCTGATCACCGCGATCCAGGTGAAGAGCGATACCAAGGCATGGCTCTTGGCCGCGGCCGGCGGTTCCGCGCCCACGTCCCACTCCGCTGCGCCACGATAGACGCGCGCATGGAACAGCAGCGCATTGAGTCCCGCAAGCAGGATCAGGACGAGCTTGAGCAGGAAGACGGGATTGCCGAGGAAGTCCGACGGATGCGCGGAGAACATCAGCAGACCTGCAGGGACCACCAGGACGAGACTGAGCAGCGTCCAGCGAAGCAGGTGGCGCCCGAGCGCCTGCACGGACAGTGCCTTGCCCAGGCCGAGCAGGCGCAGATCGAACATGGCGACCGAACCGACCAGCAGGACGAAGCCGACGATGTGCACGATCTCGACGATAGGGTAGGTCCACAGGCCCGTCCTCATCGCCTCGGCCAGGGCCGATTGCTCGATCCAGCCCAGCGCGCCTTGCGACTGCATGCTCAGCGCAGTTCCGTCGTCTTGCCGCCGACCGTGATGCGTTCCGCTCTCATCTCGTCCGGCTTGTTCCGGTTCGGATAGCCATATACCGTGGCCTGTCCGCCCGCCTGCAGCATGTCCCTGGCGAGACCGCGGTTTTCCATGCGGCTCGGCGGCGCCAGCACCACGTGCCAGGTCTGGTCGCCGCTCTTGAGTTTCACGAAACCGTGCGGATGCACGTAGCCGGATTCAAGAATCTGTCCCTTGAGTTCCATCGCCTTGTCGGCATCGTATTCGCCCCATCCGTGATGGGCATAAACCGCGCCGGCCGCGAAAAGCATTAACAGGGAATACCGTTTCATCGGATCTCCTTTCAGCAAAGCTCGGGGTCGGCGCTCATTATCGCAGAGCCGCGCGAGGCGGTGTTCCACCCCGCGCGGCGGATGGCGACTCAGGACGGGTTGCGCGGATAGGCGCGGATCCAGGCAGTGCCGCTGATGCCGTCGCCGGTCACCGCGGGCTGGCTGCCGACGGTGATCGACTCGCCGTCGAGTTCGTCGCGCTGCAGCCCTGCCGACGCGGGACGGATAAGGTCGGCCGCCGACAGCGTCAGTGCCATGGCGAACTGGCCGGACAGAAGCTCGATGCCGGGCAGACGGTCAGCGGCCTGGGCGAAGGCCTGCTCCAGGTCGAACAGCAGCACGGTGCTGGTCTCGTCGCCGTAGTTGTCGAGCACCTGGGACGCGGGCGCCAGGCGCACGGACTGCGGATTGGCCGGGAAACTCGCGCTGATTTCATTGCCTGCCGCGGTGCGACCGCGTACATGGATCAGCGAATTCTCACGCACGCGTGCCGACAGCAGGCCCTGCTCGGATGTGCTCAGCTCGACGCCTTCCACGACGAAGCTCAGTTCCTCGGGGACCTCGTTGGTGCCGATATCCGGCGAGGACTGCAGTTCGACGAGCCTGAACGCGAGCCGGCCGACGGCGGTCTGGTTGCCGACGGACGTGACGGTCTCGGTCGTCTGCACGAACCGGTCGATACGGAAGCCGACCGAGGCAAACGGAGCAGCCGGTGCGGTCACGGTCGGGGCGATCCACTCGATGCCGTCTTCCATGTCGTTCGCCGGCCTGGTTTCGTTGCCGGTGGCGCCCGCGGCGGCGTCGAGCAGGCCGCCGCCGGTCTCGAACTCTTCCAGCTGGATCGCGTTGTAGTAGTTGCGGTCAGCCTTCAGGAACACCAGCTGATCGGCGACGATCGCGAGCTGTCCCTGCAGCTTCGTATCGTTCACCTGCTGGCCGCCGCCGTTGTCGGGTTGCTGCGTTCCGGGATTCTGATTGCCGCCGCCCGGCGGGGTGGAGGTATCGCCGCCACCCGTCGGGGTGCCGCCGCTGTCGCTGCCGCTCGACGGCGTGCCGCCAGTTGCCGGACGCGTCGTGTTGTCATCGCCGCCGCCGCCACCACCGCATGCAGCCAGGAGTGCCGCCACCGTCAGTAGCCCCGCGATTTTTTTCTTTGCAAGCATTCTCTTTCTCCCTATGAACAGTCGATAGACATCGCTACAGGCACCGTGCCGGGTAGCGTTGGAGAAAAGTTTCCGCGCGAGCAGGCCTCAGGGAGTTAAGAAAATGCAAACGCGCGGGACGCCTGGATCGAAGAAAATCAAAGGAAGGATGGAACCGGCAACCGGTCGCCACAGAAGAGAGCAGGAACGGCCCGCAAACGCTGCCAACGAGCAACGCTTGCAGTGGTTTTAGCAATGGAGGGAAGCCTCGTCGCGCGCGTGGAGAAGGCGCGGGCCTGCGGCCAGAAGCGGACTTTCGTGGGCAGAGGCCCCCTTCTTCGGCGGCTTGTTTGCTCGCCTAAGCGCGATCCCATAGTCGCTACTCCGCTCAGTTCTCAAATTCGATCCGACCGCGCATTCGGTTTCTTGAAGCCATGCCAATGACCTGCTCCAGAATGTGGGCATTCCATTAGCCTCAGATAAAGGTGCCTATCGAGCAATTTTTGTTTTCAGCATGGGTCCCTGCAAGGTGCGAGCGCAGTAGGTCACTACTGACCCAATCATGAGAAGTCCGTGACAGGTCATCAAACCGCGCCGACTTGCGTCCGTTCTGATCTTGCCCAACGAGAACGCAAGCTGAATCACTTAACGTACGTGCACCTTCTATTGACTCTACCTCACTTTTACCTATGAAAGCTTCCTTCGGGCTCCTCGTTATTGCGTTCCTTGCAGGCTGTGCCACGTCTAGGCAAATCGTAGGCCCGAACGGTACAGCTGCCCACGCTATTCGCTGCGGAGCAGCTGTAGCTGATGCGTGTCTGGAAAAGGCAGGAGAGGTATGCCCAAAAGGATACGTTGTCCTGAATAGCCGTGGATCTCAATATCTCGGTCAATATGGAACAGGATCCGTTGGAGGCGCATGGAGTCCAGCGGGCGGCGCATTCTCAGGGTCCGCCACCTCGATGCCGCTCATCAGCCCAAATACTATGCTTGTCGAATGCAAGGCATGAGCTCAATGGAGGCAGCCGGCAGCGAGCTGTTATCAAGAGCCTGGATCGTGGAGGCTTATTGAAGCGTACTTTTTGTACCAACAACAACGACTACAGATTGGCAGCGACTCTTAGCGCCGCTGCGACTTCATTGGAAAATCGGCTGCCCTGCCGTGTCCGCAGAAACGTGCTGGGAGGAGAGCGGGGCACCGCTTCGTTAGCTAACCACGCCGTTCAACCAGAAAACGTGCGTCGTTACTTATGCCAGTCCCGGTAGCGAAAAATTCGGGATTTCTGACATCACAGAGTTTTAGCTCGTCCCTGGACGCAGCCACGCAAGCGTACTAGTTGAGCGTCCGCCCTCGGAGAAGATGACTTCATGAACGAACAAAATTTATCGTCGCCGCAGCCGATATGTAAGTGAACCGTGAGCGACCGCTTTCGGGAAGCGGATACTCCCGGTTTGGGTCAATAGCGGAAGTACACACACGCAGTTCTGGCGCTAAGATGACAGCCGAGTTCGCAGACGTACTGATGCTATGGCCCAAGCACTTGACGCAGCCAGCGTCCCAGCATTCAGGGTGGGGAGCATACCGACCGAAAGCAGACTGATCGCAGCAAGCTCGGCCGCAAACACCATTTATTGGTAGATCAGCGTGGGCTGCCGCTAGTAGCCAGGCTTGGCTGCGCCGACGAGGGATATCAGCACGCTTCGCACGCCACAGCGCGTAGTCACGCGAAAGGCTCGGCCGCTGGCGTCCGGTTGTTGAACGCCCCCTGGGGGCTACACCGTTTCCGCAAACTGCGCATCCTCCGCTGTGAGCGGCGAGCCGACATCCGCCAAGCCGTTCTTACGCTTGCCCGCGCACTCATCTGTCGGAGGTCCGTCGAGAAGCTTTGTCAGGCGCTCTCAGTCGAACCTGGAAAGGCTGGCCATTGCCTCTTCGCGCGCACGGCGGCGGGCCCGGTCCGCTTCCATGTCGGCTTCCGTGATGGTGCCGAGTTTCAGCAGCACATTGCGCATGTATTCATCGCGCTGGGCAGGTGTGTGTTGCAGCGCCATCGCGTAGCCGTCGGCCATGCCGCGCAGGTGCTGCGCCTTGCGACTGCGGCCGGCGCCTTCTTCGAGTCCGGCCCGAAATCCGTTCAGGCGTCCTGCCTGGAAGACCAGCCAGGCGGCGAAAGCGCTTGCGATGAAGACGAGTACGACTAATGCAAAAATGTCTTGGTAATGCATACATCATCCTGTGCGGAAAGAATGCATCTTACAGGCTCATCGTTTGAACGCGAAGCAATTGAAGCCCGGAGCGGCACGGTTAAAACTTCGCTCATGCAGGAGTGTTAATGCAGGTATGTCACGTTCGGCGATATTGCCGGCGACAACCGGGCGGCCGCTATAATCTCGCCCCATGACAAGAAAACCCGAACCGGAAGAGAAGGACCCGGCGCGCCAGCGGCGCGTTCGCCGCAGCGCCGGCGGGATCACCCTGCGCGATGTCGCGAAGCTCGCGGGCGTGGCGCCGATCACCGCCTCGCGCGCGCTCAACACGCCGGACGCGGTGTCGCCGGAGGTATTGCGCAAGGTGCGGGATGCGGTGGCGCAGACGGGCTACGTCCCCAACATGCTCGCCGGCGGGCTGGCATCGAGCCGGAGCCGGCTGGTTGCGGCGGTGGTGCCCACCGTCTCGGGGCCGGTCTTCCTCGAGACCGTGCAATCGCTGACGGAATCCCTCGCGGAGCATGGCTATCAGCTGATGCTCGGCCAGAGCGGATATGCCGACTCGCGGGAGGATGCCCTGCTGGAGGCAATCATCGGCCGTCGTCCGGACGGCGTCGTCCTGACCGGCATCATGCGCTCGCCAGAGGGCCGTCGCCGGCTTGTGTCGAGCGGCATCCCCGTGGTGGAGACCTGGGACCTCACGCCGACGCCGATCGACATGCTCGTCGGGTTTTCGCATGAAGCCATCGGCAAGGCGGTCGCGGCGTTCCTGAAGCAACGCGGACGGCGCCGCGTTGCCTCGATCCACGGCAACGATGAACGGGCAGTGCGCCGGCATCGCGCGTTCGACGAAGCGGCCGTCGAACTCGGCATTGGCGGCAAGCGGAAAAGCGCGCCGCCGGCCGTCGCCGTGCCCGCGCCGACCACGCTCGGCAGCGGCCGCGCGGCGCTGCGCGAACTGCTCGACCGCTCGCCGGAAATCGACGCCGTGTTTTGCAGCTCCGATCTGCTCGCGCTCGGCGTCCTCACCGAAGCCCAGGCGTCCGGCGTCAGGGTGCCGGACGATCTGGCGGTGATCGGCTTCGGCGATCTTGGTTTCGCACGCGACCTCCATCCGGCGCTGACCACGGTGCGCATAGACGGCACCGCCATCGGCCGGCTCGCGGCGAGGCTCATCATCGAGCGGGTAGCGGGACGTACTCCCGATCAACCCGTCCAGGACATCGGCTTTTCCATCGTCGAACGCGCCAGCGCCTGACGCCATTTTTGTTTCCCAAAAAACTGTTTGACACGTCTGTTTGGTACCGCTACCATTCATCTCACTCGCGGATGGTAGCGGTACCATAGAAGTGCCGGACTGGACTGGCAGCCCTTCCATCGACGCGCGGCAGCGGCGGCTCCTCCCCATGAGGAAGACATGGCGACCAGGAGACATCAGGACACGAGGGCCCCGCTGATCAGGCATTCACCCATCGAAAGGCAAGCCATGCAAGCTCAAGAACTCAAGCGCGTACTGGAAAGCGGACTGCTCTCGTTTCCGCTGACCGACTTCGACGCCAATCTCACTTTCCATCCCGGCCGTTATGCCGAGCGTCTCGAGTGGCTGATGCCTTACGGCGCGTCCGCGCTGTTTGCCGCTGGCGGTACGGGCGAATTCTTTTCGCTGGAGCCGGAGGAGTATTCGCGCGTGGTCGCGACCGCCGTGGAGACCTGCCGCGGACGCATGCCGATCATCGCCGGTGCCGGCGGCGGCACGACCCTCGCGATCAAATACGCGCAGGAGGCGGAACGTCTCGGCGCGCAGGGCGTACTGCTGCTGCCGCATTACCTGACCGAGGCGACGCAGGAAGGCCTGGTCGCGCATGTGCAGGCCGTGTGCCGCAGCGTGAGCTTCGGCGTGATCGTCTACAACCGCGGCGCCTGCCGGCTGACGCCGGCGTCCCTGCAGCAGCTGGCGGATACCTGCCCCAACCTGATCGGATTCAAGGACGGCATCGGCGACATCGAATCGATGGTGGCGATCCGCCTGCAGCTCGGCGACCGTTTCGCCTATCTCGGCGGCTTGCCGACCGCGGAAGTGTTTGCGGGGGCGTACAAGGCGATGGGCGTGCCGGTGTATTCGTCCGCCGTATTCAACTTCATTCCGCGCACGGCGATGGCGTTCTACAAGGCGCACGCCGCCGGCGACACTGCCACCACCGACCGTCTGATCCGCGACTTCTTCCTGCCTTATCTCGAGCTCCGCAACCGCGGGCAGGGCTACGCGGTGAGCATCGTGAAGGCGGGCGCCACCATCATCGGCCACGGCGCCGGGCCGGTGCGTCCTCCGCTGTCGGATCTCAAGGCGGCGGAAGTCGAGGAGCTTCGCGCACTGATGAACAAGCTGGGCCCTCAGTAATCACCACACGATCCATTCAAGGACCAAGGAGACAATGATGAAGAAAATGCTCGCCGCACTGTTTCTCGGCCTCGCGGCCGTCGCATCCGCGCACGCGGCCTATCCTGAAAAACCGATCATGGCGGTCGTGCCGTTCCCGCCCGGCGGCTCCACCGACGCCATCGCGCGCACCATGGGCGCGAAGATGTCGCAGACGCTCGGACAGCAGATCGTGGTGGAGAACCGCCCCGGCGCCACCGGCGCGATCGGCGCCGGCTACGTGAAGAACGCCGCCCCCGACGGCTATACCTTCATGGTGGCCTCGATCGGCGTGTACTCGGTCAACCCTGTTCTGCAGAAGAAGATGGTCTACGATCCGTCGAAGGACTTCGACCTGCTGACGGTGGCCGTGCGCGCGCCCAACGTGCTGGTGGCGACGCCCGCCTTTCCGGCCAATCAGCTCAACGAACTGATCGCGCATCTGAAGAAGAATCCGGAGAAGGTCACCTTCGCCACCTCGGGCGCCGGCTCGTCCGACCACCTGACGGCCGCGCTGTTCTGGCAGAAGACGGGCACCAGCGGCATCCACGTCCCGTACAAGGGCGGCGCGCCGGCGATCTCCGACCTGATCGGCGGGCACGCGGACGTCTCCTTCCAGAACCTCAACGTCGTGGCCGGCCACATCAAGAGCGGCAAGCTCAAGGCGCTGGCCATCACCGGCGACAAGCGTTCGCCGCTGCTGCCCCAGGTGCCGACGCTGTCGGAGCTGGGCGTGAAGGAAGTCGACGTCTATTCCTGGCAGGGCGTCGCCGCGCCGAAGGGGTTGCCGGCCGACGTCAAGACGAAGCTCTACAACGCGGTGGTCGGGTCGCTCAGGGATCCCGAGATCAGCAAGCGCCTGACAGAACAGGGCTTTGAGATCGTCGCCAACTCGCCGGAGGAGTTCGCGAAGTTCCAGGCGCAGGAGCTGGCGCGCTGGAAGCAGGTGATCGAGGCGGGCAGGATAGAACTCGACTGATCAGCCGTCCTCCTTCATCGGGAGGACACCACTCACCGAACTGGAAATACCCATGTCAGCATTCAATCCTACGCAAGCCGTGCGCGGCGCGCCCGTCGTCACCGACATGCGGGTCATCCCCGTGGCCGGCCATGACGGCATGCTGCTCAATCTGAGCGGCGCCCATGGCCCGTTCTTCACCCGCAACATCGTCATCCTCACCGACAGCAGCGGTAACACCGGCGTCGGCGAGGTGCCGGGCGGCGAGCGCATCCGGCAGACCCTGGAAGACGCGCGCGCCATGGTGGTGGGACAGACCATCGGCAACTGGAACGGCATTCTCAATGGCGTGCGCAATGCCTTCGCCGACCGCGATGCCGGCGGGCGCGGCCTGCAGACCTTCGACCTGCGCATCACCATCCATGCCGTCACCGCGCTCGAGGCGGCCTTGCTCGACCTCGCCGGCAAGTTCCTCGGCGTACCGGTCGCCGCCTTGCTGGGCGAGGGGCAGCAGCGCGACAAGGTGGAGATGCTGGGCTATCTGTTCTACGTGGGCGACCGCAAGGCGACGGACCTGCCTTACCGGAGCGAGCCGGACGCCGGCGACGACTGGTTCCGGCTGCGGCATGAGAAGGCGCTGACGCCGGAGGCGATCGTGCGCCTGGCCGAGGCGGCCTGGCAGCGCTACGGCTTCAACGATTTCAAGCTCAAGGGCGGCGTGCTGCGCGGCGAGGACGAGATGGAAGCCGTCACCGCACTGGCCGAGCGCTTTCCGCAGGCCCGCATCACGCTCGATCCGAACGGAGGATGGCTGCTCCGGGACGCGATCCGCCTGTGCCGCGACAAGCATGACGTGCTGGCCTATGCGGAAGACCCCTGCGGCGCCGAGAACGGCTACTCGGGACGTGAAGTGATGGCCGAGTTCCGCCGTGCCACGGGGCTGCGCACCGCCACCAACATGATCGCCACCGACTGGCGCGAGATGGGCCATGCGATACAGCTGCAGTCGGTGGACATACCGCTCGCCGATCCGCATTTCTGGACCATGCAGGGCTCGGTCCGGGTCGCCCAGATGTGCAAGGAATGGGGGCTGACCTGGGGCTCGCACTCCAACAATCATTTCGACATCTCGCTGGCGATGTTCACCCACGTCGCCGCCGCCGCGCCGGGCGACATCACCGCCATCGACACGCACTGGATCTGGCAGGACGGGCAGCGCCTCACCCGAGAGCCGCTGCGCATCCGGGGCGGCATGGTCGACGTGCCGACGGCGCCGGGACTCGGCGTCGAACTGGACATGGAGCAGCTGGAGCAGGCGCACCAGCTCTACAAGACCCGCGGCCTCGGTGCGCGCGACGACGCGATCGCGATGCAATACCTGATTCCGGGCTGGAAGTTCGACAACAAGAAGCCCTGCATGGTGCGCTGATCGCCGCCGTCCGTGGAACATTCGCGTCCCGGCCCTGTCCGGGACGTTTTAACTGGAGCAGAAACATCATGTCCGACAACGAAGGAATCACGCCTGTCCCGGTGCAGGAATCGACGTTCGCGCAGATCGACGCGGCGGTGAACGCCGCGCTGCAGGCCGCGGAGCAGTGGGCCGCGTCCGGCGGCGCGCAGCGCAGCGGGCTGCTGAGGGAACTGGCGAGCGCGCTCGAAGCCGGGCGCGAACGCCTGGTGGCGCTCGCCGACGCGGAGAGTCATCTCGGCGCCGGCCGTCTCAGCGGCGAGCTTGACCGCACTGCCTATCAGCTGCGCGCCTTCGCCGATGCGGTGGACGCGGGGGAGCCGTATGCCGTGATCTACGATCCGGCGGTGGCTGGCGCGCCGCCCGCGGGACGTCCGCGGCTGCTGCGCGTGGCCGTGCCGCTCGGGCCGGTCGCGATGTTCGCGGCCAGCAATTTTCCTTTCGCGTTTTCCGTGCTCGGCGGCGATACGGCGTCGGCGCTCGCCGCGGGCTGCCCGGTGGTGGTGAAGGCGCATCCCGCGCATCCCGGTCTCTCGAACGCGGTGTTCGACCTCGCTGTCGAGGCGGTGCGCCGCTGCGGCGCGCCGCCGGGCGTGATCGGCATGGTCAGCGGCGCATCGCGCGAAGTCGGGGTGCACCTGGTGCGTCATCCGGATATCGCTGCGGTGGCGTTCACCGGTTCCCATCGCGGAGGCGTCGCGCTGCAGAAGGAAATCAACGCCCGCGAAACGCCGATCCCGTTCTTCGGCGAGCTCGGCTCGATCAATCCCATCGTCGCGCTGCCGCCGGCGCTCGAGACGCAGGGCGAAGCGCTGGCCACCGCGCTCGCCGCGTCCATCGCGCAGGGCTGCGGCCAGTTCTGCACCAGCCCCGGTGTGCTGATCGTCCACCGGAACGCGACGACGGACCGTTTCATCAGGCAGCTGGCCGAGGCGATGGACGCGCAGAACACGCATGCGATGCTGACGCCCGCCATGCGCGCCAACTTCGACGAAGGCGTCGCCCGCCTGAACCTGCATCCGGAAGCCAGGCGGCTCACCGCCGGCGAGCAGACGCCGGACCGCCACCCGGTGCCCAACCTGGTGGCGATCGGCACCGAGGCCTTCCTGCGGCATCCCGAACTGCGCGAGGAAATTTTCGGGCCGTCCTGCGTGGTGGTCACCGTGGACTCGACGCAGGCGCTGCAGCAGGTGCTTGCCGCGATCGGAGGCAGCCTGACCGTGACCGTCTGGGGTGCCGACAACGAGGATGCCGACACCGCGGCCGTGGTCCGCAGCGCGATCAGGATCGCCGGCCGCGTGCTGTTCGCCGGCGTGCCCACCGGCGTGGCCGTGACGCGGGCGCAGCACCACGGCGGCCCCTGGCCCGCGTCGACCCAGCCGCAGACCACCTCGGTGGGTCTGATGGCCATGCATCGCTTCCTGCGGCCGGTCGCCCTGCAGGCGCCGCCGGGATGGCTCGCGGCGCGGCGCGGCATGCCGCTTTGAGGATCGGCACCGGCATCGGTGAAGGCGGCCGGCATGCGTTCTCTGCGGCCCCCCGCGCCGCACTTTGCTGATGCGCCGCAAGATAGCGGAAGCATCAGGCGCGCCAGGACGTGGCGACCTGCCGCGGTTTGCCGGAACATCGCCTCGCCGCCTCTGAAAACAGCGATCGCGGGCGCGGCGCAGAGAGTCCTTGCTTTCTCATGATATGCCTCTAAGGTGAGCTATCCGTAGGCGGTTTTTGTGCGCTGCACACTGCTGCTTCTCGCCACCTTTGCAGGAGAAATACCATGAAGAACATCCTCCCCCTGACGCTGCTGGTCCTGTCGGTCAGTGCCTGTTCCGGCATGCGCGGCATGGAGTCGTCGGGCGGTTCCAGCCAGAGCCTGCGCGCTTACCCCGAGTCCAACTACAACTCCACCAATTACCCGGTGGTCGATCCGAGGACGGGCGAACTGACGTACTACCACGGCGGCTGAGCCGCGGCGGGCAGGACGGCCGGGCGGCTTGGTGCGGGTCGCCCGCGCCGGCGAGGGAGATGTGGCGCGCGACCGGCAGGCCGAGGCTTGCCGGACGGCGGCTGAAATGTCGGGAACCCGACACTGCCGCGGGCGCCTCCGGTGCAGAATTGGCTTGGTCCGGAGCGGAAGGGTTCCGCACGCCGGACGCATAACGATAACCATCCCTGCACCGAGACATGCGACTTCACATCTCCCTTGCCTTTGCCGCCGCCGCGCTGGCGTCGACCTCCCTGCATGCGCAACAGCCCGACGGCCTGCGCGACGTCGTCCTGGTGGGCAGCAACTGGGACGGCACCGCCGAGATCTTCGATCCCCACAGCTTCCGGGTCCTCAAGCGCATCGACATCGCGCCCGACCGCAAGGAGCGCATGGAGGAGATCGAGAATGGCGCCATCACCCGCCGGGCCGCCTTCCACCTGATCCGCAACGTGATCGGCGAGGGGCATGACCAGCTCGTCGACGATCTGTTCCCCTCCCGCGACGGCCGGTTCATCTATGCCTCGCGGCCGAGCTTCGCGGACGTGGTGGCGATCGAGGTCGAGACCGGCAGGATTGCATGGCGCACGCCGGTCGAAGGCGTGCGCGCCGACCATGCGGCGATCTCTCCGGACGGCCGCATCTTCCTGGTGTCCGCGTCCACCGCGCGCAAGGTGCACGCGATCGATACCGCCACCGGCAAAATCGTGGGCGAGTTCGAGTCGGGCGACCAGCCCCATGAGAACACCTACTCGAAGGACGGCAAACACATCTATCACGCCAGCATCGGCAAGGTGTATGTACCGACCACGGCTTCCTGGCTGGACTGGATCAAGGGCGACCGCTGGTTCCAGATCGTCGACGCGCAAACCTACAAGGTGCTGCGGCGCGTCGACATGGGCAGCAAGCTGGCCGAGTTCGGGCGGCCCTGGGTGGACAAGGCGGTGCGGCCGATGGCGGTCGCCCCGGATGAAAAGCATGTCTATTTCCAGGTCTCCTTCTTCCACGGCCTGTTCGAATACGATGTCGCCGCCGACAAGGTGACGCGTGCGCTCGATCTGCCGGTGCCGCAGGAGATCGCCGATCTGCCGTACCGCAAGTACCAGCTCAATTCCGCCCACCATGGTCTGGCGATCAATTCCGAGGGCACGAAGCTGTGCGTGGCCGCCACCATGTCGGGTTATGCGGCCATCGTCGACCGCGCCAGCTTCAGGTACACCACCGTCCGGCTGTCGGATAAGCCGCTCGGGGCCAAGCCCTACTGGGCGACCGAAAGCGCGGACGGCAAGTACTGCTATATCTCGGTCAGCGAGCAGGACCGGGTCTCGGTGATTTCTTTCGAGGACGGCAAGGAAGTCGCCAGCGTGCCGGTCGGCGACCACCCGCAGCGGGTACGGACCGGAAAGCTGCTGATACGCTGAGCGCCTGCACGCCGGGCCAAAGTCGGCGACAATCTTTCGTCGCAACAGCAAACGGGCACGGACATGCAGGCAGGGCAGGGCATCGACAGGTATCTCGCGACGATGCGGGCGGGCAGCTGGTTTCAGGCGCTGCCCGACGGCCTGCGCGCGCAGCTCGAACGCCTGGCGCTCGTCAGGCGCATGGATGCCGGCAGTTTGCTGTTCGCACGCGGCGACGCCCCGGACGGCCTGTACTGCGTGGTCGAGGGCGCGGTGCGCGTGGCCGGCATCTCCGAGTCGGGCAAGGAAGCCGTGCTGGCGATCGTCGAGGCGCCGCACTGGTTCGGCGAGATCGCGCTGTTCGACGGCCAGGCGCGCACCCACGATGCGTGGGCCGAGGGCACGACGGTGCTGCTCCACATTCCGCAGCAGCCGCTGCTGGCCGCCTTGCGCGACAACCCTGCATGGTGGCGCGAGTTCGGACTGCTGCTGACGCAGAAGCTGCGCACCACCTTCCTCGTCCTGGAAGACTGGGCGCTGCTGCCGGCCGCCGGGCGGCTCGCGCGCCGCCTGGTGTCGATCGCCGAGGGCTACGGCGAATGGAAGGACCGCAGCCGGCGCCTGCTCTACGTCTCGCAGGAGCAGCTCGCGCTGATGCTGTCGCTGTCGCGCCAGAGCGTCAACCAGATCCTCAAGCAATGGGAAAGCCGCGGCCTCGTGCGGCTCTCGCGCGGCGGCATAGAGCTGCTCGACATTGACGGCCTGCGGGCGCTGGCCGCATCATGAGGAAAGTCTCCACGCCGCCCCGCATCCCATGATCGTTCGTGACCGCCCGACAGGTTTCCAGCTTTTCTTCATTCTCAAGGGTTCGGTCCTGCCGCGCGTGCGGCGCGTCCTCGCGGCCAACATCCTCGTCGCCGTCGCAGTGACGCTGCTGCACGGCGCCTTCTTCAGCGTGAAGATCACGCTGACGCCGATTCCGTTCTCGCTGATCGGACTCGCGCTGGCCATCTTCCTCGGCTTTCGCAATGCCACTGCCTACGACCGCTGGTGGGAGGGGCGCAGGCTGTGGGGCGGGCTGGTGCACGACTGCCGCAATCTCGCGCGGCAGTGCCTGAGCCTCGTGGACGGCCCCGCGCCCGAAGCCGCACGGCCGCTTGCCGACATCCGCACCCGCATGATCTTCCGCGCGATCGCTTATGCCCACGCGCTGCGGCAGCTGCTGCGCGACGCGCCCGACGCGGCGCAGCTCAGGCCCTACCTGACGGAGGAGGAGTGGCGGGCCTGCGGCGAGCCGCGCGCGGCGCTGCAGCGCCTGATGCTGGGCATGGGCGGCGACCTGCGGCGGCTGCAGGCCGACGGCCTGCTCGACGGGCCGCGGGCGGCGGCGATCGACCATACCCTGTCGTCCATGGTGCAGGCGGCCACCGGCTGCGAGCGGCTGCGCACGACGCCGATACCGTTTTCCTACACGCTGCTGCTGCACAGGACCGCTTACCTGTACTGCTTCCTGCTGCCGTTCGGGCTGGTCGATTCGATCGGCTTCATGACGCCGGTGGTGGTGGCCATCGTCGCCTACACCTTTTTCGGCCTGGACGCGCTGGGCGACGAGATCGAGGAGCCGTTCGGCATCTCCGACAACGACCTGCCGCTCGATGCGATCTGCCGCACGATAGAGATCGATCTCAGGACGGCCGCCGGCGATACCTCGCCGCCCGCGGTTCTGCAGCCGAACGGCTTCGTCCTCACCTGAAGGCGCGCACCTTTCCGGCGCATTTTTTCCGGCACGCAATTTGCTGATATCCCTCGCCATTCATCTCGGCATTCACCCAAAGGGAGCATTTGCAATGAAACTCATGACCGCCGCCGCGCTGGCCTCCATCTGCCTCGTATCCGCCGCCCAGGCCCAGGAGCCCACCGGCACGCTGAAGAAGATCAGGGATACCGGCACGATCACCATCGGCCACCGCGAGTCGTCCATCCCGTTCTCCTACCTCGACGACAGGCAGCAGCCGATCGGCTACGCGATGGACCTGTGCCAGAAGGTCGTCGAAGCGGTCAGGGCCGAGCTGAAGATGCCCAATCTGAAGGTCGCGCTGCAGCCCGTCACCTCGAGCAACCGCATTCCGCTGCTGCAGAACGGGACGATAGACCTGGAGTGCGGCTCTACTACTAATTCCGTAGCGAGGCAGCAGCAGGTGGCGTTCGGGCCCACCTATTTCTTCATCAATGTCACGGCGGCGGTGAAGAAGACCTCGGGCATCGACTCGCTCGCCGGCCTGGCCGGCAGGAACATCTCCACCACCTCGGGGACGACCGCCGTGCCGCTGCTCAAGGCATACGAAAAAACGAAGAGTGTGGAAGTGAAGGAAATCTACGGCAAGGATCATGCCGAGTCTTTCCTGCTGCTGGTCGACGACCGCGTGTCGGCCTTTGTCATGGACGACATCCTGCTGGCCGGTCAGATCGCCAATGCGAAGACGCCGTCCGATTACAGGATCATCCCCGAATCCCTGCGACAGGAGCCGTACAGCATGATGCTGCGCAAGGACGACCCCCAGTTCAAGTCGCTGGTCGACAGGACGATAGCGCAGGTGATGACCTCCGGCGAGATCGAGAAGATCTACGCGAAATGGTTCATGTCGCCGATACCGCCGAAGAACGTGAACCTGAATTTCGCGGTGTCGCCGGCACTGAAGGAAGCGTTCAGGGCGCCGAACGACAAGGGAATCTGAGGATCGGCCGGCGGGCGGGGAGGGCTTGCCGCATCGCGGCCGGCGCGCGGCGTCAGCCGTGCTCCCGTCCGCGCCGGGGCTTCGGCTGGTAATACGCCTGCAGATAGGCGCTCAGCCAGTCATGCACTTCCGGCGGCATCGGCACCCCTTCGGTGCAGTCGCCGGAATCGAGCATGCGCGTGCCTTCGCCATAGCTGACGGAGGCCAGCATGGGCTGCGGCAGGCCGTCCCGCATCTGCCACATCACGAATACCTTGGGCTCGGGCGCCGCCCAGTTTTCGAAGTAGCCGTCGTCCTCGTCGCGGTGCAGCTCCAGCCGCAGGCCCGGCATCAGCCAGGTCTGGCGTTCGCCATCCTCTTCCAGCAGCCTGTTGCCGGCACCGCTCGTGCCGGGCACCACGGCGGCGACCGACCAGCTGCCGTCGCACCAGCGGTGGGCCGGCGGATGCCGCTGCATGACGACGGCGATCGGCATGGCGCCCCTCAGCATCGGATGCTCCTTTCCCCAGTATGGCTACTTGCCTTTTTCGGCGGGGTTCTTGACGTCTTCGCTCGGCGGGGCGGTGCCCGCCTTTTCGCTGCGCACCGGCATCTGGGGCGTCTGCGTGGCCTGCGGCTTCGCCGCGGCGCCGCCGGCCGGCTGCTGCGGGTGGACTTGCCAGCCGTTTTCCGCGGCACGCTTGCGCCAGTGGTCGGCCACGCTGTCCATCGATGCGGCCAGCTCCTTCTTCTCCCGCTCGGCCTGCGCCGCCGCCGCCTGCTTTTTCTCTTCCGCCGCCTGTTGCTGCTCCGGCGTCAGCGCCGGCAGCTTCGCCAGCGCCGCGCCGCTCACGAGCGCGCAAGCCAGGCCGAGCGCGATACGGTATCGCTGCATGATGTCGTGCATGTCATTTCCCTTCCTGGCGCGGTACGCCCGGGGTGCCGCCGCTCGGTGCCGGGGGCGCCTGGGTGGCGGCCGCGCCCGGCGTGGTCCCGCCCATCTGCGCGCCGCTCGCCGTGCCGCCCGCGCCTTCCGGAATGCTTGGCGTGCCGCTGACGCTGCCGGCCGGCGCCTGGCCGCGCACGCCTTCCTGCGGCGCGTTCGCCGCGGGCGGCGCCGGATGCTTCGGCGTCGCCTGGGCCATCACTTCGCCGCTGGTGAGGCCGCCGGACGTGACCTGTCCCGGGAACTTCGTCTGGCGCACCTCGCTGGCGGCATCGCCGCCGCGGTCGCAGCCGCCCAGCAGGATGCCGAATGCGAGGCAAAGTGTTGGTGCCGTCCTCATGCTCGTCCTTTCCCGGCTCAGCCGCGCGGATACGCGGGCGCGCCGTCGGTGTCGCCGCCGGCGGCCGGGCGGCGGGCGCCGCTGCGGTGCCGCTCGACCAGCTCGTTGTACCAGAGCTCATGGTGGGAGTGCGCCCAGGCCTCGTCCACCGTCCCGTATCGCATCGAATGCCAGGCGCCCGGCGTGCCCACGGTGCCGATGTAGATGTGGCCCATGGCGAACGCGATGTAGAGCGTGGCGCCGATGATGTGCAGGTAGTTTGCGATCTGGAGCAGATAGCGCGTCATCTCCATCGTGTTGCCCGGTCCCTTGAAGTAGGGGAAGTTGAGCATCAGGCCGGTGATTGTCATCAGCAGGCCGAGCAGGGTGATGCCGACCCAGAACCAGACCTTTTCCCCGGCGTTGAAGAAGCCCGCCGGGATGTGCTCGTGCCGGATGAGGCCGCCGCCCTTCTTGATCCATTGCCAGTCGTTGCGGTTGAACAGATTGCGCCGGAGGAAGGTGAAGAACATCAGGAGCGAACAGACGATGAACAGCGGACCGATGAAGTTGTGCAGGTACTTGGAGATCAGCGCGAACCAGTAGAAGACGCTGTGGCCCATCCACGGCAGCATTATCTTCTTGCCGAACATGATGATGATGCCGGACAGCGCGAGCACGATGAAGGTGATTGCCGTCGCCCAGTGCACCAGCCGCTCCCAGCCGGTGAAGCGCTCGATCTGGCCGCCCCCGTGCTCCTCCTTTGCCGGTCCCGCCAGCCGGTAGAAGCCGAAGATCCCGAGCGGCACCACCAGCAGGATGGTGCCGGCGATGATGGCGAACGGGCCGTTGCGCAGCGTGCGCCAGGTGTTGCCGCCGCGCTGCAGCACGACGTCCTGCTCGGTCATGTGCCCCGGCGGCACGATGTAGTGGCGGTCGAAATGCTGGCGTCCCGACGCGGTGGAGCCGAAGCCCGGCTCGGGCTGGTCCTTTTCGGTCTGCAGGATGGTCTGCTCTTCCGCGTAGGCGGGCACCGCGCTGTCATGGGGCACGGCGGCGCGCGCCGGCGCGAACGCCAGCAGCGTGGCGACGATCAGGAAAACGAGCGCATGCCAGCGCGACAGTAAGGGTGCGCGAATCATCGTTGTCCTCCTACGGGCTGGTCCGCTCATACTCGTTCTGCAGGTGATTGCGGTTGCTGATCGCCGCATTCCAGGCCAGCCTGTCGCCGCTGTAGTAGGCCTGCGACGGCAGGTTGTCGGGCTTGCCGTCGTATTCGCCGGCGCGCCAGCCGGGATGCTGTTCGACCTCCAGACAGCCCGACAGCGGCACCAGGATCAGTAAAGCGAGCATGCGCAGGGATTTCATGTCGGCAGGTTCCTCGGATTGTTCTGGAAAGCGCCCGGCATCTGGTTGGTGCGCGGGCCGTCCTGGCGTCCTTCCACCGGGCCGCCGTTTTCAGGCTCGTAGGCGATGTCCCAGCCCCACAGTTGCGGGCCGTAGCCGCGGGTATCGACGCGCTTCTTGTAGATGTTGGCGATGATGTTGGCGTCGCCGCCCATCAGCGCCTTGGTGCCGCACTGCTCCGCGCACTGCGGCAGCTTGCCTTCGCTGATCCGGTTGCGGCCGTACTTGAGGAATTCCGCCTCCGAATTGTCGGGCTCGGGGCCGCCGGCGCAGAAGGTGCACTTGTCCATCTTGCCGCGATGGTTGAAGGCGCCGGTCTCGGGAAACTGCGGCGCGCCGAACGGACAGGCGAGATAGCAGTAGCCGCAGCCGATGCACTTGTCCTTGTCGTGCAGGACGATGCCGTCGACGGTGTGATAGAAGCAGTCGGTCGGACACACCGCCATGCAGGGCGCGTTGGTGCAGTGCATGCAGGCGATCGACAGATAGTGCTCACCGGGCGCGCCGTCGTTGATGGTGACCACGCGCCGGCGATTGACGCCCCAGGGCACCTCGTTCTCGTTCTTGCAGGCGGTGATGCAGCCGTTGCAGTCGATGCAGCGCTCGGTATCGCAGATGAATTTCATTCTCGAGGCCATGTTGCCTCCTATGTTCGGACGACCCGGCAGAGAGACACCTTGGTCTCCTGCATCATCGTCACCACGTCATATCCATAGGTCCAGCCGGTGTTGGCGGCTTCGCCCAGCACGATGGGCGCGGCACCCTCCGGATAGTGCTCGCGCAAGTCTTCGCCCATCCACCATCCGCCGAAGTGATAGGGCATCCAGACCGTTCCCTGCGGCACCCGCGGCGTGACCATCGCATACACCTTGAGGCGGGCGCCGGTGGGCGTCTCGACCCAGACGAATTCCTTGCTCTGCACGCCGATGTTGAGCGCGTCCTGGGGGCTGATTTCGACGAACATCGCCTGCTGCAATTCGGCCAGCCAGGGATTGGACCTTGTTTCGTCGCCGCCGCCCTCGTACTCGACGAGCCGGCCGGAGGTCATGATGAGCGGGTAGTCCTTCGAAAAGTCCACCGCCTGCACCGACTTGTACAGCGTCGGCAGGCGCCAGAAAGCCGCCTTGTCGTCATAGGTCGGATACTTCTGCACGAGGTCGCGGCGCGGCGACATCAGCGGTTCGCGGTGGACCGGCACCGGGTCCGGGAAATTCCAGACGTTGCAGCGCGCCCGCGCATTGCCGAAAGGCGCGCAGCCGTGCTTGATCG
Source organism: Noviherbaspirillum aridicola (assembly GCF_019656455.1). GTDB lineage: Bacteria > Pseudomonadota > Gammaproteobacteria > Burkholderiales > Burkholderiaceae_D > Noviherbaspirillum > Noviherbaspirillum aridicola. The sequence goes on from NZ_BPMK01000001.1 coordinate 275,554, forward strand.
CGACGCGGATGATGCCGCCGGACAGATCGGTCTTCCAGTTCTTGCCTTCCGCCTGCGCCTGCTCCTCGGGCGTCAGCTCCTGCCACCAGCCGAGGCGCTTGAGGAAGACATGGTCGAATTCCGGGTAGCCGGTGTCGATTTCGCTGTCCGCGGTGGCGGAACCGTCGGCCGCGAGCAGGCTGTCGCCCTTGTAGGCCACGCCCCAGTTGGCGCGGAACGGCAGGCCGCCTTCCGCCACCGGTTTGCTCAGGTCGTACAGGATGGGCGTGCCCGGGTGCTTCATTTCCGGTGTGCCCCAGCACGGCCACGGCAATCCGTAGTAGTCGCCCTTGCAGGGCCCGGACTCGGCGCGCAGGGTGGTGGGATTGAAGGTGTGCTTGTTGTGCATGTGCAGCTTGAGCCGCTCCGGCGAGCAGCCGGTGTAGCCGATGGTCCAGCAGGAGCGGTTGATCTCGCGGAGGATGTCCTCGATCACCGGTTCATTGTTGACGACCTTGATGTTCTTGCACATCTCGTTGGCGAAGCCGAACTTCTTCGCGAACAGGTACATGATTTCATGGTCGGTCTTGCACTCGAACAGCGGCTGGATGACGCGCTCGCGCCACTGGATGCTGCGGTTGGAAGCGGTGCAGGAACCCTGGGTCTCGAACTGCGTGGTCGCCGGCAGCAGGTAGACGCCGTCCTTGCGTCCATGCATGGCGGCGGTCATGGTGGGATAGGGGTCGATCACCACCAGCATGTCGAGCTTCTGCATCGCCGCCTTCATGTCCGGCAGGCGCGTCTGGCTGTTGGGCGCATGGCCCCAGAACACCACCGCGCGCAGATTGCTCGGCTGGTCGACGAATTCGTTCTTCTCCAGCACGCCGTCGAACCAGCGGCTGACCGTGGTGCCCGGCTTTTCCATCATGGCCTTGGAGGCGAAGCGGGACAGCAGCCATTCATAATCGACGCCCCAGACCGCGGCGAAATGCTTCCATGCCGCTTCGGCCACGCCGTAATAGCCGGGCAGGGAATCGGGATTCGGACCGACGTCGGTGGCGCCCTGCACATTATCGTGACCGCGGTAGATGTTGGCGCCGCCGCCGGCGATGCCGATATTGCCGAGCGCCAGCTGCAGGATGGACAGCGTGCGGACGTTGGCGGTGCCGACATGGTGCTGGGTCACCCCCATGCACCAGACGACCGACGACGGCCGGTTCTTCGCCAGCATCTCGGCCGCCGTGCGTACCGCGGCTTCCGGCACCCCGGTCACCTCGGATACTTTCTCCGGCGTCCATTTGGCCACCTCCTTGCGCACCTCGTCCATGCCGTGCGTGCGGGCGGCGATGTATTCCCGGTCTTCCCAGCCGTTCTCGAAGATGTGCCAGAGGATGCCCCAGACGAGCGCGATGTCGGTGCCGGGGCGGATGCGCACATAGTGATGGGCGAAGCGCGCGGTGCGGGTGAAGCGGGGGTCGACCACGATCATCTTCGCGCCGAGTTCCTTGGCGTGCAGGAAGTGCAGCATCGAGATCGGATGGGCCTCCGCCGGATTGGAGCCGATGAACAATACCGCCTTCGAATGATGCAGATCGTTGAAGGAGTTGGTCATCGCGCCATAGCCGTAGGTCTGGGCGACGCCGGCGACGGTGGTGGAGTGGCAGATGCGCGCCTGGTGATCGGTGTTATTGCTGCCCCACATCGAGACGAACTTGCGCAGCAGGTAGGCCTGCTCATTGTTGTGCTTGCTCGACCCGATCCAGAAAACCGCGTCCTGTCCCGCCTGCTCGCGGATCTGCAGCAGCCGGTCGCCGACCTCGGCGATCGCCTGGTCCCAGCTGATGCGCTGATACTTGCCGTTGACCAGCTTCATCGGGTAGCGCAGCCGGTGCTCGCCGTGGCCGTGCTCGCGTACCGACGCACCCTTGGCGCAGTGGGCGCCCATGTTGATCGGCGAATCGAAAGCCGTCTCCTGGCGCACCCAGACGCCGTTCTGCACGATCGCGTCGACCGAGCAGCCCACCGAGCAATGGCTGCAGACGGTGTGCTTGAGTTCGGTCTTGCCCGGCGCCGGCGTCTGTACGTTCTCGGCGGCGGCGGCCGGAGCGATCACATTGAGCGGCAGTTCGCGCGCGATCAGTCCCGCGCCGGCGGTGAGGCCGGCCCGGATCAGGAAGCCCCGGCGGTCGACGGTCGCGGTCGTGGCGGCGAGCCTTTCGAAGGTTCCGGCAAGCCGGCTCGTCCCGGTCCTGGCGGCGCTTCCCTCTTTTCTCTTCAGCAGAGTCATTGCCCGACTCCTAGAAATCCGCGCTTCGGTAGTACTTGCGGATGTGTTCTGTCTCGTGATATCCGCTGCTCGCGGGCGCGGTCGCGGCCGGCTCGGCCTCAGGCAGCGGCTGCGCCTTGCGGCGCGCCAGCCAGCTCGCGGCCACCGCCGCCGCCGGCACTCCGAGCGCCGCCGCAAGGAACGAGCGGCGCTTGACGGTCGTTGCATCCTTGGTCGTTGCATCCTTCATTCAAGGCTCCCTTCGGTCTCGGCATGAATCGGTTCGGATGAGGCATCTTCGTCGTCGATCGAAAACGCCTCGCGCTCCAGGTCGAGGAAGGCCTGGGCATAGCCGCCGACGCAGCGATAGAAGCGCGCCGGCGCGGCATGGCAGAGATCGTCGAGGCAGCGCCCGTACCAGGGCGAGACATGCCTGACGAAGAAAGTTTTCTGTGTGGACAGGGGGCGGGGAAGGGCGCCCGGCGCACCGGCGATCAGCACCCGCATCGTCTCGCACAGCGCGCCGAGGTGGTCTTCCGATTCCGCCACGCCCGGCACGCGCGCCAGCCCCAGCGCGTGCAGGTCGCCACGCAGCTGCGCGAGCGGCTTCTCCATCATGAAGCCGGTCAGATAGCGCGAGCCATAGGGATTGAGCAGCGGCGTGCCGATGCCGATGAAAAGCGCGTCGAACTCCTCCCGCGCGGCGTCGGCATCCATCGTCCCGGCCGCCGACACCAGCGCCTCCCAGGCCTGGTCGAGCGGATGTCCCGCGCCGCGTGCGGGCAGGGAATCGGCCGCCGCCAGCGCGGCCAGCAGCGACGGCGCCGGCGGCTTGAGCAGCAGCGTCGCCACCAGCGCATACATGTCGGCCCGCGCCTGGTCTTCTTCCGTCAGGGGGCGCGGCATCGGTTTCATTCGGACTTCGGCGTATTGCAATCTGCGTCGCTCCCGTGTGAAAAATTGACATGTTCATTGAATGGAAGAGGCGTTCCTTCCGCGGAAGAATCCTCTGCTGCATCGCCGGCGTCCGGCTCCGCCGTTGCGTCGGGCTCGCATTCCTGCGGCCGCCTATCGGCGGCGAGGGCAGCGGTATCGCCATCGGCCTCGGCCGGCGTTACCGTTTCCGTAGTCCGCTCTTCGCGCACGGGGTACAGCGGCTGCGGATTGAGCGTGCTTCTCGCATGCCAGAGGGCCGCGACCATTTCGGGCGGCAGGGGCGAGGGCCTGGTGTAGTCATCGATATAGATATCGAGCCCGTCCATCTGCTGAAAGTGCGGGTCCGAGAAGAGTGTCCTGAGCGCCGAGCGCCGCACGTCGGGATCGACGCTCCTGGCGACGAAGCGGGAGAAATCGGAGTCCGGCGCCAGCATCCGCACATCCTCCATCGATGGTCCTTGCGCTTGCGGCGCGTCGGCCGCGGCCGGCGCAGGAACGGCCGGCGCGGGCTCGCCTTCCGGCTTGCCCGCGGACTTCAGCCTTGCCCAGCGCGTCAGAAAACCTTCAGCCATGCCTTGCCCCGCGTCCGCAGATCAGCAAGCCATAGCAATCTTTGCGCCCGATCTGTCGCGGGCCGTGGCATGAAGCTTGCGCGCGGCGGCCGCAAGCGAACGGAGAGAAACAGCATGGCCAACATTTCACGCAGGACGGCCCGCGCATGCGCGCTGGCCGTATGCCTGGCGGCGCTCTCGCAGCCGGCGCTCGCGCAGAGTTCGGCTCCCAGCGCGGAGGGCAGCGGCGAGGGAAACCGCTTCGGCGCCGCGCGCGGCAGCGCGGCCACCGCGCCGATGCAGGGCGGCAGCGCGGCATCGGGCGGGCGCAGCAATGCGCTCGGCGATCCCCGGTCGGCGCCGGTGCCGGCGGGGCGCGAGGGCGGGGCAGCCTTTTCGCACCAGCCGGACCGGCAGGAAAAGCCGAGGGTGAGCAACGCCGACGCCCAGCTGATGCGGGATCTCGGCGCCGCGCACCTCGCGGAGATCAAGATGGCGGCGCTGGCCACCGCGATATCGGGCGACGAGGCAATACGGCTGTACGCGCAGAAGATGCTCGAGGAACATTACGCCGCGCTCGACAACCTGCGCCGCGTCGCGCGAACGGCGGGCGTGGTGCTGCCGGGCGGCGTCGCCACCGAACATGCGGCCCTGCTGCGCAAGCAGGCGCTGCTGACCGGCCAGGAGTTCGACCGGGCCTATCTGCAGGAGGCAGGGCTCGCGCTGCATGAGCAGTCGCACAAGCTGGCCCAGTCCGCGATGAAAGCGTCCTCGCCCGAGGTCCGCAACCACGCGGCCATGCTGCTCCCCGTCGTCGAGGAGCACGCCAGGCTCGCGGAAACCATGAACGCCGAACCGGCGAAGGCGGCCGCCGCGGTACGCGGCACGCTGAAAGCCGGGCAGTCGGTTTTCCTCGCCCAGGGCGCCCCGGCCCCGGGCCTGGCGCGCGGCGGCACCAACAGCGGCGACAAGGGCAATGCAAGCGTGGCCGGACGCCCGGCCGGCGAGGTCAGCAGGTAGCGCGCGCAGGGAAAATGACGTAGGAAAACAGGAAGGACGAAGGGGAAATTGCCTAACTGCCTGTCCGGGAAGGGAATTTCCCAGTACTCCACATTGCCTGTGGAAAAATATGTGGAAAAGCCAAGGGAAAGTGCCCCGGACCCTTGTTTTTCCTTGGCTGCAAACAATCTGCCTATTTTATGAGCAAGAAGCGGCTTCCTTGCTAATCAATGACTTAGCGCAATTGCGCCGCGACGGCCCGGGCACGCGGAGAGGCGTCGCGCGCTGAGGCGCGAAATGTGCACAAGGCCGCTTTCTCCCTCGAATATGGGATTGAAAAACCGGTGCCTGCGATGCAGGAAAATTCCTACAGGACACGCCTTGGGCGCCCGCCCGCGCCACTGACCGATATCAAGGCCGCGAGGCGCCGCGGGCGTGTAATGGCGGCTTCGCCGGAGGCCATATGCGAATTCTTGAAAAACATCCGATATCCATCGTCGGCCACTATCTGGTCATGGAAGGCCAGGTGGAGATGCCGGAATGCGGCAGCACCCCGTTCTGCTGGGTCGAGGACGAGAACGGCAACATGGTGAGCGAGTTCGTCGACCAGGACCTGGCCATGGGCATCGCGGAACAGCTGGCCGGGGAAGAGGGCACCCCGGTGGATGACAACGACGACGGCGACGACGCGCCGCCGCGCTGGCTGCACTGAGCCCGAACACGAACCTGCCCGTGCCAGCGCGTTCGCGCCCGGCGCCTGCGCGCTAATCCGCCCGGCTGACGATGCGGATCTGCCCCGACAGGGTTTTGTGCACCGGGCACTTGTCGGCGATCTCGTTCAGTCGCCGGCGGTCGTCCTCGCTCAGGTCCCCGACGTAGGCGATATGCCGCTCGAGCACGAAAACGCCATCCTGCTGGCGGTGCTCCACGCGCACGTCGATATCGCGCAGGTCCATGTTCTTGCGTCGCGCGTACATGGTCACGGTCAGCGCGGTACATGCCGCCAGCGACGCGGCGAGCAGGTCATGCGGTTCCGGCCCGGAAGCCTCCCCACCGTAGGCCGCCGGCGCATCCGTCAGCAGCCTGTGCGGGCCGATCTCGATCACGTGCTGCAGCTTGCCTTCCCCGCGATGTACCTTGACTTCCATTTTTTTCTCCTTCGGCTCGAAAAACGATGTGGGCGTCCACCGGACCGTCGCGAGGGCTGGAACCTTTGACACGGGTGCCTTCACTCAGGCGAGGCAGTCGGATGTTGCGCAAAGAATAAAGCAAGCCCGGCATCGTTGCCGAGCACCTTCCGGCTGTCCTCCGCCGCCGGGGAGACTTCAACCCGTCTCATCGTTTTCATGGGAATTGACATGCCTGGATTCTCCGCTGTCGCGTCCAGCCTTCTCTGCTGCTTCCGCCCTCGTCCGCACCAATCACCGGCCGCTCAGCAACAGCCTGCGCCCGCGTCCCCGGAGCCGGCCGCTTCGCCGCCTGCCACCGCCGGCAGTTCCCGGCACGCGGGCCGGAGCACAAGCGCGCTCGCGGCAAGCCTGCGGCGAACCGCCCGCAGCCAGACTTCCGCTGGCGCACGTTCCGGCGGGTCGATCGAGTTGAGCTCGCTGCAGCGGCCGCCTTCCACCCAGGCGAGTGCGGGTGCGCAAAGCCGCCCACCGGAGTGGCCGACGATTTTCGATCTCCCGGCCTTGACGGACGAGGCGGGCGACGCCCCCGAGCCGTTCCCCGGCGGCGAAGTGGCGGAAGTGCTCGGGGTGGCGCGAAGCGGCCCGGACGGCGCGTCGCGGATCGATCTCGTCCTCGATCGCAGCCTTGAGACTTACCTGAAAGCCTGCCGGGAGGATCCACGCGCGTTCGAAGGCACACGCGAGATCCTTGACAGAGGGGGAGACGCGGACTGGCAGATCAGCGTCCTTGCGCATATCGCCAGCGCGTACTCGCCGGCGTCCGACAGTCGTGCGGCTCGCCTCATCGACGAAGCAAGCCGCGGCCTGCGGGCGGACCCCGCTCGCTTCGCCGATGGCAATGCGTTTCTCGATCTGCTGGAGCGTATCGGCGCGGAACTGCGCGACACCGGAAGAAAACTGGCGAGAGTGCACCTGATGGCGACGCTTGAAAACACGCTGCACTGCTACGCGATCCCCGCGGGGAGCGAGCCCCACGAACTGATACACCGCTACATCGGCAATCTCCGGCACCGTCCTGGCGACCGGATCGACCAGGACCAGTTCAGACACATCGTACGGCGGGTGGCGGGAGAGGTTCATCGCGCTGAGCTTCGCAGGCATCCCGCATGGGTCGAGGCCTCCCGGGCGCCGCGCGAGACAAAACGCGCGCCGACCGAATGCATGATGCACTGGATCGCTACCCTGGCGCGCGCGGTCCAGGAGGGCGGCCTCCCGGGGCAGGCTAATCGCTGCGAGGAACTGCTGTCGGATGCCAAGAAACGCTGGCTGAGCCATGCGATGGGCTTCGCCGAGACGCGGGAATTCTTCGCCTCGCTGAAGGAGCAACTTGAGACCGAGCGGCCGGAGCTTGCCGAGGTCGCCGGACGCCTGCTGTCGCAAATGCCGGGCTCGCCGGAAGAGAATCGCGACCTCGTTTCGCACTGGGCTTCCACGCTTGCACAGGCGGCGGACGCCAGTACGCTGGACACGGCGCAACAGGAATTGTGCGCGGGGCTGCTGTCCACCGCACGGGAATACCTGGAGCGGCAGGCGGAACCGGCACCGGAATCGGTGCGCGCCTTGCTCAGTTCCGCCGAATCGCGACTGACGGCGGCAGGCATTGCGGATCTCGGGCAGCTGGCCGGTACCCTGGCGGCCCGGGCTCACACTAAGGAGCAGGATGAACTGACCCTGGACAAGGAGGCGCTTGCATTCGCGACGCGCCTGCACGACAACGTGTATGGCCGCGTCTTCAACTCGGCCCTGGTGAAGAGTCTGGTGGAGCGGCCGACGTCCGGAGTCATCGCGGCCGCATCGGCGATGAGCAAATGGCTTGAGCAAAGTCTCCTGCGTGAACCGCTCGATGCGCAGTGCGTCTGGAGCCTGCGCGGCGTCCATTACATGGTGACCGATTATCCCCGCCCCTGGATGAGCGCGGTCCCAGGGCTGCTGGAACTCCAGCGAGTGGATAAGCGCGATGTCCACGCCATCGCCGCCGTTATCAGGAATTTCCTCCAGCAGGAGGACAAGAATGGGCCGGAATGCATTGCGGTCCCGTATCTGATTGCGGTCGGTTTTGCCGACCTGCGGAAGGCATTGCGTCCGAGCTGGAGCGAGGCGGCAAACGGCAAGTATTCTTCCCTGCTCATTCCACGGCGCGACAGGCTGGACAATCTCGAAGACGTTCCAACATCGATGCTAGGAAGCGCGAACGGGTTGTACTCCTCCGGGAGGATCGTCAGGACCGAGTACGACAAGAAGGTGCAGGAAGTCCGGCATATCAGGCGGCAGCTCAAGGCAGGCGCGCCGAAACTGAACCAGGGAGGCGTGACGCTTCCGCATCAGCCTCCGGTGATCGAGGAGGACTGGATGATTCGGGCGATTCGTCCTTCCACCCAGGTCAGGCCGAACTTCGCGCATCTGATGGAAGAGGCGGGCGGACCATCCACCGCTCCACGCCGGAGAAACACGCTGAAAGAGACGACCAGGCGCTTCCTCGCGAAAGGCATGACTTTCGGCACCGATCTCTCCGGCGTGACGAACCTGTTTCTGCATGCCGTTGACGATGCGATGGCAAAAGGCTTTCCAGTGGATGCAAAGAGCGCGCTGCTCCTGGCGGCGATGTATCTCGGATACGATGGCGGCCACTCGCTGGCGGAGGTGCTTTGGGTCGCGAATGCGCTGGACGGGAAAGATGAGGGCCAGCTCGATCTTGAACTCGAATTGAGGAACGCGCCGGAGCCCGAGCAGTTCATCGCCGATTACAACTGGCTGTACGTCCTGGGCGACGACAATGACGTGGAAACGCATATCGACGAAGCGTTCGACGCGACGACCGCCTACCTGGAGAAATACAGCTACTACTGGTCGCCGGTGGGCGGGGAGGAGGCAGAGAATGTGGCGCGGGCACGCGCCAGCGCCTGAGGCGGCCGGCTATTTCCTCGCGGCTTTCGCCGCCGGGCGTTTTTTCTGCTTGACCGTTTTTTCGGGTTCATCCTGGTCCAGGCCGAGCAGCGTCTCCGCGTAGGTCATGAAGTGATCGAGGTAGCCCGGGGAGATCTCGCGCATCAATGTCAGCGACCGCAGCGCCAGCATGTGGGAATTGATCGGCCCGGCATTCCTCGGCGCCTGCTCGAGCGCTCTCGAGACCTGCTTGTCCACGCTCAGCCTGGACCAGGTGCTTCTGAAATTGCGCAGGGCCTTGAGTTCGGGGCGGGGGACCGCGACGGATGACTTCGGCTGGCCGTCGGCATCGTCGGGCGTGAGCTGGTTCAGCGCGCTCACCAGCCCGCGCAGGCTTTCCCGCGCTTCGGCGGCTTCCAGCCGCGAGGCAAGCCGGCGCATGCCGCGGAAATCGCCTGCCGCGTGCAGAGCGTGAAGCTCGGCGGACGCGGCGGGATGCCGCGCGGTGTGCCGGGCGAGGCTCTCCGCGGCGTCGCTTCGCGCGCGTTCGAAGCGCTGCCGGAACGCCGCCAGTGCCTCCGCCAGCGCTTGCTGCAGCACCCGGCCGACCGGGCCGTCCTTTCCGGCGGCGCGGCGCGCGAGCGTTTCGAGATAGTGCAGGCGCGCCGGGTCGAAACCTGCGGCACCCGCCGCCCGCAGGGAAGCGATCAGCGCGCCGGCATCCGGCATGCCGGTCGCCGACGCGGAGTCCGGAGAGGCCGGCAGCGGTTCCGCGCCGTTCATGCGGGAGGGCTCCCGGCCTTCGATGTCTTCGGCACCGGCGCCATCTCCACCCTGCGGTTCTGGGCGCGCGCGGCATCGTCGACATTGGGCTTCACCGGCTGTTCGGCGCCGAAGGCCGCCGCAAAGACCAGGGAGGATGGCATGCCTTCCTCGATCAGGGTGCGCGTGACCGTCAGCGCGCGCTGCGCGGACAACTCCCAGTTGTCCGCGAAAGGACCGCCGCGTATCGGCTTGTCATCGGTGAAGCCGCTCACCATCAGCATTTCGTCGCGGGCGCCGAGGTAGGCGCGCAAGGGCGCGACCAGGCTTTTCAGCAACTGGCGGCCATCCGGCTGCAGCTCATCGGAATTGGGCGCGAACAGAACCTGGCCGCTGATGCCGATGCGCCCGTTATTGAGCGTGATGCGCCCGGCGGCGAGCGGAATGGCGAGAGCCTTTTCCAGGCTCATGCGGCGCTGTTCCTCCTGCTCGCGTTTTTTCACCTCGTTGCGCAGGTTCGAGGTCAGTTCCATCTGGACCGCCGTCACCGCCACCAACATCAGCACGAATGCGCCGAGCAGGCTGGACATCAGGTCGCCGAAGACCGGCCATACCGGCGCGGCGTGTTCGACCGAGGCGTCGTGCTCATCCATCAGCGCACCTCATCGGCCAGCGCCGCCCGTCTTGCCGGCAGCTGGCGAAGCTGCTCGACGATTTCCTTGTGCGAGGACATGCTCAGGTCGATGATCTCGCGCGCCTGCGCCACGTAATAGGCGAGCTGCTCATCGCTGCGCGCCATCGACTTGTCCATCGCGCCTTCGATGCGCTGCAGGTTTTCGATCAGCTTCTCATTCGCTTCGCCGAACGACTGCACCGCCACGCCGAGCGCCTCGCTCAGGCTCGATACCTCGACCGCGCTGCCGGCGACATGGGCCGCGATGTCCGACAGCTTCGTCGCCTCGGCGGCGAGATTGTCGGAGAAGGCGGCAGCCGACGCGTCGAGCGCCTTCGCCGAGGACGCCACGAGGGAATCGATCGCCGCACGCTGTTCCACCGATGCGTGATTGATTGCATCGAGCAGTGCGTTGAGGGTTTCCATGATGCGGCTGCGCTCCTCCAGCAATTCATTGTCGCGCGCCACGCTGATCGAGATTTCGCGGCGCAGCTGGCCGATCACGTCGGCGGCGGCGCGCGGCGCTTCCGAGGCGGTCTCGATGAGTCGCGCGATCGGTGCTTCGAGCGCGGTGCCCAGCGTCGTCAGGTGGGATGCCAGCGCCGCCTGCAGCTGCCCCAGCCGCTCCACGGCGGCATGGCCGCGCCCGGCTTCCTCATCGCGCAGCGCGCCGAGTTCGGCGCGCAGCAGGGCGGCCAGCTGGTCCATGCGCTCGCGATGCTGAGCCATCCAGTCGGCTTCGGCGGCAATGCGCGAACGCATCAGTTCCTCTGCCGCGGCGATCAGGCGCGCCGTCTCCTGCAGGCTCGTGCCGGCACTTGCCCGTGCATGCTCGGTGATATCCCGCACGGTGCGGGTCACGCTTTCGCAGATGCTCTGCTGCTGCGCGAGCGTTTGCGCATTCGACTGCTGCAGTTCGCGGACGAGTCCGGCGGCCGTCGCCTGCAGCGTTTGCGTCCATGCCTGCCGATCCCGCTCCTCGCGCTCCGCCTGGCCGGCCTGCAGGGCGGCGTGGCGTTCATCGAGGCCGGCGACCAGCGCGAGAGAGCGCTGTTCGAAGGTCTCGTTGAATGCCTGCAGGCCCTGCCGCAGTTCGCCGGCAAGCGCGGCGTTCGCTTGTTCCTGGTTCTTCACCGCCGCCGCCCAGCTGTGGGTTACCCGGCCGGCGGTTTCGTCGAAGCGCGCGGACAGCCCCTCCAGCTCGCGCTGCACCGTCTCGGCCGCGCGCGCCTGCGTCAGCCTGGCTTCCTGGGCCATGCCGCTCATCGCCGCCTCGACCACCGGCCTGATGCTCTCGCCGGCCGCGCGCGCCGCCTGGCCGAGGCTCTCGCGCAGGGACTCGTCCACCGCGTGCGCGAGGCCGGTATAGACCTCCCTGACGTCGGCGTGAAAGGCTTCCTGGTTGCCGAGCAGCCGCTGGTTCAGCTGCTGGCTCATGCCCTCCATCTGCGCCATCATCGCTTCGAGACGATCGACGACCCTGGGCAAGGCCTCCGATTGCCGCTGCAGCGCCCTGAAGCTTTCCTGCCGCTGGTGGGCGAGCGAGAAGCGACGCAGGCTGGTGGCGACGCGGGTGTCGAGCAACTGCGCCGCCATAGTGCGGTCGCGGCGGCTGAGCGCGGACATCAGGCCGAGCATGGCGGATGCGGCTACGCCGGCGATGGAGGTGCCGAACGCCAGTCCGAGTCCCATGACCGGTACCGCGAGGGCGGAACGGATGGCCTCCAGGTCGGCGGTCTTTTCCAGCGCGAAGACGGCGCCGTTGAGTGTGACGACCATGCCCAGGAAGGTGCCGAGCATGCCCAGCATGACCAGCAGGCCGACCAGGTAGGGCGTGAGCGCCGGACCGGGCAGCGCGACGCGCTCGCCCTCGATGCGCAGGCGCACCGCGTTCTGCAGCGAGGGATGCAGCCTGCCGAGCCAGTCTCCGGGATCGGTCATGTCGGCGGGAATCTCCGCCAGCGCCTGGTTCAGCGAAGCGGTGGCCTCGCGGTAGCGCCGAAGTTCAAGCGCGCCGGCGCAGTAGACCACGGCAACCGCGAAGGTCACCGACAGCGCCAGCAGGCTGGAATCGATGAACGCTGCCGCGACCCAAGCGATCGCGAGTGCGCCCAGCGCGAAGGCGGCGCCAAAGAGATGTCTGTTCATTGCGTATCCTGGTTCAGTGCTTCCATGAGGCCCATGGCGGGCTGCAGGCGCAGCTCCAGCTCGGCGAGCAGCAGCGTGCGCATGTCGCCGCAAAAGCGCGCCAGCCAGCCGCCCGGCTTCATCCAGCCGGCGGGGTTGTCATCCTGTCCGGCGGCCGCGAGCGCTTGCCGGTGTTCGTCGACCAACTGCCCGAAGCGTCGCGCCAGCAGCGCCGGCACCCTCGCCAGCAGCCTGCTCTCGCGCTCGCGCAGTATTTTTTCGAACGTGGCGTCCAGCTCGGCGAGCTTGGCGCCGCGCGCCGATGATTTCGCCAGCGCTTCGCGCAGGTTGACCCGGAGCGGCTGCAGGCCGAGTTCCATGTCGCGCTGATGGGCCGCGTAGAACCGGCGGTAGGGAGGGTAGGCGGTCTTCGGCTCGAGCGGCAGCTCGGGCAGGAGCGTGGGCAGTTTGATATGGGATTTGCCGGCGTCGGGCGAGAAACTTTTCGCGATCGATTCCTGCATGGCGTTCCGCATGCGGTCGAATTCGGCGGCCGCGCGGACCCGGATCTCGTTGAGCGGCGCCCCGGTCATCGCGCGTGAACCCCGCACTGCCTCTGCATGGACCGCCGACAGCGTGATCGCGTCCGCGAAATGAATCCACTGACCCAGCTTCTCGGCGAAGCCGTCGACCGGCTCGGCCGCGTCCACGACCGCCAGGTCGGCGAGATGCCGGATCAGTGTCGAACCGTGGAAATTCGTACGCGGGAGCGCAGGCGTCATAGGCCGGTGTGAACAAAATCGAAATAGCAGGAAAACATGCCGTTCATGCCGTGCCGCGCATGAAGACAGGTCAGGGACTGCCCTGGCGAATCCGGGCCGCCCGCGGCGGCCGTCCAATGGCGAAAAAGAGGCGCGGATTATATCGCGTAGGAAAAGGGAACTCAAACGAGGACGTGCATGGAAGACAACACGGTCCTCTGTTCAATTGTGGCGTGGGGCATTGCGCGCTATATCCGGCCCGGGGGCGAAAGCCGCATCAGGTGGTCGGGCGCGGTTCCTGCGGCAGCACGCTGTTCCAGAGCGATTTCTTCATGGTGTCGGCGAGCGGCGCCGAGTAGTCGAGCGGCGGCTGATTCACCACGATGAGACGCCAGAACACATCGTCGAGCTGTATGACGCGTACCGACAGCACGCTGCCCTTCTTGCCGGGCATCGTGCCCTCGACTTCCCACACCGGCAGGCCGTCTTCCTCGAAGAACCGGCCCCTGCCGTTGAACTGCATCCTGCTGCGCATGCTCTGCAGGAAGGCATTCGCGTAATCGGGCAAGTCGACGTTCGGCACGTCTTCCGGCCCGAAAATGATCTGCCCGCGGCCGGTCAGCTCGGAAAAGACGAACAGGCGGGTGCCATAGTCGTTGGTCTGCGCCTCGAGACGCCAGCGGGCGTCGACGATGACATTCTGCTCGGTCTCGGGGTTGGTCCACACGTAGAACTTCTGCGCCGCCGCTTCGACGCGCTGCCTGTCCCGTTCCAGCTCCATGTACCGCAGGCCGGCGAGCGAAGCGACCGATACGCAGAACAGCACACCGAAGGCGGCGCGCCTGCCGATGCCGGCCGCCCGCGCGTGCACGCGATGGCCGGCCGCTTCGTCATAGCTCGCCTGCAGTCCCTTGACCAGGCGGTTGCTCTGCCGGGCCATCGTAAGAAGCGAAACCGGCGGAATGCCGAATCCGAGGCCGGCCATCCACAGCCGCAGGTTGCGGCGCAGGTAAGCGTCGAGCGGCAGCAGCTCGCCGCGCACCGATGTCACCCGCAGGCCGAGCAGGGCCTTGCCCGGCGTATTGCCCAGTACCGAATAGATCACCGCGTCGAGCGCCAGCGCGAGGGGCAGGCAGGCGAGCATGAACAGTTCAGCCGACAAGGGGCCGTTCATCCATTCGACGAAGCCGGCGAACATCCGGCTGAGCAGGAAGCCGAGCGATGCGCTGACGGCAAGCGATGCCCACCACAGGTCGAATGCCCGCGCCAGAAAGCGCGGCCAGCGTCCGGCGAGGGGCAGGGCATGGCGGGCCTCGTCGTCGCGGCCGAGCGGGGCAGGGGGCGGGACGGCATGGACCGCTTCCTTCAGGCCCGGCACCTCGTCCAGCGGCACCCACTGGTCCATGCCTTCCTGCCAGACCATGCTGGCCGCGTCGATCAGCCCCTCGTGATAGAGCTGCTGCAGCGTGTCGACGCCCACCGGGCCGACCCGTTCATCGTCGCGGATGTACCACCAACCATTCATTCCCTGCTCCGGGGCAAAACCGGAATGATGAAGCTCAGGCATGGAATAGGCAAGCAGGGCTCGGTCCGGGCACGGCATTTGCAGCGCATCGGTCCCCTGAGCTTGCCATTCACACGACATGCATACCGCCGCCAGGACAGCGATCGCCACCCTTGCCTTTGCCGTCATCCATAGCGCACTCGCCACCCGCCAGGCCAAGCGGGCCGCCGCAAGCCTGCTGGGCGCGGAACGCGCGGCGGCGGCCTACCGCGTGTTCTATGTCGCCCAGGGGCTGCTTTCCTTTGGCGCGCTGGCGGCGTATTGCGCCAGCCTGCCCACGCGCACCGTCTATCGCATCCGCGGGCCGGGCGCGCTGCTGATGCGCGCGGGCCAGGCCGCCGGCGCGTTGCAACTGCTGTCCGGATTGCGCGAGATCGGATTCAGGCGCTGGGCCGGCATCGACAGGCTGCAGGCCTGGCGGCGCGGATTGGCATTGCCGGCGGCGCCGGCGGCACAGGGGCCGGAGTGCGGCGACGACGGCATGCTGCTGGCCGGCGGCCCGTTTCGCTACAGCAGGCATCCGCTCAATTTCGCGGGCGTGCCGCTGTTCTGGCTGACGCCGCACATGACCACGCGGCGCCTCGCGTTCAGCGCGGTCGGCAGCGCCTATCTGATGATCGGCAGCCTGCACGAGGAAGCACGCCTGCGGGAAGCCTACGGCGGCGCCTACGATGCCTGGCTGCGCAGCGGCGTGCCTTTCTTCTGGCCCGCCATGCGGCCACGCGCAGGCAGCGCGGAGCTGAAGTCAACGGCGACGCCGTCGCTCACGCCTGGCCGTGCCGTCGGTACCAGGCGCTGAATTCGTCTCCCGATATCGGCCGGCAGAGGTAGTACCCCTGCGCCTGGTCGCAACCAAGCTCACGCAGATAGGCGAGCTCTTCCCGGCACTCGATACCCTCGGCGACGATCTCCAGGTTCAGCGCGCGGCCGAGCGCGATGATGGAATCCGTGACCGCCCGGCTGGCTTCATCCGTGAAAAGCCGGTGGATGAAAGTCTTGTCGACCTTGATCTTGTCCAGCGGAAGCTGGCTCAGGTAATTCAGGCTGGAGTAACCGGTGCCGAAATCGTCCAGCGCCACTTTCACGCCTTCGCCCCGCAGGCGCTGCAGCATGCCGACCGCGACCCGCAGGTCTTCCATCACGGCCGTCTCGGTCAGCTCGATCTGGATTTCCCCTGCGGGCACCCGCCCGGCCTTGATCGCGGCGAACAGGCTTTCCATGAACACGTTGTTGCGGAACTGCAGGGCGGACACATTGATCGCGATCGGAACCGGCGGCATGCCTTCACGGCGCCATTTCGCCAGCTGCCGGCAGACCTCGGCCAGTACCCATTCGCCAAGCTCCGCGATCAGCCCGCTCGACTCGGCGATCGGCACGAAGCGGTCGGGCGGCCAGGCGCCGTCGGCGAACCGCACCAGGGCTTCGACGCTGACGAGACGGCCGGTATGGATGTCG
Source organism: Noviherbaspirillum aridicola (assembly GCF_019656455.1). Classification (GTDB taxonomy): domain Bacteria; phylum Pseudomonadota; class Gammaproteobacteria; order Burkholderiales; family Burkholderiaceae_D; genus Noviherbaspirillum; species Noviherbaspirillum aridicola. Next base: position 291,700 of record NZ_BPMK01000001.1, read on the forward strand.
ACGACGGGCTGGTAGTGCAGGCAGAGCCCGTTCTCCCGCAAGGCCTGTTTCAGCACGCCTTCTATCTGCACATGGCTGCGCACTTTTTCCGCCACTTCCGGGGTATAGGACTGGACCTGGTTGCGCCCGCGCAGCTTGGCCTCGTACATCGCGGCGTCGGCATGACTGACGAGCGCATCGATGTCGGAAGCGTGAAGGGGAAACAGGCTGATGCCGATCGACGCGGACAGGCCGATTTCAAGCACGCCCACCCGGCACGGCGCCTGCAGCGCGTCGAGGATGTGGCGGGCGACGGCCTCCGGCTCCTGCCGCGGATCGAGGCCGGGAAGCAGGATGAGAAATTCATCGCCGCCGAGACGGAACACGATGTCCTCGCCGCGCACGCAGCGCTGCAGCCGGGACGAGACCTCGCGCAGCACCGCGTCGCCGACCGCGTGCCCGTGCATGTCGTTGATCGGCTTGAAACGGTCGAGGTCGATGAAGGCCACCGCCACGGTTTCACCCGCCCGACGTGCGCCCGCGAAAAGATGGCGCGCGTACTCGAACAGGAGCGCGCGGTTCGGCAGGCCGGTGAGCGGATCGTGCAGGGCGGCGTGCCGAGCGCTCTCTTCCGCCTTTCTGCGCTCGGTGTATTCGTGGCAGACCACCATCACCTCGTGCTGCGAGCCCGCCGGTCCGGGAAGGGGAACGCAGGTGACCATCAGATTGCGCAGCGCCTCGCCGTCGGAGAAGGCCACGTCGTCCGACTGCGCGACTCCGCTCCGGAACGCCCGCTCCAGCGTGGGGCGCACGCTCGCGAGGAACAGGGAGCAGGACTCGTGATCCCTCCTGCCGATCAGGTCTTCCTTGCGCAGGCCGGTCTCCCGCAGCAGTGCCTCGTTGGCCGCGCGCACCCGCATGTTCCCGTCGTAGATGATCATTGGATCGGGAATGCTGTCGAAGGCGAGGCGCAGGCGCTCCTTGCCGATGCGGACCGCCGCCTCGGCCTGCCGCTGATACGTCACGTCGGTGACGGTCAGCACTGCCAGGGGCGAGTCATTGTGGTCGACCCTGACCATCCATCCGCTGAAGCGTCCGGTCCAGCGCCGCTGCGTCCCCTTGCGCTGCACCAGCAGTTCGACGCCGTTGACCGGCTCGCCGCGCAGCAGGTGCCGGACCGGCCAGTCGGCGGGAGGAACCCGCTTGCCCTCCGGATCGAATACATCGAAAGTCTTGTCGAGGTCTTCCAGGCTGCCTGAAATCTCCTCCTGCCGCTGATAGCCGAAAAGCGCCATCGCGACCGAGTTCGCTTCCAGCACGTGGCCGCCGGCATCGAACACCAGGACGCCCTCGGACAGGGTTTCCAGGACCGCCTTCAGTCTTGCGCGGCTTCGTGCCAGCGCATCGACCGCGCGGCGCCGCTCATCGATATCCTTGACGACGGCGATGAAATACACCGGCCGCCCGTACTGGTCGCGCACCAGCGACACGGTGAGATGCCCCCACACCGTGCTTCCATCCTTGCGGATATACCGTTTCTCCAGGACATAGCTGTTCAGCTCGCCGGCAAGGACGGCGTTCAGTTTTTCGCGATCTCCGGCCAGGTCGTCGGGATAGGTCACGTCCTGGAAGCTCTTGCCGAGCATTTCATCGGCGGCGTAGCCGAGCATCCGGCAGATATAGGGATTGACCCGCAGGAAAGTGCCGTCGGGAGCGACGTGCGCGATGCCGACGGCGGCCAGTTCGAAGGTGGAGCGGTACTCTGTCCTGGCCGCGTTGAGCAGGCTCTCCAGGCGTTCCTGGTTCCGCTTGTAGCGGGCGATCTCGCCCTGGACATCGCATGCCTGCGCGTTCTCGGCCGCCGCGTGCAGAGCGGACGGCGCGGGCGGCTTTTCATGTGATGGCGTGGCGTCTTTCATCGCGGTCCGTTTCGGTCATGGACGCAGGCGGAAGTCGCCTGCATCCATACACCGTAGCGCTTGGACCGCGCTTTGCCAGTAAAGTATGCAGCGGCCGGAGCGCGGCCGCGTGCCGCCGGCAATACTTCCTTTCCGCAAGCGATGCGCAACAGGCGCATGCCCGCCGGGGCGCGCACATCGCCCCGGCGCTTTCAGGCCCTGCTACTTCTTGCCGCGGGTATCGAACACCGCCCGGCCGACCGCCGGGTCATCGATGAAAATGCCGTCGACCCCGGCCTCGAGAAATGCCCTGATCTCGGCGGCCAGGTTGCCGCGCGTCGACGGCGACTTCGGGTCGCCCAGGCGCAGGTTCGTCGGCAGGAAAGGATTTTCCGGACGGAAGGTATAGGGATGCACGAGCAGCTTCGCCGCATGCGCATCCTTCACGAGCGTGGTCGGCTGTCCGAGATTGCCGGCGGCGTCGCGCGGGATCACCATGTCCTTCGCCGGGCCGATTCCGTTTGCGTAGCTCGCCACTTCCAGCAGTCCCGCCGCGCTGGCGATGTCGCGGTAGCCGCGGCTGTCGCCCGACAAGCGGAAGTCTTCCGGCTGCCCGCTCGCCGACAGCAGTTGCACCAGCGGCAGATCGGTCATGCCGCGCATCTCGCGCAGGTTGGACACTTCGAACGACTGGATGAACACCGGCGCATGCTTGCCGCGATAGCCGTTGGCATGCAGGGTATCGACCAGGCGCTTTTCAAGCGGCAATCCTATCGACTTGAAATAGCTCGGATGCTTGGTTTCCGGATAGATGCCGATGGTGCGCCGGGTCTCCTGCGACAGGCGCCTGGCGAGATCGATGATCTCCTGCAGCGTCGGGATCTCGAACTGGCCGTTGTACTGGGTGTTGGCCGGGCGGTTCGCGGGAATTCTTTCCCGTGCGCGCAGGGTCTTCAGTTCCGCGAGGGTGAAGTCTTCGGTGAACCAGCCGGTGATGGCGACGCCATCGATCGTCTTGGTGGTCTTGCGGCCGGCAAACTCGGGCCGGTCCGCGACGTCGGTGGTGCCGGAAATCTCGTTCTCGTGGCGGGCGACGAGCACGCCGTCGCGCGTGCTGACGAGGTCCGGCTCGATCACGTCGGCGCCGTCCTCGACCGCCTTGGTGTAGGCGGCCAGCGTATGCTCGGGCCGCAGCGCGCTCGCGCCGCGATGGCCGATCACGAGCATCTTGGGCAGGTGAGGATGCGGGACATTCATGTTAGTGCTCAAGGCCTGTGCCGGAAGGAGCGAGCAGGCGGATGCAAGCAAAACCGCGATCGAAGTCAGTTTCATGCAAGTTTCCTTGTGCCGTGGGAGGAGGGCTCATTGTGGTCCAGGCTTGTTACGGGATGATGTCAAAGAGTTACCGTCATGGCGGCGCATGCCCTCGTTCTCAGGCGGCCAGCGCATCGAGCAGACGCTGCGCGAGCACGGGCTTGAACAGGCAGGGCACGCCGCTGGCCTTGATCGCGGCGATGCGCTGCGGGGCTGTCTCCCCCGTTACCAGCAGGGTGCGCACGTTCGGCGTGTCGGCACGCACCTGCAGCAGGAAATCCAGGCCGCTGCGCTCGCCCGGCAAGCGGAAATCCGCCACCACCGCATCCACCGCCTGCTGCCGCCAGAGCCGCTCGGCATGCTCGACGCTGGCGGCGGTGAGCACTTCGCAGCCGTAGGACCGCAACAGGCTCGCGAGTGCTTCGCGGCTGTCCGGCTCGTCGTCTAGGACCAGCACGTGCGCCGGCAGCGCGCCATGGAAAGGCATATCCTGCCGCTGTCCGGCCCCGCAGGTGCCGCCCCGGCCCGCGTGCACGTTCGCACGCGGCACCCAGACCCTGAATCGCGTCCCCCGGCCGGGCTGGGAATCGAGCGCGACCGGATGCGCAAGCAGCTCCGACAGCCGCTTGACGATGGACAGTCCGATGCCCAGTCCGCGGCGCCGGTCCCGCTCCGGATTGCCCAGCTGGTAGAACTCGTCGAACACGAGGTCGTGATACTGCTGCGGAATGCCGATGCCGGTGTCGACGATCTCGAAGCGCACCCGTTCATCCTTGCCCGCCGCCTGCACGCGGGCCGCGACCAGCACGCCGCCGCGTTCCGTGTACTTGAGCGCATTGTCAATCAGGTTGCCCAGCAGGCGCTCGAGCAGTTGCGGATCGCTGAGAACGGCCAGGTCGCCCGGCGCGCGCAGGCGCAGTTGCAGGCCTTTCTCCTGCGCGCGCCCGGCGAATGTCGTGTGTAGCGACATGAAAAGCTCATGCACGCTGAGCGCCTCCAGGCGGGGCTGCACCGCGCCGGCATCGAGTCTCGAAACGTCCAGCATCGCGTCGAGCGACTGGGAAAGCATGGCGACGGAATTGCCGAGCTGGTCCACCGTCTGCGCGCGCGCGGGGTCGGTCTCGGACCGCTGCAGCACGGAGGTGAACAGCGAGATCGCATGCAGCGGCTGACGCAGGTCGTGACTGGCGGATGCAAGGAAGCGGCTTTTCTCGCGGTTGGCCTCTTCGACCAGCGCCACCTGCTGCGCCAGGCGGCGCGCGAGATCCTCCTTTTCGAAGCGCACGTTGAGCGCTTCTTCCAGCAGGTGCGCCTGCTGGAAGGTCCACTTGAGTATGATCGCCAGGAACTGCGCCAGGCCCAGGGCGAGAATCCACTGCACCACGCCGCCCGCCCACACCAGCGCTGAAATCAGCCCCAGGCCGGCGGGCAGGATGAAGACCGCCGTGGTGCGCCGATGCGAGGCCAGCATCGCGGCCCCGGTCGAAATCGCCGCCACGATGAAGGTCGACATCAGCGCGACGTAGCCCGGCTCGTCGAAGGGCATGACTACCCACGGCGTGGCGCCCCAGTAGCAGCCGAACACGAAGAGATAGACGGTGCGGCGGGCCAGCATCGGGGCCAGCTCATGGTCCTCGATCGGACCGCGCTCGTTGAGCTTCCGGGTCTCGAGATAATTGAACCCCTTCAGCAGGTACAGGATGGCGCACCATGCGACGATCGCCGCCGACGGACGATGCATGTAAAAGATCGCCAGCATCGAGGTCGCGAACGGCAGGGAGTAGAGAGTCCGCGCGGGGCTGCCCCGCTGCAGCAGCAACTCCAGCTTGACGCGGCGCCCGGCGCTGGACAGCTTGCCCGACGCCGCGGCCCGGCTCTGGATCAGACGCTGAAAGAACGATCCGACGGATGTTTGCATGAATACTCGCCGGGCGCGCCGGGCTGGGTTGTCGATGCGGCGGCCGGTGCAGGACGGTCTGTTCAGGCGAGAGAGGCAAAAACAGGCGTTGCGGCGGCGCAGCCGGGAACCGGCATTTTATCCCTGTTGGCTCCCGTGCAAGAGAGCAATTCGGCGGCCCCGCCGGTCAGGCGAAATTCTTCTCCGCCCATTCCGAGGCAGTCTGGCGGTTCAGCCTGAACGTCGGCGCGACGCGCTTCTCGGCGATCGCCTCGCCGTGCTCGTCCAGCGCCCTGAGCACCGCGTAGGGTTCGTAATCGTCGGGCACGATGGTGAGCGTGACGGTCAGCGAGGCGTCGCCGACGGAAATGCCGACGCTCTTGTTGAGCGATGCCTGCAGCTGCTGCTCGTGGCGGCGCAAGACTTCGGATGCCGTCTTGACCAGGGTCGAGAAGGCGCCGGCATCGAGCGGTTTCGGATTCTTCTTGTCGCGTCCCATGGTCCAGGGGCCGACCAGCGCCGGCTCGGACTCGCCGTCCTTGTACATGGCGACCGCCCAGCCTTCGTCATCCTCGTTCTTGATGACGCGCGCGGTCCAGCCGTCGTCCTTCCAGAGTCGGTCCTGGTGGATGGGAAGATCGGAATCGGGATCGGACATGGCGGGGACGGCAAGACAGGAAAGGAAGCGGGCATTATACGGAAGCCGCGCGTCCTCGGCGGGAAGCCGCGCGTCCTCGGCGGGGATGGGCCGAAACAAATGGGCGGGCCGCGGCAAAGCGCGTAGACTGGGCCGCTTCAGACCGGGAGCAGACATGACGCAAGACGAGATACTGGAGATGTTCCGGCACGAGGCGGCCGGGTTGCCGCCAGAAGCAACACCCGCCCACGAAACCATCCTCGTGCTGGCCGATCTCCTGGCGGAATCGCGCGGCAGACTGTCCAAGGAGAACTTCGAGACGCTGGTGCACGTCGGCGCGGTCCTGTACAGGGCGGGAGCAGAGCAATTCAATGCCCGGCAGGACGTGGCGGACATCATGCAGCATTCCGCCAGACCGCAGAACGAGTGAGTCCGTGGCGCCCCGAGCTCAGTGCCGCGGCTGTCCCGCGCGCTCCACGGCTTCGCGTGCCGGCGCGGGCATGCGGTCCAGCGCAGCCTGGAACAGCGACGCGACCGCCTCGTGTATGTCGGGCCGCTTGTGCCGCTCTTCCACCTGACGCTGAACCTCGCTGCGGATATCGGCGAACAGTGCCGCGCCGAACGAAGGATAGCGCTGCGGCAGCGATGCCAGGAAACTGCTTGCCGCCTCGACACGCTGCGCGCGATGGGCTTCGCGCTGCGACGCGAAAATCGCCGCGTCTTCCTCATTCAGGATGGTGAAACGGCCCTGCTTGTCCCGCTCGATCTCGGCGGCGACCATTTCCGCGCACCGGTCTGCGATCCGCAGAGACAGTCTCGACGTGAATTCCCGGGCCGCGTCGCCGTCCGATCGCAGGAGCGCGAGGATGTCATCGCCGGATTCCGCCTCCAGTTCGTCATGCAGGCGGCCGGCCCTGTCCTTCGCCTCGGGATCGAGTCCGGCTGCCAGCACATCGGCCGCGCATTCGGCGCCATATGCCTGCAGGGCCGCCACTGCGGCGCGCTGCGCCGCCGGGACCGAGTCGTCCCTGGCCTTTTTCAGGCCGGCGAGGGCGGAGTCGGCGCTCGATGCGTCGGAGACGACGGCAATGAGCGCCGCGGCCAGTTCGTCGGCCACGGCGGACTGATCGATCGATTGCAGGGAAGGTTCGGATCGCATGTTCATGGTGTCCCATTGGTTGATGCTGCGTGAGGCGCTTCGCCGGGTGTCTGATTGACGTGGCAGGGTGGCTTTGGTTCGGAGAAGGCCGCGATGAACGCCGCGCCAAGGTTTCACCGCGGTCATGCGCCACCGAAAAAAACGCGAGGTCATGCGGCGTGCCGGGGCGAACGAGTATCTCGGGCAATTTTATTTTTCAGCCAATTCAAACCGAAGCGGCTTCTTGCTGTCATACTGGCAGCAACTCGACGGCGCCTGCATCGTTCATCAACCACATCCCTGCCGGCCGCGAGTTTTCCTCCAAGACCTCCTGCGGACGAATCCCCTCCACATACCGGTGTTGTACCAGGAACCACCGCACCGGTGCCCGCGCAGGCGACGCCGGCATCCGCTCGCCGCGTAACGACTTGCGGTACGACTTCAGCGATCGGGGCGCATGCGCCGCCCGCCGCTCAACCCAATCAGGAAAACATCATGACAAGCACAACAACCCAGCCGCGCCTCACCCAGGACGGCATACTCTTCAGCGTGACCGTCGAATCCGTCCGCCGGAATTGCGTCGTCACGCGCGACGCCCTGCAGACGCTGTCGCAGCTGAAATCCATGGACGACGCAGGAGGCGGCCTGCTCGGCATCTTTCATGCGTATGAAGCGAAGATCAGCGGCGTCGCCAGGCGGCTCGTCGGCGCAAGGGTGGCGGGCAACCCGCTGCTCATGAACAAGGCGACCTTCAGCGCGCCGCATACCGACTAGCAGCGCGTCCGCGTTCCTTCCACGCCGGACCGATCACGCCACTGTGCAACGGTTTCCGTAGCATCGGTCCCATCCGGCGTCGAAAGTCACGCGCCGGGATTCCGGCCGCTGACTTGCACCCACTGAAAGCCTTCGTGCTTGCTGATTGCGGCGATCTCGATCGGTCCGCCGACTATCTTCGGCCGCGACACCGAGAACTTGATGAAGCCTATCGTCGTCTCCACCAGATAGCGGGCGAGGTCGATCGCGTCCTGCAGGGGCATCGCCTCGATGAAGAGCAGTTCGTACAGCTCGGGAACGAGGCTTTCGCGCAGCCTGGCGGCATCCTCTTCGCTCATGCCCTGCCGCACGACGATCTCGTTGAACCGGGTCCCCAGCCCGAATACCAGGCGGTCCAGCGCTTCATACTCGCCGTCCCAGCGCAGACCGAACTCCTGTTCCGCCTGTATGCATGACGGCGCGGGGCAGTGCTCGCCCATCATGTTGACTTCCCAGACCTCCGCCAGCGGACGTCCCGCCGAATAACCGCATATCCGCACCTTGGTCCATGTGGTCGCGCCGTGCGGCACCGCCTTCTCTTCAAAGAGAAACTGCCGCAGGCGCGACGCGATGCCCTCGACGTCGTAATTGCCTGCATCGATGCGCCAGTCCGCATGGTCGGCGTCGTGCCCGCTGAAACGCCGGCCGAGGTCCTTGAGCAGCGTCGCCACCGACTCGTTGCCGATGCCTCCCGCGCCCGTCACCATCGCGGCGACCGGCAGGTCCTCGCGCAGATGGATGATCTTGCGCGAACTGTTGTAGACCATGCCGCTTGCGAAGGAGCTCGCACTGTCGGTGGCCATGACCACGCCGTCGTTGATCTTTACCGATACCAGCACCGTCACGATAGTCTTCCTTTCCGCCTGATCCCATTTCATGTCAGACGGAGCCGCAAGGGGATCGTTCTTTACCCGGCGCCATGCAGGGAAGGACGTCGCGCAACGGTTCCCTCGCACGCATGATCCAGATCGAAGATCGTGCAGTCTGACAATCTGTTACGAGATGGACAGAACACCGGCGCATCAACAGGAGTCGATTGAAGGTATCCCTGTGACGTGATTTCTGTTCAGGGAGCACCCTGTATTTCGTTTGGAGGAATCATATGCGACGCAAGAACGAGCGACTCTCTTACCTCATGGCGGTCTTCTTCACCGCCGCCTCGGCAACCGCTGTTGCACAGACAAGCACGACTCTCGGCACGGGCGGCAGCAGTGCCGGAAACGGCGCTGCCAGCTCCTCGCTGGGTACCGGCGGCAGCACCGCCGGGTCTCCATCCTCGGGCAGTTCCAGCACGCTCGGCACGGGCGCAAGCGCTGCCGGCAACGGATCGAGCAGTTCGGCGCTCGGTACCGGTGGCAGCAGCGCGGGCGGCGATCAGTCTTCCGGCAGTTCCTCCACGCTCGGCACGGGCGGCAGCAGCGCCGGCGGCGGGTCGACCGGCTCATCGTTAGGGACGACCGGCAGCTCCGCCGGAAGCGGTTCCGGAGGGTCCGTCGGCTCAGGCGCATCGACGATCGGTACCGGCGGCAGTTCGGCGGGCGGCGGCTCGACGGGTTCCGCGGTGGGTACCGGCGGCAGTTCCGCCGGCGCGGGCGATGCCTCGGGCGCACACGGTGCCAGGGGTTCGGGCGCGACGTCCGGCGGCAGCGGATCCGCCGTCGGCGCCGGCGCTGCGGGCAGCACGGCCGTGGACGACGACGCCGGCGGCAAGAAGGGTCGCAAAGTGCACAAGAACAGCAAGGACTGCCCGCCCGGACTGGAAAAGCAGGGTCGCTGCTGATTCAGGCACGGTGATTCATCCGCGCGATTCCTCCCGGGGGACGCGCATCGCCCGCACGCGGCGCGCAATCATCGCCGGGGCGGGCACAGCACAAGGAGATGCAACATGAAACCCGGTATTGGCATCAGCCTGCTTGCGGGCGCACTCGCCGTCTCGGTGTCCATGAACCTGCATGCGCAGGGCGCCACTTCGGGCGGCAGCAGCACTACTGAAAGCAGCGGCTTCGCCGCCGGACGTCATGCCGATGGCGGCACGGGTGTGCGCAAGGCGCAGAGCAGCAGCAGCAGCACCACCAGCGGCACCAGCACCGGCGGCTCCGGCGGCGCGGCCGGCAGTTCCAGCGCCAGCGGCAGCGGCGGAAGCGCCACTGCCGGAAGCGGCGTCAGCGCGTCGACGCTCGGCAGCGGCGGCTCATCCGCCGGCACGGAGAGCAGCCGGGGCGGCACCGCCACCAGCGCGAGCGGCCCGGGCAGCAGCGCAAGCGCGAGCGGGCCGAGCGGAAAGAGCACATCGGATTCATCGGGCAGCACGGCCGAACCCGCCCCGGGTGCATCCGGATACGCCCGCGACAAATCGGGCGGCGCACGCGGCAAGACCGATGCGCCGGGACAGAAGAAGAAATCCGACGGACAGAACCAGGCGGGCGGAACTGCGCGGGGAGGATGACCGGTCAGCCCCGGTGTGCCACGGCCCGCACCCCGTGCTGATCGCAGCCCCCGGGGCATGCGGTCCCCGGAGCGCACTCGTCCCGCGATGGGAAAAGCCCGGCGTCGAGAGCCGCGCCGCGTGTCAGGGCGAGGGCGGTGACGGCCGGTTGGCCACTTCGATCAGCACATCGCCGTGGCAAGGCCGGGGCGAGCAAAAGCACACGAGATCCCTGCCTGCCAGTTCCGTTCTCGCCGCGGCGAGCAGCCCGGGACGGCCGAGCAGCCACGCCCGGTAGCGGGCGATGACCTCGGCCCTCGTGCCGTCCTTGCCGATCACGAAAGGATTTCCCCATTTGCTGGGGCGACCGATAAAAACCGCGCCCGCCGGGATGCCGTCACGGTACCTGTTCAGCGTTCTCGGCATGGCGGGCCTACTTGCCCCTTCCTGTCTGCTCCTGCAGTTCCTCGATTTTCTCAGCCGCCTCGGCCTTGGAAAGATCCGGGGGCACTTCTTCTCCGGCTTCCTGCGCCAGCGTCCCGAGATAGGAGCGCTGTGCGCCGGTCATCGGTTCATCCCCGGTCTTCCAGTCCTTCGGGTCCTTGATCATGTTGCCGGTTTCCGCGGCGTGCGGCTGGCGTTTCGTGGTCATGGCAATCTCCTCTCGCTAAATCCGGTATGACTGTATATGCATACAGCGGTTCCCGTGCTATTGCGTTCAGGAGTTCGGCCCCAAAAGGGACTGGGCGCGATGCCCGCCGGCACGGGCATTGCCAGAGGCGGATGCGGCAAGCGCGCGCCGGACGTCCTCCGGCCGCGCTCGCTGCCCGGCCAGCTCACCACACCCGGTACACCTGCCCCGTCTGCAAGCCATCCACGCTCCGGCTGTAGGCCTTCGCGGTGCGCGCCGCCGTCACCGGCTCGAAGCCGAGGAAGTAGGGACCGTAGGCCGGCATGGATTCGACCAGCACGTTCGGGCTGACGGCATTGATGCGCAAGCCCCGGGACAGCTCGATCGCGGCCGCGCGGACGAAGCCGTCCACGGCGGCATTGACCATCGTCGCATTCACGCCGAAGCGGATCGGCTCGTCCGACACGATGCCGCTGGTGAGCGTGATGGAGCCGCCGTCCCTGAGGTGGTGCTGTGCGGCGAGCGCAATGTTGACCTGTCCCATCAGCTTGTCCTGGAGGCCCACTGCGAGCTGCTCCGCCGTCAGTTCGGCCAGCGCACCGAAATGCAGCTTGCCGGCGGCGACGACGACGGCGTCCACCGGCCCGGTCTTGCGAAACAGTTGCTGCACGCTCTCGGGGCGGGTCATGTCCACCCGCAGTTCGCCGCTCGACTGTCCGACGCTGACGATGTCGTGACGCTGTCCCAGCTCCTCGACGACCGCGCGTCCGATGGTGCCGTTGCCGCCGATGACGATGACTTTCATTGCATTCTCCTCAGTAGTGGTTGACTTGCCGGTGTGTCTCACCGGTGCAGCCATTGTGGATTCCGCCCGGTCAGGAATAAATGGACTAACATGACGTTCATTCCTAACTACGGATTTCTAATCATGGACAGACTGCGGAGCATGGAAGTGTTTGTGGCGGTGGCCAACGCGGGCAGCTTCGCGGCGGTATCGGAGTCGCTCGGCATGTCGGCCGTCATGGTCGGCAAGCATGTGCGCCAGCTCGAGCAAAGGCTGGGCATCAGCCTGATCAGCCGCACCACGCGCCGCCAGAGCCTGACCGAGGCCGGGCGCGCGTATGCGGAACGCTGCCGGCTCATCCTTGCCGAGATCCGCGCGGCGGAGTCTGGCGCGGAGGCGCTGCGCAGCGCGCCGCGCGGCAGCTTGCGCATCAGCGCGCCGGTATCCTTCGGCACCCAGCGGCTGGCGCCCGCGATCACTGAATATCTCGCCGCCTACCCGGAGGTCGGCGTGGATCTGAACCTGAGCGATCGCGTGGTGGACCTGGTGGAGGAGGGCTTCGATGCCGCGGTGAGAATCGGTGATCTGCAGGACTCGACGATGGTGGCGCGGCCACTGATGCCTTACCAGATGGTGATGTGCGCCTCACCGGAGTACCTGAGCAAGGCGGGCGTCCCGCGCAGGCCGGCCGACCTCGCGCGCCACCAGTGCCTGGACTTCTCGCCGCATGGCAGGCGCGTGCACTGGAATCTGAAAGGCATCGAAGGGGAATTTCCGGCGAGCCGCTTCCGCTCCAACAATGGCCAGGCGCTGCGGATGGCGGCGATCGCCGGACACGGCATCGCGATGCAGCCGGAAATGCTGCTGCGCGAGGATATCGATGCGGGGCGCCTGGTTGTGCTGATGCCCGATTACCTGCCGGAGCCGAGGCCGATGTCGCTCATCTACCGGCGCGACCACCAGCCGACGCCCAAGATGCAGACCTTCATCGCCTTCATGCTCGAGCGATTCGGGCATCAGGCGCAGCGCACCCGGCCGGCACGTGCGAAGCGCGCGCGATGACTGAGCCTGCGGAGCGCGCCGCCCCCGAGCGCTCAGTCGAGCGTGATTTTTGCGTCGGTAATGACCTTGCCCCAGTGCGCGATCTCGGACTTCATCCATGCGGAGAATTCCTCGGGCGTGTTGGTCTGGGGTTCGGCGCCCTGGGCCGCCATTTTCTCGACCACATCGGGCAGCTTCACGATGCGTGCCATCTCCGCGTTGAGCTTCGCGATCACGGGCTTCGGCGTGCCCGCCGGCGCCATCACGCCCTGCCAGCTGCCGGAGACGAAACCGGGGACGGTTTCGCCTATCGTCGGCACATCGGGCAGCTGGGGCAGGCGGTTCTTGCTCGACACCGCGAGCAGGCGGATTTTCCCGGTCTTCACATGCGGATAGGTGGCGACCATGCCGTTCATCGTCGCGTCGATCTGCCCGCTGATGAGGTCGGCGAGCGCCTGGGCGCCGCCCTTGTAGGGGATGTAGCCCCATTCCGCGCCGGTGCGCTGCGCGAACAGCACGCCGGCCAGGTGAGGCGCGCTGCCCGTGCCCGCCGCGGCCGCGAAATTGAGCTTGCCCCGGGTTGCCTTGGAATGCGCGATCAGCTCCGCCGTGGTCTTGACCGGCAGCGCACTGCTGGTCACGAGCAGGTGCGGCGAGTAGGCGAGCATCGTCACCGGCGCCAGGTGCACCTGCGGATTGAAGGGCAGTTTCGGATAGAGGGTGGGGCTGATGGTCAGGTTGCCCATGTCCATCAGCAGCAAGGTGTAGCCGTCGGGATCGGCCTTGGCGACATGGTCGGCGCCGATATTGCCGTTGGCGCCGGGCCGGTTGTCCACGATCACCGGCTGTCCCCAGGCCTCGGTCAGTTTCTGACCCACCATCCGGGCCAGCACATCGGAGGTGCCGCCCGCGGGGAAGGGCACGACGATCCTGATCGGCTTGACGGGATAGTTGGGCGACGCCTGGGCCAGTGCGGCCGGTGCGGACGCCAGCGCGCAGAGCGACGTCAGTGCCGCCAGCAAGATTTTTTTCATGCGTGTCTCCTTGTCTGTAATGATTGTGCCCGTCGTCAGGCAACCGGCGTGACGAGTTCGCCGGATGAGAAATACGAGGCCAGATTGGCCAGCACCAGTTCGCTCATGGCGGCCCTGGTTTCCGTCGTGCCGCTGGCGATGTGGGGCAGCAGCACGACATTGTCGAGACCGAGCAGCGCGGGCGGAACATGCGGTTCCTTGTCGAACACGTCCAGCCCGGCGCCGGCGATCGCCCCGGCGCGGAGGGCGTCGACCAGCGCGCTCTCATCCACCACGGTGCCCCGCGAAACGTTGATCAGATAGCCTTGCGGGCCGAGCGCGGCCAGGATTTCGCGCGAGATCAGGCCCTTGGTATGTTCGCCGCCGGCCACCGTCACCACGAGGAAGTCGGCCCAGTTCGCCAGCGCCGCCAGCGACGGTTCGAAGCGATGCGGCGAATCGGCCGGCCGGCGGTTGTTGTAGGCGATGTTCATGTCGAAGCCTGCGGCGCGGCGGGCGACGGCCTGGCCTATCCTGCCGAGGCCGACGATGCCCATGTTCTTTCCGCTGACCCGCGTGCGTACCGGGAAGCGCGCATTCGGCCATTCGCCGCGTCGGACATAGCGGTCGGCGGCGCTGATGCCGCGCGCCACATCGATGACCAGGCCGAAGGCAAGATCGGCGACGCAGTCATTGAGCACGTTCGGCGTGTAGGCCACCTTCACGCCGCGGCGGCGCGCGGTATCGAGCGCAATCTTGTCGTAGCCGACACCGAAACTCGCGATCAGCTCAAGGCGCGGCAGCGCCTCGATCAGCGCGGCGTCGGCGCCTACCGGCGCCGAGGTGACCAGCGCGCTGACGTTCTCCCCATGGCGGCGGGCAAGTGCCCGTGCGTCGGACCCGCCGTCGAGCCGGAGGACGTCGTATCCCTCCGCCAGCCGGGCTTCCAGGTCGGGCATCAGAGGTCCGTTCTGCAGAATGGTTTTCTTCATGAGGCACAGTGGGGAAGTGGCGCCGGTCGCGAGGGACCATGCCTGACACTGAGAGTGTAGTGAAGACAACGATATTCGTCTAAGCTAGATACTGAATTGATTGATTCAGGAATTGTATCGATGTTCGAGCTTTTTCAACTGCGCTGTTTCGTCACCCTCGCCGAGGAACTGCATTTCGGCCGCGCCGCCGCCCGGCTGCACATGACCCAGCCGCCGCTGAGCCGCCAGATCCAGCTGCTGGAACATGCGCTGTCGGTGAAGCTGCTCGAACGGACCAGCCGTTCGGTACGGCTGTCCGCGGCCGGCGAAGTTTTCTACCGCGACGCCGTCTCCATCCTGCGCCATGCGGACCAGGCGGCGGCGCTGGCAAAGCGGGTGGAGAAGGGCGAAGCGGGCCGGGTCACGGTCGGCTTCACCGCGGTCGCCGGTTACGACCTGCTCCCGCGCATCGTGTCCGCGGCCCAGCAGCGGTTTCCGATGACGGACGTCGTGCTGCGGGAAATGGTGTCGAAAGACCAGCTGGAAGCGCTGGAATCCGGGGCAATCGATATCGGCTTCGTTCGGCCGCTTTCCGGCGCCGGCACGTCGACCAGTCGGCATCTGCTGCTGCGCGACCCGCTGGTCCTTGCGGTACATGCCGACCACCGGCTCGCCCGCAAGAAGGACATCCGGCCGGAGCATCTGCAGGACGAGCGCTTCATCATGTACTCGCCGGACGACGGCAGATATTTCTATGAACTGGTGAGCGGTCTGTTCGCGAGCGCGGGCGTGCAGACCCGCCACGTCCAGCATATCGGGCAGACGCACACCATCCTCGGACTCGTCCGCGGCGGCGTCGGCATGGCGATCGTCCCCGCCTCGGCCATGATGCTGCCGTTTCGCGAGGTTCAGTTCAGGCCGCTCTGGCGTTCAGGCATCGTTGCGGAACTCTGCCTCGCCTGGCGCCCGGAGTCGAGCAATCCCGCCGTGGAGATCGTTGCCGGATTCGTGAAACAGCATTTTTCGGGCACTGCCCGCGGCTCCGCCGTCCCCGCGTAAAGCAGCAGGCCGCCGGCTTTCCTATCGCCGCCTGCGGGTGGCGTCGCCTTCGTACAGTCCGGCGCCGATCGCGTACTCGTCGCCGTGGCCGAGGCCGAGGTCCTTCAGAAGTCCGTCGTTCCAGTACGCGGGACAGGCGGCGCGCGGCCGCAGCCGGGATCTCGCCGCCGCCAGGCGGTGGCGAATGGCGGCGCCGCAGTCCGCGGCCACCGCAATAATGCTGGCGCACATTGAGCGATAAGAAATGCGATGCATGGCTTCACCTGTTCATGTCGGACATGTGTTCACCGGACGTGAGTGCACTGCGCCTGCCGGCTGGACCGAAGCGAGGGCTTCACATGTCAATCTAGCGCTGCTCAGGTATGCTGCTCAAACGAGATTTCGTCGTCTTTCGCATGAGGATGAAGAATGTCAGCACCCTTGGTTCGCCTGCCTTCGCTTGATCTGGTCCGCGGTTTCGTGGCGGTCGGCCGCCGCATGAGCATTACCCTGGCCGCGCGCGATCTCTGCCTCACCCAGTCGGCGGTAAGCCGCCAGATTCACACCCTGGAAGAGTCGCTCGGCATGAAGCTGCTGGTGCGTGGCCACCGATCCATCGCATTCACGCCGGAGGGCGAGCGCCTGTTCCGCAGTGCCGACAGCGCGCTGCAGCAGCTGCAGGACGTGGTCGGTGCGCTCAGGGGAACGACGGGGCAGCGAGTGGTGACCATCACGTCAACCACGGGGGTCACCGGCCTCTGGCTGATGCCGCGGCTCGGCGCCTTTCTGCAGGCACATCCGGATATCGAGGTACGCCTGGCTGCAAGCACCCGCGTGGTGGACCTGCATGCGGAGGGCGTCGACCTCGCAATTCGATACGGTAGCCGCGACGCGATGCCGGATGGGACGGAGCATCTTTTCGACGAAACCGTCGTCCCGGTTGCTCATCCGTCGCTGGGGCTGACCGCACTCGACGGCACGGCCGCGGTGGAAAAACAGATGCTGCTCGAGTTCGACGGCCCCTATCGGCCGTGGCTGCAATGGCAAGCGTGGCTGTCCAGCCAGGGTTGGGAGCGTGTCCAGCCGAAGGGCATGCTGCGGTTCAATCAGTACGATCAGATGATCCACGCGGCGGTGGCGGGGCAGGGCATCGCACTCGGCCGGCGCGCACTCGTGTCGCAGATGCTGGGCGACGGACGCCTGATAGCGCTCGACCCCGCGTCCGGGGCCGTTGAACGACCATGCCTACTGGCTCATCCACGCGGACGCGAAGCCGGCGCCGGAAGTCATGACGATGATGGCGTGGGTACGTTCCGAGGCGCGTGGCATGTAACCGGGCGTGCCGGCCAGGCGGCGAGGACAGGCGGCGCTATGCGTCCGAAAGAATCTCGTGGGTGAGGTTGTCGACCACGACCGGCGTGTCGAAGTACGTGACCGAAGGCTCGGTGCCGTACTTCTCGCGGACGAACACCCGCCAGTCCTCGGTGTACATCGCCTCCGCCTCGGCACGGGAATGCCAGAGATAGACTCCCCCGGCCGTCCTGCCGTCCGCCGACAGGATATAGCACTTGCGGAAGAGCCCGGCCGCGTCCAGGTATTTCGGTGCGGTGCTCAGGAAAATCCGCCGCGCCTCCTCCCTTGTGATCGCTTGCGGCAGTTGAAATGTGGTGATGGCGGTGATCATCGTAGCGCTCCCCCGGCCCGGATTGATGAATGGCGCAAAGGTCTCCCGTGGGCCGGACAAGACCGTCGCACTGTCACAATCTAACCGCCGCCGCGCGCCGCTTCAATCTCGGAAAACTCATGGGTCGCATGAGGTGGATGCATGCGTGACGGGAGGAGCCGGCGACGCCGCGCTTGCCGCCTGTACGCCGCCGGCCCGCGGGGTGGATCCATCGCCTCGCGCCTGAGTTTCCCGCCGGCGACGCGCCGCCCGCATCGGGAGCGCGAGCGCAATGCCCAGCGCAAGCGCGGGCACCAGGAGCATCGCTGCCGCCCCGTCGGCGTCGGCATCGCGCAGCGCTTCGAAGCGTTCCCCCGCCCAGTGCAGCGCGGTATGGCCGATGAGTACCGAGAGCGTCAGGGTGATGACGCGCTCGGGCGCGAGTCCGGACCGGTATAGCAGCACGAGCAGTGGAAGCGCCAGCGCCAGGACCAGCAACTGTCCGAACTCGATGCCGACATTGAAGGCCAGCAGCGACAGCAGCAGATGCGATCCCGCGAACTGCAGCTGCGACTGCAGCAGGAAGGAAAATCCGAAGCCGTGCACGAGGCCGAATATCGCGCTCAGCGCCCAGCGGTGGCGCAACGAAGGCCGGACGGCATTCTCGAGCGCCATGTAGAGGATGGACGCCGCGATCAGGAATTCGATCAGCGGCGCAAACCAGCCGCCCGCAGGCGTGAGCCCGTAAGCGGCCGATATCAGCGTGACCGAATGTCCGACGGTAAAGGCGGTGACCACGCCGGCCAGCGTCCAGTCCAGGCGGCGCAGGGGAATGACCAGGCAAAACAGAAACAACAGGTGATCCGGGCCGTCGAGAATATGGGCGAAGCCCGACCTGACGAAGGTCGACGCGGCCTGCAGCCAGCTCGGGTCGAGAGCGACCGCGTCGCCGCCAGTGGCAAGGTCATAAGCACGCACCGTGCCGCTACGGGAAATGTAACGCAGGTCGATCTTCAGCCGGTCGCGCAGTCCGGGGGCGATCCCGAACCTGGCCTCGAACGTGGACTGCGCGGCGTCGATCGGATAAACCAGGTGGGCATCGAAGTACCCCTGATTCCAGAACACATAGGTGCTGTCGGGCAGGCGCGGCCCGTCCAGCAGCGCGAGCGCCCGCTCGTAGCTGTCGAAGGAGCGGTCGGAGGGCAGGGAGATGCGGCCCCGGCCCTCAGCCATCGCCAGCCGGCGGTCATTCGCCGTGAGCACGATGCCGCGGTCTGTCGCGGCCACGGCGCGCGCGATCCCGGCATCGATCTCCGACAGCGCGAGATAGCCGGGGCCGCGCTTGGGCAGATCGATGTTGAGCAGCAGGGCGAGCGGCATGCGCACCAGCAGGTGAAGCCGGTCGCCCTCCGGCTTGACGAACACATGCATGCGCATTTCGCCGGGCACATCGTGCGCCCGCAGCGACAGGGGGCTGAGTGCGATGGCAAGCAGCACGCAGGCCAGGACAGCCTTCAGCAGCGCCCGGGCCGGCGACGACGGGGAGGCGCCGCGCCTCCCGCCGCATCCTTGCGCCTGTACCGTCGCCGTCACTGCTGGCCGTTGTTGCCGCGGTTGACCGGCACGAACTTCTGGGTACGCTTGCCGGTATCGACCTCGGCCGTATAGATGTTGCCCTGCGAGTCGACGGCGAGGTTGTGCACCCAGTGGAACTGCCCGGCATAACGTCCATGTCGCCCGAAGGAGCCGGCCACCGTGCCGGCGAGCCGGTTGAGGATCCAGACCTTGTTGTTCTCGCCGTCGGCGTCATACATGCGTGCCTGATCCGGAGAGACGTCGAGGTCCCAGGTGGAGCCGTTGCCGAGGGTGTTGGGCGCGGTGAAGAATTCGCGCACGAAGGTGCCGTTCTTCTGGAACACCTGCACCCGGTTGTTCACCCGGTCGCACACATACACCAGATTGTCATTGGTGATTCGCACGCAGTGAACCGGGTTGCGGAACTGCCTCGCCGGCGCCTGTCCGGCAGTGAAGGGGCCCGGGTCGGCATCGTTCGGTGTCGCGCCGTAGGCGCCCCAGTGCCGCAGGTAGCGGCCGGTATTGCCGTCGACGACAAGCACGCGCTTGTTCTGGTAGCCGTCGGCGATATACGCCTCGTTGTTGGTCGGGTCGACCTCGATGTCGGCCGGCTGTCCGAGCAGCGGCGTGTCGCCGAGCCCGCCGGTGGTCGCATTGCTGCCGCCCGTCGCGCCCGCCTTGCCGACCTGGAGGAGGAAGGTGCCGTCGGCACTGAACTTCAGCACCTGATGATTATTGGCCCCATTGCCGGCGATCCAGACATTCATGTTGTGGTCGACAAAGATGCCATGCTCGTTCGTCGGCCACTCGCATCCCCTGGCCGGCGTGCAGCGCTCGGTCAGGAAGCCGGGATCGGCGGCGCCTCCCCATGCGAGCAGCAGGTTGCCCTCGCGGTCGAACTTCATCACGGACGGAGCCGGCAGGCAGCACTCGGAGCGGGGCGGTGTCTGCGCGAGACCGGCCTCGTCGGGAGTCAGCGAACCGGGACGCTGGATGATCCAGATATGGTCATTCCGGTCCACCGCGATGCCCGCCACCTGTCCCAGCAGCCAGTTGTTCGGCAATGGTTTGGGCCAGCCGGCATCCACCCTGAACTCGGCGTTGCCGTTTCCATCGTTTGTTCCGTTCGTTCCGTTCGTTCCATTCACCGCCAATGCATTGGGCCCCATGCCCAGGATCGGAAGCAGCAGTGCAAGCCCGGCAAGAAATGCTTTCATGATGTCTCCTTTCAGGTGCCTCCACTGATGACTATGGTTCTTATAGAAGTACAGGCGCATCCCGTCCGGCCGCCCGGCCGGCGGGCAATGGATTGCATCGGGATGCATCGATGTCGGCGGGCGTTCCTGGTCAGGAGGGCGCATCCGGACAGATGTGGGCGACGGACGGACTTCGAAGCCGGTGGCCCCGGTAGCGGGACGTGACCATGCTTGTCTCCTCGGACTTGATTGTTCGCGCGCCGGTAGCCGGGCGCATGTAAATCAAACTAGTTGACGGTCCCGGTCAGGCGCTGATAATTCTCAAAGCCGCTGATGGATGACCGCAGGTTGCCCCGCACATGGTGTTTGTGCGTTGTCGACCGCACCGGTGCGCACGGCGATATGCTCGAATCTTTCCATGCCGGGGTGAATACCATGCATCCATCCGCGATCGTTCTGCTCGAATTCCATCCCGAGCGGGATGACCTGACCAGGGACAAGGAATTGCGGGACGGCTTGTCGGTTGCCCTGCGAATGGGAAACAACCTGTGGGTCGCGAACGATGAATCGCTCAGTCTCGAAAGGCTGACCCTGTCGCCCGAGGACAGCACGGGCACGAGCAGCATGACGCACGGCCATGTGCAGTTTTCGCTGGCCGATTTTCTGGCGCTGCCTCTGCCTCCCGGCGGCGACCCGGAAGCACTGCATGAAGCGGACATCGAAGGCCTGGCATGCGACGGCAAGTATCTCTGGATTGCCGGATCCCACAGCCTGCGGCGAAAGAATCCCAAAGCCGGCGACGGCACGAAAAAGGCGCAGAAACGGCTCGCCTCCGTCAGCGCCGACGGCAACCGCTATCTGCTGGCCCGGATTCCCGTGGTCGAGCAGGACGGCACCCATACGCTGGTGCGGGAAACGGAGCACAAGGGCAGGTTGCGTACTGCCGCACGGCTGCGCGGCGACGCGCATGGCAACGAACTGACTCTGCTGCTGCTGCATGACGAACACTTCGGGCCATTCCTCGCGATTCCGGGCAAGGACAATGGCTTCGACATCGAAGGCCTGGCCGTCGCGGGCAAGCACCTGCTCGTCGGCTTGCGCGGGCCGGTCCTGCGCGGCTGGGCGGCGATCGTCGAAATCGCACTCGCGGAGGACGAACAGCCGACGCAACTGCGGCTGGCACCGGTCGAGGATGGCGATGGGCGGCTGTACCGGAAACATTTTCTGGACCTCGGCGGCCTCGGCATCCGCGATCTCTGCGTGCAGGGCAAAGACCTGCTGATCCTCGCCGGACCGACGATGGACCTCGACGGTCCGGTCGTGGTTTTTCGCTGGCCAGGCGGCGCGGAGCCCGACAAGGAGTCCATCGTCAGCGCGGACGAACTCGAACGCGTCCTCGATCTGCCATTCGGTCACGGCGTCGATCATCCCGAGGGCATGACGCTGTTCCCGCTGATGAACGGCAGCGAAGAGGGACTGCTGGTCGTCCACGACGCCGCCTCGCCAAGCCGGCAGATAGGCGAAAGCACGGTGGTTGCCGACGTCTTTCCGTTACCGCGGCGGAAGAAGAACGGGCGGTAACGCGGGGGGGCTGCCTTGGGGGCGATGCGGGGGGAGCGGTCGGGGGAATCTCAGCGCTGAGATGGCGACCGCGCTTTACATAATACAGATTACCCGCGTTTTTGCGAAGCAGAAATCATTGTCTTTTACGCCAGATGCGGCACATATGTAGTTGCAGTGATGTCGAGTCTGATGCACGCTCACATCCAGTATGATGCTAGGAGCTGACATGAGAACGACCGTGACAATTGATGACGAGCTGTATGAAAAGGCCTTGGAAATGGCGGATCCCGCGATGGACAAGGCGGATCTGTTTCGCGAGGCGATCAAGACCTTCGTTCGGGTGCAAGCAGCCAAGCGCCTAGCGGCCCTGGGTGCTTCCGCGCCGCAGATGCAAGACGTGCCGCGCCGGCGTGTAGACCCAGCGCAATGAAAGGCATCCTCGTCGACACCTCGGTCTGGGTCGACCACTTCCGGAGCGCAACGAGACGCTGGTACACCTCCTTAACCTGGATCTGGCACTGACCCATCCCATGATCCTAGTTGAACTGGCTTGCGGGACGCCGCCGCCCCCGCGCGCGCAGACACTCAAGGACATCGGTCTGCTGCAACAGACGCAGCAGGCCAGCTTGCGCGAAGTCATGGAGTTCATCGAACGCGAACAGCTATATGGCCCGGGGTGCGGACTGGTCGACATGGTCCTATTGGCTTCCACGTTAGTCACGCCGGGCACAACGCTGTGGACGCTCGACAAACGCTTGGGCGGACTGGCCGAACGGTTCGGCGTACTGCACCAACCCACAGTGCATTAGCAGCGCCAGCTTCAAACGTCACGACTGGCTTTATTTGTCGAAATGCGTCTATTCAACGGCGATGCCTGGGAAAAGGCTGGGATTGCGCTCAACCCGCGGGGGCGATCCCAAATCTCAGCCCTGGGCGGTCGGCCGAATTACGATGCTGCCTACATCCACCTCGGGCGGTTGATTGATCGCAAAGAGTATGCCCCGGGCGATCGAATCCGGCGAAATCGCTATGGCTTTCAAACGATCTTCGATTTCGGTCCGCGTTGCCTGAACGGTTATTGATTCTCCGAAGTTGGTATCGATCATGCCCGGCGAAATCTCGGTAACACGGAGGTTGGGCCCCGCCTCCTGTCGTAACGCCTCCGTTGCGGTGCGCACAGCGTTCTTGGTGGCCGCATATATGCCCATTGTCGGTAAAATCGTCAGGCCTGCTGTAGATATCACATTGATTACATGACCGCTTTCCTGCCTCGCGAACACAGGCAGAGCAGCAGCGATGCCGTATAGCGTGCCACGCAGGTTCACATCGATCATCGCGTCCCAATCATCTACTTTCAGCGCGTCGAAGCGCGAAATCGGACCAATTCCGGCGTTGTTCACTATCACGTCAAGTCGTCCGAAGTGGGCGACCGCGTGAGCAACCAAGGCTTCAAGATCAGTGCGCCGTGTCACATCGGTCACGCAGTAGCTCGCTCGTTCCCCCGCATCAATAAGCTCCCTCGTCAGGGCCGCAAGCTCAACCTCACGCCGGGCGCCGAGCACGACTGCGTGACCTTTCTTCGCCAGCAAACGTGCCGTGGCGCGCCCGATACCACTGCTTGCGCCTGTGATTGCAATAACTTTCATGTCATTCATATCGCTTTCCTTGTGAGTTCAAAGCCAAACTCAAACATGGACATCAAAGATGATCTGTACTCGCGCAATATAGAGTGCTTGCCTGATTCTCCACCCGGTCCGCGCAACGCGCGTGGACCGGGATTCCCGGAGCGGGCGAACACCGATCAGCCGCCGAAACCTGAGGTGTTGCCACTGTAGAGATCGCGAGCGGGACGCTGACGCTTGTACGCTTCCAGTTCCGCGATCACTTCGGCACGTGTTTTCGTCGACACCACCGGCGCCGGCGTGTCGACGCCGTCCATGCGCTGGGTTACCGCCATTCCCCTCAGTTGCGCTTCACGCAGCTCCCGCAGCACCGCCTCACGCGTGACGGTGGAGGGCACGACCACGAACTGCGGATACTCGCTGTTCACGTAGTTCAGCGAGTATCCGCCTTCGCCTGCTCGAGCTCGGCAACGACCTGTGCCCGGGTTTTGGACGATACGAAACCGGCGTCCGGCGCGACATACTCCTGGGCCTGGCCCGCGGCGGCGCTCATTACGAGAACACTTGCTGCAACAATCGATTTCACTTTCATTTCAAATTCTCCGAGTATGGTAAAGGTAGCGTTAGGATGCCCCTTCAAATAGCGCGGGGACGATTGCAATGTACGGCTGCGCAGCTCGCGTGCGATAACAGGATCTTGTGAAGTTATTGCCTAATTCTCTTGGAAGTGCAATCCGGCCACGCTGGCGCCGCATCGCGTCCGCACCCTGCTCCATCACTTCGTAGCTTCAGGTAAGCACCGTAGACGGAAAGGCATTCTCGTCCCAGGAGCCCCCCTCTACACGCCTCCATAACTTCACCGACCGCGAATTGGCGGCGTGGTGATGAGGCCCGCAATGGATAGGGTTGAACAGGCAGAGGACACAAGCAGCATGGGAACTGCCAATCTTTAATCATGAGAAGGAAGCCCTTCTCTGTGCGCTCCGCCGCTTCACGATTTGGGAGATCTTCTGTGGTCACCCTCGCACACACCCCACGAGGTGCCCTACTAGATTATTGACATCGCGGACGAGGGAAGTCATCGAATCAGGTCTTGCTTCACTGAGCTTGTCACGCTCCGCGAGCCAGACGCGCAGCAAGTTCTCTTCTCAGCCCTCCACCCGGGTGGCTGGCCCACCGCGCATTCTGTCCGCAAGGTCCACGACCGCCGGAAACTATCGCTTTCCCGCATAACGCCCATCGAAAAAAAATGGCTTCCGCGCGGCCGGTATCGCCGCTAGCATCGGCATTGCCAATGAAGACCTGGGACGCAGGCTCCGCGCTGCTTCGCGGGCCGGCCCGCGCACGCGCGCCGTCGCGAATCAAACTTCAGAGAATCAGGCAAGACAGCCGTACCTCTCAGCATTTCCTCTCTCCTGCCGCTTCTCTACACTGCCTCCCATAGCGAGCATCCATCGGATGCGATCCCGGAGGGCGTTCCCTGCCTTGCACCGGGCGTCCGCGATCCGGAGCGGGTGCACGCGCGACCGTGAAGACAATCCGATCAACGCTTCATCAACCACGACCTGGAAAGGAAACGTTATGACCAAAGCCATGACCAAGGCCGCACTGACACTCGCCGCCTGCCTCCTCTGCTCGTCCGCCTTGTCTGCCGAGCCCCGCAACGACTGCCCGGCTTCCGGCCAGGAGGGCATCGCACAGTTGCATCACGACTGGCTGATGATCGGTTGGGAGCGCGACGCCGGCGACCCCGATTTCAACTTCCGGCAGGACGTGGGCAAGTACTACGATTTCACGCGCGACGACCTGAATCTGTTCGACGACTTCGACCCGCAACTCAAGGTCCGGAACACCGCCGACGACTACGGCACGATCTGGTACGGACTGGTGCCGAAGTTCAGGAGCGTGAAGCACAAGATTACCGAGGGACCGACCGCGGTGCCGGTGGGCCCCGGCTACGGCCACTCGGTGATGGAGTTCGTGTTCGAAGTGACGCCGAAACAGGGCGACGTGATGCACCTGATCTCGCGCTCGTCTATCCTGTGGCGTTGCGGTGCCGACGGCTGGAAGATCTACAAGGAGCATAACTCGGCCAAGCCGGTCGAAGCTTCTGTCTACCATCGGGCGAAGTAACAAGCCGTCCGGTTTCGGCCGCGTGCCGGATGCGCCCGGCACGCCCGGGGCGGCCTCACCCCAGCGGCCGCAACATCGACTGATAGACCGGCAAGCCGGTGCGCTCGAAATCGTAATTCCCGATTACCGTGGCGCGCCCCGCGGCTGCCGCGGCCGCAAGCTCGTCGCGCCGCGTGAGCAGATCGCAGACGCGGTCCGCAAGCCCGGCTGTGTCGAAAAAATCGAACAGGAAGCCGTTTTCTCCGTCCCGGATCACTTCAAGTACCGGCGCCGTGGCGGACTCGAGAACAGGCGTCCCCGCGGCCATGGCTTCAAGCATCGACCAGGAGAGCACGAACGGGTAGGTCAGGTAGACGTGCAGGCTGGACACCTGCAGCGCCTGCACGTAGCGTGCGAACGGAAGCTTGCCGAGGAAGTGTACGCGGTTCCAGTCGATGCTCTTGTCGGCCAGTTCGGTCTGCAGGGCGTCCCGGTAGCTGGCGAAACCTTCGGGCGGAGGCTTGCCATAGCTGACCTCGTCGCCGCCGATCACCAGCACCTGGAGGTCCGGCCACCGGGCGAGGATCGCGGGCAGCGAGCGCATGAAAACATGAAAGCCTCTGTAAGGCTCGAGGTTGCGGGCGCGGTATTCCGTGCCGGCCGGCACCTCAATATTCGAGGTTTTGCGGGGATTATCACCGTTCCATGAATACTCGTGCCGAATATATCGCGTTTATCACGGCGGCTGCGATAGCTAGACTCCTCTCATCAAAGCTTGAACGAAACCCCGGTTTCAATCGGCAGCGATCGAAGCAATCCACATCCAACCGACATACATCCTGAAGGAGCCGTCATGAACAACCTGAATCAACAAGCTTCCACCCTCCCCCTGATCGGCCGTATCCTGCTGGCGGCGATTTTCATCATCAGCGGTCTCGGCAAGATCGCCGCGCCGGCCGCGACCGCCGGCTATATCGCCGCCATGGGCCTGCCGCTGCCTGCGCTGGGCGTGGCGCTGGCAATCGCCGTCGAAGTGGGCGGCGGCATCCTGCTGGTGCTCGGATTCCAGACGCGCCTGGTAGCCTTGCTGCTCGCCGCCTTCTCGGTGGTCACCGGCCTGGTGTTCCACAACGCGATCGGTGACCAGAACCAGCTGATCCATCTGCTGAAGAACTTCGCGATGGCGGGCGGCCTGCTCCAGGTTGCCGCATTCGGCGCCGGCCTCTACAGCCTCGATGCACGCAAGGCCCGGCCCGCGCCGGCCACGGCCTGAGCGATCCGCCGCGCGGCGGCCGACATCGGCAAGCGGGGAACGGCAGCGGCCGCTCCCCGCTTCCGCATTGGTCGACGCTGCATGCTCAGTCGTCCATCAGGTACCGCCAGCGCACCATTCTCTCGCCCAGGTCGATCGTCTCGCCATCGACAATGAAGACCCCGTCGCCGCGGTGGTGAAGCAGGCGCTGCTCGCGTCTTGCCCGATCCACCCAGACGTTCTCCACCTGCAGGATGAACATGTTGTAGCGGTCGACCATGGCATCGTCGACGACGCGGCACTCGAGATTCGCCACGCATTCCCGGATCAGCGGCGCCTCGACCGACTCGCCGCTCCGGGCAGTCAGTCCGAACCGCCGGAACTTGTCGACCTCTTCGCCGGAGCAGTTGCCGATGTCGACGACCTGCTGCGCGAGGTCGACGGTGGGCAGTGCGATCACGCATTCTCCGGTTTCGCGCAGGGCCTGATAGCTGTAGTCCCAGGGACCGATGATGCAGCCGACGAGCGCGGGTTCGTGCTGCATCATCATGTGAAACCCCAGGGTCATGACATTGTTTTTCCCGCCGGCGCGCGTGGTCACGAGGACTATCGGACCGGATTCGAGCAAACGATAGGACTTTGCAGGATTGAGTTTCTTGAACATCTCGTTCTCCTTCCGCCAGTGTTGTGCAATCGATGCGGCCCGTGCCGCCGCATGCATGGGAAAAGTCTAGATGGTCGCCGCCGGCCGGACCATGCCTGATCCTCGCCGCAGGCTGCCTATTGCTCCACGGGACGCGCGCGGGCGGTCGTCCTGTCGGATACACCGCTGCCAGCCTACCGTGACAGGCGCCGGCTTGCCTTGTCCCCGACCATGCCCGGCACGCGCCTGCAGGAATAGGCAAGGCGTCCATATCTTTCGCCATTTACCCGCCGCCACCTGATAACTAGCATGGTCGTCATGGATCAGCGCCGGTGCGGCGGCGGGTTTCGCCAGCCGTGCCGGCGCTTCGTCAGGCTACCCACACGAGAGGTCGATCATGCGCGAAACGCTTGCCCCCGCAACACCCTCCCGCTCCGCCGCGAACACGTCGGACTGGGACTCGACTGCCGCGGTATTGTCCGTGCTGCTGGTCGCGTCCATCCTCGTCGTCGGACAGATGTACATCGTGATGCCGCTGTACGGCGCGATGGCCTCGGACTTCGCCGTGACGACGTCCGCGGCCGCGTGGACATCCACTGCTTTCGGCATCGCTTATGCCATCGGCTTCCTGTTCGCGGGGCCGATGTCGGACCGTTATGGCCCGCGGCGCATGATGGTCTCGGGCCTGCTGGCGACGGCTGTGCTGACCGGGCTCGTCGCCATGGCCCAAGGCCTCGTCTCCGCCACCGTGCTTCGCTCGCTGCAGGGCGCGGCGGCCGCCACGTTCGCCCCGGCGGCTTTCTCATACGTGGCAATGCGCGTGCGTCCCGGGCACCGGGTCTTCGTGCTCAGCTGCGTCACCAGCAGCATGCTCGCGTCCGCCGTGCTGATGCAGCTCGCCGCCCAGCAGGTCGTCTCGGCGCTGGGCTGGGAAGCCGCCTTCGCTGCCTGCGCGCCGGCGCTGGGCATTGTCGCGCTCGGCACGCATTTTCTGCTGCGGCCGACGCCGGGCAGCGGCGGGACGAGCCTGCTCTCGGCGCTCGCACGCATGCCCCGCCTGTATTGCCAGCGTCGTCTCCTGGTTCTCTATCTCGCGACCATGACGCTGCTCGGAAGTTTTGTCGGCGTGTTCACCGCGATCGCGATCGGCGGGGTGTCGAACGACCCCCACAGCCTTCTCGTGCTGCGCGTAGCGGGGTTGCCCGCCATGCTTGCCGTGCCCTTCCTGGTCGCTTTTCTGCAGCGTTTTTCCGCCATCGACCGCGCGGCCGCGGGCTTCCTCGTCGCCGCCGGCGCCGCCGTGATGGCATCGCTGTTCGATGGCCAGCTGAGTCACCAGGCTCTTGCGCTCTTCCTGCTGGCCGGCGCGCTTGCGGTGAGCGCCCCCGCGCTGGTGGAGCGGATCGGCCAGGCGGCACCGGCGGAACGCGGGGCGGCGACTGCCCTGTATGCATTCTCGATGTTCCTCGGCGGCAGCCTGGGCGGCCAGGCCGTCAGTGCATTCGCGGCAGGCGGCATCGCGCCTGCATTAATGTGGATCGGCGCCGCGCTCCTGCTCGGCTTCGTTCTGGTGAACCTTTCCCGGCGTCTGTGACGCGCGGTGTCTGCGGCGAAGGGCCGACGAGGCGGCCCCGGCGAATGTTTTCAACACGATCGGCAACTGGAACTGAAGGAGGAATTGGTCATGAACCTTCGCAACATGCATCGCTTTGTCAGCATCGGCTGCCGGCGAGATGCGTCTGCTGCACGCGCACGCCGGCTTCCGCAAACATCCCGGGCGCTCATCGCGCTGCTTGCGGCGGCATCCCTGACCGCCGGCGGCGAAACAGAGGCTCTGTCATCGAAACAGAAAGGAGCAGTCATGCAAGCACATCCATATGTGGGAATGTGGGTCACGAAAGACGGGTATATCCGCCACGAGCTGTTGCCGAACGGCCGCTACGACGAGGCCCGGGGCGACAGGAAGAGCGCCTATCAGGGGCGTTATGAAATCACGGGCGACCATATCGAGTACTGGGATGACACCGGCTTCACCGCCGACGGCGACTTCAGGGACGACGTCCTCTATCACGCCGGGATGGTTCTGTACCGGGAGCGGGACGGCAAGCGGAAGTAGCAGGCCCGCCCCATTGTTCAACTCACGACTGGAAAGGAAACGCTATGACTAAATGCATCGCTTCGGGAGTACTGGCAGTGGCCGCCGGCCTCCTCTGTTCGCCGGCCTTGTCTTCCGATGTCGCCCCCCCTGCTCCGGCGCGGGCCGACGCGGCCTCAGCCGGCGGGGACGACCGCCAGTCGGCCGGCCAGGCAGTCATGAACAAGCTGTCCGGCGGCGCGGGGCAGCCGGTGCTGAATGCCCTTCGCCAGGACTTCCCGTTCCTGGCGGACGCGATTGTCGGCTATTCGCTGGGCGAAGTATGGGGACGGGGCCGCCTCGACGACCGCACCCGTCAGCTCGCCGCCGTGGCGGCATTCGCCGCGCAGGGGAATCTCACCGTCCTCAAGGTTCATGCCGGCTATGCGCTCCGGCTCGGCGTCAGTCCGGACGAGCTGAAGGAGATCGTCTACCTGACGACGGTCACCGCCGGCTTTCCCAGGGCGATAGACGCGGCCAATGCGCTGCGTGAAGTCTTCGCCGCCAACGGCGTGCGCCCCTAGCACGAGGGCGGCCGGTTCCGTCGACGGGCATCCGGCCGCCGCCGTCACCTTCCCGCTCCTCGCCCCACCCCGGCCGCGCCAGCCCGGGCCCTCCTTTTATCACCCTGAATGGAACAGTGATGCGCGTTATCGCCTGTTTATCACTCTGCCGGGGATATCTACACTGGCTTCATCAGCAGCGGAACACGAGATCCGCAGCCTGAACAGCCCGGCGCCAGCGGCGCCACTCAACGAGAAAGGAAAACATCATGAACAAGCAGAACACGATCGGCAGCGTGGGCATCATCGGCGCCGGCGCCATCGGCCAGGCCATGGCGAAGCAGCTGGCGCGTGCGGGAATACCGGTCATCCTCAGCAACAGCCGCGGCCCGGATTCGCTCGCCGCCGTCGTCGACCAGCTCGGCCCGAATGCCCGCGCCGGCACCGTGCGCCAGGCAGCGGAAGCCGACATCGTATTCCTCAGCGTGACCTGGGCCGCCGTCAGGCCGGCGCTGGAAGGCATCGACCTGCGCGGCAAGATCCTGATCGACGCTACCAACCCGGTGCTGTTGCCCGGCTTCCGCCTGGCGGAGCTCGGCGGCCGCAATTCCAGCCAGGTGCTGTCCGGCCTCGTTCCCGGCGCCCGTGTGGTCAAGGCCTTCAATACCCTGCTTGCATCCGTGCTCGCGGCCGACCCGCAGCAGAACGGCGGACGCCGGGTGGTGTTCATCTCGGGCGATGACGCGCCGGCAAAAACGATCGTTGCGGCACTGGCCGACCGTCTCGGCTTCGCCAGCATCGATCTGGGCAGCCTCGAAGTCGGCGGCGCCCTGCAGCAATTCCCCGGCGGCCCCCTGCCCGCCGTCAACCTCGTCAAACTGGCCTGATCCCCTCACACACATCTTAAGGAGAATGACATGACTGCCACTATCAATCCGATCAGCGAAGCCGCCAAGGCGGTGGTCCGCCGCAATACCGAAGAAGTCCAGGGCGGCGGCAATTTCGAACTGTTCGAGGAACTGTTCGCCGACGATTTTCTCGACCATACGCCGCAGCCCGGCGGCACGCCCGACAAGGCCGGCGCCCGCGCCCTGTACAAGGCCCTGCGGGCGCCCACCGGCCGAAAGATCCACTTCGACACCGTCGATGTGATGCGCGTGCAGAACGGCCGCATCACGGAGCACTGGGGCGTGGCCCACCTGTATTCGCTGATGCAGCAGCTCGGCGCGCTGCCGGCCTGAGACCGCGACCACCCCCTTACCGAGAAAGCGAGAACATCATGAGCAATCTGTTAGAGAACAAGGTCGTCGTCGTCACCGGCGCGGCAAGCGGCATCGGCCGTGCGATCGCCGTCTCCGCCGCCCGCCACGGCGCCCGTGCGGTACTGGTATCGGATATCGCTGAAATTCCCCGCGAGGGCGGCACGCCCACCACGCAGGAGATCGAGGCACTCGGCGTGGCGACCCGCTTCGTCAGGGCCGATGTGAGCAAGAAGGCCGACGTGGATGCGCTGGTCGATGCCGCGGCCGAGTTCGGCGGCGTGGACGTGATGGTCGCCAATGCCGGCATCACGCTGCCGAGCGACGGGGCGGATGTCGACGAAGATCATTATCGCCGGCTGATGTCGGTGAACCTCGACGGCACCCTGTTCAGCGCACAGGCCGCCGCGCGCCAGATGAAGGCCGGCGGCAAGCAGGGCAGCATCGTCCTGATGGCCAGCATGGGCGGCATCGCCGGCGCCGGCATGACGGTTGCCTATTCCACCAGCAAGGGCGGCGTGGTCGTGATGGCGAAGGCGCTTGCCGACGCGCTGGGCCCGGACGGCATCCGCGTCGATGCGGTCGCGCCGGGCACCATCGATACCCATCTGCTGCGCAACAGCCCCGGCATCGCCGAGGCGGCGGAAGGCTTCCGCCGGCGCACGCCGCTGCGGCGCCTGGGCAAGCCGTCCGAGATCGGCGATGCAGTGGTGTGGCTCGGCTCCGACATGTCGAGCTACGTGACGGGCATCTCGCTGATCGTCGACGGCGGCCTGCTCAACGTCATCTGATGTCCTCGCCATGGCCGGCCGCCACGACGGTGGCCGGTGATCAGTCGCCCAGCACGGTGACCACCACCTTGCGCCGCTGCGCCGCGGTACGGTGCTCCCACAGAAAAATCCCCTGCCAGGTCCCGAGCAACAGCCGGCCGCCGCCGACCGGCACCGTCAGGCCGGTGTCGGTCAGCACGCTGCGGGCATGCGCCGCCATGTCGTCCGGCCCTTCCAGGTCATGCCGGTAAGCCGGATCGCCATCCGGCGCGGCCCGCGCGATCAGGGTTTCGAGATCGCGCCGGACATCGGGATCGGCGTTCTCCGTGATCGTCAGCGAACAGCTGGTGTGCTGCACGAACACATGCACCAGGCCGCATCGCACCCCCGACCGCGTCACGACTTCCGCCACCGCGCCGGTAATGTCGCGCGTGCCGCGCCCGGGCGTGGAAAATTCCAGTATGGATTGATGGCTCATTTCCGATCCTTGTTGAACATGGCTGCGCACGCCTGTGCCCGGCCCGAATGCTACAGGTCGCCGCCGAGCAAGGCTTCGCGGGTCGCCGGGTGTTCGCACTGCTGCAGCCACCAGGCGAGCGCCCTTCCCGGCGCCGGCGTGCCGGTGCGGCGCCACGCATAGCTCAGATTCAGTTCCCGTTCGGCGCGTTCGACGCGCCTGAGCAGCAGGCGGCCGGCCCTGACATGCGGCGCCGCCAGACCGGCCGGCAGAAAACCCACCCCAAGGCCGCGCGCCTGCGCCTCCAGCTTGGCGTCCATCGAGGCCACGGTAAAGACTTCCTGTTCCTGCAGCAGCCCGAGCGTCAGGCCCCCTCCGCGCGCGATGGAATCGGCCACCGCGACCATGCGATGCCGGCGGATGAGCAGATCGCTCAGCGGTTCGGGCTCCCGTGCCAGCGGATGGTGCGGCGCGACCGCGAACACGAAGCGCGGGGTGCCGAGCGTGCGCACCTGCAGTCCGGCCACCGGCGCGGCATCGGCCAACACGCCCAGCGCCAGGTCGGCCTGCCCGGTGATGAGGGTGTCGAGCGTCCCCGACAGGGTCTCATGACGCAGCCGCAATTGCGTCGGCGGCTGCAGCGCGAAGAATTTTTCACACAGCTCGAGCACCGTGGTCCGATCGATCACGGTATCGACGGCGATGGTCAGGCGCGGCTCCCAGCCGGTGGCGATGCGCTTGACGCGGTTGGCCATCGCGTCGATCTCGGTCAGCAGCCGTCCGCCCTCGCGCAGGAGTTCGAGGCCGGCCTCGGTCAGCCTCGCCTGCCGGGAGCGCCGGTCGAACAGCAAGACGTCGAGTGCTTCCTCGATCTGGCGTACCCGGTAGGTGAGCGCGCTCGGCACCATGCCCAGCTCCCGCGCGGCGCCCGCGAAGCTGCCGCTGCGGGCGATGGTCTGCAGCATGGCAAGGGCTTCGGGCGTCAGGACGTCGCGCGGAGTGGAGGTTTTTTGCTTCTGCATCGGTCGATCATTCAAATTTTTTGAATATTACCGTCAATCCAGTTGGATCGCAGGCGCCGGCTTTGTCAATACACTGGCGCCTTGTCAATCAAATGCCTCTCAGAAAAGGGGCCTGGCCTTCGTGGAATCGTCTACTTCTCTCGCCAGCGTCAGCGCCGCACGGCATCGGCCGGAAGCGGAGCGCTATTCAGCGCCTGCGATCGTCCTGCACTGGACGATGGCGCTGCTGATCGTCGGCCTGCTGGCGCTCGGCCTGTACATGACCGGCCTTGCCCTCTCGCCCGAGAAGCTCAAGCTGTATTCATGGCACAAGTGGGCCGGCGTCTGCGCCTTCCTGCTGGCGGTCGTGCGCCTCGCCTGGCGCGTCCGGCAGGCCCCTCCGCCGCTGCCGGCCGGGATGCCGGCGGCGATCAGGCTCGCCGCGCACGCCGGTCACGGCCTGCTGTATGTGCTGATGTTCGCGATCCCCCTGTCAGGCTGGCTGATGAGTTCGGCCAAGGGTTTTCAGACGGTCTGGTTCGGCGTGCTGCCCTTGCCGGACCTGGTGGAAAAGAACCGCGAGCTGGGCGACCTCCTCCAGTCCCTGCACTGGGGACTCAACATGATCCTGATCGCCGCGATCGCCGGGCATCTGGCGGCCGCGCTCAAGCATCACTTCATCGACAGGGATGGCGTGCTCGCGCGCATGCTGCCCGGTCGGCGTCACAACAAGGAAAACGCATGAAGCATTACATCGGACTCGCATTCGCCGCTCTCGCCGTCTCGGCTCCGGCCGCACACGCGGTCGAATACACCCAGGTGCAAAGCGACAAGAGCAACATCGGCTTCGCCTATCAGCAGATGGGCGTGAAGATGGATGGCAAGTTCAGAAAGTTCTCGTCCCAGCTGCGCTTCGACCCGGCCAAGCCGGCGACGGCCGCCGCCAGTTTCGACGTCGATCTGCTCAGCGTCGACCTCGGTTCCGGCGAAGCGGAGCAGGAAGTCGCGGGCAAGCCCTGGTTCAACAGCAAGGCATTTCCGACCGCGCGTTTCGTTTCATCCGGCGTCAGGCCGCTCGGCGGCAACCGCTACGAAGTCGCCGGAAAACTCAGCATCAAGGGCAAGACGCAGGACATCGTCGTGCCCGCCACGTTTGTCGAACAAGGCAAGACAGGCGTGTTCAATGGCAGCTTCACGCTGCGCCGGGGCGACTATGCCATCGGCGAAGGTTCCTGGTCGAAGTTCGACATCGTCGCCAACGACGTGACCGTGACCTTCCGCATCACCGCCGCCGCAAACTAAACCCACTTCAACGCATACAACCCACATGAAAAACGTATCCGCACTCTTCGCCGCTCTCGCCCTCTCCGCCGCCGTCGCCGCGCCCGCGCTGGCCGCGCCGCAGACCTTCGTACTCGACAACTCGCACAGCTTCCCGCGCTTCTCGTACAGCCACTTCGGCTACTCGACGCAGATGTCGCGCTTCAACAAGACCACCGGCAAGGTCGTGTTCGACGCCGCCGCCAGGACCGGCTCCGTCGATATCGTGATCGACACGAAGTCGGTCGACACCGGCTTTGCGACCTTCGATGAGCACATCCAGGGCGAGGATTTCCTCGACACCGCCAAGTATCCGACCGCCAGCTTCAAGTCGACCAGGGTCGTGTTCGAAGGCGACAAGCCGTCGAAGATCGAAGGCAACCTGACGCTTAAGGGCGTCACCAAGCCGGTCACCCTGACCGTGACCAGCTTCCAGGCCATGCCGCATCCGATGCTGAAGAAAGATGCGATCGGCGCGAACGCTTTCACCGTGGTCAAGCGTTCCGAATTCAACGCCGGCAAGTACGCGCCGTACGTCGGCGACGAAGTGCGCATCGATATCGCGCTCGAAGCGATCAAGGAATAAGGAGGCAGCGTCCCGCTAGCCTTTGGGCGAAAAAAAACCCCGTCCGAAGACGGGGTCGTTATTTGCGCTTTGGATCAGGGCCGAACGACGCTGATGACGTAGAAGTGCCCCTGGTAGCCGTCGGTGGGCGACGTGGGCCCGCTGTTCGTCGCGACCGAGAGTCCCAGGCCGTTGACCATCAGCTGATTCATGCCTGGCGCACCGCTTGCCGGAGCACGGCTTCTCCATCCGTTGAACGGGCTGTTGATAGTAAGGATGTCCTCGCGGCCGTCACTGGTACGCCTGCGCTTGAACGAATTTGCGCTAAGCGTCTCGATGACGGTCGTACCGTCCGACCCGATGTTTTCGGTTACGTTGACAGTCGGCGGAGTCGACTGGACCAGCGTACGACGGATCTGTGTCAGGTCCCAGTACTTCGACTCGGTCGTGCTCACCGCGGGAAGGCTGAGAGTCTGCACACGGGTGGCGACGATAACGCTGCGCTCCACGCTGGCGTCGGTGGCGCCTTCCGGATTGGTGGTGCCGAACAGCACAACGCTGCCGTTCGGCGCCTTGTACGCATAAACCGGGACGGTGAACGTGCCATCGGTCAGATTGAAACCGCCATCCGTCCGGCCTACGATCGATGTCGGCGCCTCGTCGTCCGGTGCGCAAGAACCGTCCGGCGCATATTCGCAGATCGCCACGCTGCCGGCCGCATTCAGCCCAAGCTTGCCATAAAAATGGTCGAACTCACCCAGCGAATTTTCAAGCGGCGAGACACCCGATTGCACGAAGTTCCATTCGCCCTCGACGTTCGCGAGAGCGTGAGCCTGGACCGGGAAGATGTATCCGACCGTC
Organism: Noviherbaspirillum aridicola; assembly: GCF_019656455.1. Classification (GTDB taxonomy): domain Bacteria; phylum Pseudomonadota; class Gammaproteobacteria; order Burkholderiales; family Burkholderiaceae_D; genus Noviherbaspirillum; species Noviherbaspirillum aridicola. The sequence goes on from NZ_BPMK01000001.1 coordinate 327,775, forward strand.
GCAGTGTTTCTCGTTGTATTGCGAGCAGTGTACGCACCGACGCCGGAACGGCCGATAACGATATCGTAGGTAACGTTTTCGCCAGCAGTGTTCGGGCCAGCGGCGGTGAAACGGCAGGCGTCGGTCGACGATTTGGTGATCGGGAATATCTTGGTCGCCTTGTCGGGGCTGAACCAGCCAGGATTGTCCTTGTTGAAATCGAGGTAGGCCACCCGCGTACGCCCGAAGTAATCGATCGTCCGGTATTTGCCGGACAACGCGGAGGGACAGCCTTCCAGCGCACCGCTGCTGACGCCGTTCATCACATCCTTCAGGGTCACTGTGTCGCTATCCGTGGCTGAGCTGGTCGCGGAGGCGGCCACTTGCGCAACAACCTGCGGCAGCGTTTCAATGGACACCTTTTCCTTCAGCGCATCCAGCGCCTTGTCGTAGTCGTTGCCGGCATTCGGTGCGGACGGTGTAGCGGCAACCAGCGTTGTCTTGAACGGGTCGATGCTGCCGAGATCGATACCGGTTGCCTCCTTAAGCGCCGTCACGACCGCCGTCGTGGCCGCAGTCAGGTCGGCGGAGGATATCTGCGTGCCCGAGTTGAATGAAGCGAACAAGTCGGAGGGGATTGCTGCGGCCAGCTTTGCGACGATCAGCTCGGTGAGCGGAGTAACGTTGGCGATGGCGGCAATGTTATTGCCGGACGCCGTGCCGGCTTCAGTAATCGAGTGCAGCTTGATTTCAGTGCCGTCCACGGTCCCGGAGACTTCGATCATGCACGGGAGGACGCCATCAGTGATGGAAACGGTATAACTCCCGCTTGCGCCTGTGGTCGCCGTACCGGTACCAGACGAGCACTTCACGATAACCGCTCCTCCCGACATTGCCAGGCCGGTAGCCGCCGTGCCGGAGAGCGTCAGGGTCCTGGCGGGTGCGGTAGCCCCTCCGCCGCTCGCAGTATTGCTCCCGCCGCCGCCGCACCCTGCAACAGCCAGTGCCGTCACGCACGCCGCCGTCATTCTCTTCATCTCAAATTGCATGCCGCCTCCCTGCTGGTTGATAGGCAGACGGGCGATTTCTCTGTTAGGTCGCCCGCCCGGATTTCATTTTCTTCGGGCAATTATTGATTTCGATCAATTCGCAGTCCATTCCCCAATTGGGGAATGCGCGCCGGTCGAGCGGCAGGCATATGACCGCGAGCACTTTCAAGAATGACAATTTACGCGATCAATTCCCATGAGGGCCTTGCAGTGCGATACTCGTTGCACAAGTGGAATAATCGCGTGGAGGCCGCACCGATGGACCTGTCCGACCGAGCTCTCGAACGACTCATCACAAAAGCGTATGAGGAGATGGAGTCGCGGATTGAGTGGCGCGGCTTCTATGAAGAATTGACGACTACGATCGGCGCCAAGTCGATCCACATGCTCGGCATCGACAAGCGCCACGGCACCCTCTCCTACAGCGACGGCGCCAATCTGCCGGTGCAGGGCGAACTGGCCTACATGCAGCGGTATCGTTTCATCGATCCGCGCCTGGAAATCATCCTGCAACGTCCCGTCTATGAATGGCTGCATTGCCACGAGGTGCTCGACGAAGACTTCGTCGCGAAAAACCCGTTCTATCAGGAGTTCCTGATTCCGTATGACCGTCGTTATCTGACCGCTTGCAAGGTGGTCGACAGCAGCGACGCGATCCTGATTCTCGCCGTGATGCGGGGAGCGGCCGAGGGTCCGCTGCCTCCGGAATCGGTTGCCTTTCTCGACCGGCTGATGCCGCATCTTGCCCGCGCCTGCCGCCTCGGCGTGAAGAACTTCATCTATTCCACGCAGGCGCTGGTCGGGCATACGCTGGTCAGCAAGCTGCGCCAGCCGGTCGTGCTGATGTCGAGCGCGGGCGAGGTCGTGCACATCAACGAGTCGGCACAGCGCCTGTTGCGTCAGACCCGCCTGGTGCGCATCGAGGCGGGGAAGCTGTGTCTGCCGGCCCCTCAGCAGGACGAACTGCTCGGCAAGTGCATGGCACTGGAGCAGGCCCTGAAGTCGGCGGATGACACCGCCCCCGCCGCGCCACGCTTCCATACCCTGCCGGTGATCGACAGCTGCCCCGGCGAGGGCGGCCGCGACGAACGTCTCTATACCTTCTTCAGCATGCTCGCGCCGCAGGATGTGATGGGCAGCTTCGGACTGCGTCCGATCGTGATGCTGTTTTTCTATCACCCGATGTCCGCGCCGGGCATCGACTCCGACCTGCTCTATGCCGCCTTCGGACTCACGCCCGCCGAGTGCAGGGTGGCCACGCTGCTGGCCGAAGGGCTGGCGCTCAAGGAAATCGCGGACGCGCTCGGCACCCGGCACGATACGGTGCGCAAGCAGCTGCGCGCGATCTATCAAAAGACCTCGACCAACCGCCAGCCCGACCTGATCCGCCTGCTGCTTCACTTGCCGCATAACGTCGTCGACAGCTGATCCCCACGGCGCCGCGGTGCCGGTGTGGTTTTTTTGCGACCGGCGCCGGCCGGGGCGCTAACATCGTTATAATTGCTTTCCGGCAATTGTCGGCCGCCGGCCCGCATCGGTGATGCCTGCTTTCCCTCCTCAACTTTCAGTGCCGTGTCGGCAGCGGCACACCTCAATCGCCCGTATGAAATTCAGCAACCTGAAGGTCGCCACCAAACTCTGGCTGTCGGTCGCCCTGTTTATCGTTCTGTTGATCGTCAATCTCGTGCTTGCGGGCGCGCGCACCGCCGAGGTCCGCGGTAAATCCGAGCAGCTCACGCTCAATAGCCTGGAAAAGGTCAAGCTGGTCGCCCAGTGGGCCGGACTGGCGGAAACGGTCGGCGCGCGCATGAGCGCGATCGTCCTCAGCGGCAGCCCGGAGCTGGCAGAAGCCTTCAAGGACCTCAATGCGAAGGACCAGGCACGCATCGCCGAGATCCAGAAACAGGTGGAAACCTTCGCCAGCACCGATGAAGAGCGGCGCCAGCTCGCAAAGATCGCCGACAAGCGCGGCGTGGTCCTCGGCCTGCTGCGCAAGCTGGGCGAGCTCAGGGCGGCGGGCAACAGCGCCGAGGCCGACAGCCTGTACATGCAGCAGCTCACGCCCGCCATGAGCGAGTACATGGGCGCGCTGCAGGAACAGGTCGCGCTGCAGGAAGAGATCACGAAGAAGCTGCGCAAGGAGCTGACGACAGAAACCGCCAGCGTCATGCAGATCTCGATCTTCTTCATCATCGCCATCATCATCGGCGCACTGATCGGCGCCCATTTCCTGATCCGGTCGATCCGCAATCCCCTGCAGCAGGCCGCAGGCATGGCCAACCGCATCGCCAACGGCGACCTCAGCCCGCGCAAGCCGGAACTGCGCGCGGACGAGTTCGGCGACCTGCTGCGCGCGCTCGCGGCAATGCGCGACGCGCTCGGCACGCTGGTGGCCCAGGTTCGCAGCGGCTCGGAAAGCGTGGTCGCGGCTTCGTCGGAAATCGCCGCCGGCAATCTCGACCTGTCCAACCGCACCGAGCAGCAGGCGGCCACGATCGAAGAAACCGCGTCGACCATGGAAGAGCTGCTGGCACGCGTGCGGCAGAACGCCGACAACGCCTGCAACGCCAACAGCCTGGCAAGCGCCGCCTCGGAAGTGGCAAGCAAGGGCGGCGCGGTGGTGAGCCAGGTGGTCGACACCATGGGCAGCATCAACGAATCGTCGCGCAAGGCGGTGGACATCATCACCGTCATCGACGGCATCGCCTTCCAGACCAATATCCTGGCACTCAACGCGGCGGTCGAAGCCGCGCGCGCTGGCGAGCAGGGCCGCGGCTTCGCGGTGGTGGCGGCGGAAGTCCGCAGCCTCGCCCAGCGCTCGGCCAGCGCGGCCCGGGAAATCAAGGCGCTGATCGGCGCTTCGGTCGAGAACGCCGAGGCCGGCGCCCGCCTGGTGGATCAGGCCGGCGCCACGATGCACGAGATCGTCGACAGCGTGGCGCGCGTCACGCAGGTGATCAACGAGATTTCGCGCGCCAGCCAGGAGCAGGCGGCCAATATCGAACAGGTCAACCGCGCGGTCACGCAGATGGATGAGGCGACCCAGCAGAACGCGGCACTGGTGGAACAGGCGAGCGCGGCCTCGCAGTCGATGAATCAGCAGGCGCGGGCGCTGGCGGAAGCGGTCAGCGTGTTCAAGACCGGCGACGAGGCGGCGCGCGCCTGAGCGCTGCCGGCGGGCGGGCGCCCTGCCCGCCTCGCGCGCGGTATCCGGAACCTTCATCCCGCGCAGGCATCTTCCATTGCATAGACAATGCCGCGCCCGCCCGCTTCTCCGCAGGCCGCCGCACGCCCGCTCACATCCGCCACAGCATGAGAAGCCCGCTCGCCGAATACCCCGCCTTTCGCAATTTCTTCATCAGCCGCTTCACCACGACGATGGCCAGCCAGATGATGATGGTGGTGGTGGCCTGGCAGATGTACGACCTGACCAACAGCGCCTACGATCTCGGCATGGTGGGCCTGGCGCAATTCCTGCCGGCGCTGGCGCTGGCGCTCGTCACCGGCCAGGTCGCGGACCGCTTCGACCGGCGGCGGGTGCTGGCATGCTGCCTGGCCGGGCAATTGCTGGTGAGCGCGCTGCTCATCGGCGGCACGCTCGGCGGCTGGCTCAATCGGGAATTCATCCTGCTCGCCTCGGTGGTGCTGGGCACGGCCAAGGCCTTTCAAATGCCGACGCAGCAGGCACTCGGGCCGCTGCTGGTACCGCCTTCCGTGTTGCCGCGCGCGCTCGCGGTCAACTCCGCCGCCACCCAGTTCGCCATCATCATCGGCCCGGCAGCGGGCGGCTTCCTGTACGTCGCCGGCGCGCCCGTGGTGTATGCGACGTCCGCCGTGCTTTTTATGTTGGCGATCGTGGCCACGCTGCTGATCCGCGTCGAGCGCCCGCCCGCGCCGCGTGAAAAGGTGAGTCTTGAAACGCTGTTTGCCGGCATCGGCTTCATCTGGCGCCGCAAGGAAGTGCTCGGCGCCATCTCGCTCGACCTGTTCGCCGTTCTGCTCGGTGGCGCGACCGCGCTGCTGCCCATCTTCGCCCGCGACATCCTGCACGTCGGCCCCTGGGGTCTCGGCGTGCTGCGTGCCGCGCCGGCCGTCGGCGCGCTGCTGGTATCGCTCTATCTCGCGCGCAGGCCGATTCAGCGCAGGGTGGGCAAGGTAATGTTCGGCGCGGTCGCGCTTTACGGCGTGGCGACGCTGGTGTTCGCGCTGTCCACATCGTTCTGGCTGTCGCTCGCGGCGCTCGCGCTCACGGGCGCCTTCGACATGGTCAGCGTGGTGATCCGGCAGTCGCTGGTACAGCTCGACACGCCGGATGCAATGCGCGGCAGGGTGAGCGCGGTCAATGCCATCTTCATCGGCGCCTCCAACCAGCTCGGGGAATTCGAATCGGGGGTGACGGCCGCCTGGCTGGGACCGGTGGGTTCGGTGCTGCTCGGCGGTGCCGGCACGCTGCTCATCGTCGCCGCATGGATGAAGCTGTTTCCATCGCTGACGGCTCGCGAGCGCCTCGGCGCCGGCATGGAAGCGGCGCGTTGATGCGCTACCTGTTCTTCGGCCACATCGGCACCTGGCCGGTGCCGTGGCTGACATAGTTATCGTAGGCGGAGATGACCATCGCGGCCACCAGGCCGACCAGTACCGCCGCCACCGCGATCGCCACTGCCCATCTTGCCCATGTGTTGCGCGGGTTGCGTCCGGCCCCGGCCATCGGATCGTCGCCGTCCGCCCCGCCGTATTCCGAGTACAGCATTTTTTCTCCATCGGGCGGAGAATCCGCCCCCCTCTTCGCACGCTTGTTCTCAGTCATGTTTCCCCGCTTTGGGCGGCCGCTTTCCGGCACCCGGCGTGATCCGATCCGAAGGGGACTTCGGACCGCTCTAGAAATCATAACGTTCTAAAATTTGCGGCGAGTCTAACCAATTTCCGGCCGGCGGGCAAAGGGATTTGCCGCCGGGCGATGCGAAAAGCGGGGAATTAACGGTCAGCGCGACTGGCGCGATGACAGGCCGGCCGGACCGGGCAGGAAATTCAGGAGGCCCTTGACCGTGTAGATCACGACCAGCGTGCCGAGCAGGTCGCCGAGCACCATGACGAAGAAACCGGTTCCGACCGGGTCTCCGTTGAGCAGCAGCCACGCATGATGCAGGAGGGGACTGGCGACGGAATAGCAGACGCTGAGAAAGAGCAGGCGCGCGGGCGTCAGGTTGGACAGGGATGCCTGCAGGCCGTACACCAGCTGGGCAAGCCTGTAGACGAGATAGGGGGCGGCGGCGGAGGCGATGCCGCCGGCGAAGGACCGCAGCGGATCATCCGGGAAGAAATAAAAAACGCAGGTCAGCCACGACGCGAATAAAATACCGACTGCCCCGGCGCCGCCGAAAAGCAGCGTGCAAAGCAGGCGCATGCCGGCGGGCAGGTAGATCCAGTTCATCCCCCGGATGAACTCGAACGTGGCGCTGTTGAAAAGCCACTCGTTGATGACAAATACAAGCAGGAACAGGAAGGCGGAAAAAACGACGAGACCGGCCTTCCATCGCAGATCTGAAAACATGACATACGCCCCGTGTCGGCCTGATGCCCGAAAGAGTTTCGCGGAATGATATCAGCACGTACCGGGGCAGCCGGATGGCAATGAAAAAAACGCGACCCGCCGACATCTATCTTCGTTTCCTCAATCTCGCCGAGGCATTGCGCGGCCTGCCCGCCCTGCCCGCTCTCGACCCGCTCGAGGAAAGGATCCTGAGCCTGATCGCGCAGGCGAACCAGAAAATGGACAGGCTGTCCGTGCGCGACATGATGGCCAACGACCAGCTCGGTTCTCCCGCGACCATACACGGCAGGCTCAAGTCGATGCGCAGCAAGGGCTGGATCATGCTGGTCGATACCGAGGATGCGCGACGCAAGCAGATCGAGCTGACGACCGAAGCGCTGGCGCATTTCGACAGGCTTTCGAAATGCATGCTCAAGGCAACCAAGGGCTGAACGGGACAGGCCGGCAATTTCTTCAGACGGAGACAATCATGAGCAAGGATGACCAGCCGTCGCCGCAGGGACTCGGCGCACTGCAGGCGAGGTTTCAGGAGCAGTCGCGCAAGGCCCAGGCCTATTACGCGGTGATGCACAGGATGCGGCAGCTTGCGGGAAGCGATGAGGCCGCCAGCGCATGGATGGAACAGGCGCTGCCGGCCTTCGACGGCAAGACACCCGCGCAGATGGTCAGCGAAAACCGCGCGGACGAGCTGCTGAACTACATCGAGTCGCTCTGAGGACGGCCGGGACGGCTATTTCACCCGCTGCTTTTCCAGCTTGCGGGCGAGCGTGCGCCGATGCATGCCGAGTCGCCGCGCCGCCTCCGAAATATTGAAATTGCTCTCGACCAGGACCTCGTGGATGCGCTCCCACTCCAGGGTCTTGATCGAGCTCGCGCGGTTGGTGAGCTCGATATCGGTGGTCCCCGCCACATGGCCGAAGGCGGCCTCGATGTCGTCGGTGTTGGAGGGCTTGGCCAGATACTGGCAGGCGCCGAGCTTGATCGCCTCGACCGCGGTATTGATGCTGGCATAGCCGGTCAGCACCACGATCTGCATCGCCGGGTCGTGCCCGTGCAGCATCTGCACACACGCCAGGCCGCTGGAACTGCCGTTGAGCTTGAGGTCGACCACCGCGTAGCCGGGCGTGTGCTGCTTCACCACCGCCTCGGCCTCTTCCAGGCTGGCAGCCAGCAGCACGCGGTAGCCACGCCGCTCGAAGGAACGCGCCAGCGTGCGGGCGAACGCCGCATCGTCTTCCACGATCAGCAGCTGTCGTTCAGTCCCGGTGTCCATTGTCCGTCTCGAGCGTGATGGCGGTGAGCGGCAGGCGCAGTTCGACCACGGCGCCGCCTTCCGGCCGGTTGCGGGCGGCGACCGATCCACCGAGTGTGCGCGATACATTGACCGCGAGGAAAAGGCCGAGGCCGCCGCCGGGCCGTCCCTTGCTGGACTGATAGGGCTTGCCGAACTGGGCCAGCATTTCCGGGGCAAATCCGGGGCCGTCGTCGCTCACGGCGAGCCTCAGCCAGCCATCCTCGTTGCGGGCTTCCATGCGCACCCAGTTGGGCGACGCATCGTAAGCGTTGTCGAGCAGATTGAAGATGGTCTGCTTGAGCGCGGAGTCGAACACCACCGGCAGGTCGGCGTCGATATGGTTCTCGAAGCTGAAGCTCAGCCCGGCGCGGTTGCCGCGCCACTCACGGGCAAGCTCATTGAGAAAACTGACGATGGTGGTCTTGCCCGACCATTCGCCGCGCGCTTCGCCGGCGGACAGCAGGATGCCGCTGACGATCTTCTTGCAGCGCTGGAGCTGGGCTTCCATTTCCGCGATTTCTTCCTGCAGGTCGGGATCGTCGCGAAACTCCGGCATCCGCTTCCAGTCGCCGAGGATGACGGACATGGTCGCCATCGGCGTGCCGAGTTCGTGCGCGGCGCCGGACGCGAGCAACCCCATCCTCACGATATGTTCTTCCTCCGCCGCGCGCTGCCGCAGGTCGGCCAGCAGGGCGTCGCCCGCCCGCAGGTTGCTCGTGATGCGGGTGATGAAGAACACCAGCAACGCGGCATTGAGGACGAAGCACAGCAGCAGTCCCTGCACATAAAGACTGGCGATGCTGAACCACCCCTCCGGCGGCAGCTCGAGCGGCACCTTGTACAGGGACAGTCCGGCGAGGCAGGCGCTGGTGATGGCGACGATGAGCCAGACCGAGCGGCGGTCCAGCAGGACCGCGCCGAGCGTGACCTGCAGCAGATAGAGAAAGGCGAAGGGATTGGCGGTGCCGCCGGTGAAGTAGAGCTGCGCGGTCAGGCTGCCGACATCCACGAGCAGCGCGAAGAACAGCTCGCGGTTGGTGACGACGGGTTCTTCATGCCAGCGCAGATGGCTGGCGATGTTGAAGGCGATCAGGCAGGCCAGCACCGCGAGCATCTGCGGCAGCGGCAGGCTGATGCCGAAGCCGAGCGTGACCACGCAGATCGTCGTGATCTGGCCGATCACCGCGAGCCAGCGCAGCTGGATCAGCTGCAGCATGTTCTTGTGCCCTGCCGCGTTCGCCAGCGACGGCGCCGCGGCGGATGCTTTCATGCTCCCCTGGTCAGCAATAGTTTCAGTCCCGACTGTCATCGTCCTCTTCCCGGTCCAGGCCAGGCCTGCCGCCGCGGCGGCGCTCGGTGCGCCACACCCAGACGGAGGCACCGGCCACCATCAAGGCGAGAGCATACCAAGTCAGCGCATAGACGAGGTGATTGTTGCGGAAGCTGACGACCGTCAGTCCGCCGACCGGCTGGCCGGGCGCCGCCCCCGCGGTCGAGGCATCGGCGTCGATGAAATAGGGAGCGGCCTGCTGCAGCCCGTGCGCGGCGGCGATGGCCTGCACGTCCCGGGAATACCAGCGGCCGCCGGCGGGGTCGTTGCTGCGGAGGAAACCGCCGCCGGGCTCGGTGATGCGCAGCAGTCCGGTCACGACCTCGGCGTCCGCGGACTTGCCGGCGTCGTTCAGCGGCGCCATGCGGCCGGTCGCATCGACCGGGATGAAACCCCGGTTGATGAGCACCGTCCAGCCCTCCGCGGTCCGCAACGGTGTGAGCACCCAGAAGCCGGCGCCGCGGGCGGTCGCGGCCTGGACCAGGCTGGTCTTGTCGTAGAGGAAGCGGCCTTCCAGGCGCACCCGGCGGTATTCATCGGTTTCGGCGCTCAGCGACGGCCAGCGTGGCGGGCCGGGAGCATCCGCCGGATCCGCGTTCACCCGCTGCCCGACGCGCTCGATCAGCGTCAGCTTCCATTGCAGCCGCTGCAGCTGCCAGGTGCCGAGCGCCACGAAAACGGAAAACGCCAGCAGCGCGAGGACAACAAGCGCGAGCCGGCGTTTCCCGACGCGAGCGGACGGAGCGGATGCCGGTTCTGGCATCCGGTTTCCGCCCTGCCCGTCCGGTCTCGTCATGGCATGTCGTGCACCTGGTGCGCCGACTCGTGCGTCATGCCGGGCATCATGTTGTGATTGAGGTGGTACATGACCCAGATCGAACCCGCCAGCGTGATCACCAGCAGCACCAGCGTGAAGATGAAGGCCAGCATGGTCCAGCCGCCCTCGGACTTGGTGTTCATGTGCAGGAAGTAGATCATGTGGACGACGATCTGCACCGCTCCGAAACCGAGGATGACCATCGCGGTGGTGCTCGAGTTCTCGAGCACGTTGCCCATCACCAGCCAGAACGGAATCGCGGTCAGGATCACCGACAGCACGAAACCGATGGTGTAGCTCTTCAGGCTGCCGTGGTCGTGGCCGTCGTGCTCGTGATCATGATCGTGGTGGCCATGCGCGTCGGCATGGTCGCTGTGGTCGATATGGTGCGCGCTCAAGGCAGGACTCCCATCAGGTAGACAAAGGTAAAGACGCCGATCCAGATCACGTCGAGGAAGTGCCAGAACATGGACAGGCACATCAGGCGACGGTTGTTTTCCGGGATCAGGCCGTGCTTCTTGAGCTGGAACATCAGCGTCACCAGCCAGATGAGACCGAAACTCACATGCAGGCCATGGGTACCGACCAGCGCGAAGAACGAGGTCAGGAAGGCGCTGCGCTGCGGACCCGCGCCCTGGTGGATCAGGTGGGCGAACTCATACAGTTCCAGCGCGATGAAGCCGGCGCCGAACAGCCCCGTCACGCCCAGCCACAGCAGGGTCGCGTTGAGGCGCTTGCGCTGGGACTCCAGCATCGCGAAGCCGTAGGTGATCGACGACAGCAGCAGCAGGGCCGTGTTCATCGCCACCAGCGGCAGGTCGAACAGCTCGGCGCCGGTCGGGCCGCCCGCATAGTTGCGGCCGACCACCGCATAGGCGGCGAACAGGCACGCAAAGATCAGGCAGTCGCTCATCAGGTAGATCCAGAACCCGAGCAGCGTGCCGTTCTGCGGATGGTGCTCGCGCACGTAATAGCGCGAGCTGGACGCCTCCTTCAGGGCGTCGACGGAGGATGCGGTGATATCAGACATGGCTTTCCAGCAGACGGGTGCGATCGTTTTCCGTGCGGACCACCTGGTCCGCCGGGATGTAATAGTCGCGTTTGTAGTTGAAGGTATGGGCGATCGTGCCGGCCACGAGGACGGCGAACGTGCCGACGGCGACGGCCCACATGTGCCAGATCAGGGCGAAGCCGATCACCGCGGACAGCGCCGCGATGAGGAAGCCGGCGGCCGTGTTCTTCGGCATGTGGATCGGCACGAAGCCTTCCAGCGGACGCACATAGCCGTGCTTCTTCATGTCGGCCCAGGCGTCGAGCGCATGCACGCGCGGGGTGAACGCGAAGTTGTAGTCCGGCGGCGGCGACGAGGTCGCCCACTCCAGCGTGCGGCCATCCCACGGGTCGCCGGTCACGTCGCGCAGCGCGTGGCGGCGCTTGAAGCTGACATAGAACTGCATCAGCATCGCGCCGATGCCGGCGGCGATCAGCAGCGCGCCGAGGGCGGCGACCTGGAACCAGATCTGCAGCGACGGATCCTGGAACTGGCTCATGCGGCGGGTCACGCCCATCAGGCCGAGCACGTACAGCGGCATGAAGGCGAGGTAGAAGCCGACCACCCACAGCCAGAACGACCACTTGCCCCAGTAGGTATCGAGCTTGAAGCCGAAGGCCTTCGGGAACCAGTAGTTGATGCCGGCGAACAGGCCGAACAGCACGCCGCCGATGATCACGTTATGGAAGTGCGCGATCAGGAACAGGCTGTTGTGCAGCACGAAGTCGGCCGGCGGAACCGCCAGCAGCACGCCGGTCATGCCGCCGATCACGAAGGTGATCATGAAGGCCACCGTCCACATCATCGGCAGCTCGAAGCGGATGCGGCCGCGGTACATGGTGAACAGCCAGTTGAAGATCTTGGCGCCGGTCGGGATCGAGATGATCATCGTCGTGATGCCGAAGAAGGAGTTCACGCTCGCGCCCGAGCCCATGGTGAAGAAGTGATGCAGCCACACCAGGTAGGACAGGATGGTGATCACCACCGTGGCGTACACCATGGAGGTGTAGCCGAACAGGCGCTTGCCGGTGAAGGTGGAGACGACTTCGGAGAACACGCCGAACAGCGGCAGGATCAGGATGTAAACCTCGGGGTGGCCCCAGATCCAGATGAGGTTCACATACATCATCGAGTTGCCGCCGAGGTCGTTGGTGAAGAAGTTGGTGTCGAACATGCGGTCGAGCGACAGCATGGCCAGCACCGCGGTCAGCACCGGGAACGAGGCGACGATCAGCACGTTGGTGCACAGCGAGGTCCAGGTGAACACCGGCATCTTCATCATGCTCATGCCGGGCGCGCGCATCTTCACGATGGTGACGATCAGGTTGACGCCGGACAGCAGCGTGCCGACGCCGGCGATCTGCAGCGCCCAGATGTAATAGTCGACCCCCACGCCAGGGCTCTGCAGGATGCCCGACAGCGGCGGATAGGCCAGCCAGCCGGTGGTGGCGAATTCGCCAATGAACAGCGAGGCCATGATCAGCACCGCGCCGAAGGTGGTCATCCAGAAGCTGAAGTTGTTCAGGAACGGGAAGGCCACGTCGCGCGCGCCGATCTGCAGCGGCACCACATAGTTCATCAGGCCGGTCACCAGCGGCATCGCCACGAAGAAGATCATGATCACGCCGTGGGCGGTGAAGATCTGGTCGTAGTGGTGCGGCGGCAGGAAGCCGGCGTTGTCGCCGAAGGCGATCGCCTGCTGGGCGCGCATCATGATGGCGTCGGCGAAGCCGCGCAGCAGCATCACCAGGCCGAGGATCATATACATGATGCCGATCTTCTTGTGGTCGATGCTGGTGATCCAGTCGCGCCAGATCGTGCCCCACAGCTTGTGGCGGGTGACCAGGGCGAACACCGCGAGGCCGCCCAGCATCACCATCGCGAAGGTGCTCGCGATAATGGGATCGTGATAGGGAAGCGAACTCCAGCCGAGGCGGCCGAAGAGGAAGCTTGTCGTTTCGTTATGGACTTGCATGGGGTCTCTTAGTGCGAATGTTGGTGCGAAGCGGCGGCGGCTTCGGTCTGGGCGACCGGCGCCACGGCCTTCTCGTCATGCTGGTTCTTGCCCTCGCCGTTCCTGCGCGCGGCGGCCGCTTCCCGCATGCGCTTGGCGTCGGCGGCCATGATGTCCTTCATGCAGGTGGTGCCGGGCGCGACGCAGCGGTTGACGATGGCGTCATACAGTTCCGGTGCGACGGCGCCGTAGCGGCGCACCGGCTCGCGCTCGCTCGGCTTTTCCAGCGCCAGGTACTCGGCGCGCTCCAGTGTGCCGCCGGCGGCCTTGGTCTTGGCGACCCAGCTGTCGAAGTCCGCGTTCGAGACGCCGTGATACTTGAAGCGCATGTGCGAGAAGCCGGCGCCGCTGTAGTTGGCGGAGAAGCCCTCGTACTCGCCGGTCTTGTTGAGCACCGCGTTGAGCGTGGTGTCCATGCCGGGCATCGCGTAGATCTGGCCCGCCAGCGCCGGGATGTAGAAGGAATTCATCACATGCGACGAGGTCAGCTTGAAGCGGATCGGCACGTCGATCGGGGTCACGAGTTCATTGACCGTGGCCACGCCCTGCTCCGGATAGATGAACAGCCATTTCCAGTCCATCGCCACCACCTGCACCACCAGCGGCTTGGTGCCTTCCGGGATCGGACGCTGCGCGTCGATGCGGTCGAGCGGGCGGTAGGGATCGAGCTTGTGGGTGCTGATCCAGGTGATCAGGCCGAGCGCGATGATGATCAGCAGCGGCGCGCCCCAGATCACCAGCTCGAGACGGGTAGAATGATCCCAGTCCGGATCGTACTTGGCGCTGGTATTGCCCTTGCGGTAACGCCAGGCGAAAAACACCGTCAGCGCGATCACCGGCACGATGATCAGCAGCATCAGCAGCGTGGAGACGACGATCAGCTTGCTCTGCTGAACGGCGATGTCTCCAAAGGGGTTCATGACGATGGTGTTGCAACCTGCGAGCAACACCACAAGTGGCAGCATGAGCAGCCAGCGGCGGGCGGATATCAGAAACATTCAGTAGCGTCAAGAATACAGGTCAAGATTCTGCTACTCTACTCGCGCGCGGGCGGACTTGCGATTGGACATTTTGTCCCACCTTGTCACGCACATATATCAATTACACAAGCGCGCGAAACCAATGAGAGAGTGACAACAATTTGGAGGACGAATGTCGATATCCAGAACCACTGGCCGCGATGACGGGCAGAACGGTCTCCCCTCGCGTTCCATGGTGGACGAAATCCTGAACGCCCGGCCGAGGCACCCGGATATCAAGCCGGGTGAGATCGCGGTCGGCGTGGTGATCGGCCGGGCGTCGGAATATTTTGATTTCTTCGTCTATGCGATCGCCTCGGTGCTGGTGTTCCCGGCGGTGTTCTTTCCTTTCGAGCAGCGCTTGTACGGGATGCTGTATGCATTCCTGATCTTTTCCTTCGCCTTCGTCGCCCGGCCTTTCGGCACGATCCTGTTCATGGCCCTGCAACGCCGTTTCGGGCGCGAGGCCAAGCTCACCGGCGCCCTCTTCCTGCTGGGTATCTCGACCGCCGGCATCGCCTTCCTGCCGACCTATGCCCACCTCGGCTTTGCCTCCATCGTGCTGCTGTCGCTGCTGCGCATCGGGCAGGGGATCGCGCTCGGCGGTTCCTGGGACGGCTTGCCCTCGCTGCTGGCGCTGAACGCGCCGCCGCACCGCCGGGGCTGGTACGCGATGCTCGGCCAGCTCGGCGCGCCGCTCGGCTTCCTCTTCGCCGGCGGCCTGTTCGCCTACCTGCTTTCCGAGCTGTCCCATGAAAGCTTCATGAACTGGGGCTGGCGCTATCCGTTCTACGTCGCCTTCGCCATCAATGTCGTGGCGCTGTTTGCACGGCTGCGGCTGGTATCGACCGGCGAGTACTCGCGCCTGCTGGCCGAGCGCGAACTGGAGCCGACCCCGGTCGGCGAACTGGCGCGCTCGCAGGGACGCAACCTGATCATCGGCGCCCTTGCCGCGCTGGCCAGCTACGCGCTGTTCCACCTGGTCACCGTGTTTCCGCTGTCGTGGATCAGCCTGTATTCGACGCGCTCGGTCAGCCAGTTCCTGACGCTGCAGATGTTCGGCGCGGTGCTTGCAGCCGGCGGCATCGTCGTGTCCGGCCTCATCGCCGACCGCGTCGGCCGCCGCACCACGCTCGGCACGCTCGCCGCGCTGATCGCGCTGTTCAGCTGGTTCGTCCCCTCGCTGATGAATGGCGGCGACGCCGGCCAAACCGCCTTCATCCTTGTCGGCTTCACCCTGCTCGGCCTGTCCTACGGCCAGGCCGCCGGCGCGGTTACCGCCAATTTCCCGGCGAAATACCGGTATACCGGGGCAGCGCTGACATCCGATCTCGCCTGGCTCGCCGGCGCCGGCTTCGCGCCGCTGGTGGCCCTCGGCCTGTCGGCGCATTTCGGGTTGTCGTACGTGAGCCTCTATCTGCTCTCCGGCGCCGCCGGATCGCTGGCGGCGCTGAGCCTCAACCGGGCGCTGGAGATTCGGGACTGACGAGGCGGCTGCCCGGACACTCGGGAGAGCGGCCGTGGGTCCGCTTCTCCCCGGCGTCGCGAGGCATGCCGTTTCATCGTCGACCCATCGTCGTCGACCGGATGGAAGACGTCAGGCCACGGCCTGGCTCCGTTTGCTGTCGCCCACCGCGAGCCAGTTGAGCAGTCTGGTCGAATGTTTTTCATAGGCGATATCGAACGCGGTCTTTCCTTCATTGTCACGGACACTCCGGTCAGTGTCCTGATGTTGCGCCAGCAACCTGACCAGCTGCAGCCCACCCGCGCGCGCCGCAATATGCAACGGCGTCGCGCCGCCGGAAGTCGCGGCGTTCACGTTGACGGAATCGTGCGCAAGCAGTATCGACACCACGTCCGGCATCCTTGCGGCGACGGCGCGCGCGAGCGGTGTGAAGCCCGCGTTGTCTCGCGCATTCAAGTCGATCGGGAGCCTGCCTTCCTCCGCCTGCCGCAGGAATTCCCGCACAATTTCCTTGTGCCCCCGGGCTGCGGCGACGTGCAGCGGCGTCTGGCCGAGGACGTTGGTGGTCCACGCAGTCCGTGTATCGGCCATCAGCACATCCACGGCCGGCTTCCAACCTTTAGTGGCGGCCAGCAGCAAGGGCGTGTTTCCATATTTGTCGGGCACATTGACATCCAGGCCGGCGGCGTCTTGCAGAATACCCCGGATGTCGTCCACGGACCCGCGCTCCGCGGCGAACCGCAGCCGCTCGGCCTCGTCTGTGGGCACAGAAACCCGCAGCGGTCTGAAATGATCGGTCAGCAGCGTCTGTCCATCCTCGCCCCGGAGCGAAACTTCCGCCGGCTCATCCGTGCTGGCCGCCCGAGAATGGCCAGTCGGGGAAGCAGGCACACCTCCCGATGCGACGCCGGGAGACGGCGGTTCGGTGGGCGTCAATTCATCCAGCGGACCCGCCAGATTGAGTCCCCCGAACAGGCCTGTGGAAACGACTGGCCGCACCGGCGCCTCACCGCGGCCATCGGCCGCCTGCTGCTGGCGGGTAGTGTAGAAATCATTGATGAACACCCTGTCTTCCTGAGGCAGCTCATCTTCCGGCGGCTTGCTCCACCTGGGCGCCTCCTCGGTCTCCGAAACCTCTGAGACATCATCCTCCTGCGCACGCAGGTAGTTGTCCCGGAAGCGCGCAAAGAGGGCCGGAATCAATTCGTGCAGGATCGCCGGTCCGGGATGGTTGGACATGTTCTGCTCGATCGCATATTCCATCAGATTCGAAACCTGTTCGACTATGCTCTGTTTCGCGTCCTCGCTCAGACTGTAATGGTCGAGCAATTGCACTTGCTGCCTGAAGTCGCGCTCGGCCATCCTCCGTCTGACCAGTTCCGGCGCGGCACTGAGCATGATCTGTGGCGCCCGGCGCAGCAACGCATCCTCCTTGGTGGGATGGTTCGTCGTCATGCAAATCGGGCTTTTCGAAATATCGAAGACGAAATTCACGCCTTTGACGTCGGCGAATGGCACGATCAGCCTGGTCAGGTTCGTGTCGAGAACACGCTTCAACGCCGCCAAATTTTTTTCGCTATCGAGTTCGGCTTCGTCGATCAGGATTCCGCAGCCCGCATCCTGTTTGTCGATGAACGCCATCAGTCCGCCGATCGCGTCATCCGCGTCCTTCGTCATGGGCGCGAAGGCGCCCGGCCGGCTGGCGTCCATGATGCTGATCAGTTGCGCCACCGTCATCTCAATGTAGGGCTTGCCGAAATCCTCGAACATTCTTCTGGCAAGCGTGGTCTTCCCTGTTCCCGGCCCGCCCGCGATGATGATCGCCGGCCGCGCACGCCCGGCCTGGCGGAAAGGAAGGCTTGCTTCCCTCATCGCGCTGATGAACGTATTCACGACATTTTTGACGTCCTCCGGAAGCTGCCTGGCGATGTTCCTCTGTATCTTGTTCATCTCCCGGCGCTTGCCGGCATCACCGCCTTTTTCGGCATGGGAAATGTTCGGCGTTTCAAGTGGCACCAGGGACAGGAGTTCCCGCGCCCGCAGCATCTTCATGACGAGGTTGTAGCCGGCAACGTTCTCCTGGTTGAGAGGCACCATGCCGGCCGCGATCGCGTCATCGATCTTGGTGAAGGACTGCAGAGGCATCCGTGCCTCTTCGACCGCGCGCGCACCCGTCTCCCCACCATGTTCGGCGAGGACACGCTCGTAATTCTCGCGGAGCTTGTTTTCGTAGCCGGCTGACTGGTGGCGCAATATGTTGAACATGACTTGCACCCTTTCCCGCTTGCTCAGATCCTTGCCCTTGTCGTCGACGATCGCGGCCAGCTCGCGCAGTGAAAGCACCGTTCCGGTCTGTTCGCTCTCGCTCTGGATCGCCTCGGTCAAAATCGTCGCCAGGCCTGCGCTGCGGCATTTCTTGAAGCTTGCGTCGATGAACGCTCTGGTCTCTTCAGGCAACAGGGCCGGCGCCATTTCCCAGCGCGGCGCGTCACGCTCGACATCTGCACCCGCCTCCCCCGCTGGGTCCGCCGGCGCCGTCCCCAGAAACTTCGACCTCTCGAAGGCAAAGACCTGGGCAATGACCTGCCGGAGTATCGCGGGGCCCGGGTCGTTCTCCATATTCTGAGCGATCATGTATTCCATCGTCGCGGACACTGCGCTCACCACCGACTGCTTCTGCTCTTCCGACAGCGCGAAATTGTCGAGCATTCTCACTTGCGCGCTGAAGTCTTGGTTGGCGACGAGACGCCGGACCCACTCGGGGGCGCTTTCGTACACGGCATGCGGCACGCGGCGGATTATAGCCGGGTCTGTGGCGATCTCGTTCGAGGTGAAGCAGATCGGAACGCGATCGAGGTTCAGCTTGAACTTCACGCCGGGCACCGCCGGATAGCTTATCTCGAAGCGCCTGACCTCCGGATCGAGGAGGCGCTTGCTGATATCGCTCAAGGCCGGATCGTTGAGCTTGACCTCTTCTATGATGATCGGACAGGAGGCGTCCCCGGATTTGATCCATTGATAGAACGGTCCGAGACATTCGGCCGGCGTACTCTGCCGGGAAAGCCGGTTTTCTCCGTCCGACGTCTTGCCGGTGAGGGCTTCGATCAATTCTTCCATCGTGCAGCGCACCGGCGTCTTGCCGAAGGCCTCGAATATCCGGGTCGCAGTATGCGACTTCCCCGTCCCGGCTGCCCCGGCCAGGCATATGAGGGATTTTGATCGCCCTTCCTGATTGAAAGGCAGCGTCGCGTCCCGTACGTCGCGGATGTAGGCGTCGAGCACCGGCTTCACGTTGTCCGGCGCCTGCCGCACGATTTCGGCCTGGGCGGCATCCGCCTCAGCGCGCTTGATCGCATCCCCTCCGTGTTCACAATGCGAGATGTTGACGCTTTCATACGGTATCAGCGCCAGCAGCTCGCGGGCTTCCAACAGGTTCTTCAGATCGCTCAGATCCATTTTCGCGTCGCCTTCAAGCGAGGCGATCCTGAACTGGATCTCGTCGTCCAGGGCCCTGAAGGATGAGCGCAACTCCGGGTGCGCGGCTTCGAAGTCCTTCGATCCCTCTTTCATTTTCTGGTGAATCATGGCGTAAAGATCCATGTCACGCAGTTTGAGCTGCTTGGCGATCTCGAAGAAACCCTTGATCGTGTCGCCAATACTGGCCGACACCTGGTTCGCCAGCACGAAGTGCAGCGCGGAGGTGGGATCGCCGGGTGTGATGGGCGGCATCGCGCTGCCCGATTCCAGGTCCAGTGGCCGCTGGCGGCGCTGCCGCGCGGTGAAATGACTGACCGTGCTGGCTGCGGCCGAAAACAATGCGCCGCCGCTGCCTGTGACATAGGGAAGCACGCGCGAGGTCACCGCCGTGGTCGCGGCCGCCTGCGCAACACCGAGTACCGCGTTTCCCACCGCGCTCAGGGTTCGCACACCCGCCTTTTTGGCCATCGGTCCGATCTGTTCAGCCCGCAGCTGCGGCTTTCCATAAGTGTCGAGCAGCGCCTGCAGGGAGGGCGGCGGCTTGTCGCGTCCCCGGTGCCGCAGGGCGTGAGGCGGCGACCCTCCATCACCTGGCGGCCCGGCCGCTTCCCCGACATGATGCGCGCTCGACCGTCCTGCGTGGCTTTGGACGGGCGGTGGCAACAGGGGCTCAGCCTCGCGGGCGCGAGGTGCGTAGAGATAGGATATGGCGCTGCGAAGAGTGTCCATGGCAAACGGTATCGGCGAGTTGACAATGGCAAGGATCCGCGCTTCCGCCGACTGGACAAGATTCAGGCCCGCCAGCGCGCCGGGATGGGTATCCGCCGTTGAAACGCGGTTGCCTGCGTGGGAAGGAGTACCGAACGCGATGGCAGGATCAGGAGCCGATGATGCGGATGGCCCGTCCACGCAGACAAGTCGTGGCCGGTATGTGGTGTCACAGCACACATAGTTCCGGCTGTCGCCCCGCCTCGCGGGCGGGACTGGATAAGCCGGCGCGCGGCGAATCGAAGATGGTGCGCCGAGGCCGGATCAGCGGAAGAAGAAGCCGGTGGGAAAAGGATCGTCTTCCTCCAGCACCCACTGGTTGAAGCCGCCGATATGCGCGGTCCCGGTGACTTCGGTGATCGCCGCGTCGAAGTCGCCCACCCGGGTCGTTTCGATCACGCGCACCGTAAAGCTGCTCCCGACGATGGAGCCGTTCACCAGCGGCTGGTTGAGTCCCAGCCGGCCGCGGAAGTACAGCTGTGCCGCGCGGCCCGAGGTCCCGGTGCCGGTCGGCGAACGGTCGACTTCACGGTCGGCGAAGATGCATACGTTGGACTGATCCACCCCGGGACGGTTGGGCGCACCGTCGATGATGGTGCCGTATAGCTCATTGAGGCCGGGTTCCAGCGGATGCCGTATCGAGACCGCGGCCTTGACCGCCGCCTTGGTTTCCGCGCCCAGCTGGATCAGCGAGCGCACCTGTTCGGTCCGGATGTCGAGGCCGGCCTGCGCCGCATTGATGTAGTAGTAGAAGGCGCCGCCGAACACGATGTCGCCGGTGATGCGGCCGAAACCGGGCGTGTCGACTTCCAGGTCGCGCATGTAGATGAAGGAAGGCACGTTGCGGAAGGTGACCGCGCCGGCCCGCTGGCCGTCCCATTCCACCTGCGCTTCGATGAAGCCGGCGGGCGCGTCGAAACCGATGCGCGTCACCGGCGAGGTCCGTTCGACATAGCCCATCTCGACGAGCACGCGGCCGAGCGCGATGATGCCGTGGCCGCACATGTCGCTGTAGCCTTCGTTATGGATGAAGATGACACCGAAATCCGCCTGCGGCGTCACCGGCGGCAGCAGATAGGCGCCGTACATGTCGGCATGACCGCGCGGTTCGTTCATGAGGAATTTGCGCAGATCATCGCGGTTCTGCTTCAGCCAGGCGCGCTTCTCGAGAATCGTCTTGCCGGGGACGGGCGGCATGGCCGACACCAGGATGCGAAGCGGTTCGCCCCCGGTGTGTGCGTCAACGGTCTGAATCGTGCGGATGTAGCTGGGCATGGTCGTGCTCTTGATCGGTGATGGCGGATTATATTCACAGGCGGACGATCATGCCGGCGCACCCCGGCCGGGCCTCAATCCTGTCCGAATTGCCGCATGGTTTCCAGCACGTTCAGTGTCGGGCTCTCGCCGGCGCTTGCAAACCACTCCATCGTCAGCCGGTACATCCGCGTGGCGGCGTCGTTGAAGATCAGAGGCCCTTGGACGTCTGCTGCGGGTGGGCACGGGACAGCTGGAAGGGCTGCGGATGAACGGAGCGCCATGGATGCGCGGGACCTGAGCGATCTCGGCGTCGGGCGCGGCGAGATTGCCTACCTGCTGCAGGGCGGCGGGCGCGGGCATGACGGCTGCGTACCCGGCATTGCCGCCGACGCGGCGTGTCGCTCCACCACCGCGGGACCGTGCCACGGCGCGGCTGCAAATTCCTGAGGTTCAGACCCCGAGCATATCCGCCAGCGAGACCAGGCTGCCGGCGTGGAAGGTATTGAGACCGTTGTCCGACACATCCTTCGGGCGGCGCGGGCCATATTCCTCCGGCCGTTCGATATAGGCGGTCTTCAGACCGCAGGCGCGCGCGGCGGCCAGGTCGTCCTGGTGCGCGGCGACCATCATGACCTCGCCTGGCGCGAGCCTGAAGATACCGGCCACGCCGAGGTAGGTGGCAGGGTCCGGCTTGTAGGCGCGGAAGATTTCGGCCGACAGAATGCAGTCCCAGGGCAGTCCCGCGTGCCTGGCCATGTTGGCAAGCAGGCCGATGTTGCCGTTGGACAGGGTGCAGATCATGTACTTCGACTTCAGGCGGCGCAGGCCTTCCACACTGTCGGGCCAGGGATCGAGGCGGTGCCAGACGCCGTTGAGGCGGGCAATCGTCTCCTCCTCGAGGCCGTCGACCTGGAAGCGCTGCAGCAGCTCGCGCAGGATCAGCAGATGCAGTTCGTCGACCGTCATCCATGGCAGTTCGCCCGACATCACTCGCCGCATCGCCGGCTGATAACCGGCCCGCCATGCGAGCGTGAACGCATCGGCATCGACCTGAGGGCAATGACGGCGGACCTCGGCGCACACGGGCCGGTACCAGTCGACAACCGTGCCGAACACATCGAACGCAAGAACTGCGGGTTGTGACATGCCTGATCCTTTCCTGGCTGCAGCCGGTGGGTGGAGCCGTCAGTCTCCGCCATTGTCCGGATTTGCGCAACGCGCCGGCGCAAACCGCTGCCGCCGCCCGGGCTTGCAGCGGCTCAAGGCCTCGTCGCCGTACCGGAATTTGCCGGCGTCGACGCCATCGAACCGGCATCAACCTCTCCGATCGACGCGGTCATGACCTATCTCATCCTCACGCGTAACGGCTTCGAACAATGGCGCGGGCAGCCCGGCGACACCCTGGTGGTGAACAGGGATCTGCTTTCCGACGCCGAGATCGCCGCGCTGCGTGATCAGGGCATCGGGGTCGACATCCTGCCCCGTCGTCTCGCCCCCGGCGATCGCCCGGCGATCGACCGCGCGGTACAGGGCCTGCGGCGGCAGCCCGGCGACAGTCTGTGGATAGAAGGTCCGGCCGCACCGGCCGTCGATACCGACGCGCCGCCCGATCCGGTCGCCGCCCCTGCGTATCACAGGATGGCGATGCGCTGGCCGCGACAGGCACTGCATCATCTCAAGCGCGCGACCGCGCTGGCCAGCCGCCCCGTCATCATTCCCTACATGGGCTTCGGCACGGCGCAGCGCCTGTTTCTGCAGGGACGCGTGCTCAAGGATGAAGGCTTTGCCTCCCCGCATCCCGAGGTCTCGCCCTGGCGCAACATGGTGGAGCTTTCCAAGCGTATCGGCGCCGATGAGATTCCGGGCGCGCGTCTGCTGGCGCGCTTCGGCGGGCTGGAGCAGGAAGTGGTCGCCGATGGCGGCGGCTATTTCTCGATCGAGCTGCTCCTGCCGCGACCCGTGCCGGGGCCGGGCTGGCACGAGGTCGAGCTGGAGCTGTTATCGCCGCGTCCGCGCAAGCTTCAGCCCAGGGCCATGGCCCAGGTCCTGGTGCCGCCGCCCGGCGCTCGCTTCGGCGTGATCAGCGATATCGACGATACGGTATTGTGGAGCAACGTCACCAACAAGCTGCGCATGCTGACCATGCTCGCGGTGAGGAACGCGCACACCCGCAAGCCCTTCAAGGGCGTCGCCGCCTTCTACGCCGCCCTGCGCGACGGCACAGGCGGCGACGAGGGCAACCCGCTCTTCTATGTATCCAGCAGTCCCTGGCACCTCTATACGCCGCTGGTGGATTTCTTCGAGACCCAGCGCATTCCCCTCGGGCCGCTGATGCTCAAGCAGCTGCGCCTGAGGACGATGTTCGGGTCGGGCCGCCACCATGCGCACAAGCTGGACAACATCGAGCGCATCATGAACACCTATCCTCACCTGCCCTTCGTGCTGATCGGAGACAGCGGGCAAAAGGATCCGGAGATCTACCGCGAGGTCGTGGCGCGGCATCCCGGCCGCATCAAGGTCATCTACATCCGCAACGTCAACCCGGATCCGGAGCGCATCGATGCGCTCGACCGCCTGATCCAGGAAGTCCAGGAGAGCGGCGCGCACCTGGTGCTGGCGCCGGACAGCGAATACGCCGCCACTCATGCGGCGGCCGAGGGCCTGATCAGGCCGCTCGAGGTGCGCGCGGTACGTTCCGAAAAGCGCGCGGAAGAGCAGCCCTCGACGCCCCCGGCGTGATTACTCCTGCGCCTTGAATCCGGTCGACTTCACCACTTTTTCCCAGCGCGGAATGTCCTCGCGCAGCAAACGGTCCAGCTCCTGGCGGCCGCTGCCGGCAATCCGGAAACCGGCACCCTGCAGCCGCTCTCTCGCGTCCTGCGCCTTGAGCCCGTTCATGGTCGCCCGGCTCAGCGTCTCCAGCACCTCGGCCGGCGTTTTCGCCGGCGCGTACAGGCCGAACCAGGCGCCGAATTCCACCGCCGGGTAACCCTGCTCCTGTGCGGTGGGCACGTCCGGCAGCATCGCCGACCGCGTCGAGCCCGAGGTGGCCAGCGCCTTGAGCTTGCCTGCCTTCACATGCGGCGCCACCAGCGCGAGGGTGCCGAACATGCCCTGCGTATCGCCCGTGATGATGCCGTTGATCGCATCGCCGGTATTCTTGTAATGCACCGCCTCGGACTTGATCTGCATGGCGTCCGTCACCATGGCGATGCCGAAATGGCCGGGCGTGCCGGCGCCGAAGGTGCCCATGAACACATTCTTCTGCGCCTTCGCCCAGTCCGCATATTCCTTCAGGTTCTTCGGCGGCAGCGACGCCGGGACCACGAACGCGAAGTCCGATGTCACCAGGTGGCTGATCGGCGCGAAATCGTTGACGGGGTCGAAACCGAGCCGGCTGTAGGTGCTGGGTGCGATCGCCATGCCGCCGACTTCGCCGAGGAAAATCGTGTAGCCGTCGGGCGCCGCCTTGGCGGCTTCGCGTGCCGCGATCAGTCCGGCCGCGCCCGGCTTGTTGTCGACCACCACGCCCTGCCCGAGCGCTTCCTGCAATTTCTGCGCGACCACGCGCGCCACCAGGTCGGGACCGGTGCCGCCCGGGAATCCGACCACCAGCCGCAGCGGGCGCGTCGGATAGCCCTGCGCATGGGCGGAACCCGCGCCGACGACCGTCAGCAGCACGAGCGCGGCCCCTCCCAGCAGACGGCCGGCCCTTCTCCAGAGTCCTTGCTTGTACATGTTTGTCTCCTCTTTCCTTGTTGATGTAATGCCGTCCCCGGGTCTCTAGCGGACCAGAAAGACGTCGATCAGGGCGGCCCCGGCGGTGCGGGCGCCGCGGCCGATGGCCAGCAGCGAGTTCAGGTGGCGCCAGCGTTCGCTGCCGGTCTGAAAAGTGATCGCGGTGCGGAAGTAGTACTGGTCGGCCGGCACCTGCTCTCCCCTCGCAAGTTTCTGCATGACGTCCGGCGGGCCGTGCCGGTAGCCTTCGCTGCGGATCTCGATCAGCGCGCCGTCGTCGCCGCGCAGTACATAGTGGGCGGCGATTTCGAGTGTGCCGTCTGCACGCTGCACCTGCCAGTCCACGCCGCCGGCCAGCACCTCGCCCCGCAGCTGCTCCCCTTCCACCGTGCCGCCGATGATCGGGACGAAGCGCCGCTCGCCGTGCGCCGCGTGCCCGAGGCTGACGACCGGATCCACCCGCGCGGTGATCCGGCAGAATGGACTCAGCCCGATGCCGTGCTTGTCCTGCGACTGGAATTCCATTAATGTCCCCGTGTTGTCCGAATCCGCCCCCGGCGCTGCCGGGATTCTGTCGCGGCTCCTTCCGGTTCTTCCATGATAGGACCTGCGGCGACAAATGAATGTCCTCCGAAAGGAGGACAAGACTGCACTGGCGAATGCCCGATGAATGCCTGGACGCTTGCAGAGGAAAATCCTTCCGGCTCTTTCGCGCTCGACGCCCTGTCGCGCATCATCGCGCACATCGGCTCGCCCGGGTTCGCCTCGGCGGCGCTGAGCGACATCAACCGCGGGCTGCCCGCCGGCTCGTGGAGCGTCTACCGCACCTCGACCGCGTCCGCGCCGGTCTGCTACCTGTCCGGCAGCTACCTGCGCCGGGACGCGACCGGCCATTGCTTCCGCGCCTACCGTGACGGCCTCTACCGGGAAGACAGCACCTTCGAGGCGCTGACGGGCAATACGCTGGGCATCGTCCATCTGACGGCCGGCGACGTGCGCAACGCGGGCCACCGCCGGATGATCTATGAGCGCCACCGGCTGCGTGAACGGCTGTCGGCCGCGCGGCGCCGCGACGACGGCAGCATACTTACGGTCAATCTGTACCGGCACGACGACCAGGCGGGCTTTCGGGACCGCGAGCTGGCGGAGTTCGGGATCATGGCGCGCGGACTGTTCAGCGCGGTGGAGCGGCAGATCGCGCTGCAGCCCGAGTGCGGGCTGCGCAATGACGAGCAGGCGCTGAGGCGGCTGGCGCCCGACCTCGCCGCGCGCGAGATGGATGTCTGCCTGCGGCTGCTCAGAGGCATGAGCCATGACGGCATCGCCTGCGATCTCGGCATCAGCGCTACCACGGTGAAGACTTACCGCAACCGGGCTTTCGCCCGGCTCGGCATACACCGCAACAATGAGCTGTTCGCCGCCGTGCTGCGCGGCGACGAGGGTGCGCTCCGGTCGCGCTAGAGTCGCTCGACGATCGTCACATTCGCCATGCCGCCGCCCTCGCACATGGTCTGCAAGCCATAGCGCCCGTTACGCTGCGCGAGCGCGTGCACCAGCGTCGTCATCAGCCTGGTGCCGGACGCGCCGAGCGGATGGCCGAGCGCGACCGCGCCGCCGTTGACGTTCAGCCGCGAGGGGTCGGCGCCGGTTGCCTGCATCCAGGCCAGCGGCACCGATGCAAAGGCTTCGTTGACCTCGAACAGGTCGATGTCGTCGATCTTCATGCCTGCCTTCCTGAGCGCATGCACGGTGGCGGGAATCGGCGCCTCGAGCATGATCACCGGATCGTGGCCGAGCAGCGACATGTGATGAATGCGGGCCAGCGGCTGCACGCCGAGATTCTTCAGGCCTTTTTCATTGACCACCATCACGCCGCTGGCGCCATCGCATATCTGGCTCGCGTTGGCCGCCGTGATGACGCCGCCCTCCTGCAGCAGCCTGACGCCGCGGATACCCTCGGGCGAGGCATCGAAGCGGATACCCTCGTCCACCTCATGCACATCGCCCGTCTCGGCGCCGTCCGCGGTGCGCACGGGCAGCGGCAGGATCTCGCGCCGGAACAATCCTTCGCGGCTGGCGGCGATGGCGCGCTGGTGGCTGCCCAGCGCGTATTCATCGAGCGCCTCCCGCGCCAGGCCGTATTTCTTCGCCACCATCTCCGCCCCCATGAACTGGCTGAACTCCGGCGTGTCCGGGTAGCGCGCGCGGATGGCGGGACTCATGTAGTGACCCATGCCATTCTTGGCCGGCAGCACGCTGGTCGACCCCATCGGCACCCGGCTCATGCTCTCGACGCCCGCCGCGATCACCACATCCATGCTGCCCGACATCACCGCCTGCGCGGCGAAATGCAGGGCCTGCTGGGAAGAGCCGCACTGGCGGTCGACCGAAGTGCCCGGCACCGACTGCGGCAGCCGGGAGGCCAGCACCGCGTTGCGCGCGACGTTGGTGGACTGCTCGCCGATCTGGCTGACGCAGCCCATGATCACATCTTCCACCAGGGCCGGGTCGGCGCCGCTGCGCTCCACCAGTTCATCGAGCACGCGCGCGGCGAGGTCGACCGGATGCCAGCCCGAGAGCCGGCCGCCGCGCTTGCCGCCCGCGGTCCGTACTGCTGCAACGATAAATGCTTCTGCCATGTCGTCTCCTTGGTTGAATGTCTCAGATCACGCCGCGCTGTTTCAGATCGTCCACCAGCGCCGGCGCGATGCCCCAGTCGCGCAGGATGGCTTCGCTGTGCTCTCCCGGCTGCGCGGGCGGCGACGGCAGTTCCGCGCGGCGCGCGGAAAACCGCGGCGCGGGCGCGGGCTGCGTGATGCCGTTGAGGCGGATGAAGGTCTTGCGGGCGGCATTGTGCGGATGCTCGGGTGCTTCGTCCCAGTCCAGCACCGGCGCAAAGCAGGCATCGGTGCCTTCCAGCAGCGCGCACCACTCGTCCCGCGTGCGCGTGCGGAAGACCTCGGCCAGCCGCTGCTTGAGCAGGGGCCAGGCCTGCCTGTCGTTCTGGCGCCTGAACTCCGGATCGTCGATCTCGCACAGGCGCAGCAGCGTTTCGTAGAACTGCGGCTCGATCGCGCCGACCGCGACCGCCTTGCCGTCCCGGCAGGCATAGGTGGTATAGAAGTGTGCGCCGCCGTCGAGCAGGTTCTCGCCGCGCCGGTTGCTCCAGGTGCCCTCCGCCCTGAACCCGTACATCATCGCCGACAGCAGCGCCGCCCCGTCCGTCATCGCCGCGTCCACCACCTGGCCCTTGCCGCTGCGCTGCGCTTCCAGCAGGCCGCACAGGACGCCGAACGCCAGCAGCATCGCGCCGCCGCCGAAGTCGCCGATGTAGTTGAGCGGCACCGCCGGCGGTTCGTCTGCCTTGCCGATCGCATGCAGCGCGCCCGACAGCGCGACATAGTTGATGTCGTGTCCCGCGGCATGCGCCAGCGGGCCGTCCTGCCCCCAGCCCGTCATCCGTCCGTAGACGAGCGAGGGATTGCGCTCGCGGCAGATGTCCGGCCCCAGCCCGAGGCGCTCCATCACGCCCGGGCGGAAGCCTTCGATCAGGGCATCGGCTTTTTCCACCAGCTGCAGCACCGTCTCGGTCGCACCCGGCTTCTTGAGGTCGATCGCGAGCGAGCGGCGGCCGCGCGCGGTGACGTCGAAACGCGGATCGACCACCGGCGTCCCCGTGCCCGGCGGCCGGTCGATGCGAATGACTTCCGCGCCCATGTCCGCGAACATCATTGCGCAAAACGGAGCCGGTCCCAGCCCCACCATCTCGATGATTCTCAGCCCTGCCAGCGGTCCCGCCATGTTCTCCTCGCTTTCGATAGGATCGGCTACAGTGCGCGCGCGATCACTTCTTTCATGATCTCGTTGGTACCGCCGTAGATGCGCTGTATGCGCGCGTCGACGTACATGCGCCCGATCAGGTATTCGTTCATGTAGCCGTAGCCGCCGAACAGCTGCAGGCATTCATCGACGACCCGGTTCTGCAGGTCGGTGCTCCAGTACTTCAGCATCGACGCATCGACCGTGTCGAGCCGGCCGGCGACCAGGTCTTCGATGCAGCGGTCGACGAAGCTGCGGGCGACCCTGACCTGGGTTGCGATCTCGGCCAGTTTGAAGCGGGTGTTCTGGAAGTCGGCGATCGCCTGTCCGAATGCCTGCCTCTCCCTCGTATAGTCGAGCGTCGCCCGGTAGGCACCCTCCATCGCGGCCGCTGCCTGCACCCCGATCAGCGTACGCTCATAGGGCAGGTCGCTCATCAGCTGGAAGAAGCCCTTGCCCGCTTCGCCGCCCAGCACGCAGTCGGCATCCACCTGCACGTCGTCGAAGAAAAGCTCGGCCGTGTCCTGCGCCTTCATGCCGATCTTGTCGAGCAGGCGGCCGACGCGGAATCCGGCCCGGTCCCTGGTCTCCACGATCATGATCGACATGCCGCGCGCGCGCGCCGAGGGATCGGTCTTGACCACCACCAGCACGAGGCCGGCGAGATAGCCGTTGGTGATGAATGTCTTGGAACCGTTGATCCGCCAGCCGTCGCCATGGCGCTCGGCGCGGGTGCGAATCCCCTGCAGGTCGGAACCGGCGCCCGGCTCGGTCATGGCGATGGCGCCGACGAGTTCGCCGCTTGCCAGGCGCGGAAGATACCTGTGCTTCTGCGCCTCGGTGCCGTGATTGAGCAGGTAATGGGCGGCGATGCTGTGCACCGCCACGTTCATGCCGGTCAGGCCCCGCAGGCCCATCTCGTCATGGACGACCGCCTCGTGCCGGAAGTCGCCGCCCGCACCGCCGTATTCCTGCGGTATGTCGGCGCACAGCAGGCCGAGTGCGCCCGCCTTGCGCCAGAGGGCGGGATCGACATGACCGCGCTTGCGGGCGGCCTCGTCGTCGGGAATCATTTCGTGATCTAGGAAGCGGCGGACGGTGTCGCGCACCATCTCCAGCTCCTCGTTCATCCAGGAGCGCCTGAAGCCGATCGCCATGCCTGTTGTCTCCGTTTTATCGTTATATGCGCGGGGGCACCGGCGGCCCCGCAGCAGTGAGCATACCGCAAGCCGTGCGGGCGCATCCAGCGCGGCTGCCGAGGCTAGAGCGGCGCGGTCTGCAGCAGAGGCCGGGCAGGAGGCCGGCTTGCTTCGCCGTCTTGCGGCGGGCGCTTCGGGTCCCCTCCGCGTTCCGCGATCATCGCGCGCACCGCCGGACACACGTCATCCTGCCACGTGCGGCCGTTGAACAAGGCGACGTGGCCGGTGCGCGGCTGGGTCAGGCGCCGGCGCAAGGCGGGGGGCAGTCCGCTGCAGAGTTCATGCGCGACATGCGTCTGCCCGGGTCCGCAGACATCGTCCTCCGCCGCCTCGATCGTCATCAGGGCGCAGTCCCGGATCGCCTCCGGCCGCACCCGTCTGCCGCGCCAGTACAGGCGCCCGCGCGCAAGGGCCGCCTCCTGAAAGACCTGCCGGATCGTGGAGAGATAGAACTCGCCGCTCAGGTCGAGCAGCGAAAGTTCGTCCAGGTAGCCGTGGCGCGCCTGCTCGATCTGCGCCCGGTCCCATACGCCGAGCCCGGCGCAGGACTGCAGCAGCGCGGAAAACCTTTCGGTCGACTCGTTCCGGGAAAAACTGGGTACCTGCAGGAAGCCGGGCGCGACGCGCCGGCCGACTCCGGCGAAGCCGGGAGGCACGACGGTCGTCATGCAGCGCTCGAACCACGTCACGGGCGTGCCGGCCGCAAACCGCCCGATGGCGGTCGGGCTGATGCGCGGATCGACAGGCCCGCACATCAGCGTGAAGCTGAGTGGACGCACGTCGTCATCGTCCTCGGCCAGCAAGGCGGTCGCGGCCAGCGATGCGGTGCTCGCCTGGCATATCGCGACGAGGTGCGCGCCGGGTCCGATGCGGCGAAGAAAATGCAGCAGATAGTCGATGTAGTCATCCAGATCGAATCCGCCCTGCCCGAGCGGGACGTCGCGCGCGTTATGCCAGTCGGTGACATAGACGTCATGACCGTCGAGCAGTCCACCGACCGTATCGCGCAGGCGGGATGCGTAATGCCCCGACAGGGGCGCCACCAGCATGACGGGCGGCCCGCCCGCCCCCCGCCGGAAACGCACGAGGCTGCAGAAAGGAAGCGAACAGACGACTTCTTCCCGGGTATCACCCCCGCTCAGGCGAAAAGGAGGGCGCTCGCCGGACACCTGCAGCGCGGCGAGCAGCTCCCAGGCTGCACAGGCATTGCGCATGGCGGCGGGCAACGGCGCCGAAAGCGCGCTGATGGTGCGCAGCGAGGCGAGACATGCCTGCTGCCATGGCGCCAGGATGGCGACGCCGAACTCATACGCAAGATAGGGTTCGTGATTCATGCGGGGAGCGGTGGCACAGGCCGGCGGCTGCGGCCATGCGGATGTCTGGACAAGCCCACCATGATAGGGACGCAGGCGTTCGCCGGTCCCGAAATCGCGACAGCACTGATGTCTGTCAAAGCGCTGCTGAATCCGCAGGCTTGTCTGCCCCGGTTTTCCCCGTCAGCCCCGGGGCGCCAGCAGGTTCAGCACCTGTTCCTTGCTCTCCCAGAAATGCAGCGGGTGCGCGGTGCCCTTGAGGACGATCCCGCAACCGCCGAACCGGGTCTCGAGAATTTCCGCGATACGGGCGCGCTCGATGGTCTGCGGCGCGCGGCCGGACAATGCGTGCAAGGTAATGGTGTCCATTTTTCTCTCCCTGGATTCGAGGCTGATTGCCTGGAGGGACTTTCCTACGGCGGGCCGGCGTCAATGTTGACTGTCGTCAACTGGATGACGGGAAGAAGAATGGGGGAGAAGTAAACGGGGTGTGAGGGACAAAAAAAAGCCCGCTGCGGGAGCGGGCTGAATCCAATTCAAAGAGAGTTGGAGGAGACAGATGAAGAATACTGCGGCGCACAAAAAACATCCGCTTTCCGTTGGTGATGACAGATATTTCCATAACGCATAACATGAAAAAAGCCTGCGTCGCGCGAACGACGCAGGCCTCTTTGCATTGTCTCCACCTCATCCTGGGCTTGGATTTTTTCGGTACTGCGGACGCAATCCTACACCCGATTTTGTCAAAATTGCGTAAAAGTGCTTAGGCGCACGAATTTTTTTTGGGGGCCGTGTCGATCACGCTTCACTCAGTAATCGGTGGTAACGGTGAGGTGATAGGGAATGCTTCCGCTGGCATGCCGGTTGTGCCAGAGGACGTTGACCATCGCATGCTCCGACACGCCGAGGTGCAAAGCCATCGCCTGCGCGCCGAGCACCGTTGCCGAGCGTATGGCCCGTTCCTCGGGGCTGTTGCGCAGAATGAGCACATGCTTGTCGATCATCTCCGCGAGCGCCGGCGCGAAGCGCAGGACGCGGATCGAACGCATTACGCGGGGCATCTGGTAGCTCGCCGCGACGGTGATGTCGCAGTCGACGCCCGAGCCCTGCTCCATCAGGTAGCCGGCGTACCACATCAGCGCCAGCTGCGCCCGCATCAGGTAGGCGTCTTGTCCGAAAGCCATCGGAAACCGCTGGGCCAGCCGCTGCGCATCGTCCGAACTCATGCGTCCCGAACGGCCGGCGGCCACCAGTTCCGACGCCGCCTCTTCCAGCTGCCTGTCCTGCAGCACCTCCCTCAGGAACTGTCCGCGTCGGCGAGGGAGCGATATCTGGCCGAACGCAGAGAGCACCGCCTGCTCGTCCCCCGTACCCAGCAAGTCGCGCAGACGTTCGGGTCCCTGCAGTTCGCCCCATGCATGATCGAAGGCGGCAGCCAGGCCATGGGCGCCGCCCGAGCCGTTCCAGTGGTAGCGGCTGAACCCATCCGGCTCCGGTTGCCAGAACATGAAATTGAGGCTGTTGAGGGCGATGCAGTAGGCCGCGGCGGATTCCGGCGAGCTGCCTGCGGGCTTGCCGAACAAGCCCGAGGTCATGTGACTGAAACGATCGCCGCGCGCCGGCAGGCGGCTGATCACGTCTTCATCGAATCGAACCAGCTCGGGCTGGTAGTCGGCACGGGCCTGGTCGAGCAATTGTTGTTTTGCGGATGGCATGGCGGCTCCTGCGTAAGCAAGCTGCACAATACCCGAGTCCCGGCGCGGAAACCAGTTCGGAGATCAAGAATTGCGGAAACGATGCGTCCGCGTGCCGCCGCACCCTACGCTACGCTTTCAGGAGCGCGGCGCCCAGCCGTACGCCGCTCATGCCAAGCCGGCGCGACAGCCTGATCAATGCCGCCAGCTGCCGCGCCGCATCGTCGTACCCCAGCCCGGCGGGGCGGATATTCGAAATGCAGTTGCGCTCGCTGTCGAGGCTGCCGATGCGTGGCGACCAGGTGAAATAGATGCCCAGGCTGTCCGTCGAACTCAATCCCGGCCGCTCGCCTATCAGTACGGCCACCGCACGTGCCCGCAGTGCGCAGGCAATGCCGTCGCCCAGCGCCACACGCGCCTGCCGGGCGATGACGACCGGCCTCCCGTCCCAGTCGCCGTCCAGTGCGCCGCGAAGCCGCTCCAGCACGGGCAGCGCATGTTCCTGCACCGCGGCGGCCGAGAGGCCATCGCCGACTACGATCGCCAGCTCGCTCGCCGGCGCTTCCTTCTCGAGCCGCATGCGGCTCTCGTCGTCGAGCCGGCGACCGAGATCCGGACGCAGCAGATAGACCTGCCGGTCGGTCGCGGCGCTATGCGCCTGCAGCACCCTGAAGCCGCCGCCGGCGAGCGCGGTCGCCAGCGCGGCGACATCGAGGGCGGCATGCACGGCGTCGCGCGCCGCCGCGTGGGCCACCCCGAAACGCAGTACTTCCGTCGTCGGCAGGCTGGAGCCCGTACGGCCGAGCGCGATGCGCGCGCGGGTACAGCTTCGCAGCTGCTGCCAGGGATCGCCGGCGGTGCGGGGCGGCCGGCTCATGCCTGCACCCCCGCGACGGATGCCAGCAGCGGGTGACCGGCGACCGCGGGCAACAGCCTGCCGTCGTTGTCGCTGATGCGCATGCGCGCCAGCCAGGCCTCGAACTCGGGGGCACGCTTGTGACCGAGCAGGCTACGCAGGTACAGCGCGTCGTGAAAGGAGGTGCTCTGGTAGTTCAGCATGATGTCGTCCGCCCCGGGTACGCCCATGATGAAGTTCACCCCCGCCGCGCCCAGCAGCGTGAGCAGGTTGTCCATGTCGTCCTGGTCGGCCTCGGCATGATTGGTATGGCAGATGTCGCAACCCATGGGTACGCCGAGCAGCTTGCCGCAGAAATGGTCTTCAAGACCCGCGCGTATGATCTGCTTGCCGTCGTACAGGTATTCCGGCCCGATGAAGCCGACCACGGTGTTCGTCAAAAGCGGGCGGAAAGCGCGGGCCACCGCATAGGCTCGCGCCTCGCAGGTCTGCTGGTCGACACCGTGATGGGCATCGGCCGACAGCGCGCTGCCCTGCCCGGTCTCGAAGTACATCAGGTTGTCGCCTATCGTGCCGCGATGGAGCGACGCCGCGGCGTCCTGCGCTTCCGCGAGCAGCGCCAGCGACACGCCGAAGCCCGCGTTGGCCCGCTCGGTGCCGGCGATCGACTGGAACACGAGATCCACCGGCGCGCCGGCTTCGATGGCCCGGAGCTGGGTGGTGACGTGGGTGAGCACGCAGCTTTGCATCGGAATCTCGAAACGCCGGCGCAGTTCGTCCATCGCCCGCCATAGCGGCAGCATCGCCTGCAGGCTGTCGCCGGCCGGATTGATGCCGACCACGGCGTCGCCGGCGCCATACATCAGGCCGTCGAGCATGCTGGCGGCGATGCCGCGCAGGTCGTCTGTCGGATGATTCGGTTGCAGCCGTACCGCGAGATGTCCGGGCAGTCCGATCGTGGTGCGGAAGCGGGTCACCACCCGGCACTTGCTGGCGACGAGGATGAGATCCTGGTTGCGCATCAGCTTGCTCACCGCCGCGGCCATTTCAGGCGTGATGCCGGGGGCAAGCGCGGCGAGCGTTGCGCTGTCCGTCTCATCGGCGAGCAGCCAGTCGCGAAATTCCCCCACGGTGAGGGCAGCGACGGGCGCGAACGCCGCGGCGTCATGGGAATCGACGATCAGGCGCGTCACCTCGTCGTCCTCATAAGAGATCAGCGCCTGCTCGAGAAAGGCTCGCAGCGGCAGGTCGGCGAGCGCCATGCGGGCGGCCATTCTCTCCTGGTTGGTGGCCGCCGCCAGACCGGCAAGGCAGTCGCCGGAACGCAGCGGACTGGCACGCGCAAGCAGCGTCGCCAGATCCGGGAAGTGGTAACTGTTGGCACCTGCCCTGCTGTGGTATCCCATGGCTTCCCCCATCGAGACATCGTGCTTCACTGTCGGTCGTATCCCGCCCCGGCTCCCTCAAGGCAAATCCCATGCCATTGCTGCTCATATAGGCTGCGTGAATGAACGATATGCGAACATATCATTGGCCGTACGCGTGGCGGGGCCGGATACTGCAAGCAATACTTTTCAACCCAAGGAAGAAAACATGCCCGCCTCCGCAACCGTTCCTCGTTCCGCCGGCAACGGCGCCGCGCTCGTCGTCGTCGTGCTCGACGCGGCCATCTCCGCCTGGCAATCGATCGCCGCGCGCTTCCGCGGCTGAATGCGCAGCGGCGCCGAGGCAGTCCCGCTCCCGCAGCGCACATAGACCAATCCCGAAAGCCCGCCGGTCTCACCGGCGGGCTTTTGCTTTTCAGGCACGGGCAATCTGGTTTATAAATCGGGTTCCGGCGGATTGCCACATCGACCATTGCCAGCCATGTCCTACATGCTCCTCATCGTTGAACCCACCGAACAGCGCCGTTCACGCTCCGAGGCGGAGGGCCGCGAAGTCTATGCCCGGATGCAGGCATTCGCCGCCGAGCTGCAGGAAGAAGGCGTACTGCTCGCCGTCGAATCGCTCGCGTCTCATGCAAACGCCGCGCGGGTCCGCACCGAAGGGGGCCGCGCGCGCGTGATGGACGGCCCGTTTGCCGAGGCCAAGGAAATGGTCGGCGGCTTCTTCCTCCTCAACTGCGCCAACCGCGACCAGGCGATCGCCATCGCCGCGCGCTGTCCGGCCGCGGAATGGTGCACGGTGGAGGTGCGCGCGCTGGCGCCCTGCTACCAGGCCTGACGCCGCCACAAAAAATCCTGCCGGCGTTGTCGAATCCGACGCTGCCCGTTCGTCGTATGCATGACAGCCGCTGCCGGCCACGCCGCCGGCCAGCGTCATGACCACAAGGAGAACTTGCATGCGTTTCATGATCATTGTGAAAGCCAGCGCCGATACCGAGGCCGGCGTCATGCCGGAGGAGCCGCTGCTGGCAGCCATGGCCCGATACCATGAAGAACTGGCGAAGGCGGGAGTCCTGCTCGACGCCAATGGACTGCGCCCCAGTGCCCAGGGCTGGCGCGTCCGCCATTCGGACGGTCGGACCACGCTCATTGACGGCCCGTTCACCGAGACCAGGGAGCTGATCGCGGGCTACACCCTCATCCAGACCCGGAGCCGGGAAGAAGCGCTGGAATGGACCCGCCGGTTTCCCGCGCCGCACGGACCCGGCGTGGATGCCGAAATCGAGGTGCGTCAGCTTTTCGAACTCGACGACTTTGCTCCCTCGCCGTCCATCGAACGCTTCCGAGACATGACGGTCGACGGCGGCGGATGATGCAGGACGCCGTACATCAGGCCGTCGCCGGCGTCTGGCGAATCGAGTCGGCGCGCATCGTGGCCGCGCTGGCGCGCATGGTGCGCGATATCGGGCTGGCGGAAGAACTGGCTCAGGACGCGCTGGTCGCCGCCCTGGAAAGCTGGCCGGTCGACGGCATTCCCGACAACCGCGGTGCGTGGCTGATGACGACCGCGAAGAACCGCGCACTCGACCGGTTCCGGCGCGACAAGTCGCTGGCCGACAAGCTGGCGCAGATCGGGCAGGATCTCGAGGCACAGGAGGCACTCGTCGTGCCGGATTTCAGCGACAGTCTCGATGAGCACCGCAGCGACGGCGTCGCCGATGACCTGTTGCGGCTGATCTTTACCGCCTGTCACCCGCTGCTGTCGCAGGAAGCGCGGGTAGCGCTGACACTGAAACTGCTGGGCGGCCTGTCCACCGAAGAAATCGCACGGGCATTCCTGATACCCGAGGCCACGGTCGCCCAGCGCATCGTGCGGGCGAAGAAAACGCTGGCGCAGGCGCGCGTCCCGTTCGAGGTGCCGCGCGGCCCCGCCCTGCAGGAACGGCTGGAAGCCGTACTGGAAGTCGTCTATCTGATCTTCAACGAAGGCTATACGGCGACCTCGGGCGATGCCTGGATGCGGCCGGCCCTCATGGATGAGGCACTGAGGCTGGGACGCATGCTGGCCGAACTGGCGCCCGGTGAACCGGAAGCGCACGGGCTGGCCGCTTTGATGGAATTGCAGGCTTCACGCGCCGCCGCGCGCACCGGTGCGGATGGAAGACCGGTGCTGCTCGCGGACCAGGACCGCAGTCGCTGGGACCGACTGCTGATCCGCCGGGGAATGACGGCGCTGCGGCGCGCGGAGGCGCTCGGCCGGCCGTCCGGGCCATACGCCTTGCAGGCCGCGATTGCCGCCTGCCACGCGCAGGCGCCGAGCGCCGCGCAGACCGACTGGGCGCGCATCGCCTCGCTCTACGCCGCCCTCGGCGCGATCACGGCCTCGCCGATCGTCGAACTCAACCGCGCCGTTGCCGTGTCGATGGCAGAAGGCCCCGAGGCGGCGCTGGCCATCGTGGATGCTTTGCGGGCAGAACGCGCGCTGCAGCGATATCAATGGCTGCCCAGCGTGCGGGGCGATTTGCTCGCAAGACTGGGGCGCCATGAGGAAGCTCGCGAGGAATTTCTCCGGGCGGCGGCGCTCACGGCGAACGACAGGGAGAAAGCACTGCTGCTGGAAAGAGCGCAACAGGCCGCCCGCCGCTAGCATCGGCCGCGCCGCGGCGTGCGGCGGGCAGCCCATGGCAGGGGCCCGCCATCGGGCTGCCGTTGCTTGCGGCCCCGCTGCCAGGGGGTACTAATGGGGCCGGTATCCGCTCGGCATATGCTCGGTCGCCGGCTCGGAAATCGCCGCCAGTGCCTCGGCGGTCGGCTCGACGTCCGCGCTTGCGCTGATGTCGCCAAGCGAGATGATGCCGATCAGCCGCTTGTCGCGGCTGAGCACGGGCAGGCGTCTTACCTGCAGATCCCCCATGTTGATCGCGACCTCGTCCAGGTCGTCGTCCTCATAGCAGTACTTGACGTCGGTGCTCATCACGTCGCGGATCAGGGTGGACGAATCCATGCCCTTTGCCAGGGCGCGAACGACGATGTCGCGGTCGGTGATCATTCCCACCAGCCGGTCGTTCTCGCCCACCGGGAGCACGCCGCAATCGCAGTCGGCCATCATTTTCGCCGCATCGACGATGCTCTGATCCGGACTCGCCAGCTGAACGCTGCGTGTCATCGCTTCGGCTACTCGCATGATGCATCTCCTCAATTCTGGCGCGGCGGCACTGAAGTAACCGCGCCCGCGCCCCGCCGCTTGGCCGCGGGCAGAGGAGCTTTGATTCCGGGGCATGCGCCGGGTTCGATCGCCCAGCCTGTCCGGACGCGGTCTTGCCGCGACTTAAGCCGCGGCGGAGATTTCCTGTGCGTAGTTCTGCGCCTGCTACGTTAACGAAAGCGGGAAAGTCGGGCGGCGGAAGGGTCTATTCGCCGTTCCACAAATAGCCCACGGCGCCGGCAAGCAGCGTCAGCAGACCGGCGCCGAACAGCAGGACGGTGATGAGGCCGGCGTCGACCGCGACCGCGACCACGCTGAGCACGGTCAGGAGGCCGCCCGCATACATCATCGACTTGTAGGCCTGTAGTGGCATTGAGATACTGAAAGTCAAACTCGCGCAATTAGACTCCAAATCGCGGTCGTCGTACATGCCATGTCTATGGGAGTCCGGCCGGCGGCGCATGGCGGGCAAGGAAGGCGCGAAAGCCCGGCAGGCTGTCGGCGCGGTATTCCGCCATCAGCGGCGACAAGTTGCGATCGGCTTCCAGCAAGGCGGCGAGCGCCGAGGGTTCGCGCACCAGATCGCTGAGCTTCCAGAG
The DNA here is from genome assembly GCF_019656455.1 of Noviherbaspirillum aridicola. GTDB lineage: Bacteria > Pseudomonadota > Gammaproteobacteria > Burkholderiales > Burkholderiaceae_D > Noviherbaspirillum > Noviherbaspirillum aridicola. The sequence continues at coordinate 366,654 of NZ_BPMK01000001.1, forward strand.
GTAAGTCTTGATGCTGAACACCACCGCGCCGCTGCCGGCAAGCTTGGTGAAGGTCTCGTGTTCGGAGCGAAGATAGCCGTGCTCGGCCCAGTTGTCGGCGCTGGATTCCGGCACTTCCACCGAAAGATCCGCATGCAGGAAAAGCTCGTCGGTCAGACGCATGCCCCAGTTGCGGCGCCAGCTCATGCTCCCCGCGGGCATGCGTGCAAAGTATTGATCGACGCGGTCGGCGAAGTGCGCCATGTAGTGGGCCACCCTGCCATCGTGAATCTCGCGCGGGGTCTTTCCGAGGCGGGCAGCGCGCCGGCTGGCGGCCCGCCTCGCCGCCCATGCGCTGTGGGCGGCGCCAGTCTCGGGCGGTTCCGGCTCCCTGAAATGGCTGTCGAGCGACCAGTCGTTCGGAAACAGCAGCGCGCCGGCCGCCAGCAGGTAGGTTGCGGCGCCGTCGGCCGCGGGCCGGGGCATCAGCAGCAGCATGTCTTCGCTCGCCATCAGGGCGATAGCTGCCAGCGGATCGGCGCCGCGGTTCCCGACATCGACCGCGATCCCGGTCAGGAGCGAGACAACCCGATCGCCATCGCGCCGGAAGTGACCGGGGTAATCCGCAAGCAGCGCATTCATCACGCTGTCGCGCAGTTCGATCTCGGCTTTGCGCACCTCGTCCCCCGGAAGGCGGCCGAGGACCATCTGCGGTCTGTCCCGCAGCAGCGCCAGGCGGCGGGCGATCTGCGGGGGATAGGTGGCGTCCAGGCTGAGCCAGCGCATGCCGGGGCGCCAGGCGTTGATCATGACGGTCTTCGGCACCACCGGATAGCGCAGCATGTGGTCCGCCGGCAGCGCATCAAGCAGCGAGGAGTCGGGTGTACAGTCCTGCGGATCGACGCCGTGCAGTTCCATGCCCCGCCTCGCCTCACGCCGGTCCGCGCGGCGCGTTTTCGATCAGCTCGCGCATCCTCCGCACCAGCTCGTCGCGCGCGCCCTGGTCGCCGCCGAGATGGCGCTGCAGGCAGTAACGGAACCATCCGTCCATCTGCAGATAGGTCGCCAGCGCGTCCCCGGGAAGGCCGCCAAAACCGAACTGTCGCAGCCTCTCGAGGAAATGCCCGGTCAGCGCGGTCAGCGCCGTCTCCAGTTCCGACACCACGGCGCGGAAGGCCGGGTCGTACATCGCCTGCGCGCGCGCGTCATACCAGAGCCGGTGCATCTCGGCCTTTTCCGTGATCGCCGAGGCGAGCGCCGCGCATCCCTGCTCGATCAGCTCCTGCGCGCTGGTCGCGTTGCGGATCAGTTGCTCCAGGCCGCCGATGAATTCCTCGGTGTACAGCCGCACGGCGCACAGCAGCAGATCGGTCTTGTCCTCGAAGTAGTAATGGATGCTGCCGAGCTGGGTGCCGGAGCGCGCCGCCACCTCGCGCAGGTTGATGCGGGCAAAGCCCAGCTCCGCCAGCGCGGTCAGCGTATGGAGCGCCAGCTCGCGCCGCTTCTCCGCGCGGCGGCCGGACTCCGGTTCGGAAGTCTTAAGCGTCAGCATCTTGCTCGTGAGGGACGCCCGCGGAAGGCCCGGGCGCCGCCTATTCTACCCTCGCCTACCCTCGCAGTGCGTTGACGAAGAGGCGCGGCAGCTTGCTCACCGCCGGCCTGTACTGGAAGCGGGTCAGCAGGCGTCCGAGCGTGGCCGCGCGCCGGTTGGTGATGAACCAGGGCGGACGCGGGAGCATGCTGAAGTTCAGGCGTGCGAGATTGCGCGGATACGGCGTAAACGGCGCTTCCAGCACCGTACGTTCCGGCCGGTCGAACAGCATGGTGTTGTGCACGAAACCGATTCCGCTCTGCACGTCCTGCAGACTGTGCCCCGGGAAAGCGCCCCAGGGTGTCGGCGCCGACAGGAAGCCGAGGCCGGTCCAGGCATTGATCGCGATGCAGCCGTAATGCAGACCGGCCAGGATTTCCTCGAAACGCTTGCGGCCGATGACACGCATGGTCGCCGGATGGATCAGGATATTGGCGCCGAGCGTCCCGTGCAGATGCCGGTTCGCATAATCGATGGCGCGGATCAGGAAGGCCTCCGGATCCCTGCCGGGCAGCTCGGTCACCGACAGCGCCGGCCCGAAGATCTCCTGTTCCTCGATGCCGCTGCAGGCGCCCGCGGCGAAGCTGGCCACCGCGCACTGCGACGTGTCGCCGCAGGGTTCCAGTGCATGACCGGTCAGTGCGGAGCGGAAGCCGGCGAGCCGCTGCTCGGTGCCGGGGTAGTACAGCGGGCGCGGGGTGGACGCGGCGATCGTCTTCCTGACCTGATCCAGCAGTGCCTGCCTGCTCTCCCATTCGCCGGGCATGACCAGCACCTGGCATGCCACGCAGTTGAAGCCCGCATTGTGCAGCTTCTGGGTCGCGATATGCTCCGCCTGGAACGCGATGTCCGCTGCGTTCCATGGTCCAGGGACCACGATGGTGGGGCACACCGCGCCCAGCTCCGAGGTAACCCGGCGCCGGTTCTTCGGCGTGCCCGCGGCCTTGTTGGCGGCCGCTTCGGCACCGGTGCCCCAGACGATCGCATCATGCGCCGCACCGGAACCGGTGATGTGGATTTCCTCGACCAGCGGATGATTGCACAGATACTGCCCGATCGCGGTATCGCCGCGCACGATGCGCAGGTAGCCGCGCGCTATCAGCGGCTTGAGTGCGGGCTCCAGGAAAGCGATCAGGTACTCGTTGACCGGATTCATCTTGAGCAGCGCGACCTGGTGCTCGGCGAACAGCTTGTACAGGCAGTCCAGCGGCGCGATCGAAGAAATATTACCCGCGCCCAGCACCAGCGCAAGCTTCCCCCGCCGGGGATTGCCGCTCTCATACGCGGAGGCGGTATGGCGCGCGAGATTGCCGCGATTGACGCCCGGCTGCATCCACACTTCCGCGCTCACGCCGCTGAGCAGCAGCCGGTCCCACACGGTGTGCGGCACCACCTTGACGGCGAGCTGACCGTTGGGCAGCTCGCGCATCGGCAAACCCTCCAGGTGCCGCTTGTCCGCCACCTTCGACAGTGTGTCCATCAGGGCATTGCAGTAGGCCATGAGGCTGTACGGTCCCGACAGCCACTCTTCACCTTCGAGAGGCGAGCCGGCAGGAATGCCCTTCTTGCGCGAAGCAGTCAGCGCCCAGTCCTCGGCCACGGGCATCAGGCATTCCTTGATCTCGGCCAGGATCGCGATGCGATCGGCGACGCCGACCCGCGGCCATTCGGTCTTCTTGTGGGCCAGGCCGGCCAGCGCCTCGTCCAGTTCCGGGTAGTGAATGTCGACTGCCTGCTGCAGGTTGGTCGTCATGCGGTCAGCTCCTTGCCGTGATTGTTGATGATTGCGGCATCCGCGGCGGCGTCGCCGTCGCGCATCCATTCCGCCGCCCGCTCGGCGATCATGATCGTGGGCGCATTCGTATTGCCGCCGACCAGGGTCGGCATCACCGACGCGTCCACCACTCTCAGGCCCGATATGCCTTTCACCCGTAGCCGGGGATCGACCACGGCCATGTCGTCGCTGCCCATCCTGCAGGTGCCCACCGGGTGATAGATCGTGTCGGCACGCGAGCGGATGTGCTGCATCAGCGCTGCGTCGTCCTCGACGCCTTCGGTGTAGAGCTCATGCAGGCGATACTTGCGCAACGACGGCGCGCGCATGATCTCGCGCATCAGGCGCGTGCCCCTGAGCAGCAGCGCCGCATCCGCCTCGTCGGACAGGTATTTCGGATCGATGCGCGGCGGCGATAGCGGATCGGCGTCGAACAGGCCGACTTCACCGCGCGACCTGGGACGCAGGACGCAGACATGACAGGAAAAGCCGTAACCGAGATGCAGCTTGCGCGCATGGTCGTCCACCATGGAAATGACGAAATGCAGCTGCAGGTCCGGCCGGCTCAGCTGCGGCGAAGACTTGATGAAGCCCGCGCCTTCGGCGAACGGCGTGGCGATCATGCCCTTGCCGGTCTTGCGCCACTCCATGATCGCCCTGGTCAGCGCGATGCCGCCCGCGATGCCCAGGCCGAACAGGTCGGTATGACCGGACTTGCAGGAGATGATGAAGTCGAGATGATCCTGCAGATTCTTGCCGACGCCCGGCAGCGCGTGCTGGACCGGGATGCCGTGCCGGCCCAGCTCGTCCGGATCACCGATCCCCGACAGCATCAGCAATTGCGGCGTGTTGAAGGCACCCCCGCACAGGGCGACCTCGCGCCGCGCCCGGATGTTCTCGATCCTGCCGTTGCGCCTGACCTCCACGCCGACCGCGCGGCCATCCTGCAGCAGGAGGCGACGCGCCTGGGTCTGCAGCAGCACGGTGAGGTTGGCGCGTCCCATGACGGGATGCAGGTAGGCGGCGGCGGCCGAGCAGCGTTCGCCGTTGCGCGGCCCTTCGTAAAACTGCGTGACCTGGTAGTAGCCGACGCCCTCCTGGTCCTCGCCATTGAAATCGTCGTTGCGCCTGTAGCCGCATTCCATGCCGGCCCGGATGAAATCTTCGGTGATGCCGCGCGGCGTCTGCTGTTCGCCGACTTTCAGCGGTCCGCTTCCGCCGTGCAGGCGGCTGTCTCCGCGCTGATTGCCCTCCGAGCGGCGGAAGTACGGCAACACTTCTTCGAACGACCAGCCGCTGCAGCCCATGTGTGCCCAGTCGTCGAAATCGGATGGATGGCCGCGCACGTAGAGCATTGCATTGATCGCGCTCGAGCCGCCCAGGCATTTGCCGCGCGGCTGGTAGCCGCGGCGTCCGTCGAGCCCCGGCTGGGGTACGGTTTCGTAGGCATAGTTGTTGATTTTCGGGCGACCCGGCAGCATGGCAACGATGCCCGCCGGCGCCCGCACCAGGATTCCGCCGCCATCGCCGCCGGCCTCGATCAGGCACACGCTCACCGACGGGTCTTCGCTCAGGCGCGAGGCGAGCACGGCGCCGCCCGAGCCGCCGCCCACGATCACATAGTCGAATTGCATTGTCTCCTCCTGCGAGGTGCTGGGGTTTTTTTATGTCTTGCATCTTAGGCAGGATTTGGACAATTGTCCAAATGTTTGCGACGGGGCCTTGGAACAGATGGAATAAACCGGCGCGCCGCCGCGTTTACTCCATGACTGTCCCCGTCAACCCAACAAAGAAGGAGTCGCAATGAACAGCAAGAAAATGCGGTCTTCGGCAAGCCAGCTTGCCTTCCTCCTGTCCGCGCTCTGCCTCGCCGGCGGCGCGGCGGCGCAATCCTCCAAGGCCCCGGCACGCGTGGAAAACGGCGTGCTCGTGGGCGGCAACGGCATGACGCTCTATACCTTCGACAAGGATGCCGAGGGCAAGAGCATGTGCAACGGCAAGTGCGCCGAGAACTGGCCGCCGCTCTACGCGGACGATACGACACCCTCCGGCGATTTCAGCGTCATCACGCGCGATGATGGCAAGAAGCAGGTGGCCTACAAGGGCAAGCCGCTCTACTACTGGGTCAAGGATCAGAAACCCGGGGACCGGACCGGCGATGGCGTCAACAACGTCTGGCGTGTGGCAAAGTAGGCAGCCATCCAATCAGAAGGAACAGAGCCGGGATGAAGGAAATCGTCGATCACCTGCCGCGTCTGCGCCGCTATGCGCGCGCACTGACCGGCGACGCCGCGGCGAGCGAAGACCTGGTCCAGGACACGGTCGAGCGCGCGCTGGCGCGTCTCGACCTGTTCCGGCCGGGCTCCCGGCTCGATGCATGGCTGCTGTCCGTCATGCACAATCTCTTCATCAGTCAGCTGCGTCGCGACGCGCGCCTGCCGCAGGAAGACAGCGCCGACGAACTCGCCGACGAACTGCCGGTCCGGGGCACCCAGACCGACGCGCTCGAACTGCGCGACCTGGACCGGGCGCTCGCACGTCTGCCGTCGGCGCAGCGGGAAGTGCTGCTGCTGATTTCGCTCGAGGAGTTCACCTACGAGGAAGCCGCGCATATCCTCGGCGTGCCGGTCGGCACCGTGATGTCGCGGCTGGCGCGGGCGCGCGAGAAACTGCGCGCCATCCTTGCTGGCGCCGACACTCCCAGCGCTCCGCAGTCCGTCATGCATCTGAAAGTCGTCAAATGAACCGTCCCTCCGAATTTGAACTGCACGCCTTCGTCGATGGCCTCCTCGATCCGCAGCGCGCGGCGCAGGTCGAGGCCTGGCTGCGCGAGAACGACGGCGATGCGGCGATGGTCGGCGCCTGGCAGGCCCAGAAGGAGATGCTCCGCCAGGCCTACGGCGGCTCCGCATCCGGTCCCGAACCGGACGTGCTGCGCCAGAGACTGCTGACGACCGGACGGCAGCGGCAGGGCTTGCCTCGCCTTGCGGCGGCGCTGGCATGGATCGCGCTCGGCGGCCTGCTCGGTTTTCTCGCCCGCGGCGTGGTGCCGGCCGCGCCGGCCGACGACCTTGCCGCGCTGCCGCGTCACGCGGCGATCGCCCATGTCGTCTATACGCCCGAGGTCAGACATCCGGTGGAGGTCGGCGCCGACCAGGAAGCCCATCTCGTGCAATGGCTGTCGAAACGCCTCGGCGGCACGCTGTCCGCACCCGACCTCGGCGCCGCCGGTTTTCGCCTGATGGGCGGGCGCCTGCTGCCCTCCCCCGACGGCCCGGCCGCGCAATTCATGTATGAAGACAAGGGCGGACAGCGGCTGACGCTCTACGTGCGCAGCAATCCGCGCGAGGTGGAAACCGCCTTCCGCTATGCGGACCAGGACCGGGTGGGCGTCTTCTACTGGATCGACGGCGGCTACGGCTATGCGCTGTCCGGCGCGCTCGAGCGCGACGCCCTGCTGCGGGTAGCCCGGCTCGCCTACCCGCAGCTCGGCGGACGCTGATTCACAGCAGCGGAAACTTCACCCTGCCGCTGTCGATCAGCATGAATTCCCCGGTCGTCTTGCGTGCGCCGTCGCACAGCCAGAAGCAGGCATCCGCCACATCCTCCGGCTGTATCGTGGCCGCCAGCGGCGTCGACTTCATGTAAGCCTGCCGGGTGGCCTCATAGCGTTCGGCGCCGAGGCCGTTCTGCAGCCAGGGCGTCTCGACCATGCCCGGACCGACCGCATTGATCCGCACCTCCGGTGCCAGCACCCGGGCGAGGCCGAAAGTCATGGCATTGAGCGCGCCCTTGGACGCCATGTACGCCACGCTCGATCCGATCCCGGAGACAGAGGCGACAGAAGAGACATTCACGATCCCCGCCCCGGGGTGGCGCTTCATCAGCGGCGCCAGCGCCCTGATCATCTGAAAGGCGCCCACCACGTTCACGTCATAGATGTCGTGGAAGTCCTGGCCGCTCAGCCCTTCGAGATTGGCGGCGGCAACGAACTTCGTGGTCCCGGCATTGTTGACCAGCGCGTCGCAGCGTCCCCATTTTTCCTCCACCGCCTGCGCCAGCGCGCGGCAATCGGCGTCGTCGGCGACATTCGCCCTGAGTACCAGCACCTCGGCGCCCAGGGCCCGGCATTCGTCGGCCACGGCGTGAGCAGGCTCGGGATTGCGCGAGTAATTGATCACCACGTCATAGCCCTTCCTGGCGAACAATCGCGCGGTGGCCGCTCCGATGCCCGACGATGAACCGGTAACGACCGCGACTTTTCTGCTCATGCTTGTCTCCTTGTCTAGTGATTTTTTCAAGAGCTGATTCTAATCGCTCACCGCGTCCCGCGCCGGCCGCAACGCCATTCTTTCCCATCGGGCAATCTGCTACAGTACTGCCCTGCGCTTTGCGCCCGCCACCGCGGCACGCATTCGCTGGCATATGTGGAATAGAGAGTAGAAATGCTTTTGTCGGAGTGGTTCGGGTGGTCGGTGCTGTGGCTGCTCCCGTTGCTGTGGCGGCTATGCCGGGCGTGGGTTCTCAAGTCCGCGCGCCTGCAGGGCCAGGGGTCGATCCGGCTCTGGCTCGGCACGCTGCTCGTGCTTGCATGCGGCAGCGGCCTCGAGGCCATGATGTCCGGACCGGCACCCGCCTTCGGCGCGGCCGTGTCCGGCGCGCTGTCGGCGGTGTTCGGCGGCGTCTTCTCCGCATTGCTGCTGCTCCTGACATTCGCATTCGCGCTGCCCTGGCTGTTCGGCACCAGCCTGCCCGCGCTGTTGCGCCGGCGGGGGCTAGGCGAGGCACCGCGTCGGCCCCTCCCCGCCAGGACCGCCGCCGTGGCGCCACCCCTTCCGGAACCCCATCATGCCCGCCCTCGGGCCGACGGACGCCGGCGTGAGCCATGGCGCCTGCCCGCTCCTCAGGCGGAGCGCAAGCGAAAATTCGCACCCGCCCCGCCGAAGACGGCGGCCGGCGCGACCCCGCAAGCGCGCACCGAGTGGGCGCCGTTCGAGAGCATCCGCCCGACTTCCGCCATGCTCGCGCGGCAGCGCGAACGCGCGGTCCAGTCGCAGCACGTCCGCGAGCCCCTGCCGTCGTTCGCGCGTTACATCCCGGGCAAGAAAGCACCGGCGAAGCCCGTGGAGCAGCCGCCTCCGCCACGCATCGAACCCCGCGCCCAGGAGCGGGCAGAGCCGCGCGCCATCCCTGCCGCTTCCGCATCTCCCGAACCGATCCGCAGCATCGAAGCTCCGTCTCCTGTCATCGCTCCGTCTCCTGTCATCGACTCCGCCCCGGAGGCCCCGCCTCGCCTCGACAGGGAAGTCGAGCCCGGACTGCCGGCCCTGCCACCCGACGTTTCTTTCGCCGCGCCGGAGCATCATGTTCTCCCCGGGGACGCGTTCGAACCCGCAACACCCGAAGCGGTGCCGGCAGCAGATCCCGAGCCCGCGGTCCTTGCACCGGCGCCGTTGCCAGCCAGGGCGCCCGCGCCGGTTCCGGCCATGGACGCCGTCGCCCCGCCCGCGCCCCTGTCCCAGGCCATCGACCTGCCGGGCCTGGACCTGCTCGACCACGTGCGCGCCGACGCGATAGAAATCCGCGAAGAGGAGCTGGCGGAGACCGGGCAGCTCATCGAGCAGCGTCTCAAGGAATTCAAGGTGCCGGTCACGGTCCTCGGCGCGTGCGCGGGCCCGGTGATCACCCGTTTCGAGGTCGAGCCGGCCGTCGGCGTGCGCGGCGCTCAGATCGTGGGCCTGATGAAGGACCTGGCACGCGCCCTCGGCCTGACATCGATCCGCGTCGTCGAGACGATTCCCGGCAAGACCTGCATGGGGCTGGAGCTGCCCAACGCGCGCCGCCAGACCATCCGGCTGTCCGAGATGCTGGAGTCGACCGCCTATCGCGGCTCCGCCTCACGCCTGACGCTGGCCATGGGCAAGGACATCACCGGCGCGCCAGTGGTCACCGATCTCGCCCGCGCGCCGCACATGCTGGTGGCCGGCACCACCGGCTCGGGCAAGTCGGTGGCGATCAACGCCATGATCCTGTCGCTGCTGTACAAGGCCACGCCCGCCGAAGTGCGGATGATCATGATCGACCCCAAGATGCTGGAGCTCTCCGTCTATGACGGCATCCCGCACCTGCTGGCGCCGGTCGTCACCGACATGAAGCTGGCGGCCAACGCGCTCAACTGGTGCGTCGGCGAGATGGAAAAACGCTACCGCCTGATGTCCGCGCTCGGCGTGCGCAATCTCGCGGGCTACAACCAGAAAATCCGCGACGCCGAAGCACGCGAATGCAAGGTGCCCAATCCGTTCTCGCTGACGCCCGACGCGCCGGAGCCGCTGTCGACGCTGCCCTTGATCGTGGTCGTGATCGACGAGCTCGCCGACCTCATGATGGTGGCCGGCAAGAAGATCGAAGAGCTGATCGCCCGCCTGGCGCAAAAGGCACGCGCGGCCGGCATTCACTTGATACTCGCCACCCAGCGCCCCTCGGTGGATGTCATCACCGGACTGATCAAGGCCAACATCCCGACCCGCGTCGCCTTCCAGGTGTCTTCCAAGATCGACTCGCGCACGGTGCTGGATCAGATGGGCGCGGAGAGCCTGCTGGGCCACGGCGACATGCTGTTCCTCCCGCCCGGCAGCGGCTATCCGCAACGCGTGCACGGCGCCTTCGTGTCGGACGAGGAAGTGCACCGGGTGGTCGAGTTCCTCAAGCAATTCGGCGAGCCCGAATATGAGGAAGCCATTCTCGCGGGGCCGGCTGCGGAAGAGCAGCAGACCGAGCTATTCGGCGAAGAGGGCAATCCCGAGTCGGATCCCCTGTACGACGAAGCCGTCGCCTTCGTCATCCGCAGCCGGCGCGCTTCGATCTCCGCGGTGCAGCGGCAGCTGCGCATCGGCTACAACCGCGCGGCGCGCCTGGTCGAGCAGATGGAAACCGCGGGCATCCTCTCCACCATGGCCGCCAACGGCAGTCGTGAGATACTCGTCCCTCCTTCCACCGACTAAGCGAGAGACATGAGACTGGATATCGCCGTAGAAGACCTGGAGGCAATGCTGGCGGCGTGGCGCCAATCCGTCGACCTTGAAACGGCGATGACCGATCAGTTCAAGATCATGATGATGGCCAACCGGCGCCAGATCCTCGAGAACCTGCTGCAGACCGGGAGCGGATGGGCCCAATTGCTGCGCTGCGCCCGTGGCGCGCAGGACAATGACGAAACCGAACTGCGCGCGCTTCGCGCCTCGGTGGAGGCATTTGTCGCCTGGGCGGCGGCCGAACTCGATCAGCTCAACACACTCCAGCCCGACGCATAAAAAAAAAGAGGCTGCGATTGCAGCCTCCGTTCAGGATTGCGCCGACTTGATGCAAACAGTTTTCGCTTATGCAAGCAGGACGGATTCCGCCGGCATCGCCTGTACCGCCTTGTCGACGCTTGCCTGCATCTCGGCGCACTGCTCGGCGCGTGCGAGACGGACGAGATTGAGCAGGGACTGGCGAAGCACGTGACGTTCACGCGCGTTGGCTTGTTCGCCGAGAGTTGCGAGGATCAGGTCTTCAATCGCAGGTGCAGTGTACATAGTAGGACGGTCTGTGAAGTAGTGAAGGGGGTGACTCGGGAAACCAAAGTATCCTTCCACACCGCCCGGGCCCCGTTGACCATTCGCAAGAAGAATTCGGAATTGTCCTACACGGGATAGGAATTTCAGTGGGAGCCCTTTCTGGCAGTGCCCCGGCACTGTCAGCGCCGCTCATTCCCCGCATTCAACCCTGCCTCGTCGCTGCCCGGATACCCGCTCCCCGCCGCGTCCCGCAGCCGGGTGATCGTGTCGATGGCTTCCTCCAGTTCTTCCTGCGTGAGCTTGACCATTCTTTGGCCGACATAGGTCGCATCGCTCGTATCGGGAAGCAGGCTTCGCAGACGGGTTTCTATCGGTGGCTTGGGAGGGAGTGGCGTCGATTGCATGGCATACCTTTCAAGAAGAAATCGAAAGCCGTGCAGCGTCGCACGTCTCGTGCCAGGCCACGCCATGCCATGCAGTAAAGGGTGGTGTAGCGGCTGCGCCACGTCATCGAACTGCGATGGGAAGCGCCTTCATTTTCTAGTTTATGGGAGGAAATTTCGCTGCTATTGTTGTGCGTGCCGTCACCTGATTTTTCACACGCCATGTTACTTCGCGATATTGCCGACATCATGCTTCGCACCACGATTGCCGCGGTTTCCGTTTCCGCCCTGGCAGTCTTTGCCGCACGCTTTGCAGGGATGTAAACGACGGTGGCCGTCGCTGCGTGCGACGGCCACCCGAAGGGCTGCCTACTGCCTTTCCAACGGTCGCCATTCCTCGATCTGATCCGGATCGCACACTATCGGCGTCCCCCGTTCCAGATAAAAGAAACACCAGCCGCTCACGCTCCAGCGCGCCTGCAACTCTCCCCGCTTCGTCACGATGACGCAGAGTTCGCCGTCCTTCAAACGGGACAGCGCGGTGCCGCTTTGCATTGGATCTCCTTTCGCGCTTCGCACACGCGAATACTGTACAAACATACAGCCAAAGAATCAAGCAAAGCCGCCTGCGGCCGATTGAAAAAATGCCATCCGGTCAAGACACGGATGGCATCGGATCTGCGGCAGCGCTACGGAATATGTATCGTTCAGGCCTGGTTGCCCATTCCCTGAGAGCCCATGTTGGTCATCTGGGCCGACGGCGGACGACCGTAGGTATCGCTGGCACGGAATTTCTGCCGACGGTCGCCCATCAGCTGGCGCAATTCGGCAATGCTCAGTCCGGAGACTTCATGCAGGCGGATCAGCAGGGACGCACCGACCGGCAGGCGGCGGTGACGGACCTTGCTGATGACGGGCGGCGCGACTTCCATCACCCGCGACAATGCCGCATCGTTTTTCAAACCCATCTTCTCGATCACGCCATCGAGCATGCGGTTCGGGTCGTAGGATTCCTGGTTAAGGAGTGGGTGTTCAGTGGAGGTCATTTGTCTTCCCAAGCAAAAAAGAAACGACGACAAGCAATGCCCTACAGACGCCCTTAACCCGTATCAAGTTCCTTATATATACCGACAATTTTGCGTTTCCGCGAAATACACGTTCGAAAAATTTCAACTTCTTGACCGGACATGCATCCGCCGCCGGCTCACCATCCTCCATGCGCTGTGAAACCGTGCGGCTCTCACTACAATAGCGGCACAAGCGACTGCGCTCTCATGACAAAAACACAAGGAGAAAACGACATGGCTGCAAACCTTTCAGGCAAGGTCTTCATCGTTACCGGCGGTTTCGGCGCGCTGGGCCGTGCAGTGGGCGAAGAACTCGTCAAGCGTGGCGCGCGAGTCGCCTTGCTCGACCGTAGCGACTCGGCCGGCGCCGGCGTTCCTTCCGCCACACTCGCCATCGGCGGAGTCGATCTCGGCGACGAAGCGGCAGCCGGCGCCGCGCTTGCGCGGGTGCGGGAGCAGCTTGGGGCCATCGACGGTCTCGTCAACGTCGCCGGCGGCTTTGCATGGGAAACGCTGCAATCCGGCGCGGTCTCGACCTGGGACCGCATGTATGAAATCAACCTTCGCACCGCCGTGGTCGCGTCCCAGGCCGCCCTGCCGCATCTGCTCGAACGCACCGGAGGACGAATCGTCAACGTCGGCGCACTGGCCTCGGTGAAGGCAGGCACGGGCATGGGCGCCTACGCTGCGTCGAAAGCGGGCGTCGCCCGCTTCACCGAGGCATTGGCGGAAGAACTCAAGGACACCGGTATTACCGTCAATGCCGTCCTCCCCAGCATCATCGACACGCCAGCCAATCGCAAGGACATGCCGGATGCGGACCCGACCCGCTGGGTTACCCCGCAGGCGCTTGCCGCCGTGATCGCCTTTCTCCTGTCGGATGAAAGCGCGCCGATCACCGGCGCCTGCCTGCCGGTAGCGGGCCGCGTGTGACATGCGGGCAGCACCATAAAACCAATTGAAATGCCACCGTTCGTCCCCAATTGCGCGAAGTGAAGGTTTCCTTTTTGGCGGATTGAATAAAGTGGCAACAGACGTAATTGATAAGGTCGACGTATCGAAGATCGAACTCGAAACCGTGGAAGGCACGCGTGCCAATGCGCGTGTCACGTCAATGGAAGCGGCGAACCATGTACTGGAACGATGGGTGCATGATGAACAGGAAACGCGCAACGCGGAATGCGAAGTGCACATCGTCTTCGAAGACGGTTTCCGCCTGCACAGTCGCTACCCGCTGACCCGTTCCGACAAGCGGGTATCGCTCGCCCGGCATCTTCGCAAGCAGCTCAACAATATGGCCTCCAGCACCAGGGCACGCAAGCCCTGCCGGCGCGATTCCGGCTGCGACATCCGACTCAACGACGATTGCTATCACGAGGCGGCGAAAGAAGCCCTTGAGCGCTACAACATCTAGTTCCGGGCACGAAGACGCCGTATCTCCATGCGTTTCCGCAATCGCTTGAGTTGACGCAAACGCCTCCTTGATCTGGCGCGACGTCCGGCGGGCGTCGGCGTGGTCTGCTGCTTCAGCGGCGCGACGCCGCACACCGAACAATAGATCAAGGAGACGCATGATGTTCAGTCGCACTACCCGCCACCTGGCGGCGGCCAGCCTCTTCCTCCCCCTTCTCTGCGCGCAGGCGTCAAACGGCCGGGATAACGGCAATGCCGCCGATGCCGGCAGCAACGGCGTCGGCAGTACCGTCCGCAGCATCGAATACGGCACCATCGAGGGAATCGACAATTCCGCCACGTCCAGGACACTCGCCTGGAAAGGCATACCGTTTGCGAAACCGCCGGTCGGAGAACTGCGCTGGCGCCCGCCGGCGGATCCGGAAGCGTGGCAGGGCATCCGGGCGACGAAACAGTTCGGAAATGCGTGCTCTCAGTACGGCCGCATCTATGGTCCGGGCGCCAACAACCGCTATGACGAGACGATCGGCACGACCCTGAACCAGGCGGTCGGCAGCGAGGATTGCCTCTACCTCAACATCTGGAGGCCGGCGACCGGCAAGCCGAAGCTGCCCGTCATCGTGTTCTTCCATGGCGGCAGCAACGTGTCGGGTTACACGGCCGATCCCATGTACGAGGGCTCGAATCTGGCCAGCACCGCGAACGCCGTCGTGGTCACGGCGAACTTCCGGCTCGGCATACTCGGCTTCATCAATCTTCCCCAGCTCAAGACCGGCGCGGATGCAGACACCGACTCCGGCAATTTCGCCATCCTCGACAGCATCAAGGCGCTGCAATTCATCCAGCGCAATATCGAGCGCTTTGGCGGCGACCCGGGCAATGTCACGATCATGGGAGAGTCGGCGGGCGCCATCAATGTCTACGCGCTGCTCACCTCACCCAGACTCGCGCAAGCGAACCACAAACTGTTCCACCGGGTCGTGCCGATGAGCGGCGGCCTGTCGCTGGCCTCCACTCTGCCGACGGGAAGCATTCCGACGATGTCCCCGGCGTCAACCTACCTCGCGCAGGGGAATGCCCTGCTTCAGAATCTGTTGATCGCGGATGGCAAGGCTACCGATACGACGTCGGCGCAGGCCTACGTCGCCACTCAGACTCCGGAGCAGATCGCCGCTTACCTGCGCGGCAAATCACCGTCGGCCTTGTTCACCACACTGCTCACCAGACTCGCACCCGCCGGCCTCGCCGGCTCGGGGCCGATCCCCGACGGCACGGTCGTCGCCAGTGACCCGATCGGGGCAATCAACGCCGGCAGCTATGTTCGGGTCCCGGTCCTCGCAGGCAATACACGCGACGAAGGAAAACTCTTCCCCGCCTTCCTGCCCCTGGTGAGCGGCGTTCCCGGCAGCGCCCGTATCGTCTCCGACGCCCAGCTCTTCGCCAACCACTTCAACTACAATCCGGAAGCACCGCCGCAGACGCGGGTCGAAGAATGGATCGCGCCGGCTTATCTGCCGGTCAATGCGCCAGTCACCGGGTTTACCGCGCGTGCCGAACAGTTCAATCAGGTCTTTTTCCTGGCGAGCCGCGACAACATTCTCAACGCATTGAAGGCCAGGCAGCCCGACGTCTGGTATTACCGCTTCGACTGGGATGAGCAACCCGCGCCATGGAACGACATCTACGGTGCCGCGCATCTGTTCGACCTGCCGTTTGTCTTCGGTAATTTTGGGCCGTCCCTGATGTCCAACATTATGAACACCGCCGCGAACCGGCCGGGACGGCTCGCGCTTTCCAACGCGATGATGCGCAGTATCGGCAGCTTCGCGCGGCAAGGAGACCCCAACAACGCGACGCTCGGCGTTCAATGGCCCACCTGGCCGCAGAAGTTGATCTTTGACGCCACGCCGTCAGAACTCGCCATCAGCGTCCAGTAACTGACGCTGATGCGAGCAAGGCCAGTCCGGCTAGCTCCCGGACTGGCGTTGCCGTGCCCGGCGGACCAGCAGTGTCTGGAACAGCAGGGCCCATTCATACTCTTCCTGGTACACCTGCGCACTACGCTCGACGTACTGAAACACCCATCCACAATCGCAGCATTCAGGGCAATCGAGTTCCGGGATGGCTTGCGCCATCAGGGCGGCCATCTGTTCGATCTGCTCGTCGCTGGCTTCATCCGCTGCCATTCTCGACTCCTTGCGATTCATGCAACTTGAGAATGAGACATGAGCGGGACCGGAACATTCCCGCACAAGCCGGGGCACATGCCCACTCAGCGGTCACACGCTGCAAATCGTCGCTGCAAAGCAAAAAGCCCCGACTCGGTATGAGTCGGGGCTTTTCTGGGGTAAGAGCCTGACGATGACCTACTTTCACACTGGTTGCAGCACTATCATCGGCGCGGAGTCGTTTCACGGTCCTGTTCGGGATGGGAAGGGGTGGTTCCGACTTGCTATGTTCATCAGGCATGACTTGTTGGTTGCTCGTCGGGGACGCGCAACCCAATCTGGGAAGAAGCAGTAGTTTTCGTAGGGGACCTACGGGTATTTATTTTGGCGGGTGTGAGTGATCAGTCATTCACACGCATACTTGT
>NZ_BPMK01000002.1 GCF_019656455.1 Noviherbaspirillum aridicola
AGCAAGTCGGAACCACCCCTTCCCATCCCGAACAGGACCGTGAAACGACTCCGCGCCGATGATAGTGCTGCAACCAGTGTGAAAGTAGGTCATCGTCAGGCTCTTACCCCAGAAAAGCCCCGACTCAACCGAGTCGGGGCTTTTTGCTTTGCGGCGACGGAAAGCGTCGTCACGCAAGCGTCCCAGCCTTGGGCTCCCGGACACGCCGGCTACGGAGTCAGGAGAACCGCGTGTCAACTACTGCTACACCGTTGTCCTGAATACCGCTTCCGCGAGGACAATTCTGGCGACTGAACTCGTGCGGGCATTAATCGAGCAGTGCCTCGGCAAAATCCCGCAGCACCCCCGCATCGTCGTCATCGCCGATCGCATCGCTGGCAGTTTCCAGATGATCGAGAAACTGCTGCCGCGCGCTGCTCACACCCATTGCCGCGGCGAGATTGAGGCCGGGCTCGCCGACGTCGGCAAGGTCATCCTTGAGCTGGAAGGCCAGGCCAAGGCTGGTGGCGTAGACAGTAATCTTTTCGGACTGCTCGGGAGTGGCGTCGCACAACAGGCAGGCCGCTTTCGCGGCGGCGAGAAAAAGAATCCCCGTCTTCAGATGATGCGCGCCGGCCGTGGCGGACGACTGCAAGGGCGTGCTGCGGGACGACAGGTCGATGTACTGGCCGAGCGATAGGCCGTCGGCGCCGATGGTTTCGCACAGCAGGCGTATGGTCTTGAGCCGGACTTCGGGCGGCAGGTCCGGATGCGAGGCGAGCATCGCGTGGCAGTGCATCAGCAAGGATACCGAGGCCAGGATCGCGCAGTCTTCGCCGTACACCGCGTGGGTGGACGGGCGGTTGCGCCGCATGCGGTCGTTGTCCATGCAGGGCAGGTCGTCGAGGATGAGGGAGGCCGAGTGGATCATCTCTATCGCGCAGGCCACATGCATCAGTCCGGTCGGCCGGGTGCCGAGATAATCGGCGACCGCCAGCGCGAGCATCGGACGTATCCGCTTGCCGCCGCCGAGCACCGAATAACGCATGGCTTCGTTCACCCTGGAGGGATTGGGGAAATGCAACAGCGCATCGAGATACTCGTCGATCTGCTGGCGCGCGGATACCGCCCAGCCGCTCATCGGGGAATAGGCGCTGCTGGCCTGCAATTTCTCGAGCCTCATGCCGGGATTTCCTGTCCGCTCAGTTGTGTCGAAGAAGTCCATAAATCATAGGCGGACTCCATGTCCTATCGTGACTCACATGTGCATCTCCTGCGCTTAAGCAAACTTCGCAACTTTCCGTCGCGCGCGGCGCCGGTGGACGCAAGGGCGGCGCGGTGAGAAGAGGCGACACTTGCGGCGTGCCCACGCTCCGATCTTCCCGCGTTCCCGCATCGCCCCGCAGTCAGCCGCTGATGCTGCATCTGCCATCCGCGACGGCGTTCGCTCTGCTGATGGCGGGCCTGTTCGTTCTCGCATTCAACCAGCGCTTCTGGCTGACCGCGGCCGGGCTGTTCTGGACGGGCAGCGCGGCCGACGCCGCTTTCCTGGCCGCGCTCGGATTGTTGTTGCTTCTGGCCCATGCGGTCCTGCTCCTGCTCGTGCCGGGCCGCCTGCCGATGCAGGTGGCGGCGGCACTGCTGTTTCCGCTGGCGGCGATGGCGGCGTACTGCGCCGACAGCTTCGGCGTCGTCATCGACAGCAACATGGTGCGCAATCTGGGAGAGACCGATCACAGGGAAGTCATGGGACTGCTCAGTCCGCGGCTGCTTGTCTATGTCGTTGCCCTTGGCGTGGTGCCGGTTTTCCTGGTGGCGCGATGCCGGATGCCGCCGGCGCCGTGGAGGCGGCAGCTGCGCGAGCGTGCCGCCTTCATCGCCGCGGCCATCGTTCTCGGCGCGGCGGTCAGCCTTCCTTTCATCTCGCGCTTCAAGCTGTCGCCTGAGCAACGCCATCTTGCGTATCTGAGCGTGCCCGGCGCCGCCCTGATCTCGGCCGCCGAGTATTTCCGCGGTGACCCTGTCCCGCCTGTCCACGCGAGGGCGGAGACCGCCGCCAGGCTCGACGGCCGAAACCCGGGCGTGAAACCGCTGATGGTCTTTCTCGTCATCGGGGAGACGGCGCGCCACGCAAACTTCCAGCTCGGCGGCTACCCGCGTCCCACCAATCCGGCGCTGGCCAGCCTCGCCAATCTCTACTACTTCACGGAGGCGGAGGCCTGCGCGACCTCGACCGCGCTGAGCGTTCCGTGCATGCTGTCGCCGCTGGGGCGCGACGGATTTTCGATGGCGTCCTATCACGCCGTGCCCAATGTCCTGGAAGAGCTTGCCGCGGCAGGCGTGGGGGTGACCTGGCGCTCGAACAATACCTCCCGCTTCGAACCGGGGGCGGGGGTGCGCCGGGTCGCGCCGGCGGACGATGTGCGTGCGGCGCTCTGCAATGCCGAGTCCTGTCTCGACGCGATTCTGCTGGAGGGCCTGGAGCCGGCGCCGGCTCGGGGCGGGCAGGACCGCCTCGACGTCTTCCACCAGATGGGCAGCCACGGACCGGCCTACTATCTGCGGTATCCGCCGCAGGACGAGCACTTCCGCCCGGCCTGCCGGCGCAAGGACCTGCCTGCGTGCAGCGCCGAGGAATTGCGCAACGCCTATGACAATACGATCCGCTACACCGACCATGTACTTGCCAGGATGATCGACGTGCTCGCGCGCGCGTCCGCCGATTACGACACCGCGCTGCTGTACGTGTCCGATCATGGCGAATCGCTGGGCGAAAAGGGACTCTTCCTGCACAGCGCGCCCTACCGCTACGCGCCCGAGGAACAGAAACGCATACCGTTCATGCTGTGGCTGTCCGACGGATATCAGCGCCGCGCGCGCATCGACCCGGCCTGTCTGCGCGGCCGGCTGCAGCAGCCCGTCAGTCACGACAATGTCTATCACAGCCTGCTGGGCATGATGGAAGCCTCCCATCCGCGCTATCAGCCGATGCTCGATCCGCTCTCGGCCTGCCGCGCCGGACCGGCGCCGGTGCCGTACGCTGCCCGCTGAGCCGCGCCGAGCGAGCCGGCGAGTCTTCAGCGTATACTTGCCGCCCGATCGTCCGAAGCGGAGCCCCGCATGCGCATGCCCAAACTGTCTGCACTCGTCTTCGCCTGCGTTGCCATCGCCGCGCAGGCCGCCTCTCCCGGGCCGGAGGCGGCGGATGCGGTGGTGGACGGGGTGATGCGGCCGCTGATGCGGGAGCACGGGATTCCCGGCATGTCGGTCGCCATCACGATCAATGGCAGGGACCGGATCTATCACTACGGCATCGCGTCGAAGGACAGCGGCGCCGCCGTCACCGACAGCACATTGTTCGAGATCGGCTCGGTCAGCAAGACCTTCACCGCCGTACTCGCCGCGCATGCGGAAGCGCGCGGCGTGCTCGCTCTCTCCGAAAGTCCATCCGCTTACCTGCCCGCGTTGCGCGGCACCGCGCTCGATCAGGTCACGCTGCTGCAACTCGCCACCCATACCGGAGGCGGTCTGCCTCTGCAGGTGCCCGACGCGATCGGCGACGATGAATCGCTGCAGGCGTACTTCCATGCATGGCGGCCCGCTTCCCCGCCCGGCGGGCAGCGTGTCTACTCGAATCTCGGCACGGGCCTGCTCGGCATGGCGACGGCCGCGGCGAGCGGCGAGCCGTTCGAGACCGCGGTCGAGCGCCGGATCTTCCGGCCGCTCGGCATGCAATCGAGTTTTTTCCAGGTGCCGGACAGCCGGCGCAAGGACTACGCACAGGGCTATACGAAACAGGATGCGCCGATCCGCCTGCGACCGGGCATGTTCTGGGCCGAGGCTTACGGCGTGCGTTCGAATGCGGCGGACCTGCTGCGGTTCGTGAAGGCGCACATGCCCGGCACCCGCCTCGACCCGCCGTTGCGGCAGGCCGTCGCCGCGGTGCAGCAGGCGCGCCATCGGGCCGGCGAGCTGGGCCAGGGCCTGGTGTGGGAGACCTATCCGTGGCCGGCCACGCTCGACCGTCTGCTGGCCGGCAATGCCGATGCCATGGTCTATGACGCGGTGGAGGCGGAATGGATCGGGCCAGCCAGGCGCGACGAGGCGGAGGTCGTCGTCAACAAGACCGGCTCGACCAACGGCTTCGCGGCCTACGTCGCCTTCGTGCCCTCGCGGCGGCTGGGGATCGTCATGCTGGCCAACAGGAATTACCCCGCCGCCGCTCGCATCCGCGCCGCGCATGCGGTGCTGACCGCGCTCGATGCGCGAGACGGGAACGGTCGCGGGCGCTGATCAGGACAGCGACTGCTGCGCCACGCCCGTCAGCTTGTCGGGATTGCGCACCACGAATACCGCCGAGATGCGTCCGTTCTCGATCAGGAAGGATTGCGCGGACTCCAGCCTGCCATCGACATAGCGAAGCAGCCCGGGTTCGCCGTTGACGCGCGCCATCCGGTAACGCACCTGGCCCGGATACTTGTGCTCGAGCGACCAGAATACGCCGGCGATGCGGGCGGCGCCGCGCAGGACGCGATGGAAGGAGGGCATCTTGCCGCCGCCGTCGCTGACGAAGGCGACGTCCGGCGCGAGCAGCGCCTTCATGGCGTCGCGATCGGCGGTGGCGGCCGCCTGCATGAAGGCGGCGAGCAGCGCGCGATGGGAATCGGGCGCGGGGGCGAAACGCGGGCGGGCATCGCGCAGCTTGTCCTGCGCGCGGTGCACCAGCTGCCTGCACGCGGCTTCGCTCTTGCCGAGCAGGCCGGCGATGTCGGCGTAATCCTGGTCGAAGGCCTGGCGCAGCAGGAAGGCGGCACGCTCATCCGGATTCAGACGCTCCAGCGTCCACATCAGCGCGAGGGAAACGTCGCTCGCCAGCTCGGCCGCGGTATCGGGCGTGCGCTCATCGAGTTCCACCAGCGGCTCCGGCAGCCACCAGCCGGTGTACTGCTCGCGTTCGGCCTTGCGTTCGCGCAGCCGGTCTATGGACAGGCGCGTGGTGACCGTGACCAGCCAGGCTTCCGCCGACTGCAGGCTGTCATGCTCGGCCGCCTGCCAGCGCAGCCAGGCATCCTGCACCACGTCCTCGGCGTCCGCGCGCGTGCCGAGCATGCGATAGGCCACCGAAAACAGGCGCTGGCGAAGACCGGCGAACACGCCCTCGGGGCCCGACTCTCGTCCTGGGCTCATTCGTGCTCCTTTGCAAGTCGCGACATGCTACGTCACATTCCCGGAGCGGGCACTTCCGGGATGGGATTGCGCAGGCTGCGGTTGAGCATGTTCCAGCCCTTGATCGCGGCGACCGCATAGCAAAGCTCGACGATTTCGGTCTGGGTGAAGTACTCGCTGACCCGCGCGAACTCTTCGTCGCTGGCATCGGCGTGCGGCTGGCCGTTCACGATCTCCGTCCAGCGCAGCGCCGCGCGTTCGCGTTCGCTGAAGAACGGCGCTTCCGGCCAGGCGGCGACCGCGTTGAGCACGCGCGGGTCGAGGCCCTGGCGCACCAGGTCGCGCCAGTGCATGTCGACGCAGAATCCGCAGCCGTTGATCTGCGAGAGGCGCAGGTTGACCAGCTCGACCAGGCGTTCGCCGAGCGAGCTTTGCTTGACCGCGGTGGAGAGATTGAAGAGCGCCTTGTACTGGGTGGCGGCGACCTTGTGCAGGGGAATGCGGGCGGTATGGGACATGACGGGCCTTTCGGGTAAGGAAGGACGCACCATGCGCCCTCTTATCCTCAAGACGTACCGGCTCCGGGTTTTGTGACAGGGGTCGGGGCGTACGGCCGGAACATCTCAGTCCTGGCCCGGACGGCCGCGGCGGGTGATGTTTTCGAAGATGCCTTCTATCCGCGGTTCATCCCCGATACCGGCAATCACCGCGCCGTAGCGCGCCCTGCCCCGCACGGTCCGCTCCCGGTTGGCGACCTCGTAATCGACGACATAGCTGACGAAGACCCTGTCCTCTCCGGGAAGCGGCTTGAGATATTCGATCTCCACCAGGCGGTTGTCGCGCCACGGCCAGCGGCGCAGCGTATAGCCGATATCCCTGGCAATCGCGTCGGTGGCGAGCACGCCCCGGTCGTAGTAATGGACGCGCTCGGCGAAAAAGGCAAGCTGCTCGGCATGCGTGTTCTCGCCATCGATGAATGCTTCGAGGAAGGACCAGACTTCGTCCTCCAGGGCGGCGTGCGGCCCGGCCGCTTCGGTGGCGGCCGGATCAACCGGTTCGTCCCGAAGCTGCGACAGGGCCGGCCCGGCAGTGCCGGAAAGTACCAGGGCTGCAAGCAGGTAAGCGCGCATGGGCATCGCGGAAAAATGCAGAGAGTGCGAAGGTTCCGGTTCGACGCCGGCGCCGCGCTGCCGGTTCCGTAGTGCAGGCGGCGCGTGCCGCATCCGGCCTGCGGTGGGAACCTTAACGAAGAACAGCGCATCTACCGGCAATACGGCGCCGCAATCCTCTTCCGCAAGGGGCTGCTGCCCGGGAATGCAAGGAGGCGCGAATGGCCAGCGAGAATGATCAGCAAGCGAACACACGCGCCCGTGAACTGCGGGCCTTCTTTTTCCTGACGCTGGTGATGGCGCCGATCCTCGCCGTGATGGTCGTCGGCGGCTACGGTTTCTTCGTGTGGATGTTCCAGCTCCTGACGGGCAGGCTGCCCGCCGCCGCCTGAGCGCGGATCCACCTCTCCTCCCCGGACATCCCATGAACCAGGAAATCCATATCGCCGGACTCGTCGTCCACGCGAGTCCCGACGCCGTCCCCACCCTGCGTTCGGCCATTTCGCTGATACCCGGCGCGCAGGTGCATGCGGCCGCCGCCGACGGGCGCATGGTCGTCACGCTGGAAACCGACAGCACGAAACGCACGCTGGACCAGATGGACGCGCTGCGCGCGCTGCCCGGCGTGCTCAGCGTCGCACTGGTCTATCAACACGCGGAACAGGCCGCCGCCATGGATGAGGAAGTATGAGCATGAAGCAGACCCGCCGAGATTTCATCAAGCAGACCGCGGCCATGACCGCGGCCACCACGGTCGGCATTCCGCTGGAATCGATCGCCTCCAATGTCGTCACCGACGCTTCGAAGACACAGCTGAACTGGTCCAAGGCGCCGTGCCGCTTCTGCGGCGTGGGCTGTGGCGTCAACGTCGGCGTCAAGGATGGGCGCGTGGTGGCCACGCATGGCGACATCAATGCCGAAGTCAACCGCGGCATCAACTGCGTCAAGGGCTATTTCCTGTCCAAGATCATGTACGGGCAGGACCGGCTCACCACGCCTCTGCTGCGCATGAGCAACGGACGCTACGACAAGAACGGTGAATTCGCGCCGGTGTCGTGGGACACCGCCTTCGACGTCATGGCGCAGCAATTCAAGAAGGCGCTGCGCGAGAAGGGCCCGACCTCGGTCGGCATGTTCGGCTCCGGCCAGTGGACGGTATGGGAGGGCTATGCCGCCTCGAAGCTGTTCAAGGCCGGCTTCCGCTCGCACAACATCGACCCGAATGCGCGCCACTGCATGGCGTCCGCGGTCGCAGGCTTCATGCGCACCTTCGGCATGGACGAGCCGATGGGCTGCTATGACGACATCGAACATGCGGATGCCTTCGTGCTCTGGGGCTCGAACATGGCGGAGATGCACCCGATCCTGTGGACCCGGGTCACCGACCGACGCCTGTCCGCGCCGCACGTCAAGGTGGCGGTGCTCTCGGTGTACGAGCACCGCAGCTTCGAACTCTCCGACCTGTCGATGATCTTCCGGCCGCAGACCGACCTCGCGATCCTCAATTACATCGCCAACCACATCATCCGGACCAACAGGGTCAACCGGGATTTCGTCAGCAAGCATACCCGCTTCGTGCTCGGCAATCAGGACATCGGCTACGGCCTGCGGCCCGAGCATCCGCTGCAGAAGGCCGCGACCCATGTGGCGGACGCCGGCGGCGGCAAGCCCATCAACTTCGAGGAATTCGCGAAGTTCGTCAGCACCTACGACCTCGACTATGCGCACAAGCTGTCCGGCGTGCCGAAGGACCGCCTGCAGAGGCTGGCGGAGATGTATGCCGATCCCAGGGTGAAGGTGATGTCGTTCTTCACCATGGGCTTCAACCAGCACACCCGCGGCACCTGGTGCAGCAATCTGCTCTACAACATCCATCTGCTGACCGGCAAGATTTCCACGCCGGGAAACAGCCCGTTCTCGCTGACCGGCCAGCCGTCCGCCTGCGGCACCGCGCGCGAGGTGGGCACCTTCTCGCACCGCCTGCCGGCCGACATGCTGGTCGTCAATCCGAAGCACCGCGCGGTGGCGGAAAAGATCTGGAAACTGCCGCCCGGAACCATACCCGACAAGCCCGGCTATCACGCGGTGCTGCAGAACCGCATGCTCAAGGACGGCAAGCTCAACGCCTACTGGGTCATGGTGAACAACAACATGCAGGCCGGCCCTAACGTGATGCAGGAGATGCTGCCCGGCTATCGCAACCCCGCCAACTTCATCGTGGTGTCCGACGTCTATCCGACCGCCACCACGCTGGCGGCCGACCTCATCCTGCCGTCGGCAATGTGGGTCGAAAAGGAAGGTGCCTACGGCAATGCCGAGAGGCGCACCCAGTTCTGGCATCAGCTGGTCAATGCGCCCGGTGACGCGCGCTCCGACCTGTGGCAGCTGGTCGAGTTCTCCAAGCGCTTCAGGATGGAGGAAGTCTGGCCCAAGGAACTGCTCGATGCGGCGCCCGAGTACCGCGGCAAGACCATGTACGACATGCTCTTTCGTAACGGCGACGTCAACAAATTCCCCAACTCCCAGCGTGAAGCCGGCTATGCCAATCAGGAAGCCGACGCCTTCGGCTTCTACATCCAGAAGGGGCTGTTCGAGGAATATGCGCAGTTCGGCCGCGGGCATGGCCATGATCTCGCTCCCTTCGAGACCTATCACAAGGAACGCGGCCTGCGCTGGCCGGTGGTGGACGGCAAGGAGACCCGCTGGCGCTACCGCGAAGGCTACGATCCCTATGTGAAGGCGGGCGAGGGCTACAACTTCTACGGCATGCCCGACGGGAAGGCGGTGATCTTCGCGCTGCCCTATGAAAAGGCCGCCGAGGAACCGGACAAGGAATATCCATACTGGCTGTCGACCGGCCGCGTGCTGGAGCACTGGCACACCGGCACCATGACGCGGCGCGTGCCCGAGCTGTACCGGGCGGTGCCGAACGCGGTCTGCTACATGCATCCCGAGGATGCCAGGCGCCTCGGGGCGCGGCGCGGCGACGAAATCGAGATCGCCTCGCGCCGGGGATCGATCCGCAGCCGCGTCGAAACCCGCGGCCGCAACCGGCCGCCACAGGGACTGGTATTCGTTCCCTTCTTCGACGCCAGCCAGCTGATCAACAAGGTGACCCTGGATGCGACCGATCCCATCTCCTTCCAGACGGATTACAAGAAATGCGCGGTCAGGATCCGCAAGGTATGAGGATGACGAGATGAAGAAAGCACCGACCCTGCTGTGCATGCTGCTGCTATCGCAGCTGCCGCTGTCCGTTTCCGCCGCCGAGTTCCAGGACCGCATGCGCGGTCCGACGCCGCTCGACCAGACCGCGCCGCCGCCGCCCATCGTCAATCCCGACAACAGCGACGTGCGCCGCAGCCGCAATTACGCGATGCAGCCGCCGGTGGTGCCGCACAAGATCGAAGGCTATCAGCTCGACAAGAACGCCAACCGCTGCATGATGTGTCACGCGCGCACCCGCACGCAGGAGAGCCAGGCGCCGATGATCAGCGTCACGCATTTCATGGACCGCGAGGGGAATTTCCTCGCCGAGCTGTCGCCGCGCCGGTATTTCTGCCTGCAGTGCCACGTACCCCAGGCCAACCTGAATCCGCTCGTCGACAATGAATTCAAGGATGTCGACACCATGCTCAACCAGGCTCCTCCCGCGCCGTCGCCCGTGCGGAAGAAGTGAGGGAGGCACATGAAACGCATGCTGAAACAGTACTGGGACATCCTGCGGCGGCCCAGCGTCCACCTGAGCTTCGGCTTCCTCACGATCGGATCCTTCATTGCCGGCATCCTGTTCTGGGGCGGCTTCAACACCGCGATGGAGGCGACCAACAGCGAGCAGTTCTGCACCGGCTGTCACGAGATGCGCG
Source organism: Noviherbaspirillum aridicola (assembly GCF_019656455.1). Classification (GTDB taxonomy): domain Bacteria; phylum Pseudomonadota; class Gammaproteobacteria; order Burkholderiales; family Burkholderiaceae_D; genus Noviherbaspirillum; species Noviherbaspirillum aridicola. Next base: position 10,121 of record NZ_BPMK01000002.1, read on the forward strand.
ACAACGTCTTCCAGGAGTTGCAGACCACCATCCACTACACCAACCGTAGCGGTGTGCGGGCGATCTGTTCCGACTGCCATGTCCCGCACAACTGGACCGACAAGATCGCGCGCAAGATGCAGGCCTCGAAGGAGGTCTGGGGAAAGATCTTCGGCACCATCAATACGCGTGAGAAGTTCGAGGAGCACCGTCTCACGCTGGCGCAGCATGAGTGGCGGCGGCTGAAGGCCAACAACTCGCTCGAATGCCGCAACTGCCACCAGTTCGAGTCGATGGATTTCACCCGCCAGAGCAAGCGCGCGAGCGACGCGCATTCGACCCAGCTCGCCAGCGGCGAGAAAACCTGCATCGACTGCCACAAGGGCATCGCGCACCAGCTTCCCGACATGGCGGGCGTGAAGTAGGGGCGATGAGGCGCGGGCGAGGATGCCCGCGCCGGCGGTGTTCGGACGAAACCTAGCGCGGCTGATTGCCCGGCGCCGGGGGCGTCACGCCTGCCGCCGCTTCCGACGGCGCATCCGATGTGCCAGAGCTGGTGCCGGTGCCGGTCGAGCCGCCCGTGCTGCCGACGCCGCTCCAGGTTCGCGAGGTCGCATGGTCCGATGTGCTGGCGCTGTCGCTGCCTCCCCGTATCGTGGTGCCCAGTGCCTTGTTGCCGTCGGGCGTCACGGCCGCATTGGTGCCGGGCGCGGCGGTCGCGGTGGTGCCGGGAGCATTGCCCAGGCCCGGCCCCGACGAGCGCGTCGCGCCCTGGCTCGACGGCTGCACCGGGCTTTCGGTGGACGAGGCGTCGGTGCCCTGGGCCATGGCGCAGGCCGAGGACAGGGCGAGCACGCCCGCTGCTGCGCGCTGAAGATGTCTCATGCTGACTCCGTTCCTTGAACAATCATCAATATGAAACTTAGACAGGGGAGGGGGGCCGGGTTCCTTGCCGGCGGCGGCACCGGGAAGCGATACGGTAGACCTACGGTATAGCCAAAGCCGGCGGCTCGCGCTATCTTCCGGTTGCCATACCCATAACGACACCGGAGACAGACATGAGCCTCGCACATCTGCTGCTGCGGCACGCGCGCCAGGACCCCGAGCGCATCGCCATCCTCCACGGCACCGCACTCCATGCCACCTATGGCGAGTGGGCTGCGCGCAGCGGCGGACTGGCGATGCGGCTGCGCGAGGCAGGCCTGGTCCCCGGCGACCGGGTGCTGCTGTTCATGCGCAATCATCCGCGCTACCTGGAAGCGATGTGGGCGGCATGGTGGGCCGGGCTCGTCGTGGTGCCGGTGAATGCCAGGCTGCATGCCCGCGAAGTCGAATGGATCATCGAGGACGCCCGGCCGCGCGTCGGCTTCGTCACCGCCGACGTGGCGCCGGAACCCCTGGCCGGGCTGGAACGGCAGATCGACGCGGACTCGCCGGAAGCCGACCGCTGGTTCGCCCCGGCCGCGCATCCGCCCGCAGTCCCGGTCACCGGACGCGCGCCGGACGACGTCGCCTGGCTGTTCTACACCAGCGGCACCACCGGTCGCCCGAAGGGCGTCATGATCACCCACCGCAATCTCATGAACATGGGCACCGGCTACTTCGTCGATGTCGATCCGGTCGGGCGGCGCGACGCCATCGTCTATGCCGCGCCGATGTCGCACGGCGTCGGCATCTACGCGATCCCGCATGTGATGGCGGGCGCGCGCCACGTCGTACCGGCCTCCGGCGGCGTCGATCCGGGCGAGTTGTTCGAACTCGGCCGCCGGCTCGGTCCGCTCTCCACGTTTGCCGCCCCCACCATCGTCAGGCGACTGGTCGACCATGCGGAGCAGGCCGGCCTCGGCCATGCCGAGGTGGCGCAGTCTTTCAAAACCATCGTCTACGGCGGCGCGCCGATGTACCGCGCCGATATCCTGCGCGCGCTGCGCGTGATGGGGCCGCGCTTCGTGCAGATCTACGGCCAGGGTGAAACGCCGATGGTCGGCACTGCCCTGTCCCGGGAGCAGCTGACCGACGACCGCCACCCGCGCTACCTGCAGCGCATCGCATCGGTCGGCATCGCGCAGACGCCGGTGCAGGTGCGCATAGCCGATGAACAGGGCCGGCCGCTGCCGGCCGGCGAGCCGGGCGAAGTGCTGATCAGGGGCGATAGCGTGATGGCGGGTTACTGGCGCAATGAACAGGCCACGGCGGCGGCGATCCGCGACGGCTGGCTGTACACGGGGGACGTCGGCTGCCTCGACGAGGACGGCTTTCTCACGCTGATGGACCGCAGCAAGGACCTGATCATCAGCGGCGGATCCAACATCTACCCGCGCGAGATCGAAGAAGTCCTGCTGTCCGCGCCCGGCGTGGCCGAGGCGGCGGTGGTCGGCGCGCCGGACGCCGAGTGGGGCGAGACCGTCGTCGCCTTCGTGGTGAGGCAGCCCGGCGCGGAAGTGGAGACGGAGACGCTGGACAGCCTGTGCCTGGATCACATCGCCCGCTTCAAGCGCCCCAAGCGTTATGTATTCATTGATCAGCTTCCGAAGAACAATTACGGCAAGGTGCTGAAAACCGCGCTGCGCGCACGCCTGGCGGAAGCATCGACGTAAGGCCGCCGACGCCGGCGCGAGCGTCTTCCGTTATGCTTGCGCGATGAGCAAACTTTTCTCCGAAGCCTGCGAGCGCAACCGCGGCCCGATACTCGACGTACTGCAGCGTCACCTGGGGAGCGCGCGAAGCGTGCTGGAAATCGGCAGCGGCACCGGCCAGCATGCGGTGCATTTCGCCGCCGCGATGCCCGGGCTGGTCTGGCAGACCAGCGACCTGTCGGCGAATCATCCGAGCATTCTCGCCTGGATCGCCGACGCCGGGCTGTCCAGCCTGCCGCCGCCGCTGGCGCTTGACGTCGCCGCCGGGCCGTGGCCGGACGCGGCCTTCGATGCCGTGTTCACCGCCAATACCTGCCACATCATGGCCTGGGAGGAAGTCGAGGCCATGTTCGACGGCGTTGCCCGGGTGCTCGGACCGCGGGGGACGCTGTGCATCTATGGGCCGTTCAATTACCGCGGCGCTTTCACCAGCGACAGCAATGCCCGCTTCGACGCGATGCTGCGCGAACGCGCGCCGCACATGGGCATACGCGACTTTGAAGCGGTGGACATGCTGGCGCGGCGCCGAGGCCTGATGCTGGTCGAGGACTGCGAGATGCCCGCCAACAATCGCCTGCTCGTCTGGCGGCGGACCTGAGAGCCGCTGTGAATGGCGGTGGCGCCGGCCAGTAATCCGCCGGTGGCGCCGCTTGATCCACCGCACAACGACGACGTTTGGCCCGATTCTGCCGTGCCGCGCGGCTTCATCCGCCCTTTACCTGCCGGTCGCGTCGACTAACATCCAAGCACTACCGGAAGCCTCCATTCCTTGCGCGTCCTGCCGCGCAAGCGGGGCTTCATTTCGCCGCCCCGCGGCACCGGCAGCGCCGTGCGGATCACAGGGAGCGAGGGGACAACGCAGCAGGAGGCAGAAATGAATGCACAGGAAAACAAGCAGCTGGTCATGCAGGGTTATCAGAACTTCGCCAACCGGGACATCCAGGGCATTCTCGACAAGTGCACCGACGATATCGAATGGTTCGGCGCCGACAATGACGTCGTGCCGTTCGCCGGCAGCTTCCACGGCAAGCAGGGCGTGGAACAGTTCTTCACCACCATGGCCGGCGCCCAGGAGTACATGAGGTTCGACCCGCAGCAGTTCATCGCGGAGGATGACACCGTGGTCGTGCTCGGCCAGATGCAGGCCAGGATTCACGCGAGCGGGCAGACCTACGAGTCGCCGTGGGCGCACGTCTTCAGACTGCGTGATGGCAAGATCTGCTCCTTCCAGCATTTCGGGGACACGGCGGCCTCCGAGCGCGCGTATTCCGGCATCCGCGCGGGCGCCGGTGCGCGGCCCGACGCCACGCTCAGTCACTGAACGGCAGGACGGCGGGCGGCAAAGCCGTCCGCCGCAAGCCGTGCATGCGCATCAGCGCGGCAGGTTCGCCCTGGTCCATCTCACGATATCCGCCGCCGACATCGCCCCCGCCTGCCGCGCCAGCTCGCGGCCCTGATGGAACAGAGCGATCGTCGGGATGCTGCGGATAGCGTATCGGGCGGCAAGCTGCTGCTGCTCCTCGGTGTCCACCTTGGCGAGCAGGACATGCGGCGCGAGCTCCGCCGCGGCCCGCTCGAACTGCGGCGCCATCATCCTGCACGGCCCGCACCACGCGGCCCAGAAATCGACCAGCAGCGGAACCTCGCCGCGCGTCAGTTGCCGGTCGAAGGCCTGCGCATCCAGCGCGACCGGCTTTCCCGGAAAAAGCGGCGCATGGCAGCGCCCGCAATCGGGTTTCTCTTCGAGCCGCTCGGGCGGCAGGCGGTTGACCGCCTGGCAGTGATGGCAAACGACGTGCATGTCGAACCTCCTTCTGCCTGCAATCTTGGGTGTGTTCCTGCAAAGACAAGAGGTACGGGAATTGGCAGAGGCCGGGCGTCGGTCATGGCAGCCGTTAGAATATCGCCGCTCTCCCTACACAACCCGCAAAGCATGGAGGACCCGCGTGCCGCCAACCGACACGACCATCACCGCGAAAAAAATGAGCGCGCGCGAGCGCGACGATGCCTTCGATCTGCTGGCGCAGTTTCTGTCCGCGGACGAGCACTACCGGGACAGCAGCGCCGCCTACGGCGACGGCGGCCCGGCGGCGCTCCGGAATGCGCTGGATCTTTTCCTGTCGCGGCCCGGGCATGGTTTCGTGTGGATGGTGTATGAAGCGGATCGCGCCGTGGGCTGCTGCGTGGTCTGCTACGCAATCTCCACCTCCGCCGGCGGCATCGTCGCCAAGCTCGACGATGTCTCGGTGCGCAGCGGGCAGGAAGGCAAGGGCATCGGCGGCTTCATGCTCGCCAGCCTGGCCGGCGCATTGCGCGAAGCGGGGATACGCCGCATCGATACGTCCTGTCATCTGGCCAATGGCGCGGCAAGGCGCTTCTACCTCAGGCAGGGCTTCCTGCCGTTGAACGAAGAGCGCCTTGCGCGGGTGCTGTAACGCCGCCCGCGCAAGACTGTCCTATTCGCCCGGATGCGACTCGGGTCGGCCCCGCAAGCCCGACCCGGTTGATTGCCACTCAGCCAGCCTCGCGCGCCGGCTTTTCCCGCGGCGCGATCATCAGGCTCGCCGCGACCGAGAGTCCGATCAGCACGGCCACCACCGCCAGCGACACCGTCACCGGGACCTTGTAGATGTCGACCAGCAGCATCTTGGCGCCGATGAACATCATCACGAACGCGAGGCCGTATTTGATCAGGTGGAAGCGCTCGGCAACATCCTTGAGCAGGAAGTACATCGCGCGCAGGCCGAGGATCGCGAACACGTTCGAGGTCAGCACGATGAACGGGTCGCTCGTGATCGCGAAGATCGCCGGGATGCTGTCCACCGCGAAGATGAGGTCGGTGATCTCGACCAGCACCAGCACCAGGAACAGCGGCGTCGCGTAGCGCACGCCCTCGCGCAGCACGAAGAAGCGCTCTTCGTGGAACTGCTCCGTCACCTTCATGTGACCGCGCATCCAGCGCAGCGCGGGATTCTTTTCGAGATCGGGTTCGTGGTCGGCAAACACCAGCATCTTGACGCCGGTCGCCAGCAGCAGCAGGCCGAACACATACAGGATCCAGTGGAATTCGCTGATGAGCCAGGCGCCGGCCAGCACCATCACCGTGCGCATCACGATGGCGCCGAGCACGCCGTAGAGCAGGACGCGGCGCTGATATTCCGCCGGCACCGCGAAGTAGCTGAAGATCATCAGCCAGACGAAGATGTTGTCGACCGCCAGCGATTTCTCGATCACATAGCCGGTCAGGAATTCCAGGGATTTCTGATTGGCCAGTTCACGTCCGGCCGTGCCGTCGAGGTACCACCAGAGCGCCGCGTTGAACAGCAACGCGATGACGACCCAGGCGATCGACCATGCGCCCGCTTCCCGCAGGCTGACCTTGTGCGCCTGCTTCCCGCCCAGCAGCAGCAGGTCGGCGGCGATCATCGCCAGAACGAAAATGAAGAAGCCCGACCACATCCACCAGGTGCCAATACTGTCAACCATGATCCGTATCCTCCGAAGGCTGCTCGACATGAGCGATGCGACATAGTCTTGCGCATTTGGTGACTTCGGAAAATGGTGGAAAATACAGTCGAATACGTAATAAAAAACTGAGGATCAGTCGGGCGCGCCTGAGGCCGTCGCCAGCGCTTCGAGCATCGCGGCGGTTTCCTCATCGGGCATGCCGTCGAAACGGGTCGGCCGGTATTTCATCTGAAAGGCGGCGAGCGCATTGCGCGAGGCATCGTCCCACTGCCCCGTCTCCGCCAGCGCGTAGCCGTGCCGCCGCAGGCTGCGCTGAAACCAGGCGGCGTCCGGCAGCGCGAGCGCGAATACGGGCCGCAAGCGCGCAACCAGGGCGGGATCCGGCCAGCGTATCAGGCCGGCGCGCGCCAGGCGCTCCCATGGAAACAGGGGGCCCGGATCGACCTTGCGGCCAGGGGCGATGTCGCTGTGCCCGAGGATGTGTTCCGGCGCGATCCGGTGCCGTGCGACGATCTGCTTGAGCAGGTCGATCAGCAGCGTGATCTGTTCTTCGGTGTAGGGATGCCAGAGACGGCCCTGCGGCGTATCGGCATAGCCGCCGTTGACCAGTTCGATGCCGATGGAGCTGAAGTTGAGCTGCGTGTCCTTGTTCCACGCACTGTCGCCGGCATGCCAGGCCCTGCGGTCCTCGTCCACCAGCTGATAGATCGCCGCCGGCCGATCCGACAGCAGGTAGTGGCTGCTGACCCGGCCCTCGGTCAAGGTGCGGAAACTGCGCGCGAGGTCGCCGTGGGTGTAATGCAGGATGACGTAGCGCACCCGGCTGTCCTGCGACACCGCGCTGTAGCTGCGGTCGATCGCGGGGCCGCTGACGCAGCCGGCCAGCAGAAGCAGGCAGAGGATCGCGAAGAATGAGGAGAAATTGGCAAGCGGCATGAAACCTTGGCGCGGTCAGCGGGACTAAGCTGATTGTTCAACATTTATTTGGAAAAGGGAAATGCCATGGCAGCCAACACCAAGAACAAGTACCCCGCAGACAAGACAGGCACCAAGTACAGCGAGTTCAGGAACACCAAGCGCATCGCGCCGGGCAAGGTGAAAGCGGCAGCGGAAACCAAGCAGTCCGGCGGCACGACTGCTCAGACCGGCGGCAAGGCCGCGCAGCCTGCGCAGTAGCGCAGTAACGCAAGCGCACCGACCGGGACCGGGATGTCCGGTGTTCCCGGCAGCCACGGACGCCAGCCGGAAAAAAAGGGCCAGCAATCGCTGGCCCTTTTGCATGGATGCGTCCTCGCGCGCGCGTCCCGATGGGGACGCCGCATCCATCGTTATGCCGGTGCCGCGGCACCCGGCGGTACGCGCGGCGTGCGGTCGGCGCGCGGCGCGGGCGGGCCGTACTTCGGCTCGCGCGGCATCTTGCCTTCCATGATGTCCTGGACCTGCTCGGCGTCGAGGGTTTCCCACTCGAGCAGCGCATTGGCCATGACGTCCACCTTGTCGCGGTTTTCCTCCAGCAGGCGACGCGCCAGCGCGTACTGCTGGTCGAGGATGGTGCGGATCTCGATGTCGACCTTTTGCTGGGTTTCCTCGGACACGGTCGGCGCGCTCATGCCGAGCGAATCCTGCTCGTCGCCGTAGACCATGGTGCCGAGCGCCTCGGACATGCCGTAGCGGGTCACCATCGCACGCGCAAGCTTGGTGGCGCGCTCAAAGTCGTTGGACGCGCCGGTGGACTGCGTGCCCATGAAGATCTCTTCCGCGATGCGACCGCCGAACAGGATGGCGATGTCTTCGAGCATCTTGTCCTTGTACATGTTGACGCGGTCATGCTCGGGCAGCTGCCAGGTCAGGCCGAGCGCATACCCGCGCGGCATGATGGTGACCTTGTGCACCGGGTCGGCCTTGGGCAGCAGCTTGGCGACCACCGCATGGCCGGACTCGTGGTAGGCGGTGTTGCGGCGCTCTTCCTCGCGCATCACCGCGGTCTTGCGCTCCGGTCCGAGGATGACCTTGTCCTTGGCGTCCTCGAAGTCGCGCATGTCGACGGTGCCCTTGTTGCGGCGTGCCGCGAACAGCGCCGCCTCGTTGACCAGGTTGGCCAGTTCGGCGCCGGAGAAGCCGGGGGTGCCGCGTGCCAGGATGTCAGCCTTGACGTCGGACGCGATCGGCACCTTGCGCATGTGCACGTTGAGGATCTGCTCGCGGCCGCGGATGTCGGGCAGGCCGACCATCACCTGGCGGTCGAAACGGCCGGGACGCAGCAGCGCCTTGTCCAGCACGTCGGCGCGGTTGGTGGCGGCGATCACGATGACGCCGGAATTGGCTTCGAAGCCGTCCATCTCGACCAGCAGCTGGTTCAGCGTCTGTTCGCGCTCGTCGTTGCCGCCGCCCATGCCGGCGCCGCGATGGCGGCCGACGGCGTCGATTTCGTCGATGAAGATGATGCAGGGCGCGTGCTGCTTCGCGTTCTCGAACAGGTCGCGCACGCGGGACGCGCCGACGCCGACGAACATCTCGACGAAGTCGGAACCGGAGATGGTGAAGAACGGCACCCGGGACTCGCCGGCGATGGCGCGGGCGAGCAGGGTCTTACCGGTACCCGGGGGGCCGACCATCAGCACGCCGCGCGGGATGCGGCCGCCGAGCTGCTGGAACTTGCGCGGGTCGCGCAGGAAGTCGACGATCTCGCCGACTTCTTCCTTGGCTTCATCGCAGCCGGCGACGTCGGCGAAGGTGATCTGGTTCGTATTCACGTCCAGCATCCGCGCCTTGGACTTGCCCATCGAGAAAATGCCGCCCTTGGCGCCGCCCTGCGACTTGCGCATGAACCAGATCCAGACGCCGATCATCAGCAGCATCGGGAACCAGGAAATGAAGACCTGGGACAGGAAGGAAGGCGCTTCCGGGTTCTTGACGTCGAAGGTGACGCCGCTGTCGATCAGGTCGGACACCAGGCCGCGGTCGAGCAGGGTGGCGGTGGTCTTGAGTACCTGTCCGTCGTTCGTGACGGCGGTGATGCGTTCGCCGGTGATCGTGACTTCCTTGATGCGCTGGGACTTGAGCTCGGTCAGGAAATCGGAGTAGGCGATCGGCGTCGCGTTGCCCGGGCCGTCGGCGCTGCCGCCCATCGATCCGAATGCAAAAAATATCACGAACATGATCGCGGCCCAGACGGCGGGGCGGAAATGCTTGGGATTCACTAAGGCTCCTGTGAGGTGGTGAGCTGAACTGCGCTACTTCGACGCCATCCGGTTAACTTAATTCAATGCGCGAAAGCTTGCAGAACGTCGCGCCGCCTCCTGCTGAGACAGCGCAAACGTAGTTCATATGACGACGCTTGCGGGATATTCAAGCCTGCCGGCTATTTTTTCCGTGGCGGCAACGCAGCGGGAGAGGCTGGCGCCTGCGGAGGGGAGGGGGATTCCCGGTTGTGGGAAGGTCGGCGCGGAGGTGAAGGAGGGCGCGCGGCGCCGGCCGCGCGCGGGCTGTCGGCTCAGCCGACCACCAGGAAGTCGATCACGATCTCGCCTGGCTCGCGCCGGACGTATGCCATCTGCAGCCGCGGGCCGAAGAATTCCGCAAGCTGGCGCAGCAGCGGAATCGGGTCATGGTCATTGCAGAAGCGCATGGTCTCGCCGGGTTCGAGCGCGTCGAGCGCGCCGAAGATCGCGGCGTGGCGGAAGCGCTTGGCGATGCCGCGCGCGTCGAACGGATAGACGCCGGCGGACATCGTGGGGAGAGAGCAGTCGTGGGGCATGTTGTATTCCTTGAATGAGAAAAAAGGCGGCGCACGAAGCGCCGCCTCGGTCAGGCTCAGGCCTGAGCGGGGACCGCGCCGGCCACCGGCTGCTTGCGCAGGCTGGCGGTCAGCAGCCGGACCGCGAACAGCGCGAGGAACACGGTGCCGAGCGCGAACACGATGTCACCCGGCACGCGCAGCCAGACCATGGTCTCCATGAAGGAGGAGTGGATGAACTCGGCGGAGCGGGCATACCAGAGGCCTTCGGTGATGGCGCCGACGGCCTGGTAGATGCCGGCCGGGACCAGCGACATGAACACCATCATCGCCAGGCCGATGTTGAGCAGCCAGAAGGTCGGGGCAAGATACTTCTCCGGCCAGGCGGCGCGCTCGAACAGGCCGCGCAGGCAGAACAGCATCAGGCCGATGCCGAGCATGCCGTAGACGCCGAACAGCGCGGCATGGCCGTGGGCGGCGGTCATGTTCAGGCCCTGCATGTAGTACAGCGCGATCGGGGTGTTGATCGAGAAGCCGAGCAGGCCGGCGCCGACGGTGTTCCAGAAGCCGACCGCGATGAAGCACAGGATCGGCCACTTGTAGGCGGAGACCCAGGGGGCGGCCTTGGAGCGCTGGTAGTTGCGATAGGCTTCCACGCCGATCAGCGACAGCGGCACGACTTCCAGCGCGGAGAACATGGCGCCGATGGCGATCACGAAGGTCGGCGTGCCGGTGAAGTACAGATGGTGCAGGGTGCCGAGGATGCCGCCGAACAGGAACACGATGGTTTCCAGCACGATGGCGCTATTGGCGGCGGCGGCGCGGATCAGGCCGAGACGGGTGAACAGCAGCGCGATGACCGCGGTGGCGAACACTTCGAAGAAGCCTTCCACCCACAGGTGGACCAGCCACCATCTCCAGTACTCGACCATCGAGTAGTGGGTGCCGCGGGTCCAGGTGAGCGAGGTGGCGTAGAAACCGCCGATGCACAGGGCCGACAGGAACACCATGGCGATCAGGCCGCGGCTTTCCGACGGTGTCTTCAGCGCGGGCCAGAGGCCGCGGCCGAGCAGGGTGGCCCAGAACAGCAGGCCGACGAACAGCAGGATCTGCCACACGCGGCCCATGCTGGTGAATTCCAGGCCCTGGTTGCCGAACCAGAACGCGAATTCCACGCCGCGGCTCTGCAGGATGCCGAGCCAGCCGGTCAGGGTCGAGCCGGCGACGATGAACAGCAGCGCGTAGAACAGCAGGTCGACGCCGAGCTTCTGGAATTTCGGCTCATGGCCGGAGATGGCCGGCGCGATGAACAGGCCGGTGGCGAGCCAGGCGGTGGCGATCCACAGCACCGCGAACTGGGTGTGGATGGTGCGGCTGACGGAGAACGGCAGGATCTCCGCGAGCGGGATGCCGAAGAAGCTGGTGCCTTCGACCGCGTAATGAGCGGTGATGACACCCATGCCGACCTGGGCCAGGATCAGGGCGATGACGACGAAGAAGTACTTCTTCGTGGCCTTCATCGACGGCGTGGCCTTGAGGCTGAACAGGGGATCGGACTTGGGCGGAACCGGGTCGTCTTCTTCCTTGTGGCGCGCATGGATGAAGATCATGCCGGCGATGGCGGCGATCATCAGGATCACGCTGGCGATCGACCAGATGCCGGCGCCGGCGGTCGGTGTATTGCCGACCAGCGGCTCATGCGGCCAGTTGCTGGTGTAGCTCACGCCGGTCTCGTCCGGACGGTCGGTGGCGGCGGCCCAGGAGGACCAGAAGAAGAATGCGGTCAGGGCGTCGCGGTCGGCCGGGTCGCTGAGCGAACCGGTCTGCATCGCATATTGCTCGCGCAGCTTGGCGAACTTGCTGTCGTCGCCGAACAGCCCGGCGTAATGCGCGGCGGTGTCCTTCACCGCGGCGGCGCGCGCCTCCGATAATGTGATGGCGCCGGTTTTCTCATCATAGGTGTTGGCGCGCATTTCGGTCTTCAGGCGCGCGGCGAGCTGCGCCTGGCGGCCAGCGTCGAGCAGGCCCCAGGCCTGGCCGAATTCCTTCTGCGCCCATTCATTGCGCAGCGCGACGGATTCGCGGTGCAGCCAGTCGGCGGACCAGTCGGGCGCCAGATAGCTGCCGTGGCCCCAGACCGAGCCGACCTGCTGGCCGCCCGCCGCGCGCCAGGCTTCCTGGCCGCGTTGCACCTGCTCGCCGGTGTACAGCACCGTGCCGTTGCTACTGACGATCTGTTTGGGAATCGGCGGCGCTTTCAGATAGATCTCCGTGCCCACCCATCCCAGTACGGCGAATGAGAAGGCGCAGATGACAGCGAGCCAAGTCCAGAGTCTGCGTGTGGATTGCATGGCAGTTCCTTGTTGGGCGTTGAAAAAGTTGAAGGGGGAAACGATTTAAGATGCATTCTATGTGCATCAATTAAAACATGCAAATGGAATGTAGCTTTTAAGTCGTCCGAATCCGGGATTCCTTGATCTGGCACCGGATCGCCGCATGAAAGATGTAGAATGTTTGCTTCTTTTTGCCGCCTGCCGCAAGCCGCCCTTGCCATAACACCATGCGACTGACTTCCTATACCGATTACGCGCTGCGCACGCTTATATATCTGGCGACCCATCGCGAGGGGCTGGTGACGATCCAGGACATTGCGGATTTCCACGGCATCGCCAAGAACCACCTGACCAAGGTCGTGCATCAGCTCGGGCAGCTCGGCGTGATCGAAACCATACGCGGCCGCAGCGGCGGATTGCGCCTTGCGCGCGAACCGGCCGACATCAACATCGGTGAAGTCGTGCGCGCGACCGAGACCGACTTCTTCATGGCCGAATGTTTCGACGGCGCGAAGAGCAGTTGCGCATTCACCGCGGCCTGCGCGCTCAAGGATGTGCTCAACGACGCGACCCGCGCCTATCTGAAGGTGCTCGACGGCGCCACGCTCGAGAGCGTCACGCGACGGCCGGCATCGCGCGCGGTCAACCAGCAATACGTCAGGCTCGAGCGCGCGCCGCGCAACGGCACCCGTTAGCGAATCAGCTCCCTCCCCTGCCACCGGGGCCTGGAATTTCTAAACATAGGTTAAGGTTTTCGAAGCCCCCGGAATTCAGAATGGTCTCCACAGCGCGACCGCCAGCCTGATCCGGACAAAGCGGTTCATGACATTCACGCGCGCCGGCCGACAGGCCCGGGCGCCGGAACGACAGACGGCCACGCTGCCTTCTGAACTAGTTTTAAGGAACAAGAAAATGTCATTCGCAACCGTCACTGCCGGCATCAGGAAGCCGCTCGCCCTCTTCATCTCCGCGCTGTTCGTCGCCGCCGCGCTTCCCGCAGTCTCCACCGCCGCCCCGGCGACGAAGCCGGCCGCGCAGGCCAAGGCCTCGGTCCAGCGTTTCGTGCTCAAGACCGGTGTGGTCGACGGCAAGATGGTCTACATCGACCAGCAGGGCAAGTCCAATCCGGCGCTCAAGGCCGCGGTCGGCGACACGATCGAAATCGTGGTCTCGAGCGGCGAGGGCGCGCAGCACGACATCGCCATCCCCGAGCTGAATCTCGCTTCGGCCAAGTTCGACGGCAAGACCGGCCCGGTGACGCTGCGCTTCAAGGCCGAGAAGGCAGGCAAGTTCACGTATATCTGCACCATTCCCGGCCATCGCCAGATCGGCATGGAAGGCGTGATCGAAATCACCGGCAATGCGGCGGCCGCCGCCCAGGCGCCGGCACCCAGGGTGCCCACGCTCGCCGCCGCCGCGATCAAGGCGGCCGACGCCGCGGCGGTCAGCATCGCGATGGACCCGAACGCCGTGCCCAAGCCGCTTACCGACAAGGGACCGCAGCTGCGCAAGTACCGCATCGAGACGGTGGAGCTCAACGGCAAGCTTGACGACGGCACCAGCTTCACCTACTGGACCTTCGACAAGAAAGTGCCCGGCCCGATGCTGCGCGTGCGCACCGGCGACACGGTGGAGCTGACGCTCGCCAACCGCGCCGACAGCACTCAGGTGCACTCCATCGACCTGCATGCGGTCACCGGCGGACACGGCGGCGGACAGCATACCCAGGTGGCGCCGGGCAAGGAGCAGACCATCACCTTCAAGGCGCTCAATCCCGGCCTCTATGTGTATCACTGCGCGACGCCGCTGGTGCCGCACCATATCTCGGCCGGCATGTACGGCCTGATTCTGGTCGAACCGGAAGGCGGGCTGCCGAAAGTCGACCGCGAGTTCTACGTGATGCAGGGCGATATCTACACCTCCCACAAGCACGGCACGAAGGGACACCAGGACTTCGACGTCGACAAGATGGCCGCCGAACTGCCCGACTACTATGTGTTCAACGGCGCGGTCGGCGCGCTCACCAAGGAACACAAGATGGAAGCCAGGACCGGTGAAACCGTACGCATCTACTTCGGCGTGGGCGGCCCCAACAAGATCTCTTCCTTCCACGTGATCGGCGAGATCTTCGACAAGGTCTACAGCGAGGGATCGATCAGCACCGTCAAGAAAGACGTGCAGACCACGCTGGTGCCCGCGGGCGGCGCGACCATCGTCGACTTCAAGGTCGAATACCCGGGCAGCTACCTGCTGGTCGATCATGCCCTGTCGCGCGCCGGCAAGGGACTGGTCGGCAAGATCGACGTCACCGGCCCGGCCGACAGCAGCGTCTACAAGGTCGGCAAGGCAGCCGACTGAAACCGGCCCCGTTCCGCGCTGTCCATGCAGCGCGGAACAATCCGTGCGATTGAGGTTCCTAAGTTGGAAGGAGACTTGATCGACGGGCAAGGTTCGGACGGGCCGGGCGCCCGTCCTGAACTGCACGCAAGGCATGCCGGCACATACTTCCTACGAAGACATTCCCACTCTCGCCGCCAGGCTGTGCGGTACGCCTGCCGCACTCCTCGTTTTTCTCGACCAGCATCAGCGCTGGCATCGTCACACCGTCGGACTGGCGCCGCTCGAAGGCAAGGGCGGCACCTGTTTCTGCGCGCAGGCGGTATGCGGCCGCGAGCTGTACATCGTGCCGGATGCCGCCGCCGACCCGCTGTTTTCCGCCGACAAGCTGCTGCGTCCGCCGTGGTCGATACGGTTTTACGCGGGCATGCCGCTCTACTCGCCGACCGGTTTTCCGCTCGGCACACTGGCCGTTCTCGATTACCGACCGCGCACGCTCGAGCCGCAGCAGGCGAGCGCGCTGGAAATGCTTGCCGCGAACGTGCTGGCGACGCTTGCATACGACGAGGCGCAACAGCAGCTGGAAAAATTGCGTGAGGAAAAGGCACAGGCCGACAGGCTTCTGCAGGAGCGCACCGCCCGTCTCGATACGCTGCAGCGGCAGACCGCCACCGGCAGCTGGCAGTTGAGCCTGCCGGAGAAACGCCTCGACTGCTCGCCGCAGCTCTATCGCCTGTTCGGCATCGACCCGCCGCCGCCGGGAGAGGACATCAATGTCTTCATGAGCATGATCCAGCCCGAGGACCGGGAAAGGGTGCTGATAGCGGCAGAGCGCACGCTCAAGCACGCGGTGCCGCTCGACGTCGGCTTCCGGATGCGCCGCGCCGACGGCGCACTGCGCCATCTTCACATGCGGGCGGAACTGCTGCCGGACGCACGCGCGCCGCAGCTGCTGTCCGGCACGACCCAGGACATCACCGAGCGTCACCAGTCGGACGAGCACCTGCGCCTGCTCGAGACCTGCATCAGCCGTCTCAACGACATGGTGATGGTGACCGAGGCCGATGCCGGCGACGAGCAGGGGCCGCGCATCGTGTTCGTCAATCCCGCCTTCGAGCGCCTGACCGGCTACGCGAAGGAAGAAGTGATCGGCAGGAGCCCGCGCATGCTGCAGGGACCGCGCACGCAGCGCGAGGAGCTGGACAAGATGAAGAACGCGATGCTGGCGCAGCAGCCGGCATGCGTGGAGGTGATCAACTACCGCAAGAGCGGCGAGGAATTCTGGGTCGAGATCGACATCGTGCCGGTATTCGATGACAGTGGGCGCGCGACCCATTACGTGGCGGTGCAGCGCGACGTCACCGAGCGCAGGCAGCGCGTGCTCGAGCTGAGCCGCACCAACCGGGCGCTGCAACTCCTGCGCCGCTGCAACGAAGCCCTGATCCGCATCGACGACGAGACCGAACTGCTCGGGCAGATCTGCCGCCTGGCCCTCGAAGAAGGCGGCTATGACTTCGCCTGGATCGGCCTGGTGCGCGACGACAGCCGCAAGTCGGTGCGGCCGGTCGCCTACGCCGGCGAGCTCAAGGATGTCGAACGCGCGAACCAGCTCGACATACGCTGGTCCGACGCCGATCCGCACGGCAGGGGGCCGACCGGCACCGCGGTGCGGGAAGGCAGGCCGGTGGTGTGTTCCGACCTGCTGGAAGAGCCGAGCTTCGCCCCATGGATGGACTGGCTGCGCCGGGAGGGCATGCGGGCGCTGATCGCCTTGCCGCTGACCCACCGCGGCAGGGTCTTCGGCGTGCTCAACCTGTATCTGCGCACCGTGCGCACGTTTTCCGACGACGAGGTGAAGCTGATGCAGGACCTCGCCGGCGACGTGTCGTTCGGCATCAGCCATGTCAGGTCGCAGCGCCGCCAGCGCCGGCTGGAGGAAGCCATCCTGCAGGTGGCCACCAGCGTGTCGGCCACCACCGGCACCGCCTTCCTGGAGCAGCTCGTGCGCAACCTGACCGACGCGACCGGCGCCCAGGCCGGTTACGTGGCGCGCCTGCTGCCCGGCGAGCCGGCGAGGGTGCGCACCATGGTGGCGGTGGTCGACGGCGCGCGAGCCGACGACATCGAGTACCCCGTCGTCGGCACGCCCTGCGAGCGCCTGCTGACCGAGCCGACGGTGGTCGTGCCGGACAGCGCCCTCGAGCGTTTTCCGCAGGCCCCGGCCGTCGCGGGCGTCGGCGCTTCCGCCTACGTCGGCAGCCGGCTCGTCGACTCGGCCGGCGCCCCGGTCGGCCTGCTGTATGTGCTGTTCCGCGCGCCGCTGCGGCAGCTCGATTTCGTGCTGTCGATGTTCCGCATCTTCGCCGCGCGCGCGGCGAGCGAGTTGGAACGCCAGGTGGCCGACGCGCGCATCCGGGACCAGGCGTCGCTGCTCGACAAGGCGCAGGACGCGATCATCGTCTGCAATCCCGAGCATTGCATCATCTTTTGGAACAAGAGCGCCGAACGGTTGTATGGCTGGACCGCGCAGGAAGCGATCGGCCGCCGCAAGCAGACGCTGCTCTACCGCGACCCGCACGAGTTCGACAAGCCCATGCAGGCGGTGCGCCGCAACGGCGAATGGCGCGGCGAGCTGCGGCAGACCCGCAAGGACGGCTCGGACCTGACCGTGGAGGCGCACTGGACGCTGATCACCGGCGAGAACGGCGAGGTGCAGTCGGTACTCGCGATCCACACCGACATTACCGCGCGCAAGGCCGCCGAGGAGAAAGTGCAGCAGCTGGCCTTCTTCGACCAGCTTACCCGCTTGCCCAACCGGTCGTCCCTGATGGACAGGCTGCAGCATGCGCTCGCGACCTGCGCACGCAGCCGCCGCAGCGGCGCGCTGATGCTGATCGACCTGGACAACTTCAAGACGCTCAACGACACGCTCGGCCATGACAAGGGCGACCTGCTGCTGACGCAGGTGGCTGAGCGGCTCTCCTCCTGCGTGCGCCAGAGCGACACCGTGGCCCGTCTCGGCGGCGACGAATTCGTGGTGCTGCTGGAGGACCTGAGCCCGGTGGCGGAGGAAGCCGCGGTGCAGGCCGAAAGCACCGCCGAGAAGATACTCGCCACGCTCAATCAGCCGTATCCGCTCGAGAACTATGAGCATGTGAGCACGCCCAGCATCGGCGTCACCATCTTTCCCGGCACGCTGGGCGGGGGCGCCGACGTCGACGACCTGCTCAAGCGTGCCGACCTGGCGATGTACCAGGCCAAGGCGGCCGGGCGCAATGCGATTCGGTTCTTCGATCCGGTCATGCAGGCAGCGGTGCGGCACCGGCTCGGGCTGGAGGCGGACCTGCGGCACGCGGCGCGCGCCAACGAGTTCGTCCTGTACTACCAGGCCCAGGTCGACCGCGACGGACGCCAGACCGGCGCCGAGGCGCTGATCCGCTGGGAACAGCCCCGCCGCGGTCTGGTGCCGCCGTCGGAATTCATTCCGCTGGCGGAAGAGACCGGCCTCATCCTGCGGCTCGGCGAGTGGGTGCTGGAAACCGCCTGCGCCCTGCTGGCCCAATGGGAAAAGGATCCCAGCGCGGCGCACATGACGATGTCGGTCAACGTGAGCGCGCGCCAGTTCCGCCATCCGGATTTCGTGCAGCAGGTGTTCGGCGTCCTCGACCGGACCGGGGCCGATCCGCGCCGGCTCAAGCTCGAGCTGACCGAGAGCCTGCTGGTCGAGGACATCGAGACGACGATCGACAAGATGACCGCGCTCAAGCGCAAGGGCGTCGGCTTCTCGCTCGACGACTTCGGTACCGGTTATTCGTCGCTGTCCTATCTGAAGCGCTTTCCGCTCGACCAGCTCAAGATCGACCAGTCCTTCGTGCGCGACGTGCTGGTCGATCCCAACGATGCCGCCATCGCCCGCACCATCGTGGCGCTCGGCCAGAGCCTCGGCCTCGCGGTGATCGCCGAGGGCGTCGAGACCGAGGCGCAGCGGGACTTCCTCGCGCAGCAGGGATGCAATGCGTATCAGGGATATCTGTACAGCGAGCCGGCGCCCGCGGGGGATTTTCTCCAGCAGCTGCGCACGCCACGCGCGGCCGCGCATTGAGGCGGCGGCGGAGACCATCGCCCGCGTGCGGCAGAAAACCGTCTCGTGTCGGCGCGTTCTGTTCCCCGGAGTAATGACAGGGTGAAATTCGGGCGCGTCCCCGTCCCCCGCGTATGACGCAAAGCGTGTCCCGCGCAGTTGGTTGACAAGCGCCTGAACTAAACACCTGCTTGCATTTCTAACATGTTGTGCAGCACTTACCTTCGTTCACCAATGGCACGGGCGTTCTCGGACGACCGTGTCCAACCAACAAACAGGAGTGGAAGCGATGGCAGACCAGAACCAGGATGGGAAGGGCATGATCTCGGGCGGAACGCAGCCAGGACCCGGCGAGCGCGTCCGGGATGATATGTCGCCAATGACAGGCAGCCCGGGCACGGCGACATCGATGGCCAGCAGCGGGGCCGGCAGCAGCGGCGGCATCGACGCCGGATATACCGGCGCCGCCATGTCGGGCCGCTCGACCTCGCCGATGGGCGGCGGCATGAAGGAGGGCACCTCGCGCCTTGCCAGCAGCGCCCGGCAGTATGCGGACGACGTGGCGAGCAAGGCCAAGGAAAAGAGCCGCACCGTGTTCGACCAGCAGAAGGAGACCGCGGTCGGCCAGGTGAGCCAGGTGGCGAGCGCGATCCGCAGCACCGCCGGCCAGCTGCAGGGCGAGGGACAGGACCAGGTGGCGCGCTATGTCGGCATGCTGGCGGACCAGCTCGAAAACCTCGGCGGCCGCCTGCGCGAGAAGGACCTCGATACGCTGCTCGACGACGCGCAGAATCTCGCGCGCCGTTCGCCCGGCACATTCTTCGTCGGCAGCGTCGCGGTCGGCTTCCTGCTCGCACGTTTCCTGAAGAGTTCATCCACCTCGGGCGTCGAGTACCGCGGCTATTCGGGCGAGCAGGATGAGGCCTGGCGCTCGGCGGCGGCCACCTCTTCCGGCGCCTACATGGGCTCGACCACCGGCGCGGCGGGCACGACCGGCACCACAGGCACCGCTGGCACCACTGGCGCCGCCGGTGTCACGGGCGGCGCCGGCTCCGTCGGCAGCGGCGGCTCAGCGTCGCGCGGCGTCGGCGCCGACGGCACGCCCGGCACGAGCGGCACCACGATCGGCAGTTCGGCGACGCCGCTGAACGGATCCGGAGCGGGAGGACCCTCGATATGATGATCGACAAGAGTGACAAGTCCCTCGGCGCGCTGTTCTCCGACCTGACGCGCGACGTGGTGGACCTGGTGCGGCAGGAGATCGAGCTTGCCCGCGTCGAGATGTCGGACAAGATCGCCGACGCGCAGAAGGCAGTGGCCGCGGTGGCCATCGGGGCGGCCGTGCTGCTGGCCGGCGCCCTGGTGCTGCTGCTGGCGCTGGTGAAAGGCGTGGAGGCGCTGCTGCCGCCGGAAGTCGCGCCCTGGCTGGCGCCGCTGATCGTCGGGCTGGTCGTGGTGGCCATCGGTTACGTGCTGCTCAGGGGCGGAACGCAGAAGCTGACCGCCGATCGCCTGATGCCGCGCCGGACGATGGAGTCGCTGCGCCGTGACAAGATGCTAGTGCAGGAGGAAATAAGATGAACGAAAACGAAAAGCGCAGTCCCGAGGAAATCGAGAGCGACATCGAGCGCACGCGCGCCGATTTCAGCTCGACCATCGAGGCGATCCAGCACAAGCTCTCCCCGAGCGAAATGATGGGAAACGCCAAGGAATATGCCCTCTCCACCACACCAGGAGCCTTCAGCGTGAATCTGATCAATACCATCCGAGACAATCCGATCCCCGTGGCCCTGATCGGTATCGGCGTTGCGTGGCTGATGAGAGCCGAGCGGCGCCCCCGCTATGACACGGGCTACTCCCGCGGACGCGGCGCCGCCTACTACACCGACATGGATTCTGCCTACGAGGATGAATTCGCCACCGGGTACGGCGCCGGCGCGGTGGAGACCGGCGACAGCCAGGGCGTGATGCAGCGGGCGAAGATGCGCACCTCCGATGCCGCGCGCGGCATCAGGGACAAGGCAAGCGATGTCGGCCAGCGCCTGAGCGGCACCGCTTCGTCCGTCTCCAGCCGCCTCAGCAGCACCGCATCGTCCATGAGCGGCCGCATGCAGGAAAGCGCGCAGACCGCCCGCGCCCGCATGTCCTCGACCGCGCAGACGGCGTCGGCGCGGATGAGCGAGATGGGCCGTCGCTCCCAGGAGCAGTACTACCGCGCCCGCGAGCGCGCCGGGCAGCTCGTCGACGAACAGCCGCTGGTGATCGCCGCGCTCGGTGTCGCGGTCGGTGCGGCGCTCGGCGCCACCCTGCCGCGCACGCAGCGTGAGAACGAGCTGATGGGCAGCGTCCGCGACGACCTTCTCGACCGCGCCAAGGAAACCGCGCGCGAGCAGGCCGAGGTGCTGAAGCAATCCGCGCAGCGGGTTGCCGACACCGCCAAGCAGGAAGCCGGCCGCGTGCAGGAGCAGGTGAGCAGCGGCGTCAGCCAGGGGAGCGGCAGCCGCGGCACGGAAGGCGCGCAGTTCGGCGGCACCACCGGCCAGCCGAGCATCCACTAGCGCAAGCCGATGTGACGACGCCCCGGATATTCCGGGGCTTTTTTGTTTGGTTGCGCCGCCGAGGCCGAAGCGGCGCGGCCCCTCGTTCCCGGCCACCCACCCCGGTGGCCGGCTTCCCTTTCATGGATGGACACCCCATGCGCACACGCGGGCCGCTGATCAAGATCGTCAATGTCGACACCCTGTCCGACGACTGGCATGTGCTGAAGAAATACACCTTCGACTTTCACCGCCAGGACGGGCAATGGCAGCGTCAGAGCCGGGAGGTGTACGACACCGGCGGCGGCGCGACCGTGCTGCTCTACAACCGCCAGCTGCGCACGGTTGTCCTCACGCGCCAGTTCCGCATGCCTGTCTATCTCGACGGCCGCGACGACGGCATGCTGATCGAAACGCCGGCCGGGATGCTGGAGAACGAGGCACCGGCCGATCGCATCCGCGATGAGATCGAAGAGGAAACCGGCTACTGCGTGACCCAGGTCAGCAAGGCTTTCGAGGCCTACATGAGCCCGGGGTCGGTGAAGGAAAAAGTGTTCTTCTTCACCGCCGAGTACCAGCCGGACAAGCGCAGGGACGGCGGCGGCGGCGTCGAATCGGAAGGCGAGGATATCGAGGTGCTCGAGCTGAGCTTCGACGAGGCATGCCGGATGATGGAGAACGGCGAGATCATGGACGCGAAGACCATCATGTCGCTGCAATACGCCGCGCTGCATCTCTTCGGCCGGGCGTGAGGGCGCGGGCGGCCCGCGGCCTTCATTCATGCTAGAGTGCCTGCCGAATCGGGGAGGCAATCATGACATCGGATCTGGAACAGGCGAGGCTGCACTTCATCAAGGGCATCGAGCATTTCGAAGGCGGACGGCTGGAGCAGGCGCGCGCATGCTTCGAATCGGCGCTCGCGCTCGCGCCCGACCGTCCCTCGATCCTCGGCAATCTCGGCGTCACGCTCTACCACCTGGGCCAGACCGCGCAGGCGCTGCCGCTGCTGCAGCGCGCGACGGCGGCCGATCCCGAGTTCCTCGACGCCTGGACCTGCCTCGGCCTCGCGCTCGAGCGGACGGGCCGCTGGCAGGAAGCCGCCGACGCCATGGCGCGTTCCCTCGCCCTGGCGCCGCAGCAGGCGCAGCTGTGGTTCCGCCGCGGCCAGTGCCTGATGCGGACCGGGCAATGGCAGGCGGCATTGCAGGCATTCGATCGGGCGGTGGCGACCGAGCCCGCATTCGGCGATGCATGGAGCGCGCGCGGCGGCGTGCTGCGCGATCTACAGCGGCTGCCGGAAGCCGCGGCGAGCTTCGAAAAGGCG
Source organism: Noviherbaspirillum aridicola (assembly GCF_019656455.1). Lineage (GTDB taxonomy): Bacteria > Pseudomonadota > Gammaproteobacteria > Burkholderiales > Burkholderiaceae_D > Noviherbaspirillum > Noviherbaspirillum aridicola. The sequence goes on from NZ_BPMK01000002.1 coordinate 32,552, forward strand.
CTGGCCTGCGGCGCCGACCCCGAGCTGAACCGCTACTACCTTGCCTCGGTGACCGGACAGGCGCTGCCTGCACCGCCCCGCCGCTACGTGGAAGCCCTGTTCGACGACTACGCGCCGGAGTTCCAGGATCATGTGCTGGGCGGGTTGCGATATCAGGGTTACGAGCGGCTGCTGCTGCCGCTGGCCGAGCAGGGCCGGCGCTTCCGGCGCGCGCTCGATCTCGGCTGCGGCACCGGACTGTGCGGTCCGCTTCTGCAGCGGGTCGCCGCGCAGGTGGACGGTGTCGACCTGTCGGCGGCGATGCTGGAACAGGCGCGCGCCACCGGCGCCTATCGGACGCTGTCGCACGCGGACATCGTGGACTTCCTGCGGGCCGAGCGGGAGACGGCCGACCTGATCGCCGCCGCCGACGTCTTCATCTATGTCGGCGAACTCCAGCCGGTGTTCGAGGCGGTGCGCGGGACGCTGGCCGATGACGGCCTGTTCGCGTTCACCGCCGAACTCGCCGCCGGGGGCGAGGCGCTGCAGCTTCTGCCCAGCCTGCGCTATGCGCATTCGGAAGATTACATTCGCAGCCGCGCCGTGGACTGCGGCTTGCGCGTCGAGCGTATTTTCCGTGCGCCGGTGCGCATCGACCAGGGGCGGCCGCTGGAAGGACTGTACTGCTACCTGGCGCCGGGCCGGAAGGACTGATTCAGACGACGCGCGCGGCGGTGGGCAGACCGGCCAGCCAGGCGGCCAGCGCGACGCTGTCGACCGGCTTGACGAGATGCCGGTGGAAGCCGGCGGCCAGCGACGCTTCGCGATCCTGCGGCTGCCCGTAGCCGGTGAGCGCGACGAAGACACTGTGAGCCAGTTCGGGCATCGCGCGCAGCCGCCGCACCAGTTCGTTGCCGTCGATGTCGGGCAGGCCGATGTCAAGCAGGAAAACCTCGGGCAGCACTTCCGGCGCCAGCGCCAGCGCATCCCGCGCGTGGTGGCCGATATAGACACGGTGCCCGCACTGCTGCAGGAACATCGCCAGCAGCTGCGCCGCATCGGCATTGTCGTCGATGACCAGAATGCGCAGCGACCCGCCGCCCGTGCCGGCTTCCGCCTTCGCGAACGGCTGGTCATCCGCCTGCCTGGCCAGCAGCGGCAGGGTTACGGTCAGGCAGGTGCCGAGGCCCGGCCCGTCGCTCTCGATCGCGATGCTGCCGTCGTGCAGGTGCACCAGCGTGCGCACCAGGGCCAGGCCGATGCCCAGCCCGCCCTGCGAGCGGTCCACGCTGCGCTCGCCCTGGGCGAACAGCTCGAAGGCGCGGCCGATCAGATCCGGTGTCATGCCGATGCCGTTGTCCCGCACGGTCATGACGATGCTGCTGTCCCTGACTTCCATGGCGAGCGTGATGCGGCCGCTGCCGGCGGGCGTGTAGCGGGCCGCGTTGCCCAGCAGATTGGCCAGCACCTGCACCAGCCGCTTGCGGTCGCCCGGGACGAAGGCGGGCTGCGGCGGCAGGCGCAGTTCAAGCTGGTGCGATTTTTCCTCGATCAGCGGACGCACCTGTTCGACCGCCTCCGTAACGGCTGTCTTCAGATCGACCGGCTTCTTTTCCAGCGTCACCAGGCCGCGCGTGACGCGCGACACATCGAGCAGGTCCTCGAGCAGCCCGGTCATGTGATTCGCCTGGCGCGCGATCACCGCGGTGATGCCGGGCAGGCGATCGGGACCGATGCTGCCGGTCGCCAGCAGGTCGGCCGCCGCCGAGATCGGCGCCAGCGGATTGCGCAGTTCATGCGCCAGCATCGCCAGAAATTCATCCTTGCGCCGCGCGTCCGTCTGCAGGTTCTGCTGCGCGCGCCGGCGCTGGGTGACATCGGTGAACAGCAGGGCCACGTGCCGGTCCTCCGGCTCGTCGACACGGAAGGCATAGACGTCGAACCAGCGGCCCATGGCCTCGGATTCGCTCTCGAATCGGTTCGGTTCCCCGGTCAGCGCCACCCGGCCGTACATGTCGATCCAGTGCTGCTCAAGCCCGGGCACGAGTTCGCGCGCGCGCCTGCCGACCGCATCGTGCAGTCCGGTCTGCCGTTCGAACACCGGATTGGTTTCGAGGAAGCGGTAGTCGCACGGCCGCCCTTGCTCGTCGAAGATCATCTCCAGGATGCAGAAGCCTTCGTCGATGGAGGCGAACAGCGAGCGATATCGCGCCTCGCTCCTGCGCAGCGCGGCTTCCGCCAGCTTGCGGTCGTGCACGTCGGTGGAGGTGCCGAACCAGCGCACGATCGCGCCGCTGCGCGGGTCGCGCTCCGGTTCCGCGCGTACCAGGAACCAGCGATACTCGCCGGAGGCGGAGCGGATGCGGTGCTCGACGCTGAACACGCGGCCGGCCCGTCCCGCCGCTTCCCAGGCTTCCATCGTCGGCGCCTGGTCCTCCGGATGGACGAAGCCGGCGGCGACTTCTGCCGGGGTCGTCTCCATCGGCTCGGCGCCGGTATAGGTGTACCACTGGCGGTTGAAGAATTCCGCCTTGCCGCCGGGGCCGACGATCCAGACGATCTGCGGAATCGCGTCGGCCATCTGGCGGAAACGCGACTCGCTTTCGCGCAGGCGCTGCTGGGACAGCAGGTTTTCGGTCACATTGCGGAAATAGACCGAGATGCCGAGCGCCGAAGGATAGGCGTGCACCTCATAGTAGCGCTGGTGGTCGGGATACCAGGCCGTGATGCTTCCCGCCAGCCGCTCGCCGGCCACCTTGTGGTACAGAGATTCGAACTCGCTGCCGATCAGCGGCCGGTACTCCTGCCAGATGTTTTTCCCGAGCAGATCGCCGCGGGGGCGGCCGAGCAGAACCTCGGCCTGGCGGTTGACATAGGTGAACGCCCAATCATGGTCGAGCGCGTAGAACGCGTCCGTGATGCTCTCCAGGATGACGGCTGCATTGCTTTCAATACCGCTGCTCGAGTCGAGGGCGCTTCTCACGGTCCATCCTTTCCAGGGTGCAGGCCGCGATCGCGGCGCTGGCAAGAGCGACGATATTAACGCAAGCGGCGTCTTGCGGCAGGGCAGCACCGCAGCCGCCTTCCGGCTATAGTAGCGGCAGCCCAACCCCTAAGCCCAATTCATGCAGAAAGAACGCGCGGCAGGCGCCCCGGCGCGGCTGGCCGCCATCGTCTCGGTGCTCGTGATCATCGGCGCCACGCTGTGGCGCGCCTTCGGCGGACCGCCCGGCCTGTTCATCGTGATCATCGCCGCCATCGCCGTGCTGGTGGTGAGCCAGTTCCGCCAGATCCCCGCCAACCTGCGCAATACCTCGCTGATCCTGCTGGTGATCGCGGTGGCGCTGCTGCCGCTGGCCCGCTCGCCGCTGGCCGCGCTGCAGCGCGGCGTTTTCATATCGGGCCTGCTGCTGGGGCTGATGGGCAGCGTCATGCTGCTGGCGCGCTGCGCGCTACGCAATCCGTCGGTTCACGTGATCGGGCAGGCGTTGCGCGCGCAGCCGGGCGGGCGACGGTACGCGGCCTTCACCGTCGCCGGCCAGGTGTTTGCCGCCATGCTGGGCATGGCCGGCGCCAATATCATGCTCATCATGGCCGCGCCCCAGAACGAGCCGGCCGGCGAACGCAAGACGGCCGCCGTCGTCGCGGTCACCCGCGGTTTCACCGCCGCCAGCTACTGGAGTCCGATGTTCGGCAACATGGCCATCCTGCTGGCGCTGTATCCGACGCTGCGCTGGATCGAGGTTTTCCCGATCGGCGTGCTGATGGCGCAGCTCACGCTGCCGGTCGGGATGCTGCTGCACCGGCTGCGGCAGCGCGGCGCCCCGCCGGAGCCGCCGGGCGAAGCCGTTCCGCCCGGTTTTGCGCGGGCGGCGGTGCCGCTGGCGCTGCTGATGCTCGCCTTTCTCGGCCTGGTGCTGCTGACCGGATCGCGCGCGCATATCAGCACCACCGCGTCGATCGTCCTGCTTGGTCCCTGCGTCGCGCTGCTGCTCAACATCGCCATGGCCGAACGCGGCCGCCGCGTGCCGGACGGCGTGCGCCGCCTCGTCGAAGACCTGCGGCTGTATCCCAACCTCGCCAGCGAAGCGCTGCTTTTCCTCGGCGCCGGCTGCGCCGGCAGCATCCTCGGCGATGCCTTCCCCGCGTCGTGGGTGGCGCGCATCGGCGAGGCGGTGCACGGCATGCCGCTGTTCGGCATCGCCTTTCTGCTGGCGGCGGTGATGGGGGCGGCGCTCACCGGCATCCATCCGGTGCTGACCGCGGTCTTCCTCGCCTCCACGATTACCCCGCAGGTGCTCGACCTGCCGCCGATGCTGCACATCCTCGCCATCCTCTCCGGCTGGGGCCTGTCGGCCAGCCTGACGCCGTACTCGGTGCTCTCGCTGACCGCGAGCCGCTACGCCGGCACCGGCCTCTACCAGATCAGCCTCGGGCGCAATGCGCTGTTCGCGCTGTTCAATGCGGTGTGCGCCTGCCTGCTGCTGACGGCGGTCGCGATGTGGATGCGGATGTAGCGCGCCACGGAACAAGCCCGCTTTGGGCAGCAGGCGTGCTGCCCGTCCTCGCCGACCCCCCGTATTCTCGACGGAGCGGACTGGCACAACTCCCCTGTACGGAAAGGTATGAATGCTGAACGCCGGGTTACGCCCGCCTTTGCCGCACGGCTATTCCCGGCAGAGCATGGGCGCTAAAATGGTGCGAATAACCATGTTATTAACATGGTTGTAGGACAAACGCTGACAGCGAAGCCAGGTGGTTGCGTTGTCGAAGCGACTGCCTGTTTTCTAACCAGAACCTTACGAAGATGTTTAAGAACCTGAGTATCAGAAGCAAACTTTTTGTATTGGTCTGTGCCTTGCTGCTGGGGATGGGTGCCCTGGGTGTATCCGGATATCTCGGCATCCGCATTGTCGGAAGCGAGATGGTGGAGATCGGTCGCGTCAGGCTGCCCTCCGTCGACGGACTGCTGACGCTGAGCGAAGCGCAGACGGCGGTGAAGGCCGCCAATCTCTCCACGGCGCTTTATGAGAATAATTACAACGCCGCGAAACAGTTCGGGGAAGTCCTCGCCGCCCGGAAGAAGGCCTGGGCGAATGCGGATGCGGGCTGGAAGATGTACGAGCCCCTGCCGCAGACCCCGGAGGAAGCGGTCTTGTGGAAGCAGTTCGTCGCCGAGTGGGAAGCATGGAAGCGCGCCGACGCCGGCATTGCCGCCATCATCGAGGGTCTCGAAAAAAGCGCGAGCGAGGAAACGCAGAAAGAGCTTTTCTCCCGCTTCTTTGCACAGTATGACGCGTCGGTTCCCCTGTTCGGCAAGGCCGAGGAGACACTGCTCAAGATCGTCAGGCTGAACCAGGACGTCGCCGTGCAGGCGGTGGACAAGGGCGAACGCGCCGTGTCGCGCGCCGGGCTGATCATGCTCGCGGTCGCGATTGCCGCGGTAATCGTTGCGCTGGTGGTCGCCGCGCTCATCACCGCCAGCATCACGGCGCCGATCAGGGAGGCGGTCAGGGTCGCGCAAACGGTGGCGAGCGGAGACCTGACGAGCCGCATCGAGGTCACCACCACCGAGGAGACCGGCCAGCTGCTCAAGGCGCTGCGCGAGATGAACGACAGCTTGGTCAGGATAGTCGGCGAGGTACGCACCGGCACCGATACGATTGCCACCGCATCCTCACAGATCGCATCCGGCAATCTCGACCTGTCCTCGCGCACCGAGGAGCAGGCCAGCTCGCTGGAGGAAACCGCATCCTCCATGGAAGAGATGACGAGCACGGTCAAGCAAAGCGCCGATAACGCGCGCCAGGCGAATGCGCTGGCTGTGTCCGCCTCCGAAGTAGCGAGCAAGGGCGGCGCGGTGATGGGCGAAGTGGTGACAACCATGGGAGCGATCAATGAATCGTCGAAGAAGATCGCCGACATCATCACCGTCATCGACGGCATCGCATTCCAGACCAATATCCTTGCCTTGAACGCGGCGGTGGAAGCGGCGCGCGCCGGGGAGCAGGGCAGAGGCTTTGCAGTGGTGGCGTCCGAAGTGCGGACGCTGGCCCAACGGTCCGCCTCCGCGGCGAAGGAGATCAAGGGACTGATCGTCGAATCCGTCGAGAAGGTGGAAGCGGGTGGCAAGCTGGTCGATCAAGCCGGCACGACCATGGACGACATCGTCGAAAGCATCCGGCGCGTCACCGACATCATGGCCGAGATCATGGCCGCCGGGCAGGAGCAGAGCGCCGGCATCGACCAGATCAATCAGGCGATTTCCCAGATGGACCAGGTGACCCAGCAGAACGCGGCGCTGGTCGAAGAGGCAGCCGCCGCGTCCGCGTCACTGCAGGATCAGGCCGGCAAGCTGGCGCAGGCGGTAAGCGTATTCAAGCTGTCCAGGGAAGCAGGCGCCGCGGCTCCCGCACCTGCTTCCGCCGGCCCGAAGACGCGCACCGCGGCGAAGGCGCCGGCAACACGCCCGGAAAGCAAGCCGCGGCTGGCGGTCGTCAAGCGAGGCGGCAACGATGACTGGGAAGAGTTCTGAGCGCACGGGCCACACCCGGGCGGCGATCGCTTCGGCTCTGATCGCCGTCGTCCGCATGGAGGCGGCGTGCTAGGCGCTCGCCGCCTCTTCGACAAATGAACGCAGTTGGTCGGCCGGCAAGGGACGGCTGAAAAAATACCCCTGCATGATCCCGCAGCCCTGGTCGCGCAGGAATTCCGCCTGCCCGCGCTCTTCCACGCCCTCGGCGACCACCTCCAGCTTCAGGCTGCGGGCGAGTGCGACCACCGCGCTGACGATCATGGCGTCGTCGTTGTCGGCGGCGATGTCGCGCACGAAGGAGCGGTCTATCTTCAGGCAGTTGATCGGGAAACGCTTGAGGTAACTCAGGCTGGAGTAGCCGGTGCCGAAGTCGTCGATGGCGAGATGTATCCCCATCGCGCTCAGTTCGTGCATCACGCGGACCGCTCCGTCCGGGTTATCCATCACCATGCTCTCGGTGATCTCCAGTCCGAGCGCGCCCGGCGGGCATCCGGTCTCCTGCAATGCCTGCCGCACCTGGCTCACCAGGTCGTGCTGCCGAAACTGTCTCGCCGACAGGTTGACGTGGATGCGTGCGACATCGAGTCCGGCCGCGAGCCAGGACTGATACTGCCTGCATGCCGCGCGGAGTATCCAGGCGCCGATCGGGGCGATGAGGCCGGTGTCTTCGGCGATGGGTATGAATTCGGCGGGCGACACCATGCGCTGTCCCGCCGGCTGCCAGCGGATCAGCGCTTCCACCCCGGCCAGCCGCCCGGACGGCATGCAGACCTGGGGCTGGTAATGCAGGACGAACTCGTCCCGCTCCAGTGCGCGCCGCAGCGCGGCTTCCAGTTTCAGGTTATCCAGCGCGCGCGCGTTCATGTCCGCCGTGTAGTAGCGGTGGATGCCGCCGCCCGCCTGCTTGGCCCGGTGCATCGCGGTGTCGGCGTTCTTGAGCAGGCTGCCGCTGTCCCGCCCGTCGTCCGGATAGAGGCTGACGCCGACGCTCACCGACGGGAAGACTTCGCATGCGGGCAGATGAAGCGGCGCCCGCAGCCCGTCGATGATCCGCGAGACGAGCGCGTCCACCTCTTCCCGGCTGTCGAACTCCGCGATGATCACGAACTCGTCTTCGCCGAGGCGGCCGAGGGCGGCGGACCCGGGCAGCATGTCGGTCAGCCTTCTCGCCACTTCCAGCAGGACCTGGTCGCCGATGTCATGGCCGAGGCTGTCGTTGATCTTCCGGAAGCGGTCGAGATCGATGAGCACCACCGCCGTCCTGCGGCCGGTGTCTTCGGCGCGGACGATCGCCGCCGCCAGCTTCTCCTGCATCAGATTGCGGTTGGGGAGCCGGGTGAGCCGGTCGAAGTTCGCCACCCGCACGAGGTCTTCCTCGGCCTGCTTGCGCGCGCTGATGTCCTCGATCACGGCCAGGTAGCGGTTCTTGCCCTCCGAATCGACGATGGCGGACACCGTGACGTTGACCCACACAGGATGCCCGTCCTTGTGCACGTAACGCTTTTCCTTGTTGAATTCCCTGATCTCGCCCGACACGAGCCGTGCGGCGAGCGCGGCCGACGACTCCAGGTCCTCGTGGTACGTGAAATCATGGAAGCGGCGCGACAGCAGTTCGCTTTCCGGGTAGCCGAGAATCTCGCACAGCTTGGGATTGACCCGCATCAGCTTGCCGCTTGCCGAGCTGTAGGCGATGCCCAGTCCGGCCTGGGTGAAGATCAGCCGGAAATGCTCCTCGCTCTCGCGCAGCCGCATCGCCGCCCGCAGTCGCGGAGTCACGTCCGTGGCGATGAGCAGCAGCAGGTTTTCGCCGCCCTGCGCGGTGAGGCGGATGTTGACCTCGAGCTTGCGCTCGGCGCAGTCCGGGCAGCCCAGCGTCACCAGCAGGTTGTCCACCGGCCCGGCATTGTCCTTCACCGCGGCGATGCCGGACAGGAGTCCGGGATCCGGGACCAGCTCGCCGATCGGCCGGCCCCTCACATGCGCATCATCGTCCAGTTCAAGCACGGCGAGCATGGTCGCGTTCACGGACCGGATCAGCCCCGCGGAGTCGACGACCACCAGTCCCGCCGGCATGCCGGCGATGATCTGCTCGAGATAATCGCGCTGCTGGAGCACCAGCTGCTGGTCGGCGGCGAAATACGTGTCCAGCGCCAGCACCATGTCGAGGCAGACGATCTTCAGCACCGCATCGCAGGTGTCGAGGAAGCGGTCCGGCCGCGCGGACAGCAGCGGCCACAGGCGCCGCATGATCTCCGACAGGTACTTGCGGTAGGCGCCGATATACCACTTCGGACCCAGCCCGATCTTCTGGTGCACCACCCCCACGCGCAGCCGGTCGTGCACATACGCCGGACCGTAGTCGCCGGCGGTGAGCCGGTCGAAATACGCGGCCTGGGATTGTCTCAGGCGCCCGATGGTAGTGGGGTCGGGCAGCAGCGTCTGCAATTCCGGAAAGTTGAACAGATGCTCATAGAAGGCGGTTGAAAAGCCGTCCTTCTGCTCGCCCAGCAGGGAGCGCAGGTCGCGCAGCAGGGCGATGTCCTGTTCGCTGAACTCGAGGAACCGCTTGCGCTTGTCGATTTCGTCCGCGGTCAGACCCAGCTGACCTGCGATCCTGTCTACCGCTTCACTGATGTGGGCCATCCGACGCTGAACTGCCTTTCTGATTATTTCCGGACTGTTTCGCCCGGAAGGAGTCCCCCCGTGCGGCCGTGTGTAGCTTAATAGCATCATTCCTTAATGAAATCAACAAATCTAATAAAACGCGCCATAATGTGCTTATAATTGGCGGATTTGCCAGCTTCAGCGAAGCCCTCCCCGATCTTTTTCCTCGGACGGGGGGGCCTGCGGCGCGCCCGGGCATACGTCCTTTTCCATCGTCTGCCGGCATGTGCGCTGCAAATACATCCATGGCGTCCACAGCAGCATGCTTCTCACGACCGAGATATTTCTCCTTTCGTCCCTGCTTTGTTTTCTGACAGTGCTCGTTCTTCTGTCGGTGAAGTCGAGCCGGGTGCCCGGGACGAGGGAACTGATTGCCTCCGCGGCCCTCGGGGTGGCGGCCAACCTGCTGTATGCGTTTGGTCGGCACCTCCCGCCGCTTCTTGCCTATGAACTGGCCAACGGCGTCTACGCGGCGGCGACGGGCGCGGCGTTCATCGGCTATCGGCTCCTGTTCGGCCGCAAGCCCTGCGCCTCCGCGGTCGCCATCGCCGTCGCCTTTTTCACCGCCGGCATCGCCTACTTCCATTACCTGGTCGATTCCCACCTTGCGCGCAGCGCCCTGGTGGCGCTGTTTCAGGCCGGCGTCTGCGCCGGGATTGCCACCACGCTGCTTCAGGCGCGGCGGGAGTGGCGCAAGCCTTATTACACCAAGCTCTTCGTCCTGGCCGTGTGCGGGCTCATCGCCGCCGGCCACCTCGCGCGCGTCGCCTGGCTTTGGGCCGCGCCGGACGCGCCGACCTCGCTGCTCGAGCCCAACCTGTGGAGCGTGGCCTTTCTGTCGGCATTCTGCTTCGCGCTTCCCGGCCTGGTATTCGGCGGCCTGCTGCTGGTGCACCGGCGCATCGTGGCCATGGCCGAGGAGGCCGCCAACCGCGATTTCCTGACCGAAGCCTGGTCGCGGCGCGCGTTCTTCGAGACCTCGCGCCGTGAAATGGCGCGCGCGCTCAGAACCGGGCGGCCGCTCGCACTGATGCTGATCGATTTCGACAATTTCAAGCCGATCAATGACACCCTCGGTCACGATGCGGGCGATCGCGCGCTGGTCGCGTTTGCGCGCAGGGCGCTGTCGGCGCTGAGGGAGACCGATTGCCTGGCGCGAATGGGCGGCGACGAGTTCGCGGTTCTGATGCCCGAAACCGATCTGAAGCGCGCGATGCTCGTTGCAACGCGCCTGAAGAGCGAGGTGGAAACGACGACCAGGCAGGACGATTTCCTGCGCGGGGTCACGCTGAGCATCGGCGTGTCGCAGTACACCGCGAACGACACGCCCGAAGTCGTGCTCAAGCGCGCGGATGTCGCGTTGTACAAGGCCAAGGCCGCGGGACGGAACCGCATCGTCTGCGTCCCCGTCGAGCACGACCGTGACCGCCTGCGCCAGGTCGTTTAGCAGCCGCCCATCCGGTTCGCGATGCGCCGACACGCCGCGCGAGATCGATCAAAACGACAACACCGCAGCCGTGCGAGGCTGCGTGAGAAGCGTGCGCGGCTGGTGTTTTTGCAAGCCTGTTGTGCATCCGTGACAGGAAAAAATTTTCCTTGAGGGAACCCTTGAAGGGCTCGACCCGTCACAGCTAAAGTGAGCGTTCGCGCAGCACCGACGCTGCACCTGTCTTCTCTCTCGTTCGACTTTGGAAAATCATGATGCAACCTAAGCTGATACACCGCGACCAATCGGCATGGGAATTGGGCGACCTCGCCTATGATCTCGGCGACACGCTGGAAATCGGCGTGCAGAAAGCCGCACGCGCCGGCATCCGTCCGGGCGCCGACGGCTACGCGGCCTTCCTGACTGCGTTCGGCCGCCGCGTGCGCAGCAAGACCGTGTCCCCCGACAAGGCAGCCCTCGTGGCCGACCCGGCGCAAGCCGGATCGGCGGTGGTGCTGACGCCCGACTTCCAGCGCGCCGGCGTCTGACCCCGTCCGCGGCCGCGCGCGGCGCGGGCGGCCGCCTGCCGTTATGATGTCGGACGCGACAACTCCCGACATCCTGATGAGCACCCATCCTTTCGATCTCGCCCTCGTTCTCGAGGGCGATCCTTCGCACGAACTCGCCGGCCATACGTCGGCCGATTACTGGAACGCCATCTCGCCCTTCGGCGGCATCACGGCGGCGACCATGCTGCAGGCGATGCTGCGTCATCCGCAGCGCATCGGCGAACCGATCTCACTCACCGTCAATTTCGCCGGCGCGATCAAGCCGGGTCCGTTTCGCGTGCGCGCGCAGGCGGTGCGCACCGGCCGCACCACCCAGCACTGGCTGGCGCAGCTGCACCAGGGCGACGATCCCGAGCCGGCGGTCACCGCCAGCGCCGTCTTCGCGCTGCGCCGCCCCACCTGGAGCGAAGTCGAAACCGCCCTGCCGCGCCATGCAGGGCCGGAGGGGCTGCCGCGCTACGATCCTCCGCGGCCCTTGCCCTTCCTCGAGCGGTATGACATCCGCTACGCGGATTCCCATCCGTTCGCGGGTGGCGAGAGCAGCCAGACCCAGTGCTGGATAGCCGATGTGCCACCGCGCCCGGTCGATGCCGCCGCCATCGTCGCCTGGTGCGATGCCTTCATTCCGCGCATCTTCGTCCGCCGCGGGCAGCCGACGCCGATCGCGACGGTGACGCTCAGCGTCTACTTCCATGCCGGCGCCGCCGACCTGCTGGCGCGGCCCTGCATGCTCGGTTTCGCGCAGGCGCGCGCCAACGCCTTCCAGGGTGGCTATCACGACCAGGAAGGCAGGGTGTGGGCGGACGACGGCAGGCTGCTGGCGACGACCCACCAGATGGTGTGGTTCAAGGAGTAGCGTGGCGGCGGTCAGTCGCCGGTTGTGGAATTCCGACTGGAGGCCTGATTGAGTTCGACCTCGGGGACGATCCTGCCGGGTTCGAAACGCGACTTGTACGCGGCCGCCGCGGCGTTCGCTTCATCCGCCGTATAGATTCTTCCCTGTGCCTCCCATACGTCGGGAGACGCGATGTGAAAGTTCTCGTACCAGTATGAGACGCCCTTGAGGGAATTGATGTCATCGTACGCGTCGACCGCAAGATAATTGGTCCTCCTGGCGGCATCGAAGAACGACCTTATCCGGGGCGCACTTTCACAGTCTGCGTTGGAATCGTTGCTGTCGGTGTCGATCGGCTCTTTTCTACCCCATACCTCGGACACTGCCCTTGCTCCGGCCGATAGCGTGGCGGCCCTGACCCTTTCGTAGATGGTTCTGCTGTCTTGATTATCGGCCTCTCCGCCGACGATCAGCGCCGATACCGGGCGGCCATCCGCGGACAGCGCCCGGACGTCTTCTTCTATCGCGATGCGGATGGCATCCGAGGACAGGTTGTCACCCTGGGGAATGAAATGACCCAGCGATCCCTTTTCGCCATTGGTGAGGATCACGGCGGTGCAATCGTTGATATTGAAGGTCGCCCCCTTTTCGGTCAGCCTCACCATGTCCGGAACCTCGTAGTCACCCTCGCACACCAGTTCATCACGCACATCACGCGTCTTCATGAGCCTGGTGAATTCAGCGTGTGAAACGAGTTTATGCCGGACGCAGAACCGCTCCCGCTCCAGGGTCGCGCCCGCGGGGAGCTTCTCCAGCCAGCGCGGCCGCTCTCTCTCACCCGGCGCGGGCGGCTGCCCGCCACGCCGTGCAGAGGCGAGCGCCGCACTCAGCTCCGCCTGCAGCGCCGTATGCCTGGATGCCGCCGCCGAGATGGCGGGAATGGCGGGAGAATCGCCATTCAGCGACCAGTAGAGCTTTCTGCCCGACTGGCCATCCCTGAAGGACACCGTCGCATGGGTTCCTTGCCGCGTCGCGCGAACGTGCAGTGCGGATTCGGGCAGTTCGGCCTGCGCCGGACTGCGCGTTCCCCGCTGGGACTGCGCGCCATGTCTGCGGTACATGTCGGCGAGTTCCGCGGCGGCGGCGTCGAGGTCTGCGCGTATCTCCTGTACCGGTCTTCCCTGCGAGGACGAGGCTGCCTCGCCGGCGCCCCCCCGGGAACTGGAGGGGCCGGCATGCGGCGGCGGATGATGGGAGGGTGACGGCGATCCGATTCGGGACATGGCTGCGCAGTGGGCGATGGAAAACCGATATGTGCATGCCGCCGCATCGCGGTTCCATCGGCTGGCGGTTCCCGTCCGGCCGCCGCCCCAGTCACGCCGCCACGCGACTCAGGGCGCGGCGTAGCTGGACGAACCGTCCTGTCCCGTGCGCTGCTTCCATTGCGCGTATCCAAGCGGCTCGCCGTTGTAGTTGGCGAAGATGGACGAGGCGCTGCGGTACTGATTCGCGTCCATCGTCGCGAACTGCGCCACCGATGCGGTTCCCGCATCGCTGCTCAGGCGATAGGTCTCTTCGCCGTTGCGCGAGCTGAAGCTGTTTTGCGTGACGCTGTTGCGGCGTACCCGGCCGGCGGCGGTTTCCGCCATCTGGATGTGCGCTTGGCTGCTCGCCGAGAAATCGTTGCCGCGCACGGTGACGTCGTGGCCGTCGAACAGGAGCATGCCGTTGCCGTTGCCGGCGATGGTATTGCCGCTGACGGTCACGCCATTGGCGCCGTCGCCGAGATAGACTGCCCACGCCAGCCGCTGGCCGACGCCGACCCGGCGGATCGTGTTGTTCTCGATGCGGGCGTTCAGCGGCAGGCCGTCGCGCGCGGAATTGAAGATGCCGCCGCAATCGGTCAGCATCAGGCAGGCGCCGTCCACCACGTTGCCGGTCACGACGGAGTCGCGGAAAGTGCGGATGCCGATGTAGCCGGCGTTGGTGACGGTATTGCCGGAGACTGTCGCGCCATTGCCCGCGGTGAGATTGATGGCCGCGTGCGCATTGACCGGCATGCCGAGCGAGCCGGCGGCATCGATACGCACCCTGCTGATGTGCTCGCCGCCGCCGCCCCACTTGACCGCGATGGCATCGTGCCGCGAATTGCGTATGCTGCCGCCCTCAACCCGCAGCCCGCTGCCGCCGGAATTCATGATGCCGTTGCCCGCGCTGTTGGCGATGTCGACGTCACGCACCTGCAGGCCGCCGGCGTCCCGCGCGTGGATGCCGTCGGTCGCGCCGAAGATGGACACGCCCTCGATGCGCACGGAGGAGGAGTTGGCGGCGTTGATGCCGTGCGCGTCCGGCGACGCCCACGCGCGTCCCTCGGGCGACTGGCCATCGGCCGTCCACACATACAGCCTGTCGCCGCTCTGTGCCCACTCGCCGGCTTCGTCCAGCATCCACAGCTTGCCTTCGACGTAGAAGTCCGGTTGTCCCTCCAGCGCGTAGCCGTCGTAGTTGGCGTCCCCCGTCGAGGCGAGGGCCATCGTGCCGTTGGCATAGCCGGTGATGGTGCGCGCTTCCATCGCCCATTCATAGGGACGGAACAGCAAGCGCGCGCCCACGAGGTCGGAGGACGGCATGGCATAGCGCAGGCTGCCGGCGCTCGAGGACTCCGCGCGCGCCCAGCCCTGCGCTCGGCTCGGCCAGTGGGCGAGACGCTGCGGCTGGCCGCCCACGCTCAGCTGCGCGGCGGCGAAGTCGACCGGCGCCGACCAGATATTGCCCTGGTGGCGGGTCCAGCCGGTGATCTCCCGTCCGGGGCTGATCGTCGCCTTGCCGCAATCGCCGGCAGTCCTTACCGTCACATTGGCTTTGCCGCGCAGGTCGAGGGTGCCGCGATAGGTGCGGCCGCATTCGAGCGCGAGTACCGCGCCGCTCGCGGGTGCGGCCGGCAGGCTGAGCACCGGCAGCGCCAGCGAGGGCTGGGCCGGCGGCGCGGCGTAGGGCGTCTCGCTGGCGGCCGGCGCATTGCTCGTCGTGCTCGCGCTGTTGCCGACCGCGGTCGACGCGCTGGCCTCGGACGCGCTTCCGCCCCCGCCACCGCCGCCGCCGCAGGCGGCAAGGCCGGTAATGGCGCCGCCGACCAGGAGCGCGGTGAGGAGGATGGGCTGCTTTGCATGCTTCATGGACAAGACTCCTTGGCCGTTTTTTATGGTCCGGGTCGGAGTCGGTTCCAGAAAGAATTGTTCCTTGGGAAAAGCTGCACTTTTGTCCATCTGTTCTCAGGGAACTTGCGCGACTTCGGCATGTCGCGCGCGGCCCGCTGCCGGGGAACTCGGACGCTAGGCCGCGAGATTGAGCAGCACGACGCCGACCAGGATGGCCAGCAGTCCCAGTGCCTTGAGCAGCGACACGCTTTCGCCGTACAGGAACACCCCGATCAGTGCCACCGCCGCCAGGCCGACGCCGCTCCATACGGCATAGACGATGCCGACTTCGAGGGTCTTGAGAATCTGCGCGAGCAGCCAGAACGACGCGGCATATCCGCAGACCGTGAGCACCGACGGCAGAGGACGGGTAAAACCCGCCGATGCCTTGAGCGAGGTGGTGGCGATGACTTCCGCGGTGATGGCGAGCGCGAGCATGAGCCAGGCTTTGTTCATTCTTTGTCCTTGTTGTTGCGCACCCTGCGCGGGCGCATGTCGAGCCAGGCGGATGCGCAGCTGCACAGTGCGATCAGCAGCATGCCGGTCCAGGCCCAGCCGTCCGGAATGTGACCGAACAATGCGAAGCCGAGCGCGGCCGCGAATACGATCTGGCTATAGGTGAAGGGCATCAGCGCCGGCGCGCGCGCCCGCCTGAATGCCATGACCAGCAGCAGGTGGCCGGCGGTGCCGAGCAGGCCCACCGCGAGCAGCAACAGCAGTTCCGCGACGCCGAGGGCGGCGAACACGGAAGGCAGGCTGCCCGCCTGCAGCGCGACCAGCGGCGCGAGCAGTAGCATGCCGATCGCGCCGGTGTAGAACTGCGTCGTATGCGGATGCTCCAGCACGGCGAGATGGCTCGAGAGCAGGTTGTAGGCGGTGGCGACCAGCGTCGCCAGCAGCGGCAGGATGGCCGCCGCGTTGAACAGCGCGCCGCCGGGCCGGATCACGATCAGCGTGCCGGCGAAGCCGCCGAGCAGCAGCGCCCACCGCAACCGGCCGAGAGGCAGGCGCGACAGCCGGCTCGAAACCGCGGTGAGCAGGACGGGAGACAGCATGATGATGGCGGTGAATTCCGCCAGCGGCATGTGGCGCAGGCTGAAGAAGGTCAGCACCGACAGCAGCACCAGCATCAGGCCGCGCAGCAGCTGAAAGCGCGGATGCAGCGTGACGAAGCCGCGCGCACCGCGTCTGGCCCATACCGCGGCGGCCATGATCGCGCTTTGGATAGTGTAGCGGCACCACAGGATGATCACCACCGACAGCAGGCCGCCGAGATACTTGGTGCCGGCATCCATCAGGGAGAACAGCAGGGCGGCGGCAACGATCATGACGATGGCGCTGCCGGGATGGGAGGGTCTCATGCGGCAAGATGATAGCCGCAATGCCCCGCGTCTGCTGCCGGCGGGCCGGGACCTGGTGCAGGCCTGCTCCGGCCCTCCGGTGCGTGGACCTTGCCGCCGTCAGCGGCCGATGCCGACCGTCGGACCCGCGTTGGAGCCCGGCCCCGCCGGTGCGCCGGTCGAGCCGCTGCCCATGCGGCCGACGCCGCCCGTGGTCGGATTCGAACCGCTCTGAGAGGGCGGGACGCTGCCCATGGCACCCGACGAGCGCTCGGTGCCGCTCGCCGAGCTGCCGCCGCCTGCACCGGCGCTGCCGGAGGTCGGGCAGTCGGCCCTGCCGGCGCCGGCCTGGCCTGCTCCACCGTTCCCGGTCCGCTCCGGCGGGCAGTTGGTGGCGCCGCTGCTGCCCGTTGCACCCGCGCTGCCTGATGAGGAGGCGCCGCTGGCGCCGGATCCCGACGACGACGAACCCGATCCGGTGCGTCCGGGTTCGACCGAGCTTCCCGAACCCATGGTGCCGGCGCTGATGCCGGACGTGCTGTTGGTTGGCGTTTGCGCGAACGCCGAAGTGGCAAGCGCAAGCGCGGTGGCGGCGGTCAGTGCCGCGAGCGTGGTTCTCATGATCATTCCTCCAGTCGAAAAGCCGATGACGATGACGCGGTTGTGCAAAAAGCGTGCCGTGCGAGGGCGGAGAGACAGGTCCGGAGAACGATCATAGGGGCGCCGCAGGCCGGGGGCTGCAACGGTCGATCCCGAGCCCGCTACGCCATCAGGCGCGGCGAATGCATCGCTGCATGCGTTGCCATGGGATCGCATCGCGGCTGATGCCGGACAGCCTGACGCGGACGCGCGCACACCCGGCGCACTGCCTGTGCAGCGCGCCGGGTGTGCTTGCTTCAGATGCTGCGGGAAGTATTACTTGCCGCTGCCGCCCGAGCCGCCGGAGCCGCCCGAACCACCGCCCGATCCGCCCGAGGAGCCGCCGGACGATCCGCCCGAAGAACCACCCGAAGAACCGCCGGAGGAACCACCCGAAGAACCACCTGAGGAGCCGCCCGAGCCCGAGGTGCTGCCGGAGCCGCCCGAGGAGCCGCCGAGGGAGCCGCTGGACGAACCGCTGCTGCCCGAGGCGCCGGAGGTATCCGACGAGCTGCTACCCGAGCTGCCGCCCATCGGGGTGGAGCTGGAGCTGCCGGACGAACCGCTGCCCATCGAGCCGGAGGAGCCGGAGCTGCCGGACGAACCGCTGCCCATCGAGCCGGAGGAGCCGGAGCTGCCGGACGAGCCACTGCCCATCGAGCCGGAGGAACCGGAGCTGCCGGATGAACCGCTGCCCATCGAGCCCGCGCCCGAGCTGCCGGAGGCGCCGCTGCCCGACGAACCGGAACTGCCGGAAGAACCCGAGCTGCCCGAGCTCTTCTTTTTCTTCTTGTCGGTATCGGTGTCCGATGCGGAAGAACCGGAGGAGCCGCTGGAGCCGGACGAACCTGTCATGCCAGTCGAGCCGCTGCTGCTTCCGCTGCTTCCGGTGCCGCCCGAGGACGATGACTGGGCGATGGCCACACCGGTGCTGCCGAGTGCGGAAATGAGTGCTGCGATCAGTAGTTTTTTCATCGAATGCCTCCTGGGATGAACTGGGTAAATGAGTGTGTGATGAAAGGTATTGCCCGCGCCTGTCGATGCGTGATGGGCATGCGCCGGAGTTCGTTAGAGGCATCCAGGGATTGAAGTTCACCTGGCGTTTGTATCAATTGATGACACCTTCTTTCGCGCTTGACGGCGCAGGAAAGTTTTAATGCGCTACGTGTTACGTAGCGCAATGCATCGCGTCAATTGAAGCTGCAGGCGCGCAATGGAGTCTGTTCCAGACCATGCGCCGTTCGTGTTGCGGGAACTCGGCGGCACGGCACTGTCGTACAAGTCCCTCTGGCACGGGGCTGTCGTTTGTCCGTGCCGCACGGCTCGCGCGACGCACTCGTTATCAGGCATGCGTCGCTTTATATATGACCTCTGGAGATCTGACATGAAAAAAATGATTGCGGTTATTTCCGCTGCGATGCTCGCAGCGTGCGGTGGTGGTGGCGGCGGAGACGATGATGTCGCAGCGAACAACACCGGCGCGGGAAGCGGCAGCGGCAGCGCCAGCGGCGGCACCGGTACCACGGGTGCGGCGGCCGATGCGGATCAGCAGGGCTCGGCGGCATTGCCGGCCGCGGATTTCCTGCGCAGCGAATTCCAGGAAGGAACCGGCGAAATTCTGCTCTCCCGCCTCGCGCTCGAACGCGCCTCGTCGCCGAGAGTGCGCCAGTTCGCGCAATTGATGATCGACCACCATACCCGCGCCAACGCGGAGATCCAGGCGCTGGCCTCCGAGCGCGGCGTCAGTCTGTCGAGCGACGCCGGCTCCGATCACCAGACCAGGTATGCACAGTTGCAGGCCCTGTCCGGCAGCGAGTTCGACCGCGCCTACATGGACTACAACGTGGCGATGCACAACACCGAAGTCAATCAGCACGTCTCGATGCTCGTGGCGGCCGGTCAGCAGGATGGATTGAACGGCGTGGCGACGGGCACCATCGGCACCGGGTCCGGCACCGGGTCCGGCACCACCGGCACGGGTACGGGCACCACCGGCACGGGCACCAGCGGATCCGGCACGGACGCCTCGGGCACGGGCGCAAGCGGCACGGGTAGCGGGGCTGCCGGCACGGGCACCGGGACCACCGGCACGGGTACGGGGACGACTGGCACGGGTACGACCGGCACAGGCACCGGTACGGATGCTTCCGGCACCGGTACTACCGGCACGGGCGCTACCGGCACGGGCGCTACAGGCACGGGTACTACCGGCACGGGTGCTACAGGCACGGGTACTACCGGCACGGGTACTACTGGCACGGGTACTACTGGCACGGGTACTACTGGCACGGGTGCTACTGGTACAGGAACGACTGGCACCGGCGCTACCGGCTCGGGCGCTACTGGTACAGGCACTACCGGATCGGGCACTACCGGCACGGGCACTACCGGCACAGGCACTACCGGCACAGGCACTACCGGCACAGGCACTACCGGCACAGGCACTACCGGCACAGGTGCGACCGGTACAGGTGCGACCGGTACAGGCACCACGGGTACAGGCACCACCGGCACAGGCACGACCTCTTCGGGCACGACCGGCGATACGACCGGCACCTCGGGCGGAGCGGCTGGCAGCGACGTCGATCTTGCTCTCGCTGCCTACCTCGTCAAGATGAAGACCGTTCTGTCGCAGCATCTCGGCATGGCGAAGGAAATCAATGGCGAGATCAATCCGTCGGCATGGCTGATCAATGCCTATCGCGACGGTCTTGCCGAGATCGAGCTGTCGAGGATCGCGCTGCAGCGCGCGCAGAACGCGGAAGTGCGCACCTACGCGCAGATGCTGATCGACGAGCACACCCGTCTCAACACGGAAGTCGCCCAGGTCATGCAGGCCAAGGGCATTACGCCGCCGACCACGGTGACCGCCGAAAACCGCAGCGCAGCCGAGGAGCTGGAAGAACTCGAAGGCGCGGTCTTCGACAAGGCCTACATGAACCACAACGTGATCGTGCATGCGCTGAGCGTGCAGCAGACGCGGGTACAGGCCTCGGGCGCGGGCGATGCGGATGTGCAGGCGCTGGCCGCGCGTTCCCTGCCGCATCTCGAGGAGCACCTCGCGACCGCGACCCGGATCTACCAGGCGCTGCCGACCGATCTGTTGCTCGGTGCATGGACGGACGGCCTGGGCGAGATCCTGCTCTCCACGCTGGCGGTGCAGCGCGCTACGGATCCCGAAGTGCGGCAGTTCGCGCAATCCATGATCGACGACCATACGCGGGCCAATACCGTCGTCGCCGCTCTGGCGGATGAGCGCGACCGCTTCCTGCCGGTGGAGCCGTCGGCCGAAACGGCGCTCGCATTCATGCAGCTTGCGCCGCTGACGGGCCCCGCCTTCGACGCCGCTTACATGTCGAGCAATGTGGCCGTGCACGAGAAGGATGTCGCGCTGTTCACCGACCGTGCGCAGAACGAGCCGGATGAAGCCTTGCGCGCATTCGCGGCGCAAACCTTGCCGGTGCTGACCGCGCATCTGCAGGAAGCGACCACGCTGCGCGATCGCGTTGGCGCGGCGGCGGGTGCGAACGGCACGGGCACCGGCGGCACGGGCACCGGCAGCACCGGCGCCGGTACGGGCACGACCGGAACAGGCGCCCCCGGGACCGGTACGGACACCACCGGAACGGGCAGCACGGGCGCAGGCACCGGCACCACAGGTGCGGGCACCGGCACCACGGGTACGGGTACTGGCGCTACAGGCACTGGCACCGGCGCCACGGGTACCGGCACCACCGGCACGGGGACCGCAGGCACCGATACCGGCACCACCGGTGCGGGTTCGGGCAGCGGCGCCGCGACCGGCACCACCACGGGGGCGACCACGGGGGCGGCGGCCACCGCTTCCTGAAGCGTGCCAGCGCGATGAAGGCGGCAGGCCGATCAGGGCTTGCCGCCCGGCCGCGGGGAGCGCGCGTCGTTTACGCGCCCCGCGGCCAGCAACGGATATGGATTGATCGGGCCTGACGGCGTGTAGATGCCGTAGTGAAGATGCGGCGGCGTTCCCTTTGCGTTGCCGCTGTCGCCGACATAGCCGAGCACGGCGCCCGGCTGGATGCGCTCGCCGCTGCGGACATGAGCGTAGGCATCGAGATGGGCGTAGTAGTGGCGATGGCCGCCCGGACCGAGCACCCACACCACCTTGCCGCCGAGCCGGTTGCTGCCGCGGCGAAGTATCAGACCCTCCGTCGTCGATCTGACCGGCGTTCCTCGCGGCGCGAAGATGTCCACGCCCTCGTGACGTCGTCCTCCGCTGCGGGATGCATGCCAGCTGTCGTGCATGCGCGCGCGCGGCGAGCCGAGCGGCTGCGGCAAGTCTTTCGGCGGCGGTAGCGCGAGCAGGCGGCCGAGATACACGCTGTGTTCGAGTACCGGCCTGACGAAGGCGATCAGCGCGCACAGCGCCACCGCCAGCGCGAGATTGCGCGGCGCGGCCACCAGCATGCCCGGCAGGCCGGCCACGCCGGTCAGCGATCCAGCGCCGCCACCTTGATATCGGCGGCGATCATCTTGCCCTCGCGCCAGACCTCCGCCTTGACCGTACTGCCGGGCCGCGTGCCGCCGACCAGGCGCGCAAGGTCGGCGGTCATCTCGACCGGCTTGCCGTCGTAGCTCAGCACCACGTCGCCGGGGCGGATGCCGGCATCGTCCGCGGGTCCGCCGCGCTGCACCGCGGCCACCAGCGCGCCGCGCGGCTCCTTGAGCCCGGCCGCGGTGGCGAGGTCGAAGGTCAGCTCCTGCAGCTGTACCCCGATGCGTCCGCGTATCACCCGGCCGCTCTCGCGCAACTGCTGGCCGATGTCCATCGCGATGTCGATCGGTATGGCGAACGAGATGCCCATGTAGCCGCCGGTCTGGCTGTAGATCTGGGAATTGATGCCCACCACCTCGCCGCGCGTGCTGAACAGCGGTCCGCCCGAGTTGCCCGGGTTGACCGCGACGTCGGTCTGGATGAAGGGCACGTAGCTGCCGTTGGGCAGCAGCCGTCCCTTGGCGCTGACCACGCCCACGGTCACGCTGTTCTCGAAGCCGAAGGGCGCGCCGATGGCGGCCACCCATTCGCCCGGCTCGATGCGTACCGGGTTGCTGATCCTGACGGTGGGCAGGTCGCGCGCGTCGATCTTCAGCAGCGCGACATCGGTGTACGGATCGGCGCCGATGACCTTCGCCTTGTACTCGCGCTTGTTGGTCAGTTTCACCGATACCGCATCGGTGTCGGCGACCACGTGCGCATTGGTGAGGATGTAGCCGTCGTTGCTGATGATGAAGCCCGAGCCGAGGCTGGCCGCGGGCGCCTCGCCCACGTCGGGCTGCCCGCCGAAGCGGCGGAAGAACTCGAACAGCGGATCGCCGCTGCGCAGCCCGGGCGCGGCGCTCGCATGCCGCGTGGCGCTGATGTTCACCACGGTCGGCCCCTGCTGACGGACCAGGTTGACGAAGCTGGGCAGTTCGACGCCGCTGCCGGTCACCGGCGCCGGCGCCGGTGCGGCCGCAGGCGCGGGTGCCGAAGCCGCCGGCGGAGGGGGTGCGGGTTCATCCCGCGAGCAGGCCGCGAGCAAGGCCAGGGCAAGCACGCCGGCGTGCCTCGTGAGGGGGTGGGCCATGAGGGCGCTCCCCGTTCAGTGCAGAACGGGGCCGGCGGAAGGCGCCAGCTTCTCCTCGCGCAGCATCGCGGTTTCCAGCAGCTCGTCGGCGGGCGGCGCAAGCTCGGGCGCGCCGGCGGTCGGATCGACGCCGCTCACCCGCATGCCCTGGTCGTACACCATCCTGCCGCCGAACCAGCCGGACACGAGCACCCCGGCGGCCGCTGCCGCCGACAGCATCAGCGAGCCGGCGCGCCGGTCAGCGCGGCGCTGGAACACATTGAGCAGGGTGAGCGCCATGGCGGCGCCGTTGAGCGAGGCGTGCACGTTGGCCGTGCGCTTGACTTCGGTCTCGGGCGATATGGTCAGGTAGTCCATCAGGCCGGACGTGGCGGCCGCCACGCCCCCGACCAGCCCTCCCACCAGGCTGTAATAGGCGGCGTCCGCGTAGGACTCGTCGCCGCTGCGCCGGTACATGGCATCCATCACGAAGCCGAAGGGAATCAGGGCGGCCGGCGCGACGATCAGCATGGGATGCAATGGATGGCCGGCAAAAGTGGACTTGGGCATGGTCTTTCCTTGGAGGGTGGCGAATACTTCTATAGTTATTCGCAACCACGCAAGGTTCCCGCCCGCGGCTCGCGCCGCTCAGGCCAGCATGCGCGAACGCGATGCGACGAGAGCAATGATGATGCTGAGCATGCCGATCAGGCCGATCGCCATCTGCATGCCGAGCACGTCGGCGATGGTGCCGATCACCGGCGGGCCCACCAGGCCGCCGACATGGCAGAGGGTGGCGACGCTGGCCGAGGCCATCGCGCCCTGCTGTCCGGCGGCGCTGAAGATGAAGGGGAACAGCAGCGCCAGACCGAGGCCGGAGCAGGCGAAACCGGCCAGCGCGAGCCAGGCGTTCGGCGCAAACACCGCGAGGAACAGGCCGCAGGCGGAGAGCGCGGCGCCGAAGCTCACCAGGCGCCGCGCGCCATGGCGCTCCTTCAGGCGGTCGCCGAACAGGCGGCACACCAGCATCATCACGGTGAACGCCGACAGCGACAGCGGGGCCACGCCTTCGCTCGCGCCGAAATGATCCTTCATGAACACGCCGCTCCAGTCGGCGATGCTGTTTTCCGACATGGCGCCGCAGAAGCCGAGCAGGCCGAGCAGGGCGAGCGGGCCGCGCGGCAGCGCGAAGGCCTTGCGCTCGATCGTCTCGCGCTGGTCGCCGCCCTGCAACATCTGGCTCGCGGTCCACAGCAGCATCGCGGCCGGCAGGGCGATGGCGAGGAAGTGCGAGGAAGGCGGGATGCCGGCGCCGGCCAGCGCGCTGCCGAGCAGGGCGCCGCACAGCGAACCCGAGCAGCCGAGCGCGTGCAGCATCGACATGCGGGAGGTGCCGGCCGCTTTTTCATAGCGGGCCGCCATGGCATTGAGGCCGACGCCGAAGCAGCCGCCGGTGACGCCGAGCATGAGCACGGCCAGCATCAGCAGCGGTACCGAAGGCGCCATGCCGATACCCACCAGCACCATGCACAAGCCCATGGCGCCGGCGCGCACCGTGCGGCGTGCGCCGAGGCCGGACATCATGCGCGCGGCCAGCGGATAGGAGATCAGCGCGCCGAGGCCGCCGCACAGAAGCACGAAGGACAGCAGGGTATGCGAAATCTGCAGGCCGTCGCGCAGCGCGGGAATGCGGCTGGCCCAGCTGCCCATGATCAGGCCCGACAGGGCGAACACGGCGGGCAGCGCATAGGGCCGCAGGTTGGGGACGACGAGGCGTGAAGGAAAACTGTTAGCGGTTTGGGCGGTGTGCATCGATTATCCAGGGCAACGTTTCTATGACGTAATGCGCCTGTGATGCCTGCCGTCCGGAAATAGTTTCCCGGAATCAGAAAAAGTTTTGGGCGGAAAAAACGGGCAGAGTCGTTCGGCCAACAAGCTGGCAGAAAGACATGCGGAACCTGCAAGGAAAGGTGCCTATTCGGAGGCCGGGCGTAGCCTCGGGTGCACCTGTTCGAGCGGCACCCGCATGGGGAGCGGGGTGTCGGGATGCCATTGCACGGTGTGGACCGGGAAGGCGATCCGGATGCCGAGCCGGCGGAAGTCGCGCATCAGGCGCAGGTTGATCGCCTGGTGGATGTCCATGTAGACATTGAAGTCCGGCGTGAGCACGTAGTAGACGTTTTCGAAGATCAGCCCGCGCTCGGAAAAGGTCTTGAAGTGCGAGCGGTCGAAGCGGGTCTGGAAGCCGGCGGCGGCGATCGCTTCCTTCACCAGGCCGGGTATCTTCTCGATGTGCTCGACTGGCGTGTCGTGGGCGATGCCGAACTCGAAGGCGACGCGACGCTCTTCCATGCGCTTGAAATTGCTGATGCGCTTCTTGAGCAGCTCCGTGTTGGAAAACACGATCTGCTCGCCGCCGAGGCTGCGGATGCGGGTGGTCTTGAGTCCGACGTATTCGACCGTGCCCATGAAGTCGTCGACCACGATGAAATCGCCGATCACAAAGGGCTTGTCGAGCGCGATCGAGACGGATGAAAAAATGTCCCCGAGGATGTTCTGCACCGCCAGCGCGACCGCGACGCCGCCGATGCCGAGCGAGGCGGCCAGGGTCGTGATGTTGAAGCCGAGATTGTCGAGCACCAGCAGCACCGCCACCGACCACAGCACGATGCGCAGCAGCAGGCCCACCGCCAGCAGATGGGTCGCGCTCGACGGATTGGAGGCGCGATGCGATTCAAAGGCCCGATCAAGCGACACTGACAGCAGGCGATTCGCCCACAGCGCCGCCTGCAGCACGCCGATCACCACCCAGCCGTATTCCAGCAGCCGGCGGTACTGGTCCGGCAGCGCCATCTGGCTGAGGCCGGCCAGCACCGCGACCGCGAACAGGAAAAGATGGCTGGTCGCGTCGAGCAATTGCTCCGGATAGCTGAGGAAGGCAAGGCCGCGGCGCGAGGCCAGCTTGTGCAGCTGGCGGCCGACCATCGCGCGCAGCAGCAGCAGGGCGGAAAACACGCAGAGCGTCACCACCGCCGCGAAGGTCCAGCTGGAAGAAATGTCGAAGTGAAAGTTGAAAGGCATATCACGCTGACCGGCGGCGCCGCGTTCCGGTTCCCCCGCAACTTGTACCGGCGCGCGCGTTCATAGTGTCATCCATGCATGACGAAAAGGAGATGCAAGATGGCAAATACTCAGCAACCCGATCAGGGCCGGCAGACGCCGCCGCAGGTGTCGCAGCAGGTGACGTCGGCGTCCCAGCTGTCCCAGTCCGGAGACGACAACGCCGAAGACGGCCGCTTCAGCGTCGCCGAGGAAGTCAATCTCGACGAGCAGTCCGACCAGGCGCGCCGCGTCGGCCAGCCGCCGGAAGGCCAGGGCGACCCGTCGGAGGCGATGGCCAGGTCGCTGCAGCAGGGCCAGGACGAAGCCGGCGCCGGCGCCAGGGAAAACCTGCAGGCATCGATCGAACGGGCGGTGCCGCGCGGCGACTGAGGTCGATGTTAGGATGGCGGCGTTTTCCCCATGCGCCCCGTCCATGCTGTTACCGCAACGCCCGATCGTTCTGCCGGCGCCCCTGCAGCGCCGGCTCGAAGCGGCCGCCGCCGGTTTTTTTCGCGGCGACGGCCGCTTCGATTTTTCCCGCCCGGCCGGCGAGCCCGCGCTCGTCGGTCCCGATTCCACCGCCTGGAAAATCTTCAAGAACCCGGTCACGCTGATGATAGGCGGCATCGCCGCCGTCATTCTCGAGCTTGCCGAACCCCGCGTCCGCGCCGGCGTCTGGGAGCACACCAGCTTTCGTCGCCAGCCGCTGCAGCGCCTGCAGCGTACCGGGCTGGCGGCGATGATGACGGTGTACGGGCCGCGCAGCCAGGCCGAGGCGATGATCGCCAGGGTCGGCGCCATGCATGCGAGAATCGCCGGCGTCACGCCCGAAGGCCAGGCCTACCGCGCGGATGATCCCGCGCTGCTCGACTGGGTACAGGCGACGGCGAGCTTCGGCTTCATCGAGGCGTGGGCGGAGTGGGTGGCGCCGCTGTCGCGCGCGGAGCGCGACCGCTATTACGCGGATGGACAGGCATCGGCGCGGCTGTATGGCGCGACCTCGGCGCCGGCTTCCCAGGCGGCGCTCGAGCGCCTGTTCGACGCCACGGTCGGACAACTCGGCGGCTCGCCGGTGCTCGCCGAGTTTCTCGGCCTGATGCGCTCGGTTCCGCTGGTGCCGCCCGCGCTGGCGCCGCTGCAGTCGTGGATGGTGGCGGCGGCGGTCGAGCTGGTGCCGCCGGCGGTCGCCGCCAGGATCGGTCTCGACGGAGAGGCGCGCCTGGCGGGATGGCAGCGGCGGCTGCTGCAGTCCGCGGCGCGCGCGGCGGACAGGGTCGTGCTGCATGAGGCGCCGCCGGCGCAGTCCTGCCGCCGGCTCGGCCTGCCTCCCGATTATCTCTACCGGCCGCGTGCGCCGGACGCTTCCCGGCACTGACATGGACCCGCGACATCTTCAACTGCTCGTCACCCGCGAGATGCCCTTCGGGAAATACAAGGGCCGGCTGCTCGCCGATCTGCCCGGCCACTATCTCGGCTGGTTTGCGCGCGAGGGATTTCCGAAGGGCGAACTCGGCCAGCTGCTCGCGCTCATGTACGAACTCGACCACAACGCGCTGCGGCACCTGCTCGATCCGCTGCGCAGGTGAGGGCGGTCGACGAGCGTCGAATGCGGTGCTTCCAAAGCCTGCGCGGAATCAGCGCGGACCCCGGCGCCGGCGGCTATCGTTGTGGCGGATCCCCGAATTCCTTCCCGCAAGCCACATGGCCATTTTCGACGACGACCGCCAGCGCAAGGCCGCACTGTTTCTGCTGGCCGCGGCGAGCGCTTTCATCGCGGGCGCCGGTCTGCAGCTGCTTCTGCTCGGCGCCGCGCCGATGGATGCGGTGAAGGGCGGCGGCCGCGTGCTGTTCTGGGGCGGCATTACCGCGGCATTGCTCGCCCGTGTGCATGGCCGCACGCTTCCCGGGATTTCCCTCGCCACCTGGACCGGCGCCGGACTCATCATCGTGAGCTGGTGGTAGGGCCCGCCCGCAAAAAAAACGGGCGCCTGCGCGCCCGTCGTTCAATCCGCAACCATCCTCAGTGCCGCAGCTCCCACTGCCGCGCCGGCATCGCCACGATCTCCGACGCCGGCTCGCCCGCGGGCGCGTTGAACGCACTGATGCGCGCGTTCAGCGTCCCGTTGGGCAGTGCCGAGGAATCGAAGTCGAGCCAGGCGAAGGTGCGGTCGGCGGAGATGCTGAACACGCCGTAGCGCGGCAGGTATCCGCTCGCCGGCAGCAGTTCGACATTGCGCAGGTTGGTGCCGCGCACCTCCAGCCGCGTCGTGCCGCTCACCACGGCGCCGTGCGCGGGCGCCATGGTGGCGGTGGCGGTGAAGGTCGACGGCGCGGGCGCGGAGCCGTTCCCGATGTTCCAGGTCCGCGCCGGCATGGCGATGATCTCCGTCGCGCCGGGCTGGCCCGCCT
Source organism: Noviherbaspirillum aridicola (assembly GCF_019656455.1). Classification (GTDB taxonomy): domain Bacteria; phylum Pseudomonadota; class Gammaproteobacteria; order Burkholderiales; family Burkholderiaceae_D; genus Noviherbaspirillum; species Noviherbaspirillum aridicola. The sequence goes on from NZ_BPMK01000002.1 coordinate 60,829, forward strand.
GCACGTTGTAGGCGGCGATGCGCACGCCGGTCGCGCCGTCGGGCACCGAGCGCGAATCGAAGTCGAGCCAGGCCATCGTGCGGTCGGCCGACACATTGAACACACCCAGGCGCGGCGAATAGCCCGACGCCGGCAGCAGTTCCGCATTGGCGATGCCGCTGCCGCGGATTTCAAGCCGGGTAGTGCCGCTGACGCTGGCGCCGTCCGCCGGCGCCGCGGTCACCGAAGCCGCGAAGCTCGAGGAGGGCGCGCCGCTGTTGCTGATGTTCCAGCTGCGCGCCGGCATGGCGACGATTTCCGCGGCGGGCTGGCCGGCGGGCGCGTTGAATGCGCTGATGCGCATGTTGACCGCGCCGTTCGGCAGGCGCGTGGTGTCCAGGTCCAGCCAGGCCAGGGTGCGGTCGCCGCTGATGTTGAAGATGCCGTAGCGGGGCAGGTAACTGTCCGCCGGCAGCAGCTCCACGTTGTACAGGTCGTTGCCGCGCACCTCCAGCCTCACCACGCCCGACAGCGTCGCCCCGGCCGCCGGCGCCTGCGACACACCGGCGAAGAACGGCGCCAGCGGATTGTTCGAGCAGACCGGATCGAGGCTGCAGCTGTTGAGGGCTCTTCCCTCGGAAGTGTAGACGGTGGGTTTGAAGGTGCTTCCGCCACCTCCACCGCCGACGTCGAGATCCGGGCCGCCTCCGCCACCGCATGCGGCGAGCAGAGTCGCCAGGCCGATCGTCGTTAAGACCTGCAAGCTTCTAGACATGATTCTTTCGCTCCAAATTGAAAAGGACTTACGCGGACCTTGTGAAGGGCTGAAGTCTGTCGGCACCAAGGTGCGTGTGGTTTTTTCGCCTCCCTGCATGTGCGCCCTTCGACGGTTTTGGAGTTGGCCGCGGTTCCGGCGGTTTAGTCGGCGCGCGTGCTTCGCTTGAGGACTCGCAAACCCGCGCAATGACGTAAACAGCTTCATTCGCGAAGCAGAAACGAGGGAAAAAATGCGTAGCGGTTCCTCTTGCATGCGAGCGAAATGACCATGGTCACGCGTGCGCCGGCAGGGTCCGGGATGGCGGCGCGCTGCTCTGCTTCGCCCTGCTTCACTCTGTGATGAGGCGCGCGCGCGACGGTCGCCGCATGCATCGCCTGCCGGTGACCCTGGTCACGCGGCGCCCGCGGGCATGCGCGCGCATGCCGGCGTCGAGGGTGGCGCGGGGCGAAGGCTGTTGGATCGTGTTCGAGCGGCGATACAGGAGCAGGTGGTCCGGGACCTGCCCCGGAACCGGCCGGCGAACTGTCGCAAGGGCGGTTCTTGACGCGCCGAAAATATTTCCGCGGTCCGCGAACAGCGCCCGCGCGCACGCATCTAAGCAGCATCCCCAACCCTGTCGAGGCCGTCATGAAGATCCTGGTTTCGCTCGCCGCCATCGTCGGCCTTTCCGGCTGCGTCGCCGTTCCCTATGACGCGCCGCCCGTCACCTACTACGAACCCTATCCCGCCTACGGCTACGCCTATCCGGCGGCCCCGGTGTACGTCGCGCCGGCCCCGGTGTACGTCGGGCCGCCGGTGCATTTCGGTTTCGGCCTGAGCTACCGCAGCGGCCGGGGCCATGGCCATCATCACCATCATCTGGACGGTTTCCGCAGCCGCGGAGGCCACGGCTTTCATCGTGGACACGGCCATCGCGGCTTCCGCGGCCGCTAGCCTGCGCGCCAGGCATTGCCGCAGGCAAAAAACAGGCGGGCATGGGAAACTGGCGGGGTTTCGCACCAACCGGATGAATGCATGGATCGGCCCAATGAGGTGACAGGACAGGATTCGCAACAACTGACTCCCGCATTCAGGGCGGCCGTCGCGCTTGCCGCCCAGGGCGGGCAGCCGGCGGCGGACGTGGCGCGGCGTTTCGGGGTGAGCGAAGAGCAGGTTGCCCGCTGGCGGGAGCGCTTGCTCGAAGGCGCCGAGTCCGTGTTCCGGGACCCGCCGGCGCCGGCCGAGGCCGCCCTTCCGGGCAGCAGGGACCTGGCGCTGATCATCGCGGAGAATTCGACCCAGGGTCTGGCGCTGATGGACCGGCGCGGCTACTGCATCTACGCCAACCGCAGCTGGCTCGAGATGACCGGTTATGCGTTGGAGGAACTGCGCAGCCGGCCGCTGCACGAACTCGTGCATCACCATCGGCCCGATGGCAGTCCCTATCCGATGGAGGAGTGCCCGATCGACCGCGCGCTGCCCGAGCATTTCCAGGTACGGAGCCACGAAGACCTCTTCTTCCGCAAGGACGGCAGCCGCTTTCCCGTCCTGTGCGCCGCCAGTCCGGTATTCGAGCGCGGCGAGGCGGTCGCCACCGTGGTCGAAGTGCGCGACATCAGCGCCCAGAAGGCGGCCGAGCAGCGCACCCTGGAAACGACGGCGACGGCCCTGCAGGCCGCCGAGGCCAATGCCAAGTTCCGCACCTTCTTCGACCAGGGATCCTATTTCGCCTGCCTGCTGACGCTTGACGGCACGCTGATCGAAGCCAATCGCCTGTGCCTCGAGTTCTGCGGCTTCACCCGCGAGGAAGTGATCGGCAGGAAGTTCTGGGAATGCGGCTGGTGGAACCTGTCGCCCGAACTCGCCGCGATGATCCGCGCCGGCACCGGGCAGGCGGCGGAAGGCGTGATGTTCCGGCGTGAAACGGGCTACTTCGTCGCCGGCGGCGAACAGCGCATCCTCGACCTGGTGCTGGCGCCGGTCACCGACGAGGCCGGCAAGGTGCTCTTCATCGCGCCGACCGGCGTCGACATCACCGAGCGCAAGCGGGTCGAAGAGAGACTCCGCCTGCTCGACGAGATCAGCGAGTCCACGCGCGCGGCGGCCGATGCCGGGTCGGTGCTCGAGGCCACGACCCGCCTGCTCGGCCGGCATCTCGCGGTCACGCGCTGCGCCTATGCCGACCTCGAGGCGGACAACGACCGCTTCACCATCCGCAACGACTGGACCGTCCCGGGATTCGCCAGCAGCGCCGGCGTCTATTCGCTCGACCTGTTCGGCAGCCGTGCCGCCGCCGACATGCGCGGCGGGCGCACGCTGGTGGTATGCGATGTCGACCGTGAGCTGGGCGAGGACGATGGCGGGGCGATGTTCAATGCCATCGGCGTCAAGGCCATCGTCTGCTGCCCGCTGGTGAAAGGCGGGCGCCTGGTCGCGATGATGGCGGTGCACCAGGCCGCGCCGCGTGCCTGGAAGCCGGACGACATCGCGCTGGTGGAAGAGGTGGTGGAGCGCTCCTGGGCGCATATCGAGCGGGTGCGCGCGACCGAAGAGCTGCGGCGCAGCGAGCTGCATCTGAACTCGCTGTTCGAGCAGACCTCCGCCGGCATTGCCGAAGCCGACACCAGCGGCCGCCTGGTGCGCGTCAACGACCGCTACTGCCGTATCCTCGGCCGGCGGCGGGAAGAGCTGGTGGGCATGCCGATGCAGTCGCTCACCCATCCCGACGACTTGCCGCGCAACATGGAAGTGTTCTCGGCCATGCTCGCGAGCGGCGAACCCTTCGAGATCGAGAAGCGTTATGTGCTGCCCGGGGGCGGCGAAGTCTGGGTGAACGTCGCGGTCAGCCTGATCAGGGCGCCCGGCCGCGACATGCCCGAGCGCGTGCTCGCGGTCGTGCTCGACATCACGCAGCGCAAGCAGGCCGAAGCGCGGCTGCGGGAGGCCGACCGGCGCAAGGATGAATTCCTTGCCATGCTCGCGCACGAGCTGCGCAATCCGCTGGCGCCGATCGGCGCCGCCGCCGACCTGCTGCGCCTGGCCCACGGAGACGGCGCGCGGGTGCGGCAGGCGAGCGAGATCATCGCGCGGCAGGTGCGCCACATGACGGCGCTGGTCGACGATCTGCTCGATGTCTCGCGCGTGACCCGCGGCCTGGTCAGCCTCGAGCTCGAACCGCTGGACGTCGCCCGCGTCGCGCTCGACACGGTGGAACAGGTGCGCCCGGCGATCGACGCGCGCCGCCACCGGCTTTCGCTGGACCTGCCGTCCTCGCCGGCGCCGGTGCACGGCGACCGCAAGCGCATCGTCCAGGTGATGGTCAATCTGCTCAACAACGCCGCGCGGTACACGCCGGAAGGCGGGCACATCCGCCTGAGCATCGACGCCGACGACACGCGGATCCGCTTCGCCGTCGAGGACGACGGCATCGGCATGGCGCCCGACCTGATCGCGCGGGCGTTCGACCTCTTCACGCAGGGCGAGCGCAGCGCCGACCGCTCGCAGGGCGGGCTCGGCATCGGACTGGCGCTGGTGCGGTCGCTGGTCGAACTGCACGGCGGCACGGTCGAGGCGCACAGCGATGGCCCCGGCCGGGGCAGCCGGTTTTGCGTTTCCCTGCCGCGCCTGGAAAAGCAGGCGGAGCGGCGCGAGGACGAGCGCGGCGGTCCGGCGTGGCAACGCGGCCGGCCGCTGCACGTGCTTCTGGTGGACGACAACGTCGACGCCGCCGAAGTGCTGGCCCTGTTTCTGCAGGAGATCGGCCACCGGGTCGACGTGGAGCACGATCCGCTGCGCGCGCTGGAACGGGCGGGGCGCGAGGTTCCCGACGTCTGCCTGCTCGACATCGGCCTGCCCGGCATGGACGGCCATCAGCTCGCGCGCGCCTTGCGCGCCAATCCGCGCACGGCCGGCGCGACCCTGGTGGCGCTGACGGGTTACGGGCAGGCGCAGGATCGCCGCGACAGCGAGGCGGCCGGCTTCGATCATCACCTGGTCAAACCGGTGGCGAGCGAGACTTTGCTGCGCCTGTTGTCCGGCATTGCGGCGCATCGGGGCTGAACCCCGGCCGTTCCCCATCGACGACACACTCCGACGACCGCGCGGCCCCGTGCCGTTGCGGCCTCGCCTCTCCCCTCGGGTTTTTACTGGCGGTTTTCCGGATTTCGATATAAGCTGAGGCAAAAATATTGCCGCACGGTAACAGATAACAATTTTGTAACTAGTTGTTTATTTTGTTACACGTTTGGATTAAAATTTCTTGCAAGAACAATATTTTGGGGAGGAAGGCATGCCGCGCATGCAACCGGGCAACCGGGGATTTACGCTGATCGAACTGATGGTGACGGTAGCCATCGTGGCCATCATCGCCGCCGTCGCCATTCCCGCGTACGGCGAGTACGTGGTCCGGTCGCGCCTGCCCCAGGCCCACAACAATCTCGCCATGCTGCGGGTGAAGCTGGAGCAGCATTTCCAGGACAACCGCAGCTACGAGGGTGCCTGCGTCGCCGGCAGCGCCGCGCCGCTGCCGGCACAGGACGATTTCACCTATGCCTGCCCGACCCTCACCGGCACCGCTTTCCTGGTCACGGCCACCGGACGCGCCGGCACGCCGGTCGCCGGCTTCACGTTCAGCCTCGACCACGCCAACGCGCGGCGGTCCACAGCGCTGCCCGAAGGCTGGGGCGTCGCGCCGGTCGCCTGCTGGGTCACCAGGAAAGGCGGAGGCTGCTAGTGGCGGCGAGGAGCGCGCCGCGCCGTGCGCAATCCGGCGTGACCCTGGTCGAGCTGATGATCGGCATCGCGATCACGCTGATCACGCTCGGCATTGCCGTTCCCTCGTTTTCCCAGTGGCTGCAGAGCACCCAGGTGCGCACCGCGGCCGAATCGATTCTCAACGGGCTGCAGCTGGCGCGCACCGAGGCGGTACGGCGCAATGTGCCGGTGCGCTTCCAGCTGACCGAGGACAACGGCGCAGTCGCCTGGCGCGTCGGCTGCGTCACCGTGCTCGACGATTGCCCGGCACAGATCCAGGCGCGCGTGGCGGCGGAAGGCACGCCCAATGCGCGCGTGGGCGCGAACGCGGTCGCGCTGCCGTCGCCGGTGCCGGCCAACCATTTCAGTGCTGCGCTCACGGCCGGCGACGGCGTCCCGGGCGGCGTCAGCTTCGACAGCCTGGGGCGGGTCGTCGCCGCCAACACCGGCACCGACCTGACGAGGATAGACGTCATCAACGCGGCCCGCGCCGATGCCCGGCGCCTGGTCGTGACCATCTCGCCCGGCGGGCAGGTCCGGATGTGCGATCCCTCGCTGTCGCTCGCATCCAGCCCCGCGGGCTGCAGTTAGGAGCGCTTATGAAAACACATCGCGTCCAGTCCGGCATGGCGGTGGTGGAGACCATGGTCGCCATTCTCGTCTTTTCGTTCGGCATCCTCGGCATCGTCGGCCTGCTGGCCGCCTCGATGAAGCACAGCGCCGAGGCCAAGTACCGCACCGTGGCGAGCAACCTGGCCGGCCAGCTCGCCGGCGAGATGTGGGTGGCCGACAAGAGCGCGCTGGCGACAGCCTTCGAAAGCCCGGACGGCGACCAGTACGCCGCATGGCGGGACAAGGTGCGGGCGGCGCTGCCGGGCGCCGCCGACAATGCGCCGACGGTGGCGATCGACGACAGCGTGGCCACCATCACGGTGCGCTGGCAGGCGCCCGGCGAGGCCGCCCACAGCCATGTGCTGGTGGCGCGCATCGGGGAGGGGATCTAGATCATGCGCGCGCCCGCACCCGCACCGGCCGCCCGCAACGCCGGCTTCGGCCTGGTCGAAGCGATGGTGGGCCTGGCCATCGCGCTGGTCGCCACGCTCGTGATCTCGCAGGTGTTCTCCGTGTTCGAAGGGCAGCGGCGCAGCACCACCGGGGGTTCCGACGCCCAGACCGAGGCCGCGCTCGCCGCCTATGCGATCGAGCGCGACCTGCGGATGGCGGGCTACGGCATGAATCTGCTCTCCGCGCTCGGCTGCACCGTGCGCGCGGAATACGACGGCGAGCGCCGCGACTTCGTGCTCACGCCGCTCAGCCTCAGCGACGGCGCGGGCGGACTGCCGGATGCCCTCAACATCGTCTCGAGCAACAAGCAGGCCTTCAGCGCGCCGGCGCGCATCATCACCGATCACCCCGAGACCGCGACCAATTTCTTCGTCAACACTGTGCTGGGCATCGCCGTGGGCGACATGATGATCGCCTGGGAGCCCAACAAGGACTGCACCCTGTTCCAGGTCACCGGCATCCCTAACGGCAAGCCGCAGCTGCACCACCAGAACACCAGCCCCTGGAATCCGACCGGCGCGGCCGCCGCCGATCTCTATCCCGATGACGGCTACAAGACCGGCGCCCTGCTGTTCAACCTCGGCTCCATGCGCGACCGCAGCTTTTCCCTCGATGCCGGCATGAACCTCGTCGTCGCCGACGTCAACAGCGCGACCGGTACCGCGGCCGAACAGCGGGCCTATTCGAATATCGTCAGCCTGCAGGCGCAATACGGCTTCGACACCCGCCCCGGCGTGCAGGCCGACAGCCGGGTGACGAACTGGTCGAGCACGATGGTCGACGCCGACGGCGACGGCGTCGTCGGCAACGGCGGCGACCTGCAGCGCATCTATGCGGTGCGCTTCGCCGTCGTGGCGCGCAACGCGGTGCGCGAGCTGCGCATGGTCGACGGCGCCTGCAATGTCACGACCGAGGACTCCGCCAACGCGCCGCGCTGGGCGGGCGGCGCCATCGATGTGAGCAGGAACCCGGACGGCAGCGCCAATGCGCAATGGCGCTGCTATCGGTATCACGTCGTGGAGAACACGGTGCCGCTGCGCAACCTGCTGTGGAGGGATTCATGAAGCCGCATTACAGGATGCCCGCGCGGCGGCAGGAAGGCGTGGTGCTGCTGATCGCCGTCGTCGTGCTGGTGGCCATGACCATGGCCGCGCTCGGCCTCGTGCGCTCCATCGATACCGGCAACCAGGTGGCCGGCAACCTGGCATTCAAGCAGGCCGCCACGGCCGCCGCCGATATCGGGACGCAGGCTGCGATCGACTGGCTTACCGCCAGGGTCGGCACGCCCGACGTCAACGAGGACATGCCGACGCAGGCCTATTACGCGACCAGCCAGGACAGTCTCGACATCACCGGCACCCGCGCCGCGGCCGACCGCGCCCAGGTGGACTGGGACGCCAACAACTGCCGCGGCCGGCCCAACTCCAGCTGCATCGCGCCCTCGGCCGCGATCGACGCCGGCGCGGGCAACGAGGTCCGCTACCTGATACACCGTCTCTGCAGCAGTCCGGGCAGTCCGGCCGCGGAAGGCAATTCCTGCGCCAATTACCAGTCGCGCGCATCCAGCGCGCCCAACAAGGACGGCTTCGACGAGACCAACTGGCAGCGCTTCGAGCCGCCGCCGGTTCCCTATTACCGCATCACGTCCAGGGTGAAGGGGCCGAGGAACACCGTCAGCTATGTCGAGACCATCGTCCACTTCTGAACCGGCGGGGCAATGTCCCCGGCGCCACGGAGAAACCGCATGAAAGATCATTCACGCAGGCTGCGCGCATCGCTGGCGCTGCTCGCCGCCGCCACACTGCCGGCGACCGCCGCCATCACCGACATCGCGACCGCGCCGCTGCTGTCCGCGCCGTCGACCTCGGTCAAGCCCAACATCATGTTCATCCTGGACGACTCGGGCAGCATGGGCTGGGAATACCTGCCGGATGCGGCCGCGAACTTCGACGGCGAGGAATACGGGTCGCGCAGCAGCCAGTGCAACGGCGCCTATTACGATCCGGGCGAGATCTACCTGCCCCCGGTCGACTCGTCCGGCAATGCCTACCCCAACGCGAGCTTCACCGCGGCGCTCAGCAACGGCTTCAACTCGTCGTCGACCAAGGTCAACCTGGAAGGCCGCTACTACTTCCGATACAAGGGCAACCAAGCCCCGCTGTCCTACACCTACGGCAGCGACGGCGCGGTCGATACGAACACGACCTTCTACAAGGAGTGCAACTCCAACATCGGCAATACGCCGGGCAGGAATGCATTCGACAAGGTGACCGTGAGCGCGACCTCCGGCCCCGGCGGCGCCGACGAGCGCACCAATTTCGCCAACTGGTACAGCTACTACCGCACCCGCATGCTCGCGATGAAGAGCGCGGCGGGACGCGCCTTCAGGGAGATCGGCAGCAACTACCGGGTGGGGCTGACCACCATCAATCACAGCAGCGCCAGCGTGGTCGATATCCTGGATTTCGACGCCACCCAGAGGCGGGCCTGGTATGAAGCCCTTTACGCGGCGGACCCGAGCGGGAACACGCCGCTGCGCGCGGCATTGTCGAGGGTCGGAAAACTCTACGCCGGCAAGACGGGCAACGATCCCGTGCAGTATTCCTGCCAGCAGAACTTCGCGATCCTGTCGACCGACGGCTACTGGAACGGTGGCGAGGGCAGCACGCTGCGCAACCGCTCGGTCGGCAACCAGGACGGCGACGGCACCCCGAGGCCGATGTATGACGGCAGCAATACCGCCAACACGCTGGCCGACGTCGCCATGTACTACTACAAGACCGACCTGCGCGCGCCCGACCTGTCCAACTGCAACGGCGCGCTCGGCACCGATGTCTGCCTCAACAACGTCAAGGGCTCGGGCCGCGACAACGCGGCGCATCAGCACATGACCACCATGACGCTGGGGCTGGGCATCAACGGCACGCTGAAGTATCACGAAGACTATCTGCTCGGCATGTCGCCGGATTTCAAGGCGATCGAACAGGGCACCCGCAACTGGCCGAAGGCGGAGGCAGACAGCCAGACCGCGGTCGACGACTTGTGGCATGCGGCGGTCAACGGCCGCGGCATTTACTTCAGCGCGCAGAGCCCGAACGCGCTGGTGAGCGGCATCAGCAAGGCGCTCGCCGAGGTCAAGGCCGAAACCGGTTCCGGCGCCGGCGCGGCGACCAGCAACCTGCAGCCGGTGCCCGGCGATTCCTACGTCTACATCGCCCGCTATACCACGGTGAGCTGGGACGGCGACGTGCAGGCGCGCGAAATGGACCCGGCCACCGGCAAGATCAGCAAGACCGTGCTGTGGTCGGCGCAGGCGCTGCTCGACACCAAGGTGGGGGCCCACACCGACCAGCGCACCATCTTCACGCACGACCCCGCGGCCGCCAGCGGTCTCAAGCCCTTCAACTGGACCAGCCTGAGCACGGCGGAGAAGGCTTATTTCAGCGGCCTGTGCGGCACCACCACGAAGCTCTCGCAGTGCTCCTCCCTCGACAGCGACGCGAAGGCGGCGGCGACCGGCGAGAACCTGGTGAATTTCCTGCGCGGCCAGCGAGGCTACGAAGACCAGGCCGGCAGCACGCAACGCGTGTTCCGCGACCGCGCCCACGCGCTGGGCGACATCATCGGTTCGCAGCCGGTGTACATCAGGGCGCCGCGGATTCCCTATGTGGACGCCAACCACGACGCCTACCGCTCGGCGAAGAAGAACCGGCAGGCGACGCTTTTCGTCGGCGCCAACGACGGCATGGTGCACGCGTTCAATGCCACTACCGGCCAGGAGATGTGGGCCTACATTCCGCCCATCGTCCTGCCCGAGCTGTACCGCCTCGCCGACCGCAATTACGCGGCCAACCATCGCTACTATGTGGACGGCACGCTGACGGTCGCCGACATCTGCCCCCGCGCCCCGGCCGAGACCTGCCGCGCGAGCGAATGGAAGACCATCCTCGTCGGCGGCCTCAATGCCGGCGGGCGCGGCTACTATGCGCTCGACGTCACCGACCCGACCAGTCCGAAGGCGCTCTGGCACTTCACCGTCGCCAACGACAGCGATCTCGGCTACAGCTTCGGCAATCCAATGATCGGCAAGCGCCGGGACGGCACCTGGATCGTCGCCTTCACCTCCGGCTACAACAATGTCTCGCCGGGCACAGGACGCGGATTCCTGTTCGTGCTCAACGCCGATACCGGCGCCGTGCTGGAAAAGATCGACACCGGCGTCGGCGGCACCGCCACCCCGAGCGGCCTCGGGAAACTCAACGGCTGGGTCAACAGCGTGTCGAACAACACGATCGAGCGCTTCTATGCCGGCGACCTGCTCGGCAACCTGTGGCGCTTCGACATCGACAACGCGGTGCCCCCCGCCGGCAAGGAAGCCCTGCTGCTGGCCGAACTCGGCAACACCAACGGCGCCGGCACCCAGCCGGTGACCATCAAGCCCGTGCTGACCGAGGTCAACCAGGGCGGCGTGGCGTATCCGGTGGTGCACGTGGCGACCGGCCGCTACCTCGGCATTTCCGACCTCGACGAGCAGGGCCAGCAGTCCATCTATGCGATCAAGGATCCGCTGACCGCCGCCGGACACGGGCAGGTCAGGCGCGACGGCGTGCTCGTGCGGCAGACGCTCAGCCCGGTCGCCGGCCAGGACCGGGACGACATCGACGACGACGGCGACACCCAGGAAACCGTCGAGAGCACGACGCGCAGAACCACGTCCACCCAGCCGGTGAACTGGCGCGAGAAGGCTGGCTGGTACGTCGATCTCAATCCGGGCGGTGCTTCCCCGGGCGAGCGGGTGAACATCGACATGCAGCAGCAGCTCGGCATTCTCACGGTGATCGGCAACGTGCCGCATACCGATGCCTGCACCAGCGGCGGCACCAGCTGGATCTACAACTTCGACTTCAAGACCGGCCAGTTCGTCCCCACGGCCGACGGCCGCGTCGCCGGCACCCGCTATTCGTCCAACACGATGATCGTCGGGAATACCAAGGTCTCCTGCGGCTCGGCCAGCTGCAATGTGATCGTCGACGGAGAGGGGGAAGTGGGATCGGTGCCCGATCCCGTGCCCGGAAGCGGCTCGGGCGTGCGCCGCGTGTCGTGGCGCGAGCTGCTCGACTGAAGCGGGATGGGCCGGGGCGTCACGCCGGAAGGCGGGCGCCTTCCAGCTTCCTGAGTTCGGCGGCGGCCGCCGCCAGCACCGCCGCCAGCGCCGCGCTGTCCACCGGCTTCACGAAGTGATGGTTGAATCCGGCGGCATGCGCCGCCTCCCTGTCCTTCTGCTGTCCGTAACCCGTCACCGCGACCAGCATGGCGGCGGCGGTCTCGGGCATTCGCCTCATGCGGCGTGCCAGTTCATAGCCGTCGATTTCCGGCAGTCCGATGTCGAGCAGCGCCGCGTGCGGCCGCCATTCGATCGCGCAGGCCAGACCCGACGCCGCGTCATGCGCGGTGCGCACCTCGTGGCCCTGCGCCTGCAGCAGCGCCGACAGGCTCTGGGCGGCGTCCGCATTGTCATCCACCACGAGTACGCGCAGCGATGCCGGCGAGGCGCCCGCCGCCGGAGCGGACGAGGGTTGCGCGGGCTCCCCGGGCTGCGCCGCCGCCGGCTGCGTCAGCCGCGGCAGGCGTACCTGGAAGCGGCTGCCCCGGCCCGGTCCCTCGCTGTCGGCGGCCACGCTGCCGCCGTGCAGTTCGACCAGGTTCTTGACCAGCGCCAGCCCCAGCCCGAGGCCGCCCTGGGCGCGGTCCGAGGAACGCCTGCCCTGCACGAACAGATCGAACACATGCGGCAGCAGATCGGGCGCGAGACCGATGCCGTTGTCGCTCACCGACAGCACCACTTCCATCGGCCGGACCTCGACCGCGAGCGAGATCTCGCCGCCGTCCTGGGTGTAGCGCGCCGCGTTGCCGAGCAGGTTGCTCGCCACCTGCACCAGCCTTTTCTCGTCGCCGGCGACCAGGGCGTCTTCCTGCGGCAGGCGCAGGTCCAGCCGGTGGCCGAGCTCCTCGACCAGCGGAGCGACCTGCTCGACCGCGTTGCGCGCCACCTGCCGCAGGTCGACCGGCGCCTTGCGCAGCGCGATCGTGCCGCGGGTGATGCGGGCCACGTCGAGCAGGTCATCGACCAGCTGCCGCATGTGGCCGGCCTGGCGCGCGAGCACGGCGCTGGTGTGCTGCAGGCGCGGGTCGCCGCCGCCGATCAGGCCGAGGTATTCGGCCGCCGCCGAGATCGGCGCCAGCGGATTGCGCAGCTCGTGTCCGAGCATGGCGAGGAATTCATCCTTGCGGCGGTTGGCGTCGTGCAGCTCCTGCTCGGCGCGGCGGCGTTCGCTGATGTCGCGCACGAAGGCGAAGTACTCGGAGTGGGTGGCGCCCTGCAGGGCGGTGAGGGCGATCTCGACCGGGATGTCCTGCCCCCGGCTGTCCCGCAGCGTGGTCTCGAAGCGGCTGCCCTCCGCCCCCGGCAGGCCGGGCGGCAGCACGCCGAACGGCGCGCCGGGGCTGCTCAGTTCCGCCACCGGCCGTCCGAGCGCTTCCTCGCGCGGCCAGCCGAACATGCGTTCGGCCTGCCGGTTCCAGTCGATGATGCGGCCGCTCGGGCCGATGCCGATGAAGGCGTCATGCGAGGTCTGCAGGATGGCGCGGGTGCGCTCGGCGTAGGCGCGCACCAGCGCGTCGCGCAGGCGTCGTTCCTCGTAGTGCGAGTCGATCAGGGCCGAGCCGATGGCGATGAGCAGGAACAGGAAGGAAAAGCCGGCCACCGACAGCGCCAGCCAGTTGCTGCTGATGTTCTGCGGACCGGCGGTGCAGACGCTGCCCGGCGCGATGATGGCGGCGGCCATGCCGGTGTAGTGCATGCCGTAGATGGCCGCGCCCATCAGCAGCGCGCTGCCGGTCTTCTGCCAGAAGGCCGAGCGTATCGTCTGACCGCGCAGATGCCAGGCCATCTGCAGGGCGCCCATGGAGGCGGCCATGGCGATGGCGACCGACAGCGCGAACAGCACCGGATCGTAGCGTATCGGCGGGTCCATGCGCATCGCGGTCATGCCCACATAGTGCATGCCGGCGATGCCGATGCCCATCAGCGCGCCCGCCCATCCGAGCCGGCGCCAGCTGAAGGTCGAGCGGCTCACGCTGTACAGCGCGAAGCCGGAGGCGACTATAGCCAGCAGCAGCGAGGCCAGCGTGATGCCCACGTCGAAGGCCAGCGGCATCGGCGAGCGCCAGGCCAGCATGCCGACGAAATGCATCGACCAGATGCCGCCGCCCATCGACAGCGCCCCGCCGCACAGCCATGCCCAGGCCTTGCGGCTGCCGCGCTCGGCCGCGACCCGGCCCGCCAGGTCGAGCGCGGCGTAGGATGCAAGAACGGCAATCCCGATCGACAGGGCAACCAGCCAGGGATGGTATGAGAGCGGCATCGGTGATGTGACAAGTGGCGCGCGTGCAGGTTGCAGGCGTTGCGCGGACGCCGCATAGCATATCCCATCGCAGCGCCGCTTGCGCCGGTGAAATTCTCAGTGGGCGAATCCGCCGCCGCCGCTGCCGCCGCCGCTCAGCAGCAGCTGCTCGAAATCCGCGGCCGGCAGCGGCTGCGAGAACAGGAAGCCCTGGCCGTAATCGCAGCCCGCCGCCGCCAGCAGCTCCATCTGCTCGCGCGATTCGACGCCTTCCGCGATCACCTTCAGACCGAGCCGGTGCGCCATCACGATGATCGATTCGGCGATCGTGCGGTCGGCCTCGTCGGCCGCCATGTCGCGGATGAAGGAGCGGTCGATCTTCAGATAGTCGATGTCGAATTTCTTCAGATAGGCCATCGATGAATAGCCGGTGCCGAAATCGTCGATCGCCACCTGTATGCCGGCGTCCCGGTATTCGAACAGCTTGCCCGACACGCTGCCCGAGGTATTGAGCAGCAGGCCCTCCGTGATCTCGACCGAGATGTGCTGCGGCGGCACGCCGATGCGCTGCAGATAGGCGACCCAGCTTTCGTCCTCATGCGCGAGGAACTGCACAGGCGACTTGTTGACGCCCACCTGGAACGGTGCCCCGAGCTTGCTGCTCCAGCGCTGCGCCCACGCGGCCGCCTCGCGGAACACCCAGTCGCCGATGGCGTTGATCATGCCGGTTTCCTCGGCCAGCGGGATGAACTGCGCGGGATCGATGCTGCCCAGTTGCGGATGCTGCCAGCGCAGCAGCGCCTCCGCCTTGACCACCTTGCGGCTCCTGAGGTCGAGCACCGGCTGGAAATACACCGACAGCTGGTTGGCGCGCAGCGCACCGCGCAGCTCGTTGGCCAGCCGCAGGCGGCGCTGCGCCTTTTCGTCCATCGACAAGGTGAAATAGCCGAAGCGGTTCTTGCCCGCGTGCTTGGCCGCGTACATCGCCTGGTCCGCCTTGCGGATCAGTTCCTCCGGCGCGGTGGCATCGGACGGGCACAGGGTGATGCCGATGCTGCCCGAGATGTAGGCGACTTCACGGCCGATCAGGAAGGGCCGCGACAGCGCCGCGAGGATCTTCTGCGCCACCTGTTCGACCTGGGCCTCGCCGCCCGGCTTGGCCAGGATCACGGTGAACTCGTCGCCGCCCAGCCGCGCCACGGTATCGGTGTCGCGCACGCAGCCCTTGATGCGCTGCGCGGCCTGCACCAGCAGCAGGTCGCCGGTGTCGTGGCCGAGCAGATCGTTGATTTCCTTGAAGCGGTCGAGATCGATGAACAGCAGCGCGAAGCCCTGGTCGCTGCGCAGCGCCAGCCGGACTTCCTGCTCCAGCCGGTCGCGGAACAGGCGCCGGTTGGGCAGGCCGGTGAGGGCGTCGAAATTCGCATGCCGCCAGATCAGTTCGTCGGCCTGCTTGCGCTCGGAGATGTCGGTGACCATGCCGGTGAACCGCTGCGGCCTGCCATCGGGATCGCGGGAGGCGAGGATGCCCCGCGACAGCACCCATTTCCACTGGTTGTCTCGGGTGCGGATGCGGTACTCGCAGATATAGGTCGGGGTCTTGCCGTCGAGGCAGTCGTCGAACGCGGCGCGCACCCGGCCCACGTCCTCCGGGTGGATGCGGGTGGCCCAGTGCACGTCGGCGTCGGCAATCTCGTCGTCCGCATAGCCGAGGATCTGCTTGGCGCGGGCCGAATAATGCCGCACGCCGCGCTTGAAGTCCCAGTCCCACACGCCCTCGCCGGCACCCTCCACCGCCAGGTTCAGGCGTTCATTGCTGAGCCGCAGCGCTTCTTCGGTCTCCTTCTTGGCCGTGATGTCGATGGTGGCGCCGTGCACCCGCGTGGGGGCGCCGCCTTCATCGCGGAACAGGGCGCCGCGCGAATAGAGCCAGCGCACGCTGTCGCCCGCCGCATGCACGCGGTACTCGATATCGAGCGGCGCGCCGCCGTTGATGCAGACGGCGAGCGCCTGCCGCAGCGCCGGCGCGTCTTCCGGCACCACCGCGGCGATCCAGTCGTCCACCGCCAGCATGCCGGCATCGGGCGGCTGGCCCAGCATCGAAAGCATGCGGCGGGAGGCGGCGCAGATGCGGGTCGCGGGTTCGAGATCCCAGGTGCCGATGCGGCCCGCCTCGATCGCGATGCGGTGCGAGGCTTCGCTGCGGCGAAGCTTCGCCTCGGCCTGCTTGCGTTCGCTGATGTCGCGCATCAGCACCTGCACGGCCGGCGTGCCGTCCCAGCGCGCCGGACCGGCGGCGAGCTCGACGTCGATGCGTCCGCCGTCGAGCGCGCGCAGGCCCGCCTCGCCCGGCGGACTGGCGAGGCCGGCGAGCGCGCGCGCAAGCCGCTGGCGCAGCGCCGGGTGAGAGGCGGGCAGAAAGAAATCGAACACCGGGCGGCCGACCACCTGGGCGGGGGAGGAGGCGCGCAGCAGCTTGAGCGCCGCCGGATTGGCATAGACGAACCGGTTGCCGGCATTGATCAGGATGCCGTCGGGACTGACCGCGAGCAGGTTGCGGAAGCGCTCGTCGGAATCGCGCAGCTTTTCCAGCACCTGATACTGGCGCAATGAGGCGCCGCATGCGCTGGCCAGGGCTTCGAGCACCGCCACCTCTTCCGCGTCCGCCTTGTGCGGCCGCGACCAGTAGAGGCCGACCGCGGCGACCGGCGGCTCGCCGCCCACCGGCACCATGACCATGCTGCGTATCCAGCTCGGGCGGTAGATCTCCTCCGGGATGCGGTCATCGTGCAGGACGTCCGCGACCACCGCGGTGCGGCGGTTCTGCATCGCCCAGCCCGACAGGCAGGATGCCATCGGGAATCGCTGCCCCTGCCATTGCCCGCCGGTGTCCGAATCTTCCGCCAGGTAATAGCAGAGCTCCTCGTCGCGCAGGACGATGCAGGCGCCGTCGGCACCGGCGAGATGACGGGCGGTGTCGCGGGCGACGTCGAAGATGCCGCTGCGCGTGGTCTCGGCGCCGATGCGCGTGACCGCATCGGCCAGCAGGTGGAGACGCCGCGCGGAGTCGGGCCGCGTGTCGCCATGGGAACGGGAGGATGTGCCGGCAAGGATATTGTTGGTGATCATGCGGCGCTCAGAAGTGCAGTGATGCAAGTTGACAGGGAAGGAACAATTGCTTAGTCAGTAATTGTTGCCGCGGGTTCTCGGTCGGTGGCAGAATTCCCGGCCGGCGCAAGATCCCTTGCCGCCGCAACCGCTTCCCGGGAAACCACTCATGATCCTCAACAGAAACACGGGCTGGACCATCGTCCAGACCATGCTGGCCGTACTCGTCGCCGGCATCGTGCTCACGCTCGCTGCCGACTATCTGATCGAGCGACGCTGCGAGGAAGACCCGTCGCGCGAGATGTGCGTTCGCCGCTGAGCGCATCGCCGCTAATAGCCGAGGCTGCTCACCACGTCCTTGATGACCTGCGCGCTCGCGCGCAGTGCCTCGCTTTCCCCGGCGTCGAGGGCGGGCATCAGCCGCATCTGCAGGCCGTCCCGGCCTATGACCAGCGGCAATGAAAGCGCCACGTCCCGAATGCCTTCCACTTCCGGCGCGAGCGCGCACGCGGTCAGCACCGCCCGCTCGTCGTGCACGATGCAGCGCGCCAGGCGCGCCAGCGCGGCGCCGATGCCGTAACACGTATAGCCCTTGCCCTCGATGATCTGATACGCCGCGCGCCGCACGCCTTCGTCGATCTCCGCCATCGTCCGCGGCGTCAGGGGACGGCCGCGCGCGTCGGCGAATTCCGCCAGCGGCAGGCCGGCGATCTGCGCGCCCGACCACACCAGCACTTCCGAGTCCCCGTGCTCGCCGAGCACCGACGCATGCACCGACGACGGCGACACCTCGAAGTGGCGGGCCAGCAGCGAGCGGAAGCGCGCGGTGTCGAGCATGGTGCCCGAGCCGAGCACGCGCGCGGGCGGCAGGCCGGAGAGCCGGGTCGCGACCTGGGTCATCACGTCGAGCGGATTGGTGGCCACCAGCAGGATCGGGTCGGCCGCATGACGCATCACCTGCGGAATGATGTCGGCGAAGACGGCCGCATTGCGCGACAGCAGCTGCATTCTCGTCTCGCCCGGCTGCTGACCGACGCCGGCGGCGAGGATTACCAGCGAGCATCCGGCGAGCGCTTCCCAGGAGCCGGCTTCGATGCGCATCGGGTGCGAGAACGGCGTCGCATGCAGCAGGTCGGTGCGCTGCGCCTCGGCTAGCCGGGGATCATGGTCGACCAGCACGAGTTCACTGCCCGTGCCCTGCAGCAGGAGGGAATAGGCGGCGGTGCTGCCGACGTTGCCGCAGCCCACGATGCCGATGCGCGTATGGCCGGATGAACTGCCCATGGTGCCCTCGTCGAAAACCTGAAGTGCGCAATGTTCGCCGGCTTGCGGCCGCATGACAAGCGACTTTTTCGTCTTCAGGCAGTCCAATGGAAGAGTCTTTCCGACGATTAACGAGGTCATCATGAAAAGCACACTTTTCGCGGTCCTGGCGGCCGCCGCCCTGTCGACCGCCTGCGGCTCGATGCACGGTCATCGGGACATGCAAGCGCGGCATCACGGCGCCGGCTACGGCGGACACGGAGGAATGATGGCGGGCATGGATGTCAATCGCGACGGCAAGCTGTCGCGGGAGGAATTCATGCGCGCGCATGAAGCGATGTTCGATCGCATGAAGGGGCCGGACGGCATGATTTCGTTGCGCGACATGCCGATGCACGGCCAGGGCATGCCGGGTCCGGGCCCCGGCATGGGCCCCGGCCCCGCCGCCGGACCGAGATAGGCATCGGGGAAGTCATGGCCGGATGGACGCCGGCCGCCATTCCCTGATGTCCTCGAAGGGCAGCGCGACCGGTCCGTTCGCGCTTTCCATCATGAAGCACCAGTCGCGGCGGCTCCAGCGCACCGCGCGCTGCTCGCCGTCGTGCAGGGTGGCGATGCAAGGCTCGTCTTCATACAGGTGGGACAGGGCGCTGTCGGCTCGCATGGTTTCCTCTTCGCGGGTTCGGATTTTTTTCCGACGACCGGCGGCGGAAATGGTTCGAACCAACGAAGCGGCGGAAAGTCGGATAATGCATTCCTTGACCTATTCCCCACGCCACGCCACGCCGTCCCTGAATGAACAACAATAAGAACGACGCTCCCGTCCCCGTCCCTGTCCCCGATTCCCGCACCGACTCCGCCACGCCGCGCGGCCTCGCGCTCCTGCTCGCCGCGCTGGCGATGCTCGGGCCGTTTTCGGTCGATACCTATCTGCCGGCCTTCCCCGCCATCGAGCGCACCCTGCACGCCGCGCCGATACAGGTGCAGCAGACGCTGACGGCCTACATGCTGTCCTTTGCGCTGATGATCCTGTGGCACGGCGCGCTGTCGGACGCCTTCGGCCGCCGCAACGTGATCATCGGCGCGCTCGCGGTCTTCGCCGTCGCCTCGCTCGGCTGCGCCGCCTCCCACAGCATCGAGTACCTGTGGGCCTTCCGCATCCTGCAGGGCGTATCGGCCGGCGCGGGCATCGTGATCGGCCGCGCCATCATCCGCGATCTGTACGCCGGCGCGCCCGCGGCGCGGCTGCTGTCGCTGGTGACGATGATCTTTTCGGTGGCGCCGGCGATCGCGCCCATTCTCGGCGGCTGGATCGTCACGCTGGCGAACTGGCGCGCGATCTTCCTGTTCCTCTTTCTCTATACCGCGCTGCTGCTGGCATGGTGCTGGCGCAAGCTGCCGGAAAGCCTGCCGCCGGAGCAGCGGCAGCCGTTCAACGCGCGCGCGCTCGGCCGCAGCTATCTGCGCATCTTCCGCTCGCCCTTGTTCCACCTGAAGGCGGGCACGGTGGCCTTCAACTTCGCCGGACTGTTCCTGTATGTGTCGGCGGCGCCGGTATTCGTGACGCAGCACCTCGGGCTGGGCGCGGACGAGTTCGGCTGGCAGTTCGTGCCGACGGTGGCCGGCATCTTCCTCGGCGCCTTCACCGTCAACCGGCTCGCCGGCAGCATGTCGATCCCGCGGCAGGTGTCGCTCGGCTTCTGCTTTCTGCTCGGTGCGGGCGCGGTCAACGTGCTTTACCACGCCTTCCTGCCGCCGGCGCTTCCATGGTCGGTGCTGCCGCTGTTCTTCTACACCATAGGCATGTCCATCGTCGCCCCCGGCGTGACGCTGCTGGTGCTCGACCTGTTTCCCGAAATCCGCGGCATTGCCGCCTCCTGCCAGTCCTTCACCCAGACCATGCTGGCGGCGGTGGTGTCGGGCGTGATCGCTCCGCTGCTCGACGGCTCGGTGCTGTTGCTGGCGATCGGCCAGTTCGCCGCGGCCGCCATCGCGCTCGCGCTGTGGCTGGCCGGGCGTTCGTATCACAACGCGCAGCGTCGCAAGGAGCAGCTCAACGCCTGGGAAACGGTGCCGGTGGAGTAGGGCCGCCCGATCAGGGCCGCGGGGGGGACTGGCGGCAGGCGCCGATGATGCGCAGCACTTCGAAGCTGCAGCGGTTGAGCTGGTTGAGTTCATCGATGCGCTCGGCCACGCGCCGCCGCAATGCGCCCGCCATGTCGCGGCACGCGCCGGCATGTCCCTGCAGCATGCTTCCCAGCGCAAGCAGTTCCGGTTGCTCGAGAAAGCGGGTGTCCAGCATCATGTCGCCCGCCAGGACGCGTGGCATGCCGCCCGCGCACGACTCGACCCTGCAGCCGGCGGGCGGCGCGACGCCGCCGTCCTGGATCGCGGCCAGTTGCAGGCGCAGGCGGTGAAGCGCCTGCAGTTGCAGCCGGCGCCAGCCTATCAGTGATTCGAGCTGGGATGGCGCGCGCGCGCCGGTATCGTGAAGGGCGGATGAGGGCGGCAGCATGAACGTGTTTCTCTTGGGATCATGAGAGGGGGCACGCTCATGTGTGGAGGCCGCCTGCCGCCCGGTTCCGTCCTGCCTCGACCGGTGTGCCGCGTCGGGGCTCGCCGGCAGGACGGACGACGGCTTACTGCCCGGGGCCGCCGGGCCGGTCCTGCGGACGGCTGCCGTCGCCGCCGGCCGGCTTGCCGGCCACCGTGTCGACCTGCTTTTGCAACTGGTCGCCGTGTTTCTTGATTTCCTCGTCCGCCGGCTGCGCGACCTGCTTGCCGCTCTGCTGTTCGTTCATTGCGAGCTCCTCGGGTTGGTTGACAGGACAGGCATCGCATGCAATCCGGATGCCAGGCCCGGCTGTCCCGGCATCAACCCTCGGGCGCGAGCAGGCCGAGCAGGCGTGCGGTATCCACCGGCTTGACCAGGTGGTGGTCGAAGCCGGCCGCCAGCGCCGCCTTGCGGTCGGCGTCCTGTCCGTACCCGGTCACCGCGATCAGCAGCGCCTGCGGATGTTCGCGGCGCAGCAGCCGGGCCAGCGCGTTGCCGTCCATCGCCGGCAAGCCGATGTCGAGCAGGCAGGCATCCGGCCGCTCGCCGCGTGCGCGCAGCAGCGCCTGCTCCGGGCAGTGGGCGAGCAGCACTTCATGGCCGCAGGCTTCGAGGTAGAGGCCGAGCATGCGGGCGGCGTCGGCGTTGTCGTCCACGATCAGCACGCGTCGCGCCTGGCCGGGCACTGCGCGCGGCTCCTGCCGGGCCGCCGGCTTTTCCGCATCCGCGTCCCGCAGGCAGGGCAGGCGGAAGCTGAAGCTGCTGCCCTTGCCTGCACCCGGACTGCTGCAGGCCACGCTGCCGCCGTGCAGTTCCACCAGGTTCTTGACGAGCGCCAGCCCGAGGCCCAGCCCGCCCTGCGAACGGTCGGAACTGCGCTCCGCCTGCACGAACAGATCGAACACCCGCTGCTGCAGGTCGCTCGCCATGCCGATGCCGTCGTCCTCGACGGACAGCGCCAGTTCATCCTGCTCCGCCGCCATGCGCAGGCGGATGTTGCCGCCGGGCGGCGTGTACTTGGCGGCGTTGTTGAGCAGGTTGCCGACGATCTGCACCAGGCGCTTGTGATCGCCGCTGACCATCGCCGGCCCGGGGCCGATTTCGAGGGCGAGGCGGTGGCGCTGCTCCTCGATCAGCGGGCGCACCTGTTCCACCGCATCCGCCACCACCGCCTTCATGTCCTGCACCTCCTTGCCGATCGTGACGAGGCCGCGCGTGACACGCGACACGTCGAGCAGATCGTCGACCAGGCCGGTCATGTGCTGCACCTGGCGGCGGATGACGCGGCTGGTCTGCTTCATGCGGTCCGGATCGGACGGCGCGATCTCCATCAGCTGCGCGGCGGCGCTGATCGGCGCCAGCGGATTGCGCAGCTCGTGCGCGAGCATCGCCAGGAATTCATCCTTGCGCCGGTCGGCCTGGCGCAGGGCGGCCTCGGCCCGCACCCGGTCGGTGATGTCCATCTGCGCGATGACGCCGCCGATGATGCGGCCGAAAGCGTCGCGGACCGGAGCGCCGGAGATCACGATGGTGCGGCGCTCGCCCGGGGCGTCGAAGGGTTCGATCTCGATGATGTCGCGCGGCGCTTCTTCGCCCGCGAGGGCCCGCGCCATGGTCCACTCGTTCGGGCCGAGGGGCTGTCCGTGGCGGGCCGAGCCGTCGGCCCACCAGCCCTTCCAGGCCGCGTAGTCGCCCGTGCTGAGCGCGATCGGCGCGTTCACGCCCCACAGCCGGCGGTGCGCCGCGTTGACCCGCAGCAGTCCGCCCGCGGCGTCCGCCATCACGATGCCCACCGGTGCCGCTTCCAGCAGCGCATTGAGCCGGCGCTGTTCCGCATTGGCCTGCTGCGCCGCGTCGAGCGCCCGTTTTTCGGCGGCCTTCAGCCGCTCGACCTTGTCGACCAGTTCATTGTTGAGGCGGATCAGCTCGCGCTGGTTGCGGTTGCGGGCGGTGACGTCGCGCGCGATCGCGATCAGGATCTGTTCGCCGCCGATCTCGACCACGCTCGCGGTCGTCTCCATGTCGAGCACCTCGCCGCTGGCGGTGCGGATGCGCGCCGGGTAGCCGTGCACCGTGCCGTCCCGCCTGAGCAGTTCGACATACGCGAGCCGCTGCGCCCCGTCCTCGTCGGGCCACAGGCCGATGTCGAAGGACGTGCGTCCGATCACATCCTCGCGGCGGTGGCCGAGCAGGCGCTCGAAACCCTGATTCACATCGATGTAGGTACCGTCGGAAAGGCGGCTGAAGGCGATATAGTCGGGGGAGGCGAAAAACACTTGCCTGAATATCTCCAGTTCCTGGCGCTGGGCCAGAAGCCGGAGCGCATCGGGTGCGTCCGTCGTGTTCATTGTCAGTCTCCTCTCGCCGGCGGCCCGCGGCGCCGCCAGGGTGTTGTCGTGGCTTGCCGCCAGGGATCGCGCGGTTTGCCGTTCTTATGGTTCAACTATAGCAAAACGCCGGCATGCGCCTTCATCTGCCCTCATCCCCCTTCGGGCGCATTCCGCATGCGGGAAGCGGGCGAACCCTTGCGGACCGCGCCTGTCTCTGACCTTACGCACGGCCCTTCCGCCGTGCAGACCGCAAAGGAGCAAATCATGGCAACCGTTGAAGGACTTTCGCATGACCGCCGGCATATCCCCGACCGGCGAAGCAGCAGCCGCGGCCACGCCAGCAGTTCGAAGCGCATGGGCGCGATGGACTGGATCGCCATGGTGCTGCTGATCGTCGGCGGCATCAACTGGGGACTGGTCGGACTGTTCGATGTCGACCTGGTGGCAATGCTGTTCGGCGAGGGGAGCGCGCTGGGGCGCGTGGTCTACGTCCTGGTCGGACTGAGCGCGCTGTATTCGATCTACACCAGCAGCAAGATGTCGCGGGCGAGGTAGCGCCGCCCGCGTCCGCCCTTGTCAGGCGGCGTCGGCCATGCGGCCGGCGCCGGCCTGCTCCAGTCCGGCCCGGTACAGCGCTGCCACCAGGTCCGACTGCGTCACGATGCCCACCAGCCGCTGGTTGCCGTCCACCACCGGCAGGTGATGCAGGCCGCTGTCGGAGAACAGCGGCACCAGGCTGGCGATGGGCTGGTCCGCCATCGCGCATCGTACCCGGGCAGTCATGATCTGGCCGACCACCTCGGGTTTGTCCGAGGTTGCGCCCGGTGCCGGGCGCAACAGGTTGCGAACCCTGTCGCTGAAGCCGTCCAGCCGGTCGAGATCGGCCTGCCTGAGAAAGTCATGCTCGGTGACGATGCCGATCACGCGGCGGAAACGGTTGATGACCGGCAGTGCCTTGATGCGGTGGTCGCGCAGCAGGCGCCAGGCCTCCTGCAGGCTGGTGCCGAATTCCGCGGTAATCACGTCGCGCGCCATGATCTCGGCGCAGTCGGTGTGCCCGAAATGCCGCTGGTAGGCCTGCATTTCGCTGCGCATCACCAGTTCCTGCAAGTCTTCCCGGCTGATGTCGAGCAGCGTGTCGCGCTGCCGCAATGCATGGTCGAGGTCCTGTTCGCTCACGCCGGCACGCGCGCCCGGCAGCGGGTCGGCGGTGCGATGCGGATTGGCCGGCGCCGCCGGCGCGAGCGGATAGCGGCGGCCGCACAGCCGGTTGTAGGCGACGGCGGCGCAGACCAGGGCCGCCGAGTTCACCGCCACCGGCATCAGGACGAAGGCATAGCCGAGATGCTCCGGCCCGCCCGCGCCGAGGGCGGCCATGACCGTCGCCGCGCCGCCGGGCGGGTGCAGGCAGCGCAGCAGGAACATCGCGCAGATCGAGGCGCCGAGCGCGACGCAGACCGCCGCCAGCGGCGCGCCGATCAGCTTGCCGCAGGCGATGCCGATCAGCGCCGACAGCACGTTCCCGCCGAACACGGGCCAGGGCTGGGCCAGCGGACTGGAGGGCAGGGCAAACGCCAGCAGCGCCGAGGCGCCGAGCGGCGCGACCAGCCAGGCCGAGGACGCATCCACCGTCCACATGCCGGCAAGGCCCGCGCAGGCCAGTCCGAGCAGCGCGCCGAGTATGGAGCGTGCCTGTTCGCGGGCGGAGAGGGCGACGGGGGGCGGCAGGAATCGGCGAAAGCGGGAAATCATCGACGGGTCGGGGCAGGATGTGCTGGCGCTTGCGTTGGGAGCGGCGATTATACAAGCGGCATGCTTTTCGTCCGACGCTCCCGCCCGACGGAGCCTGTCCGGCCCGGATAACAAAATATTACACGGCTGAGTCACCGCAACAGGCGCCCCATCGCCGCAAACTCCCGCCCCACCGCCGGGTCAGACCGCCGAACACCAAGGAGGCAAGGTGCAGCCTGAAGATTTCGTCGCCAACATCATTCTGTTCGTCGTTGCCATAGTGGTCCTGCTGTATTTCCTGGTTTTCTGATCCCCGCGGTCCGGCCAGCCGGAATACCCGATGTCTTGTCCCGCAGGGCTTCAATTTCCCCTTAGCAACAAAGAAATTCCTTGTTGTGGCCGCGTTTGATTGATGGTAAACATTCGTTTCCAGGAAGCACATCAACACGGCGACGCGATGCCTGGGGCGCGCCGCGTGAGACGATAAGACGCCAGGCGGAGACACCGGATGGGAAAGCAAGCCGCAGGGCGTACCGCGGGCGAAGTGCGGGCGAACCTGCATGCGTTGCGCAATGTCGCGCTGAGCTGGATCGTCGATGCCGCAATCCTCGCGCTGCTGGCGCGGCTTGCCGGCGTGCCGGCGATGGTGCCGGCGCTCTACCTCGGCATCGGACTCGCCTATGTCGCGGCCGCGTGGTACATGCTGCGCAGCGGCCGGGCGGAACGGCATGCCGACCCCACGCTCTCCTTTCCGCAACTGCTCGCGGCGGTCGCCAATCAGTGCCTCGGCCTGTGGCTCGCGCCGTCCATCGGCATCTTCTTCCTGCTCAATATCTTCCAGGTTTTCGCCTACGGGCTGTTTACGCTCGGTGCCCGCGAGTTCCGGCTGCTGCTGCTGGAGGCGGTCGCGCTCACGCTGCCTGCCTTCGTCGTCGCGGGCATGCAGATATCCTTCCCGGTCGACACCGCCGGCGGACGCTTCCTGCTGTTCGTGGTGTTCGTCACGAGCCTGGGTCGCTTCGTCTGGGTCGGCAACTACGCGGGCGCGCTGCGGCGCAAGCTGTTCTCCCAGCGCGCCGCGCTCGCCGAGAGCGAATCGCGCTTCCGCGCGCTGACCGAGCTGTCTTCCGACTGGTTCTGGGAACAGGACGCGCAGCTGCGTTTCTCCCGCATCGAAACCGGCGGCGCGCACGCCGAGACGCCGGAGGCGGCGCTGCTCGGCAAGCTGCCGTGGGAAGCCGGATTCGAGGTCGAGCTCGAGGGCGGCTGGGAAGGCTACCGCTTGCTGGCGGCGGGCCGCGCCGAGTACCGCGACATCGTGATGAAGCGGCGCACCTCGGACGGACAGGAATACATCG
Source organism: Noviherbaspirillum aridicola (assembly GCF_019656455.1). GTDB lineage: Bacteria > Pseudomonadota > Gammaproteobacteria > Burkholderiales > Burkholderiaceae_D > Noviherbaspirillum > Noviherbaspirillum aridicola. The sequence continues at coordinate 87,129 of NZ_BPMK01000002.1, forward strand.
TCAGCCTCAGCGGCCGGCCGCTGTTCGATGAGGCGGGCGTGCTGCAGGGATACCGGGGCGTGGCGCGCGAGATCACCGAGAAGCGGCTGGCGCAGCAGCGCATCGAGCATCTCGCCACCCACGACATCCTGACCGGGCTGCCGAACCGGCTGATGTTCACCCAGCTGCTCGACATGGCGGTACGCATGTCGCGCCGCAACCAGCGCCGCTTCGCGCTGCTGTTCATCGACCTCGACCGTTTCAAGCAGATCAACGATACCCTCGGCCACGAAGCCGGCGACGAGCTGCTCAGGGAGATCGCCAACCGCTTCACCGCCGCGCTGCGCGGCAGCGACGTGGTGGCTCGCCTGGCCGGCGACGAATTCGTGGTGCTGTTGCAGGAGCTCGACAGCGAGTCGCAGGCGGGGACCGTGGCCGACAAGCTGCTGGCCGAGGCATGCAGGCCGATGACGATCGCGGGCCAGGAATGCCGCGTCAGCGCCAGCATCGGCATCGCGGTGTTTCCCGAGGACGCCGGCGACGGCGACAGCCTGCTGCGCAATGCCGACAGCGCAATGTACCTGGCCAAGGAACAAGGCAAGAACAACTGCTGCTTCTATTCACAGGGGGTGCACTCGCACGCGTTCGAACGCATGACGGTGGAGAACGAGCTGCGCCACGCGCTGGCGCGCAAGGAATTCAGCCTGCATTACCAGGCCAGGCGTGCCCTCGCGAGCGGCGAGATACGCGGCGTCGAGGCGCTGCTGCGCTGGAACAATGCCAGGCTCGGCATGGTGGCCCCGGGCCAGTTCCTGCGCGTGGCGGAAGAATCGGGCGCCATCATCCCGATCGGCAAATGGGTGCTGCATGCCGCCTGCACGCAAGCCGTCGCCTGGCAGCGCATCGGCCTGCCCAGGATGAGCATGGCGGTCAACCTGTCGCCGGCGCAGTTTGCGCACGAGCGCCTGGTGAACGACATCGCCGACGCGCTGGCACAGACCGGACTGGCGCCGGAACTGCTGGAAATCGAAATCACCGAAGCCATGGTCTTCCACGATCCGGCGCGGGCGGCGGCCACGCTGAGGGCGGTCAAGGCGCTCGGCGTCAAGCTGGCGATCGAGGATTTCGGCACCGGCTACGCGACGCTCGGGCAGCTGCGCGAATTCCCCGTCGATACGCTCAAGGTCGACCGCTCCTTCATCCGCAACCTCGGCGAGATCGGCGGCAACCGCGCGCTGACCGAAGCCATCATCAATTTCGGCCGCGAGCTGCATGTCACGGTGGTGGCCGAGGGCGTGGAGACCGCGGAGCAGGAAAGCTTCCTGCGCGAGAGCGCCTGCGACGAGGTGCAGGGATTCTATGTGAGCAAGCCGTTGCCGGCGGAAGCATTGCCGGAACTGTTCGCGCCGCCGGACGCCATGCCGGCCTGAGGAAGAGTAGCTGTTGCTGCAAATGCTGGGAAAACCACGATAACAAAGGGAGACAACAACATGTTCGCAAAGAGAATCGCCACCATCCTGCTCGCGTGTTCCGCCGCCGGGCTTGCCCACGCCGGCGAGGTCCGGATCGGCTCGGTGACCGGCATCACCGGTCCTAACGCCTCCACCGGGGCGGAAGGCACCGTACTGGTCACGAACTACCTGCAGATGATCAACGACAAGGGCGGCATCAACGGCAACACGCTTGCGCGGGTGATCAAGGACGACCAGTACGATCCGAAGAAGACCGCGGCGCTGACGGAAGAGGCGATCGTCAAGGACAACGTGGTCGCGCTGGTGAACGCGGTCGGCACCGCCAACACCATCGCGGTCATGAAGTCCGGCGTGCTCACCAAGCACAAGGTGCCGCTGCTCGGCGTGTTCAGCGGCGCCGATGCGATTCGCGGCCCGGGCTCGGAGATGATCTTCCATACCCGCGCCAGCTACACCGACGAAGTGATGAAGATCGCGCGCCTGTCGTCCACCCTCGGCCTCAAGCGGGTCGCGGTGCTGTACCAGGATGACGGCTTCGGCGCCGGCATCAACCAGAGCATCGCCAGGGCCGCCGCGGACTACATGTTCGAAGTGGTGGCGAAGGCGCCGTACAAGGCGGGCGAGACCGACTTCAGCGCGCATGTGAAGCAGATCGCCGACGCCAGGCCGCAGGCGATCTTCCTGATGGGCGTGCCGGATGCGGTGATCCGCTTCATGAAAGCCTACGAGGCCCCGACCGGCGCCGCGCAGATCTACACGCTGTCCTTCGTGCCGGCCAAGCTCTTGTCCGACAGCGTGGGCGAAAAGAAGGTGCGCGGCGTCGGCATCAGCCAGGTCGTGCCCAACCCCAACTCCGTCACGCTGCCGCTGGCGCGCGAATTCCAGGCCTTCCTCAAGTCGCCCTACGGCAAAGGCATCAGCTCCAATCCGACCAACTTCGAGGTGTACCTGAACATCCGCCTGCTGACCGAGGCCATCCGCATGGCCGGTCCGCAGCCGACGCCGGAGAAGGTCACCAAAGCGCTGACGTCGATGAACGGCTATTCGCTCGCCGGCTATCCGATCAGCTTCGGCGAAAGCAAGCGGACCGGTTCGCACTATCTCGACATCGGCGTGATCGGCGCCGGCGGCCGGCTCAACTACTGATCGGCGGGGCGGGCAGCCGGCCGCCGCCGGCTGTCGCCGGGCGCGACCGAAGCCAGGAAGACCGCGCCGCAGATCAGGCAGCCGCCGAGCAGGGTCCTGGCGGCCGGCACTTCCCCCGCCAGCAGCCAGGCCAGCGCGATGCCGTAGACCGGCTCCAGCCCGAAAATCACGCTCGTCGTGCGCGCCTGCAGGTGACGCAGGCTGGCCACCACCAGGCCCTGTCCGAGCGCGGTGAAGACAACGCCGAGCAGCACCAGGTAAGGAAGGACGCCGACCGGCACCGCGTCATTGCCCGTCAGCGCGAACGGCAGCGTGCACAGCGCCGCGAAACCCTGCTGGTAGAAGGAGACGACGACGGCGGGGTATCTGCCCGACCCGGCGCGGATCAGCAGCGACAGCACGGCATAGGTCAGCGCCGACAGCAGGCCCCACAGCAGACCCTGGGTCATGCGGTTGCCGAAGTCGAAGCCGGGCACGACGAGTATCAGGCCGGCGGTGACCGCAAGCGCCGTCGCCACCTCGCGCCGGCGCAGCCGCTCGCCGAACACCAGCGGTTCGAGCAAGGTCGTAAACAGCGGAAACGCCGCGAACGCCAGCAGGCCGATGGCGACCGTGGAGACCTGGATCGCGTGGAAAAAGGTGAACCAGTGCAGCGCGAGAATGGCGCCCGACAGCGCCACCAGCCCCAGGTCCCTGCCGCCCTGCAGGCGCAGGCTGGTCCTTGTCAGGACGGCAAACAGCAGCAGCGCGAGGCTGCCGAAGACGGTGCGGCCGGCGGTCAGCGTCAGCGAGCCCACCGGCACCAGCTTGGCAAACAGGCCGGCGCCGCCGGCGAGCAGGACGGCGACATGGATCTGGGTCAGGCCGATGCGCCGGCCGCGGTCTGGCAATTTTTGCATGCCGCATCATAACCGCAGCCGGCATCCGCGCAAATGGTGGCGCTTGCCGGTCCGGATGCGGATAATGTGCGGCTTGTTCCGCCGCCGCGCGCCGACGACGCGCCGCATCCCATGCACATCGAATCCCTTCGCCGGCGCCTGCGTGCCGCCGGCGCCATGCCCCTCCATGAACAGCGCGTGCTGCGCGACTGGCTGCAGCGCCGCTCGCGCGATGCCGGCCGGCGCCGCGCCGACGACTTCCTGCCCAAGCCCCTGCGCGAGGCGCTGCCCGCCATTGATGCGGAACTCGATGGTCTGGCGAGGCTGGTCTCCACCCACCCGACCGACGGCGGCTCGGCCCGGCTGCTGGTCGCGCTCGCCGACGGTCAGACGGTGGAGAGCGTGCTGCTGCCGCGCGGCGGGCTGTGCGTTTCCAGCCAGGTCGGCTGCGCGGTGGGCTGCCAGTTCTGCATGACCGGCCGCAGCGGCCTCATCCGCCAGCTCACCGGCGGCGAAATCGCCGCCCAGGTGGTGCTGGCGCGCTCGCTGCGCGCGGTGAAGAAAGTCGTCTTCATGGGGATGGGAGAGCCGGCCCACAATCTCGACCATGTGCTCGATGCGATCGAACTGCTCGGCACCGAAGGCAATATCGGCCACAAGAGCCTGGTGTTTTCCACCGTCGGCGACCGTCGCGCGTTCGAGCGCCTGCCGCTGGGGCCGGTCAAGCCCGCGCTGGCGCTGTCGCTGCACACCACCAAGCCGGCGCTGCGCGACATCCTGCTGCCGCGGGCGCCGCGCATCACGCCGGCCGAACTGGTCGCGCTCGGCGAGCAGTATGCGCGCGCCACCCATTACCCGGTGCAGTATCAGTGGACCCTGCTGGAGGGGATCAACGACGGCGAGGATGAGCTGGATGGCATCGTCGACCTGCTCAGGGGGAAGTTCGCGGTGCTCAACATGATCCCCTGGAACAGCATCCCCGACCTGCAGTTCAGGCGGCCGAGCTGGGAGCGTGCGAGGGAGATCGCGCGCACGCTGCATCGGCGCGGCGTGCTGACCAAGCTGCGCGACTCGGCGGGGCAGGAGGTCGACGGCGGCTGCGGCCAGTTGCGCGCGCGGGCGCTCGCCGCCGGGGAAAAGACGATTCCGGTGCGGGCCGCCTGATCAGCCTGATCGGCCCCGGGTGTTGCGTTTCGCCGCCGCCCCGACGGTTTCGCGCAGCCAGCGCAACGGCGCCTCGCTGTCGCGCGTGGCGAGCCAAAGCTGCGACAGCGCGATCTCGGGCAGCGGCACCGGACATGGCGCGATGCGCAGGCCATCCAGGCCCCGCCAGCTCTGTGCCAGCATCTCCGGCACGGTGGTGATCGTCATGTCTTCCTCCAGCAGCGACGGCAGGATGCCGAAGCGGCTGGTGGCGAACACCACCCTGCGCGCCAGCGACCGCGACGCCAGCCATTCATCCGCCGCGCTCTCGAAGGCGCCGCGATAGCTGACCAGCAGATGCGTGCGCTCGAGGTAGGCGCGCAGGCTCAGGCCCGCGCGCGGGGCGTTCGCGCTACTGAATACGCAGCGGTAGCCCATGCGGCGCAGCGGTCCCTGCCTGCACCAGGCCGGCACCGCCTGCACCGGCGTCACCGCCAGGTCCATCTCGCCCCGTTCCAGCATTTCCGCGGCGCGGAACGGATCGGTATTGACGATCGACAGCCTGACTCCCGGCGCCGCGCGCCGCACCGCCGTGAACAGGCGCGGCGCCAGCCAGATCTCCACCCAGTCCGGCATGCCTATCACGAAGGTCTGTTCCGAGCGCGACGGGTCGAAGGACATGCCCTCGAACACCGCCTGGTGAATCGACAGCAGGGCCGGCTTCAAACGGCTTTCCAGCTGCATGGCCCGGGAGGTGGGCTGCATGCCGCTGCGGGTGCGCACGAACAGCGGATCGTCGAAGAATTCACGCAGGCGGGCCAGCGCGCCGCTCACCGCCGGCTGGCCGAGATGCAGCCGCTCCGCCGCGCGCGACACGCTGCGCTCGCGCATCAGGACCAGGAAGGCGACCAGCAGGTTCAGGTCGAGCTTTCGAAAATCGTTTTCCCTGATATCCATGATCTGAACAATCGATTTGAATGATGAAAGGATAGCGGAAATAATCCTTTGTCCGCGACAACGCATTCAATCGGGAGTGAAGAATGACAAGACACCTGCGTCCCCTGGCGCTGATGCTGGCGGCCTCGGCGCTGCTGGCCGCCATCCCCGCACCGGCGCAGACCGGCGCGCCGCCGCCCCAGCAGGCACGCACGACGCCCGGCTATTTCCGCACCATGCTCGGCCAGTTCGAGGTGACCGTGCTGTCGGATGGAACGGTGACCATCCCGCTGCGCAGCATCCTCACGCACGCGCACGAGAAAACGATCGACGGCCTGCTGCGCCGCGCATGGATAGACCCGGCGCGATCGGAGACCTCGGTCAATGCCTTCCTGATCCACACCGGCGGCCGCCTGGCGCTGATCGACGCCGGCGCCGGCAAGCTCTTCGGCCCCGACGCCGGCCGGCTCGTGCACAGCCTGCGCGCCTCGGGCTACCGCCCGGAAGACGTCACCGATGTGATGCTCACCCACATTCACGGCGACCACTCGGGCGGCCTGACGGTGGACGGCAAGGCCGTGTTTCCGAATGCGCTCGTGCACGTCCGGCGCGAGGAGGCCGAATTCTGGCTCGATGCGGTCAACAAGCCGAAAACCGCGGCGCGCCACGCCCATGCCTTCGACCAGGCCGGACGCGACCTCGCGCCCTACCTCGCGGCGGGGCGGGTGAGAATGTTCGACGCCGACGGCGAACTGGTGCCGGGCATCCGGGCGCTGGCCGCGCCGGGTCACACGCCCGGCCACACGCTCTACGAGATCGAGAGCGAGGGCCGCAAGCTCGTGCTGTGGGGCGACCTGATCCACGCCAAGGATGCGCAGTTTCCGTCACCGGGCATCGCCATCCTGTACGACGTGAATGAGCAGGCCGCCGCGGGACGCCGCCGCGCGGTGATGGCGGAAGCCGCGGCGCGCGGCCACCTGGTCGGCGCGGCGCACATATCCTTTCCCGGAATTGGCAGGGTGAGGGCCGAGGGCAAGGGCTACCAGTGGGTCCCGCTCAACTACAGCGAGCAGGGGCTGTCGCGGCCGGGCGGGTAGTGCCGGCACCCGTGTGCCGGGCGGCAGGCAGGAAGTCGGCGGATACGGTATCGTGGCGGCCCGTTCAGTTCACCGACACCGATGCATACCTCGTCTTCCGTGCCCGCCGGCGGCCTGCCGCCGGCATCGCCTTCCGTGCTTCCCGTCTATCTGCGCCTGGTGCTGGTGGCCCTGTTCTGGGGCGGCACCTTCATCGCCGGCCGCATCGTCTCGCGCGAGCTGCCGTCGATGACGGCGGCGGCGCTGCGATTCGCGGTGGCGGTGCCGCTGCTCGTGCTGCTGGCGTGGCGGCTGGAAGGCGGCCTGCCGCGGCTCACGCGCAAGCAGCTGCTGATGACTTTCTGCCTCGGTCTGACCGGCATCTTCCTGTACAACATCTGCTTCTTCGCGGCGCTGTCGCGCATGCCGGCGGGGCGCACCGCGCTCTTCGTCGCGCTCAATCCCATCGTCACCGCGCTGCTGCTGGCGCTGCTGCTCGGCGAGCGCCTCGGGCGCGTCAAGTGGGTGGGCATCGCCATTGCCTTCATCGGCGCGGCGGTGGTCATCACGCGCGGCGACCTCGCCGGCGCGTGGCGCGACATCAGCGCTTCCATCGGCCTGGGCGAACTGCTCATGATGTGCGCGGTGAGCAGCTGGGCGGCCTATACCATCGTCGGCCGCTTCGCCCTCGACGGGCTCTCGCCGGTGGCGGCGACCGCCTGGGCCTCGATCTGGGGCCTGATCCTGCTCGCCGCCGGCGCCGCCTTCGAAGCCGGCGGCGTCGACTGGCGCGCTGTCGGCTGGCCGGTGTTCCTGGCCATCGCCTACCTTGGCATCTTCGGAACGGTGATCGGCTTCATCTGGTACTACCAGGGAGTCAAGGCGATCGGTCCGTCGCGCACCGCGGTGTTCAACAACCTGGTGCCGGTGTTCGGCATCCTGCTGGCGGCGCTCCTGCTGGGCGAGCCCGTGCTGCTGTCGATGGTGATGGGCGGCCTGCTGGTCGTCGGCGGAGTGACGCTCACCAACAGGCAGGGCGCCGCCGGGCGCAGGTAGAAAAGCTTGCACCGGGGCAGTCCCGGGGAACCTGTGAGTTCGACCGCGTCAAACCTGCATGCCCGGCGCTGTCTTCCATGTCTGCCGGGAACGACGACGAGGAGGCAGACCGATGCAGCTATCCATTCCGGTTCCTTTCGACGGCGGCTGTCCGTGCGGCGCGGTGCGTTTTCGCGGCGAGGCGGTGCCGGTCGCGATGTACAACTGCCATTGCCCCGGCTGCCAGAAGCTCAGCGGCGCGCCCTTCGCGCCGCTGGTCGTGCTGCCCCTGGCGCGCGTGCGCATGACGGGCGACCTGAAGCGTCCCGCGCAGGCGGTGCGGGACGACAAGCATGGCGAGCGGTTCTGCTGCGCGCGCTGCGGCTTTCCGGTGCTCGCGCGCAGCGATGCGCAGGCCGAGGTCTGCATGCTCAACGTCATGAGCGTCGACGATCCGTCCTGGTTTCACCCGGTGGCCGACATCTGGACCGCTTACGCGCAGCCCTGGGTGAGACTGGACCGGCACATCCCGAAGGTGCACAAGTCGCCGCCGGTGCTGGGCGGAGAGGTGGTGTAGATGGGGGCGGCGGCGGCAGGTCGCGGCAGGCGGGACGCTTTCCTTGCCCTGAGGTATGATCTTCGCCGGTTCCATCACTTCCAGATCCGCCATGAACGCATCCCAGCTTGCTCCCATCCGCTTCGACAATCAGGTCGCCATCGTCACCGGCGCCGGCGGCGGCCTCGGCCGTTCGCATGCGCTGCAGCTTGCCGCGCGCGGCGCCAGGGTGGTGGTCAATGACCTCGGCGTGGCACGCGACGGCACCGGCGGGGGCCAGTCCCCGGCCGAGCGTGTGGTCGAGGAAATCCGCGCCGCCGGCGGCCAGGCCATCGCCAGCGCCGCCTCGGTGACCGATCCCGCCGCCGTCGAACAGATGGTGGCGCAGGCGATGCGCGAATGGGGCCGCGTCGACATCCTGGTCAACAATGCCGGCTTCCTGCGCGACCGGAGCTTTTCCAAGATGAGCCTGGACGATTTCCGCGCCATCGTCGACGTGCACCTGATGGGCGCCGTGTACTGCACCAAGGCGGTGTGGGAGATCATGAAGCAGCAGAACTACGGGCGCATCGTGATGACGACTTCGTCGTCGGGCCTGTTCGGCAATTTCGGCCAGGCCAATTACGGCGCCGCCAAGATGGCGCTGGTCGGCCTGATGCAGACCCTGGGTATCGAGGGCGAAAAATACGACATCCGGGTCAACTGCCTGGCGCCGACCGCGGCCACCCGCATGACGGAGGAACTGATGGGCGCCGACGCGCTCGCGCTGCTCACGCCGGAAAGCGTCACGCCCGGGATGCTGTGGCTGGTGTCGCGGGATGGACCGAACAAGACCGTGCTGTGCGCCGGCGCCGGCACCTTCTCCCGCTCCCACATCACGCTCACCGACGGCATTCATATCGGCGAGCGCCCGGATGCCGCCGAGCTGCTGGCCGCCAATGCCGCGCGTCTCGCCGACCGCGGCGGCGAAATCATCCCGGCGGCCGGGTTTCAGCAGTCGCAGATGGAAGTGACCAAGGCGCGCGAGGCGAAGGGCTGAGACCGCGGCGGCGCTCGCCGGACCCTAGGCGACGACCAGGGTCCGGAAGCCGCCGTAGGCCATGCGGCGCGGGTCGAACGGATGTTCGCCGGCCGCCATGCTTTCCTTGATGCGCGGGTCGTTCATTACCGCCGCATTGATACGGTCGCGCTCGGCGCGCGACGCATACGCGATCCAGGAAAACACCACCGTCTCGTTTTCCGCCGCCCCCGCCGCCTGCCGGAACGAGGCCATCTCCTGCACATCGAGGTCGTCGCCGACGCACTCCCAGTAGTCGAGCGCGCCATGCTCTTTCCACACCGTGCCGGCGAGCGCCGCAAGCTCGCGGTATCTCTCCAGCTTGTCGAGTGCGATGGGAATCAGGAAACCGTCGACATATCGTTCCATTGCCTTCTCCTCAAGTTCGATGACGCCCGGAAAAGCCGCGCGGGCGGCGCCGTTTACAGCATAGCCGAGCATGGCGAAGCCGGAGTCCGGGCCGGGATGCCGCATTCCTCCGCACGCGGCGTTCGCGCCCCGGGACGGCGTCGCGTGTACGATATCGCCTCATCACCCAATACAAGAACAAGCCGAGATGGACAATACGCTGCTCACCAATGCCCTGATCTATCTTGCCGCCGCGGTCATCGCGGTGCCCGTCGCCAAGCGGCTGGGCCTGGGCGCCATCCTCGGCTATCTGATCGGCGGCATCCTGATCGGACCGTGGGGTCTCGGGCTGATACAGGATGTCGACGACGTCCTGCACATTTCCGAATTCGGCGTGGTGCTGCTGCTGTTTCTGATCGGCATGGAGCTCGATCCGTCGAGGCTGCGCGCGCTGCGGCGGCCGGTCTTCGGCTGGGGCGGCATGCAGGTGCTGGGATGCACGCTGGCGCTGTTCTGCGCCGCGCTGCTGCTGGGCGCGGACTGGAAGCTGGCGCTGGTGGCGGCGCTCGGCCTGTCGCTGTCGTCGACGGCGATCGTGCTGGCGACCATCGATGAACGGCATCTGAAGGCCACGCCGGCGGGCGATGCCGGCTTCGCCATCATGCTGTTCCAGGATATCGCGGCGATCCCGATGATCGCGCTGATTCCCTTCCTCGGCGCCGGCGCCCTCGACGGCGACGGCGAGGGCTGGCTCGGCGCGCTCAAGGTGGCCGGCGTGATGCTGCTGCTCGTCTTCAGCGGCCGCCACCTGGTGCGGCCGCTGCTGCGGCTGGTGGCGCAGACCGGGGTGCGCGAGATATTCACGTCATTCGCCCTGCTGCTGGTGATCGCGATCGCGGTGCTGATGCAGTGGGTCGGCATCTCGATGGCGCTCGGCACCTTCCTGGCCGGCGTGCTGCTGGCCGACTCCGAGTACCGGCATGCGCTGGAGTCGGATCTCGAGCCGTTCAAGGGCCTGCTGCTCGGCCTGTTCTTCATCGCGGTGGGCATGTCGGTCGACTTCGGGCTGCTGCTGCGGGATCCGCTGCTGGTGATCGGCCTGGCCTGCGGATTCCTGCTGCTCAAGGCCGCCATCCTGTGGGGGCTGGCGCGCGTGGTGAGGATTCCGCCCGGCGAACAGCTGCTGTTCGCGGTGCTGCTCGCGCAGGGCGGCGAATTCGCCTTCGTACTGTTCGGCAGCGCGGCGGCGGCCAGGGTGTTCCCGGCCGAGACCGCGTCGCTGCTGGTGGTGGTGGTGGCGCTGTCGATGGTGCTCACGCCGCTGCTGCTGCTCGCCTACGACCGGCTGGTGGCGCCGGGGCTGCATGCCGCGCGGCGCAAGGACGACGCCATCCCGCCGCAGGACAACACGGTGATCATCGCCGGCTTCGGCCGCTTCGGCCAGATCATCGGCCGCCTGCTGCTGGCCAACCGCATCCGCGCGACCGTGCTGGACCACGACCCGGAGCAGGTCGACCTGCTGCGCAAGTTCGGCCTCAAGGTGTTCTATGGCGACGCCACCCGCATCGACCTGCTGCGCAACGCGGGCGCCGAGCGCGCGCGGGTGCTGGTGGTCGCGATCGACGACATCGAGGCCAGTCTCGACCTGGTGGACAGGGTCCGCGTCGCCTTCCCTAACCTGACCATCGTCGCCCGCGCGCGCAACGTCACCCACTACTACGACCTGATGGACCGCGGCGTGACCATACTCGAACGCGAAACCTTCGAAGCCTCGCTGCTGCTCGGCGGACGGGTGCTGCAGGAGCTCGGCTTCAGCCAGGCGCGCGCCGGCGAGGTGGTCTGCAAGTTCCGCGAGCACAATATCCGCACGCTGCACAAGCTCTACCCCTATTACAAGGACCAGGCGCAGATGATCTCGATGGCGAAGCAGGGCAGGAAGGAGCTGGAGGACATGTTCGCCAGCGACAATGCCGCGTTGCGGGAAGAGGCGGAAAAGCCGGTCGGGCCGGGCTAGAAAGCGGTCCGGTCACGACGGGAAGCGGCGGGTCCGGCGCGCGTGCCGGCCAGGGTTGCGGCATCGACAAAAAAACTCGCGAGCCGGAACGCCCGCGAGCGAACCCCAGCTGGGGAGGAGACAACCGATGGACTGACACCGGCGACTGAATTATGCCGCCGCGCGTGCCCCCGGTGGCGGAATCGCTGAGCATTCTTGAGAAATCCTCAGCTCCGCCTCGGCGCTCCCCACCACGAGGGCAGCAGCCGCGCCACGTCCGGCCGGGCATAGCGTTCATCGATCAGCCATACCACGCCCCGGTCCTCCGGCGTGCGTATCACTCTGCCGGCCGCCTGCACCACCTTCTGCATGCCGGGGTAGAGATAAGCATAGTCGTAGCCCGCCCCGAACAGCTGCTGCATGCGCAAGCGGATCTGCTCGTTGACCGGATTGACCTGGGGCAGGCCGAGCGTCGCGATGAATGCGCCGACCAGCCGGTCGCCGGGAAGATCGATGCCCTCCGCGAAAGGACCGCCGAGCACGGCGAAGCCGACGCCCCGTCCCCCGGGCGCGAAACGTGCGAGGAAGGCGTCGCGCTCCGCCTCCTGCATGCCGCGCGCCTGCTCCCAGCTGGGGATGTCCGGGCATGACTCGCGAAACAGCGCGGCGATCTTCTGCAGATAATCGTAGCTGCTGGAGAAGACGAGATAGTTGCCCGGGCGTTCCCGGTACTGGCCGGCGATGACGCGCGCGATGGGCGCCAGCGATGCGTCGCGCTCCTGCCAGCGCGTGGAGATGCCCGACGCGATGCGTACCGACAGCTGCCGCGCGTCGAACGGCGATTCGATGTCGACGCAGGCGGCGTCGTCCGGCAGGCCGAGCAGGTCGCTGTAGTAGTGCCAGGGCTGCAGCGTGGCGGAGAACAGCGTGCTGCATTGGGCGGCCGCGAAACGCGGCGCCAGAAACGGCGCCGGCACGACGTTGCGGATGCAGAGCAGGGTGCCGTAGCCGGGGCGCCGGGACAGATCGCACAGCGAATGCGGTCCGAAGCTCTCCGCCATGCGCAGGAAATGCAGCACGTCGAAATAGAACTCGGTCAGCGCGGCATCGGCATGGGCGGGATGCTCGGTCATGAAGTCGGTGATCGCGCTGCTCGCCTGCTGCAGCGCCAGCAGGAAGGTGTCGGGAATCCCGGCCAGGACCTGGTACGCCTGTTCCTGGTCCTGTTCCTTGTTGAGCGCGTTCCAGCCGCGCTGCAGCCGATCGAGGCTTTTCCTCAGCGGCGCCGGCGCCGTCTTGCGCAGCTGGCGCAGACGGCCCTGGTCCAGCTCCGCGCTGTACATCTTGCGTGCGCGCTCGACCAGGTTGTGCGCCTCGTCGGCCAGCACCGCCACCCGCCACTGGTTCGCCTGCGCCAGCGCATGCAGCATCGCACCGCTATCGAAATAGTAGTTGTAGTCGCCGACGGCCGCGTCGCTCCAGCGCGCCATCTCCTGTCCCAGATAGTAGGGGCAGATGCCGTGGCCGAGCGCGATGCCGCGCAGGGCGGCGCGGTCCAGCCATTGCGCCTGCGCGGCTTCCCGGCGCGCCGCCGGCAGCCGGTCATAGAAACCCTGCGCCAGCGGACAGGCGTCGCCGTGGCAGGCCTTGTCCGGATGCTCGCAGGCCTTGTCGCGCGCCACCAGCTCCAGCACGCGCAGCGGCAGTTGCGGCCGGGCGGCGCGGATACGGCCGAGCGCTTCCAGCGCCAGGCCGCGTCCCGGCGTCTTGGCGGCGAGGAAGTAGAGACGGTCCATGCCCTGCGCCGGCATGGCCCGGAGCAGCGGGAACACGGTACCGATGGTCTTGCCGATGCCGGTCGGCGCCTGGGCGAGCAGGCAGCCGCCCGATACCGCGTTGCGATACACGGCCGCCGCCAGCGCCCGTTGCCCGGGGCGGAACGCGGGATGCGGGAACGTCAGTTCGGCGAGCGCCTCGTCGCGTGCCGCGCGGTGCGCGCTTTCCTGCCTTGCCCAGTCGAGAAAGCGTTCGCACTGCTGCTCGAAGAAGGCGCGCAGCGACGGGGCGTCGTGCCGTTCCGCCAGCACCGTCTCCTTCTGGCTGCCGATGTCGAAATACACCAGCGCCAGCTCGATGTCGGCCAGGCCGAGCTGCTCGCACATCAGCCAGCCGTAGATCTTCGCCTGCGCCCAGTGCAGCTTGCGGTGATTGTCGGGCATGCGCTGCAGGTCGCCGCGGTGGGTCTTGATTTCCTCCAGGCGGCGGCGCGCCGGATCATAGCCGTCGGCGCGGCCGCGCACGCTCAGTTCACCCCAGCTGCCCGACAGCGCCACTTCCGTCTGATAGCCGGCGCCGCGGCGGGCGGCGACCGTGGCGTGCCCGGCGATGCCTTCGAGCGCGCTCGGCGCGGGCGTGAAGCGCAGGTCGAGATCGCCTTCGCGCGCGGTGAACTCCGCCAGGGCGCGCACCGCGACCTGGTAGTTCATTCCTGCTCCAGCCAGCGCACATGGCATACCCTGACCGGCATGCCGTGCCGCGCGCAGAACGCGATCCAGCGCAACTGGTTGTCCTGCAGGCGGTCGCCCGGGCCCTTCACCTCGATCATTTCATAGCGCCGCTCCCGCAGGTCGAAGCGGATCAGGTCGGGCATGCCGGCGCGGTTGGCGCGGATGTCCTGCAGCAGCCGGGTGAACCACAGTTTCAGGTGCTCGGGCGGCAGGCAGTCGAGCGCCTGCTCCAGCAGCGTGTCGCCGATCGCCTCCCAGTACACGAACGGCGACTGCAGTCCGGACTTTTCGCGATGGCGGCGGCGGATGGTGTCGCGGTAGGCGCCGCTGTCGAGCTGCGACAGGCAGGTATCGAAGGCAGCCGCACGCCGCGGCAGGAAGTCGGCGCTGTGCAGGTCCGCCGGCGCCGCGTGGAAAGGATGGAAAAAGGCGCCCGGCACCGCGGCGAACACGGCGTCCCAGCACAGCAGGCCGAACAGGGAATTGATCAGGGTGTTTTCGACGTAATGCACCGGCGCGTCCTCGCGCCACAGGTGGTCGCGCGCCGCCAGTTCGACGCCGGGGAAAGGCACCGGCCTCGGCAGCACCAGCGTGAATTCCTCCGGCGCCGCGGCCGGCGGCGCGGCTTCCGGCGGCAGGCCGACCCGTCGGCGCAGGCGCGGCAGCATGCGGGCGAGCTGCTGGCGTTCCGCCTCATTCTCCGGCTGCATCCAGGCGGCGGCGGCGAGCGCATGCGCCTGTTCATGGTCGCCGCATTTTTCCAGCACGCGGATGTGCCGCGCGCGCGCGCCCTCATGCCGGCAGGCGGCGTAGATGCGGCGCGCGGCCGCGAACTCGGCGGCACGCTCCTGCTGCTGTCCGGCCAGGAAAAGCAGTTTCTGCCGCCGCCCCTCGAGCCAGGCGTTGGACAGCGGCTGCTGCGGGATATCGGCGGGAATCGCGCCTGCCTCGATCTGTTCGCGGCAGGCATGCAGCCGCAGATAGACTTCGATGTCCTCCCGGCAGCCGAAGCCGCGCGAGGCGGGCGAGATATCCACCTGCTCATAGCGCAGTATGCCCAGATCGGCGAGCACGAATTCCGTCCAGTCCTGGTGCAGGTTGCCGAAGAACATGAGCCTGAGGCGGTCGCACACCTCGCCGACCCGCAATGCATACACCCGGTCCCGCGCGGCCGGCAGCCATTCGTCGAAACAGCGGGCCTGCGGCCATTGCGGACGCAACCGTTCCAGTTGTTCCGCCTTGCGCAGCGCAGCGTCG
Organism: Noviherbaspirillum aridicola; assembly: GCF_019656455.1. Classification (GTDB taxonomy): domain Bacteria; phylum Pseudomonadota; class Gammaproteobacteria; order Burkholderiales; family Burkholderiaceae_D; genus Noviherbaspirillum; species Noviherbaspirillum aridicola. Next base: position 102,512 of record NZ_BPMK01000002.1, read on the forward strand.
ACACCGGGGAAGGCCTGCGCGATCTCGCTACGGACCAGCAGGCCGAAGAGCTGATCGAGATTCAGCGCGGGCCGTTCATCGACGAGGCCGGCCGCGAGCAGCGGCGCGGCCGCGGCCCGGGTATCGCCGATCTCGTCATAGGCGAGTTTGCTCTCGCGGAACAGCGGTCCCTTGCGCATCACCATCCGTACCAGCAGCGCGCGCGCGGCCGGCGGCAGGCGATTGAAGCAGTCGAGAAACGCGCGTTCCCTCTCGTCGAGCAGGTCGCCATAGCGTTCGCCGGTCCAGCTCATCGCCCGTTCGAAATTGGCGAGGTAGTAAAGCGGGTTGTCGAGGGTTCTTGCCATGTCGTGGAGCGGGCGGCGAAGCGGCGGGCCGCGGGGGGAGGTGTTGCCTGGAAAGTCGCGATCGCATTATCGCCAAGCGGGCAGGGCACCGCAACCATTGTCTTTGTGTCAGATCACCATGACGGCCGGTGCCGGCTGTTAAAACGGGCGGCGTGAGGTCCGCGGTTCCCGCGTATCCTGCCCCCGCCTTGCCAATTCGAAAAGGAATCACGCATGGATGCCTTGCTGCTGTCACGGATTCAGTTCGCCTGGGTAGTCGCCTTCCATATCCTGCTGCCCGCCTTCACCGTCGGCCTGGCCTGCTATGTCGCCACGCTGGAAGTGCGTTACTGGATCGGCAAGGATGAGAAGATCCGCCGCCTCTCCGCGTTCTGGATCAAGATCTTCGCGATTTCCTTCGGCATGGGCGTGGTCTCGGGCATCGTGATGCCCTTTCAGTTCGGCACCAACTGGAGCCGCTTCATCGATGCGGCCTCGAATGTCGTCGGTTCGCTGCTCGCCTATGAGGTGGTGACCGCCTTCTATCTCGAAGCCGCCTTCCTCGGCGTGCTGCTGTTCGGCCGCAAGCTGGTGCCGCAATGGGCGCACGCGCTGTCGGCGGTGGCGGTGGCGGCGGGGACGGTGCTGTCCTCGTTCTGGATTCTCGCGGTCAATAGCTGGATGCATACGCCCGACGGCTTCGAGATCGTCGACGGCCGCTTCATGCCGACCAGCATGCTCGACATCATCTTCACGCCCTCGTTTCCGTATCGCCTGACGCATACCGTCAGCGCCTTCCTGATCACCACCGCCTTCGTGATCCTGGCCGTCGGCGCTTCCTATCTGCGCCATGGCCGCTCCCCCGAGGAGTCGCGCATCATGGTGCGTATGTCGCTGCTGTTCCTGACGCTGATGGTGCCGGTGCAGGTATTGCTCGGCGACCTGCACGGCCTCAATACGCTGGAGCATCAGCCGGCCAAGGTGGCGGCGATGGAGGGCCTGTGGGAAACCGAGAGGGGCGTGGCCGCCTCATTGTTCGCCATCCCCGACGAAGAGGCGGAGAGGAACCACTATGAAATCGCGATTCCGAAACTGGCCAGCCTCTACCTCACCCATGACATCGACGGCGAGGTGAAGGGCCTGAAGGAATGGCCGCGCGAGGACCGGCCGCCGGTGGCGATCGTTTACTTTGCCTTCCGCATCATGGTCGGCATCGCCTTCCTGATGCTGTTTACCGTGATCGCCGGCCTGGTGCTCTGGCGCCGCGGCCGGCTCTACGACACGCGCTGGTATCTGCGCTGGTGCAGCTGGATGGGCGCCAGCGGATTCATCGCCGTGCTGGCGGGCTGGACGACGACCGAGGTCGGCCGCCAGCCCTGGGTGGTGTACGGCGTGATGCGCACCGCCGACGCGGTGACGCCCAGCCTGACGACGATGGACGTGGCCGTGTCCCTGACTTCCTACGTGGTGGCCTATATCGTGATCTTCGGCGGCGGCTTCATCCTGCTGCGCCGCCTGGTCCGCATCGGCGTGCAGCCGGCGGCGGAGAGCGAGGACCGGGAAAGCCCGCCCGAGGAAACCGCGCATCGTCCGAAGCGCCCGCTGTCGGCGGTGGTGGAAAGCCAGCTTGGCGGCCGCAAGGCCTGACGGCGCCCTGCGGACTCAGCCGTACGGCATGCCGAGCACCCGCCTGAACTGGGCGCTCACGCAGGCATAGCATTCGCAGGAGAGCGCCTCGAGCCTGGCCCGATCCAGTATCTTCATGCGTCCCCGGCGGTAGCGGATCAGGCCATCCCCCTGGAACGCCGCCGCCACCAGGCTCACGCTCGGCCGCTGCACGCCCAGCATGTCGGCCAGGAATTCCTGCGTGAGCAGAAATTCATTCCCCTGCACCCGGTCGTGCGTCACCAGCAGCCAGCGCGCGAAGCGCGCATCCAGCGAATGCCTGCGGTTGCAGGCGACCGACTGCGAGACCTGCGACAGGTAGCCCTGCAGATAGCACTCGCTGAAATGACGCAACGGCGTATCGCCATCGATCGCCGCCAGGTAGTCGCCGCTCGTCATGCGCAGGCTGTGGCCTTCGATCTGGCAGATGGAGGTTTCGGTGGCGACCGATGCATGGGCGACGAGTTCGACCGCATTGAAGCCCTCATTGCCGACGGTTCCGACTTCGATCGCGGAACCGTCCTCGAAGAAAATCATGTTCGAGATCGCCGCATTGCAGGGAAAGTAGACATGGGAGATCGGCCGGTTGCGCTCGTGCAGCACCTGCTTGATGCGGGTGTCGACCTTTTCCAGTTTGCCGCATAGCGGCTGGAAGTGTTCGTCGGAGAGTCGCGCGAGCATCTGGTTGGCGCACAGGCGCGCCTCGGAAAGGGTGACGGGCATCGTGTTTCCTTATGCAGTGTGAGTACGGCCATCGGAAACAAACGCCGGGAGCGGGCGCGGATTTTCGACCCGGTGACAGGTCTTTGCAGGAGATCGGGCAGAGTTGGATGTCCGCCTTGTATGCGCTGTAAAGAGAAGTGGCATGAAGAGCCGCCACGATGTGACGTGTGACGAGCTATGCAAGCGGTCGGACATGAAGCGGCGCCATATGTTCAAAATTGACTTAAAAAAGCGTGCGCCGCACGCGGAGCATGCAAGCCGAGCGCGTTTTTCTCCACTTTCGCGACATGTGTGTAATCGACCGAACAGAATCCATCTCGAGTCGCTGGCAGACTTTCACCTAAGTCGCTTGCCCGGCCCGCTCCCCGCGAACCGGCAGGCAGTTCGAAATCGCAATGCCGCAATCGTGAAGGTGGTGATGATGTCAGGATCGGTCACAGACGCAAACCGCACTCCCGCCGGAGTGTCATTCCGTATCAGGCTGCGCACGCGCAGCCATGAGTTTCTGATCTCCAGGGAGACCCTCGACGGCTTTGCCGCGCGCCATGGCATCGATACGTCGGACGCCGACGACCTGGAGGTTTTCCACGCATTCGAAGCGACGATCGCGCGTGCCGCACAGGAGCAGATCCGTCGGGGCAGCGAGAGCTGCTGCGTGCTCAGCATGGCCGCGCTCCGCAGCAACTGAGGCGGCGGCGCAGGCGACAGTCCATGATGCTTTCCGACACGCTCGACGCCTCGCTGCTGCTGACGAGCATCTACGGCACGGCGCTCGATTACGCCATCCTCACTTTCGACCTGCAGGGGAAAGTCAGCAGCTGGAACGCGGGTGCGGAGCGCATCACCGGCTTTCAGGCAAAAGAGATGATGGGCGAGGACAACGGCATCCTGTTCACGCCCGATGACCGGGCAAGGCAGGAGCCGCGGCAGGAGATGCTGATCGACCGGGCCAGGGGCCGGGCCTGGCTCACCGAAAGAGTCGGGACCGCGGCCGGCTGATGTAACGCGCGCGGCCGCGGTCCGCGCGCTGACCCGCTCAGCGTCCTGCCGGCCGGCTCCCGGCGGGGCCGCTCTCGTTGGGTTCGTCCTCGAGCATTTCGGTGGGCGAGCCGCTGGTCGAGGCGGCACTCGCGACATTGCCCGGACCGAGCATGCCGCACGACGCGCCCGCGCCCTCACCCTGGGTTTCCACGAAATTCTTCAGCCTGGCCAGGCTTTGCTGCATGTGCTGCGAGGTCTCGGCGTCGGTGTCGCCCGCCATCGCGCCCGGAAATTCGCCGGATTCCATGCGCACCGTGAAGACGACCCTGGAGGCGCCTTCGCCCAGCGGGCGCACCTCCAGCTCGCCCGCATTATCGATGCCGCCGGTGCCGTGCCAGGCGATGCGGTGCGCCGCCTCGTCGGTCGTGACGACGGCATCCCATACCACCGGCCGGTTCGCCATGCTGGTCGTCCAGCGCAGGTGGGTGTCGTCGACCTGGCTCACCTGATCGACGTTCACCATGAATTCCGAATAGTCGTCGAACCGGGTCAGCTGGTTGAACAGCGCCCGGGCGGGCAGGTTGACATCGATGCTCTGTTCGATACGCGCCATTTACGAATGTCCTTTCATGTCTCTTTCAACCGGCACCGGCGGCCTGCGGCGCGCCGGTGCGACGGCCCGCTAGCAGGCCGCTTTCCCGCCGTCGCTTTCGCCGCGGCCGGCATCCCGCCTCATCTTGGTCTGTGCCATCTTCTTCTGCTCGGCGTGCTCCTTGTCCGTGATATGGCCGGCCCGCTTCGCATCCTCTGCATTGGCCATGTCCTTGCGGCAATCCTCCACGCCATAGTCCGCCTTGCTGACGGCCTGGCTGTCCGGCTTGCCCTTGCCCGGCGGGGCGGAAGGGCCGGCGGTCGACTGTGCCAGCGAGGCGGTTGAGAAAACGCCGGCGGCGAGTGCAATGAGTAACGCATGGGTACGCATTGAAAGTCTCCTTATCGCTCGGTGGTGTCATGAAGCCCGTCTCTCATGAAGACCGCCGGGCGGGGCGCGCGTTCAAACGGCCCTTTGGGTGCTCCAGGGCACGGGAATTGCAAGGCCGGAAGCCGATAGCCAGGTGCTATCGCATCGCACGACACATATTCAAAACGAGAAGAGGATGAGATGAGACAAACGGTTCAGACGGTTAAAACGATTCAGAGGGTTCAAAGGATTGCGCGTGGCCTCAAGGCCCTGACCGCGTTGTGCGCCGCGCTCGCCACCGGCGGCGCGCTCGCGCAAGCCAGCTTCACCGCAACCTACAACGGCGCCAGTCCGTCGGGGGGCGACTGTTCAAGCACGTACAACATCGTCGGCATGGAGCCGACGACCCCGGGCAGACATCCCGTCTTTGTCTATATGGTCGGCACCTGGGAAAATTTTACCAATGCCTCCGCACTCGAAGCGGTGCGCCGCATGGCCGCCAAGGGATATGTCGCCGCCACCGTCGAGTACGGCAATTCCGCCTTCGGCAACTGCGAGGTGATCGGCGCCAAGGCCAAATGCATCTTCGATCCCGACAGCGCAGCCAGCGCCATCACGCAGCTCTGCTCGCGCAAGGGCGCCGACTGCCGCAAGGGACTGGTCGTGGCCGGCTTCAGCCAGGGCGCCATCATGTCCATCCTCGCCAAGAACCATGACGCGCGCGTGCAGGCCGCGTATGGACTCGGCGCCGGCGTGCAGTATGCGAGCACCGACCTGCGACAGTGCGTGGCCAACGGCAACCGCGTCCTGCCGAGCGACCGCCTGCGCATCGTCAACGGCGAAGCGGACGAATTCATGGGCGGCAATGCGCTGACCGTGCGCAGCCAGATGCAGGAAGTGACCGGCATGAACTGCGGATTTGCCGCGGGAAGCTGCACCGCCGCCAACGGCAGCGGCTGGGAAATGGTGCAGCAGATCCGGATGACGAGCGGCCTGGCGGATCACTGCTACATGCGCGCGGCCGGTTGCGGCAGCAGCGAGGATGTCCTGCAGCCCGCATGGCGCAGCGGCAACGAGGCATGGCACCTGGAGCCCAGCCTGCGGTGGCTGACCGGTTTCACGGGGCGATAGCCGTCTATCGCGGACCGCGACGCGTTGGCCTCGGCCCCGGCACGCTGTTGCGTTGCCGGGGTGCCGCCGCCGCTTTCCGGAACCCCGGGCCCAGCGCGGCAGTCAGGGTGGTAGCGGAGTGAGGAAGATCAGTAGCGGTCGACTCCGCGTCGACTACCATCGGTAGCGCCAGCCCGGAGGGTCGTCCTCCGGTCGCCCATCACGCTGACGGAGCGCGCAATGACCCTGGACCTGGTACCCCTGTGGGCGGTGATTCTGTCCATCGCTGTGCTGATGTACGTGCTGCTCGACGGCTTCGATCTCGGCGTCGGCATCCTTTTCCTGTTCCGCAAGAAGCAGGAGGAGCGCGACATGATGGTGGCCTCGGTCGCGCCGATCTGGGATTTCAACGAGACCTGGCTGATCCTCGGCAGCGGCGGCCTGCTCGCCGTGTTCCCGCTGGCGTTCGCGATCATCATTCCCGCCGTCTATTTCCCCATCCTGATCATGCTGCTCGGGCTGATCTTCCGCGGCGTGGCCTTTGAATTCCGCGATGCGCCGGAGGCGCGCAAGTGGCTGTGGGATGGCGCCTTCATGCTCGGCTCGCTGTTCGCGACCCTGGCGCAGGGCGTGGTGCTCGGCAATTTCATCATTGGTTTTCCGGTGGAGGGCCGGGCCTACGCCGGTACCAGCTGGGACTGGATCGCGCCGTTTCCGCTGCTGACCGGGGTCGGACTGGTGGTGGGGTATGCGCTGCTCGGCGCGACCTGGCTCTACATGAAAACGGAAGGCGAGCTGCAGGCCTGGTCGCGCCGCGCGTCGCGGGTGGCGCTGTTCGGCATCCTCGCGTTCATCGCCATGGTCAGCATCTGGACGCCGCTGGTGGACGAGCGCATCGCCAATCGTTGGTTCAGCCTGCCCAACCTGTATTACTTCCTGCCGGTGCCCGTGCTGACCGCGGTCGTCGCATGGCTGCTGTGGCATGCGCTGCGCCGCGGCAGGGAAGTGCTGCCCTTCCTGTGCGCGATGGGCCTGTTCTTTCTCGCCTACACCGGGCTCATCATTTCACTCTGGCCGTATGTGGCCCCGCCGTCGATCACCCTGTGGGATGCGGCCACCGCGCCGATGTCACAGCAGTTCCTGATGGTCGGCACCATGTTCCTGCTGCCGGTGATCCTGGCCTATGTGTTCTGGTCGTACTGGGTATTCCGCGGCAAGGTGAGGATGGATATCGGCTACCACCATCATTGAGGGGGTGACTGGCGGGCCGCTTCCGGCGCTTCGGCCGGCGAGTCCTCGGGCAGATGGCCGGTGCCGTCGAAATACCGCTCCATCAGTGCGAAGAACTGTTCATAGAAACGACGCGCGTCGATGGTCTCGCTGCCGATCTTGACCATCGCCTCGTCGGACAGGCCGAGCGGCAGGGACAGCGAGCCGAGCGCGCCGACGCCGAGGCTTGCCGAGGTGCTGCTCTTGCGGAGGGTATAGGTGTCGCGCACCGCGTTGGCGAACGCGGTCGCGCTGTTGCTGCCCGGGCTGTTGGGTGCGCAGACCACGTGAAATTCGATCTGCATGTGCTGCTCGCGCTCGGGCTGGAAGTTCTTGCGGCCGCGTACCAGCGAGGCGCTCGCCTCGTGGATCACATAGCCCTGGCTCAGCAGCGCGCGGCGGGCGGCCTCGCAGGTCGCCTTGTCGCTGCCGGCGAATCCGTGTGCATGGACATCGGTGGCGGCGAATTCCTCGGCTGGTGGGGCCTGGCGGACGGGCAGCGAGCAGGCGACCAGCTGCAGGCAGATCAGGGCAAGGGCATATGGACGTGTGCGCATCGATAGGGCGGGGATGGCGTGGCGGAGCGCTATTGTAGAGCGAGATGCACGCGGGAAGTTCCGGGCAGAAAAGCGTGGAGCGTTGCTTGCTCTTTTTTCAACTGAGTTGATGAATCGCAAAGCCGGGTTTTTCATAATCATCATCGACGCGACCCATTGTTACACTCTCGCGTCCTTTTCGGACGCCGCGCCGTCAGCCGCGCGTGCCTTACAAGACCAGACAAAAAGCCCACAGAAGGAATCACCATGACGCTCCCCCTGCAGATCGCCGGCATTTTCGAAAAATTTCAGCCCGTCATTCTCGAGGAATGGCTGCAGGACCTGAAAGCGCGAATGGTGCGGGTGGACGCGGACCAGGAAAGCCAGTTGCGCCAGCAATGCGCACAATTCCTGCGCGTGCTGCAGCAGGGCGCCGCATCCGGCCAGCTCAACGACATCGAGGCCCGCGAATGGGACGAGGCGCGCGCCTTCCTCAGCGAACTGTCGCACCAGCGCGCACGCCAGGGATCGACGCCGAGCGAGACCGCCGTCTTCGTGTTTTCGATCAAGCAGCCGCTGTTCGCCCGCCTGCGCACCGAATTCGCCGACCAGCCCGAGCAGCTGGCCGGGGCGACCTGGAGCATCAGCACCCTGCTCGACGCGCTCGGCCTGTTCACCGTGGAGGTCTATCAGAAGAGCCGCGACCAGATCATCGTGCGCCAGCAGCAGGAACTGCTCGAGCTGTCGACGCCCGTGGTGAAGCTGTGGCAGAACGTGCTGGCGCTGCCGCTGATCGGCACGCTCGACAGCAACCGCACCCAGGTGGTGATGGAAAGCCTGCTGCAGCGGATCATCGAGACCAGCGCCGCCATCGCCATCATCGACATCACCGGCGTTCCGACCGTCGACACGCTGGTGGCCCAGCATCTGCTCAAGACCGTGGCGGCGGCCAGGCTGATGGGCGCCGACTGCATCATCAGCGGCATCCGTCCCCAGATCGCGCAGACCATCGTGCATCTCGGCGTCAACCTGGAAGACGTGATCACCAAGGCCACGCTGGCCGATGCCTTCCTGGTCGCGCTGCAGCGTACGGGCTCCACCATCACCACCCAGCAGCGCGAGCACGCCTGACATGGAAAGAATCCCGATTCTCCGCATGGGCGACCTGCTGCTGGTCACCATCCAGGTCGACATGCACGACCGGCTGGTGATGACGCTGCAGGACGACCTGACCGAGCGCATCGTGCGCTACCGCGCGCGCGGCGTGCTGATCGATATCTCGGCGCTGGATATCGTCGACTCCTTCATCGGCCGCATGATCAACAACACCGCGGCGATGGCGAGGGTGCTCGACGCCACGACCGTGGTGGTCGGCATGCAGCCGGCGGTGGCGATCACGCTGGTCGAACTCGGCCTCTCGCTGCAGGGCGTGCGTACCGCGCTGGACGTGGAACGCGGCATGGCGCTGCTGGCCGGGCGCAAACCTTAGCACGGGCGAGACATGGCTTTTTTCATGTCCAGTGGCGCGACGCCGCAGGCAGGCGGCGACGCCGCGGAACTCGAAATGCCCTTGCGCACCGATGAAGACGTGGTGCGCCTGCGCAAGACGGTGCGGGAAATGGCGGTGCAGATCGGACTGAGCCTGGTCGACCAGACCAAGCTCGTGACCGCGGCGAGCGAACTCGCGCGCAACACGCTGCGCTACGGCGGCGGCGGCGAGGTGCGCCTGCGCCTGCTGTCGAACGGCTTCGAGCGCGGCCTGCATGTCGTCTTTTCCGATCGCGGCCCGGGCATTGCCGACGTCGGGCTTGCGATGAGCGACGGCTACACCACCGGCGGCGGCCTCGGCCTCGGTCTCGGCGGGGCAAAGCGCCTGGTCGATGACTTCGGCATCGATACCCGGCCCGGCGAAGGAACCACGGTCCGCATCACGAAGTGGAAACGCTGATGAGTAGCCAGCAGCTGATTCTCGTTTCGCATGCCACCGACATCGCCGCGGCCCGCCGCGCCGGTGTCCAGCTGGGGAACGCGCTCGGTTTCGACGAAACCTTGTCCGGCCAGCTGGCGATCGCCATCACGGAAGCGGCGACCAATATCCTCAAGCATGCCGGCAGCGGCAGGATTCTGATCGCGCCCGCGCCCGTCCCGGGCAGCGCGATCGATGTGCTGGCGCTCGATACCGGGCCCGGCATCCGCGATGTCGCGCAGAGCATGCAGGACGGCGTATCCACCGTCGGCACGCCGGGCAACGGGCTGGGCGCGATGCGGCGGCTGTCGGCCCGCTTCGATGTCTACAGCGCGCCGGGCAAGGGGACGGGGGTTTTCATGCGGATCGGCGGCGGGGCGGCGCCGGAGCTGCTCGAAGCGGGCGCCGTCTGCGTCGCGATGCCGGGCGAGGATGCCTGCGGCGACGGCTGGTCGATGCGCGCGGATGACCACGGCGCCGGCCTGCTCATGTCTGACGGCCTCGGCCATGGGCCGGAGGCGGCGCGCGCGACCGCGGCCGCGCTCGCCGTCTTCGAGGCGCGTCCCGGACTCGCGCCGGCCGCCCTGATCGATGCCGCCCACATCGCCCTGCGTTCCACCCGGGGCGCCGCGCTGGCGGCGGTACGGCTGGATGCGGACAACGACAGCCTGAGCTTTGCCGGCATCGGCAACATCAGTGCCTGCGTGCGGACCGACGGCGACTGCAAGCAGCTGATGTCGCACAACGGCATCGTCGGCCACAACATGCGCAAGGTCCAGGCGTTTTCCCATCCGTGGCCGGCCGATGCCCTGTTCGTGATGCACAGCGACGGCCTGAGCAAGCAATGGGACCTGGACGCCTACCCGGGCCTGGCGCGCTGCCATCCGGCGCTGATCGCCGGCATCCTGTACCGCGACTTCGGGCGCGGCCGCGACGACGCCACGGTCGCCGTGATCAGGCGCCGCAGGAGGACCTAGGCATGGAAGTGGAGCTGCTGCGCCTGCCGGTCGAGAGCGAACGCCACGTGATCGCGGCGCGCAAGCATGCGCGCGAACTCGCCGGCCGGATCGGATTCGGCGTCCAGGACCAGGCGCGCATCGCCACCGCGGTGTCGGAAATCGCCCAGAACGCCTGCGCCCACGCGGGAGGCGGCCTGGTCCGGTTCATCGTCCGCGGCGCCTCGCCGCAGCCGGCGGAGCTGGAAGTGATCGTCAGCGACAGCGGCCCCGGCATTGCGCGGCTGGATGAGATTCTCGCCGCCGAACGGGCCCAGCGCAGCGGCGTCGGCATCGCCGGCGCGCAGCGCCTGATGGACCGCTGCGACGTGGAGACGATGCCCGGACAGGGAACCACCGTGACGCTGGCGAAATTCCTGCCCGCCGGTCTGACGCCCGGCCGCGACGAGCTGGCGCGCATCGGCGCCGGTCTCGCGGAGCTGGCGGCGCCCGCCGTCTACGAGGAAGACCTGGCGCAGAGCCGCGAGCTGATGCGCACGCTCGCCGAACTGCGCGCCCGCCAGGAAGAACTGATGGCGCTCACCCGCGAACTGGAGGACACCAACCGGGGCGTGGTCGCGCTGTACGCCGAAATCGAGGAAAAGGCGGAATACTTGCGCCGCGCCGATGCGATGAAGTCGCGTTTCCTGTCCAATACCAGCCATGAGCTGCGCACGCCGCTGAGCTCGATCCGCGCGCTGTCGCAGCTGCTGCTCGACCGGATCGACGGCGAGCTGACCGAGGCGCAGGAAAAGCAGGTGCTGTTCATCCAGAAGGCGGCGACCGGCCTGGCGGAACTGGTCAACGACCTGCTCGACCTCGCCAAGATCGAGGCCGGCAAGGTCGAACTCAAGCCCGCCGAGTTCACCGTCGGCGAACTGTTCAGCACCCTGCGCGGCATGCTGCGTCCGCTGGCGACCAGCGACCGCGTGGAGCTGGTGTTCGATGACCGCCTGGCGCAGCAGGTGCTGTGCACCGACGAAGGCAAGCTGTCGCAGATCCTGCGCAACCTGGTGTCGAACGCGCTCAAGTTCACCGAACAGGGCGAGGTCAGGGTGAGCGCGGCGACGGACAACACCGGGGAGCGCATCCGTTTCGAGGTGAGCGATACCGGGATAGGCATCGCCGAGCAGAATCTGCAGCTGATTTTCGAGGAGTTCAGCCAGATCGAGAATCCGCTGCAGAAGCGCGTCAAGGGCACGGGGCTCGGTCTGCCGCTGTGCCGCAAGCTGGCCGAACTGCTGGGCGGGGGCATCGACGTGCGCAGCACGGTCGGCGAAGGGTCGACCTTCAGCCTGACCATCCCGGTGCGCCACGCGGTCCTGCGCGAGGCGGCCGGGCAGAGGAATGCATAGCATGAGAAAAGAACCGCTGATACTCAATGTCGATGACGATGAAGGAGCGCGCTATGTGAAGACGCGCATCCTGCAGGTGGCCGGCTTCGACGTCATCGAAGCGGCGACCGGCGGCGACGCGCTCGCGCTGGCCGCCAGCGACGCGCCTGACCTGGTCCTGCTCGACGTCAAGCTGCCCGACATCAACGGGCTGGAAGTCTGCCGCCGCATCAAGGCTGACCCGTCCACCGCGTCCATTCTCGTGCTGCAGACCTCGGCCGCGCTGATCCACCGCAGCGACAAGATCCGCGCGCTCGACGGCGGCGCCGACAATTACCTGGTGGCGCCGATCGAAGCCGAGGAACTGGTGGCCAACGTCAACGCGCTGTTGCGGCTGCGACGGGTGCAGGGCGAACTGCTGGAAAGCGAGGAGCGTTTCCGCCAGATGGCCGAGAACATCGAAGACGTGTTCTGGATGCTGGCGCCGCAGGACGGCCGCCTGCTGTATGTCAGTCCCGCCTTCGAACTGCTCTGGGGCCGCTCTCCCGACGTGCTGCGCGACGACATCGGCAGCTGGATCGCCTTCGTGCACGAGCAGGAGCGCCAGCGGGTGCGCGCCGCTTTCGAGCGGCTGATGGAGACCGGCGTGTATGACGAGGAATTCCGCATCGTCCTGCCCGACAATTCCGTGCGCTGGGTGCGCGACCGCGCCTTCCCGGTCAAGAACACCGCGCCCGGCCGCGAGCGCGTGGCCCGCGTCACCAGCGACATCTCGGTGCGCAAGGCGGCCGAAAAGCTGCGCCACGACGCCGACAGCCGCAAGGACGAGTTTCTCGCCACGCTCGCGCACGAGCTGCGCAATCCGCTCGGGCCGATCCGGTCGGCGGTCGACCTGCTGCGCATGACCGGCAGCGGCGAGGCGCAGGTGCAGGAGCGCGCGCGCGACATGATCTCGCGCCAGGTCGATCACCTGGTGCGCCTGGTGGACGATCTGCTCGACATCTCGCGCATCTCGCAGGGCAAGATCACGCTGCAGCCGAAGAACCTGGAGCTCAAGGCACTTGTGTCGTCCGCGCTGGAAACCGCGCAGCCCTTCATCACCGCCCGCCAGCATCAGCTCAACGTGCTGCTGCCGGAACAGGACGTCTGGGTCTACGGCGACGCGGTACGGCTGGCGCAGGTGCTCGGCAACCTGCTGCACAACGCCGCCAAGTACACGCCCAAGGGCGGCACGATCACGCTCAACGCGGCGATCGTGGGCGAGGAGCTGATGCTCACGGTGAAGGACACGGGCATCGGCATTACGCTCGACGCGATTGACGGCATCTTCGATCTGTTCGCCCAGGGCGACGTCGCGCCCGACCAGGCGCAGAACGGACTCGGCATCGGCCTGTCCCTGGTCAAGAAGCTGGTGCAGCTGCACAACGGCCGGGTCTATGCATACAGCGCCGGGCCCGGCACCGGCAGCACCTTCAGCGTGTGCCTGCCGCTGTCGCACTGCCAGCCGGCGCCGCCGCCGGAAGCCGCCGACGCCGGCGCGCAGGAAGCAGCGGGCAGGCAGCGGGTGCTGGTGGTCGACGACAACCCCGATGCGGTGGAGATGATGCAGATGCTGCTGGAAGCATCCGGCTATGAAACCGCGAGCGCGCACGACTGCGCGTCCGCGCTCGAACGCGCGAGCGCTTTCCGGCCGCAGGCGGTGTTGCTCGACATCGGCCTGCCGGGCACCTCGGGCTACGAGGTGGTGCGCCGCCTGCGCGCGATGCCCGAATGCGCGCGCGCGAAGATGATCGCGCTCACCGGCTACGGCCAGGCGCGCGACCGCGAGCTGGCGCTCGAGGCCGGTTTCGATTTCCACCTGGTCAAACCGGTGTCGGTGAATGCACTGATCGCGGTGCTCGAAGAGCGGAAGCCGGCGGCGGCGCAGGCGGCGCCGGGCTGAGACCGGGGCGTCCGGGACGCCTACTCCCGCCGCGGCGCCACCAGCGACCGGTACTCCGGATGCCGCTCGATGTAGCCGGCGATGAAGGAGCAGCCCGGGATCACCTGCCGGCCTTCCCCGCGCAGCGTATCGAGTGTTCGCGCGGCCAGCTGCGAGCCGTAGCCCTTGCCCTCATGCCCGGGATCGATCTCGGTATGCGTCAGGCAGATCGCGCCGCCCCTTTCCGAGTACGCCGCGAAGCCCGCAAGCTCGCCGTCGACCAGCAGTTCGTAGCGATGCTGGTCGGGGTTGTGATGCAAATGAATATCGGCCATCCCGACCTCCGTCATGCGGTTTCAGGGCGCAGGCCCTCGCCGCGGGCTTCGCGCGCGGTGTCGCGCGGCTGCGAACGGCTGCCGAGCTTGACCGCGTATTCATGGGTGAACAGCGCCCCGTAGAAGAAGATCTGCGCGGAATAGTAGACCCAGGTGATGAGGATGACCACCGATCCCGCCGCGCCGTAGCCGGAACTGATGTCGGCGCTGGCGACGTACATGCCGATGATCGTCTTGCCGATGATGAAGAGCACGGCGGTGATGGCGGCGCCGACGGCCACGTCCTTCCATGCGATCTCGGTGCCGGGCAGGTACTTGAAGATCACCGCGAACAGGCCGGCGACGATGCCGAAGGAGACCAGGTGCGACAGCACCATGCTGATGATCTTCAGCGGCGAGCCCTCGCCGCCCGGCCAGATGCTGTCCATCGCCGATATCGCGGTGCTCACCGCGAGCGATATCAGCAGCATCAGCGCCAGCACCAGGATCAGGCCGAAGGACAGCACGCGGTCGCGGATGAAGCCCCAGACGCCGGAGGTTTTCGCCGGCGGCACTTCCCACAGTTCGTCCAGGCTGGCCTTGAGTTCGGAAAAGGCGCTGGTGGCGCTGAGCAGCACGAGGCCGAATGAAATCAGCCCGGCGATGAGTCCGGCGTCCTCGCGCCGCGCGCCCTCGAGTATCGTGCGCACCGCGTCGCCGCCCTGTTCTCCCATCAGGCCGGACATCTGCTGCAGCAGTGCGTTGCGCACATTGTCCTCGCCGAAGAACAGGCCGGCGATGGTCACCACCAGCACCAGCATCGGGGCCAGCGAGAACAGGGTGTAAAGCGCCAGCGCCGCGCCCTTGCTCGCGGCCCGGTGCGACGACCATTCCTTGGCGGCGGATATGGCGAGGTGGAACATGGCCTTGGGCCTGGACTCGCCGTGCAGTCTGGCGACGGTCTCGCGCTTTTTGCGCTCCACTTCCTGCGCCTCGGCGTCGCGCTTGGTGTTCTCCGCCTGCTGCAGGTCGGGCGTCTCGTCGAAGGCTTCGTAGCTCGCCGGATGCAGCGCGTGCGAGGCGAATCCCGTTACCTGCGCCTGCTGCGCGCCGGCCGCGCGCGGCGGCTGTCCGCCCTTGGCCCGGCGGCGCCATTCGAGAAAGGACACGACCGCGACGGCGACCTGCACCGCGCCGGTGACCAGCTTGCCCGGTTCGTAACGGTCTCGCTGCTTCATCTGCTTCTCCCGGAAAATCTGTTGAGAAATTGCTTACGCATTTAGGAGCGCGCGCGGAGCCGCTTGGTTCCGGGGCCTAGTTGGTGCGTCGCCGGCGGGGCGGGCCGAAACTGAGGCGGCAGGTCCGGCGCCGGTCGCCCATGAGTTCGCGCAGCCGGGGGATGCCGAGGCCTGTGGCCTCCGACATCCAGATCAGCATGGAGGCGCCTACCGGCAGCGTGCCGGCGCGGATCTCGCGGATGATGCGGGGTGCAACATGCAGCTTGCGGGAGAGTTCCTCGTCGCTGCGGAGATGGAGCTGGAGCAGCAGTGCATCGAGCAGGTGCTCCGGGTGATAAGCAGTATTGTTTTGCTGGCTCATTTTTTCCTCGGATCACTGCGCCGTCCCGGCGCGTCTTGCCAGGAAGAGCAAGATTCGCGCCGGATGAATGCGTGATGCCAGCCGGGAAAAAACGGCTCAGTCTATCCAGTTGGCCTTGGGGAATTTCGCCGCGAATTCTTCCGGCATGCGGACCACCTTGCGCGAGCGGTAATTGAAGAACACGAAGCCCGATTTCGCCATTGCGACGAGCGCGCCGTCGGCGGGGCGGGTGATGCGGAAGGTGATGTCGCCGCCATACCGGTTGAAGTCCATGACGCCGACTTCGAACAGCAGCTGATCGCGCGCATGCGCCTCGGCGCGGTAGGTGGTGGCGAGGTCGGTGACGATGATGCCGACGCCGTCTTCCCGGTTCTCCTCGATGCCGAACTCGAACAGGAAACGCGCCCGCGCCTCCGAGATCATGGAAATCATCGAGTCGTTGCCGAGGTGGTTGGCGCCGTTGATGTCGGTCACGCGCACCGTGAGATTAGTCGAGTAGTAGTACTGGTCTTCGGGGAAGTCGAGCGTGAGGCGGGCCATGTGATGCTTTCGTCTTGCGGGAGGCGCGATTCTACCCTGTCCGGCGCGGCGGAAAGAAATCCAGTATGCTCGTGCGCTTTCCCGCACCGCCCGCCGCCCCCGCATGAACGCCCGTCTCACGCCGTCCACCGCCCTGATGCTGACCCTGCCGCCGCTGCTGTGGGCCGGCAATGCCGTCGTCGGCCGGCTGGTGAATGCGATGGTGCCGCCGGTGACGCTCAACTTCCTGCGCTGGCTGATCGCGCTCGCGCTGCTGCTGCCGCTGGCCTGGGGAGTGTTCAGGCCGGGCAGCGAGCTGTGGCCGCGCTGGCGGCGCTTCGCAGTGCTCGGCCTGCTCGGCATCGGCGTCTACAACGCGCTGCAATATCTCGCCCTGCAGAGTTCGACGCCGATCAACGTGACGCTGGTCGCGTCGAGCATGCCGGTGTGGATGCTGCTGATCGGATGGCTGTTCTTCGGCGCGCGTGTCGCGCGGCGCCAGGTCGGCGGCGCGGTGCTGTCGATCGCCGGCGTGCTGCTGGTGCTCAGCCGCGGCGAATGGCAGCATCTTCTCGCCCTGCGGCTGGTACCGGGCGATCTGTTCATGATCCTCGCCACCATCGCCTGGTCGGTCTACAGCTGGCTGCTGACGCAGCCGCGCGACCCGCCGCACATCCGCGCCGACTGGTCGGCATTCCTCGCCGCGCAGGTCGGCTTCGGACTGCTCTGGTCGGCCGCGTTCGCGCTCGGCGAGCAGCAGCTGCTGCGGCCGCCGCCGGTGCAATGGAGCTGGGGGCTGGGGGCCGCGCTGCTTTACGTCGCCGCGGGACCGGCGATCATCGCCTTTCGCTGCTGGGGCGCCGGCGTGCAGCGGGTGGGGCCGAACATCGCGGCCTTCTTCAACAATCTCACGCCGCTGTTCGCGGCGCTGCTGTCGTCGGCGTTTCTGGGAGAGGCGCCGCACTGGTATCACGCGGCGGCATTCGTACTGATCGTGGGCGGTATCCTGATGTCGGCGCGAAGGCCGTAGCGGTGCTCGCATGGCCTCGCGCCGCGACGGACTACGCCTGATTGTCCGGATGCGTGAATCCCGGTTTGAAATCCTTCTCCAGGTACGCGCGGGTCGAGCGTCGGTGCGAGCCGGGCCCCGGTCGAAGTATTTGCCCGCCAAGATCGGGGCCGGCCTCGTGGCCGCCGCGTCGCAATCCCCGCGGCGCGCGGCTTACTGCCGCCGCGCCTTCTTCAACCCGAACATCCGGGTGTCCGCCACCCGCACGATGGTGTCGAGGTCCTGGCCGTCCGCCGGCCAGGCGGCCAGGCCGATGGAAGCGCCGACATGGTCATACAGGCCGGGGCCGATCTCTATCGGCTGTTCGATCGTCTGCCGCAGCTTTTCGGCGACCGCGGCAATATCCTTCTCGCCGTCGATGCCATGCAGGTAGACGACGAATTCATCCCCGCCGAATCGCGCCACTTCGTCGTCGGCCCGCACCGCCGACTTGAGGCGCCGAGCGATCTCGATCAGGACGCGGTCGCCCGCGTCGTGGCCGTGCTCGTCGTTGATCTGCTTGAAGCGGTCGAGGTCGATGAATAGCAGCACGAACTTCAGCGGCACCGCCGGCGAGGCGTTGCGGATGCGGAAGGCGATCTGCGTCAGCAGGGAATCGCGGTTGAGCACGCCGGTCAGGCGGTCGGTGCGCAGGTTGCGCTCCATCTCGCGGAAGCTCTTGGCGAGTTCGCCGATCTCGTCGCGGCGCTGGATGTTGATGTTGAGCGGCGCGGCGGTGTCGCCGGAGCCGATGCTGCGCGCCGCGAGCGTGAGCTTGCGGATGTCGCCCAGCACCCATTGCAGCAGCGTGATGCCGAGCACCAGCACCAGGAACACCGCGGCGAGGCCGATGGCGAGGCTGCGGTAGAGCACGCCGCTCAGGTTGCCGATGAAGTCCGAGCGCGGCACGGCGACGATGTTGAGCCACTCCAGTCCGCCGGGATCGCGCAGCAGCATGGCCGCGACCTGCACCCGGCCTTCCGCGCTGTCGAATTCCCCCGACAGGGGCTTGTCGAGCGAATGGCCTTCGGCCTGCCATTGCATCACCTGGCGGTAGGCCTCGCGCAGCAGCGGCGACGCGCTCTCGTCGACCATCAGCCGCTGCAGGTTCTTGCCTTCGACCCGGTAGGGCAGCTCCTTGGTGGAGGTGGCGATGATGGCGCCGGAACGTTCGACAAGGAAGGCGATGCCATTGGCGCTGATCCTGAGCGTGCTGAAAAAATCGGTCAGCTGGGCGAGCGACAGGTCGGTGGCCACCACGCCGCGCAGGCTGCCGTCGTCGGCATAGACCGGCTTGGTCAGGGTGAAGGTGGGCTCCAGCGTGGTGAAATCGGTGTAGACCGCGGACCAGCTTTCCTTTTTCCGGTCGACCGCTTCCTTGTACCAGGGGCGGGTGCGCGGATCGTAGTTGTCGGTGCGGATCAGTTCGCGTTTCGAACCCGGGGCGGTCACGGCGTAGACGTCGCGGCCCTGGCTGCCGGGCGCGCGCCAGCGCAGTTCGATGCGGTCGGCGCGCCGGTTGATGCCGACGAAGCGGCCGTCGGCGCCGCCGAAATACACGTAGTTGTTAACCGTCGGGAAGAAGCTGGTGGCCAGCCACATGCGCTGCTCGAGATCCTCGAGCCGGTCGGAAAACGCCATCGGCGTCACCTTGCCGTCCGCCGGGGAATACACCGGGTCGGGCGCCACCGCGCGTACCGCGACGCGCGCGCCGAGCAGATTGCGGTCGGTGGCCTGGCCCACGCGGTCGAGCATGCTCTCGACCACTTTCTGCGAGAACTCGCGCGCGGCGACCTCGCCGGAGCGCTGGGACGCCCAGTAGATGACCGCGCCCAGCGCCAGCACGAGCAGGACGAAGGGAATCAGGACGACGCGTTGCAGGGTGGAGTGGTTCAAGCCTAGTCAAGTCCTCTGAATATCGAGCAATGTATCGCAGCGGCTGACGCACGGCAACGGGAAGCGGCGCCGCCGCCCTGCGGTTTCAAGAATGGCAACCCGCGCTTCAGGCGGTGGCTTGCCGCACCGCGATCTGCTCCAGGTAAGCCTCGAACGCCTCGATCGGCAGGGGCGCCGAGAACAGATACCCCTGACCCTCGTCGCAACGGCAGCTCTTGAGGAACTGCAGGATGTCGGCCGTCTCGATGCCCTCCGCCACGACCGACAGATCGAGCGTGTGGGCAAGATCGATCAGGGCCTTGATGAAATGCAGGTTGCGGGTGCCGTCGGTCTGCTGGTTGATGAAGGAACGGTCGAGCTTCATCACATCCAGCGGAAAGCGCTGAAGGTAGGCGAGGCCGGAGTAGCCGGTGCCGAAGTCGTCGACGGACAGCTTGATCCCGAGCTTCTTCAGTTCGCCCAGGCGCGCGGCCGAGATTTCCATGTCTTCGATCAGCGCGCTCTCGGTCAGCTCCAGCTCCAGCATCTGCGGCGCCAGCCCGGCGCTGTCGAGCGCCTCCGTCACCTGTTCGCGCAGGTCGTGGCATTTCAGCTGGCGTGCCGACAGATTGACGGACACGCGCAGCGGCAGGCCGAAACGTTCGCTGACGCGGCGCGTCTGCGCGCAGGCCTCGCGCAGCACCCAGCGGCCGATCGCCTCGATCAGGCCGCGCTCCTCGGCGATCGGGATGAACTGCAGCGGCGATACGCGGCCCAGCTGCGGATGATTCCAGCGGATGAGGGCCTCCATGCCGAGCACGCGGCCGCCGCGCAGGTCGAGGCGGGGCTGGTAGTGCAGCTCGAACTCGTTGCGCTCCAGCGCGCGCCGCAGCGAATGCTCGAGCGTCATGCGCGTCTTGGCTTCCACGCTCATTTCCTGCTCGAAGAAGCGATAGCCGTTGCGGCCCGCGCTCTTGGCGCGGTACATCGCGGTGTCGGCGTTCTGGAACAGGATCTCGCGGGTGGCGCCGTCGCGCGGGAACATGCTGATGCCGGCGGAGGCGCCGACGAAGACTTCATGGCCGGCGACGTCGATCGGCTCGGCCAGGACCGCCAGCAGCTTGTCGGCGATGAGGGCGGCGGAAGCGTCGCCCTCGGCGCAGTGGGCGGCGACCACGAACTCATCGCCGCCCAGCCGGGCGACGATGTCGGTCGGGCGCATGCGCCGCTGCAGCCGGCGCGCGACTTCCCGCAGCAGCAGGTCGCCGCGCTCGTGGCCGAGCGAGTCGTTGACTTCCTTGAACCGGTCGAGGTCGATGAAGATCACTGCCACCTGGCCGTCGCATCCGGCCGCGTCGAGCATCTGCTGCAGGCGGTCGTTGAGGGAGCTGCGGTTGGGCAGGTTGGTCAGGGTGTCGTGCGTGGCGAGCTGCTGCAGGCGCGCCTCGGTCTGCTTGCGCTGCGTGATGTCGGTGATGAAGGCGGTCAGCGCGCCGTCGCGCACGTCGAGATTGACCAGGACATAGACCGGCTGGCCGCTGCGATGCCGCAGCACCGCTTCCTTGCCGTGCACCGCCGTCATGTTGCCGTCGACGTCGGCCAGCGGGAAGACGGGAAACAGCTCGCGCAGCGGCCTGCCGACCAGCTGCTCCTTCGGATAGCCGCTCATGCCGCACAGCGCGGGATTGGCGTCGACGACGATGCCCTGGCCGTCGGTGAGCACATAGCCGGCCGGTGTCATTTCGATCACCTGCCGGAAGCGCTGTTCGCTCTCGCGGATCGCGGCCTCGGCCCTGCGGCGCGCGGTCACGTCATGGAAAAACACGGAGATGCCGCCGGCTTCGCTCGGATAGACCCTGACCTCGACCCAGGCCTGCTTCGGCTCCCAGTAGGCGACGAAGAAAGTCTTCTTCCGGGTTTCCATCACCTTGCGGTATTCCGCCATGTGCGGCGTGTCGACGACGTCGGGCACCGCATCCCACAGCAGCCTGCCCACCAGTTCCTCGCTGCTCAGATCGGTGTACTGCAGGGTCTTGCGGTTGGCATAGGTGCAGCGCCACTCTTCGTCGAGCGCGAAGAAGGCGTCGCCTATGCTCTCCAGGATCGCCACCAGGCGCCGGTTGGAACGGTGCAGCTCGGCGCGGTTGCGCTGGGCCTCGGTGATGTCGCGGGCGCTCGCATAGACGAGACGGGTCGACGCCTCGTACATCGCGGCCCAGGACAGGTGCACCGCCGTGCCGTTCTTGTGCATCCAGCGGTTTTCGAAATCGCGCAGCACGGGCGCGCCGCCGACCAGCGCCGGCCGCAGCGCGAGCGTGCGCTCGCGGTCTTCGGGATGAACGAATTCGGTGTAGTGGCGGTCCAGCAGTTCATCCGGCCGGTAGCCGAGAATGCCGGTGACCGCCGCGTTGACGCGGCCGATGCGTCCTTCCGGGTCGAACAGCACCATGATGTCGAGCGAGTTGTCGACCAGCGCCTTGTTTTCCGTGGCCAGGCGCGACAGCTGCGCGGCCATCGCCACTTCGTCGGTAATGTCGCGGCCGACGCCGCGGTAGCCTTTGAAAACGCCGTTCTCGAACACCGGCTGGCCGGAAATGCTGACATGGCGTTCCACGCCCTCCATGCCATAGCCGCAGCCGTAGCGCAGGTCGCGGAAGGGCTGGCGCGCCGCGACCTGATCCAGGTAGCCGGTGCGGAGGAAGCTTTCCCGGTCGGCGGCCAGCTCGAGCCGCGTGCGGCCCAGCACGTTGGGCGGCATGTTCTCGGTCGCGCGCCAGGCGCCTTCCGAAACGAAAGTCAGGCGGTCGTTCTCGTCGGTCTCCCAGTACCAGTCCGAGGACAGATGGGTGAGGCTGCGAAAGCGTTCTTCGCGGCGCGCCAGCTCTTCCTTGGCGCGGCGCTCCACGGTGACGTCGCGGCCGACGGAAACCGTGCCGGCGCGGGCGCCGCTGACCGGGTCCAGCAGCACGCGGGCCTTGCAGGCCAGCCATACGTAGCGCCCCGACCGGTGGCGGAAGCGCAGTTCGAACAGATCGCTTTCCTCGCGCCGCGACAACTGCTTCATCATCGCGTGCATGGCGATGACGTCGTCGGGATGCAGATGCTCATACACGGTGGTGCCGGTCATCTCGGCCGGTGCGAAGCCGAGCACGCGCTGGCTCGCCGGCGAGATGTTGATCAGCCGGCCGTCGAGCCCGTGGTGGCTGATCAGGTCGGAGCTGTTTTCGGTCAGCAGGCGGTGCATCGCTTCGCTGTGCGCAAGCTCCTGCAGCGCGTCGTGCTGGGCGCTGATGTCGACGATGGCCCCCGCATAGCCCTTGAATTCGCCCTCCGGCGAGAAACGCGGCGCGGCGGCGCCGCGCATCCAGCGCGTGCCGCCGTCGCTGCGCACGACCCGGTATTCGACCTGGTACTGCTGGCGCGCCTGGCGCGCCGCGCGGAACATCGGCGCCACCCGGGCGCGGTCGTCGGGATGGATGAAGTCGATCCAGCGGGACATCGCCTGGTCGAGCGCGTCCGGACCGATGTCGCTGGCGCTGACATAAGTGCAGACGTCGTCGGCGTCGGTGATCCAGATGATCACGGGCGCGTGGTCGGCAAGCCGGCGCAAGGTGCCGAAGACGCTGTCGCCATCGCCTGCCGGCCGATTCGGCTGATCCATGTGTCCAGATCCTCGCTTATTTATGTCGCGTCCGTCGGGCGCCGGGTATGGGAGAAAGTGGACGGCCGCCCGGTGCCGGCGGCGGTATTTCCGCGGCGTCCCCTGACGCGCGCGGAAAGTCTCGTGTATTGCTGAGGGGAAACTCTAGCGCAAAACCGGGGTCGCTGCCAGTACAAGCCGCGCACATGGCGACGCGCGGCAACACTCATTGCCGGAAAGGCAAGAGAGATCAGGGGCGCGGGCTTCAGGCCAGGACCCGCAGCGTCTGGCTGCCGCGCCAGTGTTCGCCCGGCTGCAGCGTCAGCGGCGCCGCCGCATGCGCGGCTTCCACGCACAGCATGTGCAGCCAGCCATCGTCCGGAAAGTCGGACAGCTTGCGCGCCAGCTCCGGCCCGGGATTCCAGACCACGGTGTCGGCAAAGCCCTGCTGGCTGATGGACAGGACCGGCAGACCGGGTTCGTGCAGTTGCAGCGCCGGCGGCGGCGCCATGTACACGCGGTCGACCTCGGCGCCGATCGACAGCATGTTTTCCTCCTGCCGTTTCTCCCGGTTCTGGTCGGTCGCGTCCTGGTAGCGCACGCCGCCGAGGCCTTCCAGCCGCGCCTGGCGCACGTCGTCCAGGCGCAGATAGGTATGCAGCGCGCAGCTGAATGCCCAGGCCGTACCGTCGCGGTTATGCGCCTCCAGCGTCACCGTGACCGCGTCTTCCTCCAGCGCCACCCGCACCGAGGCATGGAAGGCGTGCGGCCAGTGTTCGCGGCTGAGCGCATTGTCGCTGCAGGAGAGCGTGGCGGACCGGCCGTCGTTGGCGTCGAGACGCCAGGCCATGCCGCGCGCGAAGCCGTGCTTGATCATCGGGCCGCGCCCGGAAAACTGCGGGAAGCAGACCGGCACGCCGCCGCGTATCGGCGCGGCCAGCCGGTCGGGCGCGTCGCCGCGCCGCAGGCCGTCGCTGGCCGACGACAGGAACAGCCGTTCGCGTCCGTCCGCGCCCTGCCAGGAAAGCAGCTGCGCGCCCTGCGCGCCGACCAGCGCGCTCGCCTTGCCGGCACGCAGGCGCAGGCCGGGGAAGCCCTGCAGTTCATCGGGGAATTGCGCGTTGAAGTCCTGTTGTTGCATCACCTTTGTATCCTCCGTGCGGAGGTGCGCAGCACCGCGCGGCGCACCGGCGCGCCCCAGGGACGGGCGCAGCGGTATTTTATGGGCTGCGGCGGATTCGCGTGACGGGACGCGTGAAGGGCGGGGCTTGCTGCAGGGCTTACTGCATCGTCGCGCCCGGCGCGGAACGGGCCTGCATGGCCGCCGCCAGTTCGCGGTCCATGCTCGGGATATGGAACTCCATCCATTCCCGCAGCAGGCCGACGGCGGCGCGCGCCGGCGCGGTATCGCCGCCGCAGGCGCCGCTCATCGTGCAATGGAGTGCGGCCAGCATGCGCGCATGCTGTTCGAGGTGGGCCCGGAAAGAGGACAGGCCGAGCGTCTCCATCAGGTTTTCTTCTTCGCGGAAATCGCGCTCGACGGCGGCGACCAGCGCCGGATAGCAGCGCACGAACTCCTGGTCGCAGACATCGCGCAACTGCGACAGTTCGTTCAGCAGATTCCTGTGCGCCAGGTCCATGGCGGCCACACCGAACTCGACAGGGGAAGCATCAAGCCCGTGTGACACGTCGTCGGGCGGCAGGTTCGCGGCGGTCGCCATGATTTTTCTCCGCTCAGTGGGACATCAGGACCGGCACCGTCATGGACCGGAGCACGGTGCGGCTCACCCCGCCCATCAGGATCTCGCGCACCCGCGCATGGCCGTATCCGCCCATGACCAGCAGGTCCGCGCCGAAGTCGGAGAGATGGGAGAGGAGGGCGTTGCCGATGTCGATTTCGCGTCCGGTGCGCTGCCGTTCGACCTCGACCTTCACGCCGTGGCGCGCCAGGTACAGGGCGATGTCCGCGCCCGGCTCCTCGCCGTGGGCGGCGGGGCCGATTTCCGGATCGAACACCGTGACCTGCACCAGGTCGGCCCTGCGCAGCAGCGGGATCGCGCCGCTCACCGCGCGCGAGGCTTCCAGGCTGCCGTCCCAGGCGATCACCACGCGCTTGCCGACGGTGTCGAAGCGGCCGGAATACGGCACGAACAGCACCGGCTTGCCGCAATTGAGCAGCGCATACTCGCCGGCGTCGGCGCGTTCGCCGCTGCCGCGCTCGGCGGGGTCGGGCTGGCCGACCACCAGCAGGTCGCTGTAGCGCGCCTGCAGGCAGAGCGCGATGCCCGATTCATCGTCGATCATGCGCGGCTCGAAGGATGGCGCGCCCTCCTTCCTCGCGCCCGCTTCGAAAGCGGCAAGCCAGGTCTTTGCGCTTTCGCGCATGAATTCCAGGTAGGCGCCGAGCGCGACCGCGCCTTCGCCGGCGAGCCCGGCCGCGTAGAAAGCGCTGGCGCCGCCGGTGGCTGCCATGCCCACCAGATGCGACTCATGCAGCGCGGCGAGGCGCGCCGCGAGCTCGACCCGGGCGGGTGTATGGGCGGATGCGTTGACGTGGACGGCGATGGTGCGGTAGCTCATTTCTGCTCCTTCTTATCGGTGGTATTCAGGAGCATGCTAGGAGCCTGGCGCGCCAAAAAAAATGATCCAGGTCAAAGTCTTCCGGATCAGGCCGGCGGCGAAGCCGGCGTTCCGGGCGGCAGGCCGAGGTCGACGCCGCCGAAGCCCGCGAGCGGGCGCAGGTTCACCGCGTGGCCGACGAAGGGCGAGCGGTCGCCCCAGCCGCCGTCGCGCGCGGGCACCAGCCAGTAGCCGTCGTCGTCGTGCGCGACCCAGTAGGGCGGCGTGCGCGTGTATTCGTAGAAGCGGATCATGCGGGCGAGTATAGCCGCGCGGGCCGGGCATGCGGGGGGAATGCCGGTTAAGCGCTAGAATCTGCAGCGCGCGGTTCAATCCAACAGGGGGAGCAAAGATGAAGGTCTACGGCGATATCTTTTCCGGCAACTGCTACAAGGTCAAGCTCATGCTGGCGCTGCTCGGCATCCCGCACGAGTGGGTGCACGTGGACATCGTCGCCGGCGCCACGCGCGAGCCCGGCTTCCTTGCGCTGAACCCGAATGCCAAGATACCCGTGCTCGAGTTCGCGCCGGGCGAGCACCTGTGGGAGTCCAATGCGATCCTGAATTACCTCGCCGACGGCACGCCCTTCCTGCCGTCGGAGCGCCTTGCTCGCGCGAGGGTGCTGCAATGGCAGTTCTTCGAGCAGTACAGCCACGAACCGCAGATCGCGGTGGCGCGCTTCATCGCCCGCTATCTGGGCCTGCCCGAGAACCGGCGGCAGGAGTACCTGGCCCGGCAGGAGGGCGGCCACAAGGCGCTGCGCGTGATGGAGGACCAGCTGCGGCGTACGCCGTACATCGCCGGCGACGTCTACACGATCGCCGACATCTCGCTGTATGCCTATACCCATGTGGCCCACGAGGGAGGTTTCGACCTCTCGGCCTATCCCGCCATCGGCGCCTGGATCGCGCGGGTGGCAAGCCACCCGGGGCATGTGACGATGGAGCAGTTCGCATGAGGAGCAGCGCCGGCGGCGAGGCGCCACAGCGTCGTCCATAGCGCCGAAGATGGCGCCGTCCATGGCGGCGCGGACCTACCCCCGCAAGTGCCGCGCCAGTTCCGCCGCGCACATCGCCACCCCCGTGCGCGCCTCGTCCAGCACCCGGCCCATGGTGATGAAGCCGTGGATCTGCCGGTCGAAACAGATATAGCTCGCGCTGTTGCCGGCGGCGGTCAACGCCTGCGCGTATTGCGCGCCTTCGTCGCGCAGCGGGTCGAAACCGGCGGTGAGCACGAACGCAGGCGGCAAGCGCGAGAGATCGGGGTGCAGCAGCGGCGACGCGCGCCAGTCGAGATCGAGCGCGGGATCGTCGATGTAGTGGTCGTGGAAGTAGCGGACGGTGTCGCGCGTGAGCAGATAGCCGTCGCCGTTGCTGGTGTGGGAGGGGGCGATGCGGCGCCCGTCGGTGGCGGGATAGATCAGCAGCTGGAAACGGATCGGCAGGTCGCCGGCGTCGCGCGCCGCGATGCTCACCACCGCCGCCAGGTTGCCGCCGGCGCTGTCGCCGCCGACCGCGAGGCGCTCGGGATCGATGCGAAGCGCGCCGGCATTGGCATGCACCCAGCGTGTCGCCGCCAGGCAGTCGTCGAGCGCCGCCGGGAAGCGGTGTTCCGGCGCCAGCCGGTAGTCCACCGCGACCACCGCGCAGCCCGAGGCATTGGCCAGCTCGCGGCACAGCGTGTCATGCGTGTCGAGGTCGCCGATCACCCAGCCGCCGCCGTGGTAGTAGACCAGCGCGGGCAGCCTGCGCGCGGCAGGCGCGGCCAGGGGGCGGTAGAGGCGCAGCGGGACCGGGCCGGCGGGTCCGTCCGCCTGCAGCGCTTGCGTCTCCGCCACGGCGGGCGGATCGGGCTGGGTGAAGAAACGGCGTTCGCGATAGAAGCTGCGGGCTTCCTCGGGGGACAGGGTATGGGTGGCGGGTACGCCGCGTTGCTCGATGAAGTCCAGCAGGGCGCGTGCCTGGGGATGCAGCATGGAGTCTCCTTGGTACCGGCTCGGGCCGGTTTTGTTCGGTGTCGGGAGCGGCCATGCTCGCATGCGCCGGCATTTCGT
This sequence comes from Noviherbaspirillum aridicola, assembly GCF_019656455.1. GTDB lineage: Bacteria > Pseudomonadota > Gammaproteobacteria > Burkholderiales > Burkholderiaceae_D > Noviherbaspirillum > Noviherbaspirillum aridicola. Next base: position 129,966 of record NZ_BPMK01000002.1, read on the forward strand.
TCAAGTCCGATCCGCCGGCGGCGGGGCCGCCGTTGTCAGCAGCCGACCCACACCATGCGCTTCTCCACCCGCACCGGCCAGGCGCGCACCGACTTCTCGGGCGCTTCGATGCAGGCGCCGTTTTCCAGGTCGAAATGATGCTTGTAGATCGGCGACGCCACGACGAGACGATCGCCGAGATTGCCGACCAGCCCGCGCGAGAGCACGCTGGCCTGCGCATTCGGATCATAGTTGTCGATCGCGAACACCTTCTCCTCCCCGTTGCCGACGCGGAAGACGGCAACATGGCGGTTGTCGACCAGCGCGCATACCCCGGTATCCGGCAGGATGTCGTCGAGCGGGCAGACCGCGGTCCAGCGCTGTTTTTCCTGATGAATCATGGCTTCTCCTTTCTCATGCGGCCCTGGCGATCGGGATGACCCGGCGTTCTTCCGGCGTGGCCGGGCGGATCTGGCCGCGCTCCTCGACGAACACCACGTTCGGATCCCGGGCATCGCTGTTGACGAAGGGGCGGAAGCGCTTGCGTGTCTCGGGGTCGGTCACCGCCGTCTTCCATTCGCACTGGTAAGTGTCGACCACGTGCTGCATCTGGGCTTCGAGCTCGGCGGCGATGCCGAGGCTGTCCTCGACGACCACCTGCTTCAGGTAGTCCAGGCCGCCTTCCAGGTTGTCGCGCCACACGCTGGTCCGTTGCAGCCGGTCGGCGGTGCGGATGTAGAACTGCAGGAAGCGGTCGATGTAGCGGATCAGCGTTTCCTTGCTCAGGTCGGACGCCAGCAGTTCCGCGTGGCGCGGCTTCATGCCGCCGTTGCCGCACACATAGAGATTCCAGCCCTTCTCGGTGGCGATCACGCCGACGTCCTTGCCCTGGGCCTCGGCGCATTCCCGCGTGCAGCCGGAGACGCCGAACTTGATCTTGTGCGGCGCGCGCAGGCCCTTGTAGCGGTTCTCCAGCTCGATGGCGAGGCCGACGCTGTCGTCCACGCCATAGCGGCACCAGGTCGAACCGACGCAGGACTTCACGGTGCGCAGCGACTTGCCGTAGGCATGGCCGGATTCGAAGCCGGCGGCGATCAGTTCTTCCCAGATCAGCGGCAACTGTTCCAGCCGGGCGCCGAACAGGTCGACCCGCTGGCCGCCGGTGATCTTGGTATAGAGGCCGTATTTCTTCGCCACCAGCCCGACCGCGATCAGGCCCTCCGGCGTGACCTCGCCGCCGGGCATGCGCGGGACCACCGAGTAGGTGCCGTCCTTCTGGATATTGCCGAGGAAGTAGTCGTTCGAATCCTGCAGGGCGGCATGCTCCTTCTTCAGCACGAATTCATTCCAGCAGGAGGCGAAGATGCTGGCGGCGACCGGCTTGCAGACATCGCAGCCGTGGCCCTTGCCATGGGCCTGCAGCAGCGCGTCGAAGCTCCTGATGCCGCCCACGCGCACCAGGTGGAAAAGCTCCTGGCGGGAGTACGGGAAGTGTTCGCAGAGGTGATTGCTGACCGCCATGCCCTGCTTCTTCATCTCGGCCTTCATCACCTGCGTGACGAGCGGCACGCAGCCGCCGCAACTGGTGCCGGCGCCGGTGCAGGACTTGAGTTCGCCGATGGAGACGGCGCCGGCGCAGACTGCCTCGCAGATCGCGCCCTTGCTCACGTTGTTGCAGGAACAGATCTGCGCGCTCGCGGGCAGTGCATCCACGCCGAGGCCGGGCCGGGCCTTGCCATCGGACTGGGGCAGGATCAGGAATTCGGGGTCGGAGGGCAGGGCGATGCGGTTGAGCATCATCTGCAGCAGCTCGCCGTATTCGCCGGCATCGCCGACGAGCACCGCGCCGAGCAGCTGCGTGCCGCAATCGGACACGACGATCTTCTTGTACACCTGCTTGCGTTCGTCGCTGAACTGGTAGGAACGGCTGCCCGCGGCGCTGCCGTGCGCATCGCCGATGCTGGCGACGTCGACGCCCATCAGCTTGAGCTTGGTGCTCATGTCCGCGCCCCGGAATGCGGCATCGGCGCCGGCCAGGTGACGCGCGGCCACGCGCGCCATCTCATAACCGGGCGCGACCAGGCCGAACAGCTGGCCGTTCCAGAGCGCGCATTCGCCGATGGCGTAGATGTCCGGGTCCGAGGTCCTGCAGTCGTCGCCGACGACGATGCCGCCGCGTGCGCCGGTGGCGAGGCCGCACTGCCTGGCGAGTTCGTCCCGCGGCCGTATGCCGGCGGAGAAGACGATCATGTCGGTCTCGAGATGGCTGCCGTCCGCGAACACCAGCCTGTGCCGCGCCTGCTCGCCGTCGACGATCTCCAGCGTCTGCTTCTGCGTATGCACCGCCACGCCGAGGTCCTCGATCTTCCGGCGCAGCATGCGGCCGCCGCCGTCGTCGACCTGCGCCGCCATCAGCCGCGGCGCGAATTCGACCACATGCGTCTGCAGCCGCATGTCGCGCAGCGCCTTGGCGCATTCGAGTCCGAGCAGGCCGCCGCCGATCACCACGCCGCTCGACGAGCGCGCGCCGCACTCCAGCATGGCCTCCAGGTCCTCGATGGTGCGATAGACGAAGCAGTCCTTGCGGTCGCGCCCGGGCACCGGCGGCACGAAGGGATAGGAACCGGTCGCCAGCACCAGCCTGTCGTAGCCGAGCACTTCGCCGGTCGAGCTGGTCACCGTTTTTGCCTGGCGGTCGATGGCGACCGCGCGCGCGTTGAGCTTCAGCAGCAGGTTGTCGCGCTCGAAGAAGCCGGGCGGCACCAGCGACAGCTCGTCGGCGCTCTTCCCCGCGAAGAATTCGGACAGGTGCACGCGGTCGTAGGCCGGGCGCGGCTCTTCGCACAGCACCGTCACCTCGGCGCCGTGCAGACCGGCGTCATCCAGGCTTTCCAGGAATTTGTGGCCCACCATGCCGTGGCCGATTACGATGATCTTCATGGTCTTTCCTCAGGACGTGTGAATCCGCACGGCTCCACCGGGGAGCCGCGTACTGCTGGTTGAAAGGCGGGAAGCGGCTAGCCGCGTTTCGGCCGGACGCGACGATGGCGTCCGCGCTTGCCGCGCGGCGGTGCGGTGGCGGATGTCCTGACGACCAGGACCGGAAGAAGGGCGTGAATAGGCATGTGCAAACCGTTGTTGATGCGCGGCCGGTCCGCCTCGCGGCGATGCCTGCTGCGCAGGACCTCATTGTCCATGGCGTCCGGCGCTGGACGCCATGCCTGCAAAGCGCTTTGGCTTTGCGCGCTTATTTGCAAGCGGCGTGCCATGCGTTTTCGCCGTGCCAGGCGCGGTTTGCCGCGGTTTTTCGCATCAAAAACGGGTGCGGTGCATTGTGCTGGGGCGATGCATGGCGGGGACGCGCACTGATGAAGTGCGCCGGCATTGCAGCGACGGTGCGGCTCAGATCGCTTCGGACTCGATGATGTGGAGACCGTCGCGGGCGGCGAGCGCGGCGTCGAGCAGCCGCCGCGCGACCTGTCCGGCGGGCACGACACGGTAGCGCGGCGGCACCAGCGGACGCAGCGCGCCGAGCAGTCCGAGCGAGATGGACTCGGCGGTCCTGCGCTCGGCGCGCTCGCCGCCGAGCAGCGCCGGCCGCACGATGGTCAGGGAGGCATAGCCGCATGCGCGCAGCGCCTGCTCGGCTTCGCCCTTGACGCGGTTGTAGAAGATGCGGGATCCGGGGTCGGCGCCGACCGCGGAATTGAATGCGAAGCTGCGCGCGCCGTGGCGCTGCGCCAGCCGCGCGACCGCCAGCGGATACTCGAGGTCGACCTTGCGGAACGCGGCCTGGCTGCCCGCCGCGCGGATGGTGGTGCCGAGGGTGCAGATGACGGCATCGACGGCCCACCACGAGGCATCGCCGGGCAGGCGGTCGAAATCGACCAGCGGATTGTCGAGCCTGGGATGCGCGGGCAGCGCCCGCCGCGAGGGGGCGACTATCCTGTCCACCCGCGCGTCGGCCAGCGCGTGCCGCAGAACGGCGCTTCCGACCAGGCCGGTGGCGCCGACCAGCATGAGTACGGGCATCGCGGTCTCCTGTGCGTCGGCCCTGCCGGGGCCGTGATGCACGGGACGTTACGGTATCCGCCCCCCTGCGTCAATTGCAATGGGGGAGAGCGCGGCCGCAAGCCTCAGGCGTCGCCGACAAGCTCGCGGACCGTGTCCCTGAACAGCCGCCGCGCCTGCGCTTCGCCATGCCCGGCGCGCAGCTCGGCCAGGTCGGTGAAGCCGCGCGCGCCCATGCGGGCGACGGCGATCGCGATGCTCTTGCGGATCGCCGGGCTGAGCGGCCCGCCGGCATCCTTGATGCACAGGATGCGCGGCCGGGGCGACAGCGGGGCGGCGTTCAGCATTTCCAGCAGCGCGAACAGCTTGCCCTCGTCGAAATGCAGTCCGCACAGGACGGCATCGATGCCGTCCAGCCCGGTGCGGGCCGCCTGCAGCGTGTGGCAGAAGCGCAGTTCGAATTCGTCGCCGAGCGCCGCCCGCATCTCGGGCGCATCGTTGCGGTCGACCGCGACCAGCAGAGTCTTCATGTCAGCCTTTTTTCTTGATTGTTATTGTCCGGCGCGCGGGATCATTCGGAAGAGCTCGAAACAAAGCTGCGCTTGACCGCATGCACGTAGCGGCGCGTCTCGCTGAACGGCGGCACGCCGTTGTAGCGGCGCACGTTGCCCGGGCCGGCGTTATAGGCGGCCAGCACTTCATCCATCGAGTCGTGGCTCTCCATCAGCATGCGCAGGTAGGCGGTGCCGGCGTGGATGTTGACATGCGGGTCGTACAGGGCGGCGCTGCTGTCGACGCCGACCATGCGGCCGGTGGCCGGCGTGACCTGCATCAGTCCGCGCGCCTGGCGCGGCGAGGTCGCGCGCGGGTTGTAGCCGGATTCCTTTTCGATCACCGCATGGATCAGTGCCGGCGGTACGCCGTGCGTGCTGGAAGCGCGCATGACGATCTCGTGAAACGGCTTCTGCTCGCAGTCGCGGCAGGTCGCGCTGGCCATGATTTCCCGGATGGTGGGGCTGATGACCGGTGCCGGATGGACAGGCAGGCGGGCCATCCCGCGCGAACGTGCGCCGGGGCCGGTATCGGCCCCGAAGGTGCCCCATTCGCTGAGGATGTGCCGCGGCAGCACGCGCGCCGGCTTGACGACGGACGCGGTCCGGTCGTCCTCGACGCGCGGTGGGGGCGTGACGGCGCAGGCCGCGAGCAGGGCCGGCAGCAGCGCGGCAATGGCGAGGCGGCGGACGGGGCGGGACAGTACGGCGTCCATGCGGGACGCGGGTGCGGGATGCCCGTTAGCGTTCAATGGCCTTCTCCGTGCCGTCCGGTGCGGACGGCGAATGGACGGAACAAGGGCATGCGGTCGGCTGCGGGGGAATGGCGACGCGTCCGGCAGGCGCGCCGGACGGAAGAAGCGATTGCAGCCCTGCTATCGTTGGCGCGAACGGCGGCGCCGGCAGACCAGAAGCTTTGCGTCCCCGCCTTTCGGCGGGTTTGCCCTTGTCGTCATGTTGGTGACGGGTGAAGCATAGCTGATAATTTGCCGCCTGGAAACTTCTACCGTCGCAGTTGCGGCATTCATGCCACGCGGCCGGTTTTACTGTATAAACGTACAGTTCCCGTTTTTCCTCTTTTTCCCGCGATGAATAGCGTACCCGGCAATCGCCTGCCTCCGCCCGTTGCCCGCAAGGGCAGGGGGGCCTGTTCCAATGAACGCAGCCGCTTCGAGTCCTGGCGCCGGGAGCGCGAGCCGGCGCCGCCGCCGGATGACGAGGCCGACGCGCCGGCGCCCACCCGGACCACGGTGTGGATGAAGCAGGCGCGCAGCATCATTTCGGCGAACGATTCGCCGGACATCCCGTTCGATGCCTCGATCAACCCCTACCAGGGTTGCGAGCATGGCTGCATCTACTGCTACGCCCGTCCCTCGCATGCCTATATCGGCCTGTCGCCGGGACTGGATTTCGAGACGCAGGTGCAGGCCAAGGCGAATGCCGCCGAGCTGTTGGAGAAGACCCTGTCGGCGCGCGGCTACCGGCCGAAACTCATCGTCCTCGGCGGCAATACCGATCCCTATCAGCCGGCCGAGCGGGAGCTGGGCATCACCCGTTCGGTGCTGGAAGTGCTGGAACGCTTCAGGCATCCGGTATCCGTCACCACCAAGTCCGGGCTGGTGCTGCGCGATGCCGACATCCTCGCGCGCATGGCGCGGCAGGGGCTGGCCCGCGTCTATGTGTCGGTGACCAGCCTGCGCAACGAGACCATGCGCAGCCTCGAGCCGCGCGCGAGCGCGCCGGCGAGGAGGCTGGCGGCGATACGCGGGCTGCATGAAGCCGGGGTGCCGGTCGGCGTGCTGGTGGCCCCGGTGATACCGGCGATCACGGACATCGAAATGGAAGCGATCCTCGAACAGGCCGCCGCCGCCGGCGCGAAGAGTGCGGCATGGATACTGTTGCGCCTGCCGCGCGAGGTCGCCGGCCTGTTCGAGGAATGGCTGCAGGCCCACTACCCGCAGCGCGCCCGCCACGTGCTCTCCCTGCTGGCGCAGATGCGGGGCGGCCGCCTCTACGACCCGGAATTCGGCACCAGGATGAGCGGCACCGGCGTGTTCGCCGATCTGCTGCGCCAGCGCTTCGAGCTCGCCTGCCGCCGGCACGGCCTGAACCGCGAAAGGCAGCCGCTGCGGACCGACCTGTTCTCGGTGCCGGCCGCCGCCGGCGCCCAGCTCGACCTGTTCGGCGGCTGATCGCGGCCCCGGCGCCCCCTGCCGCCCCTGGCGCCCATGCCCGGAACTTGATGCCCGGGGCGGGATCAAGAACTGACTGATCCGCCGGCAGCAATGCCGGCGCGAACACTCTCGGCATGGAAAGGAGGCGACGATGTACCGGTATTCTGCAAGCAATCCTTCCCGCATGACCTGGCTGCTGGGCGGCGCCGCCGCCGGCCTGCTGGCCATGTATTTCGGCGACCAGGAGCACGGCAGGCGGCGCCGCAAGCTCGCATCCGACAAGCTGCGCAGCGCGGCGGCAAGATCCGGCAGCGCGATCGACACGGCCTCGCGGGACCTCGGCAACCGCTTGCACGGGCTGCGGGCGCAGGCGCAGCGCGCGATGAACCGCAGCAATCTGATGGTGGACGACGAGGTGCTGGTGGCCCGCGTGCGTCAGCGCATCGGTCGCGCGGTGTCGCATCCGAGGGCGATCGACGTCAGGGCGCAGCTCGGCAGGGTTACCCTCGGCGGCACCGTGCCCGCCCATGAAAAACCGCATCTGCTGGCGGTGGTGAACAAGGTGCTCGGCGTCAGCCATGTCGAGGACCGCCTCGTCGTGCACGAAGAGGGCATGCAGGTGCCCGCGCCGCAGGGCGGACGCCAGCGCGGCCTCGCCCGAAGCGCCTGGCCTCCGGGCTGGCGCGCGGCCGCCGTCGCCGCGGGCGGCACTTTGGCCGCACTCGGCCTGAGCAGCCGCAACCCGGCGCGCATGCTGTCGGCGGTGGCCGGCATGGGCCTGGTGGCGCGCGGACTGTCCAACGCTTCCCTGCTGCAAGCCGCCGGCCTGCGCGAGGGCGGCGGCGTCCTCATGCACAAGACGATACACATCGATGCGGCGCCGGAAGCCGTGTTCGATCTGTGGAGCAAGGTCGAGGATTTCCCGCGCTTCATGTCGCATGTGCGTGAAGTGAGGAATCTCGGCAACGGCCGTTCGCACTGGAAGGTGACCGGGCCGGGCGGCATGACGTTGGAATGGGATGCGCGGGTGACGGCGTCGGAGCCGCCCCGCCTGCTCGCGTGGGAAAGCGAGACCGGCGCGAGCGTGCGCAACCGCGGCACCATCCGCTTCGAGCCCGAGGGCGGCGGCACGCGGGTCAGCGTGCAACTGTCCTACCAACCCCCGAGCGGCCTCATCGGCCATGCGGTCGCGCGGCTGTTGCACGGCGACCCGAAGCGGCAGATGGATGACGACCTGATGCGCATGAAGCAGTTTCTCGAGACCGGGCAGATACCGCATGACGCCTCCCGTCCCGGGCAGGGAGCAAGCATGAGGACGCTCGGGGCGATGCGTCCCGCGCCTGATCTGCCGCGCTCCCTGCCGCCCGATCCGCCGACGGCGGACCCGGACGCGCTGCGGGCAGGGCCCACCTGAGCCTCTCCGTCCGCGCGGCAACGCAGTCAGGTTCCTTGATCGGCCTCAAGCGCGTGCGCGCAATGCTTTCGGCTTCGCCGCACTCCACTTACTCAGGGCCCGACGCCGGTCGGGCCCGGGTTTTTCCGGAGTCTCTTCATGAGTAATGCCGATGTAGCCGCGCCCGGGCATGGCCATGCCCACCATCCCGGTCATGCGCACGACCATGCGCACGATCACCCCCACGGCTGGCGGCGCTGGTTGATGGCCACCAACCACAAGGACATCGGCACCCTCTACCTGTGGTTCGCGTCGTTCATGTGGCTGTTCGGCGGCCTGCTCGCGATGGGTATCCGCGCCGAACTGTTCCAGCCCGGGCTGCAGGTGATGCAGCCGGAGGTGTACAACCAGTTCGTCACCATGCACGGCCTGATCATGGTGTTCGGCGCGATCATGCCGGCCTTCGTCGGCTTCGCCAACTGGATGATTCCGCTGCAGATCGGCGCCTCCGACATGGCGTTTGCCAGGATGAACAATTTCTCGTTCTGGCTGCTGATTCCCGCCGCCATCCTGCTGGCCGCCTCCTTCCTGGCGCCGGGCGGCGCCACCGCGGCCGGCTGGACCCTGTATGCGCCGCTGTCGACCCAGATGGGCATCGGCATGGACATGGGCATCTTCGCGATGCACATCATGGGCGCGTCCTCGATCATGGGCGCCATCAACATCATCGTCACCATCCTCAACATGCGCGCGCCCGGCATGACGCTGATGAAGATGCCGATGTTCTGCTGGACCTGGCTGATCACCGCCTACCTGCTGATCGCGGTGATGCCGGTGCTCGCCGGCGCGATCACCATGACCCTGACCGACCGCCACTTCGGCACGACCTTCTTCAACGCGGCCGGCGGCGGCGACCCGGTGATGTACCAGCACATCTTCTGGTTCTTCGGCCACCCCGAGGTCTACATCATGATCCTGCCGGCCTTCGGCATCATCTCGCATATCATCCCGACCTTCGCCCGCAAGCCGCTGTTCGGCTATGCGTCGATGGTGTACGCGACCGCCTCGATCGCGATCCTGTCCTTCATCGTCTGGGCGCACCACATGTTCACCACCGGCATGCCGGTGACGGGCCAGCTGTTCTTCATGTACGCCACCATGCTGATCGCGGTGCCGACCGGCGTGAAGGTGTTCAACTGGATCGCGACCATGTGGAAGGGCTCGATGACCTTCGAGACGCCGATGCTGTTCGCGATCGGCTTCATCTTCGTGTTCACGATAGGCGGCTTCTCCGGCCTCATCCTCGCGGTATCGCCGATCGACATCCAGGTGCACGACACTTATTACGTGGTCGGCCACTTCCATTACGTGCTGGTCGCCGGCTCGGTGCTGGCGCTGTTCGCCGGCTTTTATTACTGGGTGCCGAAATGGACCGGCCACATGTACAACGAGCGGCGCGGCCAGATCCATTTCTGGGGCTCGGTCATCTTCCTCAACGTGACTTTCTTCCCGATGCACTTCCTCGGGCTGGCCGGCATGCCCCGCCGCTATGCGGACTATCCGGCGCAGTTCACCGACTTCAACATGATCGTTTCCATCGGCGGCTGGCTCTATGGCCTGACCCAGGTGTACTTCGTGTTCGCCATCCTGCTGCCGGTGATCAGGGGCGGCCCGAAAGCGGGGGACAAGCCATGGGACGGCGCCGACGGCCTCGAATGGACCGTGCCCAGCCCGGCGCCCTTCCATACCTTCGAGACGCCGCCCATCGTGAAATAAGGAGGGCGAGTGCGGCGGGAGCATGCAATGGAAAAACAAGAGTGGATGCTCAGGCGTAATTGCAGTCTGACCCCGCGCCAGCTCGGGCTGGCCTACGGCGTCCTGTGCTGCCTGTCCTTCGTGGTTGCCGGCATCTTCGTGATGATGGGCGCGTGGCAGGTGATCTTTTTCACGCTGCTCGAACTGGGCGCGGTGGCGGTCGCCTTCCTCGTGTACGCGCGGCACGCGACCGACCGCGAACACATCGCGCTCAGTCCCGATTGCCTGCTGATCGAGCGCTTCGACGGCACGCAGGTGCAACGCATCCGCCTTGATCCGGTGTGGGCGAGGGTGGCCGCGCCCAGGGGGGCGCAAGACCTGATCCGCGTGCGCGCGTGCGGGGTCGAGGTGGAGATAGGCCGTCACGTCACCATGGCCCGCCGGCGGCAGATTGCCAGGGAGCTGCAGCAGCAGGTCCCTTCCGTCGCCCAGCTGCGCCACGCCGCATAGGCATGCCGCGAAAAGCTGGCACGTCGATTGCAGTCACCGGGGGCAGGCGCGTCCCTCCGCATGGAGAGACGTTCTCCCGCATCAATTCTTCCCGCACATTCTTCAATTTACACACCGCCGTTACAGACAAGACGAAAGCCGACACACATGAATGAACAAGAAGCAAAGAAGAACTTTGGACCGATAGAGCTCTGGGGCGGGCTCGAATGCACGGTGAACCGTGTGATGGACGACTACTTCAGCCAGATGGACAGGAACGGGCATGCACTGCGGCGCGACGACCTCGAGCGTTTCGCGTCGCTCGGCATACGCGCGATCCGCTATCCGGTGCTGTGGGAGCGGATCGCCCCCGACGGCCTCGACAACGCGGACTGGTCGTGGTCGGACGAACGGCTGCCGGTACTGCGCGACCTCGGGGTGACGCCCATCGTCGGCCTCGTGCATCACGGCAGCGGCCCGCGCCACACCAGCCTCGTCGATCCGCAGTTCGCCGACAAGCTGGCCGAATACGCGGGCGCGGCCGCCCGCCGCTATCCCTGGGTCAAGAACTGGACCCCGGTCAACGAGCCGACCACCACCGCGCGTTTCTCCGGCCTCTACGGCGTCTGGTATCCGCACGGGCGCGACGAACGCACTTTCGTGCAGACGCTGTTCAACCAGTGCAAGGCCGTGGTGCTGTCGATGCGCGCGATCCGGGAAGTCATTCCCGACGCCCGCCTGGTGCAGACCGACGACCTCGGCAAGACCTACAGCACGCCTGAGCTGGAACCGCTCGCCACCTTTTACAACGAGCGGCGCTGGCTGGGCTGGGACCTGTTGTGCGGCAAGATCGACGAGCAGCACGCGCTCTGGTCGTATCTGATGGACACCGGCATTCCGGCCGAAGACATCCTCTGGTTCCGCGACAATCCCTGTCCGCCCGACGTGGTGGGCGTGAATTACTACATCACCAGCGAGCGCTGGCTCGACCACCGGGTCGAACGCTATCCGGAGCGCTACGTCCATACCTATCGCGATTTCCGCCACGCCGACATCGAGACGCCGCGCGCGCTGGCCACGCCCACGCCCGGCATCGCCCCCCTGCTGCAGGAAGCCTGGGAACGCTACGGCCTGCCGCTGGCGGTGACGGAAGCGCACATCGATGCCAACCGCGAAGACCAGCTGCGCTGGCTGCAGGAAATCTGGGAAGCGGCGCACGAGGTGCGCGAAGCCGGTGTCGACATGCGCGCGGTGACGGTATGGGCGCTGCTTGGCTCCTTCGACTGGAACTGCCTGGTGACCGCCTGCAAGGGCTATTACGAGCCCGGACCGTACGACGTGCGCGGACAACGCCCCCGCCCGACCGCGGTGGCGAACATGATGCGCGAGCTGTCGGCGCGACGCCCGCTCACCCATCCGGTGCTGCAGGGGCAGGGCTGGTGGCGACGGCCGGGGCGCTTCTTCTGCCCGCCGGTGGCCACCAGCGCCGCCGTCGCCTCGCTGACGATAGAACGCCTGCATGGGAGGAATCCGGTGCAACCCATCCTGATCACGGGCGCCACCGGCACCCTCGGACGCGCCTTCGCCCGCATCTGCGAAACCCGCAACCTCGCCTACCGGCTGCTCAGCCGTCAGGACATGGACATCGCGGACCCGGCTTCGGTCGAGCGCGCGATCGAGCGCTACCAGCCCTGGGCCATCATCAATACCGGCGGCTATGTCCGCGTCGACGATGCCGAAAGCGATGCCGAGCGCTGCTTCCGCGAGAACGCGCACGGCCCGGCGGTGCTGGCGATCGCCTGCGTGCGGCACAAGATACAGCTGCTCACCTATTCCAGCGATCTCGTGTTCGACGGCACCAGGCGGGAGCCCTATCTCGAAAGCGACGCCGTCGCCCCGCTCAACGTCTACGGCAAGAGCAAGGCGGAGGCCGAGCGCAAGGTGCTCGACACCTACCCGGACGCGCTCGTCATCCGCACCAGCGCGTTCTTCGGCCCCTGGGACAGCCATAACTTCCTCACCATCGCCCTGCGCACGCTGGCCGAGGGCTCGTCCTTCGTCGCCGCCAGCGATACCACGGTGTCGCCCACCTATGTGCCGGACCTGGTGCATGCCTCGCTCGACCTGCTGATCGACCGCGAAAAGGGCATCTGGCACCTGACCAATGCACAGGCCGTCACCTGGGCCGAGCTCGCGCGCAAGGCCTGCGCGCTCGCCGGCGTGGATGCCGGCCGGCTGGAAACGGCGTCGTGCGCGACGATGAAGCTGGCGGCGCGACGGCCCGCATACAGCGCGATGGCGAGCGAGCACGGCCTGCTGCTGCCGTCCCTGGACGACGCGCTCGAGCGCTACCTCCGGATGCGGCAGGAAGCTTCCGAGCAGGACTATGCCGGCCAGGCGGCCAGCACGGGCAGCTGATCCTTCAAGGAGACAGACGATGGCAACCACAGCGACAATGAAAGGAAGAGCGTGAAAAAAATCGGCATCGTGGGAGCGGGATTCTCGGGCGCGGTGATCGCGCGCGAGCTGGCCCAGGCGGGTTACGAGTGCGAAGTGTTCGACGGGCGTTCGCATGTGGCGGGCAACTGCCATACCGAGCGCGACGCGGAGACCGGGGTGATGGTGCATGCCTACGGGCCGCACATCTTCCACACCAGCAACGAGAAGGTCTGGAACTACGTCCGGCAGTTCGATGAATTCATGCCGTTCACCAACCGCGTCAAGGCGATCTACAAGGGAAGGGTCTATTCGCTGCCGGTCAACCTGATGACCATCAACCAGTTCTTCGGCAAGACCTTCAACCCGCGCGAGGCGCAGGCCTTCATGGCGGAGATCGGCGACCAGAGCATCGCCGACCCGCAGACCTTCGAGGAGCAGGCGCTCAGGTTCGTCGGCCGCGAGCTGTACGAGGCCTTCTTCAAGGGCTACACCACGAAGCAGTGGGGCATGCATCCGTCGCAGCTGCCGGCCAGCATCCTCAAGCGGCTGCCGGTGCGCTTCAACTACGACGACAACTATTACGCGAGCACCTTCCAGGGCATGCCGCGCAACGGCTATTCCTACATCGTCGAGCGCATGCTCGACCACCCGGCGATCAGCGTCCACCTCAACACCCGCTTCGAGCGCGACATGGCGGGCGACTATCAGCACGTGTTCTACAGCGGCCCGGTCGACGCCTGGTTCGGCCACAGCGAGGGACGGCTCGGCTACCGCACCCTCGACTTCGCCGCCGAGCGGCACCAGGGCGATTACCAGGGCAACCCGGTGATCAACTACTGCGACGAGAGCGTGCCGTGGACCCGCATTTCCGAGCACAAGCACTTCTCCCCCTGGGAGAGCCACGACAACACGGTGATCTTCAAGGAATACAGCCGCTACTGCGAGGAGAACGACACGCCCTACTATCCGATCCGGCTGGCGCAGGAAAAGACCCAGCTCAAGCGCTACATCGAGCTAGCCGCCGGGGAAAGGGATGTCACCTTCGTCGGGCGGCTGGGCACCTACCGCTATCTCGACATGCATGTGACGATCGGCGAGGCGCTCGATGTCGCCGAGCGTTTTCTTGCCTGCCGCAAAAACAGCGAGGCGATGCCGGCCTTCGTCGTCAACCCGCTTGGCTAAAGCCGCGGCGCGCGGCGGCGGCGGTTGGCAACGATCAAGCTAGCCGGTCGATGGTTTCCGTATCATGGAATCCCCTAACAGGACACGAGGATGGGGAGATTCTCATGGCGCTGACCAATACCGAACTGCAAGAGAATGCCGTCACCGGCCTGCTGCGCCGCCGCCAGGTCCGCTCGGTGGCGGTGTTCCGCGCGCTGCAGCTCGGCGACATGCTGTGCGCGGTGCCCGCCCTGCGTGCCCTCAGGGGCGCATTGCCGGCGGCGCGCATCACGCTCATCGGGCTGCCCTGGGCGCAGCAGTTCGCCGACCGCTTTCACCGCTACATCGATGATTTCATCGCCTTCCCCGGCCATCCGGCCTTTCCGGAACAGCCGGTCAGGGAAGCGCTGATCCCGGCATTTTTCCAGACCGTCCATGCGCGCAATTTCGATCTCGCGCTGCAGATGCATGGCAGCGGTCAGGTCAGCAACCAGATCATCGGCACCTTCGGCGCCGACATGGTCGCCGGCAGCGCCGCCGCAGGCGGCGACGCCGATCCGGAATGCTTCGTCGAATATCCGGACGTGGGACCCGAGCCGCTGCGGCTGCTCAAGCTGACCGAGTTTCTCGGCGCGCCGACGCTGGGGAATGAACTCGAATTTCCGATCACCGCCGATGACGAGCGCGAGCTGCGCGAGAGCGGACTGGCCGGCGGCGCCGAGCCGGGCCGGTATCTCTGCATCCATCCCGGCGCGCGCTTCCGCGACAAGTGCTGGTCGCCGGCGCGCTTCGCCGAGGTGGCGGATGTCCTGGCGGAGGAATTCGGCCTGCAGGTGGTGCTGACCGGGGCGCCGAACGAGACCGATCTGACCGCCGAAGTCGCATCGCTGATGCGCCACAGGGCGATCGACGCCGCCGGCCCGATCTCCATCGGTGCGATGGCGGCCCTGATGGCCGGCGCCCGCCTGCTCATCTGCAATGACACTGGGGTATCGCACATCGCCGCCGGCCTGCGCCTGCCGAGCGTGGTGGTGTTCAGCAAGGCCGACATGCAGCGCTGGGCGCCGCTCGATCAGAATCTGCATCGCTGCCTCTGGGACCCGGAGGGCAGGCAGGCCGCCGCCGTGATCGATCATGCGCGGGCGCTGCTGGCCGCAGGCCAGAACACGCGCGCGGCGGGCGGGGCCGGCTAGCATTCGCATGACGCGGGGCGCCCCCCGCGTGTCACCCGCACCGGATCCGCCGGGGGCCGCGGCTTCGGCGCGACCTCACGTGGCGGATCGTGCAGTCCTTCCCGCAGTCTTTCCTTCCCTGAGCAGGTCCATCGCCAGGCCGATGACGTGCTCTATGCCGACCCGATCGACGAAGCTTTCGTCGTGCGCGCAGCGCGAGGTGAGGTTCTCTTCGCCGCAGACCGGGCAATGCACCTGCACCGACAGCGCGGGACGGTGGCCTTCCTGGCGCAGCGCGCCCGACTCGATCAGATTGGTCAGCCAGTAGATGCCCACCGCCGGCGTGCCGAGCGCGAGGCCGAGATGCAGCGGCCCCGTATCGTTCGACACGAGCAGGGATGCCCGGTCGAGCAGGCCGCACAGGCCCGACAGCGACAGCCGGCCGCTGAGGTCGACCGCGGGCGTGCGCATGCGCTCGATGACGGCGCGCACCACCGGCGCTTCCGCGTCGGTGCCGTTGACGGCGACCAGCAGACCCGCATCTGACAGCGCGTCCCCGACCGCGGCGAAGCGCTCGGGGGACCAGCAGCGCCTGCGGTCGGTGGAACCCGGTTGCAGCACGGCCAGGCGCCTGCCCGGCACGGGCGTCAGCACCGCGTCCGCCTCCCGCCTGTCGGCGTCGGTCGCCCGCAGGTCCGGCGCGCCGCCCATGTCCACCATGCCCGCGCCGACCAGGCCCGTCACTTCCAGCATCTGCAGGCGGCGGTTCTGCATCGGGCCGTAATGCACGCTGCGGTCGAGCGCCGCGGCGCCGGGCGCGCGCATGCCGGCGGTCAGCCGCGCGCCGAAGCGCGTGACGAAGGGATTCGAATAATGCCCGCCGCCGAAGATCTGCAGCGCGATATCGAAATGCCGCGCCTGCATGCGCGCGACGAAGTCCTCGACCCTGCGCGTGTCGACCTCGGCATCGGGCGGCAGGCCCACGCCGGGGGTGGGCGGAATGACTTCGACTTCGTCTATCGGCCCGGGGCGGCCCGTCAGCAAGTCAGCATGCCACTGGCGCCCGATGTAGGTGATGCGTGCCTGCGGGTAGGCCGCCTTGAGCGCATGCAGGCAGGGCAGGGAAAAGACGAAGTCGCCGACCGCGTTGGGACGCAGCACCGCGATACGGCGCACATCGGACAGGCGGGAGGATTCAGCCATGGTCCGGCCCCGCCGCGGCAAGCGCGAGAGGAAGCACCTTGGGCGCGTCCACCTCGCGGGTGGTGACCGTGGTCGGCAATTCCATGTGGTAGGCGCCGGAAGGAATCAGGCCGCAGCCTCCGTGGCGTTCCATCACGCGCAGCTGCGCCAGCACATCCTCGCCGCAGTGCGCTTCCGGCAGTTCGCGCCAGAAGTCGAAGCCGCCCGCGTCCCGGAGTTTCGCGGTGTCGAAGAGCACGCAGCCGCCTATCCATGCCACCTTGTAGAGACGGCTTCGCGCGCGGTCGATGCCCATGCGCGTCTGCACGTGCCAGAGATTGGCGGCGCTGTGCAGATGGTGGCGCGCCCATGCCGGGCTGTCCGGCGTGACCGTCTCCGGCTCTACCCGCGACTCCCAGAATTCGATCACCTGCTGATGCGGCCGGATGTCGTCGATGAAGCTCAGGCCGTGCAGCGCGCTGCCGACGAAACCGCAGCGCTGTTCGCGGATCGCGCGCAGCATGCGTTCGACGAGGTCGGGTTCGAGCAGCACGTCGTCATCGAGGAACAGGCAGTAGGGCGAGCGCGCCTGCGACAGCAGGAAGGCCCGCTGCTCGGCCATGCCGCGGCGCGGCAAGTGGCGCAGGCAGAGCACCTCGCGGCCGCCGGCGCGCAGCAGCCGCAGCACCGCCTGGACCTCCGGCGCCTCGAAGCCGGCCGGGCCGGCCTGGTCCGACTGGTCGGACACGACAATGCGTATCCCGGCCAGCGTCTGCGCGGCCAGCGAGGCAAGCGTGACGGCCAGCGCGCCGGCACGGTTGCAGGTGGGGATCAGCACATCGACGACAGCATTTGCACTCATGCGGCCATTCCTTGTGCCGCCTGGCCCGGCTTGCCGTACAGGTAGGGGTTGAGGGTGGGGTCGTTGTACATCTTGAACTGGCGATAGATCTTGAACCATGCGCGGCCGGCGGCGGCGTCGGCCAGCAGCTGGTCGAGGCAGGCGGCGAGGTCGCGCCTTTGCATGCCGAGGCGCTGCAGCTTCTCGCGGCACTTGTCGATGTGTTCCTGGCTGGCGTCGACACGCTCGGTCTGCTCGCGCATGTGGAAGATCTTGAGGCTGAGGATGGACAGGCGGTCCGTCATCGCGCCGGCCGTCTCGCTGTTGAGGCGGGCGCCGGGCGCGGGCGGCTCGTCGCCGAGCTGGCCGAGTGCGGTCAGAATGGCTTCGTCGATGCACTCCACCGCGTCATTGCGCTTCTGGTTGTACTGGTCGATGAGCCGCTTGCTCGCGGCGATCGCCTCGGGGCCGACGTCTGTGCGGCGGGCCTTGTCTTCCTCGTTCCACAGCAAGGTGTTGTAGCGGTGGTTGGCGGCGATCCACTGCCAGACGCCGTCGCGCTGCTGCCCGGAATCCTGCTCGGGCCAGCCCGCGGCGGCGAGCATGCTGTCGTGGAACTGCACGATCGATTGCGCATCGGGTTCGTTCTGCATGGTGTTCCTTTCAGTGAGGTCTTTCCTTGAAGCCGCAACTGCAAGAAGCATGCTAATGCGTCAATGCCCCGCCTGCCTTGCTTGGCCGCAGGAGTAGCCGCCGGCCGTCGTGCAATTCCTGCACGCCCATGTAAATTGGAAATGCCGTTCTGCAGCTTCGCTTTCCTCGACGCAGGCATTGAAAGCCGGGCCGGGGGCACCATGTAATGACGGTCCGACAAGGAGGCCGTCATGAACCTGAATGAACTCAAGCAAAGCTTTTCCACACTGTTCGACTCGGTTGCGGAGGGCTGGCAGCATCTGCGGCAGTCCGCGTCCACCGCGCTCACCGGCTTCAGGCCGGGACAGGACACCGGCCTGCCCGACAGGAAGCAGGTCGACGACATGTTCTTCATTCCTTCGGGCACCTGGTCCATGCTCGGCAACAACCTGTTCGAGGACGAGAGGCGCGTCGTGGTGCAGCTGGAAATCCCCGGCATGGACAAGAGCGCGCTGCAGGTGGAAATCCAGGAAAACCTGCTGGTGGTGCGCGGCGAAAAGCGCTTCCGCCGCGAGGATACGGAAGGCCGATATCGCGTGCTGCAGTGCGCGTACGGCAGCTTCGAGCGCGTGGTGCCCCTGCCCGCGGCGGTGGTCAGCGAGCAGGCCGTGGCGAGCTACGCCGACGGCGTGCTGCGGGTGGAACTGCCGAAAGTGACGGCGAGCGAGGCACGCCGGCACACCGTCAGGATCGACTGAGGGTATTGTCCCCGCCCGGCGCCTGGCGCAGCAGTTCGGTGACGCGCGCCGCGAATGCCTGGAGCGCGAAGGGCTTGCCGAGGAGCGCGGGTGCGGGTCCCGGTGCCCGGCCGGCCTGCATCGCCGCATCGCCGTAACCGCTGATGAGCAGCGCCTGGAGTTGCGGCCGCAGCGCGCGCGCCTGCGACAGCAGCTTCCAGCCGTCGATGCGGCCGGGCAGGCCGACGTCGCTCACCAGCAGGTCGACGCGCGCGCCTTCCTCCAGGGCGGCGAGCGCGGCTTCCCCGCTGTCGGCCTCGGTCACGCGGCAGCCGAGTTCGAACAGCATCTCCCGCAGCAGCGAGCGCAGCTGGGGTTCATCCTCGACCAGCAGGACATCGGCGTCGAGCGCTGCCTGCAGCGGACCCCCGTCCGCCACGGGGAGCGCCGTGTCGTCGGCGTCGCCATGGAAGCGCGGCAGGATGATGGACACCGTCGTCCCCTGTCCGGGCACGCTGCGTATGCGCGTCTGCCCGCCGGACTGCCTGGCGAAGCCGTAGATCGTCGACAGGCCGAGGCCGGTGCCCTTGCCCACCGGCTTGGTGGTGAAGAAGGGATCGAAGGCGCGCGCCGCCACCTCGGGCGGCATGCCTGTGCCGCTGTCGCTCACGCTGATGGCGACATAATCGCCCGGCGCCAGCTCCAGCTCCCGTGCCTCATCCCCCGCCAGCGGCAGGCGCCGCGTCTCCAGCGTGAGCAGTCCGCCTTCCGGCATCGCGTCGCGCGCGTTGATCGTCAGGTTGAGCAATGCGTTTTCCAGCTGGTTGGCATCGCACAGCACCGGCCATGGCGCGCCGTCGAGCCGCAGCTCGAGGCGGATGGCCGGCCCCACCGCGCGCTGCATCAGGTCCCGTATGCCGGTCGACAGCGCGTTGACATCGACCGCGCTCGCGCGCAGCGTCTGCTGCCGCGCGAAGGAGAGCAGACGGTGGATGAGGGCGGCCGCGCGGTCGGTAGCGCCGGTCGCGGTGTCGATGTAGCGGCCCAGCCCCTCGGTCTGCCCCTGCCGCAACCGCAGGTTCAGCAGCTCCATGCTGCTGACGATGCCGGCCAGCAGGTTGTTGAAGTCGTGCGCGATGCCGCCGGTGAGCTGCCCGAGCGCTTCCATCTTCTGGCTCTGGTGCAGCTGCGCATGGGCGCGCTCGAGTTCGGCGGTGCGCGCCGCGACCCTCACCTCCAGCAGCTCGTTGATGTCGCGCAGCGCGGCTTCCATCGCCTTGCGCTCGCTCACGTCGCGGAAGAAGATCGCCAGGCCGTCGGCCGACGGATAGATGCGGATGTCCAGCCACAGCGGCGCCGCCGCCGAACCTGCTTGCTGCTCCAGCGCCTGCGGCGCGCGCTCGGCCAGCGCCTGGCGGCAGCGCTGCAGCACCTCGGCCGGGAAGGCCTGCGGGCAGAAGTCGCCGAGCGCGCGCCCCGCCGGCTGTCCGGCCTGCCGCTGCGCGAGCCGCATGCCTTCGGTGTTGAGCCGCAGGATGCGCAGCGCACGGTCGACCAGGACGAAGCCTTCGCCTATGGCTTCCAGGATCTCGCTGCTGCGGTCGCGCTCCACGCGCAGCGCCCCCTCGAACTCCTTGCGCGCAATCTGTTCGCGCCGTTCCAGCAGCTGCCGCCTCAGCTCGAGCGCCGCGTCGGCATCCACCGACGACCAGCGGCGCGACTGGCCGCGCACCGCTTCCTGCCATAGCGCGAAGGACTTGCGCGGATGCAGCCGACCCTCCTCGGCCTCGGCGGGCTTGTGCGGATCGCCGGCCCAGCGCCGGGCTTCCACCACTTCGCGGCGCACCGCGATCAGATGGTCGCCGGCATCGCCGAGGCGGCAGTACAGCGCGCCGCAGGCCATCGGTGCCAGGTCCGCCAGCGCGGGATCGAGCAGGGAGAGCTGCCGGCTGTAGGTGAGCATGCCCTGCAGCGAGTGTTCGAGCGCGGCCCGCAGCGGTCCCGGGGCACCCGGCGCCAGCGCGGCGCCGAAGGCGAACTCCCGTCCGCCGATACGCAGCAGCAGGGTATCGGCGGACAGCGCTTCGAGCATGTGCGGCGCGGCCTGCTGCAGCGCCTCGTCGAAGCCGGCGCCGGCCGCCATGGCTTCGCCCGCCCGCCGCAGGGCGCGGCCTCTTTCCTCGCCCAGGCGGGCTTTTTCGGCGCGCATGATGCTGGCCACCGCGTACGAGGCCAGTTCGGCCAGCGCCTTGCAGCGCAGCCGCATGCCGACCGGCACCTGCCGGGGCGAGGCATGGTGGCAAGTGATCATGCCCCATAGCCGGTCGCCGCAGAGCAGCGACATCGTCAGGGAGGCGCGCACGCCCATGTTGCCGAGGTACTCCAGGTGTACCGGCGCGACGTTGCGCAGCGTGCAGAAGCTCATGTCCGGAGACGGGCCGGCCGGCGTCAGCGGGACCGGCTCGTAGGCGGTGTCGGGAATGATCCTGAAGTGGTTCAGCGTGAACAGTTGCCGCGCCTGCGCCGGGATGTCGGAGGCAGGGAAGTGATGGCCGAGGAAGGAGTCGGAATATACATCGTTGCGTTCCTCGGCGATCACCATGCCGTGCCAGTCTTCATCGAAGCGATAGACGATGCAGCGGTCGAAGCCGGTGAAGCGCCGCACTTCCCTCGCCAGCAGCCGGCACAGCTGCTCATGCGTCTCGCAGGCGCCGATCGCGCCGAACGGCAGCTCGCCCTGCAGCACGCCGGCGGCCGTCGGGTCGTCGTCGGCCGCTTCGAATTCCGCCAGCAGCTGACCGCCCGCGGCGCTGTAGGACATGGTGCACGGCCGGGCGCCGGGCGGCACCGGCAGGATGCGGGTCGGCGACACTGAATGCAGCTCCCCACCCGCCACCGCCTCGCGCAGCCGGGCGCAGCACTCGGCGCCCAGCAGGTCATCGAGCGGCCGGCCGACCGCCTCGCGCGCCGGCATGCCGAGCAAGTCCCGCAGGTTGTCGCTGGCCTGCAGGATTTGCAGATCGTCGGGCCGCAGCACCAGCAGTGCGCCGAACGGCTGTATCAGGCCGGGGATGTGGATGGGCTCCCTGTCGCAGGCGGAAAGGTCGGCCGTCTCGTTTTTTTGCATGAAGAAAGTTGCGGCGCCGGCCGCAAGGACTGTGGACGCAACTGATATACCGCTTTGCGGACGGAAAGTTCTCAGTCCTGCGGCAGGACGCTGGCCGGATCGGGTTCGCCGTCGAAGTATTTTTGCAGGCAGGCAGCGAAAATGCCGCCGCTGCCCGCTTCCGCCTGCGAGAACAGCGTGAGGCAGGAATGGAACTTGAGATCGTCGGGATACGGAAAGATGTCGGAGGCCTTGCGCGCCGGGGCGGCGGCGGCCAGCGCCGCGCACTCGCGCAGGCGGGCGCCGAGCAGGGGATGGGCGAGATAGGCGCGCGCTTCCTCGAGCGAGCCGATCGCGAAGAAGCGCGCCGTGTCGCTGCGGCCGAGACCGGCCAGCTGCGGAAAGATGAACCACATCCAGTGGCCGCGCTTGCGTCCGGCGCGAAGTTCGGCGAGCACCTCGTCATAGACCGGCGCCTGCGCCTTCACGAAGCGGCGCAGCGAAAACGGATCGTCATCCATGCTAGTCCGACCGCTGCCCCTGGCCGAGAACGCGCATCAGCGCTTCCTTGCCATGCATGTTGAGCTGGCGCTCGAGCTGCATCGCGGCCTGCGACTCGGTGCCCGCCGGCCCGCTGGTAATGCGCCTGCCGGACGAGCGTTCGGTGACGGCCCAGCCGCCGCGCTTGTCGTAGAGCCAGG
The DNA here is from genome assembly GCF_019656455.1 of Noviherbaspirillum aridicola. Classification (GTDB taxonomy): domain Bacteria; phylum Pseudomonadota; class Gammaproteobacteria; order Burkholderiales; family Burkholderiaceae_D; genus Noviherbaspirillum; species Noviherbaspirillum aridicola. Next base: position 152,290 of record NZ_BPMK01000002.1, read on the forward strand.
CGTGCAGGATGAACTGCAGTTCTTCGAAGCCGGCGATGCGGATCTCTTCGCCCAGCAGTTCCTGCGGCTGGCCGAATTCGTTCTGGATGAGGAATTTCTGCATGGAGATAGAGAGTGCGGCGGCGCGCGCATGGTTCCGGGAACAAGGGGTGCGGGACCCGGCTCGGAACCGATGGCGCGCGCGTGCGCGATGACAGGTGATGAAGGATGAATGATCGGGCGAATCGGGAATGTATCATCGTCGGCGCCTTCGACCGGCACAATTTCGGCGACCTGCTGTTTTCCCATATCGCGCCCGCCGCGCTCGGCGGCGCGAAGCCGGTCTTCGCCGCCGCCGCGTCGCGCGACCTGCGGCCGTTCTCCGGTCCGCTGACCCGCTCGCTCGCCGGGCTTGCGCCCGGGGCGGCGGATATCATCCACGCCGGCGGCGAGATATTGTCGTGCACCGCATGGCAGGCGGCGGCGATGCTGCTGCCGCCCGGGGAGGCAAGCGCCGCCATCCGGTACCTGGAAGCGGACGATGCGCGGCGCGACAGCTTCATCCGCGAGACCCTGGGGCGCGACGCGGCCGCGCCCTATGTCGCCGGACGCGACCTGTTTCCGCAGGCGCGCGCCATCGTCTTCTGCGGCGTCGGCGGCATCGGCCTGGAGGACGACGACGCCATGCGGCGGGAAGTCTGCGCGCAGCTACGGGACGCGGACTTCATCGGGGTGCGGGACCGGCGTACGCTGGCGCTGCTTCAGCGGGAAGGCGTGCCGGCCAGGCTGATGCCGGATCCGGCGGTGCTGCTGCGCGAGCTGTGCGGGCCGCGCGTCGTCCGCCACGGCAGGGCGGGGGAATGCGCGGCGCTGCGGCAGGCTTTTTCCGACGGCTACCTGGCGGTGCAGTGCAGCGCGGACTTCGGCGACGACGCCACGCTCGACATGCTCGCGCAACAGCTCGACCTGCTCGCGCGCGACACCGGTCTCGGCGCCGTGCTGTTCCGCGCCGGCGCGGCGACCTGGCATGACGACCCGGAGGTCCATGCGAGGCTGGCTGCGCGGCTGCGGCAATGCCGGGCGCGGATCTTCCAGTCGCTCGACGCATTCGACATCTGCGCGCTGATCGCCGGCAGCGCGGGTTATTGCGGCAGCAGCCTGCACGGCCGCATCGTGGCGATGGCCTATGGTCTGCCGCGCGCGAATCTCTGCCCCCCGCCGTGCGACGCCGCCGGCAAGACTGCGGCCTTCGCCGCGGCCTGGGATGCCGGCCTGCCGGGCGCGGTATTGCCGGCACAGCTGGCGGCCGCGATGAGCGATGCGCTGGCGCTTCCGCCGGCTGTGTTGCGCGAGGCCGGGGCAACGGCGGCCGCGGAATGCCGGCGCGCCTTTGATGCAATCCGAACGCTGCTCGCCTGAGCCAAAACTCGCGCTGCCCGTGCCGGTCTGATCATGTCATCGCCCCGCTGTCGACATCACAATGACCAAAATATTCTTTGCCGGCACCATTTTCTGTAGCGCCTTCCTGCTGTTTCTCGTACAGCCCCTGATTTCCAAGCAATTGTTGCCGTGGTTCGGCGGATCGGCGGCGGTGTGGGGCAGTTGCCTGGCCTTCTTCCAGGCGGTGCTGCTCGCGGGCTATGCCTATGCCGACTGGGTCACGCGCCGTCTCGACGGGCGCCGGCAGGCGCTGCTGCATACCGCGCTGCTGGCACTCAGCCTGCTGTGCCTGCCCATCATCGCCGACCCGGGCTGGAAACCGGCCGGCGGCGAGGACCCGACGCTGCGCATTTTGCTGATGCTGGGCGCCACCATCGGCCTGCCGTATTTCCTGCTGTCGACCACCGGCCCGCTGGTGCAGGGATGGGTCAGCCGCACGCTGCCCGACGCGCGGGTCTACCGTTTCTACGCGCTGTCCAACGTCGCCTCGCTGGCGGCGCTGCTCGGCTATCCCTTGCTGCTGGAGCCGAGCGCACGTCTCGCGCAGCAGGCGTGGATCTGGTCCGGGCTCTACGTGGTGTTCGTGCTGCTGTGCGCCGCCTGCGCGTGGCGGGCGATGCGCGCGCCCGCCTTGCCCGCGCCCGCGGCACATGAAGACGCGGTGGCGCCGCGCGCGGCGCACTATCTGCTGTGGCTGCTGCTGTCGGCCCTCGGCAGCTGGCTGCTGCTCGCGGTGACCAATCACATCACCCAGAACATCGCCTCGGTACCCTTCCTCTGGGTGCTGCCGCTGTCGCTGTACCTGCTCAGCTTCATCCTGTGCTTTGAAAGCGACCGCTGGTATCGCCGGGCAATCTTTCTGCCGGCCGGCGCCGCGGCGCTGCTGCTGTGCGCATGGGGGCTGCAGGACCCGCGGCTGGGTTTCGACATCCGCGTCGCCGTGCCGCTCTACGGCGGCGGGTTGTTCCTGCTGTGCATGTTTCTTCACGGCGAACTCGCGCTGATGCGGCCATCCGCGCGCTATCTGACCCGCTTCTATCTGTGCATGTCGCTCGGCGGCGCCATCGGCGGCATCGCGGTGGGCCTGCTGGCGCCGCGCCTGCTGCCCTCGTACTATGAGCTCGGCATCGGGCTGGCCGCCGTCGCGGTGCTGGCGATGTTCGTACTCGGGCGCCGGCCGCCGCTGGTGCTGGCATCGCTGCTGCTCGCCGCCGCCTGCGCGTGGCTGCTGCAGGTGCAGGTCAACCGGGACATGGGCGCGGCGCGGCAGATCGCCCGCAATTTCTACGGCAGCGTGCGCACGCAGGATACGCTGCGCGGCGTCGACAGCGTGCGCGGCCTCTATCATGGTTCGATCCGCCATGGCGAGCAGTATCTCGCGCCGCACCGGCGCGGCGAACCGACCAGCTATTACGGCGAGAAAAGCGGCGTCGCGCGCGCCATCCGCGCATTCGATCGGCCGGGCCTGCGTGTCGGCGTGGTCGGACTCGGCACCGGCACCCTGGCCGCCTACGGCAAGCCGGGCGACGTGTACCGCTTCTACGAAATCAATCCGCACGTGATGGCGCTGGCGCGGGACGAATTCTCCTTCCTGCGCGACAGCCCGGCCCGCATCGAAACCGTGCTCGGCGACGCGAGACTGGCGATGGAGCGCGAGGCGCCGCAACAGTTCGATGTGCTGGCGGTGGATGCGTTTTCGGGCGACGCGATACCGGTGCATCTCGTCACCCGCGAAGCCCTGGCCATCTACCGCCGGCACCTGAAGCCCGACGGCATCCTCGCCTTTCATGTGACCAACAAGTTCCTGTCGCTGTCGCCGGTGGTGCAGGAGCTGGCCCGCGACCAGGGGCTGCACGCGGTGCGCATCGTCGACGATGGCATGGATACCACCGGCCACCGCACCGACTGGGTGCTGCTGAGCGCGCGCATGCCGGCGGCGCTGGCCGACGCCGGCGACGCCATCCCGCAGGTCCCCGGCCTGGCGGTATGGACGGACGACTTCAACAACCTGTTCCAGGTACTCAAGTAGGCTGCGGCACGACCACCATCCAGTTCATGCCGTAGCGGTCGGCGACCGAGCCGAAGCAGGGCGAGAAGAAGGTTTTCCCGAGCGGCATCTGCACCTGGCCGCCGTCGGCGAGCTTGTCGAACAGGCGCCTGGCCTGCGTCTCGTCGGGCGCGCTGATCGACAGCGCGAAGCCCTGGAACGACGGCGCCTGCGCGGTGCAGCCGTCGGACGCCATCACGATGCTGTCGCCGATCCGGAATTCCGCGTGCATGATCTTTTCGTCGAAGCCGTCGGGAATCATGCCGGGCGGCAGCGGGTCGGGGCAGTCGCGAAAACGCATCATCACCGGCACCTCGGCGCCGAGCGACTCGCGGTAAAAGGTCAGCGCTTCCTCGCAGCGGCCGTGGAAGAACAGATAGGCTTGGACTTGCATGGCTTTCTCCTCTGAAGACCGAAACCCCGCCGGGCGCGGGACTGCGCCGCGGCCGTTTCATCCCGGACGACGAACGGCGGCGTCCGAAATCGACAGCAGGGAGGAGAATTTTTTGGGAGCCGCGCCGCGCTACGACATCCCCTCGGCCAGCGCCTGACGCGCCATCTCGAGCGCGCCCTCGAAGGATATCGCCGCCGCGATGAACAGATTGTTGTGGCAGAACACCGCATCCTCGACGCCGGTCACCGCCGCCAGTTCGTCGCCGCGCAATCCGGCCCACGATGCCGGCAGGTCCTTGCGCGCCTTGAAGCTGTCCGCTGCCACCGGTACGGTATGCAGCATGTGGCGGCGGTCCGGGATGCTGTAGCTCATCACGAACACGACTTCCGGCATTTCATTGCGCACCACGCCCGACCAGGGCAGCGCGCCATTCTCGAGGAACAGCAGCTGCCCGCCCTCGAGCCGCCGCGCCTGCCGGACCTGGTCGATGGCCAGCAGCGCGCCGACGCGGTACTTGACCGCATTGATGATGATTTCGCGGATGAAGGCCATCGCCCGGCGGAACTGGTTGAGCCGGAATTCCTCGGCCGCTTCCACGCTGCCCGCCATCTGGTCGTCGATCCAGGTCGGATTGAAACCCGACACCACCGCGGACAGGCCGTAGCCCCCCGGTGCATTTCTCGCCGCGCCGGTATCGGCCATGTCGAGGTACTGCACCAGGTCGCCGTCGATGGCCCAGGCGATTTCCTGCGCCCGTTCCGGCGTCAGTTCCTGGGCACAGCATTCATGCGCGAGCTGGGCGACGCAGCGCGCCCCGTATTCCTTCCAGACCAGGCCGGCGCTGGCGTACACCACGCCGTTCTGGCGCGCGCCGCTGAAGCCTTTCTGGTGATGGTCGAAGCGGCCGGTCGCCGGGTCCCAGATGCCGCCCACGTCCACCGCGAAGTCCGCGGCTTCGATGCGGTCGGGATCGCGGGTGCGGACCAGTTCGCTCGCGGGGAAGACGATATCGAGCACGGCGACGGCCCAGACGTCGTCGGCGTGGAATTTTCCTGAGTGGGTGGCAATGATCATCGGCAGGCAAGCAAGGTGGGGGCGTCAGCCGGTATGACGCCGGCCGCGCGCGGGAGATTCCGCGACAAGCATAGCGGGGATGGCGTTTTCCTGCTGAAGCCGCCGCCGGCCGCCGGGTCAGCTCGCGGCCGCACCGATCGGCACCACCTTCCCGCGCGCGTCGTCGCGGCGGACGACAGGCAGATCGGAATCGGCTTCCCACAGCAGATCGCACAGCGCGCGCACCTCGCGCGCCTCACGCGCCAGGTCCCGCACCGACTGCAGTCCGAGGGCGTCCGCCCGCGCCGCCTCCGCTTCGAGCAGACGGGCGAGGGTGGACAGGTGTTCGGCGATGGTCCGGGTGCTGAGCGTGTTCGCCATCTCGGTTCCTTGCATGGTCGGTCGTTGCACTCCCCTGGCGCGGCCAGGGGCGGTCGGCGCGTCCGGATGGTGCGAAAACATGGTCAGCCGGCGCGATGTCGCCGGTGCTTGCAAGGGCCGTGCCGCCGCGAGCGCAGGCGGCGTTACAAAAACTTATGTCCTTTCATTAAACCAAATCAATCATGCTCTGTCGTATCTCCGCTGCCGGCTTCCATGCGGTCCTTTCCCGACATCCGGCAGCGGCACGCGTGCCTCCGTCCTGCCGTGCAAGCCACGGGCAGTGAAGACCGCATCCACTCATCGTCCGCGACCGCCGGCATCATTCCGATGCGGCGAGCGGATCTGTTCATCAATGGGAGATTTGCTATGAAAAAGGATACGACGGGCGTCCTGCGCCAGTATGTAACCGATACCGGGGTCCGCTCCGCGCGCCAGGTCGCGACCGACTTCGACGAGGTGGCCCGCGCGCTGCCGCCCGAGGCCGTCACCGACGGGCTGTCCGAGGCCTTCCGCTCCGACCAGACGCCGGCTTTCGAGGAGCTGCTGCAGCACTCCTTCGAGCAGGGCGATCCGCGGCAGCGTGCGAACATGCTCGGCCGGCTGCTCGACGCCGCCGGCCCGCAGGTCCTGCATGCGCTGCGGGAGAGGGGCGTGCTGCCGCCGCAGGTCGATCGCGATGCCGCCCACCGTCTGCGGCCGCAGGCCGTGCACGAGATCGCCGGCGTGGCCAGCAGGGAGAACCCCGCCCTGATCGACGATATCAGCAGCTGCTATGCGACCGATCCCGCGCTGGCCCGGACCCTCGGCGGCGCGGCCCTGAACGTGGCCCTGCAGAAGATCGCGCAGCGGCTCTGGCAGGCGGCCTGCTAGAGCCAGCCGAACAAGGCCAGCAGCAACAGGCTGAGGAGAATGGAGACGACGATCGAACCGAGGCAGCCAAGCTTGTTTGAGAAGAAAAAGAACATGCGGTGATCACTCCTGTGCGGGTCGTTCCGGTGTTCTGCCGGCGGCGCCGGCCCTGTCGGCGAGTTCCGCGATGGCATCGGCCACCTGCACCGGTGCCTCGAGCGGAAGATAGTGTCCGGCGCCGGCGATGATTATCCGGTCGGCGCCGCGAATCATGCCGGCGAGGCGTTCCAGCGTCGCCGGCCCCACCAGCCGGTCGCGCTCGCCGCCGATCACGCGCGCGGCGACCGGAATGCGCGGCGGCGTCTTGCTTTCGTCAAAGCGCAGCATCGCCCGCAGACCCCTGGCCAGGATGGCCGGCTTGTTTCTCAGCCCGGAGCGCACCACCAGCTCGACCTGCTCGCGGCTGGCCGCCCGCCCCATCGCGCACAGCCGCACCGCCAGATGCAGGAAACCGCTCGCATAGCCGAGCAGGCTCAGCAGCCAGGCCAGCGGCCACAGCAGCAGGGCAAACAGCAGCAGCGGTTCGAGCAGCGGCCAGCGCAGCATGCGCAACAGGCCGGCACCCGCCGCGCCCGCCAGCGGCGACGCGAACGGCGCACTCATCATGACGATGCCCTTGACCCGGCGCCCCTGCAGGTCGGGATGGAGGCGGCACAGGCTCAGTATCATCATGCCGCCGATGCCGTGGCCGACCACGACCACCGGCTGCTGGCCCGCTTCGTCGATGACGCGGCGCAGATCCTCCGCCATTCTGACCACGCTGTAGCCGCCGTCGGCGGGTGGACGCGACCGGCCCACGCCCGGCAGGTCCCACAGCAGCAGGCGGTAGCGTTCCGAGAGCCTGCGCCTGACCGCCTGCCATGCGCGCAGATCCATGCCCCAGCCCTGGGTGAGCACGATGGCCGGCGCGCCTGCCGGGCCGTCGAATTCCACGTGCAGCACACTGCCGTCGGGCGCCTGAATCTTCTTGCCGCTTCCGCCGCGCATCGCCGGCGGCGGCGCTTCGCCGCGCGGGAAGGTGGCCATCACGATGCAGCGTCCGCCCAGTGCCCACAGCACCATCGCCGCGCCCGCCCAGGCGAGGGCGGGATCGAGCGCGCCGCGCACCGCGGCCGCCAGCAGGGCGATGCCGCCCGCCAGCAGGGCCAGCGCGGCGAAACTGGCAAGCGTGCCGAACAGAAACGAAAGCGGCAGTGCGAACATGCATCTCCCCCTGGCGCCACCGTCCGGCGGCATCTTGACCTTCCGATACGACTTGGGAGTCCCCGGGGGGTTCCTGCACCCGGCGTCGTGGCGCCGACTGGACGCCGGGGCAAGGGGCCCGCGGCCTCGTTTGTGCGCGTGGCGGAACGGACAGGGGAACGCTTGCGCGTGTGCTTCGCCCGCCCGTTCGGGGCAGGACAGGCGGGTTGCGTTTCAGGTCGGCGCCGCCGCGAAGAACCGCGGCGCGGCCGGGATCGGCTAGCGCTTCTTCGCCGGCAGCAGCGCCAGCGCCATCAGCGCCAGCAGCGAGAGCCCGGGAAAGATGGCCGCCGCGGCGCCGCCGATCGCGGCCCAGCCGATGAAGCTCCGGCCTTTCATGCGATAGGCGACCGCGCCGAGCATCAGGCCGACGGCCAGCGATTTCAGCGCGGTGAGCAGGATTTCGTCGGTGGTCATGTCAGGCAGCAGGAAAATCGGGAAAGCGGCGAGGATACCGCATCCCGCCGCCGCCTGTCCCCGGCCGCCGCTTCAGTCGAGCGTGAAGCCGATCTGCTTCATCTCGGCGTTCATGTCCGCCCTGACCGGCGCGGAGAACACCAGCTCCTTCACATCCTGCGGCAGCTCCAGGCCGAGCACCACCGCGCGATGCGTGGCGCCCGCCGGAAATTCCATCGACAGCACCGCGTCGTATGCGTCCTGGTGCTTCGGGTCCGGATGGTCGATGGTGTAGGCGGTCAGCGCGCCGAGGTTGCCGCCGTAGCTCTTGCCGTTCTTGTCCGTGACCTTGGAGAACAGCAGGATGGTGCCCATCTCCAGCGGCTCCTTGCCCTTGTTGGTGACGCCGATGTCGAGCACCACGTAACGGTGTCCTTCCCGGGTCTTGAGCAGGCCGAGCGCATCGGTCTTCGGCGTGAAGCTGATCGCGCGATGCAGGGTCAGCGAGTAGCTGTCGGTGTCGATGGTGCCGAGCGTCTTCGTCGCGACGGCGGGCATGTCGGCCGGCGCCGCGGCCGCGGGGGCGGCAGGGGCGGGCTCTTCCTTGCCGCAGGCGGCGAGCAGCACGGCGGCGGCGAACAGGGCGGGGATCAGGTTGGTTTTCATATTGACGGGTTCCGCTGGGCGTGAGGCCGCATGTTAACCGCGCGCGTCGGCGGGCGACATCCCCTGAATATGGGAGCCGCGCACCAATAGCGTTCTCGCCGGGCTCCGGCAGGGCCGCGGTCGCCCCGTAAGAGTGCGTGCGCAGGCGGCCGTCGGCGAAAATCCGACAGAAGCGCCTCGCCGCAGGCTGGCACAGCGCTTGCTGAATGGCTGTCGGAGTAGAAGCGGCTAGCATGCGGGCGTTCTGACAGCAGTACCGGCATGTGGGGCATTGCTCTCGCGGTCACCCGGCCGCACGCCCGCCAACGGGCGTTTGAAATCTGATCGCCATCGGAGCTCAAGAGCATGCCTGTCCCCGTTTCGCGTTTCACTCCGCGCCGTCCCGCGCAGCAACCGGCCGGCGCTTCCATCGCATCCAGCAAGCCACCGCGACGAGGCCGCGCATGCCGCCCCGGTCCGGTATCCGTCGTCCTTCACAAGCGAGTTCATCCATGACCACAACGACCTCCTTCCGTCGCCTGCATCGTGCCGCCCGCGGCCTGCTGTTCTGCCTTGCCGCGTCTTTGGCCGCCGGGGCGGCGGCCGCCGACAAGGTAACCTTCCTGACCTCCTGGTACGCCCAGGCCGAGCACGGCGGTTTTTATCAGGCGCTGGCCAAGGGCATCTATCAGAAGCATGGACTGGACGTGACCATCCGCATGGGCGGCCCGCAGGTCAACGGCATGCAACTGCTCACCAGCGGCCAGGCCGACTTCCTGATGGGCTACGACCTGCAGGTGCTCAAGAGCGTGGAGCAGGGACTGCCGGTCACGACCGTCGCCGCCTCCTTCCAGACCGACCTGCAGGGCATGATGACGCACGAGGACGTGAAGGGACTGGCCGATCTGAAGAACGGCAAGACCGTGCTGGTCGCGACCTCGGGCCGCACGACCTGGTGGCCCTGGCTGAAGGCGAAGTACGGCCTGACCGACGCCCAGTCGCGGCCCTATACCTTCAACCTGCAGCCCTTCATGGCCGACCCCAATACGGCCCAGCAGGCATACCCGTCGTCCGAGCTGTTCCAGGCGATGAAGGCCAACGTCAAGACCAACTTCTACCTGTTCGCCAGCGACGGCTATCCGCCCTACGGCACCACCATCGTCACCATGGACAAGACGGTGCGGGAAAAGCCGGACCTGGTGGCGCGCTTCGTGCGCGCCTCGATGGAGGGCTGGAAGAGCTACATGGCGGATCCGGCGCCGGCCAACGCGCTGATCAAGCAGGACAACCCGAACATGAAGGATGAGCAGATCGCCTTCGCGATCGACAAGCTCAGGCAGTTCAACTTCCTCGCCGGCGGCGACGCGGCCAGGATGGGCATCGGCATCATGACCGAGGAACGCTGGAAGAAGACCGCCGATTTCATGGTGGCCAGCGGCCTGCTCAAGCCGGAGACCGACTGGCGCAAGGCGTTCACCACGCAGTTCGTGAAAGACCTGAAGGTCATGCCCTGAGCGGCGATCAACAGGGGGCGAGGGCGACCATGTCGGCACGCCGGCCCCATGCAGCACTGGAGTCAGAAATCATGCTTGTCACCCAACAGAAAACCCTGCGCAGGTTCTGGTATGCGCTGATGCCGATGTCGATGCTCGACGACGGCCCCAGGCCCTTCACCCTGCTCGGTGAAAACATCGTGGTATGGAAGGGCGCCGACGGCAGGCCCGCCGCACTGCGCGACCGCTGCTGCCATCGCACGGCGAAGCTGTCCAAGGGCTTCGTCGAAAACGGCAACATCGTCTGCGGCTATCACGGCTGGACCTACGACTGCAGCGGCGCCTGCGTGCGCATACCGCAGCACCCGGACAACCGCATCCCGGCGGGCGCGAAAGTGCAGTCCTTCCACTGTCAGGAGAAATACGGCTATGTGTGGGTCGCGCTCGACGATCCGCTGCAGCCCATCCCCGACTTTCCGGAGGACGGCGATCCCGCCTACCGCCGCATCCTGCAGTTCTATGAAAAATGGCACACCAGCCCGCTGCGCATGATGGAGAACTCCTTCGACAACTCGCATTTCAGTTTCGTGCACAAATCCAACTTCGGCATGATCGACCGTCCCGAGCCGTCGAAGTATGAATTCCGTCCGCATGAATGGGGCTTCGAGGCAGAGACCCATGTCCCGATCCGCAACCCCGAGGCCAGCCACCGCGTGACCGGCACCACCGAGCCGGTGACGGAGCGGCACCTGGTCAACCGCTGGTTCCTGCCATTCTCGCGCCGCTTCGGCTGCATGTATCCGGCGTCGGGCCGGCATCACATCATCTACAACTGCGCCACCCCGATCGACGACAAGTCGATGATGCTGGTGCAGTGGCTCTATCGCAACGACAGCGAGGAAAGCTGCTCCACGCAGGAACTGATCGACTGGGACCGTCCGATCACCGACGAGGACCGCGACATCCTGGAGGCGACCGACTACGACGCCTGCATCGACACCCGGCGCCGCGTGGAGTACCACATGGAGTCCGACAAGCCGGGCCTGCTGATGCGCCGCATGCTGCTGGAACTGTTCGAGCGGCACGGCGAGACCGAGGCTTTTCTGCCCGCGAGGGAAACCCTATGAAGCGCGACGACATGAACCCCCTGCCGCCGGTCCACGCCGCTCCGCACGCGGAGCAGGAGGACAACGTGGTCCTGCACGCCAACCAGGTCGAGAAGACGTACCCCAACGGCACGCACGCGCTCGACCGGGTGCGGCTCAAGATCCGGCGCGGCGAATTCGTATCGCTGCTCGGCCCGTCCGGTTGCGGCAAGAGCACCCTGCTCAGGATGTTCGCCGGACTCGACGAACCCACGGCGGGCCACGTGCGATGGTGGGGTGGCGGCGTGGCCACCGTCAACACGCCCGGCCGCACGCTGGCCATGGTGTTCCAGGAGGCCACGCTGATGCCATGGGCAAGGGTGGCGGACAATGTCCGCCTGCCGCTCGATCTTGCCGGTATTCCTCGCGCCCGCAGCGCGCCGCGGGTGGACGCGGCTCTGGACATGGTCGGGCTGTCGGCATTCGGCGGCGCCTATCCGCGCGAACTCTCGGGCGGCATGCAGATGCGCGCCTCCATTGCCCGCGCGCTGGCGACCGAACCGAACGTGCTGCTGATGGACGAGCCCTTCGGCGCGCTCGACGAGTTCACCCGCAACAAGCTCGACAGCGATCTGCGCGCGCTGTGGTCGCAACGCGACCTGACCGTGGTCTTCGTCACCCACAGCATTTACGAGGCGGTGTTCCTGTCGACGAAAGTCGTGGTGATGGCGGCGCGGCCGGGGCGCATCATCGCCGAGGTGCCGGTAGACGGCCCCGACGTGCGCGATGACGATTTCCGCGTCTCCGCGCCTTTCCTGAATCACTGCAAGCAGCTGTCCGACCTGCTGACCGAAGCCAACACGAGGTGAATCATGAACCCCGCCGTCAAGAAACCGCTGTTGTCCGATCCCCGCGTGCAGCGCGTGGCCGCGCCGCTGGCGCTGGGCGCCGTCCTGCTCGCGGTGTGGCAGGCGCTGTGCATGCTGTTCGAGGTGCCGGTCTACCTGGTGCCGTCCCCGGCTGCCATCTTCAACACCCTGGTCACCGACTGGAGCCTGCTTGCCGGCGCGCTGCTGACCACGCTGAAGATCACCTTCCTCGCCTTCGCGCTGGCGGTCGTCATCGGCGTCGCCGCCGCCTTCGTTTTCGTGCAGAGCCGCCTGCTGGAAGCCAGCCTGTTTCCGTATGCGATCCTGTTGCAGGTCACGCCCATCGTCGCCATCGCGCCGCTGATCATCATCTGGGTCAAGACGCCACTGGCGGCGCTCACCATCTGCGCCACCATGATGGCGCTGTTCCCCATCATCTCGAACACGGTGCTCGGCCTGCGCAGCGTCAATCCCGGCCTGCTCAATCTGTTCCGTCTCAATCGCGCCAGCCGCTGGCAGACGCTGGTGCGGCTGCGCATACCCAGCGCGCTGCCGAGCTTCTTCGGCGGCCTGCGGATATCCTGCGGCATGTCGCTCATCGGCGCGGTGGTGGCGGAGTTCGTCGCCGGTACCGGTGGCACCGGCACCGGGCTGGCCTACCAGATCCTGCAGGCCGGCTTCGAGCTGAACATTCCGCGCCTGTTCGCGGCGCTGCTGATGATCACCGTCACCGGCGTGCTGCTGTTCGGCCTGATGGTCGCGCTGTCGCGCATGGCTTTGTCGCGGTGGCACGAGAGCGAACTGGAGAGCTGACATGACATCCTTTCTGATCCGCGGCGCGGCCGCGATCATGACCGGGCTGCCAGGCGCCGCGGCGCGCCATGAAGGACCGGACCTGCGGGTACGCGACGGCATCATCGAGGCCATGGGCCGGCTGGCGCCGGAGCCGGGCGAGCGGGTCGTCGACGCCGGCGGCTGCGTGGTCTATCCGGCCTGGGTCAATACGCATCACCATCTCTTCCAGTCGCTGCTCAAGGGCGATGCGGCGGGCATCGGCCTGACGCTCACACCCTGGCTCGCGGCCACGCCCTACCGCTTTCGGGCCAGGTTCGACGAGCGCCTCTTCCGGCTCGCCGCGCGCATCGGACTGGTCGAGCTGCTGCGCTCGGGCTGCGGCACGGTCGCCGACCACAATTACCTGTATTACCCGGGCATGGACTTCGATACCTCGGCCATCCTGTTCGAGGAAGCCGAAGCGCTCGGCATGCGTTTCGTGCTCTGCCGCGGCGGCGCGACCCGCACCCGGCAGCTCGAAGCGGACCTGCCGGGCGCGCTGCGCCCGGAAAGCCTGGACGCGATGCTCGACGACGTCGGCAGACTCGTGGCGGCCTATCACGACCCGGCGCCGGATGCGATGCGGCGGGTGGCGATGGCCCCGACCACCGCGCTGTTTTCGCTCGCCACCGAAGAGGTGCGTCAGACCGCCGCGCATGCGCGCTCGCTCGGCATCCGGCTGCACACCCATCTCTCGGAGACGGTCGGCTACCAGGACAGCGCGCGAGCCATGCACGGCTGCAGCCCGGTCGAGTTCATGGCCAGGCACGACTGGCTCGGTTCCGACGTCTGGTTCGCCCATCTCGTCAAGCTGGACGAGGAAGAAATTCGCCTGCTCGGCATCACGGGCACCGGTGTCGCCCACTGCCCGCAGAGCAACGGCCGCCTCGGCAGCGGCATCGCGCCGGTGCGGGCGCTGGAGGACGCCGGCGTCGCGGTGTCGATCGGCGTCGACGGCGCCGCCTCGAACGAGGCCGCCGACATGATTTCGGAAACCCATGCGGCCTGGCTGATGCAGCGGTCGCGCGGCGGCGAACGCGCGAAGCCCACATATGCCGGCGGGCGCGAAGAGGGCGGGGCGGCCCATGCCAGCGTGGAGGACGTGGTGCGATGGGGAACGACCGGGGGCGCCCGCGTGCTCGGCCTGGATGGTGTGGCCGGCCTCCGGCCGGGCGCCTGCGCCGATATCGCCGTCTACTCCCTGGACGATCCGAGATACTTCGGCCTGCATGACGTGGCGATAGCGCCGGTGGCATCGGGCGGGCGTCCAGTGCTGGAATGGCTGTTCGTCGGCGGACACGTGCGCGTCGAGCGGGACCGCATCCCGGGACTCGACCTGGCCGCGCTCGGCGCGGAGGCAAGGCAGGCCACCCGCGAACTGCTTGCTGCAGGCTGAACGCTCAGCGGCGATAATGGCGCTTTCCCGACACCGCGCACCGCCATGCCCATTCGCCGCCACATCGTCATCCCGGAAGATGAAGTCGAGCTGAGCGCGATCCGCGCCCAGGGCGCCGGCGGCCAGAACGTCAACAAGGTCTCGAGCGCCGTGCACCTGCGCTTCGACATCCGCCAGTCCTCGCTGCCGGAGGACGTGCAGGAACGCCTGCTGGCGCTCGGCGACCAGCGCATCACGAAAGACGGCATCCTCGTCATCAAGGCCCAGACCGAGCGCAGCCGGGAGCGCAATCGCGAGGAAGCGCTGCGCCGCCTGCACGAGCTGATCGACAGCGTCGCCGTCGCGCCGGTGAGCCGCCGTCCGACCCGTCCCACCCGGGCGTCGCGCGAGAGAAGGCTGGAAGGAAAGAATTTGCGCGGGCGGATAAAATCGCTGCGCGGGAAGGTACAGGACTAGCGCCGCGGCCTGCCTCTCCCACCACGCGAGATTGCCATGCATTATTTCCCTGCCACCGATGACCTTCCTCCCGAGCCCCCGGTGCGGCCGGGCGATGAGGAGTGCTGCCAGAGCGGTTGCGATCCCTGCGTGTTCGACCGCTATGCCGAGGCGCTCGAGAAATACCGCGCCGAGCTGCGCGCCTGGGAAGCGAAGCGCGCCGGCGCCGCGCCGGGCGCCGGATCGGATTGAGCCATAGCAAGGGACGTTGGCGCCACAGAACGAATGCCGCCTGCGGCGGGTCTTAAGACTGTGCAATAAGCGGACGCAACGCGCGCCCGCGCATCGCACGGCAAAGATCACTACCAGGAGATATCGATATGAAGTACGCCCTCGACTCCCGCATAGCCACCCGCAGCCCGCGCGTCTATGAAAACGTGCCGCTGATGGTAGGCCTGGCCGCCGGCATCGCCATGATCGCCGGCGTCGCCCTGATGCGCGGGCAGCATCGCACGCGCCGTTATGGCGACCACGCCATGGAACGCCGGCGCCCGGCGAACATGTTCGCGGCCGGGATCTTCCCGCGGCGCAGAAGGATCGACCAGACCGGCACCCACCCGCTTTTTGAAAGAAGACAGGACGCGTACGAGGGGTGAATGCAAGGCGGGGCGCTACCGCGGCATCTGCACCGCGGGCCCCGCCGCCAGGCGCACCGGGCAGGTTTCAATTCCGGGACGCGCGGCAGTCACGAGGCGCGGCTTCCGTAGCCCGCGCCAGAATCAGGGTCCGCGGCCGGCAGGCCGTGGATTTTTTTTATGGGTGAAGGATGTGTTTGCAGGGCGTCCGCGTACCGCGCCCGCAGGGCCGCCACCGGCCGACGCGTCCCCGCATCAGCTCGACGCGACCATCGCCCCGATCGCCAGCATCACGGTGGCGAACACCGTGACAAACGGCATCCACGGCCTGAGCCTGACATGGCATCCCGGGCATTCGCTGTCGTTCCAGTCGTTCTTGCGCCCGCAGCTGCTGCATTTCCCTGTCAGTGCATGTCGCATCGTTGCAGTCTCCCTTGTGCGTGATTCTTCACGGACCAGTATATTTTTCTGAAGGCCTCGCGCTTTGTGCGCGCTCATCCGCTCTCGCGTCGGCTGGAGGAAAGCGGCCCGGGCTTGCGCGCGGGCCGTCCGTCTCAGTCCGCGTGCAGCTCGCCGCCCGGTCGTCGTCCGGCCCGCATGAAGGCAGCCTGCTCGAGTTCATAGTCGGACGCACAGTCGGCGTCGCAGAATTTCTGCGCCGGCTGCACCGGTTCATCGCAGAACCAGCATGTGCCCTTGGCGGGCAGTGCCGGGGTGCGGCGGCAGGCCTCGATTGCCGCCATGCGGTTCAGCTCGATCTGCTCGGCTGCGATATCTGCTTCATCACTCATCTCGAATCTCCCCAATATCCTGCTACGTTATCTGGACCATGCTTGGACCATCAGGGAAATGACTATATCCATCGGACATCCCGCGGAGTATCGGAATGTTCCGACTTTAAGTGTAGGAAAACGGCGGTACGCGGAACGTCTTTAAGTTGGCGCAAACGCGGGCGGCCGCGCCCGGTCGGCAGTCCTCATTCCTCGCTGTCGTCACCTCGCCGCCATCGGCCTGCGCGCGTCAATGCCGCCTGCTCCAGCTCATAGTCTTGCGAGCAGTCCCTGTCGCAGAACTTCTGCAGAGGCGGCAGCGGCTCGTCACAAAACCAGCACGAGCCCTTGGGCGGCAGTCGCGGCGCCCGGCTGCACGCCTCGATGGCGGCCTGCATGCGCAGTTCTATCATCTCCCCGGCGATATCGGCTTCGTCGGTCATTCTCATTCTCCCGGACGATCGGTACTCCTCATGTGTGTATTCAAAAGAGGAATATATCCAACAGGAAATAAAATAATTCGGGAACGGGAGAATGAGGGGAAGAAGTCAGGCGGCGGGGCCGAGTCGCCGCAGACGTCCGCAAAGCCAGACGCCTGCCAGCATCAGCAGGCAGCTGCCGGCGAAGGCGGTGCGAAAGCCGGCGACATCGATCGCGACACCGGCGAGCGCCGGGCCGATCAGCTGCCCGATCGCGTAGAACAGCGTGACGAAACTCGTGGCGCGCGGCGCCTCGGGCGGGGCCACCGATTCCGCGGCGGTGGCGAGTATCGAGGTGAACATGCCCGACACCGTGCAGCCGAGGATGAGGTAATGCAGCGCAAAGCCGGCGTAGCTGCTCCACACAAGCGGGATGGCGGTGCCGAGCAGGCACAGGGACATCGCGATCGCCAGCGCCCGCGCCCGGCCGATGCGGTCGGAGAGCGTGCCCCATCCCGGGCCGGCCCCCACTGACAGCAGCCCCATCATGGCGGCCAGCCGCCCCGCTTCGGCCGGTGTCAGTCCGGCGTCGAGCGCGTAGGAGTACATGAAAGTGGACTGCGCGATGTAGGTCATGCCGACGATCCCGTACAGCAGCGCAAGCAGCCGCACCCGCGGGTTGCGCGATACCGACGCCGGCGCGGCGCCGCCGGCGGACGCGACGCCGCCGCGCTGCCCCGGCAGAAAGGCGAGGGCGGCGGCCGTCGCCAGCGCGCCGAACAGCGCGAACGCGGCCCATGCGTGGCGCCAGCCGTGCTCGCTCGCCTGGGCAAGCCAGGGCACCAGCGCGCTGGATGCGAGCAGGCCGATGCCGATACCGCTGTTGATCGCGCCGATGACCATTCCGCGGCGTTCAGGAAAGCAGCCGGCGAGCAGGGAGATGACCGGCGTGTAGGCGAACGCGGTGCCGCAGCCGAGCATCAGCATGCAGGCAAACAGCATCGGATACCCGCTCGCCAGCGTCAGGCCGATGAAGCCGGCGGTGGTCAGCAGCGTGCCGATCACCACTGCGCTGCGGCCTCCGCGCCGGGCGGCGAAGGCGCCCGCGACCATCACCAGGCACAGATAGCCGAGCGAGGCGGCGGTGCCGAGATTGCCCGATTGCTGGTAGCTGAGCCCCAGATCCTCGCGCATGAAGGGCAGGATCAGGCCGAATGCCAGGCGCGCGCAGGCCACCGTGACGAAGGTCACCAGCATGCCGCCCGCGATCATGGGCAGGATGGCGCGCGCGTCCGCCTTCATGCGCGCGCCGGTCCCGGGAGAAAAACGGCGGCCGTCGCCGGCCGCCCGTGCGTCATCTTCAATCGGCCTTCGCTCCCGACTCCTTCACCACCTTGGCCCACTTGGTGATCTCGGCGCGCTGGTAGGCCGCCAGTTCCTCGGCGGTGCCGCCGGCCGGCTCCAGGCCGATGTCGGTGAGTTTCCTGGAGGCGTCCGGCGACTTGAGGATCTTCGACACTTCCGCCTGCAGCTTGTCGGCGATCGGCTTTGGCGTGCCGGGCGAGGCATACAGCGCGAACCACGAGACCGCCTCGAAGCCCGGCAGGCCGGATTCGGCGATCGTCGGAATGTCGGGCGCGGCGGGCGAGCGCTTGGCGCTGGTCACGCCGAGCGCGCGCAGCTTGCCTTCCCGGACCAGCGGCAGCGACGACGGCATGTTATCGAACATCATGGTGACGCGGCCGCCGAGCAGGTCCGGAATCGCGCTCGCGCGTCCCTTGTAGGGGATGTGCTCCATGTCGAGCCCGGTCATGCTCTTGAACAGCTCGCCCGAGACATGGATCGAGGTGCCCGAGCCGGACGAGGCGAAGGTCAGCTTGCCGTCCTTCTTGCCGTAGTCGATGAGTTCCTTGACTGACTTCGCCGGCACGTTGTTGTGCACCACCAGCATGTTCGGCGTGGTCGCGAGCAGGGTGATCGGCGTGAAATCCTTCACCATGTCATATGGCATCTTCGAATACAGCGCGCCGTTGATCGCATGCGTGCCCACGGTGCCGACCACCAGGTTGTAGCCATCGCCCGGCTGCTTGGCCACGTAATCGGCGCCGATGTTGCCGCCGGCGCCCGGCTTGTTTTCGACGATGACCGGCTGTCCCCACGCGGCCTGCAGCCGCTCCGCCAGCAGGCGGCCGAGTATGTCGGGCGCGCCGCCGGGCGTGAAGGTGACGATGATGTGGATCGGCTTGTTCGGATAGTTTTGCGCGGTCGATTGCGCCGAGGCCGGCGCGCTCATGACGAAGGCCGCGGCCAGTGCGGCCGACAGCGCGGCGGCGCCGCGCAGCATCTTGCTCTGCATGTTGTCTCCTGTTCTCTCTCGATGAAGGGATGCGGCCGATCTCAGTCGACCTTGGCTCCCGAATCCTTGACCACCTTGGCCCATTTCTTCGTCTCGGCCTGGATGTGCGCGGCGAACTGCTCCGGCGTGTTGCCGACCGGCTCCGCGCCCTGTGCCACCAGCTTTTCGGCCACGGCCGGACTCGACAGCGCCTTGCTGATCTCCTGCTGCAGGCGGTTGACGATGTCCCTGGGGGTATTCGCCGGCGCCAGGATGCCGAACCAGGACGTGGCTTCGTAGCCGGCCAGGTCGCCGCCCGCCGACGCGATCGGCGGCACGTTCGGCAGCGCGGGCGACGGCTTGGCGCTGGTGACGCCGAGCGCGACCAGCTTGCCGCTCTTGATGTGGCCCATGGCCGCCGGCAGGTTGTCGAACATGACGTCGGCCTGGCCGCCGATCAGGTCGGCCAGCGCGGGTCCCGACCCGCGGTAGGGGATATGGACCATGAAGGTCCGGGTCATGGTCTTGAACAGCTCGCCGGACAGGTGGATCGAGGTGCCGTTGCCGGACGAGGCCATGTTCAGCTTGCCCGGATTCGCACGCAGGAATTTGACGAAGCCCGGCACATCCTTGATGCCGTTCTTCTCCGCCAGTCCGGTATTGAGCACCAGCACGTTCGGCACCGCCGCCACCAGCGTCACCGGCGCGAAATCCTTGATCGGGTCGTACGGCAGCTTGGGATAGAGCGACTGGTTGATGCCATGGGTGCCGACCGTCCCCATCAGCAGCGTGTAGCCGTCGGCCGGCGCGCGCGCCACCAGCTGCGCGCCCACATTGCCGCCGGCGCCGGGACGGTTGTCGATGATGACCTGCTGGCCGAATGCCTTCGACAATTCGGCGCCGACCGCGCGCGCGAGAATGTCGGTGGTGCCGGCGGGCGCGAACGGCACGACGAGGGTGATCGGCTTGGTGGGATAGTTCTGCGCCTGCGCGAAGGGCGCGGCGATGCCGGCGGCGGCGACCGCGGCGGCGGCCAGTGCACGGCAGACTTGCCGACGAGTGAATCGCATGATGTCTCTTCCTTCCTTTATCGGTGGTCGGACCTGGCGGGCTGTACCGCCCGCTCCGCATATTGCTTGTTGTTCCGCACAGTAAAACTACGTTCTGCACGTTGGCTCATATAGTACTCCATCGTTCGCAAAACGGTAACCGGCGCGGCGCAAGGCGGACGCGAACTTAATCAAACCCCAATCCTCCACCGTAATATCGGTTATCGTCCCGTCGTCTTCCTGATCGGAGCGTTCATGTACTCGCAACAACTACAACAAAAGACCTTTCTTCTGCTGCTGATAGTCGTCTCGATCGCCTTCGCCTGGATACTCTGGCCGTTCTACGGGGCGGTGTTCTGGGCGGCGGCGCTGGCGATCCTGTTCATGCCGTTTCATCGCCGCGTGCTCAGGGGCCTCGGCTTCCGGCGCAATACCGCGGCGCTGGTGACCCTGCTGGCCTGCCTGGTGATCGTGATCCTGCCGCTGACGGCGATCACGTCTTCGCTGATCCAGGACGGGGTGGCGGTGTATGAACGCATACGTTCGGGCGAGATCGATTTCGGCGCCTACTTCCAGCGCGCGATGGCCGCCCTGCCGCCGTGGCTGACCTCGCTTCTCGACCGCTTCGGACTGGCCAATCTCGCCGGCCTGCAGAACAAGCTCTCGGAGGGTGCCGCCCAGGGCAGCCAGATCGTGGCGAAGCAGGCGGTCAGCATCGGCCAGAACACCCTGGATTTCGTGATCAGCTTCGGCATCATGCTTTACCTGCTGTTCTTCTTCCTGCGCGACGGCCCGGTGCTGGCCGGCCGTATCAAGCAGGCGATTCCGCTCACCGCCGATCACAAGCAGCAGCTGTTCGCCAAGTTCACCACCGTCATACGCGCCACCGTCAAGGGCAATATCGTCGTCGCCGCCACCCAGGGCGCGCTCGGCGGCGTGATGTTCTGGTTCCTCGGCATCCAGGGCGCGCTGCTGTGGGGCGTGGTGATGGCTTTCCTGTCGCTGCTGCCTGCGGTCGGCGCCGGCCTGATCTGGGTGCCGGTGGCGGTCTACTTCCTGCTGACCGGCGCGCTGTGGCAGGGCGTGGCGCTGATCGTGTTCGGCGTGTTCGTCATCGGCCTGGTCGACAATGTGCTGCGTCCTCTGCTGGTCGGCAAGGACACCAAGCTGCCCGATTACGTGGTGCTGATTTCCACGCTCGGCGGCATGGCCCTGTTCGGGCTGAACGGTTTCGTGATCGGACCGGTGATCGCGGCGCTGTTCATCTCGGCCTGGGATCTGTTCTCCTCGCCGGATGTGCGCAAGGGAGACATCCCCAGCCATTGAGGGCATCGTGGCGCGGCTGCCGCATGCTGTCGGACACTTTCCGACAGAGGGAAATGAGCGATCGTGAATGATTGATCTGGACTAAGTTTTTGCAATCGCGGCAGCCCTGCCCGACCACCGGGTTTTATTCCCCGTCAGTAACATGGGTATGTCCTTACGACGTACCCATGGAGCACTGACATGAAAACCCCGAAACTTCTTCCCGCTGTAATCGCTTGCATGCTCGCGATCTCCGCCGGCGCCGCGATGGCGGCTCCGCAGAATGAGCCCATCCAGCCGATCAAGGCTGCCAAGCCCAAGGATCCCGCGCTCGTCGAACTCGGCAAGAAGCTGTATTTCGATCCGCGGCTGTCCAAGTCCGGGTTCATCTCCTGCAATTCCTGCCACAACCTCTCGATGGGCGGCACCGACAACCTGAAGACGTCGATCGGCCACAACTGGCAGGAAGGCCCGATCAACTCGCCGACCGTGCTCAACTCCAGCATGAACGTGGCGCAGTTCTGGGACGGGCGCGCGGCCGACCTCAAGGCCCAGGCCGGCGGCCCGATCGCGAACCCGGGCGAGATGGCGTCGAGCCATGTCGTGGCGGTGGAAGTGCTGCAGTCCATCCCCGGCTACGTGGCCGACTTCCGCAAGGTGTTCGGCACCGACAAGGTCGACATCGACAAGGTGACGCGCGCGATCGCCGCGTTCGAGGAAACCCTGGTCACGCCGAACTCGCGCTTCGACCGCTGGCTGGCCGGCGACAAGAAGGCGCTCTCGGCCAACGAGCTGGCCGGCTACAAGCTGTTCAAGGAAAGCGGCTGCGTCGCCTGCCACAACGGCCCGGCCGTCGGCGGCAACTCCTTCCAGAAGATGGGCGTGGTCGAGCCGTACAAGACCGACAACCCGGCCGAGGGTCGCTATGCGGTCACCGGCAAGGATGCCGACCGCTTCAACTTCAAGGTGCCGACGCTGCGCAACGTGGAAATGACCTATCCGTACTTCCATGACGGCTCGGCCAAGACCCTGAAGGAAGCGGTGGACACCATGGGCCGCCTGCAGCTCGGCAAGAGCTTCAGCGCCGACGAAAACGACAAGATCGTCGCCTTCCTCAAGACCCTGACCGGCGACCAGCCGAACTTCAGGATGCCGCTGCTGCCGCCGTCCGTCGACGCCACCCCGCGTCCGCAGCCCTTCGGCAAGCAGACCCGCGCAGACTGAGCCGCGGCCGACCGGCGGGAGTCAGTGCCGGCATATCATTCGCCGGCATTGCCCGCCGGGCTCGCGCCCGCGCCCGAGGAGGCGACGGTGCGCGACTGGCCGATCAGCCGCCCGTTGGCGGTACGCTGGCCGTCGCGGAATTCGCCTTCCCAGACCAGGCCGTTGCTCCAGCTGAAGCGGCCCTGCCCGTGACTGCGTCCCTTCGCCAGCGCGCCGCTGTAGACATCGCCGTTGCGGAAGCGGGTCACGCCCTGGCCATGCGGTAAACCTTCGCGCACCTCGCCCTCATAGCGGGTGCCGTCGGCGAACACCATCATGCCGCGCCCGTGCGGCACGCCGTTTCTCACGTCGCCTTCATAGCGTCCCCCGCCGCTGAACACCAGCACGCCGCGGCCGTTGGGCAGGCCGTTGCGCACATCCCCTTCATAGCGGTTGCCGTCGGCGAATACGATGGTGCCCCGGCCGTTGGGCTGATTGTTCGCCCAGTCTCCGTTGTAGCGCTGCCCGTTCTGCCAGACAAACTGGCCGCGGCCTTCCTTGGACCCGTTGACCAGGCGGCCTTCGTAGCGGTCGCCGTTGGACCACACCACCTGGCCGTTGCCGCTCAGCGCGCCGGAGTCGGGGTCGGCGTTGAATTCGCCGGTCAGCGTCTGGCCTTCGGAGCGTATCGTGCGGCGGGTCTCCGACGCCATCGCCTCGGCGGCGGGCGCGGCGCTCATCGATCCCGCCGGATAGCGCGGCGTGTCGGGCAGGCGGCCGGCATCCTCCGTCACCGCGCGGGCGGTGCGTTCCTCGACCGGCGGTCCGGCGGGCGAGGGGGATGCGGCGGCCGCGCGGGCAGGCGCGGGAGGCGTCGCCGGTGCGGCGGCAGTGGCGGGCACGGCTGGCGCCGGCGACGGCACGGCGGCCCGGGCCTGCCTCGTCGCCGCCAGTCGCGCGCGTGCCGCTCCCGCGTTCGGCCCGTCGGGATAACGCTTCAGATAGGACTCGTAGAACTCCGCCTGGTCGATGGACGAGGCGATGCGCCATTCCTCCTGTTCGGCCGCGGCGAGCCTGGCCTGCTCCCTGGCGCGCGCGTCATCCTGCGGCGCGGCCCTGGGTGCCGGCGGGGTCGCACGCGTCTCCTGGCCTGCCTGCGCAGTCTGAGCAGTCTGCTTGTCGCGCGCGGCGGGCCTGGTCTCCTGCTGCGGGCGCGCGGCTTCCTGGGCCGGCGGTGCGGCGGGCCTGGCGGCCGGCGCCGGCGCGCTTGCCGGTCCGCCCGTCGGTCTGCTCGCCGCGCTGCCCGTCGGCGCCGGCGCCGTCGCAGGCCCCTGCGCCAGCGGCTGCGGCGCGGAGGATGCCCGTGCAGCGTCTTCGCTCGCGGCCGCCGGCGCCTGCGCGGCGCGCGCCGGTTCTTCTTCCGCGTCCGGCATGACGAGTTCCGGGTAGCCGATCAGGACGCCTGCGGCGACGCCGGCACTCAGTGTGAGCGCACCCAGCAACAGGCCCGGCAAGCGGCTGCGGCGGGACGGAATCACGCGCCGTTCCGCCACCATCGGCTGCCGGCGCCACTCGCCGCGCAGCGGTTCTACCTCGTGCGCGGCCGGCTGCGGGCGGGGCGGTGTTTGTGGTGTATGGGGTGTCGGCTGTGTCTGTGCTGTCTGTGGTGCGGATGGTGTCTGCGGTGTCGGCGGTGTCTGCGGCGCGGCGGTGACCGTTACGGTTTCCGCAGCGGACGGCGGCATCCCGGGAGGCTGCACCTGGGGCGCCTCCGCGCGCGGGATGTCTGCGGCGGGTGCGGGCATCGACTCGCGCTCGCGCCGTATCGCGTCGCGCGCATGCTGGGCGCGCGGCGCCTGGGCGGCGGGCGCGCGGTTGGTCCCGACCAGCTCGCGCATGGCGGCGGCGGAGGCCGGCCGCTGCTCCAGTCTGACGGCGAGCGCACGGTCGATCGCGTCGAGCAGGCCCGGGCTGAACTTGCCGTGACCCACTTCGCGCGCGCTGCGCATGCGGTCGTTGCGCAGCCGCTCCGGTGCCGGCGGCGGCGCCTTGCCGGTGATGAGGAACCAGGCCACGGCACCGAGCGAATAGATGTCGCTCCAGGCACCGGGCAGCATGTCTTTCATGCCCGGATACAGCTCGACCGGCGCGAAGCCCGGCTTGAGCATTGCCGGCACCGTGTCGGTCATTTCCGCCAGCAGGGTGCGGGCGGCGTCGAATTCGAGCAGCAGCGGGCGGCCGTCGGCGCGTATCAGGATGTCCGCCGGCGAGATGTTACCGTGGCAGGACTGCGCGCGATGCACGGCATCCACCGCGTCGAGCAGCTGCCCGAGCAGCATGCGCAGCGTGACGTCGTCGACCGGAATGCGCCGCTCCTGCGCGGCGCGCTGCAGCGTCAGTCCTTCATAGAAGGGCATCGCGGCGTAGCCGGTGCCGTTGCCTTCCCAGTAGCGCAGCACCTTGGCCAGGGAGGGCGATTCGATGCGGGCGAGGACCAGGGCCTCGCTGGCGAAACTGCGCAGGCCGGCAGAAAACAGCGCGGCCTGCTGCGGCGTCGCCGGCTGCACCGTGGCGTTCGGCCCCCGCACGCCTATCCCGCGCGGCAGGTATTCGCGCAGCGCGACATGCCTGCCGAGCGCATGGTCGAAGGCGAGATAGACAAAGCCGCTCTCGCCGGCGCCGACCAGGTCGACGATGTCGAAGCGGTCGACGCGCGCGCCGGTGGAGAGCGCGTGCGAGGCATCGAGGCGCCGCGAATCGGCGGAAAGGACACTGCTGTCGCGGCCGGCAGCCGCCTGTCGGTCTTCATTCATGGCGATCACTCTTGTTCGGGATTGAGCGACGCGGGCCGGCAAGGTCGCCTTGACCTGCCGTGGCCGGCGTCGTGGAAGTCGCCCCGGCGGGGCGCTGCGCCCGGCAGCATCCGGGCTTAATCAGGGACGCTCCCAGCATAGCGAGGGAGGGCGGCAGAACTTCGACATTGCGCAAACCTGAACCGCGCGGCAGCGCTCGCACAACAGTGCGCGACCTCAAGCTTGCAAGCTGATGTAACTGCACTTGCGCAAAGCGGGTCCTTCGGATTGCGGGAAGCCTGGTATGGCTTTGTGACTAGAGTATCCGGTTGAACCACAACATCGACAGCATCGCCGCGATCAGCGCCAGCAGTGCGCCGGCCGCCGAGAACACCGCGCTGATTTCCGTCTCGCGCGTCTCCAGCGTGAGGCGCGAGTTCAGCGTCTTGTAGACCTTGAGCAGGTCGGGCGTGTTGCCCGCGTAGAAGTACTGCGCACGCGTGGCGCTGGCGATCTTCTTGAGCGGGTCTTCATCCAGCTTCACATGCATCGACCAGCCGTCGCCGACCACGATCTGCCCATCCGGCGTGCCGATCCCCACCGTGAACACCCGCACGCCGCGCTCGGCCGCGAGCGCGGCCGACTCCACCGGATCGGGGCCGGTGGTCGTCTGGCCGTCGGTAAGCAGGATGATCGCGGCGGAATTGTAGGAGCCCGGCGGCACGGGAATGAATTCCGCCTTCTTCTGCGCGCCGGTATCGCCGAGCGGGCGGGTGTCGGCCATGCGCTGCTCGCGCGGGCGCGGATCGTCCGACGTCAGGTTGAATTCGATTTCGGGGAAGATCGCCTTGAGCGACACCAGCAGACCGCTGCCGACGGCGGTGCCGCGTTGCAGCTGCATGCGGTTGACCGCGGAGAGCACGTCTTCCCGGTTCAGCGTCGGCGCCTGCACCATGCTGGCGGTGCCGGCGAAGGACACCACGCCGATGCGGGTCTGGCTCGGCACCTGTTCGACGAAGGCGCGCACCGCGGCCTGCGCGGCGGCCAGCCGGTTGGGCGCGACATCGGTGGCCCGCATGCTGCCGGACACGTCGACCGCCAGGATGATGGTCTTGTGCTGGGACGGCAGCGTGATCACCGCCGCCGGGCGCGCGGTCGCCAGCAGCAGCGCGATCAGCGCCAGCAGGAACAGCAGCGGCGGGATGTGGCGCTTGAAACGCTGCGACGGGCCCATGGCTTCCTTCACCACCGCCAGCCCGGCATATCGCACGGCCTGCTTCTTGCGGCGTGCGAGCAGCAGGAAATACACGCCGACCAGGATCGGTACGGCCAGCAGCAACCATAGAAATTCGGGCCAGTAGAAAGTCATTTCAGCCTCGTTTCATCGCCATGCGTGGCCTGACGCCCTCGCCCTGCAGGCGCCCGCCGAGAGCCGCGCGCGTTCGCGGCGCAGGTCGGAGAAGCGCAGCAGCGCATCGGCCACATCGTCTTCCGTCGAAAGCTCGAGCACATCGACGCCGGCATCGCCGAAGGCATCGAGCAGGGTTTCCTCGCGCCGCGCCGCGATTTCCGCGAACCGCTTGCGGAAGACACCGTCATGGGTATCGACCAGCAGCTGTTCGCCGGTCTCGGGGTCCTGCATGGTGAGCAGGCCGAGGTCGGGCAGCTCCATTTCCAGCGGGTCGTAAAGTCGCAGCGCGATCGCCTCATGCCGCTGCGCCAGCAGGGCGAGCGGTTTTTCCCAGCCGGGCTGGGTGATGAAGTCGGACACCACGAAGACCAGCGAGCGCCGCTTCATCACCTGTCCCGCCGTCTGCAGCAGGTCATGCAGCTCGGTGGCGCGGCCATGCGGCGCCGGCTTGTGCGCCTGCATGCGGTGCAGCAGGTGCAGCACATGCTTGCGGCCGGTGGTGGCCGGGATCACCGTGTCGACATGGCTGCCATAGAACAGCGCGCCGACGCGGTTGCCGTTCCGGCTGAGCAGGCTGGCCAATACCGCCACCGCCTCCAGCGCCTGGCGGCGCTTGCTGACCTGGCCCGACGCAAAGTCTTCCGACGGACTGAGGTCGATCAGGAACCAGGCCGTCAGCTCGCGCTCCTCGTAGTATTCGCGCACATACGGCGTCTGCATGCGCGCCGTCACGTTCCAGTCGATGTGCCGCACATCGTCGTGGTACTGGTATTCGCGCAGGTCGGCCAGGTCCATGCCGAGGCCCCGGAACAGGGTGTGGTAGTCGCCGTGCAGCAGGCCGTCGAGCCGCCGCAGCACGGTCATTTCCAGCCGGCGCAGGAGCGCGTCAGGCGTTTGCGTCGAGTTTGACATGAGTCTCCAGCATTCTTTCGGGGGCGGGGATGTGCTTCATGATGCGGTGGATGATCTGGTCCGGGGTCACCGCGTCTGCCATCGCCTCGTAGGTCAGCGAGAGGCGGTGGCGCAGCACATCGGGCACGATGTCGGTCACGTCCTCCGGCCGCACATGGGTGCGTCCGCGCAGCAGGGCGAGCGCGCGCGCGCCTTCCACCAGGTGGATCGATGCGCGCGGGCTGGCGCCGGCCTGCAGATATTTCGACAGATTGGGCACGCGGTAATGGTCCGGCCGGCGGGTCGCCGCGACCAGCCGCACCGCGTAGTGCACCAGCGCCGGATCGACATAGCAGTCGCGGCACATCTTCTGCAGATGCACCAGCTGTTCGGTGCTCGTCACCGCGCCGACTTCCGGCAGGTCGCTGGTGACGCGGTTGACGATCACGAACTCTTCCTCCTCGCTCGGATAGTCGACCAGCACCTTCATCATGAAGCGGTCGACCTGCGCTTCGGGCAGCGGGTAGGTGCCTTCGGTCTCGATCGGATTCTGCGTCGCCATGACGAGGAAGGGCGCGGGCAGCTTGTGGGTCACGCCGGCGATGGTGACCTGGCGCTCCTGCATGACTTCCAGCAGTGCGCTCTGCACCTTGGCCGGCGCGCGGTTGATCTCGTCGGCGAGCAGCAGATTGGAGAACACCGGTCCGAGAGAGACGGCGAACTCGCCGGTCTTCTGGTTATAGATGCGGGTGCCGACCAGGTCGGCGGGCACCAGGTCGGGCGTGAACTGGATGCGGTGGAAGGACCCGCGCACGGTATTGGCGAGGGTCTTGACGGTGAGCGTCTTGGCGAGGCCGGGCACGCCTTCGACCAGCAGGTGCCCGCCGGCGAGCATGGCCACCAGCACCCGCTCCAGGAAATGGTCCTGGCCGACCACCACCCGCTTCACTTCATACAGCACCTGCTCCATCTTCAGGGAAACCTCGGTGCTGTCCTTGTCTCGTTCTTCCATGCGTCGTTCCAGTCGTAGTCAGAAGGGGGATTCGCCGGCCGCGGCGGCCGCCGATTCGATGGGTACGGCAAAGCCGATGCCGACGAACGTGCTCTGTTCGTTGGGGTTGAGAATCGCGGTGACGATGCCGACCACCTGTCCGTCCATCGTCACCAGCGGGCCGCCGGAGTTGCCCGGGTTGGCGGCGGCGTCGAACTGGATCAGATTGGCCAGCACCCGCTCGCCCTCCTGCGACATGTAGTTGCGGTGCAGGCCGGAGATCACGCCGGACGAGGCTGACGGGCCGATGTTGAACGGAAAGCCGACCGCCATCACCTTGTCGCCCGGCTGCAGGCCCTGGGTCGAGCGCAGCGTGGCCGGCACGAGGTCGTCGGGAATGTTGGCGGCCTGCAGCACGGCGAGATCGTTTTCAGGCTGTTCGTTGATCACCTGCGCATCGGATTCCAGTCCGTTGGCGAACTGCACGCGGATGCGCGGCGCGCCGGCGACCACGTGCAGATTGGTCAGGATGATCCCCTTGTCCACCACCACCACGCCGGTGCCCACGCCGCGCGGCTGGTGCTTGACGTTCTTGTCGTCCTTCTCGCCCTTTTCGCCTTTCTCACCCTTCTCGTCGGCGTCGTATTGCGTGACCCGCACCACCGACGGACGGATGCGGGCATACGCGCGCGACTCTTCGGACGGGAAGACGTTATTGACCAGCGTGTGCTTGACCGCCGCATCGATGTCGCGCTGCGTCGGCAGACGGACCTCGGGCCGCGTCGCCTCGTAGGCGGCAAACAGCATTGCGCACACGAGCACCGAACACAGAACCAGCAGCACCCGGTCGTGGCGCGCCAACATGGCCCGCAGCCTGGCGCGCCGCGGCGGTTTCAATGGCGGTTCGCCGCCCGGCGCCGCCGCGGCCCGATCGCGGGCGCCGGCGGATTCGGCCCCCGGAGCAGGCGGCACATGGGTGGGCGCAACGGCTTCCGTGACCGGACGTTCCGCGGGCGACCCGCTCCTTCGGGACTTGCTGTAGACAGGATTTCTCTTCATCTGGTGTCCATCGCGCGATGTCACCCTCTCCGGGAAGTGCGGCCAGGCTGCCGTCTTCATGCCTTCATCAGACTCTAAATCGGGCATTGCCGGCGGGCTTGTGGAAGCACAACAGACAGGCATTCAATCGCTTAGTCATTCGTCATCCGGGAAAGTGCAGGGCGCTTGCCGCTTTTTGTTCCACTCTTGATGCAGCGCATTGGGAGCCCCACCCGGCGACGGGGAACTTCACTTTGATGCTTCCTTCATAACCCAATCGATGCCGGCGGCGCGTCGCGAGCGAGACGCCCGTTGCCGGCCCCTGTCCAGCACGCCGGCACGCGTATGGCAGCAGCACAGCCATGGCCGGCATTTTGATACGGAGAAAATCATGGCGACTGCAGACAAGCGACCGGGCATGCTGACCGGACTTTTTCACGACCGGACGAGCGCCGAGCGCGCCTGGCAGGGGCTGTCGGACCGCGGCTACACCCGCGACGACGTCAGCCTGGTGATGAGCGACGAGACACGGCGACGCCATTTCGGGCATGAGAGCGGTGTCGGCACCGAGCTCGGCAACAAGGCGGCCGAGGGCGCGGGCATCGGCGGCGGCATCGGCGGCGCGCTCGGCGCGGCGCTGGCCGCGGTGGCGGCAACCGGCACCAGCATCGCGCTGCCCGGCCTCGGACTGGTGGTGGCGGGTCCGGTGGCGGCGGCACTGGCCGGCGCCGGCGCGGGCGCGGCCACGGGCGGACTGCTCGGCGGCCTGATCGGCGCGGGCATTCCCGAAGAGCGGGTCAAGCGCTATGAGTCGGGCATACAGCAGGGCGGCATCCTGATGGGCGTGCAGCCGCGCAGCGACGAGGATGCGGCGCATCTCGCCCGCCACTGGCAGAGCAGCAACGGGCGCGATATCTGGGGACCGGGCGTGGCCGAGCAGGCCGGTGCCCAGGGCAGCAATGCCGGCGACACGGTGGTCGGGGTCTACGATCATCACGACGACGCGATGGCCGCCCGCGCCGAACTGCTGCGCGAAGGCTACTCGGAGCACGAGGTGATGCTGGCGCACGGCAATGAAGCGCCCGCCGGCCAGGCGATCGACGGCGACCAGGTCAGCTACCGCGGGATACGCGACATGTTCAGCCCCGACACCCATCGCGAGCATCACGACATCTATGCCGAAGCACTGCGGCGCGGCAGCCATGTGCTGAGCGTCAATGTCGACGGCGAGCGCGAGCTGGAGCAGGCGATGGCGATCATGAACCGCCACAATGCGCTCGACATCGAGGAGCGGGTCACCCACTGGAAGAACGAAGGCTGGACCGGCTACGACGACACCGCGCCGCGCTACAGCAGCGCGCAGGTCGCGCAGGAACGCAACCGCTACGCGAGCCTGAAGACCGGCGGCGAGGGGCAGCGCATTCCGGTGGTGGAGGAACAGCTGGCCGTCGGCAAGCGCGAAGTGGAACGCGGCGGCGTGCGGGTGATCAAGCGCCTGCGCGAGATACCGGTGCATGAGTCGGTCGAGCTGCGCGCCGAGCATGTGCATGTCGAGCGCCGCGCCGTCGATCAGCCGGCCGGCGCCGACGCCTTCCGCGAGCAGACGATAGAACTGCGCGAGACCGCAGAGGAGCCGGTGGTGCAGAAGACCGCGCGCGTGGTCGAGGAAGTCGTGGTCGGCAAGGAAGTGCGCGAGCAGACCGCCAACATCCAGGACACGGTGCGCCGCACCGACGTCGAGGTGGAACGGCTCGATGCCGGCGACGACAGCGATTACCGGCGCCACTGGCAGACTGCCTATGGTTCGGGCGGCGGCCGCTACGAAGACTACGACGCCGCGTACCGCTACGGATCGAGCGCCGCCGGCTCGCGCAATTACCAGAGCGGAGACTGGTCCACGGTCGAGCCCGACCTGCGCAGCGACTGGGAAAAGAATCATCCCGGCAGCGCATGGGACAAGGTCAAGGATGCGGTGCGCTATGGCGCGGAGCGGGTGACCGGCCGCCGTCACTGATGCGGGGAGGCCGGGGCGGGCCTCCCCGCCCGTTCCGGCGGGAGCCGTGCGCCGCCCGCCATTCCCGATACCGCATCAGCCAAAGAAAAAGCGCGCCGGACGGCGTCCGGCGCGCTTTCTTCGTTTTGCCTCGGCGGCGATCAGAGACCGCTGCTTACGTGCTTGAGCGCTTCATTCTGATGGTCCTGCACCTTGCCCTTGTGCTTGAGCACCTGGCGGTCCAGCTTGTCGATCAAGCCGTCGATCGCGGTATAGACGTCCTCGGCGAAATGGTCCACGTGCAGCACCGTGCCTTTCAGGCGCAGGTTGACTTCGGCACGCTGGCGCTTGTCTTTCTCGGAAGGCTTTTCCACCCCGAGGATGACCGCGATGTCGATGATCTGGTCGAAATGGCGGACCACCCGGTCCAGCTTGTTTTCCACGTACGCGCGCAGGGCGGGAGTGATGTCGAGGTGATGTCCGGTTAACAGTAGATTCATCAGTCAGCTCCAGAGGGATATTCAAAAAGCGGGACGACTCTTGCAATGCCGTCATCGCCGTGGTGGTGAGACGACGCGGGAGATGACAGGTTCACTGCATCGCCGCGTCTTGCCTGACCGTCTTGCATGCAATCATGCTACTTGGCCGGCTTGCTCTTCGAACATGACCTGGATCAAATTACACCGGATATTCAGTCCTTCGAGAAAGGCTTGCCCTGGAAGTCGACCGTCACCAGCTTGCCGTCCATCTTGCCCATGCCTGGGGAGTTGGCCGGCATGCCCGGCACGGCCACGCCCTTGACCTCCGGCCTGGCGATGAGCCTGGCGACGGCGGCGGCGGGAACATGGCCTTCGATGACCTGGCCCGACTTGTCGACCACGCCGGTGTGGCAGGAGCCGAGGGTTTCGGGCACGCCGAGGCGCTTCTTGACCGCGCTCATGTCCGGGCTGTTGATGGCGTTGACCTGATAGCCCGCCTCGCGCAGGTGCGTGACCCAGCCTTCGCAACAGCCGCAGTTCGCATCCTTGTAGACGGTGATGGTGCCGCCGGCGGCAAAGGCGGAGCCCGCTGCGACGAGCAGGGCGGCGCCGAGTATGGATTTCATGGTGCTTTCCTCGAAGAGTTTAAGGGAGCGTCAGCTTGACGGCCTTTTCGGCAGGCGGATAGCAGACGCCGAGTTTTTCATGGCAGCCCTGGTAGGACGCAAGCACCGTCACCGTGCGCGGGCCTCCCTTGCGGGCCAGTGCGAGTTCGACGGTGACGGGCTGGTGGTAGACCTCGGTCTTGCCGAAGGTCGGATCCGACTTGATCTCGCCCTTGGGCAGCCGCGTCTCGCGAATGCTCACGCCGTCCGCATCCTGCAGGCGGAAACGCAGCTTGTCGCGGTAGAGGTAATAGCCGCTGGCGGGCGAGACCTGAGCGACCAGCCTGTCCGGCCCCTGGGCCGAAACGCTGATCCGGAACGCCTGTTCCGGGTCGAGCAGCTGGTCCTGCGCGGGCTTGCCGAGCAGGGCGCCGAGACGGTCCTGCAGCGATGGCGCTTGCGCATGCGCCGAGAGCGCCGCGCACAGGGAGGCCAGGCATGCCGACCTGACAAGAAGCTTGAATGACATGATGCGGGCTGGAGTGAAGACCTGGTCAAACATACCTGAAATCGGACCGCGGCGCATGGCGCGTCAATGCATCATGAACACGGGCAGCGTCATCGAGGCAAGCACGGTGCGGGTGACGCCGCCCAGCAGTATTTCGCCGAAACGCGAATGGCCGTAGCAGCCCATCACGAGCATGTCGCTGCCGAGGTCGGCAGCGAGCGAGAGCAGGGCATCGCCCACTTCGCCGTCGGCGCCGCGCTCGACCACCTCGACCTTGATGCCGTGACGGGCGAGATACAGCGCGATGTCGGCGCCCGGCTGTTCGCCATGCGCGCCAAGCTCGTTGGCCGCGTCGAGCACCGCGACCCGCACCACGCTTGCCCGGCGCAGCAGCGGAATGGCCGCATGCAGCGCGCGCGTGGCCTGGGCGGAAGCGTTCCATGCGACCAGTACACTGTCGCCGACCGCGCGCACGGCCCCGCTGTGCGGCACGATCAGTACCGGACAGCCGCAGTGCAGCGACACGTATTCCGCGAACTTCCCGCCGACGGTCGGCAGCGGTTCGCCCGGATCATCCTGGCCGAGCACGACCAGGTCGGCATAGCGCCCCTGGACGCTGATGCCTTCCAGCGGCTCGTCATCCACCAGGCGCGATTCGAAGGAGGCGATGCCGAGCTGCCCTGCCAGCGCCTCGAAGCGCGCGAGTGCCGCCTTCGCATGTCTGGCCGCGATGTCCATCAGCATGCCGGCGTTCGGGTTGGGCACGCCGGAGCCGGCGTCGGCATAGGCCACGCTGGAGATGCCTGTCACCGCGGCGCCGACGAGATGGGCGCCGCAATCCTCGGCCAGCATCGCTGCCACGCGCATCCGCCGTTCGAGATGCTTCGATCCATCCACATGCACGAGTATCGTCTTGTAGTCCATGCCGGTTCTCCTTGTCGTCGTTCAGCGTGTACCGGTTCCGGTCACGCGCATGCCGTCCCGCATCTGGTTGTTCGGATAGCGTATCACCCTCGTCCCGGGTGCGAGATCCGACAGGATCTGCGCTTCATCCTGGTTGCG
This sequence comes from Noviherbaspirillum aridicola, assembly GCF_019656455.1. Taxonomy (GTDB): domain Bacteria; phylum Pseudomonadota; class Gammaproteobacteria; order Burkholderiales; family Burkholderiaceae_D; genus Noviherbaspirillum; species Noviherbaspirillum aridicola. The sequence continues at coordinate 186,374 of NZ_BPMK01000002.1, forward strand.
CTGGCCGACGCGCACTTCGCGCTCCATCGCGCGGCCGTCCTCGACCACGAACAGCCGCCAGCTGTCCCCATCGCGGAACAGGCTGCTGCCCGGCACCTTGCGCACCTTGTCTTCGGCCCAGGTCACGATGCGCGCCTCGACCCGGTAGCCGTCGCCGAGCCGGCCGAGGCTGCCGACGGGATCGGCGATGACATTGACCCGCTGTTCCTCGACGCCGAGTGCGGAAATCTTGGTGAAGGCGACCGGTTCCACGTGCCGCACCGACGCGCGCAACACTTCCTCGCCGCCCCAGCCTTCGATCAGCACCGGCGCTCCCGGCGTGATCCTGACCGCGTCGGTCGAGAGGACATCGACCACGATCTCATAGCGGCCGGGGTCGCCGATGGTCAGCAGCGGCGTGCCGGCGGCGACGGTGCGCGCGCTCTTCTCGTGGATCTTCAGGACATGGCCATCCACCGGGGAGCTCAGGGTCAGTTGCGGACGGGCCCCGGTGGCCGTGGCGCGCGATGCCAGCAGGGCGGACTCGGCGGCGCGGATGTCGGCGCGCGCGGCCGCTTCGCGTGCGCGCGCCGCTTCGCGCTCGGCGCGCGCCGAGGCCTCGGCGGCGAGCGCCCGGTCCAGCGCCTGCACCGAGATGAAATTGTTGACGATCAGTTTTTCCACCCGCGCGCGTTCGGTCGCCGCCAGCTGCAGGTCAGCCTCCGCCTTGCGCGCCCGCAGCGACGCCTCCTGCGCCAGCGCCCGCGCCCCGTCGAGCCGGGCCTGGGCCTCCTGCTGCTGGCGCGGGTCGATCGGCAGCAGGCTGAGCGTGGCGAGTGTCTGCCCCTTGCTCACCGTGTCGCCTTCGTCGAGCGCGATGCGCTGGACTTCGGCGGCCACCGGCGCGGCCAGCACGTAGCGGTCGTGCGCGCGGACCTGGCCTTCGTGATCGATGCTCACCTGCATCGGCCCTTCGCTGACCGTGGCAAGCTCGACCGGCAAGGGCTCCGGCGCGAGCATGAACCACAGGATCAGGCCGATCGCGGCGGCCGCCGCCAGCAGTTTCAGAAGCTTGCGCAGGCGGGCCGGCTGGCGGCGGGGCGTTGCGCTTGAACGGGCGATATGCACGGGTTCGAGGCGGGAGTCCATGGTCACTCTCTCGTCTTGAGTACTTCGATCAGATCCAGCGATTGCAGCTTGCGCCAGACCAGGAGGCCGGAAACGACGGCGGCGGCCAGGACGACGGCCGCCGACGTCAGGAAGGTGCGGGTGCTGACCACCAGCGGAATGCGGAACAGTTCCTGGCTCAGCAGCGCGGCGATGAGCGCCGACAGGCCGTAGCCGAGCAGGCAGCCGAGCGGAATCGCCGCCAGCGTCAGCAATGCCTGTTCGCCGAGCAGCATGCGCCCGACCTCGGCGCGCGTGAAGCCGAGTATGCGCAGGCTGGCGAGTTCCAGCGCATGTTCCGACAGGCCGATGCGTGCGGAGTTGTAGACCACGCCGATGGCGATGACGCAGGCGAAGGTGACCAGCACCATGGTGTTGATCTTCATGTTCTCCGCCACGGTGGCGAGGAAGCTGTTGATGGTCGCTTCCCGCAGCGTCACGCTGGCGACGGCCGGCAATTCCTTGAGCCGCCGGTAGAGCGTCTCGCGCTGCGGCGCGTCGACCGCGAGGAAGGCGCCGGACGCCGCCGGCGGAACCGCCTGCAGGCGCGCGAGCGCATTGCGGTCCATGTAGGAGAACATGCCGATCGGTTCGTCGATGATCATGGCCACCGGCACCGGCTTCACCAGCCGCTCGCCGTCGAGGAACTCGACGCTGATGCGGTCGCCCGCGCGCGCGCCGAGGGTCTCCGCCAGCCGCTTGCCGAGCACGAGACCGTCCCGCGGCAGCGTCACCGGGCGTTCCTGCTCATCCAGTACCAGCCGCAATTCGCGCTTTTCGGGGAGGCCGAGTATCACCGTCTTCTTCGTGAAATGGCGATGGCGCAGGCGGACCGGCGCCTGGTGAAAGGTTTCGACACGGGTCACGCCGGGCAGCGCCGCGAGCGAGTAGCCGACCGAGGCATCGCGCTGCTGGTTGAAGCTGAGCTGCACATCGTCGCGCTGAGCGACATGAAACTGCAGGCGGATGATTTCGTCGAGCGCGTCGAAGGTGAACTGCCCGGTCACCAGCAGCGCCACCGCCAGCGACAGGCCGAGCACCGACATCATCGCCTTCAGCGGTCGCCTTTCGAGATTGCGCAGCACGATCCGCAGCGGCAGCGCCATGAAGCGTTGCAGCCCGAGCCGCTCCAGCGGCCCCTGCGTATAGCGCGCCGGCGACTCCGGCCGCATCGCCTCCGCGGGCTGCAGCGCGAGCACCTTGCGCACGGCCAGCAGCGCGCCGCCGCCCGCCGTCAGGAAGGCCACGGCCAGCGAGGTGGACAGGGTGAATCCCGACAGCGAAAACTCGAGCTGCGGAAAGTGGTAGAAATTGGCGTACAGCCCCGCCAGCCCCTTGCCCAGCCAGACGCCGAGCGCGATGCCGAGCGCCGCACCAATCAGTATGGTGATCAGCGCGAACTTCATGTAATGCGCGGCGACCTCGGCGCGGCTGTAGCCGAAGCTCTTGAGCAGGGCGATCTGCGCGCGCTGCAGCGCCGTCGTGCGCAGCAGCACGTTATGCGTGAGGAAGGCGACCACGCCGAGGAAAATCGCCGGCACCACCGTGCTGGTGACCTTGTTCTGCTCCAGTTCGTCTTCGAGGAAGCTGTGCGAGAGCTGCTCGTCGCGGCCGTAGGCGCCGAGCGAGCCCCAGGGCGCGAGCAGCTGGTCGAGCTTCTCGATCACCGCCTGCCCGCCCGCCTGCGGCGCCAGCGTCAGCACCAGGTCATTGAAGCTGTCGCGCATGTCGAGCGCCGCCGCCACCGCCTCGCGTTCCATCCACAGCACGCCGAAGCGGCGGTTGTCGGGAAAGCCGCCGCCCTTCATCTCGTTGATGTATTCGGGCGATATCGCGATGCCGACGATGCGCAGCGTCTCCTTGCGCCCGTTGATGACGGCGGCCAGGGTGCTTCCCGGCCGGAGTGCGTTGGCGGCGGCAAAGGCTTCGCTCACCAGGACTTCGTTGCCGCTGTCGCGCTGTGGCAGGCGTCCGCTGCGCAGATGGGGGCGATTCAGTCCGCGTCCCTGTTCGCGCGGCAGCGAGACGATGCGGCCGCTCGCCGGTTCCGTCAGCCCCGGGACGTCGAGCGATACGTCGAACACGACGCGGCCCTCCGCCTCGTTCACGCCGGGCAGCTCGCGGATCGCCGGCAGCAGCGACTCCGGCGCGCGCTTGAGGGTGGCGAAGACGTCGGCGAACCGGTATTGCTCGTAGTAGGCGTCGCGGGTGGAGAGCAGTGCCTCATAGCCGCTGCGCATGGTGACGAAACTGGCGATGCCGCACATGGCCACCGCGGCGATCGCGGCGGCCTGCCCGCGCATGCGCCAGAGGTCGCGCAGCAGCTTGCGGTCCAGCGGACGCAGCAGGGCAGACAGGCTCACCACGTGATTTCCTCCGGCGCCTTGCGCGCCGTGTTGGTTTGCACGCTGGTGATTTCGCCGCTGCTGATCGAGATGACGCGGTGCGCCATCTCCGCGATCGCGGCATTGTGGGTGATCACCGCCGTCGTGGTCCCGAGTTCTTCATTGATGCGCTTGAGCACCTGCAGCACCAGCTTGCCGGTCCGGAAATCGAGCGCGCCGGTGGGTTCGTCGCACAGCAGAAGATGCGGCCGCTTGGCGACCGCGCGCGCGATCGCCACCCGCTGCTGTTCGCCGCCGGACAGCTGGGCGGGGAAATGATGCAGGCGCTCGCCCAGCCCGACCAGGGTCAGCGCCTGCGCGGCGTCCATCGGGTCTTCGCTGATCTCGGTCACGAGCTGGACGTTCTCCAGCGCGCTCAGGCTGGGGATGAGGTTGTAGAACTGGAAAACGAAACCGACATGCTCGCGGCGGAAACGGGTCAGCGCCGCGTCGGTCGCGCGCGTCAGGTCGTGGTCGAGGTAATGCACGCTGCCGCTGCTCGGCGTGTCGAGCCCGCCGAGGATGTTGAGCAGGGTCGACTTGCCGCTGCCCGAGGCGCCGAGCAGGACCACGAACTCCCCCTCGTAAAGCGTGAGGTTCACGTTGCGCAGCGCCTGCACCGTCACCTCGCCCATCACATAGGTCTTGCCGACGCCCTCTAGCGTGAAAACCGGGCGGGGATTTTGGCTGGACGTAAGTCTCGGGTCAGTCATGACCGTCAAGCTATCCGCCTCGACCTCAAATTTGTTTGATTCACATCAATTTGTACAGGGCAGGCTTAAAAGCTACACTTGCGCTACTTATTGCACTTTCTTTGTGGCAATATAAAAACAAGAACTTCAGGAGGCGACATGAAAGCTATCAGCAGACCCCGGCTGCGCATGCTCGGCGCGATCGCGGCTTCGGTGGCCGCTGGGGCGGGCATCACCGAGGGCGCGGCGTGGGCGCTGGGGGCCGGCGCACAGCCCGCGCTGGCGGGTGCCTCGTCGGCGCTGGTCGCCATGGGCCTGTTCGCTCTGCTGAACGGACGCCGCGGCGATGCGCTCGCGCCGATGGAGCGCATGGGCGGGGAGGTCGACCACATCATGATCGGCGCCGCGGAAACCTCCCACTTCATCGACATCATCAAGAAAAACGTCGACCAGGACCTGCAGGCCACCGTCGAGATCGCCGGCCAGGCCGAGGACGCCGCGCAGAGCACGGCGGGCATGGCCGACAACGCCGGTCGCGCGGCCGAGGTCGCGGCCCGGGTACGCAGCGAAAGCGTGGCGGGCCGGGCCGAAGTCGATCGGGGCCTGCAGGAGATCAGCGGCGCGCGGGAGGATGCGCAGGCAGCGTCGGGCGTGATGAGCGAGCTGCAGGAAAAGGCGCGCCGCATTCACATGGTGACCGAGGTGATCAATGAAATCGCCATGCGCACCAACCTGCTCGCGCTCAATGCCTCGATCGAGGCGGCGCGCGCGGGCGAGCACGGCCGCGGTTTCGCCGTCGTCGCCGGCGAGGTCCGGCAGCTGGCGCAGCGGACCAAGTCGGCGACCGACGATATCGGTCACATCGTGCGCGAAATCAATGAAAAGGCGGAGCACGCGGCGGTCGGCATGTCGCGGCTGGCGGAACGGGTCAGCCAGGCGGCGCGCAACGTGGAAAGCGTGCACGGCATGCTGGAAAACATCGACCGCTCGGCCAGCCAGTCGGAAAGCGAGATCCAGCGCATCGCCGAAGCCTCGCGCGACCATGTCGACATGACGCGTTCGATCGCTGACGCGATCGCACGCATCCGCGACCGCATCGTCGCCACCGAGGATGAACTGCCGCGCGTGACGCGCTCGGCGATGATCGTATGCGAGCGCGGCGAAACCCTGGTGGATGCGCTGGCGGCATGCGAAGTCGCGACCGCACACGATGCGATCCGGGAGACGGCCCAGGCAGCCGCCGCGGCCGTCGGCAAGCTGTTCGAGCAGGCGATCGCCCAGGGCCAGATCACCGAGGCGGCGCTGTTCGACCGCAGCTACAAGCCGATCCCGAACACCAATCCGCAGAAGCACTCGTCCGCCTTCGATGCCTTCACCGACCGCGTGCTGCCGCCGCTGCAGGAACGCATACTGGAAGAGATGCCGCACCTGGCCTATGCCGGCGCCGTCGACAACAACGGTTATTTCCCGACCCACAACCGCAAGTATTCACAGCCGCTGACGGGCAACTACGAGACCGATCTGGTCAACAACCGCACCAAGCGCATCTTCACCGACCGCACCGGCAAGCGCTGCGGGTCCAACACCAAGCCCTTCCTGCTGCAGACCTACAAGCGCGACACCGGGGAAGTGATGCACGACCTGTCGGCGCCGATCTACGTCCACGGCCGCCACTGGGGCGGCTTCCGCATCGGCTACCGGTCGGCGGAACAAAACTGAGCGGCTATTCGACCCAGGACAGGCCCTGCCGCGCCAGCAGCGCGGCGGAGGCGTCCGGGCCCCAGCTGCCGGCCATGTAGTCCAGCGGCCGTTCGCCCAGCTCCTTCCAGCCTTCCAGGATGGGGTCGGCCCAGGACCAGGCCGCTTCCAGTTCGTCCCGTCGCATGAAATGGGTGAGGCGTCCGCGCACGACGTCGATCAGCAGGCGCTCATAGGCCTCGGCGCGGCGCTGGGAAAACGCCGACTGCAGGTCGAGATTCAGATTCACCGGCAGCATGTGCATGCCGCTGCCCGGCTGCTTTGCCATCACCTGCAGCTGTATCGATTCCTCCGGCTGCAGCCGGATGACGAGCCGGTTCGCGCGGGTGCGCGGCGCGTCGGGGAAGATCGAGAACGGCGGATTGGCGAAGTCGATGACGATCTGCGACAGGCGCTTGTTCAGGCGCTTGCCGGTGCGCAGGAAAAAGGGCACGTTGGCCCAGCGCCAGGTATCGACATAGGTGCGCAGCGCGACGAAGGTCTCGGTATGGCTGTCGACCGGCACGTCGGCTTCGTCGCGATAGCCCTTGACCGCCTCGCCGCCCACCGCGCCGCCGCGGTACTGTCCGCGCACCGTGTCGCGCGCGATATCGCCCAGCTTCATGCGCCGCAGCGAGCGCAGCACCTTGAGCTTTTCATCGCGCACCGCGTCCGGGTCGAGCGAGACCGGCGGTTCCATCGCGATGATGCACAGCAGTTGCAGCAGGTGGTTCTGTACCATGTCGCGCAAGGCGCCGGTGCTGTCGTAGAAGCCCGCCCGGCTGCCGACGCCGACCGTCTCGGCGACGGTGATCTGCACGCTCTCGATGTTCGGCGCGCGCCACAGGGGTTCGAGGATGCCGTTGCCGAAGCGCAGCACCATCAGGTTCTGCACCGTCTCCTTGCCGAGGTAGTGGTCGATGCGGTAGATCTGCGATTCCTGGAAATGCCGGCCGACGGCAAGATTGATCTCGCGCGCCGACTCCAGGTCGTGGCCGAGCGGCTTTTCCAGCACGACGCGGCTGTCCTGGTCGACCAGTCCGCAGGCGGTGAGGTTGTCGCAGATGCTCGTAAACAGCGTCGGCGCGGTCGCCAGGTAGAACGCGCGCTGCGCGCCGCGCCGGGAAGCCTGTGCCAGACGGGCATAACCGGCCGGATCGGTCGCGTCCAGCGCCACATAGTCCAGCATCTGCAGGAATTCCTGCCAGGCCTGCGGTTCCAGGTTCTGCGGGTCGATGAAACCGCGCGACTGCTGCTGGACGAAATCGACGTAGCCCTCGCGGTCGTATTCATGGCGGCCGACGGCAATGATCCGGGTGGCGTCGGGAAGATTGCCGTGCAGGTGAGCCATGTAGAGCGCCGGCAGCAGCTTGCGCACCGAAAGATCGCCGGCGCCGCCGAAGATGATCATGTCCAGGGGAGGCGAGTGTTCCGGCTGTCGGGATGTATTCGGCATAGAAGTGTGCGGTGAGTAGGAATTGTTGCCCGGGGCGGGCCGTTCATTCTACAAGAGCCGCGCCGTCCGGCAGACAGGCGCCCGGCCGGACCTTCGCATCCCTTCTGTTGATGATTCGCAACTTGCCCGGCTTGCGGCCCGCTTAAGGTAAGGGGGCTTTTGCGTATTTCCCTAGGAAGCACTTTTTCGCCCGACGTTCCGCCTGCCTGCTGGCTGGCGCCGCCGGGCGTTTTCTTTTGCCCGTCCCGGCACCAAAAGCTTGCAATAAATCAATCCTTCTATTTTTCTGTCTGGCAACATGGCCCGACAGCACGACGGATCGAGGTGAGCCATGCCGAACAACCCGAATCAATCCCACGGGATCGAGCGCTGCCCAAGCATGCTTTGTGGCCGGCCCTTCCAGGTCAATCGTTTCCAGGCTAGCCTTTCGGCGCGGACGACGCCCGGCCAGATCACCTGTCCGCATTGCGGGCTGCTGATCAGCGGTCCGTCCGACTCCATCTTTCTTGCCCACGCGCTGTTGCCGAGTGAAGAAGTCGCCTTCCTGGCAAAGGAGACAACCGGCACGGCCCAGACCTGAGCGGGCGAATTAGCCGGTTTTCAACTGCGGTGATTTTGCCGCCGAGAATTTCATTCCGCACGGAACCTTTTCCGCGCTGAAATCTCAGAGTGTTGCGTTGAGTTACAAATAGACGCAAATCACGATGGGAAGCTCAGCTTTGAAATTGATTGCAACAACAGGTAAAGGCTTGCGGGTGATTGCAGCATTGCCGCTTGCTGCGATGGTTTTGTCGGGCTGCGGCGGTGGATCGGCTTATGAACAGGATGCCGGTCTCGCTGCGGGACCGGGCAAGGCATCCATGGCGGCCAAGACAGGATTGCGCGCGCCGAACCAGGGGGATTTCAATCCCGACATCTGGAACGAGCACAAATGGTACGAATGCGACTGCAGTCGCGACCCTTCCAAGCCTCTCGGGAGCTGATCAGTCGCGCCGCGCGCGCTGCGGCGCCAGCCGCCTGCGCCGCGACACGATGATCAGCAGCGAACTGCCGAGCAGCAGCGCCGCCAGCAGCGTGAGCTGCGCCGCATCGCGCTCCAGCGCCGCGAGCATTTCATCCAGCAGGCGTCCGAGGCCGAGGCCGGCAGCGGTCACCGTGGACGCCCAGATCAGCGCGCCGATGAAATCGAGCGCAAGAAAGCGCGCGGGCGACATGCGGCTCATGCCGAGCGCGATCAGTCCCGCTACCCGCAATCCGTAGAGGAATCGCAGGGACAGCACCAGCAGCACCTGGTGCTTTTCCAGCAGCGCGTCGACCCGGTCCTTGCGCGCGACGAGCGACGGGCAGCGTGCGAGCATCGCGGGACCGTAGCGGCGCCCACCGAAGAAATAGGGCTGGTCGCCGAGAAAGCTGAAGAGCGCCGCCAACAGGAACACCACGGGCAGGACGAGGTGGCCGTGGTAGGCCGCGACCGTACCGGCGAGCAGCACTGCCTCCCCTTCGAAGAAGCTGCCGACCGCGATCGCGAGATAGCCGTACTGGTGGATCAGGAGAGAAATATCCATGCCTTGTCCTGGATGACACTGCTTCCATAGAACGTATCGTTCCTCAAAAGTTGCGATTTTTCCTTGACGAAAATCGCTTGTCCCCCAGTCGGGTACCCTCCGGTTCCCTGCACGGGTTGACTGTTCGCAAAGCAGCGGCTTGTGCTTCAGGCAATCTCGGCTTGTCGTTCGGACATATCCTGACGGCATAAAAAAAGAAAAGAAGGGGGGCATCACATGGCTTCTGCGCGCTCGCTGGCCGACCTGACGCTGTCGTTCGGCCTGGTTTCCATTCCCGTCAAGGTCTTCTCCGCGACCGAGTCCGGGAACGGCATCCGCTTCAATCTCATTCATCGCGGCTGCGGCTCCCGCCTGCGCCAGCAATATGTCTGCATCCGCGAGAACGTGCTGGTCGAACGCGCGGAGATGGTCAAGGGCTATCAGTTCGCGCCGGAGCAGTATGTGACCTTCGACCCGGATGAGCTCAAGACGCTGGAGGAGCAGGGCAGCCACCTGGTCGACATCGTCGGTTTCGTTCCGGCCGGCTCGGTCGATCCCATCTATTTCGAAAAGGCTTATTACCTGGCGCCGGACAAGCGCGGCGACCGGCCCTACAACCTGCTGCTGGAAGGCATGAGGCAGACCGGTCGCTGCGCCGTCGCGCGCTGGGCGTGGCATGGCAAGTCGCATGCGGTGCAGCTGCGGCCGGCGCGGGACGGCGGCATCGTGATGCAGGTGCTGCTTTACGGCGATGAGGTGCGCTCGACCGCGATGCTCAACCTGCCCCGGACCGAGGTCAAGAAATCGGAACTGGACCTGGCGGTGATGCTCATAGAGCAGATCGCGCAGGATGCCTATGACCCTGCCGCCTTCGAGGACGAGGTGAAGAAGCGCATCGAAGCCGCGATCGAGCAAAAGATCGCGGGCCAGGAAATTACCCTCAGCGCCGAGCCGGAGCGTGCATCGGGCAATGTGATCGACCTGATGGAGGCGCTGCGCGCCAGCCTGGCGGCGGCGCCCGGTGCCGGTCGCGAAGCGCCGGCGAAGGCGCGCAAGAGCGCCAGGAAAGCGGCGCCCGCCCCGGCGCCCGCGCCCGCCCCCGCAAGAAAATCCCGGAGCAAGAAATAAGCATGCGCAGCTTTACCATCGCCGACGTCGAAAGCAAGTACGGCATACGCCGACGCGTGGTATCGGAACTGGTGCGCGAGGGTTTCGTGCGACCCGAGCGCGGCCGCCGTCACGAGTATCGTTTTTCCTTCCAGGACGTGGTCATGCTGCGCATGGCGCAGGACCTGTTCTCGCTCGGCATCCCGCCGCGCAAGACCTCGCGCTTTTTGCGCCAGCTGCAGCGCGAGCTGCCCGACGCCTCGGTGGTCGGCACCCGGGTGTCGGCCGCCGGCCGCGAGCTGGTGGTGAGGGAAGACGGCCGGCTGCGCAACGCCGAGGGGCAGCTGGTGATCGACTTCGCCACGGGCGGTGAAGCCCGGCTCGCCGAGCTGCCGCAGCGCGAGCCGCACCCGGCCACCGCCGGCACCCGTTCCGCCGACGAGTGGTACAACGCCGGCCTGCTGCTCGACGGCAGCGATCCGCTGGAAGCGATCGAATGCTACCGGCGCGCGATCGAGATGGACCGGCTGCATGCGGATGCCTGGGTCAATCTCGGCTGCCTGCTGATCGACGGCGCGCAGTACATCGAAGCCTACGCGGTGCTGCAGGAGGCGGTGGTGAACTGCCCGCGCAACGCGCTGCTGCAGTTCAACCTTGGCATCGCCTGCGAGGACATCGGCCGCCGCGAGGAGGCGCTGCAGGCGTATTCCGAAGCGCTGCGCATCGATCCGGGCATGGCGGACGCGCACTACAACCTGGCGCGCCTCTACGAGACGGCCGGCCAGTCCGCGCGCGCCATCCGGCACTACAACGCCTACCGGCGCCTGCAGCGCTGACGCGCCGCCCTAGGCGGTCGTCACCGGGCGAACGCGCGAGGCCGCTTCCCGCGCCCGCGACCGGGCCGTTTCCACATCCTCCGCGGTGGCGAGGGCGACACCCATGCGGCGGCGCGCGAAGGATTCCGGCTTGCCGAACAGGCGGATATCGGCGCCGGGCACCGCCAGCGCATCGGCCACGCCCTCGAACGCGATCGCACGCGCTTCATGGCGCCCGTAGATGACGGCCGAGGCCGCCGGCGACTGCAGCGATGCATCCACCGGCAGTCCGAGGATGGCCTTCGCATGCAGCTCGAACTCGCTCTGGCGCTGGCTCGCCATGGTGACCATGCCGGTGTCGTGCGGGCGCGGGCTGACTTCCGAGAACCAGACCATGTCGCCCCTGACGAACAGCTCGACGCCGAAGATGCCGCGGCCGCCGAGCTCGTCGGTGACCTGCCTGGCGATCGCGCGCGATCTCTCCAGCGCGGCGGCCGACATCGGATGCGGCTGCCAGGACTCGACATAGTCTCCGCTGACCTGCAGGTGGCCGATGGGTTCGCAGAAATGGGTGACGGGCTGGCCCTGCGCGTCGAGCGCGCGCACGGTGAGCTGGGTGATTTCATAATCGAAGTCGATGAAGCCTTCCACGATCACCCGACCGGCGTCGACGCGACCGCCGCTGGCCGCATGAAGCCAGGCCTGCTCGATCTCGTCCGGTCCGTCGATCTTCGACTGGCCCTTGCCCGAGGAGGACATCACCGGTTTGATCACGCAGGGGAAACCCACCTCGGCGCAGGCCTGGCGAAGCTGTTCGAGGCTGTCGGCGAAACGGTAGGGCGAGGTGGGCAGGCCGAGTTCTTCCGCCGCCAGCCGGCGGATGCCTTCGCGGTTCATCGTCAGCCAGGCCGCGCGGGCGGTGGGAATGACGGTGACCGCGCCGCGTTCTTCCAGCGCCATCAGCGCGGGGGTGGCGATCGCCTCGATTTCGGGCACGACGAGGTGAGGCGCTTCGGCCTCGATCAGCGCGGTCAGCGCCTGCGGATCGGTCATGTCGATCACATGGCAGCGATGCGCCACCTGGTGTCCGGGCGCGTCGGGATAGCGGTCCACCGCGATGACCTCGACGCCGAGGCGCTGCAGCGCGATGATGACTTCCTTGCCGAGTTCGCCGCTGCCCAGCAGCATGACCTTGACGGCGGAGGGAGAAAGCGGGGTGCCTAGCCGGGCCAGGCGGGCGGGAGTCTTCATGTGCGCGCTTCGAGAATGTGGACGAGGCGCTACGATAGCAAAAACGCGGCGGGCACGCGCCGGCCGCTCAGTGCAGGTCCTTGTTGCCGCCGCCCATGGCGATCAGGTCGATCTGCGCGGCGGCATAGACCGGGTCGCCCAGAGTGCGCACGAAGCGCGCCAGGTGCTCGTCCTGGATGAAGGCGGCGGCCGAGGGCGAGGTCAGGATCTTTTCCGGTTGCTGCGGCCGGGCGATCGCGAAGCCCTGCACATGGTCGACGCCGATCTCGGCCAGCGTCTCCACCGTCGCCGCATCCTCGGCCCACTCGGCGATGGTCTGCATGCCGAGGCTGCGGGCGAGGCTGACGATGGCTTCGACGATGGCGACGTTGGCCGGGTGGGAATTCATGTTGACCACGAAGCTGCCGTCGATCTTGAGCACGTCGGCCGGCAATTCCTTCAGATAGGCGAACGAGGTATAGCCGGCGCCGAAGTCGTCCAGCGCCACACGCACGCCGTAGCTGCGCACCTTGTCGATGAAGCGGCGCGTGTTGCCGCGGTCGTGCAGGGCCACGCTTTCGGTGATTTCGACGCAGAGACGGCCGGCCGCGCGCGGGTTGGCTTCCAGCAGGCGGATGGTGTCCTGCACGAAGCGTTCGTCGTTGAGCGACGCGCCGCTCAGGTTCATGCAGACGAACTCGGTGCGCCGCAGGCGGGCGAAGTTGGCGTCTATCCATTCCAGCGTGGTGGTCAGCACCCAGCGGTCGATGACGCTGGTGCGTCCGCTGTTCTCGGCGGCGCCGACCACGCGGCCGGCCGGGATGATGCTGCCGTCCTCGTCGCGCATGCGCAGCAGGACTTCGAAATTGAGCGAGCCGAGCGGCGCCTTGAGCGACATGATCGGCTGCATGTCGAGATACAGGCCCTGCGGGCCGGCGGGCGCGGACAGCCGCTCGACGATGTGGAATTCCGCCTCGTGGTCGTGGAAAACCGATGCCGACTTGTCGTACACCACCAGTCCCTGCACATTGCCCTTCTTCGCGGCGCGGCAGGCCCGGTCGGCGGTGGCGATCATGTCCTTGACCGACATGTCGCCGCCGATTTCGATCAGGCCGATGGAAGCCCTGACCTGGAAGGCCTTGTCGCCCAGCTTGTAGGGCACGTTGCCGATGCTGGCGATGATGCCGCGGCAGGTCCAGGCGGCGAGTTCGATCGGCGTGTCGGGAAAAACGATCAGGAATTCGTCGCCGCCGACGCGGCCGATCTGCTGCGAGCCGGTCAGCATGTTGGTGACGCGACCGCAGATCTGCTTGAGCACCTCGTCGCCGGCGGCGTGGCCGTACAGGCCGTTGATCAGCTTGAAGCGGTCGAGGTCGAGATAGGCCAGGGCGACCGGCTTGCCGTCGGCGAGCTGTCTGAGCGCCGCATCCAGCATGGCTTCGACGCCGCGCCGGTTGTAGACCTTGGTCAGCGGATCGTTGTTGGCGAGGAATTGCAGCTCCTGCAAGGCCTTGTACTTGTCGGTGATGTCCTGCAGCGAGCCCTCGATCTTGTTGCGCGCGAGCGTGGCGCGCACCAGGAAACGCTTGTGCTGGCCGTCCGGTCCCGGGGTGAGGCTTTCGACCTCGATCTCGGCTTCGCTGTCTTGGTGCACCGCATTGAGCAGGCGGCTGAAGCTGTCGCCGTCGAGGTACTGGCCCCAGGCGTTGCGGCCCGGCTCCAGCACATCCGGGCCGAGCTTTTCGTGCAGGGCGGGGTTGGCGCTCATGAACTGCCCGCTCATGTCCAGGGTGAAGAGGCCGATCGGCATCGCCTCGTAGGTGTGTTCCAGCTCGGCCTGCGCCTGGACACGGTGTTCATGTTCCTGGCGCATCTGCTCGGCCATCGCGAGCGAGGCCAGCAGGGCGGCGCCGAGGGCGGCCGTCACATGGTTGAAGGCGCCGGTGAGTTCGCGCAGGCCGAAGGCGGCGGAGAGCACCTCCGACAGGCTCGCCAGCACGGTGATGGTGAGGGAGGCGCTGTACAGCACGGCGACGACGGAGCGCGCGTGCACCAGCAGGCGCAGCAGCATGCCGACGACGATGACCACGTTGACGCCGGTGGCCACCCACAGGAAGGGCAGGAAGGTCTTGTACGAGAGCGTGGCCGACAGCAGCAGCAAGGGGAAGCAGGTCCATTGCAGCGCCCGCAGCACGGTGCCCATGCCCGCCCTGATAAGGTCGTCCCTGAACATCGCGGCGAACAGCGTGATGGTCAGCACGCAGTAGGTGGCGACGGTGAGCAGGCGGCTGCGCAGCAGCCACTCGTGGGGCACGGTCTGACCCAGCCATTGCATGTCCCATCCCGCCGACAGCGCGCCCACGCGCAGGCTGACCAGCAGCCAGGCGGCGAACAGCAGGTAGCGGCTCTGGCGCACGATCAGCGCCGTCACCAGCATGAACAGCGCGAGGATGATCATGCCGCCGTCGAGCAGGCCGGACTTGCGATGGAAATTGTCGGTGGATGCCTGCAGCGCGGCCGGTTCCCAGCTGTTGACGGTCAGCCGTGCCGGGCCGACGAAGTTTGCCTGGCACAGGTACCAGGCATCCAGGCTGGTGGGCCCGACCTTGAGGGCGAAACCCGCCTTGACGAGGCTCATCTCGCCATAGGCGCCGTCGCGGTCGGCGCCGCCGGCGGGGAGCAGGTTCTCGTCCCAGCAGCGCACGGCAAGGGCGTGGCGTGACGGGAATTCGACAACCGACGAGCTGCCGTGGGGTGCCGCCGGCACCGCGAAGCCGAACCAGAAAGGCGCTTCGGAGCGATTGGTGTCGAGGTGTTGAACGCTGTGCTCGCCGAGTGCCGCCATCGCCTCGGCCGCGGTCAGGCGCGCCGCCTCGTCATGCACATAGCGGAAGGTCAGCTGCTCGGGCCGGCCGCTTTCATACTGGCCGTGCCAGACCGTCAGCGCGATGATGGAGAGGATGCCGATCAGCGCCGGCAGGCCATAGGTGGAAAAGAGATAGAGCCATGCATCCAGCCTATCCTGCACGCGCCCGGCCCAGCCGCGGGAGGATGTTGTGGAATTGTGCATGCTCTTTACTCCGGAAGATATTACCGTTTGGAATTCCGTACCTTAAACCCTAAACGCCAGCGACGGAAGGGCCTTGCGGCCCTGTTGCAAACTACGCAGTGTCCAGTATTACTACTGATGGCGCGACATGGTGCTGGCGGTCCTGCCGCTCGCCCATGCGGGCTCGGCGAGCGTGGCCTGGCGGGTGGCGGCGATGCTGATGTCTTCGTGGCGGGTGCGGAAAACATAATCGTACAGGGGATGCCGTGCCTCGCGCCACATCGGTTCCGCCTGCGACACCTGCATCGCCATCACGCGGTGCGGCATACCGGCGGCATGACGCAGGGGGATGAAGCCCTGGCCGGGATAGACATCCCTGAACATCAGCCGTTCGTACTGGCGGTCGATCGGCGAACGGCCGGCGATCACCATCCAGTCCACGCCCTGCGCGGCGCAGTAGAGGAAGTAAGCCTTGAACAGCGCGGTCTTGACCACCCGGCCGATGCGTTCTTCGGTCACGCCCAGGCGCACGGCCTCCGCCAGCGGCCTGCCCTGAAGCCAGTCGGGCAGTTCCAGCGAGCGCTCCAGCGCGAGCGGCCGGTAGCGGTTGGTTTCGATGCGCATGGTACCGAGCGGCGCGCCGTCCATCTTGGATTCGGCGAGCAGCACGGCGACGCCGTCCTCGAAATCGGTGGGCTCCGGGCGGGCCAGGGTGGCGGCGAAGTCCGGCAGGTGGCGCGCATAGGCCGAGTGCCGGATCTGCACGGCTTTCCACAGATCGTCCTGGGTGCCGGCGACGCGGAGGGTAAAGGGCAGGCGTTCGTCGTTGAGCGCTTGTTCGCCGGTTCGGCTGGCGGCGTCAAGGTCGGCGTCGAGCAGGGCTTTGAGTTGCAGCATGTCTTTCCTCATCTGGAAGCTGGTCGAGCCCGGATCGGCTTATTTTCCGAACGTGGGGCGCTTAACCGGCGGCAATGCTCGCCGGAAAACCAAGTATTGCAGAAGAGAAATTGCTGACGCGACCTTTGTTTAGATTTGTTTCATAGTTCCTTTTTGATACCGTCATCCGACGAAGGCTCCGGCAGGGCGGTCATTTGTGACTGAGGCGAGCCGGCGGCGTCGAGGCGGAACACGCTGACGATCTGCTCGAGATGTTCGGCCTGCTCCTGCAGGGAGGCGGCTGCGGCGGCGGCCTGCTCGACGAGGGCGGCGTTCTGCTGCGTCACGCTGTCCATTTCGCCGACGGCCTCGTTGACCTGCTCGATGCCGGCCGTCTGCTCATCGCTGGCGGCGGCGATTTCTCCCATGATGTCGGTCACATGGCGGATGCTGCCGACGATCTCCGTCATCGTCGCGCCGGTCTGATGCACCAGCCGGGTTCCGCTTTCGACCTTGCCGACCGAGTCGCCGATCAGCGTGCTGATCTCCCGGGCGGCGGTCGCCGAGCGCTGGGCCAGGCTGCGGACTTCCGCCGCCACCACCGCGAAGCCGCGGCCCTGCTCGCCCGCACGCGCCGCTTCCACCGCCGCATTGAGCGCGAGGATGTTGGTCTGGAACGCGATGCTGTCGATGACGCCGATGATGTCGGCGATTTTCTTCGAGGAGGCGTTGATGCCGTCCATCGTGGCCACGACCTGCGCCACCATATCGCCGCCCTTGCGCGCGACTTCGGACGCGGACATCGCGAGCTGGTTCGCCTGGCGCGCGTTGTCCGCGTTCTGACGCACGGTGGAGGTCAGTTCTTCCATCGAGGAGGCCGTCTTGTCCAGCGAGCCGGCCTGCAGTTCGGTGCGGGAGGACAGATCGGCATTGCCCTGGGCGATCTCGCCGGAGGCGGTGAAGATGGTGTCGGTGCCTTCGCGCACCCTGGATACGATGCGCACCAGGCTGGCGTTCATGTCGGCCAGCGCCTGCTGCAGCCGGCCGATTTCATTGCCGGAGTCCACCGCGATCTTCTGCGTCAGGTCGCCGCCGGCAATGCCGAGCGCCACCTGGACGGCGCCCTCGAGCGGACGCGTCACCACCCGCCGGATGAAGGGATAGATCAGCAGCAGCACCGGAATGCAGGTGACGATCGCGGCCAGGATGGATTTCATCCGCTGGTCGGCGACCCCGGCGTTGACCTTGTCGAGCGAGAGCTTCATGCTGACGACGCCCAGCACGGTGTTCTCCGGAACCTGGTGGCAGGCGATGCAATCCTTGCCAAGCGAATTGCGCAGCGCCAGCGCGGGGCGTACGGTGCGCAGGTATTCGCCGCTGGCGTCGCGCTCCACGCGGACCACTTCCTTGCCGCTGGCCAGCACCTGCTTTTCCAGCTCGTCGGGCGTGGCGTCCTTGGATGCGCCGGGTCCGAACAGCTTGCTGACGGCTTCGCCCCGCAGCACCCGCAGGTCGCGGATGGTGCCGAGCTGCTTGACCTGGTCGAGAAAGACATCGCGCTGCTGCACGGTGCCGGTCACCATCATGCCGGTCAGGCCGGCCATGGTCGCGTCGTGCATGCTGAGCGAGAAATCGCTGGCCTGCTCGATGGCGGCCTCCCTGTACACGTGTCCCTGCCAGGCGATGACGCCGGACCAGACGACAAGCAGCGCGACGCCGATGGTTGTCAGCAACTGGACCCAGATCTTCTTGTTTGCGGCGCGCACCATGTTTCCTTTCCTGTCGCTTGACGTGGCTGTTCCCGCCGGTCGATTCCGGCGAGACCGCAGTGTAATGAGTATTCCCGTAAAGAAAGATTGATTAAAGTCAATTTTTCTCGGGTGGCCGGGGATGGCTGCGTGGCTTTCCTGGAGAGGGAAGGAATGAGTGCGCCGGCGGGGCGGCCGGCGCGGGGGCGGATATCAGACGTCGAAGAAAACCGTCTCCGCCTCGCCCTGGATGCGGATGTCGAAGCGGTAGACGACCGCGCCGTCGCGCTCGCTGCGCTCGGCGATCAGCGTCTTGCGCCGCACTTCCCACTCGATCAGATTGAGCACGGGGTCGGCGGCATTGGCGGCGGCTTCATCGCTGAAGTACATGCGGGTATTGAGGCCGATGTTGATGCCGCGGGCGACGATCCAGAAGTTGACATGCGGCGCCATGACGCGGCCGCCGCGGCCTTCCACCGGCCCGGGCTTCACGGTTTCGAAGCGGTACAGGCCGGTCTCGAAATCGGAGCAGGCGCGGCCCCAGCCCTGGAAGGCGGAATCGAGCGGCTTGGGCTGGCGGTCGGCCGGGTGGTTGTAGCGGCCGTCGGCATTGGCCTGCCAGATCTCGACCAGCACGTCGCGCAGCGGCGTTCCGGAGCCGTCGATCACGCGGCCTTCGATGACGATGCGTTCGCCCCGGGTCTGCGGTCCGGCCAGCACGTTGCTGAAATTTTTCTCGAAGATGTCGAAGCCCGCCGCATGCGGCGCCAGGCCGATGTGCACGTACGGCCCGGCGGTCTGCGACGCGGTTTCCCTGAGCGTGTTGAGCTGATTGAGCATTAACTTCCTCCCTGCAGGCGGTTTTCGAAGAGCGTCGCGCGCGCGCCGCGCAGCACGATGTCGAAGCGGTAGGCGAGGCTGTCCAGCGGTATGCCGTGCGCCCGGTCGAGCGGCGCGATCAGGCCGCGTACCGCTTCGTCGTCGCGGATGGAACGCAGGATCGGGTCGTGCGCGATCAGCGGATCGCCCTCGAAATACATCTGCGTGATCAGACGCTGCGCCCAGCCGCTTCCCGCGATCGAGAAATGGATGTGCGAGGGGCGCCAGTCGTTGATGCGGTTGCGCCAGGGGTAGGGGCCGGGCTTGATGGTGCGGAAGAAGTAGTAGCCGCTGGCATCGGTCATCATGCGGCCGCAGCCGCCGAAGTTCGGATCGATCGGCGCGATGTACTGATCCTTCTTGTGGCGGTAGCGTCCGCCCGCGTTGGCCTGCCAGACTTCGACCAGCGCATCCGGCACCGGGCGGCCGAACTCGTCGCGCACGAAGCCGTGCACCACGATGCGCTCGCCGACGGGCAGGCCGTCCTTCGCATAGTTGAGGATCAGGTCGTTGTCCTTCGGACCGAGCATGGCGCGGTCGAAAACCGGCCCCGTGACTTCGGACAGGCTTTGCTGCAGGGAGATCAGGGCGTTCTTCGGCGAACGCAGCACCGAGGTCTTGTAATCGGGGGCGAAGGCCGGCGGGTGGACCGCCGGGTTGCGGGGCAGGTACTCGTGATCCTGTTCTGTCATGCGCGTCTCCATTCCTGGGAATCCCGCTGACTCTATGCGTGAAGATTGCTCATGTAAATTGAATTGTTGGCGCGGGATTGATAACCTGCCGTTATGGAAAAAGACTTGTTCAAGAGCCGGGTGCGGCTGCGTCATCTGGATTGCTTCGTCTGCGTCGCCGAAACCGGGCATCTCGGCAAGGCCGCGGCGCGTCTGAGACTGACTCAGCCGGCGGTCTCCAAGACGCTCAACGAGCTGGAAGAGATCGTCGGCCAGCAATTGCTCGCCCGGGGCCGCGCCGGCTCCAGCCTCACGCCGGAAGGCAAGCGCTTCCTGGCGCATGCGTCGGCGGTCATGGCCGCGCTGCACGCGGCGCAGGCGTCGGTCGCGGCGGCGCCGGATGCACCGCCCGCAGTGCTGCGGGTCGGCGCGCTGCCCACCGTGGCGCCGGCCATGCTGCCGGCGGCGCTGCAGGTCTTTCGCGAGCGGTACCCGCGCACCCGGGTTGAGGTGAGGACCGGCACCAACGGTGCGCTGATCGCGATGCTGCGGGCCGGGGAGATCGATCTCGCGGTGGCGCGCATGGCCGAGCCGGAAAGCATGCTCGGGCTGAGCTTCGAGCTGCTGCATGTCGAGCCCGTGGTGCTGGCGGTGCGCCCCGGGCATCCGCTCGCCGGGCGGCCGATCAGCCTGGACGAGGCCGCCGCCTATCCCATCGTCATCTCGGCCAGCGGCACGGTGCCGCGCCATCATACGGAGAGCATGTTCCGCTCGCGGGGACTGGCGCTGCCGGAAGGGCGGGTGGAGACATTGTCGGTCTCGCTGTCGCGGCAGCTCGCCCGGCACGGCGACAGCATCTGGTTCACGCCCGCCGGCACCGTGCATGACGACGTGCGGGACGGCGTGCTCGCGCTGCTGGTACTGCCGACGACGGGCATGGAAGAGCCGGTCGGCCTGCTGCGCCAGGCCGAGTCGACGCCCGGCATTGCCGCCGCCGCGCTGATCAACGCGCTGCGCGACGAGGCGGGCCGCCGGCGCTGATCAGGGCAGCAGCACCGCCAGCTCCTGCGCGCCCTTGCGCAGCACCGGCAGGAAGTCTTCCCGCATCTGCCGGCTGTTGACGCGCGCCGCCTGCGCGCCCACGTTCAGCGCCGCCACCACCTTGCCGGAGGCGCCGCGCACCGGCACCGCGATCGAGCGCAGGCCGACTTCCAGTTCTTCCTCCACCAGCGCGTAGCCGTCCTGCCGCACCTCGGCGAGGATTTCGCGCAGCCTCGCTTCAGACACCACCGTGCGATCGGTCATGGCCTTGAGTTCCACCCGCGCGAAGTAGGCGTCGAGGGCTTCCGGCGGCAGGTGCGCCAGCAGGTTGCGGCCGTTCGACGTGCAATAGGCGGGCAGGCGGCTGCCGGTATTGAGCGAGACCGACATCACCCGCGAGGTCGCCGAACGCGCGACGTACAGCACTTCATTCTCTTCCAGCATTGCCAGCGAGCAGGATTCGTTGAGCGTGCGGCTGATCTGGTTGAGGAAAGGCAGCGCGGACACGGTCAGCGGCGTCGACGACAGATAGGAATAGCCGAGCGTGAGCACCTTGGGCTTGAGCGAGAAGTTGTTGCCGTCGGCGTCGGCGTAGCCGAGCTGCCGCAGGGTATGCAGGCAGCGGCGCACCGCCGCGCGCGGAATGCCGGTGCGATGGCTGATCTGGGCGATGGTCAGGCTGCGGCGCTGGTCGCTGAAGGCGCGGATCACCGCCAGTCCGCGCGCCAGCGAGGTCATGAAGTTGGGATCCGTGAGCGCATCGATTTCCTCCGCGATGCTCGGGCCGGCACCCTGCACGCGCGGCTTGCCGTTCCTGCTGTCGTCCATCGAAAGTCTTCCCTTGAATTCCTGTTCGGTAGCCGCACTGAATCCGCCGGCCCGCCTTGACGCTGAATTGCCAGAATAAATACACTCGATTCGTTCATTTATCAAACAGTTGTTCGATTATCGAACAACACGGAGCAATCGCAGCGGGACCTTCCACGTGATTAACAAGATCTGCGAGTCTTACGCGTCGGCGCTGGCCGACGTGCGCGATGGCGCGACGGTGATGATCGGCGGCTTCGGCAATGCCGGCATGCCGGTGCAGCTGATCGACGCCCTGATCGACCAGGGCGCGCGCGACCTCACCATCGTCAACAACAATGCCGGCAACGGCGACACCGGCCTGGCGGCGCTGCTCAAGGCAAAGCGGGTGCGCAAGATCATCTGCTCGTTTCCGCGCCAGACCGACTCCTGGCACTTCGACGCGCTCTACCGCGCGGGCGAAATCGAGCTCGAACTCACGCCGCAGGGCAACCTGGCCGAGCGCATCCGCGCGGCCGGCGCCGGCATCGGCGGCTTCTTCACGCCGACCGGCTACGGCACCATGCTGGCCGAGGGCAAGGAAACCCGCCTGATCGACGGCCGGCACTATGTGCTCGAGTACCCGATCCACGCCGATTTCGCGCTGATCAAGGCATTGCGCGCCGACCGCTGGGGCAACCTGGTGTACCGCAAGACCGCGCGCAACTTCGGCCCCATCATGGCCATGGCCGCGCGCTGCACGATCGCGCAGGTCGATGAAGTGGTGGCGCTCGGGGAACTCGATCCGGAAGCCATCGTGACTCCCGGGATTTTCGTGCAGCGCGTGGTGCGCGAAGGAGGTCCGCAATGAAGCGCATGACACGCAACGACATGGCCGCGCGCCTGGCCCGGGACATTCCCGACGGCGCCATCGTCAATCTCGGCATCGGGCTGCCGACGCTGGTCGCCAACTTCCTGCCGGCCGACCGCGAGATCCTGCTGCATTCCGAGAACGGCGTGCTCGGCATGGGGCCGGCGCCGGCGCAGGGCGAGGAAGACCCGGACCTGATCAACGCGGGCAAGCAGCCGGTGACCCTGCTGCCGGGCGGCGCCTATTTCCACCATGCCGACTCCTTCGCCATGATGCGCGGCGGCCATCTCGACATCTGCGTGCTCGGCGCCTTCCAGGTATCGGAAAAGGGCGACCTCGCCAACTGGCACACCGGCGCCCCCGATGCGATCCCCGCGGTCGGCGGCGCGATGGATCTCGCCATCGGCGCCAGGCAGGTGTTCGTCATGATGGAACACCAGGCCAGGAGCGGCGAAAGCAAGATCGTTGCACAATGCAGCTATCCGCTCACCGGCGTCGGCTGCGTCAGCCGCATCTACACCGATCTCGCGGTGATCGATGTCACGGACGGCGGGCTGGTGGTGCGCGAAATGGTCGAAGGCCTGTCCTTCGAGGAATTGCAGAAGATAACCGGCGTGCCGCTGCGACTGCAGCCGCCCTCAGACCAGGAGACAGCATGAAACAGGCATTCATCTGCGACGCGATTCGCACCCCCATCGGCCGCTACGGCGGCGCGCTCAAGGACGTGAGGGCGGACGATCTCGGCGCGATTCCGCTGCGCGCGCTGATCGAGCGCAATCCCGGCGTCGACTGGACCGCGGTGCAGGACGTGATCTACGGCTGCGCCAACCAGGCCGGCGAAGACAACCGCAATGTGGCGCGCATGGCGCTGCTGCTGGCCGGACTGCCGCAGGATATCGGCGGCGCCACCATCAACCGGCTGTGCGGCTCGGGCATGGATGCGGTCGGCACGGCCGCGCGCGCGATCAAGTCGGGCGAGGCCGGCCTGATGATCGCCGGCGGCGTGGAATCCATGACCCGTGCGCCCTTCGTCATGGGCAAGGCGGACAGCGCCTTCTCGCGCAGCGCGGCGATCTACGACACCACCATCGGCTGGCGCTTCGTCAATGCGAAGATGAAGGCGGAGTACGGCGTCGATTCGATGCCCGAGACCGCGGAGAACGTGGCCACCGATTATCAGGTCAACCGCGAAGACCAGGACCGTTTCGCGCTCGCCAGCCAGGCCAAGGCATCGCAGGCGCAGAAGAACGGCATCCTGGCGCAGGAAATCGTGCCGGTCACCATCCCGCAGAAGAAGGGCGATGCGCTGCTGGTCGAGCATGACGAACATCCCCGCGCCACCAGCCTGGAAGCGCTGGCGAAGCTCAAGGGCGTGGTCAGGCCCGACGGCACGGTCACCGCCGGCAATGCGTCCGGCGTGAACGACGGCGCCTGCGCGCTGCTGCTGGCCGACGAGGATGCGGCGCAACGCTTCGGACTGACGCCGCGCGCGCGGGTGGTCGGCATGGCCACCGCCGGCGTGCCGCCCCGTGTCATGGGCATCGGCCCGGCGCCGGCGACGCAGAAGCTGCTGCAGCAGCTCGGCATGACGATAGACCAGATGGATGTGATCGAGCTGAACGAAGCCTTCGCCGCGCAGGGGCTGGCGGTGATGCGCCTGCTCGGCCTGCGCGACGACGATCCCCGCGTCAATCCCAATGGCGGCGCGATCGCCCTCGGCCATCCGCTCGGCATGAGCGGCGCGCGCCTCGTCACCACCGCGATGTATCAGCTGCACCGGACGGGCGGCCGCTACGCGCTGTGCACGATGTGCATCGGTGTCGGCCAGGGCATCGCCATGGTCATCGAGCGCGTCTGAATCATGCAGGCCCTGCCGCTTGCCGGTCTCACCGGCGCCCTGTTCTCGACGCCGGCGATGCGCGAGACCTTCTCCGCACGGGCCTGCGTCCAGCGCATGCTGGATTTCGAAGCGGCGCTGGCGCGGGCGCAGGCACGCACCGGGGTCATTCCTTCCGCCTGCGCGGCGCCCATCGCCGCCGCCTGCGACGCGGCGCACATCGATACCGAGCAGCTGGCGCAGGCCGCAGCGCTTGCCGGCAATCTCGCCATTCCCCTCGTCAGGCAGCTGACCGCCGTCGTCGCGGCGACCGACCCGGAGGCCGCGCGTTTCGTGCACTGGGGCGCGACCAGCCAGGATGCGATCGACACCGGGCTGGTGCTGCAGATGCGCGATGCGCTCGACCTGATCGATACCGACCTGGCGTCGCTGTCGTCGGCCCTCGCCGCGCTGGCGTCCCGTCACCGCGACACGGTGATGGCCGGCCGCACCTGGATGCAGCATGCCTTGCCCGTCAGCTTCGGCCTCAAGGCCGCCGGCTGGCTGGACGGCGTGCAGCGGCACCGGGAGCGGCTTGCCGCGCTGCGGCCGCGCCTGCTGGTGCTGCAGTTCGGCGGCGCCGCCGGCACGCTGGCCAGCCTCGGCGGCAAGGGGCTGGCGGTGGCGCAGGCGCTGGCGGATGAACTCGGCCTCGGCCTGCCGGCCATGCCATGGCACGGACAGCGCGACAGTCTGGCCGAAGCCGCTGCCGTGCTCGGCATGCTGACCGGCTCGCTCGGCAAGATGGCGCGCGACATCGCGCTGCTGACGCAGACCGAGGTCGGTGAAGCGGCCGAACCAGCGGCCGAAGGCAAGGGCGGATCCTCGACCATGCCGCACAAGCAGAATCCGGTGGGCTGCGCGGCGGTGCTGGCCGCCGCCGCCCGCGTGCCCGCGCTGGTATCCACCATGCTGTCCGCGATGGTGCAGGAACATGAGCGTGCGCTCGGCGGCTGGCAGGCGGAATGGGACAGCCTGCCCGACATCGTGCTGCTGGCGGCGGGCGCGCTGCGGCAGGCGACGACGATGGCCGAGGGGCTGACGGTGAATCCGCAGCGCATGCGCGCCAATCTCGACACCACTGGTGGCCTGATCATGGCCGAGGCGGTCGCGCTCGCCCTCGGCGCCCGGCTCGGCCGGCTGCAGGCGCATGAGCTGGTGGAGGCCGCCTGCCGCCGCGCGGTGCAGTCCGGACGTCCGCTGCGCGAAGTCCTGCGCGAGGACAGCGCGGTCGCCGCGCAGCTTTCCCCACAACAGATAGACAGTCTGCTGGAGCCAACCGGCTACCTCGGCCAGTCCGGCGCATTCATTGACCGCGTGCTGGCCGCGCAGCCGCCACGCACTTTACGGGAGTAGACATGCCAGTGCTTGAACAGGCCGGACTGCGGCTGAACTACCTGGTCGAGGGACGCGAGGACGCACCCTGGCTGATCCTGTCGAATTCGCTCGGCACCACGCTGCAGATGTGGGCGCCGCAGATGCCGGAGCTGCTCAGGCATTTCCGCGTGCTGCGCTACGACACGCGCGGGCATGGCGGCTCCTCGGTGCCGGCCGGACCGTACACCATCGATCGGCTCGGCGGCGATGTGCTGGCGCTGATGGATGCGCTCGGCGTCCGGCGCGCGCATTTCTGCGGACTGTCGATGGGCGGCATGACCGGCATCTGGATGGGGGTCCATCAGCAGCAGCGCCTCGATCGTCTCGTCCTGTGCAACACGGCGGCGCAGATCGGACCCGCCTCCAACTGGAACGCGCGCATAGAAAAGGTCCGTGGCGAAGGCATGGAAGCCATCGTGCTTGCGGTGATCGAGCGCTGGTTCACCGGCGGCTTCGCGGCGCGCGCGCCGGAGAAGGTGGACCAGGTACGCGCGATGCTGCTCGGGACCGACCGTGAAGGCTATGTCGCCAACTGCGCGGCGGTGCGCGACATGGACCAGCGCGATGCGGTCGCGCGCATCGGCGTCCCGACGCTCGTGATCGCCGGCACGCACGACCTCGCCACGCCGGCCAAGGATGGCAAGTGGCTGTCGCAGCAGATTCCGGGGGCGCGGTATCTCGAGCTGGATGCCGCCCACCTGTCGAACTGGGAACAGCCGGCGCGGTTCACGGATGCACTGACGGGCTTCCTGCTGCAGGAGGACCGCCATGGATGAGCGCGAACGCCACGCCAGGGGCATGGAAGTGCGGCGCGCCGTGCTCGGCGACGCGCATGTCGACCGCACGCAGGCCGCGCTGTCGCCATTCAACGGCGAGTTCCAGGACCTGATCACGCGCTACGCGTGGGGAGAGATCTGGACCCGGCCGGGACTGCCGCGACATACCCGCAGCCTGCTGACCATCATGGCGATGGTGGCGCTCAACCGCGAGCAGGAACTGAAGCTGCATCTGCGCGCGGCCGCCAGCAACGGCGTCAGCCGCGACGAGATCAAGGAAGTCCTGCTGCAGGCGGCGATCTATTGCGGCGTGCCGGCCGCCAATTCCGCCTTTCACCTCGCGCAGGAAGTGTTCCGGCAGATGGATGAGGAAGTGAAGTAAGAGCGGCGCAGCCACCTGCGCGAGGGCGCGAAGACGCCCCGACGACAACATGCAAGGAGACCACATGCATCACCACCCGCACCCTATGCCATGGAGGCCGCGATGATCGGCGTCCTGTTCGACGGCATCGCCTACGGCAGCCTGCTGTTCCTGATCAGCGTCGGCCTGTCGGTGACGATGGGACTGATGAACTTCATCAACCTCGCGCACGGCGCATTCGCCATGCTCGGCGGTTATGTCTGCGTCACGCTGATGACGCGGGCCGGCCTGCCTTTCCTGCTGACGCTGCCGCTGGCCTTCATCGCCAGCGCGGTCGTCGGGCTGATCCTGGAGCGCACGCTCTACCGGCGTCTGTACAAGGCGCCGCATCTCGACCAGGTCCTGTTTTCGATCGGCCTGACCTTCATCGCCATCGCCGCCGCGACCTGGCTGTACGGGCCGCAGCAGCAACCGGTGCCGCTGCCCGACTTCCTGCGCGGCCAGGTGTCGCTGTTCGGACTGGATGTCGGCGCCTACCGGCTGTTCATGATCGGCGTGGTTGTGGTGATTACCGTGCTGCTCGCCTGGCTGCTGGAACGCACTCGCTTCGGCGCCCGCATCCGAGCCTCGGTCGACAACCAGGCGGCGTCCGCAGGCCTCGGCATCAACGTCAACCGCATCTTCAGCCTGACCTTCGCGCTCGGTTCCGGACTGGCCGGGCTGGGCGGCGGCCTCGGCATCGACGTGCTCGGCCTTGATCCCACCTTCCCGATCAAGTACATGGTGTATTTCCTGCTGGTGGTCGCCGTCGGCGGCGCCGGCACGATACGCGGCCCGCTGTTCGCCGCGCTGATACTCGGCGTGTTCGACGTGGCCGGCAAATACTACGTGCCGGAGGTCGGCGCTTTCGTCATCTACGCGATGATGGTGGTGCTGCTCCTGCTGTTCCCGTCCGGGCTGCTCGGGAGGCGCGCATGAGCGAACAGATTCTGCGGAGCGACGCGTCCGTGCACATGCCGCCGGCGCGCGCCTTCCGGCTGCCGGATGACCGCTGGACGATCGCCGAACTGGTATTCTGGCTGGCGCCGGTCGCGGCCTTCTTCCTCTTTCCCGGTTACCTCGTGCTCGGCAGCCAGGTGATGATCGTCGGCCTGTTCGCGCTCTCGCTCGACCTGATTCTCGGCTATGCCGGCATGGTCTCGCTCGGTCATGCGGCCTTTTTCGGCGCCGGCGCCTATACCGCCGGCCTGCTGTCGGTGCATGGCTGGGGCGAGCCGCTGTCCGGCCTGCTGGCGGCGGGTCTTGTCGCGGGCGTGCTCGGTTTCCTCGCGAGTTTCCTGGTCGTGCGCGGCCACGACCTGACCCGGCTGATGGTGACGCTGGGCCTCGGCCTGATGCTGTTCGAGGCGGCCAACAAGGCGGCCTTCATCACCGGCGGCGTCGACGGCCTGTCCGGCATGAACATGGGCAAGCTGTTCGGCGTGTTCGAATTCGACCTGTACGGCAAGACCGGCTATCTGTATAGCCTGGCGGTGCTGTTTCTCATCTTCGTCTTCGCCCGCCGGCTGGTCAGCTCGCCGTTCGGCCTGAGCCTGGTCGGCATCCGCGAAGGCGCGCGCCGCATGCCCGCGATCGGCGCCAGCGTCAACCGGCGGCTGACCGCGATCTTTACCGTCAGCGCGGCCATCGCCGGCATCGCCGGCGGCCTGCTGGCGCAGACCACGCAGTTCGTCGGGCTGGAATCATTGAGCTTCTCGCGCTCGGCGGAGCTGCTGATCATCCTCGTGCTCGGCGGCACCGGCCGGCTGTACGGCGCGCTGGTCGGCGCGCTGGTGTTCATGCTGGCGCAGGATTACATCGCCGGCCTCGACCCGGTCTACTGGCAGTTCTGGATCGGTCTGCTGCTGATCGTGATCGTGCTGTTCGGACGCGGCGGCATCCTCGGCGGCCTCGAGCGCCTGGTCGCGCCGCTGCGCCGGGGCAGGAAGGAGGGCGCGCGATGAACACCCTGCTTCGGACCGAGGGCCTGGGCAAGCGCTGGGGTCCCTTCGTCGCCAACAGCGACATCAGCCTGCGATTCGAACCCGGCGCGCGCCATGCGCTGATCGGTCCCAACGGCGCCGGCAAGACCACCTTCATCAACCTGCTGACCGGCTATCTCGCGCCGAGCGAGGGGCGGGTGTTCTTCGGCGACGAAGACATCACCGCGCTGCCGCAGCATCAGCGCGTCAAGCGCGGCATGACCCGCACCTTTCAGATCAATACGCTGTTCGCCGGACTGACCGTGCTGGAATCCGTCGCGCTGGCGATCTTCGAGCGTGAAGGCATGCACCGCGTCTGGCACCGCACCGCGGCCAGCCGGAGCGACGTGGTCGACGAAGCGGTAGCGCTGCTCGGCCGCCTCAACCTGGAGCGCGACGCCGACACACTGACCTCGAATCTGCCTTACGGCAAGCAGCGCCTGGTGGAGATCGCGCTGGCGCTGGCGACGCGGCCGAAGGTATTGTTGCTCGACGAGCCTGCCGCGGGCATCCCCACCGCCGAGAGCGCCGAGCTGTTCGATGCGATCGCGCGACTGCCGCGCGACGTCACCGTGCTCTTCATCGAGCATGACATGAACCTGGTGTTCCGTTTCGCCGAGCGCATCACCGTGCTGGTCGGCGGCAAGGTGCTGACAGAAGGCACGCCGGCCGGGATCGCCGCCGATCCGCGCGTGAAGGAAGTCTATCTGGGGGAGGCCGAGCATGGCTGAACTGCTGGCATTCGACAATGTTTCGGCCGGCTACGGCAATTCGGTGGTGCTGGAGCAGATTTCCTTCCGCATGCAGGAAGGCGACAGCCTGGCGGTGCTCGGCCGCAACGGCGTGGGCAAGACCAGCCTGCTCATCACGCTGATGGGCCTTACCCGGCGCCATGCGGGCAGCATCCTCTGGCGCGGGCGGGACATCAGCCGCATGCCCACGCATCAGCGTGCGCAGAGCGGGCTGGGCTGGGTGCCGCAGGAACGCTTCATCTTCCCCTCGCTGTCGGTGGAAGAACACCTGACCGCGGTCGCGCGCCCCGGCGAATGGACCGTGGACAAGGTGTACCGCCTGTTCCCGCGCCTGCAGGAGCGCCGCGGCAACATGGGCAACCAGTTGTCGGGCGGCGAACAGCAGATGCTCGCGATCGCGCGCGCGCTGATGGTCAATCCCTCGCTGCTGCTGCTCGATGAACCGATGGAAGGACTGGCGCCGGTGATCGTGCAGGAGCTGACGCGTGCCATCCGCTCACTGGTGGAGGATCGCGGCCTGTCGGTCATCGTCGTCGAACAGCATGCGCGGCTTGCCCTGTCGCTGACGCGCCGCGCGATGGTGCTCGATCGCGGCAGGATAGTGCATGAGTCCGACAGCGCCTCGCTGCTTGCGGATGACGACGCCCTTCGCAGGCTGGTCGCGGTCGCCTGAGCGGTGCGCGCCGCCCGGCCGCGCCGGTTCCTTGCTCGCCGATAACCGAAACGGCCTTCCTCGCGTATTTTGAGCACGGTCAAGAGTACGCGTTTACTACTCCCCTCGCCGGCAGGATGGCTGGACTATCCTTCAGCTCATTCGAGGATCATGCACCCGGAACGGCGTTGCCCGCAACGCGCCGCCGGCTGCCGCCTCTTCATTCCCCGCGCGAGTGCCGCCATGTCCGCCGATGACAAGTACCTGGATTTCGAGATCACCATCTGGGAGGACGCCGGCACTTACCGCGCCCGCGCCTGTTCGCCTGCCGGCAGTTCCGCCATCGCCCCGCTGCCGGCCATCATCGGCAGCACGGGGAGCGCGGCCAACGTCAGGCTGCGACTGGAGAACAGCATGCTGCGCGGGACGAAGCACATCCGGGGCGTGCCGAGCAGCGCCGAGCGCCACCTCGAGGAATTCGGGCACGCGATCTTCGACGGTCTGCTCGGGCCGTCCAGCCCCTTCTCCGCGCTGTTTCAGGCCAGCCTCCTCATCGCCAGCTCCCAGCATCCCCGAGTGAAGGGCCTGCGCCTGGTGCTCGGGATCGAGGCGCCCGAACTCGCCCAGCTGCCATGGGAGTATCTCTACGACGCCGCGCGTCACCAGTGGCTCGGCCTGAGCTATGGCTCACCCATCGTGCGTTTCCTCGTGGTCGACAGGCCGAGCGGCGTCATCGATGTCGACGGTCCGCTCAACGTGCTGGGGATCATCGCCAATCCCGGCGGCGAATGGCCGCTGCTCGATGCGGAAGGCGAGCGCAACCGCATCGAACAGGCGATGAAGAACCTGGCGCGGGAACGCCGCATCAAGTTTTCCTAGGCGCCGAGAGGCACGCTCAGGCAGTTGCGCAGGATGGTGGAGCGGGCGAAGGAGCCCTGGCATGTGTTTCACTTCATCGGCCATGGCGGCGTGCCCGAATGGACGGAGGATCAGGGCGACAGCGAACAGGAGGGCTTTCTGGTTTTCGCGCATGAAAGCGGCGGCGCCGAAAAGGTGTCCGCGCGCGAGCTCTGCCATCACCTCGAAAGCTACCATCACGGCATGCCGCAGCTTGTCGTGCTCAACAGTTGCGAGGGCGCCTGCGCCGGCCGCAACGGGCGCGTGCGCAGCCCCGCCACGGCACTGATCCATGCTGGCGTGCCGGCGGTCGTCGCCATGCAGTTCCCGATCAGCGACGAGGCGGCGATCCAGTTCGGCGAAGCGTTCTACCGTTCGCTGGTGGACAACCAGCCGCTGGAGGCTGCGCTGACCACGGCGCGCAAGCGCATCTATAGCGAATGCCCGCTCGAGTGGGGCATACCGGTGCTCTACACGCGCGCCGGCGGCGGACCGCTGTTCTCGGGCCTGAAGCCGCAGCCCGGGGTCGCCACGTCCCGCTCCGCGCTCAACGCGCCGCAGCAGGCCGGGCAGAACGCGAGAAACAAGCTGAAAGCGCTGCTGTCGCGGACCGTCGAACTCCGCCAGTAGCCCCGCCCCGGCAGGGGAGCCGCCAGGGGGAGCCGCCAAGGGGAGCCGTCACAGCAAGCCGTCACAGGGAGCCGTCATGTCCGCCATTCCAGATGAACTCGCACTGGCCGTGCTCGTCGTCGTACTGTTCGCTTCGCGCCGCTACGACCTGCCGTCGTCGATCAGGGAGGACACGACCGCGCTCGGGTACGGGATCGGCATCTGCGGCTATGTATCCGTATCCGTGCTGCTGTACTTCGTGCTGTACTCGCTGTGCCTGAAGCTGTCGCTTCCCGCGCCCGCCTATCTGTCGCTGGCGCTGGCGCTGATCTGCTGGCGTCTGCCGGCGGCCTCGGTCGTCGATGCCAGGCTCAGGGAGAGCTTCCAGCGCGTCGCGGGGGCCCCGGACGAAGCCCGGCGCCTGGCGGCGATGCTGGGTCCCGAGCGATTCCGGCCGTCGAACGCATTGCAGCAGGAAGCGCGCGCCATCCTGCTGCTGCGCGGCTACGATGCGGACGACGACTGGCTGCCGGCGGCGGAGCCGGTGCGCAAGCTCTGGCTGCACGCCGCGATGTGCTTCTTCCTCGTGAAGGACTGGGAAAAGCATGATGCGGATCCGGGGTTCAGGCGCTTCATGAACGGCAGGGCGCGCCAGGATTTCGACAGCCTTCGGCAGCGCTTCGACCAGCTCTCCTGCCAGGTGGTGCGGGTGATGGCGACGGTGGAGAAGCTCGCCGATCTCTGGGTCGAGGAAGCGGATGCCGACGGCGGCGGCCCTCGCGCCGACGACAAGCGGCTGATCGTGACGGAGCTGATCTCCGACCTGCGGGAAGATATTGAATTCTTCGTCGACAATCTCTCGCTCTTCATTGCGCGCGGCGTGCTGTCGTGCTCGCTGACCGACGCCCGGCGCCAGCGCCGCCTGTCGCGCATGGGTTTCCGCACCGCCCCCCTGGCGCCCTCGCTGTCGGCAACGCTTTTCTGGATCGGCTTGTTCTATTTCTTCGCATTTGCCGTGGCGGCCCTGCTTTACGGCAGCACGCCCCTGCATCGCCCCGAAGGCGCGCTGTGGATCCTGGTGCTGGCGGCGACCCAGACGATCGCGGTCGCGGTCGCGATCGTGCCCAAGCGCATGGCCGGCTTCGCCAACGAAGACCTGTACGGGAATACGCCCTGGGCCTTCGTGCTCGGCGCCGGCGTGGCGGCGGTGGCGCTCGCCGTCATGCTGCGGATTCTGCTGATTCCCAACGCGATGGAGAGGCTGAACTCGGCGCCCGTCTTCTGGCTGCTCAGCCCGTTCAGCACCGCCGCGACAACTGCGTGGCTGGTGCAGGACAGCCGCTGGTCGCATACCGGACTGCTGCGCGCGCGGCGCTCGCTCGATGCGCTGGTGCTCACGATCGCCGCCGGCGCCACCACCGTCATCGTGCGCTCGCTTCAGTTCCTCGTATTCGATCAGGCCTGGTCGGTCTCGCGCCTGCCGTTCGATGCCGGCATGGCGCTGGCGGTCGGCGTGGTCGTCGGCTACAACGTGCCGTGGCGATTCCGCCATCGCGTGCCGGCCGTGGGGACAAGGACGGCGCGGAGCACGGGCCGGGGCCTGTTCGCATTACTGCGCACGCATGCTTTGCCGGGATCGGGGTCGGGCCGCTGAACGAGGAGACTGACATGCCGTTTTTTCTGCATCAATGGAAGTACAAGGATCATGAAGTCAAGGCGATGCTGGAGAACGAGCAGAACCGCGAGCATGTGGTCAGCCTCGCGGTGGAGGCCTTCGGCGGCAACCTGCACCAGTTCTTCTTCTGCTTCGGCTCCTACGACGGCATCGCCATATCGGAATTCCCGGACAGCGAGGCCGCGCTCGCCTGCGTGATGACCATCACCAGCCATGGCGGATTGGCGCGCTGCGAAACCACCGCGCTCTTCAACGTGGAGGAAGGCATGGCCGCCATGAGCCATGCGAACAATGTGATGGAGGGCGACTCGCCCTACCAGGCGCCGAGCCGCACGCACTGAGTCCACCACCGCGCATACCGATCGATCTACAGTGAGGTCCCGCCATGAGCATTTTCGAGCGCCATCACGGCATCGTCATCGAACTGCCCGACGACATGACCGCCAGCGACCGCGATCGCGCCGACGAAATCATGGCAAGCCTCCGCGGGCGGCTCCTGCCCTCGGGACCGGTACCGATGCCCGGCGCTGCAGGCCCGGTCGGCGACGACCTCGCGCTCGCGATGACGGAACAAGGCATGGATCTGCTCGACAGTTTCGAGCTGCGCCGGTCGGCGCCCGACACGGGGCGTCGCGGCGGCGGGGCCGGCCGGGTGTCGATCGATCTCGCCGGGCATGAGGATGCGGTGCTGCTGCTTGAACAGGACGGCGTCTATGCCTGGCGCCACGCCGACGGCGCCGCCACCGTCCACGAGCCGGCGCGCCGGCGGGGGCCGCTGGTGACGCCCGCGCGCAAGCGTCTCGTGTTCCAGCTTGCGCCCCCGGGCGGCACCGGCGCCGGGCCCCGGCGCGGCCTGATCGATGAGATCGGCGGATCGGTGCTGCGCGCCTGGGTGCTCAGGTTCGCGGCGCGTCACGCGCTGGCGACGGTGATCAGGGTGCTCGAGCGGAATGTGCGGCATCGGCTCGTGCATCTCGCGGGCACGCGGCTCGAGGACTGGCGTCCGCTCGAAAAACCGGCCGACCTGCGACTGCCGACGGATCGTGCGGCGCGCATCCTGCTTCTGGTGCACGGCACGTTCAGCAGCACCGCCGGCAGCTTTCATGCCCTGACGGCCACATCCTGGGGACGGACGTTTCTGACTGCCGCGCTCGGGCAATACGACTGCGTGCTCGGCTTCGACCATCCCACGCTCGGCCACGATCCGGCGGAGAACGCCAGCGAGCTGCTGGCTGCGCTGGAACACGTGGCCGGCACCGCGGCCCACAGCATCGACATGATCGGCTTCAGCCGGGGCTGCATGGTCGCCCGCAGCCTGGCCGAACTGCTGCTCCCGGCCATGGAGGATGGACCGCGCGTGCGGCGGCTGATACTCGTGGGCGCGACCAATGCGGGCACGCGTCTGGCCGAACCGAAGAACTGGGAATGCCTGGCCGACCTCTACACCAATCTCGCCGTCGATGCCTGCCGCCTGATGCAGCTGTTTCCGGCGGCCGCGCCGGCGGCGACGATACTGAAGGAATCCCTGGCATCGCTCGGAGCGCTGGTGAAATACACCGCCGTGGCCGCGTTGGAGGAGCGTCTCGCACCCGGCCTCGCCGCGCTCGCGCCCGGCGGAGAGTTCGCGGCCCGGCTCAACCGCGAGCAGTCCGGCGCCGGCTTCGAATCCTTTTACTACCTCGTATCGTCGGAGTTCGACGCGGCACTCGCGGGAAGGGATGACGGCTTGCCGCGGCGTTTGCTGAGCTGGGTGCTGGACCTGGCCGCCGACAAGTTCATGAACTGCGCCAACGACCTTGTCGTCGACCTGGGGTCGATGGGACTGGCCGCGCCCAGGCCGGGCGTGTTCGTGCAGGGGAAGCTTGCGTTCGGCGCCAATCCCAACATCCACCACACCGCCTATTTCCTCCGGCCGGAACTCACCCAGGCCATGGGCCGCTGGCTCGATGCGGGATCGGTGCAGGCCGATGCCGGGGCGGCGCCGGACGACTGGCTCGCCTGCGCCGTGGTCGAGAAAAAGATCCGCGTTCTTCCGGCCGGCGCGCCCCTGTCGGCGCTGCGGGACCGGGCCGGCGAGACCCCGGATTACCTGGTGATCGAACGCCGCGCCGGCGACACGGTGGACTACTACGTGCGGCCGCTGGCGGCAGTCAGGCAGGCGGTGGAGCGCACGGGAGCGCGGGACGACGACCCCAGCCTGGAGGAAGTCCTCGCCGATACCGCGCTGGCGCTGCGCGCGGGACATCCGTCGCCGGCAATCCGGGCCGGCGACGCCGTGCCGTCGCCGTCGGCGCCGCGCGACATGTTCGTCCTGCTCAAGGGCGACCTGCCGGTCGCCGTCGCCTGGCCGCCGGGCATGGCGCCGCTGTCGCGACTGCGGCAGCTGATGCCGTCCGACGAGTTGCGTCACCGGGGCACGGAGCCGCGCCGGCGCATGCGCGGGGGTGGCGGTGGAACCCGCGGCCGGACATGGGAAACGCCCGAGCCGGCGGAAGATCGTCAACACCGCGATCACTACTACTTCGGCGCCTCGATGAAGGAGAACATCGCCGCCGGGCGCACTGAAACCGTCCGGGTCCTGATTTCCCGCGACCGGCTGGAACAGCAGAGCGGCATCGCGAGCAGCATGTCCGACGCCCGCTTGCCGGCGTCGCGCCCGGGAGCGGACGAGCCGATGCTGATCATTCAGCTCATACCGAAGACCAATCTGGAGATCGTCGGCGAGGACCGCTACACGCTCGCACCGGAGTCGGTGACGGGAGAGGTCGAGCTGATGTTCGACATCAGGGCCACCGCTTCCGGCGACGGCGAGCTGTGGGTGCTGGTGCGGCATGGCGCGCTGCGGCTGGCCACGCTGACCCTGAAAACCAGGATCGCCAGCGGTACGGCGGCGCAGACCTCACGCAGCAGCGCCGCCGCCAGCAGCACGATGGACGAGGCGGCCGATGCCGGCTTGCCCGTCCTGCAGATATTCGAAAGACGCAACGGCGACAGGGACAGTTTTCTGTTCGCGCTCGATCTCGGAGACGGCCATTACGTGACCGCCGACTCGGCGCCGCTGCGCGCCGATCGCCAGGAATATGTGAGCGGCCTTTATGCCGAGATCGAAGAGCGCTGGCTCGGCAGCCAGCACGATTACGAGGCGTTCAATCAGGAACTGCGCGCTTTTGGCGGCTCGCTGTTCGACCAGCTTGTTCCGGTCCCGATACAGCGCGCGCTCTGGCCGCTGCGCGACCGGCTGCGCGCGATCCATGTGCTGTCGGAAGAGCCCTTCATCCCCTGGGAGCTCGTGCATCTCAAGCCGCCCCCGGAGAACGGGCTTGCGCGGCCGCTGCCGGCGGAGCCGCATTTCCTCGGGCAGAAAGGACTGGTGCGCTGGCTGCACAACTATCGCAATGCGCCGCGCGAGCTTGTCGTGCGCCCAGGGAAAGTCTTCCACGCGATCCCCGATTATCCCCATCCCGACTACCGGCTGCCGGCGGCGCAGAAGGAGATAGGCTTTCTCGAAGCCGAACTCGGGTCGCGCTGGGCGGGCAGCGACTCGTTGTCGCTGATCACGCGGCTGGGCCAGCCGGGCGCCGTCGACATTTTCCATTTTTCCGGGCACGGCGAGGCGGACGCGCGCGGCGCGCATGCGGCCCGCATCCTGCTGGAAGGCAGGGTCGAAGCCGGAAAGTACGTGCCCGACTATCTGCGCGCGGACGCGGTGAAACAGCATGCCTGTCTGTGCGGCGACGAAGGCAACCGGCCGGTCGTCGTGCTCAATGCCTGCCAGGTCGGGCGCGCCGGCTGGCACCTGACCAGCATCGGGGGATTCGCCGAAGCCTTCCTGTGCGCGGGCGCCGGCGTGTTCGTCGGCACGCTGTGGGCGGTGGGCGACCAGCCCGCGCAGGCCTTCACCGAACGCTTCTACACCGCGCTCAGGGACGGCGAGCGTCTCGCCGAGGCAGCCATCGCGGCCAGGGAGGGCGCGCGCGAGGCCGGCGAAGCGACCTGGCTCGCCTATGCGGTCTATGGTCATCCGCATGCCGTCGTGCGCTTCGGGTACTGAGTCCGGCAAAAGAAAAAGCCTGCGCGAGGCAGGCCGGAGAAATGCAGGGGAGGGCGGGGTAAAGCGGCCTACTTGCCCGGATCCTTCACATCGGCGAACTTGTCGAACTCGACGTTGTAGACCTCGCCGTTGACCTTCTCCACCCTGCGGATGTAGACCGTCTGCACCACGTCGCGCGTGGCCGGATCGATGACGATGGGGCCGCGCGGGCTGTTGATCTTCATGCCCTTGAGCGCGGCCATCGCCTTGTCGCCGTCGATCTTGCCATTGAGCTTCTTGCTGACTTCATAGATGGCATGAATGCCGTCATAGGCGGCGACCGCCATGAAGTTCGGACGGCCCGCACCCGGATTGGCATCGGCGAAATGCTTCAGGAAGGTCTTGTTCTCGGGCGAGTCGTGCGCGGCCGAGTAGTGGAAGCTGGTCGTCACCCCGAGCACCGCGTCGCCCATCGCGGGCAGCACATGGTCGTCGGTCAGGTCGCCGGTGGCGATCACCTTGATGCCCGCCTCGGCCAGTCCGCGCTCGCGATAACCCTTCATGAAGGCGACGCCCTGTTCGCCCGCCGGCACGAAAATGAACACCGCCTCCGGCCTGGCGTCCTTGATGCGCTGGATGTAGGGCGCAAATTCGGGATTGCGCAGCGGCACCCGTATCGATTCCATCACCTGCCCGCCGCCGCCCACGAAATTGGTCTTGAACGCCGTCTCGGCATCGATGCCGGGGCCATAGTCGGCGACCAGGGTCACGACTTTCTTGATGCCGTTCTTCACTGCCCAGGTGCCCATCGGCGCGGAAATCTGCGGCAGCGTCATCGACACGCGCGCGACGTAATTGGACTTGGTGGTGATCACCGAGGTCGCCGCATTCATGATGATCATCGGCTTCTTCGCCTGTTCCGCGACCGGCGCCGCGGCCAGCGCTTCCGGCGTCAGGCCGAAGCCGGCGAGAAAGTCGACCTTGTCGCGCACCACCAGCTCCTGCGCATGACGCTTGGCGATTTCCGGCACCGGCCCGGTGGTGTCCTTGATGATGAGTTCGATCTTCTTGCCGGCGACCTTGTCGCCATGCTGCTTCATGTAGGCCCTGATGCCGCCCTCCATCTGCTTGCCATAGTCGGCGAACGGTCCGGAGAACGGCGCGATCAGTCCCACCCTGATCGTTTCCTGGGCCACGGCGGACGCGGTGGCCATGCAGGCGCCGAGCAGGGCGAGGGATGCGGCGAGGGTTTTCATTGTCATGCTTGTCTCCTTTTTTATCGGCCGGTGACCGGCTTTGTTCAAAGCCCTGCAACGCAGGGCAGTCTGGAAATCATAGCTCAAGCGATCGGCTCGTATGGCAGGCCCACGTAGTTCTCCGCGATCGTCGTCCTGCCCGCCGCCGAATGCGTGAAATAGTCGAGATCGGCGAGCTGCATGCGGCGCGAGAACGGGTCGTCGTCGAGGCGGTGCAGCAGCGAGGTCATCCACCACGAGAACCGTTCCGCCTTCCAGATCCGCCGCAGGCAGGCCGGGGAATATTGTTCGAGGATATCCTCCCGGCCCTCGCGGTAGCGGATCGACAGCACGCGGTGCAGGGTGCGCACGTCGCTCGCCGCCAGGTTCAATCCCTTCGCCCCGGTCGGCGGGACGATATGCGCCGCGTCGCCGACGAGGAACATGCGGCCGAACTTCATCGGCTCCGCCACGAAGCTGCGCAGCGGCGCGATGCTTTTCTCGATGGACGGTCCGGTGGTGAGCGAGGCGGCCACATCTTCCGGCAGGCGCCGCCGCAGCTCGTCCCAGAAGCGGTCGTCGCTCCAGTCGTCCACCCTGTCGTCCAGGCTGCATTGCACGTAATAGCGGCTGAGCGTATCCGAGCGCATGCTGCACAGCGCGAAACCGCGCTCATGGCTGGCATAGATCAGCTCGGGCGCAGCCGGTGGCGTGCGCGACAGGATGCCGAGCCAGCCGAAGGGATAGACCCTTTCGAAACAGGTGATCGCCTCACGCGGCACCGACTGGCGGCACACACCGTGAAAGCCGTCGCAGCCCGCGATGTAGTCGCACTCGATATCGACGCGTTCGCCGTCCTTGAGGAAGCTCACCCGCGGCGTGTCGCCGTAGAAGCCTTCCGGCTTCACATCGCGCGCCTCGTAGAAGGTCACGCCGCCCGCGGCCTCCCTGGCCGCCATCAGATCGCGCGTCACCTCGGTCTGACCGTACACCATCACCGTCTTGCCCCCGGTCAGGGCCTTGAGATCGATGCGTTCCCGCCGCCCGGCGAAGGCCAGGGAAAAGCCTTCGTGCACGTGGCCTTCGCGGTCCATGCGTTCCCCGGCGCCGGCCTCGCGCAACAAATCGGCGCTGCCCTGTTCGAGGACGCCGGCGCGGATGCGGCCGAGCACATATTCGGCCGATTTTGCCTCCACGATCACGCTGGAAATCCCCTCGCGCTGCAGCAACTGCCCGAGCAGCAGGCCCGAGGGACCGGCGCCGATGATCGCCACCTGGGTCTTCATGTTCCTCTCCTCGCGTTGTCGTCCTTATTCCGACATGTTGACGCGGCGAGTACCCCGGGGGAATGGACAGAATTATCAAAGAATTGTACTTTTCGAATATTTTCCGGGTATTGAAGACGCAACCGCGCAGCGGCGGAGGAGACAGCATGAACAGATCCCCGGCAGTGCCCACATACAAGCTCTATGGCGAACTGGATGCCTGGCCCGCGGCGGACATGGTGCACTGGGAGTCGATCGCCGAGCGCAGCCGATTGCACAATTGGCATATCAACCCGCACCGCCATGTCGGGCTGTTCCAGCTGCTCTGCCTCGACGAGGGCGAGGCCGCCGTACAGATCGACGACAGCCGGCATGCGATGCGCGGCGGCCAGGTTCTCGCGGTACCGCCGTCCTGCATCCATGGCTTCGACTTCGACCGCGACGCGATCGGCAGCGTGATCACGATTGCCCTGCCGCTCGCGCAAAAACTGCTGGCGCCGATCGACGGCGGCCTGCTGCGGCTGGCCCGCCCGACCTTCCACACCTTCGCCGACGATCCCGCGGGCGCGCATCTGCAGCAACTGTTCGGCGCCTTCGCTCATGAGTACCGTTCGCGCCAGCCGTTCCGCAACGCCCTGATGGAAACCCTGCTTGCCGCCCTGCTGATCGGGCTGTCGCGCCCCCTTGCGGCGCATGCCGAGAGCCACGCGGGGCAGCGCGGCGGCAGCAGCTTTGCCCGCTTCTGCGCGCTGGTCGAGCAGTGGCATGCAAAGCACTACCCGGTCACCCGCTACGCGGCCGAACTCGGCATCACCGCCGCGCATCTGAACCTGCTGTGCAGGCAGGCCGCCGGCCGTTCCGCGCTCGAGATGATTCACGAGCGGCTATTACTCGAAGCCAAGCGCAGCCTCGTCTACTCCTCCATGAGCATCGCCGAGGTCTCCTATGCCATCGGCTTCGCCGATCCGGCCTACTTCACCCGGTTCTTCAAGCAGCGTGCGGGCGTCGGCCCCAGGGAGTTTCGCCGCGCGGCCGAGCTGCATATCGCTGCCGCATGAATCGCAGGCGTTGCAAAAGCGCCGGACCGAGGTAGACATAAAGACAATGTTTCCCTACACTGCATGAGTTTCAAAAAAGGCAATAAGCCTGCAGGCAGCACTTCATAAGAGTTTCCCCCAAAGAGGGCGAATCACACGGTCGGCCATTAATTGGCCGACTGCCGGAGCGGGAATGTGCAACCACCACTTCTTTGCTTCCTAGCCGATGATTTCAGATAGTTTGTTGCGCGCGCTCGTACGTGCGCCTGCCGTGCTGGCGCTCATCGCGTCGGCGTCCATCCTTGCCGCGCCCGCCGCGGCCCAGTCCGGCGCGGGTCGCCTCGTCGGCGGCACGAGCACCGGCGCAACACCGATGCAATGCGGCCCGGCGTCCACCGGCGCCACCTGCGATGCGCCCGCCGTGGCCGCACGCCAGAGCGGCACGGGAATCGTCACCGGCGGCGGCAACCCGATCAACATCATCACCGGCAACAAGTACCAGCGCGAAGTCGACATGCCGGCGCTGCCCGGCGTGCTCGGCCTGGAACTGGTCCGTCACTACAACAGCGGCTTTTCCCGGCCCGCCGACGCCAACGGCATCATCGGCCGCGGCTGGCGCCTCTCCTACGAGACCGACCTCTTCGTGCGCGGCAACAGCCTGCACATCCTGCAGGCCGACGGCTCGCGCCTGATCTTCCACCGCGATCCCAAAGACCCCGGTACCTGCGCCAGCGACGACCCCTCGCGCGGCAAAATCACCATCCGCGACACCCCCGAAGGCCCCGAATACACCTGGCACTGGCCGGAAGGCCGGCAACTGCTGTTCAACCCCCAGGGCCGGCTGGTGCAGATCCTCGCGCCCACCGGCGAATTCGTCTCCCTGCAGCGCGCGCTCAACGGCGACCTGCTCAAGGTCACCGATCCCCAGGGCCGCAGCCTGCAGCTGCGCTATCTCGACCGCCAGGCCGCCGCCAGGAACGACCGCTACCAGGGCGTGGTCGCCATCGACACCCCGGTCGGGGAATTCCGCTACGAGTACGGAAACCAGGCGCCCAGGGGCAGCGACATCCACCCCGACCGCCTGCTGGCCACCCTGGTGCGCGTGCACCTGCCGGCCAGCTACGACCACGACAGGAAGCGCCATGCCTGGACCGAGCGCGGCACCACCACCAGCACCGTCACCCGCCACTACCACCACGAAGACCCGAGACACCCGACGCTGCTGACCGGCATCAGCGTCAGCGGAACCGGCAGCGACGGCCGCGCGATGCAGGAGCGCGTCTCCACCTATGCCTACGACGCGGCAGGCAAGGGCATTCTCAGCGTCCGGGGCGAGCCCCTGCGGCACGATGCGCAGGGCAAGCCCGTGCCCGGCACCGGCGTCGGGCAGGTCGGCTTCGACCGCAGCCAACCCGGCGTCACCCGGCTCACCAACAGCCTCGGCCAGGTCACCGTCTTCCGGCACGCGATCATCGGCGGCGAATACCGGATGCTGGAAGTGCGCGGGCCGGGATGCGACGGCTGCGGCGAGACCAATGTGCGCTACGGCTACGACCGGCTTGGGCGCGTGACCGAAACCACCCGGCTCAACGACGAGGGCCTGCCGCTGGAGACCACCCGGATCGAGAGAGACGCGCTCGGCCGGCACATCCGTGTCGCAAGACTTCGTCACAGCGACGGCAAACCCGGCAAACCCGACATCCTCGCAAGCTATGACTATCCCCGCGTCAGCGAGCGCCAGAACGAGCCGTCGTCGATATCGCGGCCGAGCGTCGTGCCCGGCAAGCAGCACACGACCCGGATCAGCTACAACGCCTCAGGACAGCCAGTCCGCATCGAAGAAACCGGCTGGTCCCCGGGCGCAGGCGGGACGCAGGCGCGTCCGATCGCGCGCGGCACGAGCATCGAGTACATCCGCATCAATGGCCGCAGCCTGCCCGTCGCCCTGCGACAGGACGGCGAAACCGGCGAACGCATCCGCATTGAATACGATGCGCGCGGCAGCTACCCTGTGAAGATCATGACTGCGGACGGCGACAGCACCGAAATCCTCGACCGTGCAGTGGATGGCCGGGCGCGCAGGCTGCGCGTGCGCGACGGCGAGCGAAGCACGCTCGTCGCCATCGACTATCTTGCCAGCGGGCAGATCAAAAGCATTACCCGGACCGCCGACTCTCCCGGCCAGAACGCCGCCGA
Source organism: Noviherbaspirillum aridicola (assembly GCF_019656455.1). Classification (GTDB taxonomy): domain Bacteria; phylum Pseudomonadota; class Gammaproteobacteria; order Burkholderiales; family Burkholderiaceae_D; genus Noviherbaspirillum; species Noviherbaspirillum aridicola. Next base: position 229,165 of record NZ_BPMK01000002.1, read on the forward strand.
GCGGCGACTCGGCGCGCAGTACGATGCCCTCGCAAGGCTTACCGAACTGCGCCTGCCTGCCCAGGTGCTGCGCATGCTTCCCGGCGGCGACTCCGCCACCGCGCAGCCGCCCGCTCAGCTTGCCGCGAGCCGGGAGCCGATGGCGGAGCGCCTCGTTTTTGGGACCGGCGAAGCGGGCAGCGCGGCCGAGCGCGAAGTGACAGAGATCGCCCTGCACGGCCCGGCCGGTGCCGAGCCTGTCGGCAAGCGCTGGCTCGACGACTTCGGGCGCCTCGTCGCGCTGGAGTATCGCGGCCAGGGCATTTCACGCGCAAGCTACGACGGCGGCAGCGAAAGACTGAAGGCCGTCACCGACGGCGCCGGCATCGAGACCCGCCTGTACTACGACCAGCACGGCAAGCCGCGCCTGCTTGAACGCCGTGACCGCACTGGGCAAGTTCTGGAGCGTATCGAATACAAGCACTCCGGACGCCTGCTCGCCGAGCAGGCAAGATACGGCGCCGACAACAAGGGCAGACCGGACAGCCTCATCCGCAGAACCTACAACGCCTTCGGTCAGGTCACCGACGAATACCAGCAGTCGGGCGAGTTCGCCTACACCGTGCACCATCGATACGACAGCGAAGGCAGGGTCGCGAAAACGTGGCTGAGCGAACACACTGCAGGCGCAGTCCAGGCACTTCCGCCGATCCGTTTCCGCTACAGCAGCGACGACGGAGGCAACCACCCCGAAGCCATCACAGCCGAATCCGGATGGATGGGCAGCAGGCAGGTCGCGTCGGAGATCAAATGGCTCGCGCCAGTGCACTCCAATGGGCAAGACCTTTCGCCCGACAGGATCGCATCGGTCGCCGCCGGCTGGCGATTCGGCAACGGTCTCGTCGCCAGGAGCGAGTACCAGCAGAACAAGGCGCCGGCACTTCCATGGACACTGCTCGCCCATCACGACGGCATACACGCCCACGCGATTACCAGCGATGCCACAGGCCGCATCCTCGCCGCAAGCCGCCAGGCCCGCGAGCTGCGCGGTACCCGGGCCGGCACGCCGTCCTCACCGTCCACCGCGTCAGGCACGCCTGCCATTCCAACCGCCACAAGCAAGACCGCACTCCCGCCGTCTCCCGCCGCGGTCGAAGCCGAATTCGACCCCGCCGGCCGCCGGCGCACATACCGCCACAACGCCCAGGACTACGAACTGACCTGGTCGGCAGCCGGTGAACTGGCAGCGCTGCGCGATCGCGACCAGCCAATCGCGACCTACCTGTACGACGCCGAGGGCAGACGCATTGCGAAGACAGTGACCGGCCAACCGGCCGCCAGCCGCCGCTTCATCTACAGCGGCAAACGGCTCATTGCCGAAGCCGACGGCGCAGGCAAGATCATCAGGCAATACATCCATCTCGGCTGGCGTCCGATCGCCTGGATGGAACCCGCCCGCGGCGTCGTCGAGCGTGCCCGCGAGTACATCACCGGCCCCAGGCTCGTCTATCTCCACACCGACCACCGCGGCGCCGTCACGGCCGCCACAGACGATGAAAAATCCATCCTGTGGTCGGCCCAACTCGACGACCGAGGCAATACCAGCCCAGCCGCAGGACAAGGTCAGACCTTCGAACAACCGCTACGCCTGGTCAATCAGTACGCCGACGCGGAGAGCGGCCTGCACTACAACCTCGCCCGCTACTACGACCCTGCAACCGGAGCATTCCTCAGCCCCGATCCGGCCGGCTTCGATGCCGGCTATCTCGACCTCTATTCGTATGCGAACGGGGACATGCTGAACCTCGTGGATCCGGATGGGTGGGCGACGATCACCTACTACCTGATAGACACGGCGCGGGACCGCAACCCAAAAACTCCGGGACAGTACCGCTGGGCGTTTTGGATCAGGGACATAGGCATCGAACCAAACTTGAACATCCTCTACGACAGAGATGGAAGTTTCGTGAGAACTCCCAATCCTCTGAATGAACGTACTTCCTTCGAGCGCACCTACATGACTTGGAATGAGGAAGCCGTGCCGCGCGGGCCAACCGTCGAGCAAAGGTTCGTGGACCACTATGTTAACGACATGATTTCTCCAGACAGTTTCAGCATGCATCTGGATGACAGGGCCGCGCTGCAAATACTTGAAGACCTGCAACGCCATGGCGACGTAGTCAGGAAGTACTATGGCTGCGCAGGACAGCCAGGAGCGGCGGACACTCAATTCAAACTCGTTCTCCCGCCCGCGAAACTGCGCAGCGTCACCCTCTATCCGGGAGGTGTCGCCGGCCAGAACGATTCACCGGAGGGTCGTATAGTCGACCAAGGTATCGACACGCTGACTTGCAAACAGGCGATGACTCCGGAAGAAGCGTTTGCAAGATTGAAGACGGCAATTCAGATCAAGGAATCGGGCGGCGCGGATTGTTCAAAAACCGGTTGTCCGGCCGCTACATGGAATCCGTCTGGAACTCCTGCCAGTTACGGGCCAACTCAATTCGTCGTGGGAACGTTTGTTGATCGACTGCTCGCATTCTCTAAGCCGAAGCGGCGATTGAAAGGTAGCAATCTAGTGCAGATCACTTTATATGAACTGCAGTCGAAGATGACTAAAACGGAGGAGAGGACACTTGGATTTGCCGATGACTCTGGTGGAGACACCGGTCTGAAGGACAGGTTAGAGAAAGCTCTATCGCGTGCTGTGCATGTCACGGGTGGCACCTTGAGAGGCAAGAAGATCGTGGGATGGCGAGATCGGTTAAGGCCTGAGACTCCCATTGAGCCTGCGGATCCGATTGCCGTTGATCAGTTCGCGGAAGAGACGGGTTTCTTGCATAGGCACGGAAGCACGACGAGCGAGGCTTACCAGATGTACACAAAAATTGTGAAGTGGCATCAGTTGATTGAAATCTTGCGGCCGATTAGAAGAACTGCACAAGGAAATCCAGACGAAGCACATGCACTAATTAAGAACGGCCAGCCAGGGATGTACGAACGGTATAAGCGATTACAGCGTGATTTGGGTTTTCAGGATAGGCAACTGAATGCGTACATAAAAAATCCAATTTGGAACGAAGGATGGCAGGGTTTCGCGTCTGCAGCAGTACTGACCGACAAAGTTTTGAAGGAGTATCTGATCGGCTCGCCGGACGCACTTTTTAAGGATAAGAATCGATTTGACATCGTTTCAGACCGAGAGATTAGATGGAAATACGCGCAATTTCGCGCAACCCATCAGGCGGATGAGGAACTTGAGATAGCGATGAGATTAGGGTATTTCCATAACACAGGGAACGAAGCAAAGAACATCTCTGAAGCTCGAAGTCTTAACTATGCAAAGCATCTGGGTGAGATTTGGAGTCGTGAATCAAAAAACAACCCGTGCGGCGTAAAGAACATAAATCGTTTTGATCTTGATCCAAAGAGAATGAGATGAATCCCTTAGAAAATCGTAAGAGCAGACAGAACCTCGGATTAATTGCGCTCATCGCGTTATTGATCGCTCTACCGGGTAGACCGGCAGGGGTAGATGCGCGTCGCGCGACGGCAGAACCTGAATGGGCGCTTCACCCCCCAGATTGCAAGCGCGACAAGGTGGCGTGGGCGCGCTTTGACCCATATGGAAGATGGATGGACAGTTTTGATAAGAATTGGCGAAATGACCTGAAACAGGTTGAACTCTATAAGAAGAATAAAGATGCTTGGCATGCGGCTTGGCTGAAGGAAGACGTGGTTGACACGACTTGGATAGATATCGACGGCGACGGTTGGTGCGATGTGATCACATCCGCCCACCGTGAATCCTATACCACGTTTAGCGGAAAACCGATTCTGCTGAAGGAGCCGCGAGGCATTTACCTGCGAACTAAGGACGGATTCAAATCGATGCTGCCAGGATCGAACACGGGTGAGTTCGAAGGATCGTCCATCACTGTGTACTGGGACTTAAAGGAGCGGTCGGCTGTTTTGATTAAACGCGTATTCCAGGGAAACCTTATAAGCGCCGGAGACGATCAAGAGAATCAATTTCACTTGCGTCACATGCTTCGGGGCGCTTTCACAAGTCTCGCAGCTGGCAAGCAGAACGTCTATCAGGACTATTACGTCGAAGTTGAGCCGCTCTTGTACAACGGCGTATTACCCGATGAAGTTGCGCGGCGGATCTGGGAAGAAGAGGCGCGGCGCGCAGGCGTTCAGGACCTATTCACGTGGTCTAAGTGACGGATGAGGATGTCATTTTCTTGATGCAAGACGAAGAGATAGAAATTTCAAGGAACGGAGGCCGTCGAGACGGCACGTTTTGTCCGGCTCGTCGCGAAGGAAGGCGGAAGTGGGCACCGACGGCGGCGCTTGTGTTTGTGTCGGCGAGCGCTGCTGCGCCGCTGGAACATGTCGAAGGTGTTGGTTCAGAGATGCACTCGCTCAGGTACGAGAGTTCTGGATGTGGGAAATCGTGGCGCAGGAATGATTTGGACAAGTGGTTGAAAACGGACTTTAGTTGGATCCCTGCAAAGAACGAAATGCCGTACTCGGTCGATGGGTCAAGAAATTACTTAGTCACCGAAAGGGAGTACGCGGTGGAAGTCGCTGCTTTGAAGGAAGAAATTGGAAAAAACGGGGTTGGTCACTTCAGCTCATTCGATCTGGAGCGGAGGGTACGTAGTGATCAAATGACTTGGCTCGACATAGATGGCGACCAGTTGTGTGATTTCATTGGCTGGAATTTCACTTATGACGGAGTTGGTGCTCGCGGTGAACAAGGGGGGACGAAGTACTACGTGTTCTTGCGAAGGGGTGAGGGCTTTAAGCTTGTCGACTATTCCGACAACAGCACTTCGCGCTGGGCGGGGTCACAGCAGCCTGATGCAATCATCGCTCTTTGGGTGCACGGCGACAACCGCCCGTTCCTAGTCGCCCGGTCTGAACTGAGCTTCATATCCGGGGAAAATATCGGCGTCATAGACAAGGTCGACAGCGACCAGGTTCAGTATCGATCCGCGCTTCGTTGGGACGCAAGGCAAGGCAGTTGGGAAAAATTTGATAGTCAGCGCGCCCGCGATTACGGGTCAGCAATCGCCAGGTTCATGTTGGAGAGTCATCCGCCTGGGGAAACCAGGTGCATCAGCACGCCCCTGCGCTGCGAATTGCCGCGTTGAGATGTTACGAATGTCAGCAGCATCTCCGCATTTGCGCGAGAAAAACATGCTCTAAATTGGAAGGGTCAAACTTGTCGTGGACCTTACTGAGTACTGTGAGAAGCTCGAAGTTCCTCGAGAAGAATTAGCTGAGGATCTTGCTCACTATGCCCCGTCACTAGACCTCAAGGTACCGATACACAATAACGTGCCCTGGTCGGCGATGGAAATTTCTCAGACGCGGCAGGCGCTGGCGGCTGTCGGCTTCGTGCATCGGAGCGGAGAAGAGAGCGCGATTACATGGATGGACTTCGACGGAGATGGAAACTGCGACTTGACTGCGACTGTTGGCGCAGGCGGGATGCGCTCGATTGAGAGAATGATGTTTTTTCGTGGTCTCGGCGAAGGAAGGTTCAGGCTTGTAGGCGCGTTTGCCACGGATATGGAAGCGGAGCTACTACGTATCCCTTACATTCCTGTGCGTATAGCGGGAGAGAGGCTGCCTACACTCATCGTTATAGGTGAAAGCCAGGGATTCTTCGCTGGCGTAACGCCGGTGGTGGGTTTGATTCATGCGATTCGGGATTCTCGAAAGGAGACCATCACCCGTCGAAGAGCCCTGTTAGCCGAGTTCTTGAAACGCTTTGCGGAGCGTACCCCAGAATCGCAAGTTAGGCGAAGCGTGGATTGCCTCGCGAAAATAAAATTCCCAAAGGCGCGTAGCAAGCCTTTCTGTAGAGGAGGACGGCCCGACGATTTTCCAGCTCTCGCTCCATTTCTGGCGCCCTTTCCATCATCTCAACCCAAATCCTGAAAGACCTACACCATGCGCCTCCTCATCGCCCTAATACTCCCCTGGCTGACCTTCTTCACCATCGGCCGCCCGTTCGCAGGCATTATCTGCTTCATCCTTCAAGTCACTCTGATAGGCTGGGTCCCCGCGACGATCTGGGCGGTCTATTCACTCAGCCAGTACAAGACGGACAAGAAAATCAAGAAAGCGCTTAAAGCGCATGCGAATCAGGGACAGGTTTCGTAGGAGGGGCGAATTCCTGGTTGAACCGGCGAGAAGGGCAGCGGGACGGCCAGTGCGCCGTCTGCAAAACCCGGCGGGGGACACGGGCGCATGCTTCGGCACGAGGGTGTGCTGCCCGGCCAGCCGCCATGACTATTGCGCGAGCGCGGCTGGTTGCCGGACTTTCCCCGCGACCGCCTTCAAGCGCTTCTCGCATCAGCGCAACAGATCAGAAGCAGTAACGGGGCGACACACCCCGTACTGCCGCCTATACCGCCCGCAGCTCCGCCGCCTTCAGCTTCGACTCGAGCACCTTGCCCTTGCGTGCCCGCTTGCCGATGTGCGGCGACAGCGCGTCCGCGCTCAGCTTCACATCCTGGGCCTTCCCGCCGCGTCCCGTGCCGGACACGATGACGCCTTTCTGGCTGATGGGTTGCGCCGCGAGGAGCTTCTCGTTCTTCTCGAGTTCCATCAGGATGACGCCGCGGCCGCCGCCGGACAGGGTCTTGATTTCGTCGAGGCCGAAGACGAGCAGGCGGCCTTTTTCGGACAGGCAGGCGAGCGCGCTCGCATCGCCGTTGACGATCCTCGGCGCGAGCGGCTCGTCGCCGTCGTCGAGTGTGATGAATGACTTGCCCGCCTTGTTACGGGACACCATGTCACCCGCCTTGGCGGTGAAGCCGTTGCCGGCGGTGGAGCTGAGCAGCAGCTGGGTGCCGGGGGCGCCAGCGAAGTAATGCAGCAGACGGGTGCCGCTGGCGAGTTCGATCAGGGTCGTGATCGGCGTGCCGTCGCCGCGCGCGCCGGGAAGCGCGCTCACGGGTACCGAATAGATGCGGCCGTTGGAGCCGAAGGCGAGCAGCGTATCCACGGTGCGGCATTCGAAAGTGCCGTACAGGCTGTCGCCCGCCTTGAATCCAAACTGCGACGGGTCATGGCCGTGGCCGCCGCGGGCACGCACCCAACCCTTCTGGGAAATGACGACGGTAACCGGTTCATCGACGACCTTTTGCTCGAACGAGGCGCGCTCTGCCTCTTCGATCAGCGTGCGGCGGGCGTCGCCGTATTGCTTGGCATCGCTTTCGATTTCCCTGATCACCAGCTTCTTCATCGAAGCCGGGTTGTCGAGCAGGTCCTGCAGCGTGGTCTTTTCATTGCGCAGCTCGGCCAGCTCCTGCTGGATCTTGATGGCTTCCAGGCGGGCGAGCTGGCGCAGGCGGATTTCGAGGATGTCCTCGGCCTGGCGGTCGCTCAGTCGGAAGGCGGCGATCAGCGCGGGCTTCGGCTCGTCGGACTCGCGGATGATGCGGATGACTTCATCAATGTTGAGCAGCACCGCTTCCCGGCCTTCAAGGATGTGGATGCGGTCGTCGACCTTCTGCAGCCGGAACTGGGTGCGGCGGGTGACGGTGGTGAAGCGGAATTCGATCCACTCGCGCAGGATGTCGACCAGGCCCTTCTGGCGCGGCCGGCCGTCGCGGCCGATCATCACCAGGTTGATCGAGCTGCCGGTCTCGAGCGAGGTGTGGTGCAGCAGCATGTTCATGAATTCGGCCTGGTCGAGGTTCTTCGACTTCGGCTCGAACACCAGGCGCACCGGCGCATCCTTGCCCGACTCATCGCGCACCGTGTCGAGCACGCCGAGTATGGATTGCTTGAGCGCGAGCTGTTCCGGCAGCAGGGACTTCTTGCCGAGCTTGACCTTGGGATTGGTCAGCTCTTCGATCTCTTCCAGCACCTTCTGGGCGGAGGTGCCGGGCGGGAGTTCGGTGACCACCGCCTGCCACTGGCCGCGCGCCAGGTCTTCGATCTTCCAGCGCGCGCGCACCTTGAGCGTGCCGCGGCCGTTTTCGTACATCTCGGCGATCTGCGCCTTGGGCGTGATGATCTGCCCGCCGCCGGGAAAGTCGGGGCCGGGGATCAGGTCCATCACTTCCGGATGCGTGAGCTTGGGGTTGCGGATCATCGCGACCGCGGCGGCGGCGACTTCGCGCAGGTTGTGCGAGGGGATTTCAGTAGCCAGGCCGACCGCGATGCCGGAGGCGCCGTTGAGCAACACGAAGGGCAGGCGCGCGGGCAGCAGCTTCGGCTCCTTGCTCGAGCCGTCGTAGTTCGGCATGAAGTCGACCGTGCCCATGTCGATCTCGTCGAGCAGCAGCCGGGAAATCGGGGTCAGGCGCGCTTCGGTATATCGCATCGCCGCCGCGCCGTCGCCGTCGCGCGAGCCGAAGTTGCCCTGTCCGTCGATCAGTGGATAGCGCAGGGAGAAGTCCTGCGCCATGCGCACCAGCGCGTCGTACACCGACTGGTCGCCGTGCGGATGCAGCTTGCCGAGCACATCGCCCACTACCGCCGCGGACTTGCGCGGTTTGGCAGCGGGATCGAGACCCAGCTCGTGCATCGCGTAGAGGATGCGGCGCTGCACCGGTTTCTGGCCGTCGCTGACGTCGGGCAGGGCGCGGCCCTTGACGACGGAAATCGCGTAATCGAGATAGGCGCGCTCGGCAAAGGTGGCGAGCGTCAGGGCTTCGCCGTCACCGGACGGCATCTGTTCAAACAGGCTGGCTTGTTCAGTCATGGGTTGCTTCCATCGTTTCCGGCATGTTGCGGCGGCCGGGGAGAGTCATTCGTATGCGGCGCGGGGCCGGGCCGTCGTGCTGGAGCGCGACGGCGAGCGCGTTCGCGGCCGGCTTGTACAGCTGGTAGAACTGCTTGACCACCTGCACGTAATTGCGCGTCTCGGGATAGGGCGGAATGCGGTTGTTGTGTTTCTGGACCGCGCCCTCGCCCGCGTTGTAGGAGGCGATCACCAGTTCTGGCTGGGTCGGGAACAGCCGGTGCAGGTCGCGCAGGTAGCGCGCGGCGAGCCGGATGTTGATCTTCGGGTCGGTCAGCTTCTGCTCCAGGCTGCGCCGGCGGTCGCCCTGCAGTCCGTATCGTTCCGCCGTCGCCGGCATGATCTGCATCAGGCCGATCGCGCCCTTCGGCGACACCGCGCGCGGGTTGAAGGCCGATTCGGCGGCCATCACGGCCTTGAGCAGGGCCGGATCGAGCGCGAACTCATCGGCTGTTTCGTGCAACAGGTTTTCGACTTTCTTCAGTCCGGGGTGGCTGGCGAGATAGCTGGCCAGCGGCGAAGCCGGCGCCGGCGCGGGTCCGGCGCCGAGGCGCGAAGAGTCGAAGGGGACGTCGCCGCGCACGAACAGCTGATATCGCTCGTCCACCCGCTCGGTCGAAAAATGCGCGATGCCCTCGGCGTCGATATAGCCGTAGATGTCCGCCACCGCGGGCGCGGCGGCGGTGGACAGCATGAACGCGGCGAGTACCGTCCCGATGCGCATCGATCAGATGTCGGCCTCGGCTTCATTGCCGTGCTCTTCGAGCCAGGCACGACGCGCGGCGGCCTCGCCCTTGCCCATCAGCATGTTGAAGCGGGATTCCGAAGCGGTCAGGTCGAAGTCGCCGAGCGATACCGGCAGCAGGCGCCGGGTATCGGGGTTCATGGTGGTTTCCCACAACTGCTCGGCATTCATTTCGCCGAGGCCCTTGAAGCGGGAAATGCTCCACGCGCCTTCCTTGAGGCCGTCCTTGCGCAGCTTGTCTTCGATCGCTTCGAGTTCGCCGTCGTCGAGCGCGTACAGCTTCTGCGCCTGCTTCTTGCCGCGTGCCGGGGCGTCGACGCGGTACAGCGGCGGGCGGGCCACGCAGATGTGGCCGCGCGCGATCAGCTGCGGGAAATGCTTGAAGAACAGCGTCAGCAGCAGGACCTGGATGTGGGAGCCGTCGACGTCCGCATCGGACAGGATGCAGATCTTGCCGTAGCGCAGACCGGACAGGTCCGGCGTGTCGTTCGGCCCGTGCGGATCGACGCCGATCGCGACGGCGATGTCGTGGATTTCATTGTTGGCGAACAGGCGGTCGCGCTCGGTTTCCCAGGAATTGAGCACCTTGCCGCGCAGCGGCAGGATGGCCTGGAATTCCTTGTCGCGCCCCATCTTGGCGGAGCCGCCGGCGGAATCGCCCTCGACCAGGAACAGCTCGTTGCGGGAGACGTCGTCGGACTCGCAGTCGGTGAGCTTGCCCGGCAGGACGGCGACGCCGGAGGATTTCTTCTTTTCGACTTTCTGCGCGGAGCGCAGGCGGGATTGCGCCTGCTTGATCACCAGGTCGGCCAGCTTCTTGCCGTAGTCGACATGCTGATGCAGCCACAGCTCCAGCGCCGGTTTGGTGAAGGTGGCGACGAGGCGCACCGCGTCGCGCGAGTTGAGCCGTTCCTTGATCTGTCCCTGGAACTGCGGATCCAGCACCTTCGCCGACAGCACGAAGGACACCCGCGCGAACACATCCTCGGGCAGCAGCTTGACGCCCTTGGGCAGCATGGAGTGCAGTTCGACGAAGCTCTTGACCGCGCCGAACAGGCCTTCGCGCAGGCCGGCTTCATGGGTGCCGCCGGCGGGAGTCGGGATCAGGTTCACATAGGATTCCCGCACCACGTTGCCTTCCTCGGTCCAGGCCACCACCCAGGATGCGCCTTCGCCCTCGGCGAAGCCCTCGGCGTCGCGGCCGGCGAACTGCTCGCCTTCGAACAGGGGAATCAGCGGCTCGGCGTGCGAGGACTGGGCCAGCGCCTCGACCAGGTAGCCGCGCAGACCCTGCTCATACTGCCAGGTCTGGCTGTCGCCGCTCTTTGCATTGGTCAGCGTGACCTTCACGCCCGGCAGCAGCACCGCCTTGGAACGCAGCAGCCGCTGCAGTTCGGCATTGGGGATCGCGGCGGAGTCGAAGTACTTCGCATTGGGCCAGACGGTGACGCGGGTGCCGTTGCGCTTGTCGTCCCTGGTCTGCGGGCGCGACTTGAGCTTTTGCACCAGCTCGCCGTCCTCGAACGCGAGCTGGTGCACGCCGCCTTCGCGCCACACGGTGATTTCCAGGCGCGAGGCGAGCGCATTGGTGACCGACACGCCGACCCCGTGCAGGCCGCCGGAGAACGAGTAGGCGCCGCCGGAGCCCTTGTCAAACTTGCCACCCGCATGCAGGCGGGTGAAGACGATTTCCACCGTCGGCACTTTTTCTTCCGGGTGCAGGCCGACCGGGATGCCGCGGCCGTCATCCTCGACGCTGACGCTGCCGTCGGCATTGAGGGTGACCAGGATGTTCTTGCAGAATCCGCCAAGCGCTTCGTCCGAAGCGTTGTCGATGACTTCCTGAATGATATGGAGCGGATTTTCGGTCCGGGTGTACATGCCTGGCCGCTGCTTGACCGGTTCCAGTCCCTTGAGGACGCGGATCGAGGCTTCGCTGTAATCGGAGGCGGAGGATTTTCTGGTGGCCATGCGGGGGATGCGAAAAAGCGGTGATTGCGGAAGGGAATGTATTTAAGCACAAAGTCCCGGCATTTTAATCAAAACGGCGCCGGCGACGTGCGCAATGCGCGCATGCCGGATGCCCGACCGGCTTAGACGGTGGTCGGGGCGAATGTTTCGCCGTCACGAGGAATGACGGCAGTCATGCGCGAAAACGATCCGCACGCAAGGAATGTTTATACAATGCAAGGATGTCGAAACAGGCCTTTCCCTTCGCCGTCCGCGCCATCGGCTTCAGTGCCGGGGAGTTGTCGCGCCTGGCGGCGCAGCTTGCGGCGGCGCGGCAGCGCGGCTTCCGCTATATCCTGCTGGAGGAAGACAACCTGCAGGATCCGGATCTGTATCTGGTCGATGGCGAAGACCTGCGGGCGCTGGCGGCGGTGTCGGATCTGCGCCCGGGCGACCTGCGGCCGGTGCTGCTGGTCGGTGCGCCGGCGGTGGAGATGCCTTGCCAGTGCATCCCGAGGCCGGTCGAGGCCGGCGCGCTCTTCGCGGGCCTGGACGCTCTCGTCGAGCGCCGCGCCGACGCGCTGTCACGCCTGCAGGCATCCGACGTGGTGCGGGTGCCGGAGCGCCGCCGTCGCCCCCGGCCCGACCTCGACCTCGGCGATCCGGCGCGCTATGAAAGAATGCGGCGCAAGATCCCCGAGAACGGCGTGGTGCTGGTGGTCGACCGTCATCCGGCCCTGCACGAGGCCGTCGCCGCGATGTTGCGGCGTCAGGGCGCCGAGGTGGTGCGCGTCGACAGCGAGACGGCGGCGGTCGGCCTGCGCGAGCAGCGCCAGGTCTCCCTGCTGCTCATCAACACCTCCACGCCGCACGTCGATCCCTACCGCCTTTGCTGGGCGCTGCAGGAACAGGGCAGCCAGGTGCGCCATGCCTGCGTGCTGCTGGTCGGTCCGCATTTCGTGTACGACCCGGAACAGGCGCGCTTTGCGGGCGTCGACGGCTTCCTGCGAAAGCCGCTCGGCGCGCCGGCGCTGATGTCGGTTCTCAAGCGTTACCTGCCGGCCCGGGGCGCGTCAGTCCAGGATTCCGTGCCTGACCCGAACTAGAGTACCGCCAGCAGCACTCATGGAGATGAGAAACCTCGCACGGGCATGCACACGCCAGCGGGCCGGGCGACCGAGCGGCGCGCGCGGCCGCTGAGGCAGGGCGTAGCAAGGTCCCCGGGGCAAGCGGATCGCCGCAGAAGAGCGAGAGACGCCCTGCGCCCGCCAAAGAAGGAGAAGGAATGCCGGTACCCCCGATCTACAGGCCGTTCGTGCAGAGCCGGCAGGAAATGATCGCCAGGACCAGCGATCCGAACCTGAAGAAGCATTTTCAGGCCGAGATAGACCTCGTCTCGACATGGGACAAGGGCGATATCGCCGATCCTCCGCCTTCACCGGGAAACGGTCCGCGGAGCGACGCCTGCGAATGTTCCACATCGCAGCAACCCGATACCTCGCATCCGGGAGCCGGCGGCAAACACCCGCACGGGCACCATCCGCATCCACCCAGGGGGCCGCATTCTGCTCCCAATGGCCATCCCAATGCGGGTGGCAACCATACCGGTCACGTCCACACGAACACCCCCAACACCAACCCCCTCATCACCGGTTCCGGCGGCCAGCAGCCGAACACCGGCAAAACCTCCTATCGCCCCAAGAACAGGAACATCCCGGTCAACAACAATTTCAACCTCGTACCGCACGGCTTCGCCAGGGACTGGCACGCCGTCAGGTTCAGCAATACGACGAACGAACCGATCACGGTGCAGGTCACCATGGCGCAGGGACAGGCCCTGCCTGCCGGGACCGACGGCAAGGGCATGGTCACCATACCTCCCGGAGGCTACGTCGACCTGAGCTTCCAGCCGGGCTCGAGCTTCAATTTCAAGAGCACCAAGGGCGACGGATCGGTGTGGAATCAGGGCGAGCTGTTTTTCGACGAGGCGAACCGCGTCATCTGGGGCAACATGAGCTATATCTACGGCGCCAACTCGAACATGCGGATTTTCTCCGCCGATGGGCAGCACTCGGGCTTTCTCGGGGATGTCGTGGCCAACGCGCCATCCAACGCGAAGGTCGGGGACTGGGGCATCACGGCACCCTACGACCGCTTCAAGAAATCCGACGATCCGAACGACCCGGATTCCGCCGCCGGCGGCCCGAACGGTCCCAAGAATGCCGGCGCCCAGTACCTGTATTCCATCCTCGGCAAGGGCGAGGGTTACGTCGGCCGCGGCCGGCCGGTGGAGGTCACCGACTACGACGATGCGAGCAGCCTGCGGTTTACCGGGAACATGGCGGTGGTGTTCTGATGCGCTGAGGTCCTGCCCGGGCAGGACTATTTGCTCAGCAGCCGCATCCCGCGTTCCAGGCCGTCGATCGTCACGGGGAACATGCGATTGTTCATGATCTGCCGGATCACGCTGATCGACTGCCGGTACTGCCACAACCCTTCCGGTTCGGGGTTGAGCCAGATGAACTTGGGGAAGGTCGTGGTGAAGCGCTGCAGCCAGACGGCGCCCGCTTCTTCGTTGTTGTACTCGACCGAGCCGCCGGGCTGCAGGATTTCATAGGGGCTCATGGTCGCATCGCCGACGAAGATGAGCTTGGTATCCGGCGGATACTTGCGCAGGATGTCCCAGGCCGGAAAGCGCTCGGCATGGCGGCGCCGGTTGTTCTTCCAAAGGTAGTCGTAGACGCAGTTGTGGAAGTAGAAGAACTCCATGTTCTTGAACTCGGTCTTGGCCGCCGAGAAGAGTTCTTCGGTGCGTGCGATGTGATCGTCCATCGTGCCGCCGACGTCGAGCAGCATCAGCACCTTGATGTTGTTCTTGCGCTCCGGCTGCATCTTGATGTCGAGGTAGCCGGCATTGTTGGCGGTGGCCCGGATGGTGTCGTCGAGGGCCAGTTCCTCCTCGAGCCCCTCGCGCGCGAACTTGCGCAGCCGGCGCAGCGCCACCTTGATGTTGCGGGTGCCGAGTTCGCGTTCATCGTCATAGTCGCGATAGGCGCGTGCCTCCCAGACCTTGACCGCGGAGCGCTGCCCGCCTTCGCCGCCGATGCGTATGCCTTCCGGATTCTGGCCGCCATTGCCGAAGGGCGAGGTGCCGCCGGTGCCTATCCACTTGTTGCCGCCTTCGTGCCGCTCCTTCTGTTCCTTGAGCAGCTCCTTGAGGCGGTCCATCAGCTTGTCGTAGCCGAACTTCTCGAGCGCCGCCTTCTGCTCGGGCGTGAGTTCGCGCTCCATGCGCTTTTGCAGCCACTCCAGCGGGATCTCGGGATTCTTCTCGAAGATCGCGTCGATGCCGCGGAAGTAGAGTCCGAATGCCTTGTCGAACTTGTCGTAGTGCGCTTCGTCCTTGACCAGCGTGGTGCGGGCCAGGTAGTAGAAGTCGTCCAGCGACGGGCTGATGACGTTCTTCTGCATGGCTTCCAGCAGGATCAGAAACTCCTTGATCGAGACCGGAATCTTCGCGTCCTTGAGGGTGAAGAAAAAGTCGATCAGCATGTCAGCCTGCCCTGGCGGGGAACCTGCCCAGCCTGTATTCGAGATGCGCCCGGATTTCCGGCCACTCGCCCGCGGTGATGCTGAACATGACCGTGTCGCGCACCGTGCCGTCGCGCCGCAGCGCGGAGTGGCGTATCACGCCGTCGCACTGCGCCCCCAGCCGGGCGATGGCTTCCCGCGACGCATGGTTGAAGTTGTCCGTCCTGAAGCCGACCACCTTGCAGCCGAGCGTGTCGAACGCATGGCGCAGCAGCATCAGCTTGCAGCTGGTGTTGACGTGGGTGCGCTGCCAGGACCGGGCGTACCAGGTGTAACCGATCTCGACCCGGTCGACCGCGGGCACGATGTCGTGGTAGCTGGTCGAGCCGATGATCGTCCCGCTGCCGAGATCGCGCACGACGAAGGGCAGGCGGCTGCCGGCGTCGCGCATGGACAGGGCGGTATCGATGTAGGCGGCTTCCTCCCCCGGCGCCGGCACCGAGGTCACCCGGATCTTCCACAACTCTCCGTCGGCGGCGGCGCGCGCGAGATCGGGCGCATGGGCGGCGGTCATCGGCTCCAGCCGCACGCCGTTCAATTCCAGGGTAACGGGTTCGGTATGAATCATCTCAGCGATTGTTGCGTGACATGAAGACCAGGCGTTCGAACAGGTGCACGTCCTGCTCGTTCTTCAGCAGCGCGCCGTGCAGCGGCGGAATCGCGGCCTTGGCATCCTTGCCGCGCAGCGCATCGGCCGGAATGTCTTCGGCCAGCAGCAGCTTGAGCCAGTCGATCAGCTCCGAGGTCGACGGCTTCTTCTTCAGGCCGGGCACGTCCCGCACTTCGTAAAAGGTCTGCAGCGCCTGCGCCAGCAGATCCTTCTTCAACTGCGGGAAGTGCACGTCCACGATCTGCTCCATCGTGTCCTTGTCCGGGAATTTGATGTAGTGGAAGAAGCAGCGCCGCAGGAAGGCGTCCGGCAGCTCCTTCTCGTTGTTGGAGGTGATGATGACAAGCGGCCGGTTCCTGGCCTTGATCATCTCGCGGGTCTCGTAGACGTAGAACTCCATCCGGTCCAGCTCGCGCAGCAGGTCGTTCGGGAATTCGATATCGGCCTTGTCGATCTCGTCGATCAGCAGCACCACCTGCTGCTCGGATGTGAAGGCCTGCCACAGCACGCCCTTGACGATGTAGTTGTGGATGTCCTTGACGCGCTCGTCGCCGAGCTGGGAATCGCGCAGCCGCGAGACCGCGTCGTACTCATAAAGGCCCTGCTGTGCCTTGGTGGTCGACTTGATATGCCACTGCAGCAGCGGCATGCCGAGCGCGGCCGCCACTTCTTCGGCCAGCATGGTCTTGCCGGTGCCCGGCTCGCCCTTGATGAGCAGCGGACGCTGCAGGGTCAGCGCAGCATTGACCGCCAGTTTCAGGTCATTGGTGGCTACGTAGTTCTGGGAACCTTCAAAACGCGTGTCCTGTCGCATGGCCTTGTAGGAGAAAGAGAAAAGAAAATCAAGTATAAGCGAATCAGGGATCGGGGATCAGGCGCCGGACTCGCCGGGCCGCATGGACTGACTGGCAAGTCTTCGGGTAGAATTAAGCGCTTTTGCTGCGTCAGAGCAATTCCTACAAGGTAGGCCGATGTATCAAGAACCCGGTCGCAGACGGAGACACCGACAATCACGGGTTTTTGGATTTCCTTACTTATCATCCCAGCTATCATGAAAAAACTAATCGCGTTTCTCGCGCTCGCTGGCCTCGCCAACCTCGCTTCGGCGCAGGTGACCGGCAACGCCAAGGCGGCGGAACACAAGGTGGCGATGTGCATCGGTTGCCATGGCATCCCCGGCTACAAGTCAGGCTATCCCGAGGTGTACCAGGTGCCCATGCTGGGCGGCCAATCGGCCAAGTACATCGAGAGCGCGCTCAACGCCTACAAGAAGGGCGACCGCAAGAACCCCAGCATGCGCGGCATCGCGGCGGGTCTGTCCGACCAGGACATCGCCGACGTCGCGGCCTACTACGCATCGCAGAAGAAATAAGGGGACCAGACCATGAAGAAAATGCTCGCATGCGCATTCGCGCTGCTGTCGCTGAACGCCTTCGCGGCGGGCGGCAATGTCGAGGCCGGCAAGGAGGCCGCCAAGAAGTACAACTGCGCCTCCTGCCATGGCAACGACTACAACACGCCGATCGATCCCAGCTATCCCAAGCTCGCCGGCCAGCACGAGGACTACCTCGCGCAATCGCTGATCGCCTATCAGCGCGGCGCCAACGGCACCAACGGCCGCGGCAACGCGATCATGGGCGCCCAGGCCAAGCCGCTCTCGCGCGACGACATCCGCAACATCGCCGCCTACCTGCACAGCCTGCCGGGTCACCTGGTGGTGCGCAAGTAAGGGCCCCGAGCCTGCGAACCGGAAGCCACGCAACCGCGTGGCTTTTTTATTGGGATCGGCCCGTCCGCATCACGTCTTCAGACGCCGCCAGACGGTCGAGTGTCGCTGGATGCGGTAGAAAATAATCGCTTTGCTAAAGTGCGTATTCCAATGTGGAGGTGTCTGATGCCGGAAGCATCGTCTTCACCTCGCGGAAAATCTCCTTCAATAGAGCGTCGGACGGCGGTTCGAGCGGCTCATCTCCGGTGTTCAGGCGGGCTTTGCCCCAGGCACTGCCGGCACGAAGCGATACGGGAGCGGTGCCGAAGACAGACTTCTCGAATGCCATCACCTCGTTGAGCTTCTCATTACGGCGCGGCGCGTTCGCCACCTGCGGGAAATAGGTAGTCCGGTTTACCATTGCGTCGATCAGATCCGTGCTCCACTTGAAAATCTCGGCAAGTGCTGCTGCCCGTTTTCTGCTTAATGATCTCGTTTCGTCGTCGAACTCGGCATTCCCGGCAATGGCCAGCGCGAGATGGACCTCATCCTGAAGCTTCGGTTCGAGCTGGCGAATGCGCTCAGCGAGCCGGTAATAGTCGACAGTCGTAGCGTGATCCGGTACCCCTCGGAACATGCCTGCAGGCTTGGCGTCTAGCTTTCGCATTTTGTAAGCAATATTGCGGGCGAAGGACTTATAGCCAGCGTAGCTGGTCAGTGCGTGCCCCACTTCGTTCGGCGATATTCCCGGACGATAATGACCGGTCTGCAGCCCGTGGAGCATTTTCGCGCTGACGGAGATGGCCCTGGGATGACCGGGGACGATCGCAAGAACGTCGATCTCCATTCCATACGGATTAATGCCCCTTTTCACCATGTTGCGTGGAATACGCATAGTACCCGAGGTGTTCTCGATTGCTACCGCGGCGGCCTTTGGCTGCGGCAGCCGGGGGGGCGGCACAGCGGTAATCGCATCGCTGTCCACGGCACGGGCGGCTTCGGCAGAATAGACGCTTGCGGCATCAGCCTGTACCGTCCTCTGTTCATGCAGGGACGCAGCCATGTAGCGGCAGGCGAGACGCGCCATGGCGAATTGCGCCCAGCTTTCGTGGAGGAGATCCTTCGGCAGGACGCCCAGTCCCAGCTGCTCGGCCGCCTTATAGTAGGCGGTCGCGGCAAGAGTGTCGAAATCGATGTGGATATTGATCTCTTGGCCAGGATCTTCGTCGACCGACTGGTGCTTTCGCAATCGAGCGTTCAGGGGGGCGGCAAGTTTTTCCATGGCCCTGAGGAAGTTGTCCTTCCAGTCCGCACGTTTGATTTCCAGTGGCGACTGCGAGTAAAGAAGCCCATAAATCAACCGAACGATGTCCGTCAGGGCGCCGATGTTCTGTCCTATGGGATGGTGAAGAAGCGCGCTCAGACGCCTGCGCAATGTCTCGTCCGGGATTTGCGCAATCAGGGCGTCAAGCTCGCCCTGATAGTGCAGCTTGATTCTGTCCCTGGCCAGCATCGAATGCGGCAGTTCCAGTTCAGCGCCACTCGGCAGCGTCAAGGGCATCAACAGCGGATATATCGAATGCCGGTCGGTCCACAGATGCACATCCGCGTTGCCCGGGATATCCCGCGTGCCGTGGCGGAGCCCGAGGTAGGCTTCGATCAGGCGCCGCCGGGACTGGATGTCGTTGAGCCAGGGACGGCGCGGCTCCCTTGACGGCGGCACGTACCACATCGTATGAATATGCACCGCCGCCGGCCTCGTGGGTCCTGCCGCCAGATCCTCGCTCGCCGTTGGCAGGCGCCCCCTGAGCATCGGGCCATGCGCTCTCCCATGCGCACGCTTCTCTTGCGGTCTTCGGCACCGGCGTCCTGAGGCGCAGCGGCGGGCGGCCGGGGAGGCGGCGCCCCTCGTCGCGCCGACGTGCCGCCCGCGGGCGCTGTCGGAACAGGAGTGGCTTGTCTGGAAGCGAAGAGACGCATGGCGAAGTGCAATGGAGAGTGGAAAGGCTGTGAATCGCTGGCTCTTCAGTGACGATGCGCAGCGAGGAGTTCCATTGCAGGCGGGCGCCATCGCGAGACATGCGGAGCCCCTTGGCGTCGGTCTAGCGCCGCTTCACGCACTCCACATAGCGCTCGCCGTCCGGCGGCAGGCCGCTGCGCTGCGATTGCCAGATCATTTCGCCGAGACACTCCATCATCTCGTGATGGGCGTCATGCTCGGAGCCGAGACGCTGCGCCAGCGAAAGGAAGGCGGCGCGGATGCCGGGCGGCTGGTCGATGGAGATCTGCTCGGCGATCGAGAGATGCATCGACAGGTGCAGGAAGGGATTCGCCGTGCCGCGTTCCACCGAGTAGTCGGCCGCCAGCGCCTCGTCGACGTTGGACAGCGACTCTGCGTATTCCGGATGCTGCACCAGCCAGTCGCGCGCGATGGCTTCCAGCGGCGTGAGGACACGGTTTTCCTGTACCTTGCGATAGGTCTCGCAGAAGAAGCGGCGCACGTCGTGCTGGGAAGGGGTAAACATCGGGAAGGGGGCTGAAGGATGAAGCGCCATTGTAGCGCCGTCAGACAGCCTTTTCAGGAAGCGGTGTCTTGTCCTTGTATTCGCACAGGTCGGCGATGATGCAATTCCAGCACTGCGGCTTCCGGGCGATGCAGGTATAGCGGCCGTGCAGGATCAGCCAGTGGTGGGCGTCGTGCCGGAATTCGGCCGGCACGAATTTCAGCAGCTTCTGCTCGACCTCGTCCACGTCCTTGCCTAAAGCGATGCCGGTGCGGTTGGAGACGCGAAAGATATGGGTGTCGACCGCGATGGTCGGCTGGCCGAAGGCGGAGTTGAGCACCACGTTGGCGGTCTTGCGGCCTACGCCGGGCAGCGCCTGCAGGGCCTCGCGCGTGCGCGGCACCTCGCCGCCGTGCTGTTCCAGCAACATGCGGCAGGTCTCGATCACGTTCCTGGCCTTGCTGCGGTACAGGCCGATGGTGCGGATGTATTCCTCCAGGCCTTCCACGCCGAGCGCGAGGATCGCCGCCGGCGAATTCGCCACCGGATACAGACGCCGCGTGGCCTTGTTGACGGACACATCCGTGGCCTGGGCCGAGAGGATCACCGCGATCAGCAGCTCGAACGGCGTGGTGTATTCCAGTTCCGTGGTCGGATGCGGGTTGGCCTCGCGGAAGCGGCGGAAAATGTCGAGTCGCTTGGCGGCGTTCATTGCGCGTCTTTTTCGAGCTTGCTGTTGATCTCCTCGATGCCGCGCTGCACCGAGCGGGATACGTCCTGCAGGCGGGCCGGCCCGTTGCTGGCGGCCTGCTGTAGTTTCTGCAGCCGGGCGCGTTCCATCGCGGCCTGGATCACGGCTTTCTTGCGTTCCTTTTCCGCCTTTTCTTCCGCGCTCATCGCGGCCTCGGCTTCCACCGCCTTGAGCTTGGCCACGGCCTTGGCAGCGAGACGGGCATCGTTTTCCGCCTTGTCACGGCGCAGCCGGGCCAGCCGGAAATCATGGCGCGCCCGCGCGGCATCGGCCTGTTCCTGCGACCAGGCGTCCCAACCGGTGAGGCCGGGCGTCACCTCGACCATCGCGATGCAATCGACCGGGCAGGGCGCCACGCAGAGATCGCAGCCGGTGCAGAGCTGCGGCAGGACGGTGTGCATCTGCTTGGCGGCGCCGACGATGGCATCGACCGGGCAGGCTTGGATGCACAGGGTACAGCCGATGCAGATGTTCTCGTCGATCACGGCGACCGCGCGCGGCTTCTCGACCCCGTTGACCGGATTGAGCGGAATCACCGGCCGGCCGAGCAGGCCGGCCAGGCGCGCGACACCCTCCGCGCCGCCGGGCGGACACTGATTGTGCGCCGCCGTGCCGGCGGCGATCGCTTCCGCGTAGGGACGGCAGGCGGGGTAGCCGCACTTGGTGCACTGGGTCTGGGGCAGCAGGTCTTCTATCTGGTCGGCCAGCGGGCGGGCGCTCATGACACGGGCTTGCGAGGAAAAAACAGGATTATCCGGGCAAATCGAAGTGGCTACAAATGAAAAAAGCCGTTCCCGGAAAGGGGAACGGCTTCGCGAAGCAAAGCTGGTCAGGCGTTGGCCTTGATGAATTCGCCGATCTTCGGGCAGATCACCTCGCGCCAGCGGCGGCCGGAGAAGATGCCGTAGTGGCCGCACTTCGGCGCGGTGAAGTGCTGTTTCTTGGCGGCCGGGATGCCGGAGCACAGATCATGCGCGGCCTGCGTCTGACCGGCGCCGGAAATGTCGTCGAGCTCGCCTTCGATGGTGAACAGCGCGACGCTCTTGATGTCCTGCGGACGCACCAGCTTGCCTTCGACTTCCCAGGTGCCGCGAGGCAGATGGAATTCCTGGAACACCGTCTTGATGGTCTCGAGGTAGTACTCGGCCGGCATGTCGAGCACCGCGTTGTACTCGTCATAGAACTTGCGGTGTTCTTCGGCGGACTCGTTGTCGCCTTCGCGCAGGTGCATGTAGAAATCCCAGTGGCTTTGCGCATGGCGGCCAGGATTCATCGCGATGAAGCCGGCGTGCTGCAGAAAGCCCGGATAGACCTGGCGACCGAAGCCGGGATAGTTCGCCGGGACGCTGTAGATCACCTTGGATTCGAACCAGGAATAGGGTTTCTCGGTCGCGAGATTGTTGACCGCGGTCGGCGACTTGCGCGGATCGATCGGGCCGCCCATCATCACCATCGACTTCGGCAGCTTCGGATCCTTGGCGGTCGCCATCAGGGAGATCGCGGCCAGTACCGGGACGGTCGGCTGGCAGACCGAAATCACGTGGACATCGGGTCCGAGACGGCGGATGAAATCCTGCACATAGTAGATGTAGTCGTGCAGATGGAAGGCGCCTTCGGACAGCGGCACCATGCGCGCATCCGTCCAGTCGGTGACATAGACATCGTGCTGCGACAGCAGGGCGCGCACCGTGTCGCGCAGCAGTGTCGAATGATGGCCCGACAGGGGGGCGACCACCAGCACCGTCGGTTGTTTGAGGTCGGCGAACTGCTTGTCGCTCAGATCCTTCTTGAAATGGATGAGCCGGCAGAAGGGACGCTGTTCCGCGACTTCTTCAAATACGCCGACGGACTTGCCTTCCACCGGTACCGTCCTGATACCGAATTCCGGCTTCTCGTAGTCCTTGCCGAGCCGGTACATCAGTTCGTAGCCGGCGGCGATGCGCTGGGAGAAGGGGGTGTGGGCGAGCGGTGAGACCGGATTGGAGAACAGCTTGGCCGAAGCTTCCGCCCATTTGATGAGCGGGTTCAGGAAAGTCCGGTTGAGCTCGTGGAGTTGATAAAGCATAAAGACCTCTTCAGTATTGCCGGTACTGCCTAATTGGACCGTCTGTGCAATCGGGATGGATATTGCAGTGCGTCATCACAGCCGATTCTACGCCAGCCCGACGCGCTGCAGATATGAAAAATCTCGATCAACATAACACAAACCGGCTGGATTTGTTGTTTCATGGAAATGCAATCCGGCACTAGTAAGAATCCTGTTTCCGATAACTCACGAATAAACGCTGTTCGTGTCTGTTTTTGCTGACGTTGCAGGAAATGTGCCAATGTGACCTCCGGATGACCTCGCAACAGCGCTTGTGCAAATGCCCGATAATTCATGCGCCGCAGCAGCGGATGCCGGCTCGGTTTTGTAATTTCTACCGCGGGCCGGTAGGCATAAAGACTCGTCGTGCAAAGTTTGGACGATCGGGTTGCGGCTACAGTCCGCATGCGCACCCGTTGCTGCATGTGGGGTCAGGACCAACAGATATCTATCCGCCGGCATCGCGCGCGCGATCGCCTTCCGTAGGAAACTGATGATGAAAAGTTCCATCGCGGCAGTCCTGCTGCCGCTCGTCCTGGCGTGGTCGCCTGCCATTGCGGCGGGCCGCGCGGACATTCAGCCGTTCGGGCCGGACAGCCTGCAGAAGATCGAGCAAACCTATCGCGGGCAGGAATTCGTGCTGGTGCTGTGGTCGCTGGACTGCGTCTATTGCAAGGCCAGTCTCAACTACTTGTCGGGAGAGTCCAGACGCCGCAAGCTCGACATCGTCACGCTCTCCACCGACAGCGCCGACGATCCCGGGGCGGTCGCCGCCATGCGGCAGCGTCTCGCGCAGGCAGGAGTGCGCGGGCAGGCGTGGGCATTCGGCGACGTCGCGCCGGAGCAACTGCGTCATGCGATCGATCCCCGCTGGCACGGGGAGCTGCCGAGAAGTTACTGGTATGACGCCAGTGGCAAGCGGACCGCGTACTCGGGCGTGATCAATGCCGACGTCCTGAGGCGACACCTGCCTCGCTGAGTTCGGGCAGCTGCGCCCTCGGGCGCCATGAAAAACCCCGCGACGAGCGCGGGGTTTTGTTGTTTCTGCGTCGGCTTGGGGGGGAGCCGGCGGCGGCACGTATTACTTGACCAGCTGGTCCAGCTTGTCCTTGACGTCCTTCCATTCGTCGGCGTCGGGCAGCGGATCCTTGGTCTTGGTGATCGACGGCCACTTGCGGGCGAGTTCCACGTTGAGCTTGATGAACTGCTGCTGGTCCGCCGGCACGTCTTCTTCCGCGTAGATCGCATTGACCGGGCATTCGGCAACGCAGACGGCGCAGTCGATGCACTCGTCGGGGTCGATGGCGAGGAAGTTCGGGCCTTCGCGGAAGCAATCTACCGGGCATACATCGACGCAGTCCGTATAACGGCAGCGGATGCAGGATTCGGTAACAACGTGGGTCATGACAGTCCTATCTGTGAATTTTTTCGGTAAAGATCTGTTTTGGGGCCGACGCGAACGCGCCGGACAGGCAAGCTGGACAGAAAACCCGCTACAAAGCCTTGTATTTTAAGACAATCAAGTACTTCTAACAAACCCGGGTTATACAAAATTCGAATAAGCAAATGCGCATGACAGGCCGGCGATATCGCGCCTGCTGCCATTCCGACAAGACTCCGAATGCCGGGCGCGGCGACCGTGAAATGTTTTTCAGGCTTGTTTTGAAATCAAATCATCCCAGGCGTTCCGGCCGCCGCCCATTGCTTCGGTTAGACTGCGCACTCTGCCAACAGGAGTCCCATGGATACTTCCGCCGCCCGCAAGGCCATCTTCGAACGAATCCGCACCGCGCAAAAACGACCGGACCAGCCGCAGCAGGCGGAGCTGGATGCGGTGCAGGACTACCTGTCGCGCCATACGCGCGGACCCGCGCCGGACCTCGGTCCGGATCTGCAGCTGCGCTTCCGCCAGCAGGCGCTGCGCATGTCCGATACCGTCGACGAGGCGGCCGACATGGCCTCGGTGCCGGCGGCGGTGGCACGCTACCTCGACAACACCGGGCTGGGGCGCAGCGCGATCGGCTGGAATACGCTCTCCGGCCTGGACTGGCGGGGCGCCGGCATCGAGGTCGATTTCCGCCCGCCGCGCGATCCCGATCTGATCGGCATCACCGGCGTCTTCTGCGCGGTTGCCGAGACCGGCACCCTGATGCTGCTGTCCGGGCCCGACACCTGGTCATCGGCGGCGCTGCTGCCGGAAACGCACATCGCGGTCGTCCCGGCCTCGCGCATCGTCGGCACCATGGAAGATGCCTTTGCCCTCGCGCGCAAGGAACGCGGCGAACTGCCGCGCGCCGTGAACTTCGTCTCCGGTCCGTCGCGCACCGGCGATATCGAACAGACCATCGTGCTTGGCGCCCATGGCCCGTATCGAGTGCATGTGATCGTGGTGCAGGGCGCCTGAGCGATACGCTCTACGTAGCACTACGTAAGTCCGGGCAGGCTGAGCGTAGTGTTTCCCGATATAAAATGGCGCCCCATCAAAACAATGGAGACGCCCCGTGCACGCCAGAAGCCTGCTTGCCTTGCTCACCCTGTTTCCCGCGCTTGCCCAGGCGGCCGAGCTCGACGGGAGCGTACTTTCCGCATGGTGGGGCATCCCCTTCGCCGGACTGCTGCTGTCGATCGCGCTGTGCCCGCTGCTCACGCCGGCATTCTGGCACCATCACTTCGGCAAGGTGACGCTGGCCTGGGCGCTGGCCTTCCTGCTTCCCTGCGCGGCGGTTTTCGGCCCCGGCCTCGCGGCCGCCGGCGCACTGCATGCGGTGCTTGCCGAATACATTCCCTTCATCATCCTGATCACCGCGCTGTTCGTGGTCGCCGGCGGCATCTGCGTGCGCGGCAACCTGCACGGCACGCCTGAACTCAATACCGGCCTGCTCGCGCTGGGAACGGTGCTGGCGAGCTTCATGGGGACTACCGGCGCCTCGATGCTGCTGATCCGGCCGCTGATCCGTGCGAACGACAATCGTAAACATGCCGCGCATATCGTGGTGTTCTTCATTTTCCTGGTTGCCAATGCGGGCGGGTCGCTGACGCCGCTCGGCGATCCACCGCTGTTCCTTGGCTTCCTCAAGGGCGTGGATTTCTTCTGGACGGTCAAGAACATCTTCCCGGAGACGCTGTTCCTGTGCGTGTCGCTGCTGCTGATCTTTTATCTGCTCGACCGCCATTACTTCCATAGCAGGGAGCCGGAACTGCTGCCGGTGGATCCCACCCCGGACTCGGCCATCGCCTTCGAGGGCAAGGTCAACTTCATTCTCCTCGGCGCCGTGGTTGCGCTGGTGCTGATGAGCGGTTTCTGGAAGTCCGGCGTCTCCTTCGACATCGCCGGCACGCCGGTGGAATTGCAGAACATCGTGCGCGACGTGCTGCTGGTGGCGATCATCTTTGTTTCGCTCGCCGTGACGCCGCGGTCCGCGCGCGAAGGCAACGAGTTCTCATGGGGGCCGATACAGGAAGTCGGCAAGCTCTTCGCCGGCATCTTCATCACCATCATTCCGGTCATTGCCATGCTGCGCGCGGGGGAAGCGGGCGCCTTCGGCGGCGTCGTGAGCGCGGTCACCGATCCAACGGGGCAGCCCATCAATGCCGCCTATTTCTGGGCAACCGGCGTGCTTTCTTCCTTCCTCGATAATGCGCCGACCTATCTGGTATTCTTCAATACGGCGGGCGGGGATCCGGCGGTGCTGATGACGACACTGGCCAGTACGCTCGCGGCTATTTCCTGCGGCGCCGTCTTCATGGGCGCCAACAGCTACATCGGTAACGCACCCAACCTGATGGTGAAGGCCATCGCGGAAGAGCGGGGCATCAAGATGCCTTCCTTCTTCGGCTACATGGGCTGGTCGTGCGCGATACTGGTGCCGCTTTTCGTGGTCATGACCTTCATCTTCTTCTGAGGTGCGGCAATGGGCAAACCGAAGATTCTTGTCACGCGCGCGGTATTCCCCGATGTGATCGAGCGCCTGTCGCGCGAATTCGACGTCGAGTCCAACCAGGACGACCGCATCTTCACTCGCGAGGAGCTGATCGCCCGGCTGCAGGACAAGCAGGGCGTGTTCTTGAACTCCAGCGAGCGCATGAGCGCGGAAGTCATCGCCGCCTGCCCGGGCCTCAGGGCAATCTGCAACATGGCGGTCGGCTACAACAACATCGACGTCGATGCCGCCACGCGCGCCGGGATCCCGGTGACCAATACGCCCGACGTGCTCAACGAGACCACGGCCGACTTCGCCTGGGCCCTGCTGATGGCCACCGCGCGGCGGGTGACCGAGTCTGAGCACTGGCTGCGGGCCGGGCAGTGGAAGAAATGGACGTACAACGGCTTCCTCGGCGCCGATCTGCACGGATCGACGCTGGGGATCATCGGCATGGGCCGCATCGGGCAGGCGGTGGCACGGCGCTCGCTCGGCTTCGACATGAAGGTGATCTATCACAACCGTTCCCGCTGCTCGCCCGATATCGAAGCGCGCGCCAACAACGCGCAGTACGTGAGCAAGGAAGAGTTGCTGCGCAACGCCGACCACGTGATGCTGGTGCTGCCGTATTCGCCGCAGACCCATCACACCATCGGCGCCGGCGAACTCGCATTGATGAAGCCGACCGCGACGCTCGTCAACGTCGCACGCGGCGGTATCGTCGATGACAAGGCGCTGATCGAAACGCTGCGCGCGCAGCGCATCGCGGCCGCTGGTCTCGACGTCTTCGAGAATGAACCCGCCTTCGATCCCGGCTTCCTGGAACTGAAGAACGTGGTGCTGACGCCCCATATCGCCAGCGCTTCCGAACCGACCCGCCGCGCGATGGCGGAATGCGCGGCGGCCAACCTGGTAGCCGCGCTGTCGGGCAAGCGTCCGCCCAACCTGCTCAATCCGCAAGCGTGGAAGGGCGCGGACTGATGCCCGACATCCGGATTGCGCATGCCCACGACCTGCCTCAGGAAGAAGCGAGGCGGGCGGCACGGGAAGTGGCGGAGCAGATCGCGCGCGATTATCAGGTCGAGGTGGAATGGAACGGCGACGTGATGCAGTTCCAGCGCCCCGGAGTGAACGGCCTGCTGGTGCTGGCGCCGAACGAGGCGCTGGTGGAAGTCAGTCTCGGCTTCCTGTTCAGGTCATTCGCACCGGTCATCGAACAGAAGCTGGCGGCGAAGATGCGCAAGGTGTTCGGCTGACGGATGAATCATGCGGGCCTGCGCAAGCCCGCACAGGCCGGAGCAGGCTCAGCCCTTCAGTTCCTCGATCAGGCTGATGTACTGCTGCATAGCGTCGTCCTTCGACGTGCCCTTGAGCGCATCCCACGCATCGTACTTGGCGCGGCCGACCATGTCGGTGAAGCCGGGGCGGTCGCCGTTCGCATCGCCGGCGCTGGCCTGCTTGAACAATGCATACATGCGCAGCAGCGTCATGTTGTCCGGACGCTCGGGCAGGTTCTTGGAATCGGCTACCGCCTGTTCGAACTGGGCCTGAAGGCTCATTTTTTTCTCCTCTTTGTCATGACTGCGCCGCCGCTGCGGCACGGACGCACAACATAGCACCGCCGGCGGAGTCAAAAAAGCAAAAGCTCTAGAGGAAAGGCTCGGGATTATTCGTCTTCGTCGTCATCGTCGCCGATGAGCGCGCCGCCGACGGTCGTCACCGCGCCGACGGCCATCGAGCCGGCGGTCACGCCGACACTCACGGCGGTCGACGCCACGGTGACCGCTGCGCCGGCCACGCTGACCACCGCGCAGCCGGAGAGGGAGAGAAGCAGGGCCGCGCAGATGGCGACCCGGAAGATGTTTTGCATGAAGCCGGATCCGGTGATTGAAGAAACGCGCGCCGTCGGCTCAGCGACGGTACGTTGTTCACCACCGGCGTTCGGCTTGCCTCTGGGAAAGAGTGCTCAGACGCCCAAAAGTTCCACTTCGAAAATCAGGGTGGCGTTGGGCGGGATGACGCCGCCGGCGCCGCGCGCGCCATAGCCGAGGGAAGCGGGAATGATCAGGCGACGCACGCCGCCCACCTTCATGCCTTGCACGCCTTCGTCCCAGCCCTTGATCACATGGCCGGCGCCCAGCGGAAAATCGAAGGGATCGTTGCGATCCTTGCTGGAATCGAACTTGCTGCCGGCACTGCCGTCAGGGTTCTGCAGCCAGCCGGTGTAGTGCACCGTCACATGCTGGCCTGCCTTGGCTTCTTCGCCGGAGCCGGGGGTCAGGTCTTCATACTGCAGGCCGGAGGCGGTCATGGTGGTGGGCATGGGAATTCCTTTGCGAATGAATGAATGAACGCGCGATTGTAGCAGTCCTTACAACATCCGGATTTCCTGGGCACGGATCACGATCTGTTGCTGGCGGAAGCGCTGCTCGAGCACTTCCCGGTAATGGCGCCACCAACCGGTGTCGAGTCCGTCGCTCATCACTTCGTAGATGACCAGCTCGTCGCGCACGGTGTGTCGTTCGTCCTCCTGCCACACACCGTCGGCGGGCGCGCGGGAATAGGCGGTGAGGCCGCCGAAGCGGGCCACGAGTTCGTCGCGCGTCCCCGCATGCAGCGAGGCGGACAAGCGGACGCCGTCGTTGTCGTACAGCGGCAGGAAGAGCTGGATCAGGTACATGGCAGGTGTGAGATCGCGGGCGCGCGCGGCGGTTCATGGCGCGAATTGATTGATTTTTGGGCGGATGCTATGTTCGCCCTCGGCAAGGAAAGGATGAACGGGATGGGGCGGACTGCAGGCGGGAGGAAGAAACGATGATGCGCGTGGTGGCGGTTTCCTTTGGCCGGGCGGTGCTGAGCCAGTTGCATCTGCGCATGCTGCTGCTGACCGTGCTGCCTTTCCTGGTGTCCATCGTGCTCTGGGGTGTCGGGCTCTGGCTCGGGCTGCAGCCGATGATCGACTGGCTGCATGGCTGGTTCGCCGAGACCGGCAGCTTTTCGACCACCGGCGAGATTCTCGGCTGGTTCGGGCTGGGCGCCCTCAACACGGTGCTGGTGCCGCTGATGGCGATGTGGGTGCTGCTGCCGCTGATGATACTGACCGCGCTTGTGTTCGTCGGCGTGATGGCGATGCCGGCGATCGTGCGCCACGTGGGCGGACGATGGTATCCGGCGCTGGAGAAGCGGCGTGGCGGGACCATGCTGGGCAGTCTCTGGCTGGCCTTCTATTCCTTCATCCTGTTCGCCTTCCTCTGGATCGTCACGCTGCCGCTGTCGCTATTTCCGCCGCTGACCTTCGTGATCCAGCCCCTGCTGTGGGGCTGGCTGACGTACAGGGTGATGGCGTATGACGCGCTGGCCGAGCATGCGAGCCGAGACGAAATGCGCTCGCTCCTGCGGCGCCATCGCTGGCCCCTGCTGCTGATCGGCACCGTCACCGGCGCCATGGGCGCGGCGCCCACGCTGCTCTGGCTAGGCGGCGCGCTGTCGGTGATCTTCTTCCCGGTGCTGGCCGCCGGCGCGATCTGGCTGTATGTGCTGGTGTTCGTATTCACCGGCCTCTGGTTCGAGCATTACTGCCTGCAGGTGCTGGCGGCGGAGCGCGGCCGGCTGCCGGCGCCCGGCGAACTCAAGGATCTGAACTGATCCATAATGCAGCTTTTGCAAGCGGATAAATCCATGGCCTTCGGACTCATCATCATCGGCGACGAAATCCTGTCGGGGAAACGCAGCGACAAGCATTTTCCCAAGGTGGTCGAGCTGCTCAACGCGCGCGGCCTGCAACTGTCGTGGGCGGAGTATGTGGGCGACGACCGCGCCCGCATCACCGATGTCCTGCGCCGCAGCATCGCGAGCGACGATATCGTGTTTTCCTGCGGCGGCATCGGTGCCACGCCTGACGACCATACCCGCCAGTGCGCGGCGGCCGCGTTCGGCGTGCCGCTGGCGCTGCATCCGGAAGCGAAGCGGCTGATCGAGGAAAGGATCGCCGATGTCGCGCGGGCCGAAGGCCGCGAGCCTGAATACGACACGCCCGACAACATGCACCGGCTGAAGATGGGCGAATTCCCGCAGGGCTGTGACATCATCCCCAACCCCTACAACAAGATCCCCGGTTTTCGCGTCGTGCACGGCGCCGGTGCCCATCATTTCGTACCGGGATTTCCCGTGATGGCGTGGCCGATGATCGAATGGGTGCTGGACACCCATTATGCGCACCTGTTCCGGCAGGTGCCGCGGGCGGAGAAGGCCGTCCTCGTGTACGGGCAGCCCGAGTCGCGGCTGACCCCGATGATGGAAGAGATCGAGGCGGAATTCCCGCTGGTGAAAGTGTTCAGCCTGCCGACGGTGGCCGACGCCGGGACGCGCGCGCATATCGAGCTTGGCGTGAAGGGCGATCCGGAGCAGGTCGACAAGGCATTCGGCAAGCTGCTTGAAGGGCTCGATGGTTTCGGCGCGGAGTATGTGCGTCAGTAGACGGGCTGGCGACGGTGGTTGTGCGAACTCCGCCGGGCCGGCACGGAGGCCGCACCACTCACGCCGCGTCAGTAGGGCCGGCGTCCCTGCCGGCCCAAACGGCGAATGTCCGGAGGTGTCAGTCCGGACAGTGTTTGCGCACGCCGGGCCAGCCGTCGCAGACCATTCCCACGCCACTCCGCCATTGCTTAACGCTGTGTCACCTTCACTTCATCCAGCAGCCCCTGCTTGCGGATGAAATCCACCACCTTTTCCACGCCGTCGCCGCTGCGCAGATTGGTGAAGATGAAGGGCCGTTCGCCGCGCATTCTTTTGGCGTCGCTCGCCATGATGTCGAGGTTGGCGCCGACATGGGGCGCGAGGTCGGTCTTGTTGATGATCAGGAGGTCGGAACGGGTGATGCCGGGGCCGCCCTTGCGCGGGATCTTCTCGCCGCCCGCGACGTCGATCACGTAGATGGTGAGGTCCGACAGTTCGGGACTGAAGGTGGCGGCGAGATTGTCTCCCCCCGATTCGACGAGGATGAGGTCGAGGTCGGGGAAATCGGCGCTCATGCGCGCGATTGCTTCCAGGTTGATCGAGGCGTCTTCCCGGATCGCGGTGTGCGGGCAGCCGCCGGTCTCCACGCCCATCAGGCGCTCTGCCGGCAGCGCATCCGCGCGCAGCAGGATCTCCATGTCTTCCTTGGTGTAGATGTCGTTCGTGATGACCGCCATGTCGTAGTGGTCGCGCATGGCCTTGCACAGCATTTCACACAGGGCGGTCTTGCCGGAGCCGACCGGGCCGCCGATGCCGACGCGCAGGGGATTGGATGTGGTTGTCATGTTTCTCGTTTCTCAGGAGCGGTAGAGCCGGCTGTACTGCACTTCATGCTGCATCGACAGCAGCGACAGGCCGGGGGACCAGTTGGACAGGCCGTCGTCGCCGAGCTGCATGGCCTCGGCGGCGGCGGATTCGATTTCGGGTTGCAGTGACAGGAGCATCCGCTGGCCGGCGACCTGGCCGAGCGGAACGGATTTCACGCAGGCGAGCACCTGGTTCTCCGCCCAGGAAAACAGGGCGCCGAGCAGGGCGGCCTCATGCGGCACATCGAGCGCGACGGCGGCATGGGCGAAGGCGGTCGGCAGCGCGATCTCCGCCTGCGCCTGCAGGATGTCGCGCAACTGATCGTCGCCGAGTTCGAGGTCGAGCGCGAGCTTGCCGAGCGAATAGCCCATCTGTACCGTCTCGGCGCGGAACTCGGCGGTGTCGCGCGCCGCGAGAAAGCGCTCGTTCCAGTCCGCGACCGCCTGCGCGTCGCGCGTCGCGAAGCCTTGCAGCAGGCGCCACAACACCGGTGCCTCGAAGCGGGCGACGACATGATGCAGGGCGTCGACGATCCATGCGCGCGCGCCCGCCTGGTCGCGCACCAGGCCGCGGTCGAGCGCTGCTTCGAGTCCCTGGGAATAGCTGTAGGCGCCGATCGGCAGCGAGGGACTGGCGAGTTGCAGCAGATGCAGCAATGCGCGCGCGTGCATCTCAGGCCTTGTCGGACGGGCGGTGGATTTTCTGCCGCAGCGGAATCGGCGCCAGCGGATGATGATGATCGTCGCCGTGGTGATGATGGCCGCCGCCGTAGGCGCCGGACTCCGGCTCGAATGCCGCGTTCTCCTCGCTGACGGTCGCTCCCAGGCCTTCCAGCATTTCCCTGAGCACGGTGTCCTTGCGTATCCGCAGGAAGCCGTCGCCGACCTGTGCCTGGGTATGTCGGTTGCCGAGATGGAAGGCGCAGCGCAGCAGGGTGCGCGTGTCGGGGCAGGATACCCGGTAGGTCGACTCCTGCGCCGCGCGGATCTTCACCACGCGGCCGTCGTCGCCCTTCAGGAGATCGCCGTCGCGCAGCACGGTGCCGCGCACGGTGAAGACCGCCACGTCTTCGCCGGAGGCGAGGGCCGCCCGCAGGCGGCTTTTCTCGCGCAGTTCGTAGGGCAGGATGAGTTCGCCGTCTATCCGGTCGGCGTGTTCGAGTTTGGTATGCAGTGTCAGCATCGGTCTATGCATCAGAACAGGAAATAGCGTTGCGCCATCGGCAGCACGGTGGCGGGCTCGCAGACCAGCAATTCGCCGTCGGCGCGCACTTCATAGGTCTCGGCGTCGACTTCCATCTTCGGCGTGGCGCCGTTGTGGATCATGTCGCGCTTGCGGATGCCGCGCGTGTCGCGCACCGCGATCAGCGGCTTGTTCAGCCTGAGCATGTCGCCGATGCCGGCATCGTATGCCGCCTGCGAGACGAAGGTGAAGGACGTCTTCAGCCCGCCGCCGTAGGCGCCGAACATCATCCGGTAATGCACCGGCTGCGGCGTCGGAATCGATGCGTTCGGATCGCCCATCTGGGCGGCGGCGATCATGCCGCTCTTGAGGATCATCGACGGCTTGACACCGAAGAAGGCCGGCTTCCACAGCACGATGTCGGCGATCTTGCCGGCTTCGAGCGAACCGACCACGTGCGAGATGCCGTGCGTGATGGCCGGGTTGATGGTGTACTTCGCGATATAGCGCCTGGCCCGGAAATTGTCGTTGCGGGAGGAATCCTCGGGCAGCGGGCCGCGCTGCACCTTCATCTTGTGCGCGGTCTGCCAGGTGCGCATGATGACTTCGCCGACCCGGCCCATCGCCTGCGAGTCGGAGGACATCATGGAAACCGCGCCGATGTCGTGCAGGATGTCTTCCGCGGCGATGGTCTCGCGCCGGATGCGGGACTCGGCGAAGGCGACGTCTTCCGCGATCGCCGGATCGAGATGGTGACATACCATCAGCATGTCGAGATGCTCGTCGAGCGTGTTGACCGTATAGGGGCGCGTCGGGTTGGTGGAGGAGGGCAGCACATTGCCTTCGCCGACCGCGGCGATGATGTCGGGCGCATGGCCGCCGCCCGCGCCCTCCGTATGGAAGGTGTGGATGGTGCGGTCCCTGAACGCGGCCAGCGTGTTTTCGAGGAAACCGCCTTCGTTGAGCGTGTCGGTATGGATCGCCACCTGGATGTCCATGCGATCGGCGACGGACAGGCAGTTGTCGATGGCCGCCGGCGTGCTGCCCCAGTCCTCGTGCAGCTTGAGGCCGATGGCGCCGGCGCGGATCTGCTCTTCCAGCGGCAGCGGCAGGCTGACATTGCCCTTGCCGAGGAAGCCGAGATTCATCGGAAAGGCATCCGCCGCCGACAGCATCGAATGAATGTGCCAGGGTCCCGGCGTGCAGGTGGTGGCGGCGGTGCCGACCGCGGGGCCGGTGCCGCCGCCGAGCATGGTGGTCACGCCGGACATCAGCGCTTCCTCGATCTGCTGCGGGCAGATGAAATGGATGTGGGAGTCGATGGCGCCGGCCGTCACGATCATGCCTTCGCCGGCGATGATTTCGGTTGCGCCGCCGATGGCGAGGGTGACGTTCGGCTGGATGTCCGGATTGCCGGCCTTGCCGATGCCGAAGATGCGCCCGGCCTTGATGCCGATGTCGGCCTTGACGATGCCCCAGTGGTCGAGGATCAAGGCGTTGGTGATGACCGTGTCCATCACGTCCGCATGCGCCCGCTGCGACTGGCCCATGCCGTCGCGGATCACTTTGCCGCCGCCGAACTTGACTTCCTCGCCGTAGACGGTGAAGTCTTTCTCGACCTCGATGAACAATTCCGTGTCGGCCAGCCGCACCCGGTCGCCGACAGTGGGGCCGAACATCTCCGCATAAGCCTGCCGTGAGATTCCCGTCATTTGAGCGCTCCCATCACCTTGCCGTTGAAGCCGTACACCTTGCGGTCGCCGGCCAGTTCCACCAGTTCCACCGTGCGTTCCTGCCCGGGTTCGAAGCGCACCGCCGTGCCGGCCGCGATATTGAGCCGCATGCCGTAGGCGGTGTCGCGGTCGAAGCGCAGCGCGTCGTTGACTTCGTAGAAGTGGAAGTGGGAGCCGACCTGGATAGGCCGGTCGCCGCTGTTGGCGACGGTGACCGTGGCGGTCCGGCGACCGGCGTTGAGAGCGATCTCGCCGTCCTGTATCAGCATTTCTCCTGGAATCATGGCCGCTCCTATGGAATCGGATGGTGAACGGTGACGAGCTTGGTGCCGTCGGGGAAGGTGGCTTCGACCTGGATTTCCGGAATCATCTCCGGCACGCCTTCCATGACGTCGGCGCGTGACAGTATCTGCGTACCCTCGGACATCAGCTCAGCGACGCTTCTGCCGTCGCGCGCGCCTTCCATGATGGCCGCGCTCAGCAACGCGACCGCCTCCGGATAGTTGAGCTTCAGGCCGCGGGCCCTGCGGCGCTCGGCCAGCAGCGCCGCGGTGAAGATGAGCAGCTTGTCTTTTTCTCTTGGAGTCAGCTCCATCGGGTTTCTCCGTCTCGGGTTTCGGGTTTCATGTATTCCAGATGCGGGGGACGACCGCCTCGCGCCCGGTCAGCGCGGGGCGCGTTACTTGCCAGGCGCGCGTCATCCAGCGGCGCGCGCTTTCGCTCGAGTCGCACAGCAGGCGCGCCACCACGACGGCCCTGAGCTGCGAGACTCCGGCGTTCATGCCGGCGCCGCATTCGCGCAGCGCGGCGATGCCGTCCGCCGGCAGCGGCCTGCCGGCCGCGATGAACGTCGCGCACACCGTATTGCCGTGCAGGCCGAGCGCGCTGCGCATCGCGCCGCCGCCGGCATCGATCGCGCCTTGCTCGAACCAGATCAGGCGTCCGTTGCGGCGGATGGCGGTGCGCTGCGCAATCCGGCCGGCATTGAAGCTTTCGCCGGACGCGGTGCGGCCGAAGCAAAGGATTTCTCCGCCGATGTACACCGCGTCTCCGGAGAGGTCGATGCGGGTGTCGAGATCGACCGCGGCGGCGTCGAAGAAAATCGTCTCCTGCGGCATCCACTCCAGGCTCGACCCCGTACCGGCGTGCAGCTGCACGCGCTGGCTCGACACACGGCCGTTCGCCTTGTACCACTTGGCTGCGCCCGGCGTCGTGAGGAATGCGCTCGCGCCGGCGCCGACACGCGCCTCGATCCGCAGTTCGTCGCCGCCGACCACGCCGCCGGGAGGATGAACGAGGATCGCGTGACACAGCACCGTGCCTTCCGGATACAGCGGTTTCTGCACGCGCAAGGGACCGGCATGCCGGCGCTCGACGAGACGCGTGACGCCGCCATCGTTCTCGAAGCCGAGCGACAGGCTCGCCTGCCACGGTTCGTGGACCCGCATGGGGCTTACGGTCTCTGATGGAACGCTTCTCATCCGGCCTCTACACCGCCAGGTGGCGCTTGACGTCCTCGCCGCCCATCTGGGCCTGGGTGCCCGACGCCACCACCTCGCCGCGCGACAGCACGACGAACCTGTCCGCCAGCTCATGCGCGAAATCGAAGTATTGCTCGCACAGCAGGATGGCGATGTCGCCGCGCTCGCGCAGCAGGCGGATGACCTTGCCGATGTCCTTGATGATCGACGGCTGTATGCCCTCGGTCGGTTCGTCCAGGATGATGAGCCTGGGGTCGGCCAGCAGTGCGCGCGCAATCGCGAGCTGCTGCTGCTGTCCGCCGGACAGGTCGCCGCCGCGACGGTGCAGCATCTCGCGCAATACCGGGAACAGCTCGAATACCTCGCAGCGTATTCTCGATGCCTCGCGGCCGGGCTTGACCGCCATGCCCATCAGCAGGTTTTCCTCGACCGTGAGGCGGGCGAAGATTTCCCGCCCCTGGGGCACGTAGGCGATGCCGAGCGCGGCGCGCTGGTGCGGCTTGAGCCTGGTGATGTCCTGGCCCTCCAGCTCCACTTTGCCCTTGGCCACGGGCAGCACGCCCATCAGGCATTTCAGCAGGGTCGTCTTGCCGACCCCGTTGCGGCCGAGCAGGGCGAGACATTCGCCTTTCTGCAGCGACAGCGAGACGCCGCGCAGCGTGTGCGCTGCGCCATAGTATTGATTCAGTTGTTCGACATTCAGCATGTTCAGCGTCCCAGGTAGACTTCGATGACGCGCTCGTCGTTCTGCACCTGCTGCATGGTGCCCTCGGCCAGCACGGATCCCTCGTGCAGCACCGTGACCTTGCCCTGCTGCGCGATCTCGGTGACGAAGGCCATGTCGTGTTCGACCACCATGATGGAGTGCTTGCCGCGCAGTTCGTTGAGCAGCTCGGCGGTGCGCGCGGTTTCGGCGTCGGACATGCCCGCCACCGGCTCGTCCAGCAGCAGCAGCTGGGGCTCCTGCATCAGCAGCATGCCGATCTCCAGCCATTGCTTCTGGCCGTGGGACAACAGGCCGGCGAGGCGGTTCTCTTGTCCGGTGAGACGGATCAGCTTCAGGATTTCCTCGATCTTGCCCTGTTGCTCGGAGCTGAGCCGGAAGAACAGCGTCGGCCGCACCCGCTTGTCCATCTTCATCGCCAGTTCCAGGTTCTCGAACACCGTGTGCTGCTCGAACACCGTGGGGCGCTGGAACTTGCGGCCGATGCCGGCGTGCGCGATCTCCGGCTCGCTCAGCCGGGTCAGGTCGATGGTCTGGCCGAACCAGGCGGTGCCGGAAGTCGGACGGGTCTTGCCGGTGATGACGTCCATCATCGTGGTCTTGCCGGCGCCGTTCGGCCCGATGATGCAGCGCAGCTCGCCGACGGAAATATCCATCGTCAGCCGGTTGATCGCCTTGAAGCCGTCGAAGGATACGGTGATGTCCTCGAGGTAGAGGATCGCGCCATGGGTCGTGTCCACGCCTTCCGGCTTGATGCGGCCGTAGGAAGTGCCGTACTCCGCATGCGCCGGGTTCTCCTGCAGGTGGCCGTGCCTGAGCGTGTCGTTCATGCTGCCTCCTTGTTGCGGAATTTCTGCGCCAGGCCGAGCACGCCCTGCGGCATGAACAGCGTCACCAGGATGAACAGCGCGCCGAGCGCATACAGCCAGAGGTCGGGAAAGGCGGCGGTGAACCAGCTCTTGAGGCCGTTGACCGAGAACGCGCCGATGATGGGACCGAGCAGCGAGCCGCGCCCCCCGACCGCCGCCCAGATCACCATCTCGATCGAATTCCCCGGCGACATTTCGGAGGGATTGATGATGCCCACCTGCGGCACGTAGAGCGCGCCCGCGATGCCGCACAGGACGGCCGACAGCGTCCACACGAACAGCTTGAACCAAAGCGGGTTGTAACCGATGAACATCAGCCGAGACTCGGAATCGCGCACCGCCTGCAGTACGCGGCCGAGCTTGGAGGTCACGATCCAGCGGCACAGCAGCAGCGCGCCGACCAGCGCCGCAAGCGTGATCAGGTAGAGCGCCGCCTTGGTTTCCGGGGCGGTGATCGCAAAGCCGGCGATCCGCTTGAAGTCGGTGAAACCATTGTTGCCGCCGAACCCGGTGTCGTTGCGGAAGAACAGCAGCATGAAGGCGAAGGTCATGGCCTGGGTGATGATGGAGAAGTACACCCCCTTGATGCGCGAACGGAACGCGAAGTAGCCGAACACGAAGGCCAGCACGCCCGGCACGAGCACCACCAGCGCCAGCGCATACCAGTAGTGGTCGGTGAAAGACCAGTACCACGGATAGGCCTTCCAGTCGAGGAAGACCATGAAGTCCGGCAGATGGCTCTGATACACGCCGTCCTTGCCGATGGCGCGCATCAGGTACATGCCATGGGCGTAGCCCCCGAGCGCGAAGAAT
The DNA here is from genome assembly GCF_019656455.1 of Noviherbaspirillum aridicola. GTDB lineage: Bacteria > Pseudomonadota > Gammaproteobacteria > Burkholderiales > Burkholderiaceae_D > Noviherbaspirillum > Noviherbaspirillum aridicola. The sequence goes on from NZ_BPMK01000002.1 coordinate 267,906, forward strand.
ACGCCGTGGCCGAGCGACAGGATGCCGGTGTAACCCCACACGAGATCCAGCGCCAGCGCCGCGATCGCATAGCACATGAACTTGCCGATCAGCGCCACCGTATAGCTCGACACATGCAGCGCATGACCCGGCTCGAAGGCCAGATTGAGGACCGGCAGCAAGGCCAGCACCGCGCCGCAGACGACGATCGCTGTCCAGGCCGGACGCGAGAAGAGTGAGCCTTTCATTCCGCGCTCCTCCCTTTCATGGCAAACAGGCCCTGCGGCCGCTTCTGTATGAAGATGATGATGAACACCAGGATGGCGATCTTGGCCAGCACGGCGCCGGCCATCGGCTCGAGAAACTTGTTGACCTCGCCGAGGCCGATGGCCGCGATGACGGTGCCGGCGAGCTGTCCGACGCCGCCCAGTACCACCACCATGAAGGAATCCACGATGTAGCCCTGGCCGAGATCCGGCCCGACGTTGCCGAGCTGGGACAGCGCCACGCCGCCGAGCCCCGCGATGCCGGAGCCGAGGCCGAAGGTCAGCATGTCGATCCTGCCGGTGGAGACGCCGACGCAGTCGGCCATGCGGCGGTTCTGGGTCACGGCGCGCAGAAACAGGCCAAGCCGGGTCTTGTTCAGGATCAGCCAGACCGCGCCGACCACGGCCAGCGCGAAGAAAATGATCACGATGCGATTCCAGGACAGCACCAGCGAACCCATCACCGTCACCCCGCCCGACATCCAGGAGGGATTCGCGACTTCCACGTTCTGCGCGCCGAACAGGCTGCGCACCGCCTGCATCAGGATCAGGCTGATGCCCCAGGTGCAGAGCAGGGTTTCCAGCGGGCGGCCATAGAGCCAGCGGATCACCGTGCGTTCCAGCGCGATGCCGACGGCACCGGCGACCAGGAAGGCGGCAGGCAGGGCGGCCAGCAGATAGTAGTCCACGGCGCCCGGCAGGTACTGGCGGAACAGCAGCTGGCAGACATAGGTGGCATAGGCGCCGATCATCAGCAGCTCGCCATGCGCCATGTTGATGATGCCCATCAGGCCGAAGGTGATCGCCAGACCGAGCGCCGCCAGCAGCAGCACGCTGCCGAGCGAGATGCCGTAGAACAGGTTGCCGATGAATTCCGTGCGTGCCTGGCGTGCGTTGATCGCGCTGAGAGTGCTGACCGCGGCGATGCGAACGGATTCATCCGCTTCGCTGTAGCTGCCGTCCGGATTCTTCTCGAGCATCTGCATCAGCGTCGTCTTTACCGCGGCATTCGGGCTGTCGGCCAGCGCCTCGACGGCCGCCTTGCGCACGGCGGGATCGGGCGACTGCAGGCTGGCGGTGGCGGCGGCAAGTCCGAGGGCGCGGCGGATCTCCGGATCCTGTTCCTTCTCCAGCGCCCTGGTGATCATCGGCAGCTGGCCCGGGTCGGCATTCCTTTGCATGGCCAGCGCGGCGCCGAGCCGCTGGCCGCGGTCTTCGGACAGCAGCGCGAAGCCTGACAGCGCGCCATCGAGCGCGCCGCGAAGCCGGTTGTTGACCATGATGCCGTCGACGCCCTCGGGCACCGGACCGGTCTTGCCGGTCGCCGGATCGGTCGCCTTGTCGTCCTCGACGATCAGCACGTCGCCGTCGGGCGTGGCATACAGGTTGTCATTCTTGAGTGCGTTCAGCAGCGTGAATGCTTCCTCGTTCGCGAGCGTCGCGATCTTGTTCACCGCTTCGATGCGGGCGTCCGGATCGTCGCCGGCGAGCGGCCTGAGCAGCTCGGGGTCGATCGCCGCCTCGGCCGTGAGCGCCGTTGCGCACAGCCATCCGGTGACAAGCAGTTTTCTCAGCATTTTCATGGGTGGATCCTGGGCGATGCAATGATGGCGGGCGCAAAAAAGCCGGAGTGTGGAACAGGGAGCCACGCTCCGGCCCGCGTGCGTCCGCTGCCGCTCCCGAGTGGGGAGCGGACAGGGCGATTACATCTTCTGCTTGGCTTCGTTGCCCTCGATGAACGGGCTCCACGGCTGCGCGCGGATCGGGCCCTTGGTCTTCCAGACCACGTTGAACTGGCCGTCGGGGCGGATCTCGCCGATCATCACCGGCTTGTGCAGGTGATGGTTGGACTTGTCCATCGTCAGCTCATAGCCGGACGGTGCCTTGAAGGTCTGGCCGCCCATCGCCGCGATCACCTTGTCGGTGTCGGTCGACTTGGCCTTTTCGACCGCCTGCTTCCACATGTGGATGCCGACGTAGGTGGCTTCCATCGGATCGTTGGTCACGACCGTGTCGGCGTTCGGTAGCTTCTTCTCTTTCGCGTAGGCCTTCCACTTCTTGATGAACTCATTGTTGACCGGGTTCTTCACCGACTGGAAGTAGTTCCAGGCCGCGAGATGGCCGACCAGCGGCTTGGTGTCGACGCCGCGCAGCTCTTCCTCGCCGACCGAGAAAGCCACCACCGGCACGTCGGTCGCCTTCAGGCCCGCATTGCCGAGCTCCTTGTAGAAGGGCACGTTGGAATCGCCGTTGATGGTGGAGATCACCGCGGTCTTGCCGCCGGCCGAGAACTTCTTGATGTTGGCGACGATGGTCTGGTAGTCGGAGTGGCCGAAAGGCGTGTAGACCTCATCGATATCGGAATCCTTCACGCCCTTGGACTTGAGGAAGGCGCGCAGGATCTTGTTGGTGGTGCGCGGATAGACATAGTCGGTGCCGAGCAGGACGAAGCGCTTGGCACCGCCGCCTTCCTTGGACATCAGGTATTCCACCGCCGGGATCGCCTGCTGGTTGGGCGCGGCGCCGGTGTAGAACACATTCTTCTCGAGCTCTTCGCCTTCGTACTGCACCGGATAGAAGAGCAGGCTGTTGAGCTCCTTGAACACCGGCAGCACCGACTTGCGCGACACCGAGGTCCAGCAGCCGAACACGACCGCCACCTTGTCCTGCGTGACCAGCTGGCGCGCCTTCTCCGCGAACAGCGGCCAGTTGGAAGCCGGGTCCACCACCACCGGCTCGAGCTTCTTGCCCATCACGCCGCCCTTGGCGTTGATCTCCTCGATCGTCATCAGGGCGACGTCCTTGAGCGAAGTTTCGGAGATCGCCATCGTGCCGGACAGCGAATGAAGAATACCGACCTTGATGGTGTCGGCGGCCAGGGCTTGAGGCATCCAGGCAGAGGCGGTAAGCATCAAAGCGCCGGCAGCGGTCGCTTTCAAGAGGGTGCGACGAGACATTTTTGCTCCTGAGGTGATTATTGGGGTCGACAGACACGCGATAGCTCGCAGGCAAGCTTTAGCAGTTTGCGTGCCACCGGCGCCCCAAACCGGACACCCTCTTTTCATGCGCCGCGCGGTCGATTGCGGTGCGCAGTGTCTCGAAATGGTGCTTGCGCTACGACTTTCGCAGCGCGGTGAATGCATTTGGTGCAGAGGAAGGCGCCGGCGCGCGTCCGCTCAGTGCGCGGCTTGCGCGGCCTCAAGCGCGGCAACGGCTAGCGGCACAGGTCGCGCGAGGCGGGTCCGGCGACGCTCAGGCCGCGGGGGGGAAGGTCACCACATGATCGGCGCCGAGACGGATGCCGATCTTTTCGCCGAGCGCGTGATCGTGGTGCGAGGGAACGAGCGCGAGCAGCTTCTGTCCGCTCGGGAGCTTCAATGTATACAGAAACTCGGCGCCCCGGAATGCCTTGCGCACCACCTCGGCCTGCAGCGGGCTGGCGTCGTCGTGGATGACATCGTCGGCGCGCAGCAGCACGTCGACCTGGCCGCCCTCGCGCTCGCCGGTGGCGCAGAAGTCGATCCCCTGCCATAGCGGCAGGCTGCCGAGTTCGATGCAGACTTTCTGCGCCGGCAGATCCACGTTGCCGGGCACGAATACGCCCTGGCCGATGAAGTCCGCGACGAAGCGGTTGGCCGGCCGGTGATAGAGGTTGTAGGCGTCGTCCCACTGCACGATGACGCCCTCCTGCATCACGCCGATCCTGTCGGCGATGGCGAAAGCCTCGTGCTGGTCGTGGGTGACCAGCACCGCGGTGGTGCCGAGTTCGTTCAGGATGTCGCGCACTTCCTGCGCCAGGCGCTCGCGCAGGTCGACGTCGAGATTGGAGAAGGGTTCGTCCAGCAGCAGCAGGTCGGGCTGAGGCGCCAGCGCGCGTGCGAGGGCGACCCGCTGCTGCTGGCCGCCGGACAGTTCGTGCGGATACTGGCGTGCGTGGGCGCCGAGGCCGACCAGGTCCAGCAGGCGTTCGACCCGCGACTTGCGCACCGACTGCGGCAGCTTGAGCAGGCCGAAGGCGACGTTTTCCCACACCGAGAGATGCGGAAACAAGGCATAGTCCTGGAACACCACGCCGACCTGGCGCGTCTCCGGCGGCGCGGTGTGACCGGCGCGGCTGAGTTCGCGCCCGCCGAGCGCGATGCGCCCGTCGATCACGCCTTCGAAGCCGGCAATCGCGCGCAGCACCGTGGTCTTGCCGCAGCCCGAGGGACCGAGCAGGCAGCCGATCTCCCCTCGGCCCAGGCTGAAGGAAAGGCCGTGCACGATTTCATGCGTCCGGCTTCCCTGCGCGTAGCCGACGCGGATGGATTCGACGATCAGGTGAGTGCTGGAGGGAGGTGCGACGAGCATGGAGTCGATAATTGCGGGGGTGAAACAGTATATTGATTATAATTCTCATTCAGAGTAACAGCATCAATTTCCCGCAGAATTCATGCGCAATCCCGTCTTTCGCCTGCCCGGCGCGTTCCGCGGCAGTGTCCATCCGCTGCTGATTGCGTCCCTGGTCGTGGCATTCCTGGTGGGCGCGCCCATCTTCGGCGTGCTGTCCAACCTCGTCACCGGCGTGCCGGCGGAAACCGGCGACACCTTCAGCCATCTCTGGTCCACGGTGATGCCCGAGTACATCGGCAACAGCCTGATGATCGCCCTGATCGTGGCGCTCCTGGCAGGGGCGGGCGGCGTCGGCTGCGCCTGGCTGGTGGCCGCGTTCGACTTTCCGGGCAAGCGGTTTTTCGAATGGGCGCTGGTGCTGCCGCTGGCAATGCCGGCCTACGTCGTGGCCTATGCCTATACCGATTTCCTGCAGTTTTCCGGGCCGGTGCAGACCGGATTGCGCGGGTTGTTCGGCTGGCAGGCCGGCGATTACTGGTTTCCGCAGGTACGGTCGGTGGGCGGCGCCGGAATCCTGTTCGCCATGGTGCTTTATCCGTATGTGTACCTGCTCGCGCGCAACGCCTTCCTGGAGCGCAGTCCTCGCATGTGGGACGCGGCCCGCACGCTCGGGGTCGGCCCCTGGCGCGCCTTCTTCACCATCAGCCTGCCGCTGGCCCGTCCGGCGGCGGCCGCCGGCATCGCGCTTGCGCTGATGGAGACCCTGGCCGACTACGGCGCGGTCGCCTACTTCGGCGTGCCGACGCTCACGACCGGCATCTATAAGTCCTGGTACACCTTCTCCGATCGCACCGGGGCGGCGCAGATCGCGGCGGTGCTGCTGCTGGCGGTCACCCTGCTCATGGTGCTGGAGCAGAAAAGCCGGGGCCGCGCGCGCTACTACGCGGTGGGCGGCCGCGCGCGCGGAGAGGTCACCGCCCGCCTCAACGGACTTCAGGCGCTGGGCACCATGCTGTTCTGCGCATTTCCCATCCTGCTCGGTTTCGTGATCCCCGTGGCCATCCTCTTCCGCCTGATGCGGCGCGAGGAAACCATCGGCTTCAGCCAGCGCTACCTGGAGTGGCTGTCCAACAGCGTGCTGCTGGCCGGGGTCACCGCGCTCGCGGCGGTGCTGATCTGCCTGCTGCTCGCCTATGCGGCCCGGCTGGGCCGCAGTCCTTTGCAGGCGCTGAGCAACCGCGTGGTGAGCATGGGATATGCGGTGCCGGGGGCGGTCATCGCGGTGGGCATCCTGATTCCGCTGGCGCGGATCGATGCCTGGGGTGCCGAGCGCGGGATGAACTTTGTTCTAACCGGCAGCGTGGTGGCGCTGGTATATGCGTATCTCGTGCGCTTTCTGTCCGTCTCCTACCAGAGCGTGCAGGCCGGCCTGGTGAAGATCACGCCGAGCATGGACGCGAGCGCCCGCATCCTCGGGCAGGGGCCCCTCGGCATGCTGTGGCGGGTGCATGCGCCGCTGCTGTGGCGCAGCCTGCTGACGGCCGGCCTGCTCGTGTTCGTCGATGTGGTGAAGGAGCTGCCGGCCACGCTGACCGTGCGGCCTTTCAATTTCGACACCCTGGCGGTGATCACCCATCAGCTCGCATCGGACGAGCGACTCGGCGAAGCCGCGCTGCCTGCTTTCACCATCGTGATGATCGCATTCCTGCCGGTGATTGCCCTGGCCCGCGCCATTGCCCGCGGCAGCCGCTGAAAAAAGAATCCGCTGAAAAAGAAAAGCCCCGCGGTGCGGGGCTTTCATGGGGCGGCCGGCGATTACTTCTTCGCGGCCTTGGCAGCCTTGGCCGCCGGCGGGGTGAACTGGCTCACTGCGTTGTTCAGGTTGGTTTCCATTACTTCAACCGCCTGCTTGGTGCTCTTGCTGAACTGCTCGTAGCCGGCGCTGGCGTTGCCGATCGCCGACTTCAGCATGGCGACGGCGTTTTCGGAGCCTGCCGGTGCGTTCTTGCTCAGCTCTTCCACCAGTTCCAGCACCTTGCGGCTGGCTTCGGCGATCTGCGCTTCGGCAGCCTTGCTGATCTCGGCCTGCACACCGCTTGCGATCGTGGTCAGGTGACGCGAGTAGGCGATCGCCTTTTCCATGTTCGGCTGCGCCTGGGCGGCGGCCAGGGTCAGGAATTCCTGCGGGTCCCTGGCGGCGAGCAGCTGCTTGGCGGCGCTGGTGCTGTCGTCGAGCGAGGACTTGAACGCGTTCAGGTTCAGATCGAACAGCTTCTCGAAGCCGTCGAAGGCCTTGGTCGACAGCGAGGAGAGCAGCGCGAGGTTGGCTTCGATGCTGGCTTTGGATGCGTTGGAAAACTGCTCGTTGGTGGTAAACATGGTTAGCTCCTGAGTGATGTGCGAAGGTCTTGGAATCGGCGACGCAACGGGGTAACCAGGCTCTTGTGCATCGCAACAAAGCGTATTTTAAGTAAAAAAAATATGCTGTCAACACATTTTTGTTGCAGAGCACAAAAAGCGAGGAGTTGCTAAGTGCTTGGTCTGACAGGACTTTTTTCTTCGGATCGCCGTTTTCGTCCCCATGATAGACTCGCCGCTTACCTTTACGTAAACGTCAATCCTTGAAGGCTTTCTACAGCGACCACTACGTGCTCCCACTGCCGGCGGGGCACCGCTTCCCGATGCAGAAGTACCGGCTGCTGCGCGACGCCGTGCGGGAGACGGTGCCGGGCGTCGAGCTGCAGGAGGCGCCGGCGGCGACCGACGGTGTGCTGGCTCTGGCCCATCACCCCGACTACATCGACCGGGTGAGCCGCGGCACCCTGAGCGACAGCGAGCAGAAGGCCATCGGTTTTCCCTGGACGCCGCAGATGGTGGAGCGATCCAGGCGCTCGGCCGGCGCGACCATCGCGGCCTGCCGCGCCGCGCTGTCCGAGGCAGTGGCGCTCAATCTCGCCGGGGGCACGCATCACGCCCACGCCGAACACGGCGAAGGCTTCTGCGTGTTCAACGATGCGGCGGTCGCCGCGCGGCTGATGCAGGCGGAGCGTCGCGCCCGCCATGTCGCCATCGTCGACCTCGATGTCCACCAGGGCAACGGCACGGCAAGCATTCTCGCCAACGACGAATCAGTGTTCACGCTATCGCTGCACGGCGAGCGCAATTATCCGTTCCGCAAGGCGTGCAGCGATCTCGACGTGGCACTGGCCGACGGCACCGGCGACGAGGCTTACCTCGCCGCGCTGCACGCGGCGCTGCAGAACATGCTCGATCGCTTCCAGCCGCAGCTGTTCATCTACCTGGCGGGAGCGGACGCGCATGAAGGGGACCGGCTGGGCCGGCTCAAGCTGAGCATGGCCGGACTGGCCGCGCGCGACCGGATGGTGTTCGACAGCGCGCGCGGTCGCGGCATACCGGTGGCGGTCGCGATGGCCGGCGGCTACGGCAAGAACATCCAAGACACGGTGGCAGCGCATCTGCAGACTGTGAGGATCGCATCCGACTACGCCTCCGTCTCTGCCGCCACATGAATTCCGTAAGCGCTTCCCTCATCTCCCCCGGCCGCTGGGTGGCCCTGATGCCTCCCGTATTCGTCCTGATCTGGAGCACCGGTTTCGTCGTGGCGCGCTACGGCCTGCCCTATGCGGAGCCGCTCACCTTTCTGCTGTTGCGCTTCATCGGCGTGCTCGCGGTGCTGCTGCCGCTGGTGCTGATCGCGCGCGCGCCCTGGCCGCGCGGGAAGATGTTCCATGTCGCGGTGGCCGGCGTGCTGCTGCAGGCCGGCTATCTCGGCGGCGTCTGGTGCGCGATCAAGATCGGCATGCCTGCCGGTCTCTCTGCGCTCATCGTCGGCCTGCAGCCGATCCTGACCGCCTTTGCCGCGCCGCTGGTCGGCGAATCGGTCCGGCCGCGGCAGTGGGTCGGGCTGCTTTTCGGGCTGGCGGGCGTGGGCCTGGTGGTGGCCGACAAGATCTCGCTTGCCGGCTTATCATGGCAAAGCATTGCGCTGTGCGTGTTCGCGCTGATCTCGATCACGAGCGGCACGCTGTACCAGAAGCGTTTCTGCCCCAGCTTCGATCTGCGGACCGGTACGGTGATCCAGTTCGCCGCGTCGATCGTGGCGGTGCTGCCATTCGCGCTGCTGCTGGAGGACTTCAGACTGCCGCCGGCCTCGGTGCAGTGGACGCCGCAATTCATGGCGGCGCTGCTGTGGTCGGTGCTGGCGCTGTCGATCGGCGCGATCTTTCTGCTGTTCGCGCTGATACGCAAGAGCGCGGCAACGCAGGTGACGAGTTTGTTGTATCTGACCCCGCCGACCACCGCGGTCATGGCGTGGCTGATGTTCAGGGAGGCGTTCAGCATCACCGGCATGCTCGGCATGGCGGTGGCGGTCGCCGGTGTGGCTCTTGTCGTACGAAAGTAAAGCATGCGAGCGGAAGCGAGAAAACGAAGCGAATACCGACACTTCCATCCGATCACGACGCGCTGGATGGACAACGACGCCTACGGGCACGTCAACAACGTGGTGTACTACAGCTGGTTCGACACCGCAGTGAATCAGTTCCTGATCTTGAATGGCGTGCTCGACATCGAGCGCAGTCCCGTGATCGGCCTGGTGATCGAGACACAGTGCAATTATTTTGCGTCGGTCGCGTTCCCCGAACGCGTCGTCGCGGGCGTGCGGGTCACGAAGCTCGGCACTTCCAGTGTGCGCTACGAGGTCGGCATCTTCCGCGAAGACGAGGAAACCGCCGCGGCGCAGGGCCATTTCGTGCACGTCTACGTGGACCGCGCCACGCGCCGGCCGACACCGCTTCCCGAACCCATGCGAAAACTATTAGAAACCATCGAGGTGACGCAACCATGATCGAATCCACGGAGCAGAAGATTGTCGACCACGCCATCAGCTCGCGGCGCTCGATCCGGGCTTTCCGCCCCGATCCGGTCGCCCGCGAAGATATCGAAGCCATACTCGACGTGGCTTCGCGCGCGCCGTCGGGCAGCAACACCCAGCCATGGAAGGTTTATGTGCTCACCGGCGCCAGCCGGGAAAAGCTGAGCGCCGAAATCCTGCTCGCCCACAACGATCCCGAACTGATCACCCAGCATGAAGAGGAGTACGCGTATTACCCGCGCCAGTGGAAGTCGCCTTATATCGAGCGCCGGCGCAAGATCGGCTGGGATCTGTACGGACTGCTCGGACTGACGAGGGACAACAAGGCCGGCATGCATGCGCAGCACGGCCGGAACTATGCGTTCTTCGATGCGCCGGTCGGCATGATCTTCACCATCGACCGCATCATGGAGCAGGGCTCCTGGCTGGATTACGGCATGTTCTTGCAGAACATCATGATCGCCGCGCGCGGCCGAGGTCTCGATACCTGTCCGCAGGCGGCTTTCACGCCCTTTCACCGCATCATCCGCGAGGTGCTGAAACTCCCCGATAACGAGATGGTGGTATGCGGCATGTCGCTCGGCTTCGCCGACGAATCGAAGATCGAGAACTCGCTGCAGACCGAGCGCGACCCGGTGTCGCAGTTCGCGGAATTCCGCGACTGACATTCATGTCAACGTGACAATTACTTGCACTTTTTCTTATGGTTGCCGGCAACTCCGGTTGCCAAATTTCAGTAATAGATAAGAACCTTGTTTAAAATCACACGCTAACTGCTTGTTAAGCCACACTATTTTGCTACACTGCAAGATATAATTACGGCCTGCAAGTTTTCGGGGAGAGTGTGATGGTCAAGTACGCGCTTGGCGTTTTTGTAACTTTGTTTGCGTTGGCCGCTTCCTCCCCGGTGGCCCTTGCTCAGGCGCCGGCAAAGACCAAGAAAGCCGCGGTGAAAACCGCGGCCCGCCCGGCGGCCAAGGCCCGCGCAAAGGCGGAGCAACCGAAAAAAGCGAGCCGCAAGCTCGCGGCAGCCAAGCCGAAGGCCGTCAAGGGCAAGGAAGCGCCCGTCAGCCTGGCCAAGCGGCAGACCAAGGCGGGCAGGCTGGCCAAGGCGCCGACCCCGGCGCCGGTGCAACGCGTCAGTTTCGCGCCGTCCCCCGCGCCGGCCGCGGCCGCGCCGCTGATGACGGCCGGCGACATGGCCGGCCTGCATCACACCCGCGATCCGCTTTCTCTCGCCTCCAACGCCGCATTCGTGATCGACCAGCACACCTCCCAGGTGCTGTTCGAAAAGAACGCCACCGTCGCGCTCCCGGTCGCTTCCCTGACCAAGCTGATGACCGCGCTGGTGGTCGTCGAGGCCAACCAGAACATGGAAGAAATGCTGGAGGTGACGTCCGACGACATCGATCGGGAGAAGCACAGCGGTTCGCGCCTGCGCGTCGGCGCGCACCTGTCCCGGGCCGACATGCTGCACATCGCACTGATGAGCTCGGAAAACCGGGCCGCCTCGGCGCTCGGGCGCCACTATCCGGGCGGTCTGCCGGCCTTCGTCGCGGCGATGAACGCGCGCGCCAGGTCGCTCGGCATGACGCAGACGCATTACGTCGATCCGACCGGCCTGTCGAGCAACAATGTCTCCAGCGCGCGCGATCTCGCCAAGCTGGTTGCCGCCGCATACCGTCATCCGGCCATCCGGCATTACTCGACTTATCCGCGCTATGCGGTGGATGTCGGCCGCAGCCAGCTGCATTACATGAATTCCAACCGCCTCGTCATGAATCCGGACTGGGATATCGGCCTGCAGAAAACCGGCTACATCTCCGAAGCCGGCCGCTGCCTGGTCATGCAGGCGCGCATCGACGGCCGCCCGGTGATCATGGTGTTCCTCGATTCCAAGGGCAAGGACTCCCGTCTCGCCGATGCCGGCCGCGTGCGGCGTTTCATTGAAAGCGGGAAGACTGCGCCGATCCCGACCCAGGCCGCCGCAACCCAGAGCTGACGCGGCCCTCAGCCGGATTAACGCTTCTATGTTACATTGCTGGTCTGCTTCCGGACGTTATCTTTCCGGGCAGTAGCGGCAGTGCGCAGCGGCGCGAAAAGCGTGTCGCCTCGCGGTGCCTTCCGAAACATGCCATTCCGGCACGCCTGTCGATCGACCCCGTTCGATTACCTGACCTGACGAATTCGTGTTTACGCCCAAAGTCCTACTCGTCAACGACGACGCCGCCAGCCTGATGGCCCTTGCCAGCCTGCTCGGCGAGGGCGGCGACTATGAGGTCATCACCGCCCGTTCCGGCGAAGAAGCCCTGCGGCATGTGCTCAAGCACGACTTCGCGGTCATCCTGCTCGACGTCAGCATGCCGAACATGGACGGTTTCGAGACGGCCGAGGCGATCCACTCCCATCCGCGCTCGGCATCCATACCGATCATCTTCGTCACCGCGCACTACGCCGACGAGATGCATCGTCTGAAGGGTTATCAGCGCGGTGCCGTGGATTACCTTTTCACCCCGATCATTCCCCAGATCCTGCGCACCAAGGTTGCCGTCTTCGTCGAACTCGCGAAGAAGAACCTGCAGCTGCAGCACCAGAAGCAGGCGCTGGAACTGCTCAACCGCGAGCTGCAGGAGCAGCGCAAGCAGGATCTGGAGCACATCAATGAGCGGCGCCTGGCGGAAGAGGCGCTGCGCCAGTCGCAGGAAGAGTTGCGCCAGCTCGCCAGCTACCAGGAGCGCATCAAGGAAGACGAGCGCAAGCGCATCGCGCGCGAGATTCACGATGAATTGGGCCAGAACCTGCTGGCGCTGAGAATCGATATCGCGATGCTGCACGCCCGCACCGGCGCCACCCACCCCAAGCTGAACAAGAAGGTGCACGGCGTGCTCGATCATATCGACAGCACGATGAAGGCGATGCGGGCGATCATCAACAACCTGCGGCCGACCGTGCTCGATCTCGGACTCAATGCCGCCATCGAGTGGCAGGTGAAGGAATTCCAGCGCCGTACCGGCATCGCCTGCGAACTGCTGATGCCGGAGCAGGAACTGGAGATGGACGATGGACGCGCCACGGCCCTGTTCCGCATCCTGCAGGAGTCGCTCAACAACGTATTCCGCCATGCGCGCGCCACGCGCGCCCGCATCGAGGTCTACCAGAAGGATGAACGCCTGGTGATGCAGGTCGCCGACAACGGCGTGGGCATCTTCCCCGGCTGCCGCAGAAAAGCCAATTCCTTCGGCCTGGTCGGCATCAAGGAGCGGGTCAGCACGCTCGGCGGCGAACTCCTGATCGAGACCGCGCAGGATGCCGGTACCACGCTCACCGTGTCGATTCCCGCCGAGGGCGCAAGCGGCCTGCAGACGCTCTCCGCCGCGCCGCTGGTCGAACGCCGCGCATCCGACATCGCCAAGTCGCTCGAAGGCGCGAAACGGTCCAGCGGCACGCGCCGACGCAAGAGCGAAATCCACCCCGACAAGCTCAAGCAGCTGACCTGATCCCGCATGCGGATCGGGCCACGTGGACGCGCTTGATAATTCTCAAGGGTCGCGACACTTGAGCCACTTCAAACCCCGGCGCTTCTTGCCGGGCTGCCGAATAAGGCAGACAATACCAAAAGCTTTCTCGAAAGAAAGAAAACACAGGCCGGAGCAGCAGTGCTCCGGCTTTGCCATGCCCGGTTCACGGGCAGCAATGGAACACGGATGATTTGCACGATCGGAGACTTTGATGCACGCCAGGACTGAGATGCGGGACGAACTGGACGAAAAGCTGTTGCTGCAGGTGCTGACGGCACTGAAAAAAGGGGATTTCTCGACCCGCATGCCGACCGACTGGACCGGCATGGCAGGCAAGATCGCCGACGCCGTCAACGACATCATGGAGGCCAACGAGCAGATCACGCGCGAGATCACGGAAGTGAGCCGCGAGGTCGGCCGTGAGGGCCGGCTGACGCAGCGTGCCGCGCTGCCTGCCACGGCCGGCGGCTGGACCACCATCGTGAAGTCGGTCAACACGCTGATCGACGACCTGGTGCGTCCGACCACCGAGATGGCGCGCGTGATCGGCGCCGTGGCCAAGGGCGACCTGTCGCAGACCATGGCGCTGGACGTCGACGGACGGCCGCTCAAGGGGCAATTCCTGCGCGCCGCGACGACTGCAAACACCATGGTGGAACAGCTTTCCTCGTTCGCCTCCGAAGTGACGCGGGTGGCGCGCGAGGTGGGCACCGAGGGCAAGCTCGGCGGCCAGGCGCACGTGCCGGGCGTGGCGGGTACCTGGAAAGACCTGACCGACTCGGTCAACTCGATGGCGGGCAACCTCACTTCCCAGGTGCGAAACATCGCCGATGTGACGACCGCGGTGGCCAACGGCGACCTGTCGAAGAAAATCACGGTGGACGTGCGCGGCGAGATCCTGCAGCTGAAAGACACGATCAACACCATGGTGGACCAGCTGCGCTCGTTCGCGTCGGAAGTGACGCGGGTGGCGCGCGAGGTGGGCACCGAGGGCAAGCTCGGCGGCCAGGCCTATGTGCCGGGCGTCGGGGGCACCTGGAAGGACCTGACCGACAACGTGAACTTCATGGCGTCCAACCTTACGGGCCAGGTGCGAAACATCGCGGAAGTGACCACCGCGGTGGCCAACGGCGACCTGTCGAAGAAGATTACCGCGGACGCCAAGGGCGAGATCCTGCAGCTGAAAGACACGATCAACGTGATGGTGGACCAGCTGTCGTCGTTCGCGTCGGAAGTGACGCGCGTGGCGCGCGAGGTGGGTACCGAGGGCAAGCTCGGCGGCCAGGCGCAGGTGAAGGGCGTGGCGGGCACCTGGAAGGACCTGACCGACTCGGTGAACTCGATGGCGGGCAACCTGACCTCGCAGGTGCGAAACATCGCGGAAGTGACGACCGCGGTGGCGAACGGCGACTTGTCGAAGACGATCACCGCGGACGCCAAGGGCGAGATCCTGGAGCTGAAGAACACCATCAACACCATGGTGGACCAGCTCAACTCCTTTGCATCGGAAGTGACGCGGGTGGCGCGTGAAGTGGGTACCGAGGGCAAGCTCGGCGGCCAGGCGCAGGTGAAGGGCGTCGGCGGCACATGGGCCGATCTGACCGACAACGTGAACTTCATGGCGTCCAACCTCACCGGCCAGGTGCGAAACATCGCGGAAGTGACCACCGCCGTGGCGCGCGGCGACCTGTCGAAGAAGATCACCGTCGACGTCAAGGGCGAGATTCTCGAACTGAAGGACACCATCAACGTGATGGTGGACCAGCTGTCGTCGTTCGCGTCGGAAGTGACGCGGGTGGCGCGCGAGGTGGGTACCGAGGGCAAGCTCGGCGGCCAGGCGAACGTGCCGGGCGTGGCGGGTACCTGGAAGGACCTGACCGACTCGGTCAACTCGATGGCTGGCAACCTGACCTCGCAGGTGCGAAACATCGCGGATGTGACCACCGCGGTGGCCAACGGCGACTTGTCGAAGAAGATTACCGCGGACGCCAAGGGCGAGATTCTCGAGCTGAAGAACACCATCAACGTGATGGTGGCCCAGCTGAACTCCTTCGCGTCGGAAGTGACGCGGGTGGCGCGCGAGGTGGGTACCGAGGGCAAGCTCGGCGGCCAGGCGAACGTGCCGGGCGTCGCGGGTACCTGGAAGGATCTGACCGATTCGGTGAACTCGATGGCGGGCAACCTGACCTCGCAGGTGCGAAACATCGCGGAAGTGACGACCGCGGTGGCGAACGGCGACTTGTCGAAGAAGATCACGGTGGACGTGCGCGGCGAGATCTTCGAGCTGAAGAACACCATCAACGTGATGGTGGACCAGCTGAATTCCTTCGCCTCGGAGGTGACGCGGGTGGCGCGGGAGGTGGGCACCGAGGGCAAGCTCGGCGGCCAGGCGCATGTGAAGGGCGTCGGCGGTACCTGGAAAGACCTGACCGACAACGTCAACTTCATGGCGTCCAACCTCACCGGCCAGGTGCGCAACATCGCGGAAGTGACCACCGCCGTGGCGCGCGGCGACCTGTCGAAGAAGATCACCGTGGACGTCAAGGGCGAGATTCTCGAGCTGAAGAACACCATCAACGTGATGGTGGACCAGCTGTCGTCGTTCGCGTCCGAGGTGACGCGGGTGGCGCGCGAGGTGGGTACCGAAGGCAAGCTCGGCGGCCAGGCGAACGTGTCGGGTGTCGCGGGTACCTGGAAGGACCTGACCGACTCGGTCAACTCGATGGCGGGCAACCTCACCTCGCAGGTGCGAAACATCGCGGAAGTGACCACCGCGGTGGCGAACGGCGACTTGTCCAAGAAGATCACGGTGGACGTGCGCGGCGAGATCCTGCAGCTGAAAGACACGATCAACACCATGGTGGACCAGCTGCGCTCCTTCGCGTCGGAGGTGACGCGGGTGGCGCGGGAAGTGGGTACCGAAGGCCGTCTCGGCGGCCAGGCCAACGTGCCCGGTGCGTCGGGCACCTGGAAGGATCTGACCGATAACGTGAACTTCATGGCGTCCAACCTGACGGCTCAGGTGCGGAATATCGCGGAGGTGACGACGGCGGTGGCGCGCGGTGACCTCTCCAAGAAGATCACCGTGGACGTCAAGGGCGAGATCCTGGAGCTGAAAGACACCATCAACGTGATGGTGGACCAGCTGTCGTCGTTCGCGTCGGAAGTGACGCGGGTGGCGCGCGAGGTGGGCACCGAGGGCAAGCTCGGCGGCCAGGCTCAGGTGGAGGGTGCGGCCGGCACCTGGAAGGACCTGACCGACAACGTCAACTTCATGGCGGCCAACCTGACCGCGCAGGTACGCGGCATCGCCGGCGTGGTGACCGCGGTCGCGAACGGCGACCTCAAGAAAAAGCTGACCGTGGCCGCGCGAGGCGAAATCGCCGCGCTGGCCAACACGATCAACGAGATGACCGATACCCTGGCGGTGTTTGCCGACCAGGCCACCACCGTGGCGCGCGAAGTGGGCGTGGAGGGCAAGCTCGGCGGCCAGGCCTCGGTGCCGGGCGCCGCCGGTACCTGGAAGGATCTGACCGAGAACCTGAACCGGATGGCCGCGACGCTGACCACCCAGGTGCGTGCGATTGCGGAAGTGGCGACTGCGGTGACCCGCGGCGACCTCTCGCGGTCGATCCAGGTGGAAGCGCGCGGCGAGGTGGCGGACCTGAAGGACAACATCAACGAGATGATCCGCAACCTGAAGGAAACCACGCAGAAGAACGCGCAGCAGGACTGGCTCAAGACCAACCTCGCGCGCTTCACCCGCCTGCTGCAGGGCCAGCGCGACCTGACCGCGGTGACGTCGCTGATCCTGTCCGAGCTGGCGCCGCTGGTGTCGGCACATCACGGCGTGTTCTACATGATGGATTCGCAGGAGCCGGATGCCCGTCTGCGGATGATTGCGAGCTACGGCTATCGCTCCAGCCGCAAGCTGCCGACCTCCTTCCTGCCGGGCGAAGGTCTGGTGGGACAGTGCGTGCTGGAAAAGCAGCGCATCTGGCTGACCAATGTTCCGCGCGACTACATCCAGGTCTCTTCCGGACTCGGCGCCGCGCCGCCCACCAATATCGTGGTGCTGCCGATCCTGTTCGAGCAGCAGGTGAAGGCGGTGATCGAAATCGCCTCACTCGACCGCTTCACCGAGACCCACCTGTCCTTCCTCGACCAGCTGATGGAATCCATCGGCGTGGTGCTCAACACCATCGAGGCCAACAGCCGTACCGAGTCGCTGCTGACCCAGTCGCAGTCCCTCGCCCAGGAACTGCAGCAGACCAACCTGGAGCTGGCGGAAAAGGCGCGCCTGCTGTCGGAACAGAACATCGAGGTGGAACGCAAGAACCGCGAGGTGGAGCAGGCCAAGCTGGCGCTGGAAGAAAAAGCCACGCAGCTGGCGCTGTCGTCCAAGTACAAGTCCGAGTTCCTGGCCAACATGTCGCACGAGCTGCGTACGCCGCTCAACAGCCTGCTGATTCTGGCCCAGCAACTGTCGGACAACCCGGACGGCAACCTGACCGAGCGCCAGGTGGAATTCGCCAAGACCATCTTCGGCTCCGGCAGCGACCTGCTGACCCTGATCAACGACATTCTCGACCTGTCGAAGATCGAGTCGGGCACCGTCACGCTGGAACTCAGCGAATACCGCTTCCGCACGCTGGCGGGCTATGTCGAGCGCACCTTCCGCCACATGGCCGAAGCCAAGCAGCTCGGCTTCTCGGTGGAGCTCGACGAGGAGTTGCCGCAGTCGATGATGACCGACACCACGCGCCTGCAGCAGATCCTCAAGAACCTGCTGTCGAACGCGTTCAAGTTCACCAGCCGCGGCAACGTGGCCCTCAGGATCGGCATGGCGCGCTCGGGCTGGACGCCGGAGCATGCCAACCTGGCGCAGGCGGACGCGGTGCTGGCCTTCTCGGTCAGCGATACCGGCGTCGGCATCGCGTCCGACAAGCTGCAATTGATCTTCGAAGCCTTCCAGCAGGCCGACGGCAGTACCGCGCGCAAGTATGGCGGCACCGGCCTCGGCCTGTCGATCAGCCGCGAGCTCGCGCGCCTGCTCGGCGGCGAGATCAGGGTCGAGAGCGTGGTGGGCGCGGGCAGCACCTTCACCCTGTACCTGCCGTACAACCGCTCCGGCTTCATCGGCAATGAAAGCGGGACGTCGTCCCGCCGCGTGCTGGCGCTGCACTCTGCCGACGACGGCGACGTGATCGACGTGGTCGATAACCAGGCCGAACTCGAACACAGCCAGCTGAGCGTATCGCCGGCGGCGATTCCCTACGAAACCAGCAGCGACGACCGCGCGCTGGTGTCGCCGGGCGATCCCTCGGTGCTGATCGTGGAGGATGACGCCCGCTTCGCCAATGTGCTGCTCGATCATGCACGGGAGAAGAACTTCAAGGGCATCGTGACACACAGCGGGGATTCCGCGCTGACGCTGGCGCGCGACTACCTGCCGGCCGCCATCCTGCTCGACATCGACCTCCCGGACATCGACGGCTTCACCGTGCTGGACCGCCTCAAGCGCGATCCGGGCACGCGCCACATCCCGGTGCATGTGATGACCAACCTGAAGGAGCGCGAACGCGTGCTGCGCCAGGGCGCGATTTCCTATCTCCACAAGCCGGTCAGCCGCGAGCGCCTGCAGGAAGAATTCAGCCGCATCCAGCAGTTCCTCATCCGCGGCAAGCGCAGCCTGCTGGTGGTGGAGGACGATGTGCTGCAGCGCGATTCCATCGTCGAACTGATCGGCGCCGGCGATGTCCATATCGTCGCCGTCGGCAGCGGCAAGGAGGCGCTGGAAGCGCTCGAGGCGGCGCATTTCGATTGCATGGTGCTCGACCTGACGCTGCCCGACATCAGCGGCTTCGACCTGCTGGCCCGTATCGGCGACGATGCGGCCCTGCGCGATCTGCCGGTCGTGGTGTACACGGCCAAGGATCTCAGCCGCAAGGAGGTCGCCCAGCTCAAGCGCGTGGCCAAGACCATCGTCGTCAAGGATGCGCGCTCGCCGGAGCGGCTGCTCGATGAAACCGCGCTGTTCCTGCATCGTTCGCCGACCAGCCTGCCCGAGATGCAGCGCCGCATGCTGGAGGAAATCCAGGCGGCCGACGGCGGTCTCGCGGGACGCAAGGTGCTGATCGTCGACGACGACCTGCGCAACATCTTCGCGCTCAGCTCCGTGCTGGAGCGCCAGCAGATGCAGGTGCTGTTCGCCGAGAACGGCAAGGACGGGATCGAGGTGCTGGAAAAGGATCCGGGCATCGAGATCGTACTGATGGACATCATGATGCCGGAGATGGATGGCTATGACACGATGCGCGCGATCCGGGCGATTCCCCGCTTCCGGTCGCTGCCCATCATCACGCTCACCGCGAAGGCGATGAAGGGCGACCGCGACAAGTGCCTCGCCGCCGGCGCATCGGATTACATCACCAAGCCGGTGGACGTGGCTCAGCTGCTGTCCCTGATGCGCATATGGCTACATCAATGACAGGAACGCCCTCGGGCGCGGTGCCGCAGACCGTGGAGGCGCTGGAGATCGATCTCCTGCTGGAGGCGATCTTCCGCTGCTACGGCCACGATTTCCGCGGCTATCGGCGGGAGGTGCTCAAGCGGCGGCTGCAGCCTCTGATCAGGGACGAGGGGCTCGACGGATTGTCGGCGCTGCAGGGCAGGGTGCTGCACGACCCCGCGTGCAGCGCACGGGTGATCCGGGCGCTGACGCAGCGCCCGGCCTCGCTGTTTGACGATCCGGAGTACTTCAGGCAGCTGCGGGAAGTGATGACGCCCTGGCTGCGCTCCTGCCCGTCGCCGAGGGTGTGGCTCGCCGAGTGCGGGACCGCGGAGGACGCCTGCGCGCTCGCCATCCTCCTCGCCGAGGAAGGCTTGCATGAGAAGACGCATATCTTTGCGACCGCGGAGGACGAGGGCTTGTTGCGGGACGCCAGCAGCGGGCGCTTCGCCGCCGGCCGCCTGGCCGAGTATGTCTACAACTACCGGGCCGCGGGCGGCAAGCGGGAGCTGTCGGACTACTTCGGCCGCGACGCCGGCGGTCCGCTGTTCAGCGAGGCGCTGCGCAGCAATATCACCTGGGCGCAGTACAGCCTCGCCACGGACGCATCGTTCAATGAATTCCAGATGATCGTTTGCCGCCGCGCGCTGCGCGACTTCGGCGGCCACCTGCGCCGCCGCACCCTGCAGCTGTTCTATGAAAGCATGCCGCTGTTCGGCATATTGAGTGTCGACGAGCGGGACGACATGCAGGCCGCGCCCTTCGTCCAGCGCTACAAGCCGGTCGCGGAGGCGTGCGGCCTGTACCGCCGGATTGCGTGAGCGGCGCCGCGCCGCGTTTTCAGCCGGCGGCGGGCAGTGAATAGCCGAGCACGCTGGAGATGCGGCCGGCGGTGCTCACCAGGTCTTCCACCCATTCATCCTGCAGGCGGTCGGCCGGCGCCGAGATAGACAGGCCGGCCACCAGCTTGCCGCTGTCGTCGTGGATGCCGGCGGCGATGCAGCGCACCCCGAGTTCCAGCTCTTCATTGTCGCGCGCGTAGCCGCGGGCACGCACCAGGCTCAGCTCGCGTTCGAGCTTCACCAGGTCGGTGATGGAATTCTTGTTGTGCCCCGCCAGCCCGGTCCGGGTGGCATAGGCGCGCACCTGCTTGGGATCGTCGGCCGACAGGAACAGCTTGCCGGTCGAGGTCAGGTGCAGCGGCGCGCGTCCGCCGATCGCACGCACCACCTGCATGCCCGAGCGCTCCGAGAACGAACGGTCGATGTACACGATCTCGTCGCCCTGGCGCACCGACAGGTTGACCGTCTGGTGGGTCTTGCGGTGCAGTTCGCGCATGAACTCCAGCGCCGCTTCGCGCACATCCAGCCGGCTCTTCACGATATTGCCCAGTTCGAGCAGACGCATGCCAAGCCGGTAGGAGCCTGCTTCCGCGCGGTCGACGAAACGCTTGACGACGAGGTCGTTCAGGATGCGGTGGGCGGTGGAGGGATGCAGCCCGGTGGTGGCGGACAACTCCTTCAGGCTGACGGGATCGGGATATTGGGCCAGAGCGTCCAGCAGCGAGATCATGCGCTCGATCACCTGGATCGATATCTGGCTTTCGGTGGAGGACTGTTCCGTTTTCATGTTCCGATTGGTGCGTTGCAATAAGCGCTTTTATACCACATTGTGAAAAATACGAAAAGGCGTGCGAAAATTTTTTCGCTCTTGCAGGCCGAATTTTTCATCCTTGGTGCGCGCGCCTTTTTCGCGCTGTCGGCCTCATAATGCGGGATCGGAAATTCGGGGAAACAGATGCGCGTAGGATTGTTTGTCACCTGCCTGGTGGACGCAATGCGGCCGGAAATCGGCTTTTCGACCTTGAAACTGCTCGAGGCGGCGGGCTGCGAAGTGGTGGTGCCGGAGACTCAGACCTGCTGCGGACAGCCGGGCTACAGTTCGGGCGACCGCAAGGCCGCCCGCGCGCTGGCGGAAAAGTTCGTGCAAGAGTTCGAGGGATTCGACTATGTCGTGATCCCTTCCGGCTCCTGCGGCGGCAATGTGAAGACGCATTACGCCGACCTGTTCGCGGATGATCCGGCGTGGTCGGCCCGCATGGCGCGACTCGCTCCGCGTGTGTACGAGCTGACGGATTTCCTGCACAGCGTGGCCCGGATCCGGGACCTGCCCGGCGCCGGCAAGTGCAGCGCCACCATCACCTACCACGACTCCTGCTGCGGCCTGCGCGAACTCGGCGTGCAACGCCAGCCGCGCGCACTGCTGGAGCAGGCCGGGGTGACGGTTACCGAGATGAAGGACAGCCGGCAGTGCTGCGGCTTCGGTGGCACCTTCGCCGTCAAGTACGGCGACATCTCATCGGCGATCGTCGACGACAAGTGCGCCAACATCCAGGCCAGCGGCGCCGACGCGGTAGTGCTCGGCGACCTCGGCTGCATGCTCAACATCGAAGGCAGGCTGCGCCGCACCGGGGACGACAAGACGCGCGTCCTGCATGTGGCGCAGGTGCTGGCGGGAGACATCTGATGCAGATCCAGTCCATGCATTTCAAGGCGCGCGCGGGCCAGAAACTCGCCGACCAGCGCCTGCAGCAGAATCTGAAAAAGCTGTCGACCAAGTTCGTCAGCGGCCGCGCGTCGGCGATCACCGAACTCGACGACTTCGAGGGCACGCGCGATGCCGCCATCGAGCGCCGCATGCGCGCGATCGAGAACCTCGACGTCTGGCTGGCCACCTTCGAGCAGAACGCCACCCGCGCCGGCGCCACCGTGCTGTATGCGGAGAGCGCGGAAGACGCTTCCCGGCTGGTGGTCGAGATCGCGAAGAAGCACGGCGTGAAGAAGGCGACCAAATCCAAGTCCATGGTGTCCGAGGAGATGGCGCTCAACAAGGCGCTCGAGGCCGCCGGCATCCAGCCGGTGGAGACCGATCTCGGCGAATACATCCTGCAGATCAACAACAACGAGGCGCCGTCGCACATCATCGCGCCGGCGGTGCACAAGGACAAGGAGGAGATTTCCGATCTCTTCGCACGCGTGCACCAGCGGCCGCGGCTGACGGACATTCCGCAGATGACGCGCGAGGCGCGCGAGATGCTGCGCCCGCACTTCCTGTCTTCGGACATGGGCATCACCGGCGGCAACTTCGTGATCGCCGAGACCGGCTCGGTCGCGGTCGTCACCAACGAGGGCAACGAGGGCATGTGCACGATCCTGCCGCCCAAGGTGCACGTGGTCGTCACCGGCATCGAGAAAGTGCTGCCGACCCTGGAGGACTTCGCCACCGTGATGCGGCTGCTGCCGCGCTCGGCCACCGGGCAGTCGATCTCCAACTATGTGTCGCTGCTTACCGGCCCGCGCCGCGAAGGCGACCGCGACGGCCCGGAGCACATGTACTTCGTGCTGGTGGACGGCGGCCGCACCGGCCTCGTCGGCAGCGAGTTCCAGGAGATGCTGCGCTGCATCCGCTGCGGCGCCTGCATGAATCACTGCCCGGTCTATCAGAAGATCGGCGGCCACAGCTATGGCTGGGTGTATCCGGGCCCGATGGGCAGCGTGCTCACGCCGTCCTATGCAGGCGTCGAGAAAGCCGTCGACCTGCCGCAGGCCTCGACCCTGTGCGGCGAATGCCATGTGGTCTGCCCGGTGCGCATCCCGCTGCCCGACCTGTTGCGCAAGCTGCGCGAGAAGCAGGTGGCGCAGCATCTGCGGCCGGGATTCGAGCGCCTGGGACTGACCGTCTGGGCATTTGTCGCGCGCCGGCCGGCGCTGTATCGTATCGCCAGCAGGTTCGGCGTGCGCGCGCTGCGGCTGCTGGCCGGCGGCCGCAAGACGATTTCCAGGCTGCCGTTCGCGCGCGGCTGGACCGATTACCGGGAGATGCCGGCGCCCAGCGGCAAGACATTCAGGGAGCTGTACAGGGAACGCAAATGACGGAGCAGTCCAGGGTCAGCGAGTTCAAGAGCAAGAGCGGCATCAGGCGCATCCTCAATGCCTGTTCCTATTCCCTGCAGGGCCTGCGCAATGCGTTCCGCACCGAGCATGCATTCCGCCAGGAGCTGATGGTGGCGGTGCCGGCGGCCGTCGTGGCGCTGCTGCTGCCGCTGCCGGCGCTGCACAGGCTGGCCCTGATCGGCGTGCTGCTGCTGGTGCTGATTGTCGAACTGATCAATTCCGCCATCGAGGCGGTGGTCGACCGCATTTCCCTCGAACGGCATCCGCTCTCCAAGAACGCGAAGGACTTCGGCAGCGCGGCGGTCATGATCGCGCTGCTGCTGGCCGCCGCGACCTGGGCAGTCATTCTCTGGCCCCTCCTGGCATGACGCGCGGTGTCGCCTCCGCGCATCGCCGGAGGGCATAAGCATTGCCAAAATCCTTCGTTTCCCTCACGCCCGCGCCGCGCTAGTCTACAATCTGCGGAGATTTTTCCTTGCGGCACCCCGACTGCCGCACCAGACCATGAGCGCGAGGTAAGAAGGGATGCAGATCGAGATTCGGACAGCACGGACGGACGATGCGCAGGAGGTATGCAGCCTTCTTTGCAGAAGCATCGCGCAATGCTGTACCGAGGATCATCGCAATGACCCCGCCATACTCGCCGCCTGGCTCGGCAACAAGACGCCGGAAAACATCGCTTCCTGGTTTGCCTGCGGCGCCAACATCTCTCTCGTGGCCGAACTCGACGGCCGGATCGCCGGCATCGCCATCCTCACCCGGGCCGGCAAGATCGCCTTGTTCTATGTGAGTCCGGAGCTGCGCTTTCAGGGCGTCGGCAAGCGTCTGCTGCAGGAGGTGGAGCAGCGGGCGGGCGGCCTGGGCGTGCAGACAGTGCAGGTGCCGAGCACGCTGACCGCGCGCCGCTTCTACCAGAGCAGCGGCTACGAAGACCGCTGCACCACCATCTCCGCCTACGGCGCGGAAGCCATCGTCATGGCCAAGGTCCTGCCCGCGGACACGCATAAACGCTGCCGCTGCGGCGGCTGAGGCAGTCGCAAAGTCGCAGGGCGCGTGGACGACGCCGATGCCGAGGATATCGAGCCGCATGAGGTCGTCCTGCGCGTAGACCTGGCGTCGGCCTGCTGCGCTTGATGCCTCGGGCCGTCATGCTGCAATGCGGGTGTGACGGCTGGTCCGGGCATGCATCTTATCCCCGCTGTCCTCCTGGTCAAGTCCGCAGAAGCGCCTGAGTACGTTGCGCATGATCTGCTGCACGGCCGGATTGACCCGGTCGCCCCAGGGGCCGAAGTCGTCCAGTCCCCAGTTCCACTGCATCGACCCGGTTGCGAACACGCCGGCACCGCTGGCGGCGGTGTAGTAGGTCATGTTGGAATACCGCACTTCCATCACCGGTACCGGTGCGGTGTCGTCTATCGGTGCCTGGTAGGGGGAGGACGCCAGGATCTGGGTGCCGGCCGGCGTCAGCAGCGGGTCGACGCGGTCGACCTCGTAGCCCAGCATGCCCCTGAGGACGGAACCCCGGCGCAGGTCCGTCCCGGCGCAGATCCAGCCCGAGCAGTCGTCCATCACCATGTCCAGGTCGACGGAGTTGTAGTCGTACATCACGCCGATCAGCGTCACCTCCGGCCGGTTGATGGCCAGGTCGCGCCATGTCAGCGTAGTGAGGGAGAGATTGCTACCGTACATCGGGTCGGCCGCCGCCGAGTGATACTTGTAGCAGACCACAGTGCGGTCAGGCTGGAGCCGGGCATCCGGCTCCAGCCTGATCTGCCAGTAGCCGGCGTTGGCGCCGACGAAGGCCAGGTGCACGCCCTTGTCGCGC
Organism: Noviherbaspirillum aridicola; assembly: GCF_019656455.1. Taxonomy (GTDB): domain Bacteria; phylum Pseudomonadota; class Gammaproteobacteria; order Burkholderiales; family Burkholderiaceae_D; genus Noviherbaspirillum; species Noviherbaspirillum aridicola. The sequence goes on from NZ_BPMK01000002.1 coordinate 293,184, forward strand.
GCCTGCTCCAGCGCGTCGCGCATGTTCCTGGTCCAGTATTCGTCATGGCCGACCGAGAGGAAGCCGCGATACCGCTGCACGGCTTCCGGTTTCCTGTGCACGGCGATGTTGGTTGTGTATGCAACGTCGTAGCCCTCGCGCTCGGCGAAGCGCAGCATCTTGTGCTCCCAGCTGAGGAAGTCGCCCGCGCCCTTGCCGTCGCACGGCCGCTGCGGATTGCGGTAGGGGCGGTTGAAGGACAGCTTGTACGCATGCCTGTTGCCGAGGCTGTTCTCGTCGTAAAAGCTGTAGCCGCCCCAGTTGTTGTAGGCCGCATAAGTGGTGACGCTGGCCTGGAACAGCAGCGCCGCCTCGCGCTCGTCGTCGCGCACCACGAAGATGATGTAGCTCTGCTTGCCGCTGACGCCGGCTCTCAGCCTGACCAGGTAAATGCCGCTTGCCCAGTCCGTGGGGTCTTCCTCGTTTCGTGGAACGGAAAGCACATAGGGATCGGTCCAGTCGCATTCCACGAGACGATTGACCGAGTCGACGGACGGCAGCGGCTGCACTACCCCCGCGCGGGTGATCGGTCCCGCCACCAGCCGTCCGCCGGCGCCGCCGTACCAGCCGATGCGGTACACCGACATGGTGTAGCCCGGCTCCGGGGTGTTGACGTACAGGCGGATGGACTCGCCGCGATTGATGCTGGTGGCGGACGCATAGCCCTCGATCTCCCCCAGGCGCGCATAGTCGCGGTCTTCGATGTACCAGTCGCGCGTGACGCCCTCCGTCTTTTCGTTCTCCAGCTGGATCACGTTCTTTTGGGGAGGCGGGGGATCCTGCGGCGGGGGATCCTCGGGAGGCGGATCGGCGGGAGCCGGGTCGCGCGGCGACAGCGGATCGGCCGGTTTATCCGCCGGAGGCGTGACCGCCGGCCCGTTGCCCGAGGCCTTGTCGCCGCCGCCGCCTCCTCCTCCGCAGCCCGCCAGTACAAGAGGAACCGTACAGAGAAACTTCCTTCGTGTGAATCGCGTCATCGCTGCCCCCCCCTTTGTGTCGGCATTGCGGCGGTCGTTATAGATTTTGTAATTGTTGAGAGATTGTAAGAAAGTGAAACAGGACACTATTGAGGTTTTTCAAGGGAAATGCGCCTGCAGGTTAAGCGCGCGAAGCGCGAACCGGTTAAGGGGAATGCTGGCGTTCAAGCGGGAAGGAGGGGAGAAACGCTTTGATCGCGGCTTACTTTTCCAGCAGAGCCCACCGCAGGCGTCGTATTCTCGAATTTGATCAAAGCGGGCTTGACGAACTATCATCCCCCCGATGGCATCATTGCCACGCGGACGTTCCCACAACAAACAAGGAAAGGATTTGCCATGAACGCATACCAGTCGGGCGGGGTGTCTGAAGACATGGGCAAGCTGCTGCTGCGGGCAACACTGGCCATTCTCATTCTGTTCCACGGGGTGGCGAAGATATTCAACGGCGTCGGCGGCATCATGGGCATGGTGGGCAAGCTCGGGTTGCCCGCGGAGTTCGGCTACCTGGTCTATGTCGGTGAGGTGCTGGCGCCGCTGCTGGTGCTGATCGGCATCATGACCCGGCCGGCCGCGCTGATCATTGCCGTCAACATGGTGTTTGCGGTGGTGCTGGCGCATATGGGCGACCTGTTCTCCGTCACCAAGACCGGGGGCTGGGCCCTCGAACTGCAGGCGATGTTCCTCGTCGCCGCGCTGGCCGTGGCGCTGCTGGGCGCGGGCCGGTACAGCGCCGGCGGCAGCGGCGGGCGGTGGAATTGACAGTCCGCGGCCGACCCGGACCCGCTCGGTGAGCGGGTTTTTGTTGGCTTATGAAGAAAGCGAATAAAGAACCGCAAAACTATTCGTTCTGAATCTCTGGCCGTTTCTTTAACCTGAGGTCCTTCGTAAAAGTCCTCAGGGAGAAAACATGCTGCTCAAGAAACTGGTCCAGGTTGCTCTCGGCATCGCGCTTGCCGTGCCGTTCGCGCACGCCGCCGACGTCAACCTGCTCAACGTCTCCTATGATCCGACGCGCGAGCTGTACCAGGACTTCAACAAGGCCTTCGCTCAGCAATGGAAGTCCAGGTCGGGCGACAACGTCACCGTCAAGCAGTCGCACGGCGGTTCGGGCAAGCAGGCGCGCTCGGTGATCGACGGCCTCGACGCCGATGTCGTCACCCTGGCCCTGGCCTACGACATCGACGAGATCGCGAGCAAGGGGCTGCTGGCCAAGGACTGGCAGAAGCGTCTGCCACACAACAGCTCTCCCTATACCTCGACCATCGTTTTCCTGGTTCGCAAGGGCAATCCGAAAGGCATCAAGGACTGGGCGGATCTGGTCAAGCCGGGCGTATCGGTGATCACGCCCAATCCCAAGACCTCCGGCGGCGCGCGCTGGAACTACCTGGCGGCCTGGGGCTATGCGCTCAGGCAGCAGGGCGGCACGGAAGCGACCGCCAAGGATTTCGTGACCCGGCTGTTCAAGAACGTGCCGGTGCTCGACTCGGGCGCGCGTGGCGCCACCACGACCTTCGTCGAGCGCGGCATCGGCGACGTGCTGCTCGCCTGGGAAAACGAGGCCATCCTGGCCATCAAGGAACTCGGTCCGGAGAAGTTTGAAATCGTCGCGCCGTCGCTGAGCATCCTCGCCGAGCCGCCTGTCGCGGTGGTGGACAAGGTGGTGGACAAGCGCGGCACGCGCAAGGTGGCCGAGGCCTACCTGCAGTTCCTCTACACCGAGCAGGGGCAGGAGATCGCGGCGCAGAACTACTACCGTCCGGTCTCCGAGAAGGTCGGCCAGAAGTATGCGGCGCAATTCCCCAGGCTCAAGCTGTTCACGATCGACGAAGCGTTCGGCGGCTGGGGCAAGGCGCAGAAGGCGCACTTTGCGGACGGCGGGTCCTTCGACCAGATCTACCAGCCGGGCCGCAAGTAAGCGGCGCGGATCTGCGGAGCCACCCATGACTATCCTACTGCTTGCCGGCAGTCCGTCGATTCCGTCGCGTTCGACGCGGCTGCTGCACTATACCGGCGAGCGCCTGGCCGAGCGCGGGATGCGCACCGTCAAGCTGCACGTGCTGGACCTGCCCGCGCAGGCCCTGCTGCACGCCGACTTTGCCAGCCGCGACATCCGCACCGCCCAGGAAACCCTTGCCAGCGCCGAGGCGGTGGTGGTGGCGACGCCCGTCTACAAGGCTGCCTACAGCGGCATCCTGAAGGCTTTCCTCGACCTGCTGCCGCAGGACGGCCTGGCCGGCAAGCTGGTGCTGCCGCTGGCCACCGGCGGCAGCCAGTCTCACATGCTGGCGCTCGACTATGCGTTGCGGCCGGTGCTGACCGCGCTCGCCGCCCGCCACGTCCTGCCCAGCGTATTCGCCACCGACGCCCAGGTCGAATGGAACCAGCAGCAGGGCCTGCTGCTCGCGGAGCCGATCGTCAGGCGCATCGAAGCCGGCGTCGACCAGCTGACGGCCACCCTCGCATCGCTGCGGGCCGCGCGCGAAGAAGCCTTTGCGCCGGTGCATTTCTCGCAGGTCCGATGTAGCGTCTGACGGCTTCGCCGTCTCTCTCCCACTGAAGAAGAACATCTGCCCGTCACGGGCAGGAGGGCGGGCTTTTGCCCTGCAATCCGCAACGACAGACAAGGAAGGAAAGAAGATGAGCAATTTCGACGACAAGCGGCAGGGCCGGCGGCGCACGCTGGGCATCCTGTCCGCGGCGGCACTCGGCGCGCTGGCATCGGGCCTGAGCACCGCGGCATCTGCGCAGCAGAAGGGCGGCCTGCGGATCGGATATCAGAAGTACGGGACGCTGACCATCCTCAAGGCGCGCGGCAACCTGGAAAAGCGCTTCGCCGCGCAGGGCATCGACGTGCGGTGGACCGAATTCCCGTCCGGGCCGGCCCTGCTGGAAGCGCTGAACGTCGGCAGCGTCGACTATGGCACGGTGGGCGAGGCGCCGCCGATCTTTGCCCAGGCAGCGGGCGCGAACCTGGTCTACGTCGCCAACGAGCCGCCGGCCCCCGCATCGGAAGCGATCGTGGTGCCGAAAGACTCGGCGCTCAAGTCGGTGGCCGAACTCCGGGGCAGGAAGGTCGCGCTGAACAAGGGCTCCAACGTGCACTACCTGCTGGTGAAGGCGCTGGAGCGCGCCGGCGTCGCCTACAAGGATGTCAACGTGGTCTACCTCCCGCCCTCCGACGCCCGTGCCGCCTTCGAGCGCGGCAGCGTGGACGCCTGGGTGATCTGGGATCCCTTCCTCGCGGCGGCGGAGAAGCAGCTCGGCGCACGCATACTCGCCGACGGCCAGGGACTGGTCGCGAATCACCAGTTTTTTCTCGCTTCGCGTCCCTATGCGGAGAAGAACCCGGACGTGATCAAGGCGATACAGGATGAGCTGGTGGCGGTCGACGAATGGAGCAGGCGCAATGTCAAGGAGGTCGCCGCCATTCTGTCGCAGCAGATCGGCCTGCCCGCCGACATCGTCGAACTCGCCGCCGCGCGCTACAGCTACGGCGCGCAGCCGGTGAGCGACGCAGTGCTGGCGGAACAGCAGAAGATCGCGGACGTGTTCGCCTCGCTCAAGCTCATTCCGAAGAAGATCGACGTGCGCGCAGCGACGCTGCAGTCGCGCGCCTGAGGGAAAGGACAACAGCGATGAGCCTCAATGTATTCTGGTTTCTGCCGACCCACGGCGACAGCCGCTATCTCGGCACCAGCCGCGGCGCGCGATCCGTCAATCACGACTATCTCCGCCAGGTGGCGGTGGCCGCCGACAGCAACGGCTATGACGGCGTGCTGATTCCGACCGGGCGCTCCTGCGAGGATCCGTGGGTGGTGGCGTCCAGCCTCATCGGCGCCACCCGCAAGCTGAAATTCCTGGTCGCGATCCGGCCCGGCCTGAGCACCCCGGGACTGGCGGTGCGCACCGCGGCGACCTTCGACCGGCTGTCCAACGGCCGCCTGCTCGTGAACGTGGTGACCGGCGGCGACCAGGGCGAGCTGGAAGCCGACGGCCTGTTCGCCGATCATGCGCAGCGCTACGAAATCTCGGCGGAATTCCTGCGCGTGTGGCGCGCGGCGCTGGCCGGCGAGGGTGGCGCCGCGGGCTACGACTACGAGGGCAGGCATGTGCGCGTCAAGGGCGCGAAGACGCTGTATCCGGCGGTGCAGAAGCCATACCCGCCGCTGTACTTCGGCGGATCGTCCGAGGCGGCGCACGAGCTGGCGGCCGAACAGGTCGACGTCTACCTGACCTGGGGCGAGCCGCCGGCCGCCGTGGCCGAGAAGATCGCCGACCTTCGCGCACGCGCGGCGAAGCATGGCCGCACGCTGCGCTTCGGCATCCGCCTGCATGTGATCGTGCGGGAGACGAACGAACAGGCCTGGAAGGCCGCGGATGAACTGATCAGCGAACTCGACGACGAGACGATCGCCAAGGCGCAGGCATCGTTCGCGAAGATGGATTCGGTCGGCCAGCGCCGGATGGCGGCGCTGCACGGCGGCCGGCGCGACAGGCTGGAAGTGTCGCCCAATTTGTGGGCCGGCGTCGGACTGGTGCGCGGCGGCGCGGGCACCGCCCTCGTGGGCGATCCGGAAACCGTGGCCACGCGCATGCGCGAATACGCCGAACTCGGCATCGATACCTTCATCCTGTCCGGCTATCCGCACCTGGAAGAAGCCTATCGTTTCGCGGAACTGGTCTTCCCGCTGATCGGCAAGCGCAACGCGAACGCGCCGGAGGGATCGCTGACGGGACCGTTCGGCGAAGTCATCTCCAACGACATCCTGCCCAGGGTTTCGCAGAGCTGAGGAGCATTCCATGCATGTGACCACTACGGATTTCGAAGCGCTGCTGCCGGCGGCCGCCGGGCACCGCGCGAGCGCCTGGCGCGCGCAATGGTTTTCGCGCCTCGCGCCCTGGCTGGCGCCGCTGACCCTGGTCGCCGTCTGGCAGTTCGCCTCGCAGGCGGGCTGGCTTTCGAGCCGCATCCTGCCGGAGCCGCTCGCCGTGCTGCGCGCGGCATGGGAACTGGCCGCTTCGGGCGAGTTGTGGGTGCACCTGAAGACCAGCGCGTGGCGCGCATTGTCGTCGTTCGCCGTCGGCGGCGGGCTCGGCCTGCTGCTGGGCCTGCTGACCGGCACCTTCCGGCGCGCCGAGCTGCTGCTCGACACCACGCTGCAGATGATCCGCAACATCCCCGCGCTGGCGCTGATTCCGCTCGTGATCCTGTGGTTCGGCATCGATGAAACCGCGAAGCTGTTCCTGGTCTCGGTCGGCGTGTTCTTCCCCGTCTATCTGAATACCTTTCACGGCATCCGCTCGGTGGACCGCGGACTGATAGAGATGGCGCGCAGCTACGGGCTGTCCGGCTGGGCACTGTACCGGGACGTGATCCTGCCGGGCGCGCTGCCGTCCATCCTGGTCGGCGTGCGTTTTTCGCTCGGCCTGGTCTGGGTGCTGCTGATCGTGGCCGAAACCATCTCCGCGCAATCCGGCATCGGCTACATGACGATGAATGCGCGGGAGTTTCTGCAGACGGACGTGGTGCTGGTCGGCATCCTGCTCTATGCGCTGCTCGGCAAGCTGGCCGACATGCTGGCGCGGGGCGTGGAGCGATTCGCGCTGCGCTGGCATCCGGGATACCGTCAGGGAGGGCAGGCATGAAGGTAGATCGACAGGAGCGGCGCGAGCTGCAGCAGGCGGCGGGCGCGCCCAAAGCAGGCGCGGCCCTGCGCCTGCAGGGCTTGTGGAAGTCCTTCAGCGGCCGCCATGTGCTCAGGGCCATCGACCTGCAGATCGAACCCGGCGAGTTCGTCGCCATCGTCGGCCGCAGCGGCTGCGGCAAGAGCACCCTGCTGCGGCTGGTCGCCGGCCTGGAGCAGGCGGACAGCGGCCGCATGGAGTTCGACGCGGCCGGCGAGCGGCCCGATACCCGCATCATGTTCCAGGACTCGCGGCTGCTGCCGTGGAAGAAAGTGCTCGACAACGTTGCCCTCGGCCTGCAGGGCGGGCGGGAGAGAGCAGGGCAGGCGCTGGAGAAGGTCGGCCTGCGCGAGCGCGCCGGCGAATGGCCGGCCGTGCTGTCCGGCGGCCAGCGGCAGCGCGTGGCGCTGGCCCGTGCGCTGGTGCATGAACCGCGGCTGCTGCTGCTCGACGAGCCGCTCGGTGCCCTCGATGCCCTGACGCGGATCGAGATGCAGCAGCTGATCGAAGACTTGTGGCGCCAGCGCGGCTTCACCGCCCTGCTGGTCACGCATGACGTGCAGGAAGCGATCGCGCTCGCGGACCGCGTGCTGCTGGTCGAAGACGGCCGCATCACGCTCGACCAGCGCATCGATCTGCCGCGGCCGAGAGCGCGCGGCAGCGCCGCCTTCGCCAGCCTGGAAGAAGCCGTGCTCGCACGCGTGCTGCAGCATCGGCCGGCGACGGCGAGCGGCGAGGGCGAATTCGGCGACGTTTCGCTGCTGCGCACCGTCGGCCAGGTGGCCTGGGCCGTCTGACATCGACCATTCAACCGTTACAACTAAGGAGAAAACATGAGCATTACCGCCATCAACGTACGCAACCAGTTCCGCGGCAAGGTCAAGGCCATCATCGACGGACCGGTGGTGTCCGAAGTGGATGTCGAGACGCCGGCCGGCATCGTGACGTCCGTGATCACCACGCGCTCGGTGCGCGACCTCGGGCTGGCGCCGGGCGTGGAAGTGGTCGCGCTGGTGAAGGCGACCGAGGTGTCGATCGCCAAGCTTTGATCTTGCGGAGGCGGGCATGCCTTTTCCCGTGCTGCAGGATTATCTCGGCAGGCTTTACAGTACGCCCGGGGCCAATACCCGGGTCTGGGCCGACGCCTCGGGACGCGCCTTCGGGCGCTTCTTTTCATTCCGGCGTTGGCACATTGTTAGAACGGGCCCAGGCAAATACGAAATCCTGATAAACACATGCAAAAAGATTCGTTCGCCATATAACGACGCAATGCAATCATGGCGCTTCCTTAGCAGATTTTGTAATAAGAGAAGAACCATGGCATTGGCAATCGCTGCGGCAGGGCAAGTCAGAAAGCCCGCTCGCGTGATACCGGGCTTTCATCTGTCGCTCGGTTTCACCCTGTTTTACCTGGCGCTGATCGTGCTGATCCCGCTGTCGGCCGTTTTCCTGAAGACCTTCACCATGACCTGGGATGCCTTCTGGACCGCGGTCAGCAACGAGCGGGTGGTCGCGTCCTACAAGCTCACCTTCGGCGCCTCGCTGATCGGCGCGGCGCTGAACGTCGTGTTCGGCGGCATCGTCGCCTGGGTACTGGTGCGCTACCGCTTCCCCGGCAAGAAAATCGTCGACGCACTGGTCGACCTGCCGTTCGCGCTGCCGACCGCGGTCGCCGGCATTGCGCTCACCGCCCTCTACTCGGGCAACGGCTGGATCGGCCGTCACCTCGAACCGCTCGGCATCAAGGTGGCGTTCACGCCGCTGGGCGTGCTGGTGGCGCTGACCTTCATCGGCCTGCCTTTCGTGGTGCGCACCGTGCAGCCGGTGCTGGAAGAGGCAGAGCGCGAACTGGAGGAGGCCGCGGCCAGCCTCGGCGCGAGCCGCCTGCAAACCTTCGCCCGGGTGATCTTCCCGACGATCCTGCCGGCGCTGCTCACCGGTTTCGCGCTGGCCTTCGCCCGCGCCACCGGGGAATACGGCTCGGTGATCTTCATCGCCGGCAACATGCCGATGGTTTCCGAGATCACGCCGCTGTTCATCATTACCAAGCTGGAGCAGTACGACTACACCGGCGCCACCGCGATCGCGGTGGTCATGCTGCTGGTCTCGTTCGCGCTGCTGTTGACCATCAACCTGTTGCAAGCCTGGACGCGCAAGCGCGGCCATGGCGGGAGGGCATGACATGAGCGGCGCAGCCGTATCCACATTGCCGGTCGGCGCCGTCGCGGCGGAGCCGGTCTACGCGCCGGCGGCGACCGTCGAACCCGCCTGGGTGCGCGGCATGCTGATCGCCGTCGCGCTCGGTTTCCTGACGCTGTTCCTGTTCATCCCGCTGGTGGCCGTATTCAGCGAAGCGCTGCGCAAGGGCTGGGACGCCTATGCCGCGGCCATCGTCGAACCCAACGCCCTGGCGGCGATCCGCCTGACGCTGCTGACCGCCGCCATCGCGGTGCCGCTGAACCTGGTGTTCGGCGTGGCCGCCGCATGGTGCATCGCCAAGTTCGAATTCCGCGGCAAGAATATCCTGCTGACCCTGATCGACCTGCCTTTCTCGGTGTCGCCGGTGATCTCGGGCCTGATCTATGTGCTGCTGTTCGGCGCGCAGGGCTGGTTCGGGCCCTGGCTGCGCGAGTACGACATCAAGATCCTGTTCGCGGTGCCCGGCATCGTGCTGGCCACCATCTTCGTGACCTTTCCCTTCGTCGCCCGCGAACTCATCCCGCTGATGCAGTCGCAGGGTACGGAAGAGGAAGAGGCGGCCCTGGTGCTGGGCGCCTCGGGCTGGCGCACCTTCTGGCACGTGACCCTGCCCAACATCAAATGGGGCCTGCTGTACGGCGTCATTCTCTGCAACGCGCGGGCGATGGGCGAGTTCGGCGCGGTGTCGGTGGTGTCCGGGCATATCCGCGGCGAGACCAACACCATGCCGCTGCAGGTCGAGATCCTCTACAACGAATACAACTTCGCGGCGGCGTTCGCCGTGGCCTCCCTGCTGGCATTGCTGGCGCTGGTCACGCTGGCGCTGAAAACCCTGGTCGAATGGCGCGCCAGGGACTCGCATCTGAAACCTCTGCATGAAGGCCGGGAGCAGCAATGAGCATCGAAGTCAAACATATCCATAAACAGTTCGGCAGTTTCGTCGCCCTCGACGATGTCTCGCTCGCCTTTCCGCAGGGCGAACTGACGGCGCTGCTCGGCCCGTCGGGCTGCGGCAAGACCACGCTGCTGCGCATCATCGCCGGCCTCGAGCAGCCCGATTCGGGACAGGTCTTCCTCGACGGCGAGGACGCCTCCGGCCATCATGTGCGCGAGCGGCAGGTCGGTTTCGTGTTCCAGCACTACGCGCTGTTCAAGCACATGACGGTGTTCGAAAACATCGCCTTCGGCCTGCGCGTGAAGCCGCGCAAGCAGCGGCCGTCGGAAAGCGAGATCAGGAAGAAAGTCATGTCGCTGCTCGAGCTGGTGCAGCTCGACTGGCTGGCCGACCGCTATCCGCCGCAGCTGTCCGGCGGCCAGCGCCAGCGCATCGCTCTGGCCCGCGCGCTCGCGGTGGAGCCGCGCGTGCTGCTGCTGGACGAGCCCTTCGGCGCGCTCGACGCCAAGGTGCGCAAGGAGTTGCGCCGCTGGCTGCGCCGCCTGCACGACGAACTGCATGTGACGAGCATCTTCGTTACGCACGACCAGGAAGAGGCGCTGGAAGTGGCGGACCAGGTGGTGCTGATGAACAAGGGCAGGGTGGAGCAGATCGGCGCGCCCGACGATGTCTACAACCATCCCGCCACGCCTTTCGTCTACGGCTTCCTCGGCAACGTGAACCTGTTCCATGGGCGCGTGCATGAAGGCGTGCTGGAAGACGGCGGGCTGTCGCTGCAGGCGCCCGACCATGCCGGCGCGCGCAATGCGCGGGGAACCGGCTACGTGCGTCCGCACGAGCTGGAGATCGACCGCTACCGCGCCGACGCGGAGGGCATCGTCGCCCGGCTGCGCCGCGCCCATGCGCTCGGACCGCTGGCGCAGCTCGAGCTGGAGCGCGCCGACAACGCGCAGCTGATCGAAGCCGTGATCTCCACCGAGCGCTATGCGGAGCTGGCGCTGCAGGAGGGCGAAACGCTGCTGGTGCGGCCCAGGCGCCTGCGCGTCTTCGTCGATGCCGCCGAGGGAGGCCGCGCATGAACTTCCAGCAATTGCGTTCGGTGCGCGAAGCCGCCAGGCGCGGCTACAACCTGACCGAGGTGGCGAACGTGCTGTTCACCTCGCAGCCCGGCGTCAGCCGCCAGATCCGCGAACTCGAGGAAGAGCTGGGCGTGGAGATCTTCGAGCGCAACGGCAAGCGCCTCACCGGGCTCACCGAGCCGGGCAAGGGCATCCTGCACATCATCGAGCGCCTGCTGCTCGAAGCGGAAAACCTGCGCCAGGCCAGCCAGGAATACGCGGGCGAGCGCAGCGGCACGCTGACCATCGCCACCACCCACACGCAGGCCCGCTACGTCCTGCCGCAGGTGGTGCAGTCCTTCCGCAACGCCTTTCCCGACGTGCGCATCGCGCTGCAGCAGAGTTCGCCGGAACACATCGCGGAATTAGTCATCTCCGGCAAGGCCGACATCGGCATCGCCACCGAGGGCCTGAGCCAGTTCGAGGAACTGGTGTCGTTCCCGTGCTACCACTGGAGCCACATGGTGGTCGTGCCCGAGTCGCATCCGCTGGCGGCGCTGACATCGGTATCGCTGCGCGACCTGGCCGACTATCCGCTGATCACCTACGACGTCGGCTTCACCGGCCGCAGCCACATCGATGACGCCTTCGGCGCTGCCGGTATCAACCCGGACATCGTGCTGACCGCGATGGATTCCGACGTCATCCAGCAGTACGTGTCGCTCGGACTGGGTGTCGGCATCGTCGCCTCCATGGCGGTCGAGCACAACCGCGCCGGTGGCCTGGTCGCGCTCGAAGCCGCGCATCTGTTCGCGCCCAACGTGACGCGGCTCGCGGTGAGGCGCGGCGCCTACCTGCGTTCCTATACCTATGAATTCATCCTGCGCTTTGCGCCGGAGCTGAAGCGCTCGGACGTCGTGACCGCGCTCAATCTGAGCGGGCAGTGAACAACCGTCCCGCGGGCGCGGGACGGTGCGGGAGAGTGATCAGGGCACCAGCGGGCGGTTGGCGGCCTGCTTGGCGCGGATATCCTTGAGTGCCTTGTCCATTGCCGCCACCCGTGCGGCCGTGGCCGGATGCTGGGCGGTGTAGGCGTTGAGCACGGTAGCCGGATACTGGCTGGCGGTACGCTGCCAGAACGGAATCACGCCGTCGAGATTGTAGTTGGCGCGCGCCAGCAGGTAGAGCGCGAGCCGGTCGGCCATCGCATCCATGTCCTGCGGTACCGGCTTCACGCCTGCCATGCCGCTCATGCTGCTGGTGTCAGGGCGGATGCGGGTGAGGTTGTCGATGATGCCGCCGAGCGTCGCGCTGAGCTTGCGGCGCGACGGATGGGCGAGGATGTTGTGGGCCAGCTCCCTGGCCATCACATAGGCCAGTTCGTCGTCGTTGCGCACATGATTCATCATGCCGCGCGTGATCATGACCCGGTAGCCGTCGGACCAGGCGTTGACGGCGTCGCTGTTGCCGAGCTCGACGCCGAAACCGCAGGCGTTCGTCAGCGGCACATTGAGCTGCACCGCGCCGCCGTTGCGCAGCACCGTCATCGCCACGGCGGAGCGCTTGCTGACCAGGGGCGCGAGTATGCCGGCCGCCTGGCGTTCCGCATTCGCGCCCTCGGGCAGCGGCTGATCTTCCACGGTAAGCAGGGTGTCGCCGCGCTGGACGCCCGCGCGCTCGGCGCCGCTGGGACTCAGCACACCCATCACCTGCAGCCGGTCGGACAGGCCGAGCACCTTCTGTGCGGCGGCGGCGTATTCCGGCGAATAGGAGTGACGGTTCTTGGCGGTGAAGCCGAGCAGGTTGCGCGCGGCCGCCTTGCACAGCGCGGTATTGTTGGTCAGCAGCGGACCGGCGACGCGATACAGCCGGTCCTGCAGCGCGGCCAGGTTGCGGACCGTGGTTTCCTCCGGCGTCGGCGCCGCCGCCACCGGCCGGTCGTCGACCGGCTTAGGCTGGGCCTGGGGCGCGGGCGGCGTCGGGCTGGTGGCGCAGGCGGTGAAGAGCACCGCGACCGGCAGCAGCATCAGCCGGGCGCGTGATTGGGTCAGTAGTACTTGTATTGCCGACATCTTTTCTCCCTCAGTGTTTTCCGGTGCTGCCGAAACCGCCGGCACCCCGTTCGCTGTCGCCAAATTCCTCCACCACCTCGAAGCCGACCTGCAGCACGGGCACGATCACCAGCTGCGCGAGCCTTTCCATGGGATTGAGTGTGAACTCACCCTGGCCCCGGTTCCAGGTCGATACCATAAGCTGACCCTGATAGTCGGAGTCGATCAGACCTACCAGATTGCCCAGCACGATGCCATGCTTGTGGCCGAGGCCGCTGCGCGGCAGGATCATCGCGGCATAGCCGGGATCGGCGATATGGATCGCGAGTCCGGTCGGCACCAGCTGGGTTTCGCCGGGCCTGAGCACCAGCGGCGCATCGATGCAGGCCCGCAGGTCGAGCCCGGCGCTGCCCGGGGTGGCGTAGGCGGGCAGCTGGTCTTTCATGCGCGGGTCGAGGATTTTTACGGCGACGGTTTTCATGTTTGGCAAGAATAAATACAAGAACCCGGCTTTCTGCCGGGAATTACAAAACGATACAGCGTCGGCGCATCAGCCAGGCAGGCGGCCGGCGATTTCCGCGACCAGCGCACGCGCCAGCTCCTGCTTGCCCGCGCGCGGCAGGTGCTTGTAGCCGTCATGGTCGAACAGCACGAGTTCATTCTCGTCGCGCCCGAAGGTCTCATGGCCGATGTTGCCGACCAGGAGAGGCACTTTCTTCTTGCGCCGCTTTTCCTCGGCATACTGGAGCAGGTTCTCCGACTCGGCGGCGAAGCCGACGCAGTAGGGCGCCTGCGGGAGCGCGGCGACGGCCGCCAGGATGTCCGGGTTCTGCTCGAAGCGCAGCTGGGGCGTGTCGCCGTCCGCGTTCTTCTTGAGCTTCTGCGCGCTGGCATTGGCGACGCGCCAGTCGGCCACCGCGGCGACCGCGATGAAGACGTCCTGGCCGTGGGCCGCCGCCATCACCGCGTCATGCATCTGCTGCGCGGTCCTGACGTCGACCCTGCGCACGCCGAAGGGCGTCGGCAGCGCGGTGGGGCCGGCCATCAGCGTCACGCTCGCACCGGCTTCGCGGGCCGCCCGCGCGATCGCGAAGCCCATCTTGCCGGAGGAGAGATTGGTGATGCCGCGGACCGGATCGATCGGTTCGAAGGTCGGGCCGGCGGTGAGCAGTACGCGTTTGCCAGCGAGCCGCTTGGGCTGGAAGGCGGCGACGATCTCTTCCAGCAGCTGTTCAGGTTCCAGCATGCGTCCCATGCCGGTTTCGCCGCATGCCTGGTCGCCGCTGCCGGGGCCGAGCAGCATCACGCCATCCTCCCGGATGCGCTCGACGTTGCGCCGGGTCGCCGGGTTCTGCCACATCTCGACGTTCATTGCCGGCGCTGCCATCAGCGGCAGCCCCGCCGGCCGGGCGACGCAGAGCGTGGAGAGGAGATCGTCACAGGCGCCGTGCGCCAGCTTGAAGATGAAGTCCGCCGAACAGGGCGCAATCACCAGCGCATCGGCGTCGCGGGTGAGATCGATGTGCGGCATGTTGTTGGCGATGCGCGCGTCCCACTGGCTGGTGTAGACCGGCTGTCCGGACAGCGCCTGCATGGTCACCGGCGTGATGAAATGCTCGGCGGCGGCGGTCATCACCACCTGTACCTTCGCCCCGGCCTTGCCGAGCGCGCGCGTCAGTTCGGCCGCCTTGTAGCAGGCCACTCCCCCGGTGAGACCGAGGACGATTCGTTTGCCGGCGAGATCCATGCTGCTCCTGTGTCGACGACGAAATGCGGCTAGTGTAGCAGTTGCGGCAACATCTATTTGCCGACCCGTCGCAGCTCATCGATGATGAACAGCGCGGCGCCGCCGACGATGGCCATGTCGGCGACATTGAAGGCCGGCCAGTGCGGCAGCGTGGAGTTGGGGATGTAGAAGTCCAGGAAGTCGATCACGTGGCCGTACGCGAGGCGGTCGATCAGGTTGCCGATGGCGCCGCCGAGTATCAGCGCCAGCGCCCAGCAGAACATCCGCTGTCCCGCGTGGCGCCTGAGCAGGTGGAGGATGAAGATCACCGCTGCCACCGCGACCGCCGTGAAGAACCAGCGCTGCCAGCCGTCCTGGCCGGCGAGGAAGCTGAAGGCGGCCCCCTTGTTGTAGGTCAGCACCAGGTTGAAGAAGGACGTCACCGGCATCGAGTCGCCATAGGAAAACAGGCGGGTGATCGTCACCTTCGTGATCTGGTCGATCAGGATGATGATGGTGGCGATGCCGAGCCAGGGCAGCATGCTGGATTTCGGGCTCGATGACAGATTCTTGAAGCTCTTTTGTTTGGCCATGTCTTCTCGATAGATTGCCGTTCCCGGGCGGGAACGGCAGATTGCACTCAGGCGTACCGGCGCGGCTCGCCGCGGCCGAAGAGATTGCTCACGCAGCGGCCGCAGAGGCAGGGATGCGACGGCTCGGAGCCGACGTCGGCGCGGTAATGCCAGCAGCGCTCGCATTTCTGATGCGCGGACGGCGTGACGACCACGCCTTCATCGGCTTCGCCATCGACCCGGGTGACCCTGGCCTGCGACGTGATGAAGATGAACTTCAGGTCGTCGCCGAAACTGTCGAGCAGCGCAAACTTGTCGCCGCTGGCCTTGATCTCCAGCTCGGCCTGCAGGGAGGAGCCGATGCCGCCCGCCACCCGCAGCTCTTCGAGCTGCTTGGTGACGACTGCGCGCACCTCGCGCAGCGCGGCGAAGCGGGCCAGCAGTGCCGGCGCGTCGCCGACTTCCGGCAGCGCGTAGTAGACCTGGGTGAAGATGGTCTCGTCGCTCTGCGCATAGCCTTCCGGTCCCGCGAACACCGCCCAGGCTTCCTCGGCGGTGAACGATAGGATGGGCGCCATCAGGCGCAGCAGGGTCTGCGTGATGTGCCAGATCGCCGTCTGCGCCGAGCGGCGCGCCTTCGATTCGACGCCGGTGGTGTACAGCCGGTCCTTCAGGATGTCGAGATAGAAGCCGCCGAGGTCTTCCGAGCAATAGGCCTGCAGCCTGGCCACCACGGGGTGGAACTCGAAGACCTGGTAGTGCGCGAGGATCTCGGCCTGCAGTTCCGCCATGCGCGCGATCGCGAAGCGGTCGATCTCGAACAGTTCCGGCACGGGCACCAGATCCTTCTTCGGATCGAAGTCGGAGGTGTTGGCCAGCAGGAAGCGCAGCGTATTGCGGATGCGGCGATAGGCTTCCACCACGCGCTTGAGGATTTCGTCGGAGATCGACAGTTCGCCCGAGTAGTCGGTGGAGGCGACCCACAGGCGCAGGATTTCCGCGCCCAGCGTGTCCGACACCTTTTGCGGCGCCACCACGTTGCCCTTGGACTTGGACATCTTCTTGCCCTCGCCGTCGACCACGAAGCCGTGGGTGAGCAGCGCCTTGTAGGGCGGGCAGCCATTGATCATGGACGAGGTCAGCAGCGAGGAATGGAACCAGCCGCGATGCTGGTCCGAGCCCTCGAGGTAGAGGTCGGCCGGGAACTGCGACTGCTCCGCGTGCGAGCCGCGCAGCACCGTCTGGTGCGTGGTGCCGGAGTCGAACCAGACATCGAGCGTGTCCTTGTTCTTCAGGTACATCTCCGCCTCGGCGCCGAGCAGGTCCTTCGGGTCGAGCGCCTGCCAGGCCTCGATGCCGTGCTGTTCGACGCGCCGCGCGACTTCTTCCAGCAGTTCCGGCGTGCGCGGATGCAGTTCGCCGGTTTCCTTGTGCACGAAGAAGGCCATCGGCACGCCCCACTGGCGCTGACGCGACAGGGTCCAGTCCGGGCGGTTGGCGATCATGCCGTGCAGGCGCGCCTTGCCCCATGACGGGAAGAAGGCGGTCGCGTCGATGCCTTCGAGGGCGGTCTCGCGCAGGCTCTTGCCGCCGTCCTTCGGCTTGCGGTCCATGCTGGCGAACCACTGCGAGGTCGCGCGGTAGACCACCGGCGTCTTGTGGCGCCAGCAGTGCATGTAGCTGTGATCGAGCATGGCCAGCTTGAAGAGCGCACCGGCTTCGTCGAGTCTGGCGCAGATCGGCTTGGAAGCTTCCCAGATCGTCATGCCGCCGAACAGCGGCAGCCAGGACGCGTACTTGCCGTCGCCCATGACCGGATTGAGGATGTCCTCATCCTTCATGCCATGCGCCTTGCAGGAATTGAAGTCTTCCACGCCGTAGGCGGGCGAGGAGTGCACGATGCCGGTGCCGGAATCGGTGGTCACATAGTCGCCGAGGTAGACCGGCGAGCTGCGATCGTAGCCCTTGTCCATCTCCGCGAGCGGGTGGCGGAAGCGGATTTCCGACAGCTTCGCGCCCTGCGCGGTGGCGATGACGCTGCCCTGCAGGCCGAAGCGCTGCAGGCAGGAATCCACCAGGTCCCTGGCCAGGATCAGCAGCAGGGCCTCGCCGTTGCGCTCGGTCTGCACCAGCGCGTATTCCACTTCCGGATGCATGTTCAGCGCCTGGTTGGCGGGGATGGTCCACGGCGTGGTGGTCCAGATCACCGCATAACCCTTCTGCACGGGCAGACGGGGCAGGCCGAACGCGGCCGCCAGCTTGTCGTGTTCGAGGAAGGGGAAGCCGACGTCGATCGCCGGATCGCGCTTGTCCTGGTACTCGACCTCCGCCTCCGCCAGGGCCGAGCCGCAGTCGAAGCACCAGTTGACCGGCTTCAGGCCGCGGTAGACGTAGCCCTTCTCCAGGATGGTGCCGAGCGCGCGGATCTCGTCGGCCTCATTGCTGAAGTTCATGGTCTTGTACGGGTTGTCCCATTCGCCGAGCACGCCGAGGCGGATGAAGTCCTTCTTCTGGCGCTCGATCTGCTCGGCCGCGTAGGCGCGCGACTTGGCCTGCACTTCGGCGGTCGGCAGGTTCTTGCCGTACTGTTTTTCGATCTGGATCTCGATCGGCATGCCGTGGCAGTCCCAGCCCGGTACATACTGCGCGTCGAAGCCCGCCATGTTGCGGCACTTGACGATCATGTCCTTGAGGATCTTGTTGACCGCGTGGCCGATGTGGATGTCGCCGTTCGCATACGGCGGGCCGTCATGCAGGATGAATTTCGGGCGGCCCTTGGAAGCCTTGCGGATGCGCTGGTAGATCTTCTTGTCCTGCCATTCCTTGACCCATTTCGGTTCGCGCTTGGCGAGGTCGCCGCGCATCGGGAAGGCGGTTTCGGTCAGGTTGACCGGGTACTTGTTTTTTTGCTCGGACATGTCGGTTTCAATCGTAAGAATCGGGTGGATCGGGCGAAGCCAGGGGCTAGTTCGTCCGGTCCTGAATTCGGTCGGTGGCGGAGACGGCCAGCGCGCCGCGCTCGCGGAAGTAGGCGCGCGCCTGCTGCGCGTCGCGCTCGATGGCGGCGGTCAGGGTGGGCAGGTCGACGTATTTTTCTTCTTCCCGCAGCTTCTTCAGGAATTCGACCCGCACGATGCGGCCGTAGCATTGCTCGCGGTAGTCGAACAGGTAGGTCTCGAGCAGCACGCGCCCGCTGTCTTCCACCGTCGGCCGCACGCCCATGCTGGCCACGCCCGGAATCGGCTGCGCCGCCAGGCCGTGCACCTGCACCACGAAAACGCCGGACAGCGCCGGGCGCTTGTGGGCGATTTTCAGGTTCATCGTGGGGAAGCCGATGGTGCGGCCGAGCTTCCTGCCATGGATCACATGGCCCGACACCGCATACGGATGGCCGAGCAGCTGCGCGGCCAGGCCGAAGTCGCTGGCGGCGAGCGCCGCGCGCACCGCCGACGACGAAATCCGCACGCCGTCGTTGAGCACCGCCGGCAGGGCCTCGACATGAAAGCCGTACTTGCGGCCCGCTTCCTTGAGGGTGGCGACATTGCCCGCGCGCCGCGAGCCGTAACAGAAGTCTTCGCCGACCATCAGCCACTTGACGTGCAGGCCTTCCACCAGCACGCGCTCGACGAATTCCTCGGGCGGCATGGAAGCGAAGTGGGCATTGAAATGCTCGACGATCACCCTGTCGATGCCGGCGTCGGACAGCGACTGCAGCTTGTCGCGAAGATTGGCGATGCGGGCCGGCGCCCTGGACAGGTCGCCCGCCTGCAGCGCGAAGAATTCCCGCGGGTGCGGCTCGAACGTCATTACCGCCGCTTCGATCCCCAGGCGTCCGGCGGCCTCGCGCACGCGCGACAGCAGGGCCTGGTGGCCGCGATGCACGCCGTCGAAATTGCCGATCGTCAGGGCGCACGGGGCGCGCGACGCGGCATTGGGAAGTCCGCGGAAAACCTTCATCGGGAAAAGGCGGGGAACGTTTGCAAAACGAGAGATTATAAAGGCATGAGGGGATTTTGCCGGTAATACAGACGCAGCAGGTCGAAAACCTCGGGATATTCCCGCGCCAGCGGTTCGGGCAGCACGAAAAACGCTTCCGAGGCGACCGCGAAGAATTCCGCCGGATGACGCGCCGCATAGGGATCGAGCGGCAGCTCGGCGGCCAGCCCGTCGTACAGGGACGCATGCGACGGTTTGTCGTCGTCGAAATCGTCCGGCAGCTGCGCCTCCAGCGCATCCACCCGCGCCACGAAATCCTCGTAGGCGGCCTCGAATTCCCGCCGCCAGCGGCCGGGCGACAGTTCGCGATGGAATTCGGGAAGGAAGGGCGGGCGGCCGTTGGCGCCGCCGTCGGCCATGTCGATCTTGTGCACGAACTCGTGGATCACCACGTTGTAGCCCGCCGTGTCGCTCTGCTGCGCGTCTTCCCAGGACAGCACCACTGCGCCGCCGGCATCGATCGCCTCGCCCGACACCGGTTCTTGCCATTCATGCACGACACCGGCTTCGTCGATTTCGGTCTGCGGTATGACGAACGCGGCCGGATAGACGATCACGCCCGCCATGTCGCGGTAGAGATCCAGCGTGAGATTGAGCACCGGCAGGGTGGCCTGGGCCGCGATCAGCACCGCGGTTTCATCGTCGAGCGCCAGGCCGTCGGCGCCGCTGAAGGTTTTCCGCGCCAGCAGCTCTTCCGACAACGTCTTCAGCCGGGCCTGATCGTCGGCCGGCAGGCGGGCGAGGAAGTCCAGGCGCGCCACGCAGTACTGCCAGAGCGGATCGGGGATGCGCGGCGCATGGCGCCGGAAAAGTTGAGTCAGCCATTCCATGCGGGCATTGTGGCGGAAACCGTCCGCCCCCGCCATGAAATCAATGGAACCCGCCCATGAAATGGTCGAGCAGCGCACTCATGTTGCCGACCCCGCCGCGCGGAATGCGGCCCTCCGGCGTCAGCTGGTCGACCAGGTCCGGCAGCATCGCCGACAGCCGCCGCGCGACGTCGGGCTCTGCGTAGCCGGTCTCCTCCGCGATCTGCTGCAGGTGGCCTTCGCCGAGGACCTGCTGCAATTCGCCGGCGCTGACCTCGATGTTCGGGCCGTCGGCGATCCAGGACTGGATCACGTTGCCCAGCCCCGCCTCCTGAAAGCGCTCGACCAGGCCGTGCAGTCCTCCCGCCTGGCCGTTGTTGGCGACGAGCGAAAGCGCCGCCTGCAGCAGCCGGGTGCGGGAATCGAGAAGCGGAAAATGGTTATCCTCCAGCATGTCGAATGCCCTGTCGAGCAGTCCCATGTCCGTCTCCGGTTCGTTGAATTAGGGCCTACCTTAGAAGAAAGCCGGACGGGACGCAGAGGTATTCGAGGATTATTTGATTTGCATTAGTTTCCGGAATGGTCAGATCTCGCCCCAGCAGGCGTTGAGCGCGGCAAGCGCGGCCAGGCCGGCGGTCTCCGTGCGCAGGACCCGCGCGCCCAGGCCCAGCACCAGCGCGCCGGCGGCGATCGCCGCATCTTCCTCTTCCGGACTGAAACCGCCCTCCGGGCCGATCATCAGCGTGAGCGCCTGGGGCGGATGGTGCCGCGCCCAGGCCGAGAGTTCCTGCCCGGCGCGCGGCGAAAACAGGATGCGCGGATGCAGGCAGCTCTGCGCCATCCAGGCGTTGAATTCCATGGGCGCGCCGAGCTGCGTCAGGCGGTTGCGGCCGCATTGTTCGGCGGCGGCGGCGGCGATCGCCTGCCAGTGCTCCAGCTTCTTCTCCGCGCGCTCCGGCGACAGGCGCACGACGCAGCGGCGCGCGGCCAGCGGCTGAATCGCGGCGGCGCCGAGTTCCACCGCCTTTTCCACGATCCAGTCCATCTTCGATCCTTCCGGCAGCGCCTGGGCCAGCGTCAGCGCATACGGCAACTCCGCCTCGCGCGGCGAAAAGGCCTTCACTTCCGCCTGCGCCTGCCTTTTGCCGATCACGCTCAGCACCGCCGCGTATTCGCCGCCTTCGCCGTTGAACAGCGTCAGCGTGTCGCCCGCGGCCAGGCGCAATACATGAACATGGTGGGCAATGGCGTCCGGGAGGGTGACGGTGGCGCCGACGGCGAGCGGGAGTGGGCAGTAGAAACGGGGCATCGAAGGTTTTTGTTTTGACAAGAACGGCCGCGGATGGCGCCGGGCGGGCCTTCGCGCCGCGTTTCGGGGCGCGTTCGGAATCCGGCGATTTTAATGCCGCCATGTCCAGTCTGGTAAAATACCGGGCTTTTCATGCTTCCCCGGAACGGCCCGCATTCCGCTCCACCCCGCCACACACCTTGCTTGATTTGAAATGACTTCCTCTCTCCCCACCGACAAGATGGCCAACGCGATCCGCGCGCTGGCGATGGACGCAGTGCAAAAGGCGAATTCGGGCCACCCCGGCATGCCGATGGGCATGGCCGAGATTGCCGTCGCCCTGTGGACCAGGCACCATCGCCACAACCCGCTCAATCCGCGCTGGATCAATCGCGACCGCTTCGTGCTGTCGAACGGCCACGGCTCGATGCTGCAGTACGCGCTGCTGCACCTGTCCGGCTACCGCCTGTCGATGGATGAGATCCGCAATTTCCGCCAGCTGCATTCCAAGACCCCGGGACACCCGGAGTATGAAATCACCGAAGGCGTCGAGACCAGCACCGGCCCGCTCGGCCAGGGCATCACCAATGCCGTGGGCATGGCGCTGGCCGAAAAGCTGCTGGCCGCCGAATTCAACAAGCCCGGTTTCGAAATCGTCGATCACTACACCTACGTGTTCACCGGCGACGGCTGCCTGATGGAAGGCATCTCGCACGAAGCCTGCTCGCTGGCCGGCACGCTGCGCCTGAACAAGCTGATCGCGCTGTACGACGACAACGGCATCTCGATCGACGGCAAGGTCGACGGCTGGTTTACCGACGACACGCCGAAACGCTTCGCGTCCTACGGCTGGAACGTGATCGCCGACGTCGATGGCCACGATGTGGCGGCTGTCGACGCCGCGATTGCGGCAGCCAAGAAGTCCGATCGTCCGACGTTGATCTGCTGCAAGACAGTGATCGGCAAAGGCGCGCCTAATATGCAGGGTTCCGACAAGGTGCATGGCGCCGCGCTGGGCGACAAGGAAGTCGCCGCCACGCGCGAGGCCATCAACTGGCCGTATCCGCCCTTCGAGATTCCGGCCGACGTGTACGAGGCATGGGATGCGAAGAAGGCCGGCCAGGCGGCGGAAGATCAGTGGAATGCATTGTTCAGGGCGTATGACGAGCGTTATCCGCAGGAGGCAGGCGAATTGCTGCGCAGGATGAAGGGCGAACTGCCCGGCAACCTGGACTCGGCAATGGAGGCCTACATCGCTTCCTGCGTCGAGAAGAAGGAAAACATCGCGACCCGCAAGGCCAGCCAGAACGCCATCCAGGCGCTGGCCCCGGTGCTGCCGGAATTCCTCGGCGGTTCCGCCGACCTCACCGGTTCCAACCTGACCAACTGGAAGGAATGCGTGGCGGTGCGCAGCGAGCAGCCGGGCAACCACATCAACTATGGTGTGCGCGAATTCGGCATGGCCGCGATCATGAACGGCATTGCCCTGCACGGCGGCTACCTGCCTTTCGGCGCGACCTTCCTGACCTTCTCGGACTACAGCCGCAATGCGATCCGCATGGCGGCATTGATGAAGATTCGTTCGCTGTTCGTGTTCACGCACGACTCGATCGGCCTCGGCGAAGATGGCCCGACCCACCAGTCGGTCGAGCACATCTCCAGCCTGCGCCTGATCCCGAACCTCGACAACTGGCGTCCCTGCGACACGGTGGAGTCGGCGGTGGCATGGCGCGAGGCGGTCAAGCGCCGCAACGGCCCGAGCACGCTGATCTTCTCGCGTCAGAACCTGCCGTACATGGAGCGTTCGGCGCAGCAGGTGGCGGATGTGGCGCGCGGCGGCTATGTGCTGCGCGACGCGGCCGATGCCAGGGTGGTGCTGATCGCCACCGGCTCGGAAGTGGAACTGGCCATGAAGTCGGCCGACGCGCTGGCGCAGCAGGGCATCGCCGCACGCGTCGTGTCGATGCCGAGCACCGACGTGTTCGACCGTCAGGATGCGGCCTACAAGGCGAGCGTGCTGCCCAAGGGCCTGCCGCGCGTCGCCATCGAGGCCGGCGTGACGGACTTCTGGTACAAGTACGTCGGTCTGGAAGGCGCCGTGGTCGGTATCGACACCTTCGGCGAATCCGCACCGGCGGGCGTGCTGTTCAAGCACTTCGGCTTCACCACGGACAACGTGGTCGCCAAGGTGAAATCGGTTTTAGCTTAACCAACGTTCAGGAGATAGAACCATGACCATTCGCGTCGCAATCAACGGCTACGGACGTATCGGCCGCAACATCCTGCGCGCCCACTACGAAGGCGGCAAGAAGAACGACATCCAGATCGTGGCGATCAACGACCTCGGCAATGCCCAGTCGAACGCCCACCTGACCCGCTACGACACGGCGCACGGCAAATTCCCCGGCACCGTCGAAGTCGACGGCGAGTTCATGGTCGTCAACGGCGACAAGATCAAGGTCTTCGCCCAGCGCAACCCGGCTGAAATCCCGTGGGGCGAGCTCAACGTCGACGTCGTGCTGGAGTGCACCGGCTTCTTCACCACCAAGGAAAAGGCTTCGGCCCACCTCAAGGGCGGCGCCAAGAAGGTGATCATCTCCGCGCCCGGCGGCAAGGACGTGGACGCCACCGTCGTCTTCGGCGTCAACCAGAACGTGCTCAAGGCATCGGACACCGTCATCTCCAACGCCTCCTGCACCACCAACTGCCTGGCCCCGCTGGTCAAGCCGCTGCACGACAAGATCGGCCTGCTGAACGGCCTGATGACCACTGTGCACGCCTACACCAACGACCAGGTGCTGACCGACGTGATGCATGAAGACCTGCGCCGCGCCCGTTCCGCCACCCAGTCCATGATCCCGACCAAGACCGGCGCCGCCGCCGCGGTCGGCCTGGTGCTGCCGGAGCTGAACGGCAAGCTGGACGGCTACGCGATCCGCGTCCCGACCATTAACGTCTCCATCGTCGACCTGTCCTTCATCGCCGCCCGCGACACCACCGTGGACGAAATCAACGCGATTATGAAGGAAGCGGCGGAAGGCCAGCTCAAGGGCATCCTGACCTACAACACCGACCCGCTGGTCTCGGTCGACTACAACCACAACCCGGCATCGAGCAACTTCGACGCCACCCTGACCAAGGTCTCCGGCCGTCTGGTCAAGGTCTCGTCCTGGTACGACAACGAGTGGGGCTTCTCCAACCGCATGCTCGACACCACCGTCGCGCTGATGGCGGCGAAGTAAGACGTGTCGCTGTAAGGCAGTAAAAAAGGACGGGGCGACCCGTCCTTTTTCTTTTGGCTATCTCTTTGTCTCCCCGGCGTTCAGTCGTCCGCCATGATCAGATTGCGCGTCTGCGCATCCGTGACGACTTCCTTCACCCTGTCCTTGCCGTCGAATACGACCTGGAACTCGGCGAAGCTGCTGAGCCAGAAGCGCCATACCTTGGCGTTCAGGTCGGCATTCTCGCTGCTGACTGGATAGCCTACCGACATCAGTACCTGTTCCCGGGTCATCCCGGGCAAGAGCCGCGCGCTCTTGATGGCTTCGCGGACTTTGGGCGAGTAGCTGCCGAGCTTCAGCCTGGGATCCTCGGCGACGACGTAGCGGCGGGCGAAGCTTTCGAGGTCGAGGTCGCGGCTGTAGTCGTTGCCGATCGCCTGCTTGCTGCCGTCGAGACTGACATGCACCCGGTAGCGTCCGTATCCGGTGACTTTGGCTGGCGTGCCCGCGGGGATGACGCGCTTGCCGCTCTCCTGATAGTTGATGTCGCTGATCCAGCTGCCGTCGGTGCGCATGTTGCAGCAGAGGTAGCCTTCGGGCATGGCCTGGGCGAAGACGGCGACGGGAAGCAGGGCGAGCAGGGCGGCGGGCAGGACAGGACGCAGACGCATGGAATCTCCTTGAGAAGTTGCACGGGTTAACGAATTTGCAATTCTAGGATGATTTCCGGCAAATGTCGCCCACCCCTGTTGTATTGGGGCAGGCGCCGGCACGGGTCAGTCTTCCGCCAATCCGAATACCTCGGCCCACAGGCGCCGCACGCGCTCGCCATCCTCGGCGACGCTTGCCGCCTCCACGCGGGCGCGGTCGCTTCCCTGCAGCCGGATCTGATGCTGGAGCCGGCGGAAGCGGCGATAGGCGTTCGCCACCTGCTCGCCGAGTGCGCCGTCCACCAGGCCGAGTTGCCCGAACAGGCGCAGCAGCGCGATGTTGCCGATGTCGGCGGTGAGCTGCGGATGGCGTGCCGACTCGCGCAGCACGAGGAATTGCACGATGAACTCGATGTCGATCATGCCGCCGGCGTCGTGCTTGAGGTCGAAGAGTCCGGACCGGTTCGGATGGGCTTCGTGCATCCTGCGCCGCATGGCGAGTACCTCCTCGCGCAGCTTGACGGGGTCGCGCTGCTGGCGCAGCACCGCCTCGCGTATCGCCTCGAAGCGCGTGCCGATCTCCGCGTCGCCCGCGCAGAAGCGCGCCCGGGTCAGCGCCTGATGCTCCCACACCCAGGCCGAGTTCAGCTGGTATTTCTCGAAGGCCGATACGCGCGACACCAGCAGGCCGCTGGCGCCGTCGGGCCGCAATGCGATGTCGATGTCGAACAGGATGCCGGCTGGGGTATGGCTGGTCATCCAGGTGATGAAGCGCTGGGCCAGCTTCGCATAGAGCGCGGGCGCTTCCTGGTCGTCGTCGTCGTACAGGAAGATGACGTCGAGGTCCGACGCATAGCCGAGCTCCTTGCCGCCCAGCTTGCCATAGGCGATCACCGCGAAGCGGGGCACCTCGCGGTGCCGGGTCGCGATGGTCTTCCAGGCCGCCCTGACGGTCGCGTCGACCAGGATATCGGCGAGGGCCGACAGGTGGTCGGCCAGTTTCTCCACCGTCAGCTTGCCCTCCAGGTCCTGCGCCAGCAGGCGGAACAGCTGGGCGTGGTGCAGGTCGCGCAGGATGTTCATCTGCTGTTCGGTATCGCCCTCGGCATCGTCGAGCCGGCGCTGCACCTCCTGCGCGAACGCGGGCCAGTCGGGCGCCATGTCTAGATGACGCAGATCCAGCAGCTCGTCGAGCAGGATGGGATGCCGCGTCAGATACTTCGCGGTCCAGTCGCTGGCGCCCATCATGCGCACCAGGCGGTCCAGCGTCTGCGGAAATTCGGTCAGCAGCGCGAGATATGAAGCGCGCCGCGCGATCGCCTCGAGGAAGTCGAGCAGGCGTCCCAGCGTCGCATTGCGATCGCCATCGTTCTCGGCGACGATGGGCAGCGCCGAGGCGACGAGGGCGGCGAGGCGGGCGCGGCTGATTTCCGGCAGCGACTGCAGGCGCGGCGACTGCGACAGGCCGAGCACCCTTCGCGCCGCTCCCGCGGGGTCGGTGAAGCCGAGGCCGGCGAGATGCGCTTCAATCGCCTCCGCGTTCTCGGGGTCGGCCAGCACCGCCTGCACCTGCGCCACGGCGTCGGCCTGTGCGTCCGGCTGCTCGCCGGCCTTGTCGGCGAACATGGCGTCGAACTGCGCGGCCACCTTCGCGCGCTGCCGGTCGAGTTCGGCCAGCAGCGACTCCGCATCCGCGTAGCCCATCATCTTGGCCACCGTGAGCTGGTCGTCCGGGTTGGATGGAATGCTGTGGGTCTGGGCGTCGTCGAGATACTGCAGCCGGTGCTCGAGATTGCGCAGGAAGACATAGGCCTGCTGCAGCTCGTCCACCTCGGCCCGGGTGAGCAGGTTCTTGTCCGCCAGGGTGTCGAGCGTCACTCGCGTCGAGCGATCGCGCAGATCGGGGTCGCGGCCGCCGCGGATGAGCTGGAAGACCTGCGCTAGGAATTCGATTTCGCGTATCCCCCCGCGGCCCAGCTTCACATTGTTCGCGCGGCCCGGATGCCGCGCTTCCTGGCGCTTCACCTCGGCGCGGATCTGGCCGTGCATGTTGCGCATCGCCTCGATCGCGCCATAGTCGAGATAGCGGCGGTACACGAAGGGCTTGAATATCTGCTCGAGCGCGGCGATGTCCTGCTCGCGTCCCGTCATCGCCCGCGCCTTGACCCAGGCGTAGCGTTCCCATTCGCGGCCCTGCACCAGCAGGTACTCCTCCACCATGCCGAAGCTCGCCGCCAGCGGGCCGGAATTGCCATTCGGCCGCAGCGCCATGTCGACCCGGAACACATAGCCGTCCTCGGCGATCTCGGACAGGGCGCCGATCAGCTTCTTGCCCAGCCTGATGAAGAATTCATGGTTCGACAACTGGCGCTGGGATGCGTCGTCAAGCCTGGTCTCGCCATCCTCCGGATAGACGAAGATCAGGTCGATGTCCGAGGACACGTTGAGCTCGTATCCCCCGAGCTTGCCCATGCCGAGCACGATCATCTGCTGCGGCTCGCCCGAGTCCCGGCCGACGGGCGTGCCGTGGGCGGCGCACATCTCCGCGTGCAGCGCATCGAGCAGCGTGGCGACCGCGAAATCGGCAAAGCCGCTGATGGCCGTCAGCACTTCGTGCAGATCGGCCTGGCCGCCGAGGTCGCGCTCGATCAGCGTACACACGACCAGGTTCCGCAGGCGGCGCATGGCCCGCGGCAGCGGCATCCCGGCCGCAGTTTCGTTTTGTAAAAGTCGAGCAAAAATGTCGGGTGTAATGGATAATCCGGCAAGCCCGTTTACCATGCGTTCGCGCGCCGGGTCGGCGTGCAGCCAGCGGGCATAGAACCGGGAAGCAACGCTGCTGGTCAAAAGGGATCTGGTCACGATGTCGAGGGGAGTCTGATAGGGGAAAGCCTGCATTGGGCGGACGCCCGCCGCCCGACCTGTGACGGAGGAGCATACCCGCGCGAACCCCCCGTTTGCAAATTTGAATCGCGGCCCCACCACGCCGCCCCCGCTTGTTGATTGATGTCCATCGACCAGAACATCCTGCGCCGAGTCCGGGCGCGCCTGACCGCCGGCTGGCGCGCGACACAATACTGTTATCGATTCGCCAATACTCTCAGCTTCCGCCTGCTCGGCTTCGCGCTCAAGCTGGTCCTGGTCCTCTATTTCCTGTTCGCCCTGATCGTGCTCGGGCTGCGCTATGTCGTGCTGCCCAATATCGATGCCTACAAGCCCGCCATCGAGCGCCTCGCCAGTGAAGCGCTCGGCAATCCGGTCACGCTGGGAGAAATCGACGCCTCCTGGTCGGGGCTGCGGCCGCGCCTGGCGTTTGACCGGCTGGTGGTCCATGACAAGGCAGGCAATGCGGCGCTGAGCCTGCCGCAGGTTTCGGCGACCCTGTCATGGTGGTCGCTGGTGGCAGGCGAGCTGCGCCTGCATCAGCTGGAGATTCTCCGGCCCGACCTCGACGTGCGGCGCGACAGCGCCGGCGGCCTGCACGTCGCGGGCATCCTGCTCGACAACGGAAAGAAAGGCGACGGCCGCGGCGCCGACTGGGTGCTCTCGCAGGACGAGATCGTGATCCGCCAGGGCCGCGTGCGCTGGAACGATGAGCTGCGCGGCGCGCCGGAACTGGCCCTCGACAATGTGGACTTCGTGCTGAGAAACGCCTGGCGCCATCACCGTTTCGCCCTGAGGGCGACGCCGCCCGCGGGCTTTGCCGCGCCGATCGACGTGCGTGCGGATTTTCAGCATCCCGCGTTCGCCGCCAGCATTTCCGACCCGACCCGCTGGACCGGCCAGTTGTACGCCGATGTGCGCGACACCGATCTCACCGTATGGCGCAGCTATGTCGATTACCCCGTCGACATGCAGCAGGGCAGCGGCTCGGTGCGCGCCTGGCTGGATTTCGACCATGCGCGGGTTGCGAATTTCACCGCCGACGTGACCCTCGCCGATGTCAGGACGCGCCTTGCGCCCGACCTGGAACCGCTGTCCCTTTCCGCCGTCAGCGGCCGCATCTCGGTCCAGGAAGAACTCAACCGCGCGGTGCAGGACGGCAGGCCGACCTTCGGCCAGAACGGGCATGCGATCGCGCTGACCAATTTCAGCCTGCGGACCGAGGATGGACTGTTCCTGCCGCAGACCACGATCTCCGAACGTTTTGTCGCCGCGCGCAACGGCAAGCCGGCGCGCACCGAGCTGCAGGCGAAGCTGCTCGACCTGCAAACCCTGGCCAGCTTCGCCGGGCGGCTGCCGCTGCCGGCCGAGCAGCGCCGCATGCTCGCCGACTTCGCGCCGCGCGGCGTGCTCAGGGAATTCTCCGCGCAGTGGCAGGGCAGCTATCCGCAGCTGATCGGCTACAGCGTCAAGGGGCAGTTCGAGGGCTTGAGCATGCAACCGCGCGCCGCAATCCCGGCAGTGCCGAAGTCCGCGGCGGGGCCGGCGCAGGCCGCGGTGCCGGCCATCCCCGGGTTCGAGAATCTCACCGGCCGCGTCGACGCCACCGAGCGCGGCGGATCGCTGAGCCTCGCCTCCGTCAACACCAGCCTGCAGATGCCGGCCTGGTTCGAGCGGGGCGAGATGCCATTCGAGCGCCTGCAACTGCAGGCGAACTGGGCCTTTCAGGACAAGAACCAGCTGCTGCTCGACCTCCAGCGGCTGGAGTTCATCCAGGACGGCCTGACCGGCACCCTCGTCGGCAAGTACCAGTTGCCGCTGTCGCGGCAGCCGGGGCAGAGCCCGGGCACGGTCGATGTCACCGGGCGCATCGAGCACGTCGCCCTGCGCGAGGTCGGGCGTTATCTGCCGGTGCAGACGCCCGAGCACCTGCGGCAGTGGCTGAGCGGCGCGCTCGCCGGCGGCAGCGCCAGGGATCTCAAGCTGCGGCTCAAGGGAGACCTCGCACACTTCCCGTTCCTGGCGAGGAATCCGAGCGAGCGGGCGCGGGGCGAGTTCAGCGTCAGCGCCAGGATCGAAGATGGCGTGCTCAACTATGCGCCGGGCCAGTTCGCGGCGGACGGGACCTCGCCTAGATGGCCGCTCATCGATCGCATCGACGGCAGCATCGTGTTCGACCGCGCGCGCATGGAGATCCATGCCGACAGCGCGCGCAGCGCCGGTGCCACGCTGTCCAGGGTCAAGGCGGTGATACCCGAACTGCATGCGCAGAACCTGATGCTGGAAGTCGACGGCGATGCCGCCGGCCCGCTGCAGAATCTGTTGCGCTTCACGCTCGACAGCCCGGTCGCCGGCTGGATCGGCAATTTCACCGACGAGACGCGGGCCAGCGGTGATGCCCGGCTGGCACTGTCGCTGAAGCTGCCGCTGCACCGGCTCGAGGACGCGAAGGTGAACGGCGTCCTGCATTTCGCCAACAATACCGTGACCTTGCGCAGCCTGCTGCCGCCGCTCGCGGGCGTCGGCGGCCGGCTGGAATTCAACGAGAAGGGTTTCGGCCTGCAGGGGGTACGCGCAAGCTTCCTCGGCGGACCGACCGCGGTTTCCGGCGGCACCCAGCGCGACGGCAGCATCGTGGTGAAGGCGGAGGGAAGCCTCACCGCGGACGGCATCCGGAAGGCGCTTTCGACGCCGAAAACCGAGCGTTCGCTGCAGCGCATCAGCGGCGGCACGCGTTATGTGACGACGATACGGGTGCGTAACAAGCAGCCCGAGATCACCGTCGAATCGAGCATGGCGGGCATCGCCCTCGACTTCCCCGCGCCGCTGCGCAAGGCGGCCGGCGAAAGCATGCCGCTGCGCTTCGACATGACCGGCCTGCCATCCTCCGATCCGGCGGCGCTGCGCGACGAGATCCGCATCGCGCTCGGCTCCGCGATTTCGGCACGCTACGAGCGCCGCAGGGATCTGGCGCGGGAGGCGGACTGGAAGGTCGTGCGGGGCGGCATCGGCGTCAACGTGCCCGCGCCGCAGCCCGACAGCGGCGTGATCGCCAACGTCAGCATGGCGCGTCTCGATATCGACGCCTGGCGCAGGGTGGTCGCGTCGATGGCCGGCACGCCGCAGCCCGCCGACGGCAGCACGCGCCAGACGGACAGCTACGGCATCGGCCAGTACATCGAGCCCGAGGTGCTCGCCGCGCGGGCCAACGAGCTGATCATCATGGACCGCAAGCTCGACAACGTCGTGGTCGGCGCCTCGCACCAGAGCGACGTCTGGCAGGCCAACATCGATTCGGAGCAGGCGTCGGGCTACATCACCTGGGTCGAATCCGGATACAGCGGCGGACTTGGAAGGGTCACCGCCCGGCTGGCATCGCTGATCATTCCGAAGTCCGCTGCCGGCGAGGTCACCGAACTCCTGGACAGCCAGGACAGCGCCACGCAGATGCCGGCGATCGATATCGTGGCCGAGAATTTCGAGCTCTTCGGCAAGAAGTTCGGACAACTGGAACTCGCCGCCCGCAACGCGCGCGGCCCGTCCGGCAGGGAGTGGCGCATCAACCGCCTCGCCATCTCCAATCCCGACGGCGAATTCAAGGCATCCGGCCGCTGGTATCGCAAGGAAGGGGAAAACATCTCCAGCCTGAACTACACCCTCGACATCGCCGATGCGGGCCGCCTGCTCGACCGTTTCGGTTTCGCCAACCTGCTGCGCGGCGGCAAGGGCAAGATGACCGGGGAGGTGAGCTGGAAGGGCATGCCGTTCTCGCTCGACATTCCCACCCTCGGGGGCAACCTGCAGCTCGATCTTGCCGCCGGCCAGTTCCTCAAGGCCGACGCCAATGCCGCCAAGTTGCTCGGCGTGCTCAGCCTGCAGTCGCTGCCGAGGCGGCTGGTGCTCGACTTCCGCGACGTGTTTTCGGAGGGATTTGCCTTCGACGGCGTCGCCGCCACGGCGACCATCTCCCAGGGCGTCGCCAAGACCGACAATTTCAAGATGCGGGGCGTCGCCGCCACTGTTCTGATCGACGGCAGTGCGGACATCGCGCAGGAGACGCAGAATCTGCATGTCGTGGTCATTCCGGACTTCAACGTGGGCGCCGCATCGGTGGTCTACGGCCTCGCCGTGAACCCGGTGATCGGCGTGGGCACCTTCCTTGCTCAGCTGTTCCTGCGGGAGCCGCTGATGCGTGCCTTCACTTTTGAATACCAGGTCACCGGGCCGTGGAAGGATCCGGTGGTGAACAAGCTGGCGCGCAGGAACCAGGTGCCGGCGCCCGCCGACGGCCAGCCGAGTGCCGAGCCGCGCGGCTGAACAGGAGGCAGACATGCAGGACGACAGGCTGACGATCGCGGCGGTGCAGATGGTATCCACGCCGGTGGTGGAGGAAAATTTCGCCGCCGCCGGACGGCTGGTCGCGCAGGCCGCGGGACGCGGCGCGCGCCTCGTCCTGCTGCCGGAATACTGGCCGGTGATGGGCATGAAGGAAACCGACAAGCTCGGCCATGCCGAACAGCCGGGCAGCGGCCCGATACAGGCCTTCATGGCGGCCCTCGCGCGCGAGCACGGCATCTGGCTGATCGGCGGCACGCTGCCGATGGCCGCGGAGGAAAGCGGCAAGGTCCTCAATACCACCCTCGTCTACGACCCGCAGGGGCGGCTCGCGGTACGTTACGACAAGATCCACCTCTTCAGTTTCACCCGCGGCGAAGAATCCTACGACGAGGCCCGCACCATCGTCCACGGCAGGGAAGTCGGGCATTTCGATGCGCCTTTCGGCCGCGTCGGACTCTCGGTCTGCTACGACTTGCGCTTCCCCGAGCTTTACCGCGCGCTCGGCGACTGCCGGCTGATCGTCGTGCCGGCCGCGTTCACCTACACCACCGGCCGCGCGCACTGGGAAGTGCTGTTGCGCGCGCGCGCGATAGAAAACCAGTGCTACGTGCTGGCGGCGGCGCAGGGCGGACACCATCCGAACGGCCGCCGCACCTGGGGCCACAGCATGCTGATCGACCCGTGGGGGGAAGTGCTCGATGTGGTGGCAGAGGGCGAAGGACTGGCCTGCGGCGAGTTCGATCCGGAGCATCTGCGCCGCGTGCGCGAGAGCCTGCCCGCGCTGCGTCACCGTCGGCTCTGAGCATGGCCGGACGGCGGTGCGTCAATGCTCTACAATCTGACGCTTGACATCACCAGGCGCCCTGCGGCGCCGCCCAAGAACGAGGCGACATGAAAGTCTTCGAACCGAATCTCCAGACCCTGGCCATCGCGCGCGACACCCTGCTTGTACCGTTCGGACTCGACGAGTCGAAACTGCTCGGCGCACTATCGTCCATTTTCACCCACAAGGTCGACTATGCCGACCTGTACTTCCAGTTCAGCAAGAGCGAGGGATGGGGGCTGGAGGAAGGCATCGTCAAGACCGGCAGTTTCTCCATCGACCAGGGCGTCGGCGTGCGCGCGGTATCGGGCGACAAGACGGCGTTTTCCTACTCCGACGAAATTTCCGAGCGGGCATTGCTCGATGCGGCCGCGGCTACCCGCACCATCGCTCGTCAGGGTGCCGGCAAGCTCAAGGTCGCAAGCGCGGTGCGTCCTTCCGGCGGACGCTCGCTCTATCTGCCGCACGATCCGCTGACCTCGCTCGACGCCGCCGAAAAGGTGCAGCTGCTGGAGCGGCTGGAGCGCATCGCGCGCGCCAAGGATCCCCGTGTCGTGCAGGTGATGGCGGGCCTCGCCGGCGAATACGACGTGGTGCTGGTGGTGCGCAGCGACGGCGTCCTCGCCGCCGACGTGCGGCCCCTGGTGCGCGTCTCGGTGACCGTGATCGCCGAGCAGAACGGGCGCCGCGAGTCGGGTTCCAGCGGCGGCGGCGGGCGTTACGACTTCCGCTATTTCACCGATGAATTGCTGGACAAGTATGCGAGCGAAGCGGTACGCACCGCGGTGACCAATCTCGATTCCCGTCCGGCGCCCGCCGGCCCCACCACGGTGGTGCTCGGGCCCGGCTGGCCCGGCGTGCTGCTGCATGAGGCGATCGGACACGGCCTGGAAGGCGACTTCAACCGCAAGGGCTCGAGCGCCTTTTCCGGCCGCATCGGCGAACGCGTCGCCGCGCCCGGGGTGACGGTCGTCGACGACGGCACGCTCGCCGACCGCCGCGGTTCGCTCAATATCGACGACGAAGGCAACCCGACCCAGTGCACGACACTGATCGAGGACGGCATCCTGAAGGGCTACATCCAGGACACGATGAATGCGCGCCTGATGAACATGCCCGTCACCGGCAACGCGCGGCGCGAATCCTATGCGCACCTGCCGATGCCGCGCATGACCAATACCTACATGCTCGGCGGAGACAAGGATCCCGAAGAGATCATCGCATCGGTGAAGAACGGACTGTATGCGGTCAACTTCGGCGGCGGACAGGTCGACATCACCAATGGCAAGTTCGTGTTTTCCGCGAGCGAGGCCTACATGATCGAGGACGGCAAGATCAGCTATCCGGTCAAGGGGGCAACCCTGATCGGCAACGGGCCGGACGTGCTGAACCGGGTGTCCATGATCGGCAACGACATGCGCCTCGACAGCGGTATCGGCGTATGCGGCAAGGAAGGGCAGAGCGTGCCCGTCGGCGTGGGCCAGCCGACGCTGCGGATCGACGGCCTGACCGTCGGCGGCACCGCCTGATTCGCAGCCGTGCCGCGGAACGCTTGCCAAATCCTTTGATTTACTGCACTATTCCCTGCAACCGGAACCGCAGACGCAAAAAATGCACTTCGCCCGCTTTTACTTTTATTTCCACTTTAGCTGGTCCAGCCCGATGGCGGTGGAAAAGCGGCAAGCGCACGAATAAAAGAGCCTGACCGAAAATCCTGAAAAAACCGCCAGAGATGGCGGTTTTTTTTTACCCTTTGCTGACAACTTCCTGGAGATACGACGATGCCGCGCACAGACGACCTTCGCATACGCGAGATGAAAGAACTGCTTCCTCCTTCGCACCTGATCCGCGAGTTCGCCTGCTCGGACAAGGCCGCCACCACGGCGGCGGGCGCCCGCACCGCGCTGCATCGCATCCTGCATGGCCAGGACGACAGGGTGATGGTGGTGATCGGACCGTGCTCCATCCACGACCCGAAGGCGGCAATGGAGTACGCACACCGCCTGGTGAAGGAGCGCGAGCGTCTCGCGGGCGAGCTCGAAATCGTGATGCGCGTGTACTTCGAAAAGCCCCGCACCACGGTCGGCTGGAAGGGCCTGATCAACGATCCCTACATGGACAACAGCTTCCGCATCAATGACGGCCTGCGCATGGCGCGCGAGCTGCTGTTGAACATCAACGAGCTCGGCCTGCCGGCCGGCACCGAATTCCTCGACGTGATCAGCCCGCAGTATGTCGCCGACCTCATCAGCTGGGGCGCGATCGGCGCCCGCACCACCGAGTCCCAGGTGCACCGGGAGCTGGCTTCCGGCCTGTCCTGTCCCGTCGGCTTCAAGAACGGCACCGACGGCAACGTCAAGATCGCGGTCGATGCGATCAAGGCCGCGTCTCAGCCGCACCACTTCCTGTCGGTGACCAAGGGCGGCCACTCCGCCATCGTCTCCACCAGCGGCAACGAGGATTGCCATATCATCCTGCGCGGCGGCAAGACCCCCAACTACGATGCCGCAAGCGTCGATGTCGCCTGCAAGGAAATCGCCGCCAACGGCCTGGCATCGCGCCTGATGATCGATGCCTCGCATGCCAACAGCTCCAAGAAGCCGGAAAACCAGGTGCCGGTATGCGCCGAGATCGGGCGCCAGATCGCGGCCGGGGATACCCGCATCGTCGGTGTGATGGTGGAGTCGCACCTGGTCGCCGGACGCCAGGACCTGGTGCCGGGCAAGGAACTGACCTATGGCCAGTCGGTGACCGACGGCTGCATCGACTGGGAGTCCAGCGTCAAGGTGCTGGAAGGCCTGGCGGAAGCAGTCCGGCAGCGCCGCCTGCAGGGCGAAGAGTAAGGGCACAGCAGAACGGGAGCCGAGGCTCCCGTTTTCTCGCGTACGCCGGGAAGGACCGGCTCAGAAACGCTTGGTCAGCACCATCTGCTGTCCGTCGCGCCGCATCTCGGTCCGATTGAGAAACGACATGCCGAGCAGGATGATGTCCAGCCCCTGTTCCTGCACCATCGCGTCGACCTGGTGGATTTCGATGTCACCCACCTTGACCCGGTCGAGCCTGACCATGTAGGCCGGGGCGACGCCATTGGCGGTATTGACGAAGCCGGTGCGCCCGCGCTTGTAGTCGATGTTCAGGCGGCGTGCCTCGGACGCCGGCATCGCCACCAGAGTCGCGCCCGTGTCCACCAGCATGCGCACGCTGCCGCCATTGATCTGGCCCTGCACCATGAAATGGCCGCGGGAATCGGCCGGCAGCGTGACGCTCGCGCGGTCGCTGCCGCCGGACTGCCGGCTCACGTGTTCGCCGAGCGCGATCGTCTGCCGGCGTCCGTTGACTTCGATCGTGGCGCCGCCGTCGCCCGCCGCGATGAGCTTCATCCCCGGCGCGATGGTCGCGCCCACGGTGTAGGTTTTCGGGGCGGCGCCGTCTATCACCAGCACCGCCTTGTTCGGGAACAGTCCGACGACGCCGACATCGGCGGCCTGCGCCGCGGATGCAGAGGCAAGCAGCAGCGCAAGCGCGGGCAGGCGTTTCATGGGACGGATCAGTCGCGGAAGTTGTTGAATTCCAGGGGCAGGTCGGTCACTTCCTTGCGCAGCAGCGCGATCGCCGACTGCAGGTCGTCGCGCTTGCCGCCGGTGACGCGCACCGCATCGCCCTGGATGCTGGCCTGGACCTTCATCTTGCTGTCCTTGATGATGCGAACGATCTTCTTGGCGTCTTCGGTCTCGATGCCGTTGCGGATCTTGATCACCTGCTTGACCTTGTCGCCGCCGATCTTTTCGATCTTGCCGATGTCGAGGAAGCGCACGTCGACATTGCGCTTGACCATCTTCCCGGTGAGGACGTCTCGTACCTGGCTGAGCTGGAAGTCGCTGTCGGCATAGGCGGTCAGCTCGCGCTCCTTCTGCTCGACGCGCGCGTCGGTGCCCTTGAAGTCAAAGCGGGTGGAAATCTCTTTGTTCGACTGGTCGACGGCGTTCTTGACTTCGACCAGGTTGGCTTCGCATACGACATCGAAAGACGGCATGGCAAATCTCGCTTGCTAGAGTTGAACGGCCGCGGAGCGCGGCCTTGTCATCGGATCAACGGGCCATTCTAGCGGACAAAAATCGCGGTGGCTACCCGCTATAATGCCTGCCCTATGGCGCTACCCATCCAAACCGGCTACCCGCTGCGGCAGCTCAATACCTTCGGCATCGACGCGCGCGCCGCTGCCTATCTGCAGGTGACGAACGAGAACATGCTCGCCGAAGCGCGGCGCGACCCCGCGCTCGCTGCGATGCCTCGACTGGTGCTCGGCGGCGGCAGCAATCTGCTGTTCACCCGGGACTTCGACGGCCTGGTGCTGCACATGGCGACGTCGGGGATCGACATCGTCGGCGAGGATGAGGCAAGCGTGTTCGTCCGCGCCGCCGCCGGCGAGAACTGGCATCGTTTCGTGCTGCACACCGTCGCCCGCGGCCTGCCCGGCCTGGAAAACCTGTCGCTGATTCCCGGCAGCGTCGGCGCCGCCCCGATCCAGAACATCGGTGCCTACGGCGCTGAGCTGAAAGACTGCTTTCATGCGCTGCGCGCATTCGACTTCGACAGCGGCAAGATCCTCGAGCTCGGCCGCGCCGCCTGCCGCTTCGGCTACCGCGACAGCATCTTCAAGCACGAGCTCGCCCGGCGCGCGGTCATTCTCGATGTCACCTTCGCGCTGCCGAAACAATGGCAGCCGAACCTGCGCTACGCCGAGCTCGCCCAGGAACTCGCGGCGCGGGGCAAGACCGCGCCCGGCGCGGCGGACATCAGCGACGCAGTGGTCGCGATCCGCAGCCGCAAGCTGCCCGACCCGGCGTCCATCGGCAACGCCGGCAGCTTCTTCAAGAATCCGGTGGTGTCGCGCGAGACCTGCGATGCGCTGCTGGCGCGCTTTCCCGGCATGGTCAGCTACGCACAGCCCGACGGCAGCTGCAAGCTGGCGGCAGGATGGCTGATCGATCAGTGCGGATGGAAGGGGCGGAGTATCGGCCCGGCCGGGGTCTACGAAAAACAGGCCCTGGTGCTGGTCAATCGGGGCGGCGCGAGCGGCCGCGACATCGCCGAGCTGGCCCGGGCCGTTCAGGCCGACGTGATGCAGCGTTTCGGCGTCATGCTGGAGCCGGAGCCGGTGTTCGTCTAGGCCGGGACACGCGCAACCGCCGTCGCAACGGCGGCCGCGCGGAGATCGGGAAGGCGCGGACGCGCTTTCCCCTGACGGTCAATCAAGCGGCCACGAAGTGGCAGACGTAGTCCAGCGTTTCCAGCGTCTCGATATCGAAGCTGGAATTGCCCGGCACCTTGAAGCTCTGGCCGCCCTCATAGGTCTTCCATTCCTGCTCGCCATTGAGGCGGATGCGGCACTTGCCCGCATTGAGCTCCATGACTTCCGGCGCCCCGGTGTTGAAGGTCAGCGAGGAGGGGAAGATGACGCCGATGGTTTTTTTCGTGCCATCGGCGAACAGCACCGTGTGCGAGACGCACTTGCCGTCGAAGTAGAGGTTGGCCTTCTTGACGACGGAGACGTTGTCGAATTGCGTGGTCATGTTGATGTTCCGATCCTGGTCGTTATTTGTCGCCGTCCTTGCTCAGGCGCGGCAGGCCGACGGAACTGTTGGAACCGAGCAGTCCGGACTTGCTGTAGATGCCCAGCTTGTCGCGGGTATCGGCGATGTCGAGGTTGCGCATGGTCAGCTGGCCGATACGGTCCTGCGGCGTGAACGCGCCTTCGCCCTTTTCCATCGTCAGGCGCTCGGGCTGATAGGTCAGGTTCGGCGACTCGGTGTTCAGGATCGAGTAGTCGTTGCCGCGGCGCAGTTCGATGGTGACTTCGCCGGTGACGGCACGCGCCACCCAGCGCTGCGAGGCTTCGCGCAGCATGATCGCCTGCGGATCGAACCAGCGGCCCTGGTAGAGCAGGCGGCCGAGCTTGCGGCCGTTCTCGCGGTACTGCTCGATCGTGTCTTCGTTGTGGATGCCGGTGACGAGGCGCTCATAGGCGATGAACAGCAGCGCCAGGCCCGGGGCTTCATAGATGCCGCGGCTCTTGGCTTCAATGATGCGGTTCTCGATCTGGTCGCTCATGCCCAGACCGTGGCGGCCGCCGATGCGGTTGGCTTCCATCATCAGCTCGACCAGGTTCGGGAAGCTCACGCCGTTGAGGGCGACCGGGCGGCCTTCCTCGAAGCGCACGCTGACTTCCTCCCGCTTGACCTCGACGTCGTCGCGCCAGAATGCCACGCCCATGATCGGCTCGACGATCTTCATGCCGCTGCTGAGATGCTCGAGATCCTTCGCCTCGTGCGTCGCCCCGAGCATGTTCGAGTCGGTCGAATACGCCTTCTCCACCGACATCTTGTAGTTGAAGCCGGACTTGATCATGAACTCGGACATTTCCTTGCGGCCGCCGAGTTCCTGGATGAACTGCTGGTCCAGCCAGGGCTTGTAGATGCGCAGCGAGGGGTTGACCAGCAGGCCGTAGCGGTAGAAGCGCTCGATGTCGTTGCCCTTGAAGGTGCTGCCGTCGCCCCAGATGTCGACCTGGTCTTCCTGCATCGCGGCCACCAACATGGTGCCGGTGACGGCGCGGCCCAGCGGGGTGGTGTTGAAGTAGGTGACGCCGGCGGTCGAGATGTGGAAGGCGCCGCTCTGCAGCGCGGCGATGCCTTCGGCGACCAGTTGTTCGCGGCAGTCGATCAGCCGCGCCTGCTCGGCGCCGTACAGTCTGGCCTTTTCCGGGATCGCGTTGTAGTCGGGTTCATCCGGCTGGCCCAGGTTGGCCGTGTACGCGTAGGGAATCGCGCCCTTCTGGCGCATCCAGTGCAGCGCGGCGCTGGTGTCGAGGCCGCCGGAAAAGGCGATGCCCACTTTCTGATTGACGGGTACGGACTGGAGTATGGTCGACATGATTTCTGCTTCAGGTACTGGTATGGGTAAGACGGTGGATTCGGTTTGCCTGCGGCCCTTACTCGACCCTGCCGAGGAGCAGGTATTCAAGCAGCGCCTTCTGGACATGCAGCCGGTTCTCGGCTTCGTCCCAGACGACCGACTGCGGGCCGTCGATGACTTCGGCGGCGACTTCCTCGCCGCGATGCGCGGGCAGGCAGTGCATGAACAGCGCGTCGGGCTGCGCGCGCTTCATTTTTTTGCCGTCCACGATCCAGCCGTCGAAGGCCTTCAGGCGCGCGGCGTTTTCTTCCTCGTAGCCCATGCTGGTCCAGACGTCGGTGGTGACCAGGTCGGCTCCCGCGCAGGCATCGGACGGATCGGGGAAGACGGTGTAATTGCGGTTGTCGGACGCGACCAGCGCCTGATCGATTTCATAGCCAGCGGGCGTCGAGACGTTGAGGTGGAAGCCGAACACCTGCGCCGCCTGCAGCCAGGAGTACAGCATGTTGTTGGCATCGCCTATCCAGGCGACGGTGCGGCCCTTGATCGAGCCGCGATGCTCGACATAGGTGAAAACGTCGGCCAGCACCTGGCAGGGATGGTGTTCGTTGGTCAGGCCGTTGATGACGGGTACGCGGGAATGCGCGGCGAAGCGCTCGATGATTTCCTGGCCGAAGGTGCGGATCATGATGATGTCGCACATGCGGGAGATGACCTGGGCCGCGTCTTCCACCGGCTCGCCGCGGCCGAGCTGGCTGTCGCGGGTATTCAGATAGATGGCCGCGCCGCCGAGCTGATGCATGCCGGCCTCGAAGGACAGGCGGGTGCGCGTCGAATTTTTTTCGAACACCATGACCAGCGTGCGGTCCACCAGGGGATGGTACTGCTCGTAGCTCTTGAACTTGCGCTTGATGAGGCGTGCCCGCTCGATCACGTAGTCGAACTCATCCAGCGAAAAGTCGGAGAACTGCAGGAAGTGTTTGATTGCCATAAATGAAAACGGCGGCAAGTTGGCGCCTGCCGCCGATGGTTTTTTATAACTTGTTCAATTATATGGCTTTTGTACCCGGAAAGACAGCTTCGGTTAGCGGGCGGTCCCGGGATTTGCGGAATGACAATAATGCGAGGCGCGGCCGCCCATGTCCACCTATCTCCTGCTTAAAACGCTGCATGTGCTGTCTTCGGTGATCCTTGCCGGCACCGGCTTCGGCTCCTTCTTTTAC
This sequence comes from Noviherbaspirillum aridicola, assembly GCF_019656455.1. Taxonomy (GTDB): domain Bacteria; phylum Pseudomonadota; class Gammaproteobacteria; order Burkholderiales; family Burkholderiaceae_D; genus Noviherbaspirillum; species Noviherbaspirillum aridicola. The sequence continues at coordinate 334,532 of NZ_BPMK01000002.1, forward strand.
CTGCTGTGCGCCAATCGCAGCCGCAGCGTGCCGGCGCAGGCGGTGGTGGTGCGCTACGTGGTGCTGGCCGACTGGATGTTCACCACCCCGGCCGGCTTCATCCAGCCGATCACCGGTTTCATGATGATGGCGATGGCGGGCTGGTCGTGGACCGCGCCCTGGATCTTCTGGTCGCTGGTGCTGTACGTACTGGCCGGCGCCTGCTGGCTGCCGGTGCTGTGGCTGCAGCTGCAGATGCGCAAGATGGCGGAAAAGGCGATGAAGTCGGAGACGGCGCTGCCGGAGGTTTACTGGCGCTACGCCCGGCGCTGGGAGCTGCTCGGCTGGCCGGCCTTCGGTTCGATGGTGGCGATCTACTTCCTGATGGTCGGCAAGCCGATGTTCGGTCAGTAGCCGAGCGTCTGCGCGGACTCGTGCACCAGCTGGCGGTACAGGTCGTGGCGCATCGCTGCGATCCGGCCGGACTCCACCGCGGACAGCACGCCGCATCCCGGTTCGTTCAGGTGATGGCAGTTGTAGAAGCGGCACTGGCCGAGATGCGGCCCGAACTCCCGGAACGCGCGCTCCAGCATGCCTTCGGTCAGGTGATGCAGGCCGAATTCCTGGAAACCCGGGGAGTCGATGATCGCAGTGTCGTCGCCGACCTGGTACAGGCGGGTGAAGGTGGTGGTGTGCTTGCCCGAGTCGAGCGCGGCCGAGATCTCGCGGGTGGCGATGTCCGCATCCGGCACCAGCAGGTTGATCAGCGACGACTTGCCCATGCCCGACTGCCCGATCAGGATCGTCGACTGCCCCTGCAGCAGGGGCATGAGCCGGGCGCAGGTCGCCTCGGGAGACGTCCTGGCCGACACCTCATGCACCGGATAGCCTAGCCCGGCATAGAGGGCCAGCCTTTCCCGCGCCTTCGGCAGCAGGTCCGCGACATCGGTCTTGTTGAGCACGAGATGGGCGGCGATGCCGCCGGCTTCGGCTGCCACCAGCGCGCGCGATACGAGGTCGTCCGAGAACGACGGCTCGGTCGCGACCACGATGAACAACTGCGTCAGGTTCGCCGCAAGCAGCTTGGACTTGTACTGGTCGGAGCGGTAGAGCAGGGTGCGCCGCTCGCCGATCTTCTCGATCACGCCCTGGTCCGCGGAGGTGCGCTTGAAGTCGACGATGTCGCCTACCGCCACGTCGCTCTTCTTGCCGCGGGTGACGCAATGCAGCTTCTCACCGCCGGTCTCGACGAGGTAGTGCCTGCCGTGCGCCGCTATGACGGTGCCGTGTTCCCGTTGCACCGTCACTGCGCCTTCTGCCGGTAGACGGCATCGACCTTGGCGGCGAGGATGAAGTCGTTTTCCGATATGCCGCCGCGGCCGCCATTGACCGAATGGGTATCGAACTTCACCACGCAGCGGTTGTAGGTGACGGTCAGTTCAGGGTGATGGTCGTCGGCGTGCACCGGCCAGGCGATCGCGTTGACGAAGGCCAGGGTCTCGTAATAGTTGGCGAAGCCGAAGGTCTTGGTCAGCTTGCCCTCTTGCAGCGACCAGCCGTCGACGGCGGCGAGGTACGCCTTGATCTCGGACTCGTCGAGGCCGGTTTCCAGGTGCCGGCCCTTCCTTGCGAGCAGTTCTTCGTTGGTAATCATCTTGTCTCCCTTTACCGGCCGGCCAGCAGGTGCTGGATGCGCACGCTGGCCGGCGGGTGCGAATCATAGAATGCGGAATGCAGCGGGTCCGGCGTCAGCGTCGAGGCATTGTCTTCGTAGAGCTTGACCAGGGCCGAGACCAGGTCCTGCGGATCGGTGTGGCGCGCGGCGAAGGCATCCGCCTCGAACTCATGCTTGCGCGAAGTGATCGAAGCCAGCGGCGACAGCACGAAGGTGAATACCGGCAGCGCCAGCATGAACAGGATCAGCGCCATCGCGTCATTATCGCCGAGCAGCATGGGATTGACGCCGAGGCCGGTGTAGAACCACACCTGTTCTTTCAGGTAGCCGAGCAGCGCCAGGAAGCCGAGCGACAGCGCGAACATCACCACGATGCGCTTGAGCACATGCCTGAGCTTGAAGTGGCCGAGTTCATGGGCGAGCACCGCTTCGATCTCCCGAGGGCCGAGCCGGGCCAGCAGGGTGTCGAAAAAGACGATGCGCTTGGCCGCGCCGAAGCCGGAGAAATAGGCATTGCCATGGGCGCTGCGCCGGGAGCCGTCCATCACGAACAGGCCCTTGGAGGCAAAGCCGACGCGCTGCATCAGGCCCTCGATCCGGGAACGCAGGCCGTCATCCTGCAGCGGCGTGAACTTGTTGAACAGCGGCGCGATGACGGTGGGGTAGAGCACCAGCATCAGCAGCTGGAAGCCGGTCCACACCAGCCACGCGTAGAACCACCAGAGCGCCCCGGCCTTGTCCATCAGCGTCAGCGTCACCCACACCAGCGGCAGTCCGATCACGGCGGCGACGACGGCGTTCTTCATCAGGTCGCTGACGAACAGGCCGATACTCATCTTGTTGAAGCCGAAGCGCGCCTCCAGCACGAACTGCCGGTAGTACTCGAAGGGCAGATCCAGCAGTCCGCTGATGATCGCGAACGCCGCGATCAGCCCGATCTGGTAGGTCATGCCGCCACCGGTGAGCTGGAAGACGGCGTTCGACAGCCATTGCAGCCCGCCGAGCAGCGTGAAGCCGATCAGCACCGCGGCGTTGAACAGCAGCGAGAACAGGCCGAACTGCGTGCGCGCCACCGTGTAATCGGCGGCTTTCTGGTGCGCACCCAGTGGGATCTTTTCGGCAAATTCCGCCGGCACCGCGCCGCGATGCGCGAGCACATGGCGGATGTGGCGCGAGCCCAGCCAGAAGCGCAGCGCCAGCGTGGCAACGAGGAAGCTGACAAAGAGCGCCGAAAACGTAATGGAAGACATGCTGTGCTGTGAGAAAATGGCGGATTCCGAAGGAACAAATTATGTCACAAGCGACTGAAACCAATATTGCCCCGACCAAGCCGGTCCGCCCGAATGAATTCAACCTTGTCTGGCTCGACATGGAAATGACCGGCCTGGACCCGGACAACGACCGCATCATCGAAGTAGCGGTGGTCGTCACCGATTCCGAGCTGAACGTCATCGCCGAAGGTCCGGTGTTTGCAATTCATCAACCGGACGAGGTGCTGGACCGCATGGATGCCTGGAACAAGGGCACCCACGGCCGCTCCGGCCTGATCGACCGCGTCAAGGCGTCGACTGTCACCGAGGCCCAGGCCGAGACCGAGCTGATTGCCTTCCTCAGGCAGTATGTCCCGGCCGGCAAGTCGCCGATGTGCGGCAACAGCATTTGCCAGGACCGCCGCTTCATGGCGCGGGGCATGCCCAAACTCGAAGCCTTTTTCCATTACCGCAACCTGGACGTGTCCACGCTCAAGGAGCTGTGCAAGCGCTGGAAGCCGGAAATCGCCAGCGGCTTCAAGAAGGCGCAGAAGCACACCGCCCTGGCCGACATCGTGGAGTCGATCGAAGAACTGCGCTACTACCGCGAGCACTTCATCAAGCTCTGACCGTTCCGGCGCGAAGATATTCCCCGTTCGGCCCGCGGCGCCCCCTCGGCGTCACGAGCCGGTAGAATTCCGTCCTTTTTCCTTAGGCGCACCATGGCCTCCGCAACCGACCTGCCGTCGCAAGACGCCACCGATACTCCCGCCGAGGGCCGCAAGCCCGCGACCGACCTGATTGCGCGCGAAGTCGCGCGGCGCCGCACTTTCGGCATCATTTCCCACCCTGATGCCGGCAAGACGACGCTTACCGAGAAACTGCTGCTGTTCTCCGGCGCGATCCAGCTCGCCGGCACGGTCAAGGCGCGCAAGAGCGGCCGCCACGCGACCTCCGACTGGATGGAGATCGAGAAGCAGCGCGGCATTTCCGTGGCCAGCTCGGTGATGCAGTTCGAGTACCGCGAGCACGTGGTCAACCTGCTCGACACGCCCGGCCACCAGGACTTTTCCGAAGATACCTATCGCGTGCTGACCGCGGTCGACTCCGCGCTGATGGTGATCGATGCCGCCAAGGGCGTGGAAGAGCAGACCATCAAGCTGCTCAATGTCTGCCGCATGCGGGCCACGCCCATCCTCACCTTCATGAACAAGATGGACCGCGAGACGCGCGACCCGCTCGAGCTGCTCGACGAGGTGGAGTCGGTGCTCAAGATTCAGTGCGCACCGGTGACCTGGCCGATCGGCATGGGCAAGAACTTCCGCGGCGTCTACCATCTGCTGCGCGACGAGATCCTGCTGTTCAAGGCGGGCGAGGAGCGCGCCGACCAGGAATTCGAAGTCATCAAGGGCATTGACAATCCTCGCCTGGCGGAGATGTTCCCGCTTGAGATGGACCAGCTGAAGATGGAAGTGGAGCTGGTGCACGGCGCCTCGCACCCCTTCGATCTCGACGCCTTCCTCGCCGGTACGCAGACGCCGGTCTTCTTCGGTTCGGCGATCAACAATTTCGGCGTGCGCGAAATCCTCAACGCGCTGCTCGACTGGGCGCCCGCCCCGCGTCCGCGCGATGCGACGGTGCGTTCGGTGCAGCCGCAGGAAGCGCCGTTCTCCGGTTTCGTCTTCAAGATCCAGGCCAACATGGATCCGGCGCACCGTGACCGCATCGCCTTCCTGCGGGTGTGCTCCGGCCGCTTCGAACGCGGGATGAAGATCAAGCATCTGCGCCTCAATCGCGAGATCAAGGTATCGAGCGTGGTGACCTTCATGGCCTCCACCCGCGAGCAGGTGGAAGAGGCCTATGCGGGCGACATCATCGGCCTGCCCAACCACGGCAACATGCAGATCGGCGACAGCTTCTCCGAGGGCGAGCTGCTCCAGTTCACCGGCATTCCGTACTTCGCGCCCGACATGTTCCGTGTCGTCCGCATCCGCAATCCGCTCAAGATCAAGCAGCTCCAGAAGGGGCTGCAGCAGCTGGGCGAGGAGGGCGCGGTGCAGGTGTTCAAGCCGGTGCACGGCGGCGACCTGATCCTCGGCGCGGTTGGCGTGCTGCAGTTCGAGGTGGTCGCCAGCCGGCTGATGAACGAGTACGGCGTCGACGCGCTGTTCGAGACCGCGAGCATCAGCAGCGCGCGCTGGATCTCGAGCGACGACAAGAAGGCGCTGGCCGATTTCGAGAAGTCGTCCGCCGGCGCCAACATCGCCTACGACGCCGCCGGCAACATGGCTTATCTCGCCACCTCCGGCGTCAACCTGAAGCTCACCCAGGAGCGCTGGCCGCAGCTCACCTTCCATGCGACCCGGGAGCATGCGGTAAAGGTCGGCTGAGCGACCGGAGGTCCGGAATTCGCTTGCGGCAAGATGTCGGGAGTAGCCGCTTTTTTAGCGGCAAAAGATAGATGGATCGCGGGAGTTCTGTCGGCAGTTTGAGCCGGGTCAAGGGCGCGGGGAAGCTCCGTCCTATACTCGGCGGACTGCATTTTTCCCTTGAGCCCCACCAAGCCGCCGCCAATGGGAACGGCGAGCGGGGACTCCCCGCATCCGTCTTTCTACATGTGAACGCCCATGCTGACTTCCACTTATTCCCTCGTCGCGATCACGGCCGAACAAGAACGCTCGCGCGGCATGCTGGCCCGGCTGCGCCAGCATTTCCAGAACGCCTGGAAAGGCGTCGTGCAGGCCGACTTCGGCATCCTCGAGAACGCCTGCCAGCGGCTCATGCAGTTCGATAATTTCTTCCGTTGCCGCAAGATCGACACCTATCTGGTACCGGTGATGCGGATGATGGGGCGCGAGGCGCAGTCCATCGTCAGCGAACTCGAATCCCTTGCCGCCCGGGCTGCGGGCATGCTCGATCGCATCCGCCAGCAGCTACGCAGCGCCGACACACGCGCCGCGCCGGACGCCATGCGGGATCTCGTCAGCGGATACTGCGACACCGTGTCCCTCCGGCTCGACCGCGAGGAGCACGAACTGCTGCCCCTGTCGCGGCGCCTGCTCTCGGTCGAGGACTGGTTTTCGATCGCTGCGCGCATGCTGGCCGACGACGGCGGGCGGCGCGGCCGCGCGCCGCGCGCCATCATCCTGCCGCGCGGGGTGAGCCCCGCCGCGCAGCGCGCACTCGGCACGCGCTGACAGCCCTGCTGCCGGCGGCGCTTGCAGTCCGGCAGCTTTCTTGGCATCGTGTCGCCCTTGGTTTCATCCGGGGCACACATGCCGAAGATCCTTCCCCTGCACCGCATCACCCGCTTTACCCGCTTCACCCGGTTCTCGCTGCGCGACTTCATCGTCGCCGCCGGTCCCGCTGCGCTCGCCGTGCTCGTGACAGGCCTGCTGGCCTACTGGCTGGTCGATCCCGCGCCGCCGAAAAAGATCGTGATGGCGACCGGCCAGGAGAACAGCGCCTACGAGGCCCTCGGAAGACGGTATGCCGAGGCGTTGCGCCAGTACGATGTCGAACTGGAACTGCGGCCGACGCTCGGCTCGCGCGAGAATCTCGAGCGCTTGCGCCAACCGGATTCCGGGGTCGACGTGGGCTTCGTGCAGAGCGGGTCGACCGCCCAGGAAGATGCGCAGCGCAACGGCCTGGTGTCGTTGGGCAGCTTGTTTACCGAGCCGGTCTGGCTGTTCACCCGCAAGGACGTGACCCGGCTGTCGCAGCTCAAGGGCATGCGCATCAATGTGGGACCGGAGGGTACGGGACTGCCCGGACTGTTCCGGACCATCCTGTCCGTCAACGGCGTCGAACCGGATTCGCTGCGGCTGCGCGACATGCAGAACACCCCGGCCACCGTGGCGCTGCTCGAGGGCCGCATCGACGGGCTGGTCTTCAGTTCCTCGCCGGACGCGCCGCTGATTCAGATGCTGCTGCAGACACCCGGCATCAGGCTGTTCGACTTCGCGCAGGCACAGGCCTACACCCGCCGTTTTCCTTTCCTGACCCATGTCACCCTGCCGCGCGGCATAGTCGACCTCGGTCGCGACATTCCCTCGCGGGATTTCCAGCTCATCGCGCCGACCGCCACCCTGGTCGCGCACGAGTCGCTGCATCCCGCGCTGGTCGATCTGCTGGTGCAGACCGCCGCCTCGGTGCACGGCGGCGCGGGCTGGTTCCAGAAGCAGGGGGAGTTTCCGACGGCGAGCTACAGCGAGATTCCGGTGGCGGAAGCGGCGGTGCGCTTCTATCAGGGAGACAAGCCCTTCCTGCAACGCTATCTGCCGTTCTGGCTTGCCAACTTCCTGCAGCGGATGTGGGTCGTCGTCGTCGCGCTCGGCGCGCTCATCATTCCTCTGTCCCGCATCATCCCGCCGCTCTATGTATGGAAGGTCCGTTCGCGGGTCTATCGCTGGTACGGCCAGCTGCGCGAGGTGGAGCAGGCGGTCGACGAGGCGCAGGCCACCGACCGCGCGGAGGTCTACGGCCGGCAATTGCAGCGGCTGAACGAGATCGAGGAGCGGGTCAACCGCATCTCGATCCCGCTGTCATTCGCCGACGAGCTGTACGGCCTGCGCAGTCACATCAACTTCGTGCGGCGCAGGCTGCTTGCGCTGATGCCCCAGGCCGGGCGGGCGGCGCAGCAGTGAGACCTCAGGCGCCGAGCCAGGGCAAGCCGGCGCGGCACCAGCCGCCGACCGTCTTGCGATGGCCCTCGGCATCCTTGTCGCCCTCGAATCCTTCGAGGATGTCGAAGCAGTTGGCGTAGCCGTTTTCGGTCGCCAGTTTTGCGGCATGGCGCGAACGCACGCCCGAACGGCAGAGAAACAGCAGGACGTCATCCTTGTCCGCCACCTGTGCGAGCTGCTGCAGGAATTCCGGGTTGGGCGTGCCGCCGGGGTAAAGGCTCCATTGCACCGCCGCGTGCTGGGCATCGGGAATCGCGGGGCGGCCGACCCAGTCGCGCTCGGCGTTGGTGCGCACATCGACCAGCCGCACGCGCGGGTTGTTCTGCAGCAGGCTGAAGGCCTCGGTCGGGCTCAGCGCGCCGGCATAAGGCAGTTGCTGTTGCTGGCCGCGCTCACGGGCGGTCGCGAGAATGTCCATCTGCGGCTCCTTGTCCGGGTTGATTGATAGGTCATCATTCTAGCCGGAGCGGACGGTCGACGGTCGCTGCACGAGGTTGGTGCAAAAACGCGCGCCGCGAAGCGATATGCACGCAAACGGTGCAGCAGAAGAAAAAGCGCACCAGGAAAGGGCGTGCCGCTTTGTCATCGCCTGCCGCCAATTTCATTTCAACTGCTCATTATTCCCGCGAAGATGCACGCTTCATCACGGTGCAGTGGAAGTTGTTTTAACTCAAATTGGTGGCATGGAATCTGCTATCATGCCCCGCTGTGTTCTGGTCGCACTTCGGCGCATCCGCGGTACCCCGCAACGACGAACAGGTCGGCTCAAACCAAACAAGCATTCACCCTGTACACCTACTAGCTCATTAGGAGATTCGCATGGCATTGACGGCCGCAGACGTCTTGAAGATGGCGAAGGAAAACGAAGTCAAGTTCGTTGATTTTCGCTTTGCTGACACCCGAGGCAAGGAGCAGCACGTAACCGTACCCGTTTCGCAGTTCGGCATGGACAAGTTCGAGTCCGGCCATGCGTTCGACGGTTCGTCGATCGCCGGCTGGAAGGGCATCGAAGCCTCCGACATGCTGCTGATGCCGGACCCGAATACCGCCAACATCGATCCGTTCATGGAAGAGACCACCCTCTTCATGCAGTGCGACGTGATCGAGCCGTCCGACGGCAAGGGCTATGACCGCGACCCGCGCTCCATCGCCAAGCGCGCCGAAGCCTACCTGAAGTCCACCGGCCTGGGCGACACCGCCTACTTCGGCCCGGAACCCGAATTCTTCATCTTCGACAACGTCCGCTGGAAGATCGACATGTCCGGCTGCTTCGTCAAGATCGGCTCGGAAGAGGCCTCCTGGAGCACCGGCAAGGAGCTCGAAGGCGGCAACACCGGCCATCGTCCGACCGTCAAGGGCGGCTATTTCCCGGTTCCCCCGGTCGACAGCTTCCAGGACATGCGTTCGGAAATGTCGCTCATCCTCGAAGCGATGGGCATCCCGGTTGAAGTGCACCACCATGAAGTCGCAGGCGCCGGCCAGAACGAACTCGGCACCAAGTTCTCGACCCTGGTCGAGCGTGCCGACTGGACCCAGAACATGAAGTACGTGATCTGGAACGTCGCCCACACCTACGGCAAGACCGCGACCTTCATGCCGAAGCCCCTGGTCGGCGACAACGGCTCGGGCATGCACGTGCACCAGTCCGTCTGGAAGGATGGCCAGAACCTGTTCGCGGGCGACGGCTACGCCGGCCTGTCCGAGTTCGCGCTGTACTACATCGGTGGCATCATCAAGCACGCACGCGCGCTGAACGCGATCACCAACCCGGGCACCAACTCGTACAAGCGACTGGTGCCGGGCTTCGAAGCGCCGGTCAAGCTGGCCTACTCGGCACGCAACCGTTCCGCCTCGATCCGTATCCCGCACGTGGCCAACCCGAAGGGCCGCCGCGTCGAAGCACGCTTCCCGGATCCCCTGGCCAACCCGTACCTGTGCTTCTCCGCCCTGCTGATGGCAGGTCTGGACGGCGTGCAGAACAAGATCCACCCGGGAGAAGCCGCGACCAAGGACCTGTACCACCTGCCGCCGGAAGAAGACGCGAAGATCCCGACCGTCTGCTCCTCGCTGGAACAGGCGCTCGAGCACCTCGACAAGGACCGCGAGTTCCTGACCCGCGGCGGCGTGTTCAGCGACACCATGATCGATGCCTACATCGAGCTGAAGATGCAGGAAGTCCAGCGCTTCCGCATGACGACGCATCCGATCGAGTTCGACATGTACTACTCGCTGTAATCGGCGTTCGGCTTCAGAAGAGCAAGCGGGGAAGGCTTCGGCCTTCCCCGTTTTTCTTTGGGGAACTGTTGCGCGGCGTTGCGTTCAGAGTCGGGTGGTTTGTCACGCCGGGCGACTTCACCTAAACTAACTACCCGCGTGTTTAGTTTCTCTTAGGAAATTATGAAACATTCACTGATCGCCCTGATGCTGCTTGCCTCCGCCTGCGGGCAGTCGTGGGCGCAGAGCGAAGTCTTCCTTTGCATCGACGAGAACGGCAAGAGAGAGTACAAGAACACAGGCGCCACCAAGGGCTGCAAGAAGGTCGACCTGCCGGGGATCACGATGATCCCCGCGCCGCCGTCCGTGGCCAGGAAGCCGGTGGTGCAGAATGCCTCGGCCAAGCCGTCCAACCCCGCGCCCGACTTCCCCAAGGTCGACGGCGAAACCCAGAAGACCCGCGACAACGACCGTCGCCAGATCCTGCTCGACGAGATGAAGAGCGAGGAGCAGAAGCTCGCCAATCTCCGGAAGGAGTACAACAACGGCGAACCCGAGCGGCGCGGCGACGAGCGCAACTACGCCAAGTACCAGGAGCGGGTGGCGGCGATGAAGGACGACATCACGCGCGCCGAAAAGAATGTCGAAGCCCTGCGGCGGGAGATCGCGAATCTGAAATAATGTGCGGGGTGGCCGCGCCCCGCGACGAGCAGCACCGGGTATGACGCTTGCATTATCGGGCCGCCACGAGCGGCCCTTTCAACTTTCAAATGCATGTGAAAACACCGACCCACATTTATGACGGCCTTGACCTGCTGTCCTCGGCGGTCATCATCCTCGACGCCGAGAGCAGGGTCAGGTATGCCAATGCCGCGGCCGAGAATCTGTTCGAGCATTCGTTCAAGACGCTCGCCAACCAGAAGCTGGAAGACCTCTTCCTCAACGGCGAGCACCTGGTCGATGTCTTCGGCGAGGCGGTGCAGCACCGCTTCGCCGACAAGCGGCTGGACCTGACGCTGGAGCGCGCCGGGCGCGAGCCGCTGCAGGTGCACGTGATCGTCACCGCGCTCGACAACCCGGACACGCCGGTACTCATCGAGCTGAGGGAAAACGTCAAGCAGCTCAAGCTCGACCGCGAGGAAAGGCTGCTCGACCAGAGCCAGCTGAACAAGGAGCTGATCCGCAACCTCGCGCACGAGATCAAGAATCCGCTCGGCGGCATACGCGGCGCCGCGCAACTGCTCGAGTTTGAACTGCCGGAGCGGCAGCTCAAGGAACTGCGCGAATATACGCAGGTGATCATCAAGGAAGCCGACCGGCTGCAGACCTTGGTCGACCGCCTGCTGGCGCCCCACCGCCGTCCGCACATCGTCGGCGACGTCAACATCCATGAAGTGTGCGAGCGGGTGCGCAGCCTGATCGTCGCGGAATTCCCGGTCGGTCTGACCATCAAGCGCGACTACGATCTGTCGGTCCCCGAGTTCAGGGGCGACAAGGAGCAGCTGATCCAGGCGGTACTCAACATCGCGCACAACGCGGCCCAGGCGCTGTCGTCCCGCATCGCCGAGGGCGACGCGCAGATCACCTTGCGCACGCGGGTGGCGCGCCAGGTGACTCTGGCCAAAGTTCGTTACAGGCTGGCATTAGACTTGCATATCATCGACAACGGGCCAGGCATCCCCTCCGATATCCAGGACCGCATCTTCTACCCGCTGGTATCGGGGCGGGAGGGCGGCAGCGGACTCGGTCTCACGCTGGCGCAGACATTCGTGCAGCAGCATATGGGCGTGATTGAATGCGAGAGCAGGCCGGGATGCACGGACTTCCGGATTTTGATCCCGCTGCCCTGACAGGCAGCCGGATTTCGATAAAGCCAAACGACGGGCGCTGACGACTGACATATGAAGCCAATCTGGATTGTTGATGACGACGAGTCAATTCGCTGGGTACTGGAGAAGGCGCTCGCCCGGGAGAACCTGGCGACCAGGAGCTTTTCGAATGCGCGCGAAGCGCTCGATGCGCTCCAGTCCAGCGTGCCGCAGGTGCTCGTCTCCGACATCCGCATGCCCGGCGAGTCCGGGCTCGAGCTGCTGCAGGCGGTCAAGGCCAGGCATCCGGGCCTGCCCGTCATCGTCATCACGGCCTTCTCCGATCTCGATTCAGCGGTAGCCGCATTCCAGGGCGGCGCCTTCGAATACCTGGCCAAGCCTTTCGACATCGACAAGGCGGTGGAGCTGATCCGGCGCGCGCTCGAAGAAAGCCTGCGCGAATCGGGCGTCGAGCAGGCCGCTGCCGAGACCCCGGAGATACTCGGCCAGGCGCCCGCAATGCAGGACGTGTTCCGCGCGATCGGAAGACTGTCGCAATCGAATGTGACGGTGCTGATCACGGGCGAGTCGGGCACCGGCAAGGAGCTGGTCGCGCGTGCGCTGCACAAGCACAGCCCGCGCGCCGCGCAACCGTACATCGCGCTCAACACGGCGGCGATTCCCAAGGACCTGCTCGAGTCCGAGCTGTTCGGCCATGAGCGGGGCGCCTTCACCGGGGCGCAGGCGATGCGGCGCGGCCGTTTCGAGCAGGCCGAGAACGGCACCCTGTTCCTCGACGAGATCGGCGACATGCCGTTCGACCTGCAGACGCGCCTGCTGCGCGTGCTCTCCGACGGCCACTTCTATCGCGTCGGCGGACACCAGCCGCTCAAGGCGAACGTGCGCGTGATCGCCGCTACGCACCAGAACCTCGAACAGCGCGTGAGGGAAGGGCTGTTCCGCGAGGACTTGTACCACCGGCTCAATGTCATCAGGCTGCGTCTGCCCAGTTTGAGGGAGAGGCGCGAAGACATCCCCCTGCTGACGCGCCACTTTTTGGCGCAGAGTGCCAGACAATTGGGCGTCGAAGCCAAACGCATGTCGGAGGCGGCGATGCACTTCCTCGCCAGCCTCGACCTGCCGGGCAATGTCCGCCAGTTGGAAAACCTGTGCAACTGGATCACCGTGATGGCGCCGGGGCAGACGGTCGAGATCAAGGACCTGCCCGCCGACCTCACCCACGGCCATGAATATCCGCCGGCCGCCGTCGCTCCCGTGTCGGTATCGGTTCCGGCGCCCGCGCCCGGCCACGCGACGCCCGACATCCCGGGCTACCCGTTGCCGGTTGCGGTGACCGCGTCGCCGGCGGTCCCCCCGCCCGACCTCAACGGCAGCGCCAGGCCCGAAAAGGCGGGCTGGATCGCGCTGCTCGAAAGCGAGGCCGCCAGCATGCTCGCCGCGGGCCAGCCGGAGGTGATGGATGCGCTGGGCCGGCAGTTCGAGTCGGCGCTGATCAAGACCGCGCTGCGGCATACGCACGGCCGCAAGAATGACGCCGCGGTACGGCTCGGCATCGGCCGCAATACGATCACCCGCAAGATTCACGAACTCGGGATAGACGGCGCCAAGGAGGAGTAAGGCGACGGGCCGACGCGGGCCGTCAAGCAGAAAGCTTCGGGAAACGCAAGGCGCGCGGCGGCGGCGCGCCTATGATTCCGGTGTTCCCTACCACTTCCTGCAGCCGTCGCCAGCGTGAAGAACAAGTTCAGCATCCTCGATCTCGGCATCGCTGTCTCTGCGACACTGGGACTGACGCTGCTGGCGCTGAACCTGGCCGAAGGCGAGAAGAAGGTCGTGTCCCGCCTCAAGACCCTCTACGGGGTACGCGACCCCCAGTTCCTGCGTTCGATGGGCGTGCTGCTCGGTCCCGGCATCGAGGAAGGCAACCGCATCGAATACCTCGAGAACGGCGACCGCATCTTCCCTGCGATGCTCGACGCGATCCGGTCGGCGCAAAAGACCATCACCTTCGAAACCTTCATCTACTGGTCCGGCACGATCGGCAGGGCGCTTGCCGAAGCGCTGCGCGAGCGCGCGCAGGCCGGTGTGCGGGTGCACGTCCTGCTGGACTGGGCGGGCAGCGTGCGCATGGAATCCGAACTGCTCGACCGGATGAAGCGGGACGGCGTGGAAGTCGAACGCTACCACCAGCCGCGCTGGTACCACCTGGGACGCATGAACAACCGTACCCATCGCAAGCTGCTGGTGGTGGACGGGCGGCTGGGCTTTACGGGCGGGGTCGGCATCGCCGACCAGTGGCTCGGCAATGCGCAGGATGAGGATCATTGGCGCGATGCGCACTTTCGGGTCGAGGGGCCGGTGGTGTCCAAGTTTCAGGCGGTATTCATGGACAACTGGGTCAAGGCGACCGGGCGGGTCCTGCACTCCGCCGACTATTTCCCGAGGCTCGAACCGGCAGGCGATCTGCCGGCGCAGATGTTCAGCAGTTCGCCGACCGGTGGCAGCGAGAGCATGCACCTGATGTATCTGCTGGCGATCGCCGCCGCGCAGGAAAGCATCCTGCTGTCGAGCGCCTACTTCGTCCCGGATGCGCTGGCCGTCGACGCGCTCGTCGATGCCGCGCTGCGCGGCGTGAAGGTGCGCATCATTACGCCGGGCAAGTACATCGATACGATCATGGTGCGCCGCGCCTCCCGCGCACGCTGGGGACGCCTGCTGGAAGCCGGGATCGAGATATACGAGTACCTGCCGACCATGTTCCACTGCAAGGTGATGATCATCGACGGCTACCTGGTGTCGACCGGGTCCACCAACTTCGACAACCGGTCATTCCGCCTCAATGACGAAGCCAACCTGAACATTTACGACGAGGGTTTTGCCGGGATGATGACCGGGGTGTTCGAGCGCGACCTGCAACGGGCGCGGCGTGTCGACCTGGATCAGTGGCGGCACCGGCCGCTGCAGCAGAAGGCGGTCGAGCACGCGACCTCGCTGCTCGGCAAGCAGCTTTAGGTATTGCGGCGGGGATAGCCCTGCGAGGTGATGCGCACCCAGATCCGTTCCTTCTCCTCGTCGCTCATGAAAACCCATTGGGCGACTTCGTCCACGGTCCGCCCGCAGCCGCGGCAAATCTCGTCGAAGGTGGTGGAACAGACGGCGACACAGGGCGTGTCGGGACGGTTGGGTTTCTGCATGGGACGCCTCAAAACGCCAATGATAGGCGAAATCAGTGGGCAGTGTCCGGGCTCGTGATGCAGAGGCGACACCGCCGGAGGCCCGGCGGCCGGGTTGCAACAGGAGTAAGATAGCCGCTTCCCCGCAAGAGCTGTTCCATGGTTTCCGACATACCCGAAGACCGGCCGCGCCCCAAGTCGCCGGCCGACCTGTTCATTTCATTCACCCTCCTCGCATTACAGGGCTTTGGCGGCGTGCTCGCCGTCGTGCAGCGGGAGCTCGTCGAGCGCAAGCGCTGGCTCACTCAGGAAGAGTTCCTGGAGGACTGGGCCGTCGCGCAGATCATGCCGGGACCGAACGTGGTCAACATTTCACTGATGATCGGCGCCCGCAGTTTCGGCTTGCGCGGCGCGCTCGCGGCGCTGGCCGGCATGCTCACCCTGCCGATGATGGTGCTGATCCTGCTGGCGCTGGTTTATGCGCGGTTCGCGGATCATCCGATGACGATAGGCGCGCTGCGGGGCATGGGCGCGGTGGCGGCGGGCCTGATCATCGCCACCGGCCTGAAGCTGATTCCGGCGCTCAAAAACAATGTGCTCGGCAAATCGCTGTCCGCCATGCTCGGCATTGCGTTCTTTGCCGCGATTGCCCTGCTGCGCTGGCCGCTGATGTATGTGCTGCCGTCGCTCGGACTGATCGCCTGCGTCATCGCCTATCGGAAGGTCTCGCCATGACGCTGCAGCTTGCACTCGGCTGGGAAGACTGGCTCGCGCTGTTCAGCCAGTTCCTGTCGTTGTCGCTGCTGGCCGTCGGCGGGGCGATCAGCGTGACGCCCGACATGCACCGCTACCTGGTGGATGAGCAGCGCTGGCTGACCGATGCCCAGTTCACCGCGTCGATCGCGATCGCGCAAGCGGCACCCGGTCCCAACGTGCTCTTTGTCGCCCTCATGGGCTGGAATGTCGGACTCAATGCGGGCGGCATTCCGCAGGCCTTCCTCGGCCTGCTGGCGACCATGGTGGGCATCATGCTCCCCAGCGCCACGCTCACCTATCTCGCCGCCGGCTGGGGTCATCGCAATCGCCACCTGCGCTCGGTGCGCGCTTTCAAGCAGGGCATGGCGCCGGTGGTGATCGCGCTGATGATCGCGACCGGCTGGATCCTCGCCAGCGCCCACGGCGACCCGGCGCGCGACTGGCCGCTCTGGCTGCTCACCGTCACGGTTGCAGTGATTGTCTGGCGCACGCGCCTGCATTTGCTGTGGCTGCTTGGCGCCGGCGCGCTGCTCGGCGCTTTCGGCATCGTCTGACACGGTCCGCCCGACGGAACCATCCGGGCTCCGGTTCCACACACGTGCTCGCCGGCCTGCTGGCAAAGCGGAGGCCGTGGGATGGGATCTTCAAGGGAGCGGCATGAAGGAATTCAATCGTGTGATGACGGAGCGGGACGCTCGCCCGGCCCGCGCCGTCATGCTGTTGTGGCTTGCGAACATCCTGCTGATCGGCGGCGCGGTCATGATTTCGGTGCTGCCTGCCAGCGCCTCGTCGCCAGTGGTTTTTGCAGGTTTCCTCCTCGGACATGCCGTCCTGGTGCTGCACTCGCTGCGGCTGCGCGATCGGGGGCTGCTGGTCCTGAACGCGGCTCTGGGTGCGCTCGATCTTTATGCGTTGGTGATCAGGCTGTGAGAAGTGGCCAGGCCTGCCCCCTGGCTGCAACCCTCAGTGCCGGGCGTCGTTATCCGGCTGTCCGCGGCCGGTCTTTTGCTGCAATTCATCGATACGCCTGGATGCGTCCGCTTTGCTCAGGTTTTCATCCATCTCTTCGCCGGCTTCCTCTGACAGGGTCTTCAGATAGGACTTCTGCGCGCCGGTCATGGGTTCGTCGCCGGTCGTCCAGTCCTTCGGATCCTTGATCATGTTGCTGTTGCCAGCCTGCTCCTGGGTGTGCTTGTCCATGTCGCGCTCCTCGCGGGGGTGTTCACTCCCTAGTGATCGACGGGCAGGACGGATTGTTCCCCCTGGATGGCGTCGTGAACACGTGGAAAGCTGGCGGCAAGCGCGGCCATCAGGTGTTGGGCGCGCACCGGCTTGTACAGGCAGGGCAGGCCGCTCGCCTTGATTTCCGCGATGCGCTCCGAACCGGTCTCGCCCGTGACCAGGAGCGTGCTCAGCGAGGGCGCCGTTTCCCGCAGTGCGAGAAGGAACTCGAGGCCGTTGCGCGCGCCGGGCAATCTGAAATCCGCAATCACCATGTCAAAGCGTATCCGCGCCAGCATCTCCTGCGCCTGCGCGACGGTCCCCGCGCTGCTGACCCTGCAGCCGTATGAAGTCAGCAGCGCAGCCATGGCGTGTCGATTGTCCTCCTCGTCGTCGAGCACCAGGATGTTTCGCGGCAGCTGCTGTTCGTTGGGCAGGGCCAGCGGCGTGCTGACGGCGGGCGCTGCCGTCTCGGGCCGCGCGTTCGGCGCGAGCACCCGGAAGCGGGTGCCGCGCATCGGGCGGGATTCCAGCAGGACCGGGTGGCCGAGCAGTCCCGACAGGCGGCGCACGATGGACAGCCCGATACCGAGACCGAAGGAGCGGTCGCGCTGCGGATTGTCGACCTGGTAGAACTCGTCGAACACCCGCTGCTGGTGTTCGGGGGCGATGCCGATGCCGGTGTCGATCACTTCGAAGCACACCTTCCCTGGATGGCGTCGCCAGGCGCCGGCGCGAGCGGCGACCAGAACACCGCCCTCGCGCGTGTATTTGATCGCATTGTCGATCAGGTTGCCGAGGAGACGTTCCAGCAGCCTGGCGTCGCTCATCACCATCAGCTCGCCCGGCGCGCGCAGGCGCAGCTGCAGTCCCTTCTCGGCCGCCGCCGCGGAGTAGGTCGTGTGCAGCGACAGAAAGAGTTCATGCACGGCCAGCGGCCGCGGCTGGGGCTGTACGGCGCCCGCATCCAGCCGCGATACATCGAGCATGGAGTCGAGCGAATCGCTCAGGATGCGGACCGAATGCGCCAGGCGCGCAACCGTCTCGCCGGCCGGCGGGTCGAAGCGGGAGCGTTCCAGCACGGCGGTGAACAGCGAAATCGCGTGCATCGGCTGGCGCAGGTCATGGCTGGCCGCGGCGAAGAAGCGGCTCTTCTCACGGTTGGCCGCTTCCACCAGGTCCACCTGCTGCGTGAGCCTGCGCGCGAGTTCTTCCTTCTCGAAGCGGGCGGTCAGGGAGTCCACCAGCTGGTCCGACTGCTGGAAGGTCCAGCGCAGGCAGACGGCGAGGTGCAGCAGCAGCGCGGCGGCGAGCGCCCAGCCGACGCCACCCAGCCAAAGATAGTAGCTGGCAAGTCCGGCGCCGAGCGGCAGGCAGAAGGCGGCAACCGCCTGGCGATGTGTGGAGAGCATCGCCGCGCCGGTCGACAGCGCCGCGATCAGATAGGCGGTCAGCCAGGCGCGATAGGCCAGGTCGGCGCCCGGGCCGAGCAGCCAGGGCGCTAGCCCCCATGCCACACCGTGCAGAAAGATGTGACGCATGATGTGGCGCGACCGGATCTGCAGTTCGTGCGCGAGCAGGTGGTCGGGGATCGGGCCGCGGCGGTCGAGCCGTTTCCATTCCAGATAGCTGAAGAGCGAGGAGGCACACACCATTCCGGCCCACAGCAGGACGGTCAGCGACCCGGTGTGCAGGTAAAAGACCACCCAGAGCAGGGTGGCGAAGGGCACGGCGACCAGCGCCCGCAGGGGGCTGATTTTCTTGCGCAGCAGCCGCAACTGCACGCGGCGCACCTGCAGGGAGGCCGGCCGCGCCGGCGTGCCGAGCAGGCGGTCCAGGTTTTGCGTGAAGGCGTCGAAGGAAGTTGGCACGGACTCGGGACGGGTGGCCGCGCGGGCTGCGCGTTCGCTATTGTATGCCGGCAGAGGGAACCGGCAACCGGCGTCGCCGTGCCGCCCACAGGCTGCCGCCGATAAGCGCGGCGCCGGCCAGCAGCGCGGCGCCGCGATGGCGGGCGATGGCATTGTAGAAACTGTACTCCCGCACCAGGGCGGTACGGCCGCTGCGTTCCTGCAGTTCGTCGCGCGGCTGGTAAAGCGCGTCGGGTCCGCCGGACGAAGCGGGCATGCTTGTTTTCTGCAGGCGAAACATCAGCAGTTCCATCATGCGGTCCACCAGGCGCGGGCTCAGGCGCGATCCGATCGCGAGCATTCTCGCCGTCGATCCGACCCGCATTTCGCGGCGCGGATGTTCCGTCAGAAACAGGATGGCGCGGGCCACGGTCTCCGGCGCGTACTGGGGTGGCGGCAGCTTCGGGATGCGATCCAGGTAATTGCGGGCGTGGACGGAGAACATGGTGTCGATCGCGGCCGGCGTCACCAGGCAGACTTCGACAGCCTCCCCCGCTTGTTCCAGTTCCATGCGCAGGGCCTCGGTCCAGGCCTTGACCGCGTGCTTGGCAGCCGAATAGTAGCCGTGCAACGGTGCCGCACGGTCGGCGAAGGCGCTGCCGACATTGATCAGGATGCCGCCTTGCGCCTTCAGCAGGGGCATGGCGGCCAGCGAGCCGTGCACCACGCCCCAGTACACCGTATCGAACAGCCGTGCGCGGTCGGCGGGACTGACCTCGGTCACGCGGCCGAAGATGCCCGCGCCGGCATTGTTGATCCAGGCATCGACGCGCCCGAACCGCTCATGCGCTCGCGCCGCGAGATCCTCCATATCTTTCCGGCTGCCCACGTCCGCCGCCACGCCGACCGCCTCGCAGCCCCGTGCGCGCAGCTCCGCGCACAGCGTCTCGAGCGCCTGGGCGCTGCGTGCGCACAGTACCAGGCGGGCGCCGCGCCTGGCCGCCGCCCGCGCGGTCGAAAGACCGATGCCGCTGGTGGCGCCGGTGATGACGAGGACCTGCTCGGAAAGCGGTTTCGGTCGAAAGGGCATGGAGGTCTCCGGAAAACCGCCGGTTCAGCGAAAAACATGCCATGTTTTTCGCCATTTTCCTTGCTGTGGAAAGATTTGTGTCCTATTCTTTCCGGAGAATCAAAGGAGCGTGATGAATACCCGTCCCAAGACATCGGACCAGGCCGAAAGCGTGCTGTCGCAAGCCCTGCTGCGTGCCGCCGACCTGCTCGGCATCAGCCAGGCCACCATGGCGCGCATTCTCGGTATCAGTCCCGCGACCGCCTCCCGCCTGTACAACGGCAGTTACCTGCTCAGCCGCTCCCGCGAGAAGGAATGGGACTTTGCCGTCCTGTTCGTCCGGGTATTCCGGTCATTGGACGCGATCGTGGGCCACGGAGAAAACGCGCGCCGCTGGCTGCAGTCGCACAACAAGGCGCTCAACGCGCGCCCGCTCGATCTGCTGACCAGGACCGAGGGCATTGTCCGCGTCCTCGCCTATCTCGATGCCTACCGTGGCCGCATCTGAGCGCCTGATCGCGCTGCAGGCGTGGCGGGCGGTCGAGGCGCAGCACAAGGCGGCGACCATGAAGCTGGTCGACACGCTGGAAGAGCAGCACCTGCTGGAGCAGATACTCGAAGAATCCAAGCCCCCGCTGCCGCCCGAGGCGCGCCATCTGCACTGGCTGCTGTTTACCCCGTTCCGCTATCCGCCGCTGCCGCGCGGTTCCCGTTTCCGCGCGGCGGACGATCCCGGGGTGTTTTACGGCGCCGACGAGCGCCGTACGGCATGCGCGGAGCTGGGCTACTGGCGCTGGCGCTTTCTGATGGAAAGCGAACTCGACATGCTCGACCCGATCCAGCAGACCCTGTTCCAGGTGCAACTCGAAGGCAATGCGGTCGACCTGAGCAGAGCGCCCTGGCGCGCGCAGCGTAAAAAATGGATGGACCCGGCGGATTATTCACACTGCCAGGCGCTGGCGCGCGAGTTGCGGCAGCAGGGCGTGCAGATGATCCGCTATGAATCGGTGCGCGACAGGGCCGGCGGAATGTGCGTCGCAGTGCTCGAGCCCGGCGCCTTCTCCCGTCCGGAACCGGTCTGCAGCCAGACCTGGATACTGAGCGTGGGCCGCGGCCGCGTGATCTGGCAGCAGGACAGCATTTTCGAGGCCGATGCTTTCGAATTCCCGACCGAGGGCTGGGATTAGTGGCTGTTCTGGCAAGCAAACGGACATTACGATACAAAACCGCGGGGGCGCGACAAGCGCGGGATACATCAATCAGGCAATATTGCGGCCATCTGCATGCCCGGCCCGGTTTCTGCATGTCCACCCCGGTCCGCCGGCATGGCCACCGACAGCAACCCGAAAGACCCGATGGATCGACAAACTCCGCCCCCGCCCGACACAGCGCATCGCCCCGTATCTCGCCGCAAATCCCTGGTCGGCAGTGTCATCGCCGTCCTGGTGCTGGCATTGCTCGGCGGCCTTGCCTGGTACCTGGTGCAGCAGTCGAACTCGCCGCAGGGCGCCGGGCCGGGCGGCAGGCGCGGCCCGCCGCCGACCACGGTGGGTATTGCCACCGTCGAGCAACAGGACATCCCGGTGATCGTCGAAGCGCTCGGCACGGTGACCGCGAGCGCGGTGGCGACGGTGCGGCCTCAGGTCTCCGGCGTGCTGCAGCAGGTGCATTTCACCGAGGGCCAGATGGTGCGCTCCGGCCAGCTCCTGGCCACCATCGATCCGCGCCAGTTCGAGATCGCATTGATGCAGGCGACCGGCCAGCGCCAGCGCGACGAGGCGCAGCTCGAGAACGCGCGCGTCACCCTGGCGCGCTACAAGACCCTGCTTGAGCAGGATTCGATTGCGCGCCAGGAAGTCGACAGCCAGGCCGCGCTGGTCAAGCAGCTCGAGGGTACGGTGGCGATGGACCGCGCCGCGGAAAGCACGGCGCGCCTCAATCTCAGCTACACCCGCATCACGGCGCCGATCACGGGCCGCGTCGGCCTGCGCACGGTCGATGTCGGCAACCTCGTCAGCAGCAGCGATGCCAATGGCATTGCCGACATCACCCAGGTATCGCCGATCGACGTCGAGTTCGCCCTGCCGCAGGACCTGGTGCCGGCGCTGCGCGCGCGCCTCGAGGAGGGGGCCGAACTGCGGGTGGAGGCGCTCGACCGCGGCCGCATCGACGTACTGGACACCGGCAAGTTTCTCGCGCTCGACAACCAGGTCGATCCGCAGACCGGGACCGTCAAGGCCAAGGCGCGTTTCACCAATGCCAGGTCGGCGCTGTTCCCGAGCCAGTTCGTCAACGCGCGGCTGCTGCTGCGTACGATAGAGGGCGCGCTGGTGGTGCCGGTCAACGCCGTGCGCCATGGCGGCAGCGGCGACTACGTGTATGTCGTCGATACCGAGGAGCGCAAGGTTGCGCTGCGGCCGGTCAGGCGCGGCCAGGCCACCGCCGACCGGGTGCAAATCCTGTCAGGCCTGCAGCCCGGCGAAAAGGTCGTGACCGAGGGCGCCGACCGGCTCAAGGACGGCGCCAGCGTCACCCTGCCGGGCGAGAACCGCGGGCAGGGCGCTCCCCGCGCCGACGGCAAGGGCGCCGGCGGCGAGGCCCGCGGCGAACGTCGCCGTGCCCAGGCCGCACCCCAATAACCCGTTGCGGCGCCGTCTGCACCGCGCGGCGTCCTTCCTCAACCGGAAAGCAATCGATCCATGAGTCCCTCACGGCCCTTCATCCAGCGCCCGGTGGCCACATCGCTGCTGATGCTGGCCATCGTGCTCGCCGGCCTCATCGGCTTCCGCTTCCTGCCCCTGTCGGCATTGCCGCAAGTCGATTTTCCGACGATACAGGTGCAGACGCTGTATCCCGGCGCCAGCCCGGAAGTCATGAGCCGCACGGTCACCGCACCGCTCGAGCGGCAGTTCGGCCAGATGTCCGGCCTGCAGCGGATGAGTTCGACCAGCGCCGCCGGGGTTTCCATCATCACGCTGCAGTTCGGCCTCGGCCAGACCCTCGACGTCGCCGAACAGGAGGTGCAGGCCGCGATCAATGCCGGCGCCTCGCTGCTGCCCGCGGACCTGCCCGCCCCGCCGGTTTACGCCAAGATCAATCCGGCCGACGCGCCGGTGCTGACCCTGGCCATCACCTCCGACGAATTGCCGCTGACCGAGGTGCAGAACCTGGTCAACACCCGCCTCGCCCTGAAGATCAGCCAGGTGTCCGGCGTCGGCCAGGTCACCCTCAGCGGCGGCCAGCGCCCCGCCGTGCGCATACAGGTCGACACCCAAGCGCTCGCGTCCTACGGGCTTGGGCTGGACACGGTGCGCACCGCGATCACCGCGGCCAATGCCAACGGCGCCAAGGGCAGTTTCGACGGTCCGACGCGCTCATACACCATCAATGCGAACGATCAGCTGCTGACGGCGGACGACTACCGCGGCCTGATCATTGCCTGGCGCAACAACGCGCCGGTGCGCCTGTCGCATGTCGCGCAGGTCATCGACAGCGCGGAAAACCTCAGGCTGGGCGCCTGGGCCAACGACAAGCCGGCGATCATCCTCAATGTGCAGCGTCAGCCGGGCGCCAACGTCATCGCCACCGTCGACGCGATCAAGGCGCGGCTGCCGGAGCTGCAGTCCGGCCTGCCGGCGTCGCTGAAGGTCGAGGTGCTGAGCGACCGCACCACCGGCATCCGCGCCTCCGTCGAACACGTGCAGATGGAACTGATCCTCGCCGTGGTGCTGGTGGTGCTGGTCATCTTCGCCTTCCTGCATGATCTGCGCGCCACCGTCGTCGCCAGCCTCGCCGTGCCGATCTCCCTCATCGGCACCTTCGGCGTGATGTACCTGCTCGGTTACAGCCTGAACAATCTCAGCCTGATGGCGCTCACCATCGCCACCGGTTTCGTTGTCGACGACGCGATCGTGATGATTGAAAACATCGCGCGCTACATCGAGAAGGGCGAGAAGCCCATGAGCGCGGCAATCAAGGGCGCGACCCAGATCGGCTTCACCATCATCTCGCTCACGGTGTCGCTGATCGCGGTCCTGATTCCGCTGCTGTTCATGGGTGACGTGGTGGGCCGCCTGTTCCGCGAGTTCGCCGTTACGCTGGCGATCACGATCCTGATCTCCGGCCTGGTGTCCCTGACGCTGGTGCCGATGATGTCCGCGCGCTGGCTGCGTGGCGCGGATCTCGCCCATGGCCAGGGCCGGCTGCAGCGCATGTTCGACCGCATGGTGCATCGCTACGACCTGGCCCTGCAGGCGGTGCTGGCGCGCCAGGGCGTCACGCTGCTCGTCGCGCTGCTGACGCTGGTGCTCACGGTCCTGCTCTACATCTGGATGCCGAAAGGACTGTTTCCCGTCCAGGACACGGGGCAGCTGCGCGCGCGGGTGGAAGCCGGCCAGGCCGTCTCCTTCGAACGCATGGCGGAACTCCAGCAGCAGGCGGCGCAGGCGGTGCTCGCCGATCCCGCCGTGGCGAGTCTGAGCTCGGTGGTCGGTGTCGATGCGGCCAACAACACCATGCTGCATACCGGCAGCATGCTCATCAATCTCAGGCGCGAGCGCGGCATCGACCAGGACGAGGTGATGGCGCGCCTGCGCGAAAACGTCAGCCGCATCGCCGGCCTCACGCTCTACCTGCAGCCGACGCAGGACCTGACCATCGATGCCGAGAGCGGGCCCACCCAGTTCCGCGTCTCGCTCGAAGGCTCGGACAATGCCACCGTGGTCGAATGGGCAGGTCGCCTCGCCGACCGCATGCGCGACATGCCGGCCCTGCGCAGCGTCGTCACCGACGCCGGCGCCACCGGGGTGGCGGCATTCGTCGATATCGACCGCGATACCGCCTCCCGCCTGTCGGTCACCGCGGCGACGATCGACGATGCGCTGTACAACGCCTTCGGCCAGCGCATCGTCTCCACCATTTTCACCGAGACCAACCAGTACCGTGTGATTCTGGAGGCGCGCCCCGGCCTGCTGAGCACGCCGCAATCCCTCGGCCTGCTGCCGCTGCGCACCGGCTCTGGCACCGCCACCCCGCTGTCCGCGGTGGCGCGCGTCGAGGAACGTCCCGCGCCGCTGCAGATCACCCATGTCGCGCAGTTCCCCGCGACCACCCTCGGTTTCGATACCGCGCCCGGCGTCTCCCTCGGCGAGGCGGTCGATGCGGTGCGCGAGGCCGCGCGCGAGATCGGCATGCCGGGCACGCTCAGCCTGAGCTTCCTCGGCGCCGCCGGCGCCTACGAGGCCTCGCTGACGAACCAGCTTTGGCTGATCCTGGCGGCGGTGGTGTGCGTCTATATCGTGCTCGGCGTCTTGTACGAGAGTTACATCCATCCCCTCACGATCCTGTCGACGCTGCCGTCGGCGGGCGTCGGTGCGCTCCTCGCGCTGTGGGTCAGCGGCCAGGACCTCGGGGTGATCGGCATCATCGGCATCATCCTGCTGATCGGCATCGTCAAGAAGAACGCGATCATGATGATCGACTTCGCCATCGACGCCGAGCGCAATGAAGGCAAATCGCCGCGCGAGGCGATATACCAGGCCGCCTTGCTGCGCTTTCGCCCGATCCTGATGACGACGCTGGCAGCCCTGTTCGCGGCGTTGCCGCTGATGTTCGGCTGGGGCGAGGGCGCCGAGCTGCGCCGGCCGCTCGGCCTGTCGATATTCGGCGGCCTCGTGGTGAGCCAGGTGCTCACGCTGTTCACCACGCCGGTCATCTATCTCGCCTTCGACCGTCTCGGGCGCCGTCGCCGCGCGGGTGCGGCAGGGGAGGCGCCCGCGTGAACCTGTCCGCACCCTTCGTCCGGCGTCCCGTCGCGACCGTCCTGCTGACCCTCTGGCTTGCGTTGGCCGGCATTGCCGCGTTCTTCGTCCTGCCGGTGTCGCCTCTTCCGCAGGTCGATTACCCGACCATCTCGGTCAGCGCCTCGCTGCCGGGCGCCAGCCCGGACACGATGGCAAGCAGCGTCGCCACGCCGCTCGAGCGCCGTCTCGGCGTCATCGCCGGGGTCAACGAAATGACCTCCAACAGCGGCAACGGATCGGCGCGCATCACCCTGCAGTTCGATCTCAATCGCAAGATCGACTCCGCCGCGCGGGAAGTGCAGGCGGCAATCAACGCCGCCCGCGCCGATCTGCCGGCCACGCTGCGCAGCAATCCGACCTATCGCAAGGTCAATCCCGCCGATTCTCCGGTCATCATCCTCGCGCTCACTTCCCGCACCCGATCGCCCGGGCAGATCTACGACGAAGTCTCCAACCTCATCCAGCAGAAGCTGGCGCAGGTGCCGGGCGTGGGCGACGTCGAGATCGGTGGCGGGTCATTGCCGGCGGTCCGCGTGGAGCTGATTCCCTTCGCACTCAACCGCTACGGCGTGAGTATGGAAGACGTGCGCGCCGCCCTGCAGGCGAGCACCGCCAACCGTCCCAAGGGTGCAATCGAGGCCGAAGGTCGTCGCCTGCAGATCTACAGCCAGGCGGGCAAGGGCAACAAGACCGCGGCCGATTACCGCGGTCTCGTGGTCGCATGGCGCAATGGAGCGGCGGTGCGGCTGCAAGACATCGCCGAAGTTATCGACAGTGTCGAAGAAAGCCGCACCGTGGGTCTTTTCAACGGCCAGCCCGCCGTGATCGTGCTGGTGACCCAGCAGCCCGGCGCCAATGTCATCGAAACCGTCGACGGCGTGCGCGCGCTGTTGCCCGAACTGCAGGCCCTGCTGCCCCAGGACGTGCGGCTGCAGGTCGCCTCCGACCGGACCAGCTCCATCCGCAACTCGCTGGAAGAAATCGAATTCACGCTGCTGCTCTCCATCGTGCTGGTGGTGCTGGTCGTCAGCGCCTTCCTGCGCAGCTTGCGCGCCACCGTGATACCGGCGGTCGCCACCGTGGTCTCGCTGCTGGCGACTTTCGGTGTCATGTATCTGCTGGGCTTTTCGCTCAACAACCTGAGCCTGATGGCGCTGACGGTGGCCACCGGTTTCGTCGTCGACGACGCCATCGTCGTGCTCGAAAACACGGCCCGCCACATCGAACAGGGCATGGACCGTTTCAAGGCCGCACTGCTCGGCGCGCGAGAGGTCGGCTTCACCGTGCTGTCGATCAGCCTGTCGCTGGTCGCGGTGTTCATTCCGCTGCTGTTCATGGGCGGCCAGCTCGGACGCCTGTTCCGTGAGTTTGCCGTCACGCTGTCGGCCGCGGTGCTGATCTCGATGCTGATTTCACTGACCACGACGCCGATGATGTGCGCGTGGCTCCTCAAGCCGGGCAAGCCGGAGCGTGCGCCGGGCAGGATTTCATCGTTCTTTGCGCGCGGCTTCGACCGCATGCATCACGCCTACGCGCACAGCCTCGACTGGGCGCTGGCGCACCGCGCGATGGTGATGGCCATCCTGGCCGCCGTCATCGGACTTAATGTGTGGCTGTTCATGGCCGCGCCAAAAGGCTTCTTCCCCCAGCAGGATACCGGGCAGATCAACGGCTTTCTGCGTGCCGATCGCAGCATCTCCTTCCAGGCCATGCAGGGCAAGCTGCAGCAGCTGGTGGACATCATCCGGCGCGATCCTGCAGTCGATACCGTGGTTGGCTTCACCGGCGGGCGGCGCGCCGGCGGCGGCTTCATGTTCATCAACCTCAAGCCCAGGGCGGAACGGGACGAGGGCGGCCAAGCGGTGATCGCGCGGCTGAGGCCGCAACTGGCGCAGGTCACCGGCCTCTCGGTGTTCCTGAACACCGTGCAAGACCTTCGGATGGGCGCCCGCCAGTCGAGCTCGACCTACCAGTACACGCTCAAGAGCGACAGCAGCGCCGACCTCAAGCTCTGGGCCGTGAGGCTGGCCGACGCCCTGAAGCGCCAGCCGGCACTGGTCGATGTCGATACCGACCAGCAGGAGAATGGCGTCGAGACCTATGTCAGGATCGACCGCGACGCCGCCGCCCGGCTCGGCATCAGCTCCCGCGACGTCGACAACGCGCTCTACAACGCCTTCGGACAGCGGCAGGTGGCCACCATCTACGATGAGCTCAACCAGTACAGCGTCATCATGGAAGTGGCGCCGCGCTACGCCAACAGCCCGGAGGCGCTCAAGGATATCCATGTCCCGGTGCGCGCCGCCCCCGCCGCAGGGACATCTGCCGCCGGCACCACCGTCAATCCCGCGCTGCGCGATCCATCCAGCGGCCAGGCGCTCAACACCACGGCCAGCACCATGGTGCCGCTCTCCGCGTTCGCCAGCTTCAGCGAGCGCCCGGCGCCTGCCTCGGTATTCCATGAAGATGCGGAATTGGCGACCACGGTCTCCTTCAACCTCGCGCCCGGCAGCACCCTGGGCGACGCCGAGAACGCGCTGCGTGCGGCGGAAGCGGAGATCGGCATGCCGACCAGCGTACGCGGCAGTTTTGAAGGCACCGCCCGCAGCTTCCAGGAATCGCAGAACCAGCAGCCGCTGCTGATCGCCGCCGCCCTTGTCGTGATCTACATCGTGCTCGGCATACTCTACGAAAGCCTCGTGCATCCGATCACCGTGCTGTCCACGCTACCCTCCGCGGGCGTGGGCGCGGTGCTTGCGCTGATGTTGTTCAAGATGGAGTTCTCGGTGATCGCGCTGATCGGCGTGTTCCTGCTGATAGGCATAGTCAAGAAGAACGCCATCCTGATCATCGACTTCGCGCTCGAAGCCGAACGCGCGCGCGGACTTTCCTCCCTCGCCGCCGTGCGCGAGGCCTGCCTGCTGCGCTTCCGTCCCATCCTGATGACCACGCTCGCCGCCGCCCTCGGCGCCTTGCCGCTCGCCATCGGTTTCGGTGAAGGCTCGGAGCTGCGCCGGCCTCTCGGCGTCGCCATCATCGGCGGACTGATCGCCAGCCAGTTGCTGACACTGCTCACCACGCCGGTTGTTTATCTCATGCTCGACAAGCTGCGCCGCCGCACCGCGAACGAGCGTGCGCTTGCGCGCGACGAGGGCTCCGTTTCCTCTGCCTGATGAAAGCCGAATGATCCGAATGACACGAACCATCCCAGTTTTCCTGCTCAGCACCGTGCTTGCGGGTTGTGCGCTGGCGCCCGCTTATGAACCGCCGCCCCAGCCCATGCCGGCTCAATTCAAGGCAGCGCCCGGATGGGTGCCCGCGGCCGACGCGGGGCAGGTGGAGCGGGGCGCGTGGTGGAATGTGTTCGGCGACGGTGTGCTGAATCAGCTCATTGCACGCGTCGAAGTGTCGAATCAGAACGTGGCTGCTGCCGCCGCCGCCTACGATCAGGCGCGCGCCGCTGTGCGCCAGCAGCGGTCGGGCCTGTTTCCGCTGGTGACGCTCGACGGCGATGCCGGCCGCTCCGGAGGAAGCCGCGGCGGCGGTGCAAGTGTGACGTCGGGCAGCGCGTCTTCCTACCAGGTGGGCATAGGCGCCAGCTGGGAGCCCGACGTCTGGGGCAGGCTGCGCGCCGGGGTCAGCAGCGCGGGCGCCAGCGCCGAAGCGAGCGCGGCCGACCTCGCCGCGGCGCGGCTGGCGGCGCAGGGAGAGCTTGCTGCGAATTACTTCGGCGTACGCCTTGCCGATCTTCAGATTCGCCTGCTGCGCGACACCATCGCCGGTTACGAGCGCGTACTGCAGATCGCGCGCAATCGCTATGAAGCCGGCATTGCCCCCCGCACGGATGTGCTCCAGGCAGAGACCCAGCTGGCCAATGCCCGCGCGGATGAAGCAGGGCTGACGCGCGAGCGTGCTCAGCGCGAACATGCGATCGCGGTCCTGACAGGCCAGGCCCCGGCCGCCTTCTCTCTGCCGATGGCCGACTATGCGCCCCAGGTGCCGCCGGTGCCCGCAATCCTGCCGTCGACACTGTTGCTCCGGCGTCCGGACATCGCCGCTGCCGAGCGCCGGGTTGCCGCGGCCAACGAGCAGATCGGCATTGCCCGCAGCGGATACTTCCCGAGTTTCGGTCTCAGCGCTTCCTACGGCACGGCCGCCGGCAGCGTGAGCAATCTGTTCAGCGCCTCGTCCACACTCTGGTCGTTCGGCGTCTCCGCTGCCCAGGCCCTGTTCGACGCCGGCGCCACGAAAGCAAATGTGGACGCGGCCAGAGCCGCTCACGCGCAGGCCGCCGCCCGTTATCGTCAGACCGTGCTTGCAGCCCTGCAGGACGTAGAGGACCAGCTCACCGCTTCCCAGGTTCTCGCGCAGCAACTCCAATACCGGCAGCAAGCGTCAGCCGCCGCCGATCTGAACGAGCAGCAGATGCTCAACCGCTACCGCGCCGGCCAGGTCGGATATACCGAAGTGGTGACCGCACAGGCCACCGCCCTCAATGCCCGCCGTGCACTCGCGCAGGCCCAGACCGACCGCCAGACTGCCGCGGTCGCGCTGATCCAGGCCATTGGCGGCGGCTGGACGAGCGGCGGCGATTCCCCTTGAAAATTGGCAAATGAGCCGCCGGCCGGAACATCGCCCCGGTCCGGCACTCATACGATTTTTCAGGAGACAAACATGAGCGGATCAACACCTGCAAATCAGTCACCGGCAGATGCAGCCGGACCACATCCTGTGCGTACGGAAAAAGACGTCATCTCTACTGAAGACATCGGACTGCCGACCGGGGTGCAGCCCGAGGAGTTGCCCGGGAAGCTCGATGAGATTCGTCCCGAACAGGACAAGGTTGAACGAAAGCATTGATGCTACAACACGCCGGCGCGTGCCGGCGTGAACAGTTTGTCTTTTCATTTTCCCCACTCCTCACGCGCGCTCCGCACTCCCAAAAAGAAAAACGAATTTTTTTTGCGCGGGCACTTGCACAAGGTCTTTGTCTTCGCTATAGTTCGCCTCCCGTCGCGCAGCACGACAAACAAACGAGCCGAAACGCTCGGTGCGTGAAGCGCGAAAAGTGCGAAGGAAGTCCTTGATTTCCATAGCGCGGACCACAGATAGGGATGGTCAGCGGACGAACACGACGCTTCGTCGGCAAGCAGATCTTTAACAAGTAACAGCCGATAAGTGTGGGTACTTGGTACGGTGCGTAGGCGAGCAATCGTCGAAGCTAAAAAGTAATCAAGTGCTCGCACAAAATATAGGTAGGAATCGCAAGAGAACTACCTGTCAGTATTTTGAGTGAGCGACGGTTCTACGGAACCTGCCCGAGAGGGCACAAAACAGGTATTGAACTGAAGAGTTTGATCCTGGCTCAGATTGAACGCTGGCGGCATGCCTTACACATGCAAGTCGAACGGCAGCGCGGGAGCAATCCTGGCGGCGAGTGGCGAACGGGTGAGTAACA
>NZ_BPMK01000003.1 GCF_019656455.1 Noviherbaspirillum aridicola
GAGCGCGCCGAAATGCTCCATCAGTGGAACCACCACTACAACTGGCACCGCCCGCACCAAGGTATCGGCGGCAAAGCACCAATGTCCAGACTCTCAACCAACCGAAATAACCTCTTGCAACTTCACACCTAGCCCGCCAGCTTCTTCTTGAGCAGCTCGGTCAGCTGGGCCGGGTTGGCCTTGCCGCGCGTGGCTTTCATTGCCTGGCCGATGATGGCGTTGAAGGCCTTTTCCTTGCCGGCGCGGTACTCCTCGACCGATTTGGCGTTGGCCGCCAGCACTTCATCGACGATCTTTTCCAGCGCGCCGCTGTCGGAAATCTGCTTGAGTCCCTTGGACTCGATGATTTCGTCGGCCAGCGCCGGGCTGTCGGACTTCGCTTCCCACATCGCGCCGAAGACTTCCTTGGCGATCTTGTTGGAGATGGTGCCGTCGGCGATGCGCTGCAGCAGCAGGGCGAGCTGTTCGGCCTTCACCGGCGCCTCGGCGATGTCGACGCCCTCGCGGTTGAGGGTGGAGGAAACATCGCCCATCAGCCAGTTGGCGGCGGGCTTGGCCTGCTCGCGGCCGGCCTTCGCCACCACGGCCTCGAAGTAGCCGGCCATCGCCTTGGACTGGGTCAGCACCGCGGCATCGTATTCGGGCAGGCCATAGTCGCCGACGAAGCGCTCGCGCATCGCGCCCGGCAGTTCCGGCATCGCGGCCTTCACCCTTTCCACCCACTCCGGCGCGATCACCAGCGGCGGCAGGTCGGGGTCGGGGAAATAGCGGTAGTCCTGCGCGTCTTCCTTGCTGCGCATGGAGCGGGTTTCCTTGCGGTCCGGGTCGTACAGCCGGGTTTCCTGCACCACGGTGCCGCCATCCTCGATCAGTTCGATCTGTCGGCGCACTTCGTAGTTGATCGCCTCTTCCAGGAAGCGGAAGGAGTTGAGGTTCTTGATCTCGCAGCGGGTGCCGAATTCCTTCTGCCCGAGCGGGCGCACCGAGACGTTGGCGTCGCAGCGGAAGGAGCCTTCCTGCATGTTGCCGTCGCAGATGCCGAGCCACACCACCAGCGAATGCAGGGCCTTGGCATAGGCGACCGCCTCGGCGGCGCTGCGCATGTCGGGTTCGGTGACGATCTCCAGCAGCGGCGTGCCGGCGCGGTTGAGGTCGATGCCGGTCATGCCGTGGTAGTCCTCGTGCAGCGACTTGCCGGCGTCTTCCTCCAGGTGCGCGCGGGTCAGCTGCACGCTGCGCACTTCGGCCTTGCCGTTCTGCTCGAGGATGAAGGACACGCGGCCGCCCTGCACCACCGGGATCTCGTACTGGCTGATCTGATAACCCTTGGGCAGGTCGGGATAGAAGTAATTCTTGCGGGCGAAGATGGACTTCGGCGCCACCGTGGCGCCGATCGCGAGGCCGAACTGGATCGCCTTTTCCACCGCGCCCTTGTTCATCACCGGCAGCACGCCGGGCAGGGCGAGATCGACCGGGCTGGCCTGGGTGTTGGGGGCGGCGCCGAAGCGGGTCGAACTGCCGCTGAAGATTTTCGATTCCGTCGAGAGCTGCGCATGCGTCTCGAGGCCGATCACGATTTCCCACTGCATAGTTTCCTCACTCATTCTTCATGACGGCACTTGCCGGTCTTCAGGTCGACCGACAGTTCCGTGAAATTCGGGCGCGATCCGCACAGCGCGGGGCAGGTCGGCTTCACCTGCAGGCTGTCGCCCTCGCGCACCAGGCGGATCGTGCAATTCATGCGGCGATCGAAGGTGTAGCCGCGCGCGTCGCGCGCCGCCCTTGCATCCCTGAGCGCGACCCGCCAGGTGGCCCGCGCGCCGTCCTCGCTCACCTCCGCGCTCAGGCCGTCGCTGTCGTCGATGCTGCAGTCGAAGCCGTGGGTGCTGCGGTGCAGCGCCGACTCCCAGCTGAAGGCTTCGATCCGGTCGCCCTTGAGCCGCATCGTCGCGACGTCGGTGTAGACGACTTTTTCACCATCCTCGTTGCGCTCGCTGCTGCAGGCGAAGCGGGCGTCCAGCGCCTGTCCCGCCGCCGCGCCGCAGGCGAGAGCAAGCAGTGCGGGCAGCAGGCGGCGCATGATCAGACTCCCTGCGGCACGCGCCGGTGCCAGTCGGTGGCCAGCTGGAACTGGTGCGCGATATTGAGCAGCTTCGCTTCGCTGAAGGTATTGCCGATCAGCTGCAGGCCGACCGGACGGCGCCCGTTCTTGTCGCCCTGGCCGAAGCCGCAGGGGATGGACATGCCGGGCAGGCCCGCGAGGCTGGTGGACAGCGTGTAGATGTCGGCCAGATAGTTGGCGACCGGGTCGTCCGCTTTGGCGCCGAGGTCCCAGGCCACGGTCGGTGACACGGGCCCCATGATCACGTCGCACTGGGTGAACGCGTTCTGGAAATCCTCGGCGATCAGGCGGCGCAGCTTCTGTGCCTGCAGGTAGTACGCGTCGTAATAGCCGTGCGACAGCACATAGGCGCCGACCAGGATGCGGCGCTTGACCTCGTCGCCGAAACCCTCGGAGCGGGTCTTGCGGTACATGTCGGCGAGGTCCTTGTAGTCGCTCGCGCGATGTCCGTAGCGCACGCCGTCGAAGCGGCTCAGGTTGGACGAGGCCTCGGCCGGCGCGATCACGTAATACACCGGGATCGACAGCTCGGTCTTGGGCAGCGAGATGTCGACCAGCGTCGCGCCCAGCTTTTCATACTCGGCGAGCGCCGCGCGCACCGCCTGCTCGACGTCGGCCGCGAGACCCTTGCCGAAATATTCACGCGGGATGCCGATGCGCAGGCCCTGCAGGCTGTTGCCGAGTTCGCGGGTGAAGTCTTCCGCCGGACGGTCGAGGCTGGTCGAGTCGCGTTCGTCGTGTCCCGCCATCGCATTGAGCAGCAGCGCGCAGTCCTCCGCGGTCTGCGCCATCGGACCGCCCTGGTCGAGCGAGGATGCAAAAGCGATCATGCCGAAGCGCGACACACGGCCATAGGTCGGCTTGATGCCGGTGACGCCGCACAGCGATGCCGGCTGGCGGATCGAGCCGCCGGTGTCGGTGGCGGTGGCCGCCGGCGCCAGGCGCGCGGCGATCGCGACGGCCGAGCCGCCGGAGGAGCCGCCCGGGATCGCTGTCCTGTCCCACGGGTTCTTCACCGGGCCGAAGAACGAGTTCTCGTTCGAGGAGCCCATGGCGAATTCATCACAATTCAATTTTCCGAGCGTGACCGTGCCCGCCTTGTGGAACTGATCCACCACCGCCGCATCGAAGGGGCTTGTGTAGCTTGAGAGCATCTTCGAGCCGGCGGTGGAACGCCAGCCGCGCGTGACGAAAATGTCCTTGTGCGCGATCGGAATGCCGGTCAGCGGCGTGGTGTCCCCGGAAGCGATGCGGGCGTCGGCCGCAGCGGCCTGCTGCAGCGTGAGCTGCTCGTCCACGTGGATGAAGGCATTCAGGTCGCTGCTCCCGATACGGTCGAGATACAGGCGGGCCAGTTCGGTCGCCGAGATCTGCCTTGCCTGCAGCAGCGCGGAAAGTTCTTTGATGGTCTTGGTATGCATGGGAAGGACTGGCGGCGCGAGGCGCCGGCCGTGTTATTCGATGACTTTCGGGACCAGGTAGAGGCCGTCCTGCACCGCAGGCGCCACTTGCTGGTATTCGTCGCGGCGGTCGGCCTCCGTGACGCGGTCCTCGCGCAGCGGCAGGGCGATGTTGTCCTGGTAGGCGGCGATCGGGTGGCTCAGGGGTTCGACGCCGGTGGTGTCGACGGCGCGCATCTGCTCCACCAGGGCGAAGATGCCGTTGAGCTTGTCGAGCGTCTTGCCCGCCTGTTCATCGTTGAGGTCCAGCTGCGCGAGGCGCGCGAGACGTTTGACATCGGTTAGGTCGAGTGACATGTCGGGGTGCCGGAGAGTGATCGTTGGGGGATCGTTGGAGTTCGTTGCAATCGGAAATATTCAGGAAGTCAAAGGCTGTTTTTGTTCTGGCAAAAGCTTGTCAAAAATGGCGTTGCAACAGGGGTTTCGCCGTGATTTTTGGAGTTTCCCTCGACTAATTTCACGTGAATTATAAGGTAGAATGACGGGCTTATCGCCGCCCCGCGCCAGCGCGGCAGAAGCGGCCCAGCCCGGGTTTTACCCACCATTGTTTAGCGCGCCTGTGATGCGCATCGGGACAATACATGTTTGGATTCTTACGCAGTTATTTTTCTAACGACCTGGCCATCGACCTGGGTACCGCGAACACGCTGATCTACGTACGCAACATGGGTATCGTGCTGGACGAGCCCTCGGTGGTGGCGATCCGCCAGCAGGGCGGCCCGAACGGCAAGAAGACCATTCAGGCGGTCGGCAAGGAAGCCAAGCAGATGCTGGGCAAGGTGCCCGGCAACATCGAGGCGATCCGCCCGATGAAGGACGGCGTGATCGCCGACTTCACCGTCACCGAGCAGATGCTCAAGCAGTTCATCCGCATGGTGCACGACTCCAAGCTGTTCAAGCCGTCCCCGCGCATCATCATCTGCGTGCCCTGCGGCTCGACCCAGGTCGAGCGCCGCGCGATCCGCGAATCCGCGCTCGGCGCCGGCGCCTCCCAGGTCTACCTGATCGAGGAGCCGATGGCCGCGGCGATCGGCGCCGGCCTGCCGGTGTCGGACGCGACCGGTTCGATGGTGGTCGACATCGGCGGCGGCACCACCGAGGTCGGCATCATCTCCCTCGGCGGCATGGTCTACAAGGGCTCGGTGCGCGTCGGCGGCGACAAGTTCGACGAAGCCATCGTCAACTACATCCGCCGCAACTACGGCATGCTGATCGGCGAGCAGACCGCCGAGCTGATCAAGAAGGAAATCGGTTCCGCCTTCCCGGGCTCCGAAGTCAAGGAGATGGAAGTCAAGGGCCGCAACCTGTCCGAAGGCATCCCGCGCTCGTTCACCATCTCCAGCAATGAAATCCTGGAAGCGCTGACCGACCCGCTCAACAACATCGTCTCCGCCGTCAAGAACGCGCTCGAGCAGACCCCGCCGGAACTCGGCGCCGACATCGCCGAGAAGGGCATGATGCTCACCGGCGGCGGCGCGCTGCTGCGCGACCTCGACCGCCTGCTGATGGAAGAGACCGGCCTGCCGGTGATCGTCGCCGAGGATCCGCTGACCTGCGTGGTGCGCGGCTCCGGCATGGCGCTCGAACGCATGGACAAGCTCGGTTCGATCTTCTCCTACGAGTAAGCCCTGCATCACGCGCATCCCGCCGCAGCGGGATGCGCCGGCGGACTCACACTGCACCGCACCTACCGCACTCGCTAGCCTCTGATGGATTACAGTCCACCGCCACTCTTCAAGCAAGGCGCCTCCGCCCGCGCCAAAGTGGTGATCTTCTCCCTGATAGCCCTGACCCTGCTGATCGCCGATGCGCGCCTGCGCTCGCTGGGGGCGATCCGCCAGGTCGTCGGCACCGCCCTCTACCCGTTGCAGGTGGTGGCGCTGCTGCCGCGCGACGGCGCCATGCTGGTCGCCGGCTATTTCTCGACCCTGTCGGCGGTGCAGCGCGAAAACCAGCGGCTCAAGCAGGAGCAGGTGGCCAACGCGCAGACGCTGCAGCAGATCCAGCAGCTGTCCGCCGAGAACGCGCAGCTGCGCAGGCTGCTCGATGCGAATGAGCGCCTGCCGGTGAAGTCGGTGATGAGCGAGATCCTGTACGACGCCCGCGACGCCTTCACCCGCAAGATCATCCTCGACCGCGGCAGCCGCAACGGCGTGCGCCCCGGCCAGCCGGTGATCGACGACCTCGGCGTGGTGGGCCAGGTCACCCGCGTCTACCCGTTCACATCGGAAGTCACGCTGCTGACCGACAAGGACCAGGCCATTCCGGTGCAGGTGGTGCGCTCCGGGCTGCGCAGCATCGCCTATGGCCAGGGCCATGCCGGCACGCTCGATCTGCGCTTCATGCCGGTCAACGCCGACGTGCGCAATGGCGACATTCTGGTGACCTCCGGCCTCGACGGCGTCTATCCGCCAGGCCTTGCGGTGGCCAAGGTGGCACAGGTCGAGAGCAAGTCGTCCGACGCATTCGCCCGTATCGTGCTGCAGCCGCTGGCCGGCATCGACCGCAATCGCCAGCTGCTGATCCTGCTCACCGAGGACAACTTCCCGCCGCGTCCGTCGGCGGACGATGCGGCGGCTCCCGCGCACAAGAAGCCCGCGGCCGAAGCCGCCAGGGATGGCAAGCAGGCGGCTCCGGCGGCAGCGGCCGCCAGCACGCCGCAGGCGCAGGCGCAGGCGGCGGCACCCGCCGCGCAACCCGCGGCCCAGCCCGCCGCCGCCAGCCCGGGACCGGCAAAACCCGCTTCACCCGCTGGCGCCGGGGCTGCCTCGCCGCCCGCCGTGACGCCGAAGGCACCGGCGCAGCCCGCGCCGGCCGCGGCCGCGCCCGCGGCACCCGCATCCAGACCCGCTACGGCCGCCGTAGCGCCTGCCGCGCCGACGCCTGCGCCGCCTGCCGCCGCGCCGGCACCGGCATCACCCGCACAGCCGAAGCCATGAACCGACCGCACTACATCCTGCTGCCCGCCAATCCGCTGTTCATCGCGGCGAGCATCGTCGTGGCCTTCCTGCTGAACATCCTGCCCTGGGGGCAGGCGGTCGGCGTGCCGGATTTCGTCGCCCTGGTGCTGGTGTTCTGGAGCATTCACCAGCCGCGCCGCGTCGGCATCGGCATCGCCTTCACCATGGGGCTGCTGATGGACGTGCACGACGCCAGCCTGCTCGGCGAAAACGCGCTGTCGTACACGCTGCTGTCGTATTTCGCGATCATGATTCACCGTCGCGTGCTGTGGTTCAAGGTCTGGACCCAGGCCGCCCACGTGCTGCCGCTGCTGTTGCTGATGCAGGCGGTGCAGCTGGTGATCAGGATGCTGGTGAGCGGCCGCTTCCCGGGCTGGAGCGTATTCCTCGAGAGCGTGGTGGCCTCGCTGCTGTGGCCTCTCGTGACGGCGATCCTGCTGGCGCCCCAGCGGCGCGCGGTCGACCGCGACGACACGCGACCCATTTGAGCGCGCCCCGACGGGCGCCTGTTGATCAGGACGTAGCACCCTAGCGCACGGCCTCCGGCCGTCAAGTCAAAAAGTCAGGTATGACCGAATTCAAGAACACGGAACGCGAACTGCATTTCTTCCGCATGCGGCTGTCGGTGGCGGCCGTGTTCGTGCTGATCTGCTTCGGCCTGCTGGTCTCGCGCTTCGTCTGGCTGCAGGTACTGCGCCACGACCATTACCAGGCCCAGGCCGAGGACAACCGCATCTCCATCGTGCCGGTGGTGCCCAACCGCGGCCTGATCCTGGACCGCAACGGCGTGGTCCTGGCGCGCAACTTCTCCGCCTATACCCTGGAAATCACGCCGTCCAAGATCCAGCAGCCGCTGGACAAGCTGATCGACGAACTGTCGACGCTGGTCGACATCCAGCCCAAGGACCGCCGCCGCTTCCGCCGCCTGCAGGAAGAGGCCAAGAACTTCGAGAGCCTGCCGATCCGCACCCGCCTGAGCGACGAGGAAGTCGCGCGCTTCACCGCGCAGCGCTACCGCTTCCCCGGTGTCGAAATCCAGGCCCGCCTGTTCCGCCAGTACCCGCAGGGCAAGGTCGCTTCGCACGTGATCGGCTACATCGGCCGCATCAACCAGCGCGAGGCCGCCCGCATCGAGGAGAGCGAGGACGCGGCCAACTACGCGGGCACCAACCATATCGGCAAGGAAGGCCTGGAAAAGCGCTACGAGCGCGAGCTGCACGGCACCACCGGCTACGAGGAAGTGGAAGTCTCCGCCGGCGGACGCGCGGTGCGCACGCTGTCGCGCACGCCGGCCACCCCCGGCCACAACCTGATCCTGTCCATCGACGTCGAACTGCAGAAGATCGTCGAGGAAGCCTTCGGCGACCGCCGCGGCGCGCTGGTGGCGATCGAGCCGGCGACCGGCGACGTGCTGGCCTATGTGTCCATGCCGACCTTCGACCCCAACCTGTTCGTCGACGGCATCGATCCGCAGAGCTGGAATGAACTCAACAACTCGCCCGACCGGCCGCTGCTGAACCGGCCGCTGATCGGCACCTATCCGCCCGGCTCCACCTACAAGCCCTTCATGGCGCTGGCCGCGCTCGAGCTCGGCAAGCGCACGCCGAACCAGGCGATTTCCGACCCCGGCTATTTCTGGTTCGGCAATCACAAGTTCCGCGACGACAAGGAGGGCGGGCATGGCATGGTCGACATGTACAAGTCGGTCGTGCATTCCTGCGACACCTACTACTACATCCTGGCCAATGAACTCGGCGTCGATACCATCCACGACTTCATGAAGCCTTTCGGCTTCGGCCAGCTCACCGGCATCGACCTCGAGCATGAAAAGCGCGGCATCCTGCCCTCCACCGAATGGAAGCGCAATGCCTACCGCCGCCCCGAGCAAAAGAAATGGTATGCGGGCGAGACCATCTCGATCGGCATCGGCCAGGGCTACAACTCGTTCACCATCCTGCAGCTCGCGCACGCCACCGCCAACCTCGTGAACAACGGCGTGGTGATGAAGCCGCACCTGGCCAAGATCATCGAGAACGGCGCCACCAAGGAGCGCACGCTGACCGTGCCCAAGGAAAGCTACCGCATCCCGCTCAAGCAGCAGAACATCGACTACATCAAGCACACGATGGAAGGCGTGGTGAAGGAAGGCACGGGCGCGCGCGCGTTCGCCAACGCCGGCTACCAGTCGGCGGGCAAGACCGGCACCGCGCAGGTGATCGCGATCAAGAAGAACGAGAAATACGACGCCAGCAAGATCGCCGAGATTCACCGCGACCACGCGCTCTATACCGCCTTCGCCCCGGTCGACAATCCGCGCATCGTGCTCGCGCTGATCGTCGAGAACGGCGGCTTCGGCGCGCAGGCCGCGGCGCCGATCGCGCGCAAGGCGATCGACTACTGGCTGCTCGGCAAGCGTCCCGAGGACAAGGCCGCGCCGCCAGCGGGCAAGCAGGCACCGGCGCTGCCGCCTGAGGCCGCTGCGGCCGGCAGCACCACGGTCAAGCCCGTGGCGCTGCAGACCCCCCAGCAGGTGCCGCAACAGGCGCCACAACAGGCGCCGGCGCAAGCGGCACCGCAGAGCGGGCAACCGCCGGTGCAGCAGCAGACACCGCAGACGCAGCAGGCACCCCGGGCGCAGGCGCCGCAGAAACCGCAGCCGCAACCCCAGCAGGCGCCCCGGCAGCAGCCGACTGCGGCGCAACCGCCCCAGCAGAGAGACTGACGACGATGCACAGCATGCACATTCCCGAGCGCCGGCATCCCTGGCAAGTCATCAAGCCGTATCTGAACGTGTTCGACGGGCCGCTGATGCTGATCCTGTTCCTGCTGCTGTCGGTCAGCAGCATGGCGATGTACTCGGCCGGCTATGACCACGGCAGCCGTTTCGACGACCACCTGCGCAACATCATGATTTCCTTCGTGGTGATGTGGATGGCGGCGCTGATGCCGCCGCAGATGCTGATGCGTCTGGCGGTGCCGCTGTACACCATCGGCGTCGGGCTGCTGATCGCGGTCGCGATGTTCGGCATCGTCAAGAAGGGCGCGCGCCGCTGGATCGACGTCGGCGTGGTGATCCAGCCCTCCGAGCTGCTCAAGATCGCGGTGCCGCTGATGCTTGCCTGGTTCTTCCAGAAGCGCGAGGGTACGCTGCGCTGGCAGGATTTCGCCGGCGCCGCCATCCTGCTGGTGATCCCGGTCGCGCTGATCGCCAAGCAGCCCGACCTTGGCACCTCGCTGCTGGTGCTCGCGTCCGGCTTCTATGTGATCTTTCTGGCCGGCCTGTCGTGGAAGGTGCTGCTCGGCCTGTTCCTGACCGGCATGGCGAGCCTGCCGATCGTCTGGTCGGTGCTGCACGACTACCAGCGGCAGCGGGTGCTGACCCTGATCGACCCGACCACCGACCCGCTCGGCAAGGGCTTCCACATCATCCAGTCGATGATCGCGATCGGCTCGGGCGGCGTGAGCGGCAAGGGCTGGTTCAAGGGCACGCAGGCGCACCTCGAATTCATCCCGGAGCGCACCACCGACTTCCTGTTCGCGGTGTATTCGGAGGAATTCGGCCTGATCGGCAACCTGGCGCTGCTGTTCATCTACCTGCTGCTGATCGGCCGCGGCCTGCTCATCGCGGCCAACGCGCCGACCGTCTTCACGCGTCTGCTCGCGGGCGCGCTGACGATGATTCTGTTCACCTATGCCTTCGTCAACATGGGCATGGTGAGCGGCATCCTGCCCGTGGTCGGCGTGCCGCTGCCCTTCATGAGCTACGGCGGCACCGCGTTCGTGACGCTCGGCCTCGGCGTCGGCATGCTGATGAGCATCCAGCGGCATCGCAAGCTGGTCCAGACCTGAACCATCCCCGGCCCTCGCCGGGGGCATCCTGTCGGTCCGGTAACAATTCTGTTGTTGCGGCAAAACTCTTGCCAAGGCACACTTTCCTCCTTCGCCGTCCGGCCCTCACGCCGGGCGGCCTTCGCGGCAGCGAGCCCTCGCGCCGCTCCTTGCCCAGAACCCGCACGGAGGAAACCACAGGATGCGCATTCGCTTCCAGGCCTGTCATCGCCATCTGAACACGTCCCTGCTGCTGCTGCCGCTCATCCTGGCCGGCTGCAGCAGCGTCCCGCTGAACGAGCCCGCGCCCGTCGCCACCGCGCCGGCCGTCGGCAAGAAGCCGTCCAATCTTCCCGCGCTGCCGCCCGCCGGTTCGGGACGCGGCGGCTACTACAAGGACGACGGCCCGGGCGACAATCCGCCCGACGGCCTGCTCGACACGCCCGACGCCGAGCCGCGGGTCGAGCCGCCGCTGGCGCGCGCCAACCGGCCCTATGTCGTGTTCGGCAAGACCTACACGCCGATGCCCGACGGTCGCCCGTACAAGCAGCGCGGCATCGGCAGCTGGTACGGCAAGAAATTCCATGGACAGAAAACCTCTTCCGGCGAGCTCTACGACATGTACAAGATGACGGCCGCGCATCCGACGCTGCCGATTCCCTCTTATGTGCGCGTGACCCATCTCGTCAACGGCAAGCAGGTCATCGTGCGCGTGAATGACCGCGGACCCTTCCATTCCGGCCGCATCATCGACCTGTCCTACACCGCGGCGCTCAAGCTCGGCTATCTCGGCAAGGGCAGCGGCGAACTCGAGGTCGAGCTGCTGCTGCCGGATGAAATCGCCCGCATCAACGCCGGCCGGACCCAGCTCGCCTCCCGGGCGGAGGCGCCGCAGCAGGCGGAGGTGATGGCGGTCTCGCTGGCCGGCGCCGATGCCGGCATCGAGACCCGGCCGCTGCCGCCGCCGGAAATCCTGCCCGCCGTGGTCCAGCAGTCGGCGCCGGCGG
The DNA here is from genome assembly GCF_019656455.1 of Noviherbaspirillum aridicola. GTDB lineage: Bacteria > Pseudomonadota > Gammaproteobacteria > Burkholderiales > Burkholderiaceae_D > Noviherbaspirillum > Noviherbaspirillum aridicola. The sequence continues at coordinate 11,378 of NZ_BPMK01000003.1, forward strand.
TCGTGCCGATGCCGGCGGGCGCCGCGGGCTACTATGTGCAGCTGGGCGCCTTCTCGCGCCAGGCGAATGCCGAGGCCGAGCGCGGCCGGCTGCAGCAGAACCAGGCGGCCGGCCCGCAAGCGATCGAGGTGGTGCAGGCCGGCGGACTGTACCGGCTGCACAGCGGTCCCTTCGCCTCGCGCGAGGAAGCCGCCGCCGCGGCCACGCGCCTGCAGTCGGCGAGCGGCGCCCGGCCGGTGATCGTGCAGCGCTGAGTCAGTCGCCCGACTTCATCTTCAGCGCCTGTTCATACAGGGCGTTCTTCTTCAGCCCGGTGATGCGGGCGGCCAGCGAGGCCGCCTGCTTCACGCTGCATTCCTCCAGCAGGATCGCGAGCAGCCGTCGTGCTTCCTGATCGTCGTCGCCATCGGCAGCCGATGCGCCTTCCACCAGCAGCACATATTCGCCCTTCTCGCGCTTGGCGTCCGCGGCCAGCCAGGCCGGCGCCTCGGCCAGGGAGCAGCGGTGAATCTCTTCGAACAGCTTGCTCAGTTCGCGTGCGAACACCACCTGCCTCTCGCCGCCGAGCACCGACAGCAGTGCCTGCGCGGTGTCGACGATGCGATGCGGCGCCTCGTACAGGACCAGCGTCGCTTCCACGTCCGCCAGCTTGCGCAGGGCATCCTCGCGCTGCTTCGCCTTCGACGGCAGGAAGCCGGCAAACAGGAAGCGGTCCTGCACCAGCCCGCTCGCCGACAGGGCCGCCACCGCCGCCGACGGCCCCGGCAGCGGCATCACCTGCAGGCCGGCCGCGCGTACCGCATCCACGATGCGCGCCCCCGGGTCCGATACCGCCGGCGTGCCCGCGTCCGACACCAGCGCGATACGCTGACCCGCCCGCAGACGCTCGACGATGCGCTGCGCCGCTTCGCGCTCATTGTGTTCGTGCGCGGCCAGCAGTTCCTTCGACAGGCCGTAGCGCGACAACAGCTGCCCGGTGTTGCGCGTGTCTTCGCAGGCCACCGCATCGGCGATCGCGAGCGCATTGATGGCTCGCAATGTGATATCCCCCGCGTTTCCGATGGGGGTGGCCACCACATATAATGTCGCGGTTGGCCATGCCTGCTGCGACACTTCCTGCATCAGGGCGGCAACAGAGGGAGTGGCGGAATGGGAAGCTGTCATAAGGAGAGGGCGATGGTGAGCCGGATGGCGAATGCGGTGCTGCTGGTCTGCGTGCTGAGCGGATTGTGCCTGCCCGTGCAGGCAAATACAACCGCGAAGGCCGCGACAGCCGTGACGGGCCCGGGCGCCTCTGCCGCCGTTCATCCGCCGCAGCTGCTGGCCCAGACCGATCTCGCGCTGCCACCCGTTCCGGTGCCGCTGACCGACCAGCCGATGGTGCGCATCGCGCTCCTGCTGCCGACCCAGTCCGAAGCGCTGCGTACCGCCGCCGAGATGGTGCGCGCGGGATTCCAGGCCGGTTTCGAGCGCGACCCGCACGGCGTGGATGTGCAGCTGGTCGAGACCGGCGATGCGCCCCAGGATGTGCTGACCGGCTTCAACGCGGCCAGCATCGAACACGACATCGTGGTGGGCCCCCTGTCGCGCACCGGCGTGACCGCGGTGGCGCAGAGCGCCAGCCTGCAGCGGCCCACCATCGCGCTCAACACGCCGGACGCCAACGCCAGCGGCGACGTGCCGCTCGCGCTGCCGGCGCAGATGCTGCCGATCGGACTGTCGGTCGAGGACGAGGCCAGGCAGGTGGCCGGCTGGGCCGCAAGCCAGCATCCGCGCGCCCGCGCCCTCATCGTATTCACCGGGACCGCGTGGCAGCGCCGCGCCGCCCGCGCATTCGAACAGCAGTGGCAGCAGCTCGGCCGCGAAAGCGAGCCGGTGGAGCTGCAGTCCAGCGACGGCTTCGTCAATGCGCGCGCGCTGTTGCAGATGAAGCCGCAGCTGGAGCAGCAGCCCGAAGTCCCGGTGCTGATCTTCGCCGCGCTCGACGCCCGCCAGGCGCGCCAGGTCCGCGCGCTGATGGGGCCGGAGCTGCCGCTGTACGGCACCTCGCAGCTCAATTCCTCGCCGCCGCCGCAACTGCAGGCCGCGACGCCGGGCATGCCGGACATGGACGGCGTGCGCCTGGTCGAAATCCCCTGGCTGCTGCAACCGGATCATCCCGCGGTGATGGCTTATCCCGTCTTGCCGCCGCTGCCGAACGCGCTGCGCAGCGCCGACCTTGAGCGGCTGTACGCGCTCGGCATCGACGCCTATCGCGTGGCGCACGAGATCGCGATGCAGCGCCGCAGCTTCGAACTCGACGGCGTCACCGGCAAGCTCGCGGTCAGTCTCGATGCCGCCGGCGCCCGCTTTTCGCGCAGCGCCGATCGGGCGGTGTATCGCAACGGCGCGGTCGTGCCCCTGCCGAACGGGCGTTGAGAAGGGCATGGGCCTGCTGGCGCGGCTGAAGGGCGTCCGCACCGCGCGCCAGCAGGCCGGCGACGCGGCCGAGGACAGGGCGCTGCATTACCTGGCGGCGCAGGGCATGCGACTGGTCGAACGCAATTTCCGCTGCAGGGGCGGCGAGATCGACCTGATCATGCAGTCCGGCGAAACCCTGATCTTCGTCGAAGTCCGCCAGCGCACCGGCGACAGCCATGGCGACGCCGCCGCCAGCATCACCCCGCGCAAGCAGGCACGCATACTGCTCGCCGCCCAGATCTTCCTGCAGCGCTACCGCGAGCCGCCGCCCTGCCGCATCGACGTGATCAGCATCGACGGCGCAAGGCTGCAGTGGCTGCGCAACGCTATCCAGGCCTGATTGCAATTGCTCAACACGCGGGAAATCCGCGCCAGACCGAGTCCTGCTCCTGCTCTATAATTCCACGCATCATGACGAACCAACGCATCCAGGCGCACTTCCAGGAAAGTGCCGACCTCAAGACGCGGTCCGCGGCCCTGCTGGCGGAACCGATTTCCGAAGCCGTGCAACTTATGTTCTCGGCATTGTCTAATGGCAACAAGATCCTTGCGTGCGGCAACGGCGGCTCGGCCGCCGACTGCCAGCATTTCGCTGCCGAACTGGTCGGACGCTTCGAGCGCGAGCGCCTGCCGCTGCCCGCGCTGGCGCTGACGACCGACACCTCGATCCTGACCGCGGTCGGCAACGACTACGCGTTCAACGACATCTTCAGCAAGCAGGTGCAGGCCTTCGGTCAGGCCGGCGACATCCTGCTGGCGCTGTCCACCTCGGGCAACTCCGCCAACGTGGTGGCGGCGGTGGAAGCGGCGCTCGAGCGCGACATGCGCGTGGTGGCGCTGACCGGCAAGGGCGGCGGCGCGATCGCCAGGATGCTGACCGACGCCGACGTGCACATCTGCGTGCCGCACGACCGCACGGCGCGGATACAGGAAGTGCATTTGTTGACGATTCACTGTTTGTGCGACGGCATCGACGTCGCCTTGTTTGGGGAGGATATGCATGAATAAACGTTTCACCCGCGCCGCGGCCAGGGCCGTGCTGTGCGGCGCCCTCGTCGCCAGCCTTGCCGGCTGCGTCGAGATGGCCGTCGGCACCGCCGTGCTCGGCACGCTCGCGGCCACCGATCGCCGCACCTTCGGCGCACAGACCGAGGACAAGGCCATCGTGTTCAAGGGCGAAACCCGGATTCCGAACATCGTCGGCAACGCCGGCCATGTCAACGTCACCGCCTTCAACCGCAAGGTGCTGCTGACCGGCGAAGTGCGCGACGAGCAGATGAAAGCCGCGGTCGAGCGCGAGGTGGCGGCGATCGAGGGCGTGCAGTCCGTCGTCAACGATCTCGCCGTCATGCTGCCGTCGAGCTTCGCATCGCGCTCTAACGACACGCTCATCACCGGCAAGGTCAAGGCGAGCTTCGTCGACGCCAAGGACCTGTACGCCAACGCCATCAAGGTGGTGACCGAGCGCGGCGAGGTTTACCTTATGGGACGCGTGACCGAGCGCGAAGGCCAGCGCGCGGCCGACCTGGTGCGCACCATCGGCGGCGTCACCAAGGTGGTCAAGGTGTTCGAGTACATCAGCGAGGACGACCTGCGCCAGCTCACCCGCACGTCGGATACCGCCCAGAGCGGCCAGACCCAGAGCGGCCAGGCCCGCTAGACAGGACGGAATATTTCCCCCGGGATGCTATAGTAGGCCGCGGACCGCAAGGATCCGCGGCCTTTTTCCTTGGAGGGAGTCATGACCTCAGCCATCGTCGCAGCCGTCATCGCGCTGCTCATCCTGTTCTGGGCCGTCGGCGCCTACAACCGTCTGGTCAGCCTGCGCAATCAGTTCAAGAATGCCTTCGCCCAGATCGACGTGCAGCTCAAGCGGCGCTACGACCTGATACCCAATCTGGTGGAGACCGCGCGCGGATACATGAAGCATGAGCGCGACACGCTGGAGGCGGTCATCAATGCGCGCAACCAGGCCGTCAGCGCCAGCACGAGAGCGGCCGCCGCGCCCGGCGACGCCGACGCGGTGCGCCAGCTGGCGGCAGCGGACGGCATGCTCAGCGCCTCGCTCGGCAAGATGTTCGCGTTGTCCGAATCCTATCCCGATCTCAAGGCCAACCAGAACATGATGCAGCTCACCGAAGAGCTGACCAGCACCGAAAACCGCATCGCCTTCGCCCGCCAGGCCTACAACGACGGCGTGATGGAGTACAACAACTCGCGCGAGCAGTTCCCCGGCTCCATCATCGCGGGCATGTTCGCCTTCACCCCTGCGCAACTGCTGGAAGCGACCGAATCGCCCGAAGAGCGCAAGCCGGTCAAGGTTTCTTTCTGACACCGCGATGAATTTCTTCGCGCAGCAGGAGCATGCGCGGCGGCAGACGCGCAAGCTGGTGGTGCTGTTTGCGCTCGCGGTGCTGGCCATCGTCGCCGCGGTCAACGCGGTGGTCGCGCTGGCATGGAGCTGGACGCAGACCGGCGCCGTGTTCGGCATCCGCGACTGGCCGCGCGGCTTCTTCGCCACCAACACCGGCGTGACCCTGGCGCTGATCGGCGTCGGCACGCTGATCGAAATGCTGAACCTGCGCGACGGCGGCGACGCGGTGGCGAAGATGGCCGGCGGCCGGCAGGTGCCGCCATCCTCCACCGACCTGCTGGAGCGGCGACTGCTCAACGTGGTGGAAGAAATGGCGATCGCCTCCGGCATCGCGGTGCCCCGCGTCTATCTGCTCGACCGCGAAACCGCGATCAATGCCTTCGCCGCCGGCTACAACCCCGACGAAGCGGTGGTCGCGGTCACCCGCGGCGCGCTCACCCGGCTTACCCGCGACGAGCTGCAGGGCGTGATCGGCCACGAGTTCAGCCACATCCTCAACGGCGACATGCGGCTCAACATCCGCCTGATCGGCCTGCTCGCGGGGCTGCAGATGATCGCCGGTTTCGGCCGCCATCTGATCGACTTCGGCTCCCACAGCTGGAGCGGGCGCGAGGAGCGCCGCAAGCAGGGCTCGCTGCGCGTCGTGCTGGTGCTGACCGGTTTCGGCATGCTTGTGGTCGGCTACATCGGCGTCTTCTTCGGAAGGGTGATCAAGGCCGCGGTATCGCGCCAGCGCGAATTCCTCGCCGATGCGAGCGCGGTGCAGTTCACCCGCAACGCGGACGGACTCGGCAACGCCCTGCGCAAGATCGCCGGTCTCTCGCGCAGCATCCAGCCCGGCTCGCGCATCGAGCATCCGAGCGCGGAACAGTTGTCGCATCTGTTCCTCGGCGCGGCGAGCGGGTCGCTCGCCGCCGGCTGGCTGGCCACCCATCCGCCGGTCGAGGAGCGGCTGCGCCGCATCTATGGCCGCAGCATGACGCCGCTCGACGCCGCCGAGATGCCGGCGCCCGCGGCGCGGCAAGAGACGCTGCCCGACATTCCCTATGAGGCGACCGGCTTCGCGGCGGCGTCGGTCATGGAACGGCCTCGCCTCGGCGATCCGGCGGTGCTGCCCGCGGATGTCGATGCCGCGCTGCGTCAGCCGCAGTCGGCCTGCGATATCGTGCATGCGCTGCTGCTGGAGCAGGGCGCCGCGCGCGCCGCGCAGCTCGCGACGCTGTCGCCGGCACGGGCACGCATGGCGGAATACCTGGCGGACAAGATCGCCGGCCTGCCGCAGAGCGCGCGCCTGCCGCTGCTCGATCTCGCGATGCCGGCGCTCAGGGAGCTCGATGCCGCCCGGCGGGCGCAGCTGCTCGCCTCGGTGGCCGGTCTCATTGCCGCCGACCGCCGCGTCACCCTCGTGGAATTCGTGATCCAGACCGTGCTCGCGCGCCGCCTGTCGCCACGCGCCGCCCGTCCGGTGCCGGTGCGCCATCACGATCTGTCCGGGATCCGGGACGCGTGCCGCGTGCTGCTGTCGATGGTCGTGCACCTCGCGTCCGCGGGCGGCGATGCCGGCGCGCGTTTCGCCGCCGGCGCAGCGCGCCTGCCCCAGGCTGGGCTATCATCCGAACTCGCGCTGCCGGTCGCGGAACTCGGTTTTCCGAGAGTCAATGAAGCGCTTGAGCAGGTGCACCGTCTCGCGCCGCTGGCCAAGCCCTTGCTGATCAAGGCATTGCTCGCGGCGGCCGGCGAGCCCTTGCCCCCGCAGGCCGCGGATCTGCTGCGCGCGATATGCGCCGCGATCGAGGCTCCGGTGCCCGAGGCGGTCTCCGCGAGCTATCCCCGTTTTCACTGGAAATCCTGATGAGAAGACAATTCCTCAAACTTGCCGCCGGCCTGCTGGCGGCCCTGGCGCTGCCGACGGCGGCGACGGCCGAAGAGCCGATGAAGGTGGTCTACCACCTGACCGAGGGCATCGACCAGGCCGCGCGCGCGATGGGCAACATCCGCAACCATCTCCGCGCCGAGCCCGATACCAGGATCGTGGTCGTCACCAACGGAGACGGCATCCGTTTCCTGCTCAAGGGTGCGCGCGAGCGCAACGGCCGGCCCTTCGACGCGGCCGTCGCCGCGCTGGCCGAGCAGGGCGTGGAATTCCGCGTATGCAAGAACACGCTGACCGCGCATGACGTGCCGCTCGACCAGCTGCTGCCGCAGGCCAGGCTGGTGACGTCCGGCGTGGTGGAAGCGGCGCGCCTGCAGACGCGCGAAGGCTACGCCTACCTGCGTCCCTGAAGCGCCGGGCGGCGCGGAGAACTATAATCGCGCTATCCGCACCTTCCCGCACCTTCTTACGCCGCCCCGTCATGGAAGCAGAAATCGCCAGTTCCCGTACCCGCAACCTGGTCAAGATCGCCATTGCGCTCATCGTCGCCGCGCTCGCCGTCGTCGGCTATCTGTCGCTGTCCACGTCCAAGCCCGCGCCCGAGGTCACCTTCAGCAGCATCACCGGCGAGAAGCTGCCGATGCAGAGCCTGCGCGGCAAGGTGGTGATGGTCAATTTCTGGGCGACCAGCTGCACCACCTGCATCAAGGAGATGCCGGCGATGGTCGAGACCTACAACAAGTACAAGGACCGCGGGCTGGATTTCGTCGCGGTGGCCATGAGCTACGATCCGCCCAACTATGTGCTCAACTATGCGCAGACCCGGCAGCTGCCGTTCAGGGTCGCGCTCGACACGCAGGGCGAGGTGGCGAAGTCCTTCGGCGACGTGCAGCTGACACCGACCACGTTCGTCATCGACAAGGATGGGCAGATCATCAAGCGCTATGTGGGTGAGCCGGATTTCGCGGCGCTGCATCAGTTGCTGGAGAAGGCGCTGGCGGCCTGAAAACGGCAGGGCAGGCGTTGCTGCCTGCTTCCGGCGCCGGTCCGGAGCAAGGCCTGTACCGCGGCATTCTCGGGCCGGCCCCGCCGTCTACTGAATACTCGTCCCGTCCTTCGCTGACGGACCCCGCCCCTCGCGCCATGCCCCCCGCGACACAGGCTGTTCGTGACCGGTGATGAGCAGGGTGACCTTGGTCAGCCATTGCTGGGTGGGCGCCGGATACACATAGGGCGCATGCAGCAGGGCGAGCAAGGAGAGCGACAGCCGCAGCGGGGTGAAGACGTGGCGGCGCAGCGTGCAGCTGGCGATCCAGAGGAAGCCGACGCTGACCGAGGCGCCGAGCAGGAAGCCGAGCGCGATTTCGGATACCGAATGCGCATGCAGCGCGACCCGCGAGACGCCGACCAGCATGCCCCCCGCGAGGCCGGCCAGTGCGCCGAGCGCCCGCAGGCTGCGCGGCGCCCGCTCCAGCATCAGGTAGAACAGTACCGGCAATACCGCCGTCGCCCGCATCGCGTGCCCGGAGAATCCGGCGAAGTCGATCGCGCGTATGCCGATGCCCCAGCCGATGAAGGCGATCTTGGTGGCGACCACGATCGCCATGCCGAACGAGAACAGCAGGCTCCACCAGAAGGCGAGACGCTGCTCGCCCTCGGCCAGCAGCCAGGCGGCGATGGCGAGTGCGGCGAAGGCGGTGATCGTGAGATCGCCGAAATGGGTGATTTCAGTCCAGGTGATCATGTCTGCAGGTAAGGCAGGGCAGGTCAGGTGAAGTTCGTTCCGCTTTGTAACCGGATTTGATGGGGGCGACAAATCTCAAGCGCCCGCTGCTGCGGCGCAGCATACAACCCCGGATTGTGCGCCCGGCGCGGGCTTCACCCCTTTAACTTCGTCAAACCCGCCGGCTGCCGTTGCGGACAGCCGACACAGCCGACAATCAGACGACGCCGGCGTTGTGCGCCTGCAGATCGGCGTGGTACGAACTGCGCACCATGGCGCCCACCGCCGCATGCACGAAGCCCATCTTGTAGGCCTCGTCCTCGAACATCCTGAACGTGTCCGGATGCACATAGCGGCGCACCGGCAGGTGGTCGCCGGAGGGCATCAGGTACTGGCCGATGGTGAGCATGGTGACGCCGTGCTCGCGCAGGTCGCGCATCACCTGCAGGATTTCATCGTCGGTCTCGCCGAGGCCGACCATCAAGCCGGACTTGGTCGGCACTTCCGGATGCAGGTCCTTGAAGCGCTTGAGCAGGCTCAGCGAATACTGGTAGTCCGAGCCGGGGCGGGCCTCCTTGTACAGGCGCGGCACGGTTTCCAGGTTGTGGTTCATGACGTCGGGCGGCGCGGCCTTGAGGATTTCCAGCGCGCGGTCCATGCGGCCGCGGAAGTCCGGTGTGAGGATTTCGATGCGGGTATTGGGCGACAGCTCGCGCACGCGTCGGATGCAGTCGGTGAAATGTCCGGCGCCGCCGTCACGCAGGTCGTCGCGGTCGACCGAGGTGATCACCACGTACGACAGGCGCAGCGCGGCGATGGTCTTCGCGAGGTTTTCCGGCTCGCTGGGATCGAGCGGATCGGGACGGCCGTGGCCGACGTCGCAGAACGGGCAGCGGCGGGTGCACTTGTCGCCCATGATCATGAAGGTCGCGGTGCCCTTGCCGAAGCATTCGCCGATGTTGGGGCAGCTCGCTTCTTCGCATACCGTCACCAGCTTGTTCTGGCGCAGGATGTCCTTGATTTCATAGAAGCGGGTGGTCGGCGACGCCGCCTTCACGCGGATCCAGTCCGGCTTGGCCAGGCGCTCGGCCGGCACGATCTTGATCGGGATGCGCGCGGTCTTGCCGGCGCCCTTCTGCTTCTCGCTGGGATTGTAGGCGGCCGGTTCGGCGGCGGCGGCAAGGGGGGCTTTGTCGGTGGTCATCTCGGTTCCTTCGTCCGCCGCTTCGGCGCAACGACAAGCGTGTCTCTCACGCTGTTAACAAATCGATCAGCTTGCGGCTCAATGCCCGCTGGACGTCGCCCAACGGGGCAGTGACGCCGACGGTTTTCATGTCCACCGTCTGCAGGCCGGCATAGCCGCAGGGATTGATCCATGAGAAAGGCGCGAGGTCCATGTCCACGTTCAGCGACACGCCGTGATAGGTGCAGCCGTTACCGCGGACCTTGAGCCCGAGCGCGGCGATCTTCGCGCCCTGGAAGCTGCCGTCGGCCATATAGATGCCCGGCGCGCCGGCCTTGCGTTCACCCGCGAGATTATACGCCTGCAGGGTCTCGATCACCGCCTGCTCGATCTTGTGCACGAATTCCCGCGCGAACAGCCGCGCCCCCGGTCGCCGGCGCAGATCCATCAGCAGGTAGACCACCACCTGGCCCGGCCCGTGGTAGGTGACTTCGCCGCCGCGGTCGGTCTGCACCACGTCGATGCCGTGGGCGTCGAGCACATGGCTGCGGTCGGCGCCGAGCCCGAGCGTGAACACCGGCGGATGCTCGACGATCCACAGCTGGTCGGCGGTGTCCGGCCCGCGCGCATCGGTGTAGGCGCGCATGGCGTCGAAGGTGGCCTGGTACGGCTCGCGGCCGCGCTCGATCAGTTCCGGTGTCTGCATGAAGGCTATAGCGGGATGGTGTAGAAGTGGTGCTGGTCCTTGTGCGGCGAATTGTCGATGACCTTCAGTATGGATGCGTCGATATCGCCGTCCTGCGGATCGAACAGCCCGCAGCGCCGCATCGCGCGGCGGCGGTCGATGTCCTTGCCGAGGAATTCGAATACTACCCGGGCGCAGGCGATCGCGCGCTGATTGCTCGACGAGACGCCGAGCATGAGTCCCGACAGCCGCGCCACCTTGTTCTTGTAGGTCGGGAACAGGATGGTCTGCGCGATCTCGTTGCCGGTCAGGGATTCATAGTCGACCAGGAAGATGCGGTCGTTGAGATAGAAGGCGCCGCCGAGGTATTTGCAGCGGTAGGTCTCGTCGAGATTGGCATGCCGCGGAAACCGCTCGAGCCGCTCGTGGTAGACCGCGCCGTCGTGGCTGAAGATGTGCACCAGGCCGCGCAGCACCTTTCCGGGCGAACTCATCGAATGGTAGTACTCGTAGTAATAGCCGAGATACTTGTCGAACTTGCCGGTGCTCTGGTGCTGCAGCCGGGCGATGTGCTCGGCATGGACGGCGCGCTCCATGCGCTGGCGCGGCCGCACCTGGACCACCTGCCGGAAGTGCTCGCGCGGCAGGAAAATCTCGGCCGCCTCCACCCCGAAGAAATCGCAGATGCGTTCCAGGGTATGGGTCGAGGGCTTGCTCGAGCCGTTCAGGTAGCGGTTGAACTGGGCGCGGTTGATGTTGAGCTTGCGGCAGACGTCCGCCACCGAGCGGTAGTAGCTGCACAGCATGCGCAGGTTTTCGCAGAATTCGCGCTGGGCCGCCTGCGCGCCGCGAACATGGGTGTCCGGCATGCCTTTCCTTTCTGTCTGGAATCGAGTTGATGCTGGTTGGCGCGAGTTTAGCATCAACCAGCATCAACTGGCGTCAGGTAGCGAAATGGCGCTCCTGCAGGATTGCTCCTAAAGTTGCGATCCAGTTGTGGCAGCTCTTTCAACAAAAGAGTCATACGGGGTCATCATTAAAAAAAAGCCACGACGGGCAATACCCGCAGCAGGGAAGGCCGGCCACAAACCGGACCGTTTCCGCCGCGGCGTAACCTCACAAAGGAGACATGGATGACACACGATTACCTGCTCGGGAATGCGGTCCTGCACGCCCGTTTCATCGCCACCACGCAGATTCTCGCCAAGATGGTCTCGCGCGCGCCGCGGGCGCTCAGCATTTCCCAGCTCGAAGACGAAACCGGCCGCCCCGCGCGCGAACTCGGCAAGCTTTGCCATGCGCTCGGCCGCGCCGGGGTGCTGTGCCGGGACGGGGAGTGCCTCGATCGCTGGCGCCTCGCCGGCGAGCCGAGCGAAGTGACGCTGGAAGACGTGTTCCGCTGCATCGTCGAGCAGCAGACGCCGGCCCGCCCGGGCAAGCCCGAGGCGGCGGCGAGCGAAGTGGACCTGCTGCTGATGCAGGCCATGATCGCGATCAACCAGAGCGTGTCAACACAACTGCGCCGTTTTTCGTTGGACCGGGTCCGGGCCAGCAGCAGCGCCCCGTTCCCCTTGCCGCGCCGCGCCGCCCTGGCGCGCGGCTTCGAGGACGAGGCTATACAGGATTCGCCCGTGCACGCGGCGGCATAGGCGAGCATTGCAGTACCTTCACTTCGTTCAAACCCTCAAGGAGAAAACAAGATGTTCAAGACAAAAATGATTCCGTTGGCGGGTGCGATTGCATTTGCCTTCGCAGGTGCTGCATCCGCGCAGGAAGAGGTCGTCCGCATCGGCCACGTCGGCCCGATCTCGGGCGCCATCGCTCACCTCGGCAAGGACAATGAAAACGGCGCCCGCATGGCGATCGACGAGCTCAACGCCAAGGGCGTGACCATCGGCGGCAAGAAGGTCAAGTTCGAACTGCTGGCCGAAGACGACGGCGCGGATCCGAAGCAGGGCACGGCCGCCGCGCAGAAGCTGGTCGACGCCAAGGTCCACGGCGTGATCGGCCACCTGAACTCCGGCACCACCATCCCGGCTTCCAAGATCTACCATGACGCCGGCATTCCGCAGATCTCCCCGTCCGCGACCAATCCGAAGTACACCCAGCAGGGCTTCAAGTCCGCCTTCCGCGTGGTGGCCAATGACGGCCAGCTCGGCGGCACCCTCGGCCGCTACGCAGCCGACCAGCTCAAGGCGAAGAAGGTCGCCGTCATCGACGACCGTACCGCCTACGGCCAGGGCGTGGCGCAGGAATTCATGAAGGGCGCCAAGGCCAAGGGCGTGGACATCGTCGCGCAGCAGTACACCAATGACAAGGCGACCGACTTCAACGCCATCCTGACCGCGATCAAGGCCAAGCAGCCCGACGTCGTGTTCTTCGGCGGCATGGATGCGGTGGCAGGCCCGATGCTGCGCCAGATGAAGGCGCTGGGCATCAACGCCAAGTTCATGGGCGGCGACGGCATCTGCACCGAGGCGCTGGCCAAGCTGGCGGGCGACGCGCTGGGCGACAACCAGGTCGTCTGCGCGGAAGCGGGCGGCGTGCAGGAAGCGCAGAAGAAGGGCATGGAAGACTTCCGCGCCAACTTCAAGAAGAAGTTCAACGCCGACGTCCAGATCTACGCACCGTACGTCTATGACGCCGTGATGGTCATGGCCACCGCGATGCAGAAGGCCAACTCGAGCGATCCGAAGAAGTACCTGCCCGAACTGGCGAAGATCAACTACCAGGGCGTGACCGGCAACATCGCCTTCGACAACAAGGGCGACATCAAGGAAGGCACGCTGACCCTGTACACCTACAAGGGCGGCAAGCGCGAGCAACTCGCCGTCGTGAAGTAAGCGACAGGCGGACCGACGGGGCCGGCGAAAACAGCCGGCCCTGTTTTTTTACATTCATCCATTCATGCAGACTCCGCGTATCGGCATCATCACCGGATCCGGCCCGGAAGCGGGCATCGATCTCTGGACCAAGCTGCTGCGTGCCAACCGGCGGCTGTATGGCGCCGCCTACCGCGGCGACCTCGACGCGCCCGCGGTCTCCATCGTGTCGGAACCCGCGCTCGGACTGTCGATGGAACTCGAGCAGAACGACATCGCCGTGTGGGACTGCCTGCGCCGCTGCGCCACCGATCTCGCGCAGCGCGTCGACTACTACGCGATCGCCTGCAACACACTCAATCACTATCAGGACCGGCTGGAAGCGCTCGGACTGCCGGCGCGGCTGGTGTCGTTCGCCGATGTCGCGCTGCATGCGCTGCGCGCGCAGGGCATAGACCGTGTGGCCCTGCTCGGCGCGCGGCCGGTCACCGATCTCGGTCCCTGGTCGCATTACCGGCGGCTGGCGCAGCATGTGCAGGTGGAACTGCCGCAGCCGGCACAGGCGCGCGAGCTGCACCGGCTGATCTACGAGGTCAAGGCGGCAGGCGGCGACGCGCCCGGCGTGCGGCAGCAGTTCGCCGGCTTGATCGACCGCCTCGAATCGGATACGGTGCTGCTGGCCTGCACCGAGCTGCCGCTGATCCCGCTGCTGCCGACGCGCAAGCAGGTGATCGATGTCACCGATCTCGTCGCGCAGCGGCTGGCCGAACTCGTTCAACCCCATTACTGGAACACGCGCGCATGAGCCGCAGACATATCGCTCTCCTCTACACCGGCGGCACGGTCGGCATGACCCGCACCGCGCAGGGCTATGCGCCGATGGAGAACTTCGCGGAGGTGCTGTCGGACCTGCTCGACGGCTACGGCGACCGGCTGCCGCGCTGCACGCTGCATGCCTACGCCGACCCGATCGACAGCTCCAACGCGACGCCCGCCGACTGGCTGCGCATCGCGGCCGACATCGCCGCCCGCTACGACGACTACGATGGTTTCGTGGTGCTGCACGGGACAGACACGATGGCCTACACCTCGGCCGCGCTGTCCTTCATGCTGCGCGGCCTGCGCAAGCCCGTGATCGTCACCGGGTCGCAGATTCCGCTCGGCGTCGAGCGCTCGGACGCGGCGCGCAACCTGATCACGGCGCTGCAGCTGGCCGCATCCGACGACCTCAGCGAAGTCGCGCTCTTCTTCGACCAGCGGCTGTTGCGCGGTAACCGCGCGACCAAGGTCAGCGCGCAGCGCATGGCGGCCTTCGACAGTCTCAACTATCCGTGGCTGGCGGAAGCCGGCATCGACATCGTCTTCAACCGCGCGGCGCTGCTGCCGCGCCCGCAGCGCGAAGCATTTGCCCTGCCCGCCGCCTTCACGCACACCGTGCTGCCGCTGCGCTTCGTGCCCGGCATGCCGCTGGCGGCGCTCGACGCGCTGCTCGGGCTGCGTCCGCGGGGACTGATCCTGGAATGCTACGGCTCCGGCAACGCGCCCGACCGTGACCCGGCCCTGCTCGACATGCTCGGCCGGGCGAGCGCCGACGGCTGCGTGGTCGTCGCCTGCAGCCAGTCGCCGCATGGCCGGGTGGCGATCGGCACCTACGCCGCCGGCGCCGGCATGCGTGCAGCGGGCGTCATCGGCGCCGCCGACATGTGCTTCGAGGCGGCCTACGCCAAGCTGCATTGCCTGCTTGCCCTCGGAATGAGCGCAGAAACCGTGCGCGATCAGTTTCCGGTCAGCCTCAGCGGAGAGGTCGGCGCCTGAGCCATCCACGTGCCGTCGGTCTCAGCCGCCGCGCAGCTCGCGGGCAGCGTCCACCATGTTCTTCAATGCCGGCCTGACTTCCTCCCAGCTGCGTGTCTTCAATCCGCAGTCGGGGTTGACCCACAGCCGGGCGGGAGGAATGCGGCGCGCCGCCTCGCGCATCCGTGCCACGATCTGCCCGCGTCCGGGAACGTTGGGAGAGTGGATGTCGTAGACGCCGGGGCCGATGGCGTTCGGGTACTCGAAGCTGTCGAAGGCGTCGAGCAGTTCCATGTTCGAGCGCGACGTCTCGATGGTGATGACATCCGCATCGAGCGCCGAGATGGCATCGACGATATCGTTGAACTCCGAGTAGCACATGTGGGTATGGATCTGGGTGTCGTCCCGCACGCCGCCGGCGGCGATGCCGAACGCCTCGACCGCCCACCGCAGGTACTCGCGCCATTCGGAGCGGCGCAGCGGCAAGCCTTCGCGCAGCGCGGCTTCGTCGATCTGGATGATGCGTATGCCCGCGCGCTCCAGGTCCAGCACCTCCTGCCGCACCGCGAGCGCCAGCTGACGGCATGTCGCCGCGCGCGGCTGGTCGTCCCGTACGAACGACCAGTTGAGCAGGGTGACGGGGCCGGTGAGCATGCCTTTCATCGGTTTTTCGGTCAGCGACTGGGCGTAGACCATCCAGTCCACCGTCATGGCTTTCGGACGGCGGACGTCGCCGTACAGCAGCGGCGGTTTCACACAGCGCGAGCCGTAGGACTGCACCCAGCCGTGTTCGGTGATCGCGCAGCCTTCTAGCTGCTGGCCGAAATACTCGACCATGTCGTTGCGCTCGGCTTCGCCGTGCACCAGCACGTCCAGGCCCAGGGCCTCCTGTTCGCGCACGCATCGGGCAATCTCTTCCCGCATCAGAAGGCGGTAGGCATCGTCGCCGAGGTCGCCGCGCCGCAGGCGTCTGCGCGCCTCGCGAATGGCGGCGGTTTGCGGAAACGATCCGATCGTGGTGGTCGGATAGAGCGGCAGCTTCAGCGCCGCCGCCTGTTTCTCCCTGCGCTGCGCGTAGCGGCTGACGCGCCTGGCGTGCGACGCGTCGAGCTTCCTCAGTGCCTGCTGCACCTCGGGCTTGTGCACGCGCGCGGATGCGCGCCGTCTTGCGATGGCGGCGTTGTTCGCCACCAGCGCTTCCTGCACATGCGCCCGCCCCTTGTTCAGGGCGCCCGCCAGCACTTGCAGTTCTTCCAGTTTCTGCACGGCGAAGGCCAGCCAGTAGCGGATATCAGCATCGAGCCTGTCTTCGCCCGCGAGATCCATGGGTACGTGAAGAAGCGAGCACGAGGGCGCGAGCCAGAGCCGCTCGCCCAGCAGGTGGTGAAGGGGTTCCAGCCATTCCAGCGTTGCGTGCAGATCGGTCTTCCAGACATTGCGGCCATTGATGACGCCGAGCGACAGGATGCGGTCCGCCGGCAGCAGCCTGACGGCCGCCGCGATCTCGGCGCGCGCGCTGATCGCGTCGATATGCAGGCCGTCGACGGGCAGCGCGCAGGCCAGCGGCAGGTTCTCGCGCAATTCGCCGAAGTAGGTGGTCAGCAGCAGCCTGACGCCGCAGCCGCCGAGGGCCTCGTATGCCCTTGCACAGGCGTCGCGCCACCCCGCGTCCAGTTCGGTCACCAGCGCGGGTTCGTCGACCTGCACCCACTCCGCGCCGGCGGCGGCGAGCTGCCGCAGCAGTTCGCGATACACCGGCAGCAGGCGCGGCAGCAGGGCAAGCCTGTCGGACTGGTCCCGGGCCTTGCCCAGCCACAGGTAGGTGAGGGGGCCGATGATGACCGGCCTGCCGCGCACGCCGGACTGCCTTGCTTCTTCCAGCTGGCTCAGAAGCCGGGAGGCGTCGAGCGAGAACGCGGTGTCGGCGCTGAACTCGGGCACGATGTAGTGGTAATTCGTATCGAACCACTTCGTCATTTCGCCCGCGGCCGCGCAGGCGCAGTCTCCGTGCGCCGCGCTGCCGCGGGCCACGCGGAAATACTCGTCGAGCGCATCGCTGCCCGGCCTGCGCGCCCGCTGCGGAACATTGCCGAGCGTGAAGCTCATGTCCAGCACATGATCGTAGAACGAGAAATCGCCGACAGGCACCTGGTCGAGCAGGGCCTGGCTGGCCAGGTGCCGCCGGCGAAGCTCCGTGCCGACGGCGGTCAGCTCGGCGCGGGAAGCTTCTCCGCGCCAGTATTTTTCGAGCGCGAACTTCAGTTCGCGATGCGCGCCGATGCGCGGATAACCGAGGTTGTGCGTCGTAGCCAATGCCTGCTCCCTGTGAATGGACGGGAGCATGGTAGGGCTTCTCCCCCATGAGCAGAAGTGGCATTATTTCAGGAATTTATTAATTCTGTTCATATATGACGATAGAGAGGAGCCACCTGGCGATCATCCGTGAAGTCGACCGCAAGGGTTCGCTCACGGCGGCGGCGGATACCCTGTGCCTGACGCAGTCGGCACTCAGCCACGCGATCAAGAAGATGGAGCAGGCGCTCGGCATCACGGTGTGGCGGCGCGAGGGCCGGCAGCTGCGGCTGACGCAGGCCGGGCGCCACCTGCTGGCCCTGGGCGAGCGGGTGCTGCCGCAGCTGGAGCATGCCGAGAACCTCATGCGCGAGTATGCGCAGGGGCAGCGGGGCATCCTGCGCATCGGCATGGAGTGCCACCCCTGCTATCAATGGCTGCTCAAGGTGGTGTCGCCCTACCTGGCGGCGTGGCCGGACGTCGATGTGGATGTGAAGCAGAAGTTCCAGTTCGGCGGTCTCGGGGCGCTGCTCGGCTACGAGATCGACCTGCTGGTCACGCCCGATCCATTGCCCCGGCGCGGCCTGCGCTTCGAACCGGTATTCGACTACGAACAGGTGCTGGTGGTCGGCAGCGGCCATCGTCTCGCCGCGCAAGGCCGGGTCTCGCCGGAGCAGTTGTGCGAAGAAACGCTCATCACCTATCCGGTGCCGGTCGAACGCCTGGACATCTACACCCATTTCCTGCTGCCGGCGGGATGCCAGCCGCGCAGGCACAAGGTGATTGAAACCACCGACATCATGCTGCAGATGGTGGCCAGCGGCCGCGGCGTCGCCGCGCTTCCCGCCTGGCTCGTCGCGGAGTATGCGCGGAAGGTCGACGTGCGCGCGCTGCGGCTGGGGCGCTCGGGCATCGCCAAGCAGATATTCCTCGGCATGCGCGAGTCCGACGGCGACATCGATTACCTGTCGGCCTTCGTCGAGCGTGCCCGCGGCACCGCGGCGGATGCCGGCCGGCCTGCTTCCCGGCGCCGCTCGCGCCAGGGAGCGTGCGGAAAAGCAAGCACCTGAGGCAGCGGAAAACTGTGTCAAATTGGCGCAGTTTCCGCCGCCGCGGCGGTGCTACACTGCGCTGACGATGCAGCCGGGACCATGATTCCCGGCGCCGCCGGTGGAGACAAGACATGACCCAGACCGCAGACCCGCGAGCGGGAAAGCCGGGCACGGACGCATCCCGCGTGCCGGCCCCGCAGGAGTGCGCCGTTCCCGAACCGGCCGCCATCGGCCGCATCATCGAACAGTCCTGGCAACGCTCCGCCGCCTACGGTCTCGATGCCCACAGCCTGCCCGACTTCAGCCCGCTCGGCCGCGCCGAACTGGCGCTGCTGGTCGAGCGCAACCGCCTCCTGTACCGGCACGCGCTGCCGGTGATGGAAACCCTGCACGAACAGATCGCCGGCACCCACAGCATGGTGGTGCTGACCGATGCCGGCGGCACCATCGTGCATTCCGTCGGCGATGACGATTTCCTGCGCAAGGCCGACCGCGTCGCGCTGCGGCCGGGCGCCGGCTGGTCCGAGCAGTGCAAGGGCACCAATGCGATCGGCACCGCGATCGCCGAACGGGTGCCGTCGCTGGTGCACGCCGGCCAGCACTATCTGCGCGCCAATCATTTCCTGACCTGTTCCGCCGCGCCCATCTTCGACCACGAGGGCAAGGTGGTCGGCGTGCTCGACGTCAGCGGCGAACAGCACAGCTACCATCGCCACACGATGGCGCTGGTGCGCATGTCGGCGCAGATGATCGAAAACCAGCTGTTCTCGGCGGTGTTCCAGGACGCGATCACGCTGCACTTCCACAGCCGGCCGGAATTCATCGGCACCCTGATGGAGGGTATCGCCTCGTTCACGCCCGGCGGGCGCTTCCTCTCCGCCAACCGCAACGGCCTGTTCCAGCTCGGCCTGCCGCTGGCCGCGCTGCGCGCGCACAGCCTGCCGTCGCTGTTCGGCCTTCCGGTGTCGGCGCTGATGGACCACTACCGCTCGGCGGCGCCCGGGCTGCTCGACCTGTGCCTGCACAGCGGCGTGCGGGTCTATGCGCGGGCCGAGCTGCGGCTGGCGAACCGGCTGTCGCCGGCCGAGCTGCCCGCCGCCGCCGCGGCGCCGCGCATGGCCAGCCTGCGCGCGCTCGACACCGGCGATGCGCAGGTCGCCGGCCTGCTGGCGAAGGTGGAAAAAGTCATCGGCCGCGACATCCCGGTGATGATCACCGGCGAGACCGGGACCGGCAAGGAATTGCTCGCGCGCGCCATCCACCAGGATTCGCCGCGCGCGGGCGGACCCTTCGTCGCCGTCAACTGCGCGGCGATTCCGGAAAGCCTGATCGAGTCGGAACTGTTCGGCTACGAGGACGGCGCCTTCACCGGCGCCAGAAAGAAGGGCAGCGCCGGCAAGATCGTGCAGGCCCACGGCGGCACCCTGTTCCTCGACGAGATCGGCGACATGCCGCTGGCGATGCAGGCGCGGCTGCTGCGCGTGCTGCAGGAAAGAACGGTGACGCCGCTCGGCGGCCGCGCGGCGATTCCGGTCGATGTCGCGCTGGTGTGCGCCACCCACCGCAACCTGCGCGACATGATTGCCGCGCGCGCCTTCCGCGAAGACCTGTACTACCGGCTCAACGGCCTGGTGGTGAAGCTGCCGGCGCTGCGCGACCGCAGGGATCTCGCGCAGGTGATCGACAGGCTGCTGATGCTGGAATCGGCGGGCAGTAGGCCGGCCCGGGTAAGCGAGGAAGCGATGGCGCTGTTCCGCCGCCATGCCTGGCCGGGCAATATCCGCCAGCTCGCCAGCCTGTTGCGTACCGCATTGCTGATGGCCGGCGAGGGCGGCGAGATCCGGCCCGAACACCTGCCTGAGGATTTTCTGGAAGACGTGACCGCCGATACGGCGCAGACCGGGCACGCGCAGCCGGCGGGGCTGCAGCAGATCGCGCTGTCGGCGATGGAGCAGGCACTGCGCGAACATGGCGGCAACGTCAGCGCCGCCGCCAGGGCGCTCGGCATTTCGCGCAACACCATGTATCGCCGCCTCAGGCCAGCGCAGCGCACTCCTCGTCAGTGAAGAGCCGGGAGCGCGTGAGGAAGCGCTTGCCGGTGCCGTTGTCGAGCGAGAACATGCCGCCGTTGCCCGGCACGACATCGATGATGAGCTGCGTGTGCCGCCAGTATTCAAACTGCCCGTGGCTCATGTAGAACGGCACGCCGCCGATCTCGCCGAGCAGCACATCCGCCTCCGACAGCGGAAAATCCCCGTTTGCGAAGCACAGCGGCGCGCTGCCGTCGCAGCAGCCGCCGGACTGGAAGAACATCAGCTCGCCGTGCGACGCGCGCAGCCGTTCGATCAGCTGCAGTGCGTCGCCGGTCGCGACGACCCGTGGCGGTTTCTGCGTCATCTGCCTCTCCCAGAAATGCGGGCGGCCCGCGCCGCCCGCGCCGCGCTCAGAAGAAGCCCAGTGCGTTGGGGCTGTAGCTGACCAGCAGGTTCTTGGTCTGCTGGTAGTGGTCGAGCATCATCTTGTGGGTCTCGCGGCCGATACCCGACTGCTTGTAGCCGCCGAAGGCCGCATGCGCCGGATAGAGGTGGTAGCAGTTGGTCCACACGCGGCCGGCCTGGATGTTGCGGCCCATGCGGAAGGCGCGGCTGCCGTCGCGCGTCCACACGCCGGCGCCGAGGCCGTACAGCGTGTCGTTGGCGATCTCCAGCGCTTCATCCTCGTCCTTGAAGGTGGTGACCGAGACCACCGGGCCGAAGATCTCTTCCTGGAAGATGCGCATCTTGTTGTGGCCGCGGAAGACGGTGGGCTTCACGTAGTAGCCGTCGGCGAGATCGCCGCCGAGCAGATTGCGCTCGCCGCCGGTGAGCACCTGCGCGCCTTCCTGGCGGCCGATGTCCATGTAGGACAGGATCTTTTCCAGCTGCTCCTGCGACGCCTGCGCGCCGAGCATCGTGCCGCGGTCGAGCGGATTGCCCTGGCGGATCGCCTCGACCCGCTTGATCGCGCGCTCCATGAAGCGGTCGTAGATCGACTCCTGGATCAGCGCGCGCGACGGGCAGGTGCAGACCTCGCCCTGGTTCAGCGCGAACATCGCGAAACCTTCCAGCGCCTTGTCGAAGAAGGCATCGTCCTGCTCCATCACGTCGGCGAAGAAGATGTTGGGCGACTTGCCGCCGAGTTCCAGCGTGACGGGGATGATGTTCTGCGCCGCGTACTGCATGATCAGGCGGCCGGTGCCGGTCTCGCCGGTGAAGGCGATCTTGGCGATGCGCTTGCTGGTGGCGAGCGGCTTGCCGGCTTCCAGGCCGAAGCCGTTGACGACGTTGACCACGCCCGGCGGCAGCAGGTCCCCGATCAGTTCCACCAGCACCATGATGGACGACGGCGTCTGTTCGGCCGGCTTGAGCACCACGCAGTTGCCGGCGGCGAGCGCGGGCGCCAGCTTCCATACCGCCATCAGCAGCGGGAAATTCCAGGGAATGATCTGGCCGACCACGCCGAGCGGCTCATGGAAATGATAGGCGTAGGTGTCGGCGTCGATCGGCGCGATGCTGCCTTCCTGCGCGCGGATGCAGCCGGCGAAATAGCGGAAATGATCGATCGCCAGCGGCACGTCGGCGGCCAGGGTTTCGCGGATCGGCTTGCCGTTGTCGAGGGTCTCGGCGGTGGCCAGCAGCTCGAGATTGGCTTCCATGCGGTCGGCGATGCGGTTGAGGATGTTGGCGCGCTCCGCCGGCGAGGTCTTGCCCCAGGCGGCGCGGGCGGCGTGCGCGGCGTCCAGCGCGAGCTCCACATCCTCGGCGGTCGAGCGCGCCACTTCGCAGAAGGCCTGGCCGACCACCGGGCTGATGTTTTCGAAGTACTCTCCCTTGGCCGGCGGGGTCATGCGGCCGCCGATATAGTTGTCGTAGCGCTGCCTGAACGGGTTCTTGATGCCGAGCTTGCTGATGTCCGCGAGATTCATGTCTTCCTCCTGTGATTGATATGGATGGGTGCAGCGCGGAGGTCATCGCAAGCCGCATGCCATCCACGGGCGCGCGGGGTTTTCAGAGGGAGAGGCGGCGCATCGGGCCGCGAAGACGGTGCCGGCACTGTGCCATTTCGTGACAGTGTCGCGGGACACTGTGACAGACGGGCGCACCGATGCGCCGAACAAAATCCGGACCGATCCATGCCACAATGCCGCTCTCGTTTCGCCGGGATGCATCATGTCTGTCTTCAGGGATTTCTCGCTCTCCGCGCTGGCCGCCGGTTTCGTCACCGTGCTGGTCGGCTTCACCAGTTCCGCCGTCATCGTGTTCCAGGCCGCTGCGGCACTCGGCGCCGGTCCGGCGGAGATCGCCTCATGGATGGGCGCGCTCGGGCTGGGCATGGGGCTGACCTGCATCCTGCTGTCGCTGCGCTACCGGATGCCGGTGGTGACCGCCTGGTCGACGCCGGGGGCGGCGATGCTGATCACCGGCGCCGCCGGCGTCGGCCTCGGCGAGGCCACCGGCGCTTTCCTCGTGTCGGCGGCGCTGATCGCGGTCTGCGGTTTCTCGGGGTGGTTCGAGCGCGCGATTAACCGCATTCCCGTCTCCATCGCCTCCGGCATGCTGGCCGGGGTGCTGCTGCGTTTCGGCATGGATGCCTTCGTCGCGATGAAGACGCAGTTCGCGCTCGCCTTCGCGATGTTCATCGTCTATCTGCTCGGGCGGCGGCTGTTCCCGCGCTATGCGGTGATCGCCACGCTCGCGCTCGGCGTGGCGGTCGCGGCCGGGCAGGGGCTGCTGCATTTCGGCGACGTGCGGCTGGAGCTGGCGCGCCCCGTGTTCACGGCTCCGTCGTTTTCCTTCGCGGCCTTGATCGGTGTGGCGCTGCCGCTGTTCATCGTCACCATGGCGTCGCAGAACGTGCCCGGCGTCGCGGTGATCCGCGCCTCCGGCTACAGTCTGCCGATCTCGCCGGTGGTGGGCTGGACCGGCGTCGCCAACCTGATGCTCGCGCCCTTCGGCGGCTATGCGCTCAACCTCGCCGCGATCACCGCCGCCATCTGCATGGGACGCGAAGCGCATGAAGATCCCGCCCGGCGCTATACCGCCGCGATGGCGGCCGGCGGCTTCTACCTGCTGGTCGGCCTGTTCGGCGCCACCGTGGGCGCGGTGTTCGCCGCGTTTCCGAAGGAGCTGGTGCTGGCGATCGCGGGTCTCGCGCTGTTCGGCACCATCGGCAACGGACTGGCGGCGGCGATGGCCAATGAAAAGGAAAGGGAGCCGGCGCTGGTGACCTTTCTCGTCACGGCGTCGGGCGTGACGCTGTTCGGCGTCGGCTCGGCGTTCTGGGGGCTGGTGGCGGGTGCGCTGGCGCTACTGCTGCTGAATTTCCGGCGCTGACAGGCGCTTGCAGAGGAAGCTGGCGGAGGCCGGGCACAGGCCGGAAAACTGCGCGGTCGCGCGGATCGCATCCGGCGCATGCGCACGGTCCGCGGGCATGTACTGGCGGGCGCTGAAGAACCCGGCGGCGGTCGTCGTCAGCAGGAAGAGCGTGTCGGCGCCCGCGGCCGCCGCTTCATGTTCGGCATGGCGCACCAGTATCCCCGCAAGTCCCCGCCCGCGATAGTCGGGCGCGACCGCGAGCGAACGCAGCAGCGCGCAGCTTCCATGCGGCTCCAGCCCCACGCATGCGACCAGCTGCCCGTCCTCGCGGATGCCGAAAAAGCGCATCCGCGATGAAAGATCCGACAGCGGCAGACCGGCGTCGGCGAGCAGCGCGCGCAGCTCCGCATCGGGAAGGATGACCTCGACGACCGGCGCGGGCGTGGCCATCAGGTGTCCTGCCGCAACGACTTGGCGTAGCTGGCGCGGTCGATGTCGATGATCTCCGCGCACAGTTGCAGGTGCAGGCCGGGCACGCGCGGCGTGGCCGCCTGCAGGGCTTCGAGCAGGGTCTCCGACACCCGCTTCTTCGTGTCCTCGCTGCGGCCCGACAGGATGGCCAGCTTCGCATGAATGAAGCCGCGCTGGTCTTCCTCGGTGCCGACGATGAAATCCTCCACCCGGCGCGCGCGCGCCTTGATGTCGATCTCCTTGAACTCGCCGGTGGCGGCGAGCGCCCGGTTCATCGCGCGCAACGCCGGCAGCGGGTCGAAACCCGCGACATTGGCGCTGTATTCCACGGTCAGATGCGGCATCAGACGCTCCCTTCCTTCTCGACCACCAGGATGCGGGCGGCGCCGCGCGGATGGGCGACGTGTTCGCAACCGATGCCGGCGAAGAACACATCGCCCGCGCTGAGCGCCGCGATTTTTTCCACGCCCTGTTCGCGGTAGTGCATGTCGACGCTGCCGTCGAGCACCGCGAAGACTTCCTCGCCATCGTTGACATGCCACTTGTACGGCTGGTCGGTCCAGTGGAGGCGGGTGGTGACGCCGTTCATGCTGGCGATGTCGAGCGCGCCCCAGGCGCGCTCTGCGGTGAATTCACGGCTGCGGATGATTTTCAAGTGGGCTCCCTTTGTTGTCGTCATGCCTGTGCGGCGGCCGCCTCAGCAGGCGCTGTTGCAGGCGCGGTCGCGCTGCAGCGAGGTCTTGACCGTCGGCGCCACGGTCAGGCCGCGGCCGGCGCGGGTCAGCAGCCGGCCGGCCAGGCGCAGCAGGGCAAACGGCTGGCTGCGGCGGCGCTCGATGCGCGCATCCTGCTCCGCCTGCAGCACCGTCAGGCGGCCCGGGACGGCGGTGAAGCTGTCGCCGGCATGCAGGAAATAATCATGGCTGATGCCTTCCACCGTGATCCAGACCCGGCCCTGCCTGATGTGCAGGGTCTCGGCCCGCGCGGCGGTGCCGGAAAGCACTTCGCCGGTGTTCAGGGAATGTGACAGGTTTGTGAAAAGGTCTCTCATGATTTGATGCTCCTCTCGGTGGAGGGTGCGCCGCCGCGGTATGCGGGAGCAGGCTTTTCCCTTGGTGATGGGAGGATTCTAGTGCTTGTCTTCGGCATGTCTAAACGATATATTTTCGATTCCCTTGTTAGGAATTCTCACAATGCACGACTTCCGCCGCCTGCCCAACCTGGCCGCCCTGCGCGCCTTTGAAGCCGCCGCCCGCCACGGCAATTTCACGCGCGCGGCGGAAGAGATCCACGTCACCCACGGCGCCATCAGCCATCAGGTGCGGGCGCTGGAGGAAGAGCTGGGGGTGACGCTGTTCGCCCGCCACGGCAAGCGCATCACCGTCACGCCGGAGGGCGAGCGCTTCGCCGAAACCCTGCGCCGGGCGCTCGGCGACATCGCCGGTGCCGCCGACGCCTTGCGCGCCGACTCGCGCCACAACAAGCTCACCATCACCGCGCTGCCCTCGTTCGCCGCGCGCTGGCTGTCGCCGCGCATCGGCCGCTTCATCGAGCAGCATCCGGACCTCGAAGTCATGCTGCAGTCGAGCAGCGGCCTCACCGACTTCGTGCGGGAGTCGGTCGACCTCGGCATCCGTTTCGGGCTCGGCAACTACCCGGGCATGCATTCCGAAAAAATCATGGATGACCATTACTACCCGGTCGCCAGCCCGCGCTACAACGGCGGCAGGCTGCCGGCGACGCCGCGGGAGCTTGCCGCCAGCACGCTGCTGCGATGCGAGATGGAGCCATGGACGCCCTGGTTCCGCGCCGCCGGCCTGAGCGCGATCGAGCCCACGGGCGGACTGGTGTTTCAGGATTCATCGATGCTGGTGCGGGCGGCGGCGGAGGGGCATGGCATCGCCCTGGCGCGCCATGCGATCGCGATGACCGAGCTGGCCTCGGGCGAACTGGTGCGGCTGTTCGATATCAGCATCCCCTGCCCGGATTCCTATTTCTTCGTGTGCCCGCCGCAGTCGCTCGACAAGCCGCAGGTGCAGGCCTTCCGCAGCTGGCTGCTCAAGGAGCTGGAGGAGGTGCCCGGCGTGTAGCGGCCGGCGCCTGAGCCGGTTCATCCGCTGCGGTCGCGGTCGCGCCGCCGCGCAGCACGTCGTTGGCCTGGTCCGCCAGCCGGTGCAGTTCGCGCCGCTGCGCGCGGGTCGCCCGCATCCGGTAGGCGACCGCCGGTCCGAGCAGCGGATCGGTGGTGGAGTCCACCGCATCCGCGACGCCGCCGACCACCTTTTTCCAGACCGACTTCGCGCGGCCGAGACGGCCGAGGCTGCGCTGCTGCTGGTAGTAGTAGGGCTGCAGATCGGTCAGGCCATTGATCTGTCTTTGCGTCTTGCCCCCGTGTTCCCACTCGAAGGCGACCGATTGCGGCACGCGACCGGACTTGAGCAGCGAGACCACCGCGTCCGGCGGAAGCTGGTAGGGCGTCGCCGGTTTATCGGACGCATGCAGTTGGAGCGTGACCGGCGCGTTGTCCCCGGGCGCGGCAGCCGGATCCGGCGCATGCCGTTTGTAGGCCGGGCCGAGCGGGGAGACGACAAAGGACGGCGGCACGGTGGCGCCGAAACCGCCGGCAGTGATGGCACCGTCGCTGAGATCGGCGGCGCGCAGGCAGTTGTTGACGGCGCCGTACACGCCGCCCGCCATCAGGCCGGTCATGGCGCCGGCGCCGAGGCAGTAGCGATAGCGGTCGGCCACGTCCTTCTGCAGCGACAGTGCGCGTGCCGCCGCTCGCGTCTGCTCTTTCATGTCGCGCTCGAACAGGGCGCGCGCCTCGTCGTCGCGCACCGCGAGCAGATGGTCGGCCGCCGCGGCCAGCGCCCGGTCGCGGCGCTCGTGGTCGCCGTTGCGATCGGCGTCGCCGGCTTCGCCGGCCAGTTCACCGGCACGCCGGAGGTTGAACACGTCGGTCAGAAGATATCTTGCAGTCAGTACGGCCTCCCCGGGATTGCCCTTCCCCTCGCGGCTGACGGCTCTCATCAATGCCACGTCTTCGGAGACCATGCCCGCGGGTCCCGTCCGGGCAAGCTTGTCGAGGACCTCGGCCAGCTTGCCGCGCAACAGGACGCTTGCCATCGACATGCGCATCGAGACGGGCAGGACGATCAGCGCACTCAGCTTGCCCGCGTCGATGGCGCCGGCGCGGTTCAGCTCATTCGCGAGATCCTCGCGCGTCATCCTGCCGCTTTCAAACTTTTCGTACATCTCGGCGATGCGCGCCGGCGCCATCTTGCGGCGGTCGATCCAGTCGGCGCTCTTGATGAAATTGAACAGCTGTTTCAGCTTGCCGCGGCTGGCATCCTTTCCGTCCCAGTCGCTGACCCGGTACATCAGGTGCAGTCCCGCCGCCCCCGCGAGCGCCGCCGGAATCGCGATCGGCGCGGCGGGCGGAGCAAAGGCGGCGGCGACCGAGCCGCCGGCGATCAGTCCGGCGGCGCCGGAACGCACCGCCGCTTCGCGCCATCTGCATGCCCAGTTTTCCGCCGAAATATTCAGCCGATGCTTGATCGCGTTTTCGCTGGCAAACACGGTCTCGTCCGCTTCCTTGAGCAGCGCTTCGAGCGCGCTTCTGCCTCCGGGCTCCTCCGCCGCCTCGATCGCTTCCCGCAGGCGCTTCGCCAGCGCGGGTGCCTTGCGCATCCGGTCGGTGAGTTTCGCCGCGGTGTTCATGGCCGGCGTGCTCGCCGCCCGCTTGGCGAGATTGACGCTTAGCGCCGCGGCCAGGTCTTCCTGCGGCTTGCGCACCATGCGCTCACGGCCTGTATTGAGCTCGTTGTAGGCCTGCGCCAGCGCCATGCCGCTGCTGACCGTGGCAGCGGCGGCGGCCGACTCGACACCGGTGAGCATGGCGAAGGCGCCGAGCTGCGAAAGATAGTTCGACCAGATCGACTTGCCCTTCTGCTCGTAGCCGGTCGAACCGGCGGCATAGCCCTGGCTCAGGGTTTCGATGTCCAGCGTCTCGTCCATCGAAAATGCCCTGAGCAATGCCGATATCGCCTCATCGCGCCACCGCCGGTCCCCGTCGGCACGCCAGCGCTCGCCGCAGGCGATCGCGTGCGCCAGTTCCACCACGTCGGCCTGCCCGGGATCGAGCTTGCGCTGTTCCCAGTGCAGGGTGCGCACCAGTTCCGTCGCCGCCGTGGGCGACCACCCGCCGAGTTGAATTGCCGGCGGCGCTTCGCAGGACGACAGCGTGGCCGCGCCGGCCAGCCGTTCGCGCAGCCGTTCCGCCATGCCGGTCCGGCTGGCCTGGTGACGTCTTTCCTTCTGGTCGTGCATGAACTGCTCGGCCGAGCGCGGCGCCGGCGGATCCTGCGGCTCATGCGCCGAGGACGCCGTCGCGGAAGAGGCACCGGTCGAGCGGGATGTCTTCGGCAAATGCGTGGCGAAGACCTGGGTCCAGGACGGACGCCGGTCCATCTTCCGTTTCATGTCCGACGATGTGTACCGGTCCTCTTCATTGGAGGGCGGTTTGGCCGCGGCGTCGGATGCCGCGCGTTTTGCCGGCCATGACGGCAGGCGTAGGGAACACACTCTTGCGGCCATGGATGTCTCCTCGCATGGAACGCTCAGTAACTGCTGTATGGCGCCGCATGCACACCCCCTTTCAATGAGCTGTCGGGGGGGGCTTCAGGCGGGCGCCGGCTTGTAATTGTCTTGCTTACTGTTTGGGTGTGACGCAGCGAAGAAACGTATCCATGCCCCGCTCCTTTTTTTGATGTGCGCCGCGGCATGGTATACGGCGGGCGGGATGGTTATGCGACGAGGGCAGCGTGTCAGCCAGGTACCAGCGCGGAACGGAGTACGAGGTGTTGGACGACGAGGATTACTTGTCGGTTCTCATTGCGTCCCGGTTGTCCTCCGAGTGGAGTTCGTCGTCGATCTCGATATTGGTACGCACGATATCTCTGCAAAGTGGTGTCTGTGCACACACTCGTACATGGCGCGTTTCGGCGCAAGTCCGCTCCGCTGTTCCCCGGCCGAAGCGACCGGCAGCAGTATGGGATACTGCCCCTTCCCGCCGACCGGCGGCCGTTCACCGACAGGAGAAAACGTGATTTCCCACATCTTCATCGGCATCGCCGACTTCGATCGCGCGCTGGCTTTCTACACCGCGCTGGCGGATTGTCTCGGCTGGCCCGCGCGTTTTTGCGACCGAAGCAGGCCATGGGCCGGATGGGAGCAGCCCGGCGGCGGCCGTCCGCTGCTCCTGATCGGCAAGCCCTTCGACGGCCAGCCGCATCACCCCGGCAATGGCCAGATGATTGCGTTCGCCGCCGCCACCCGCGAGGCGGTGCGCCGGGCCTATCATCTCGCGCTCGCCCATGGCGGCAGCGACGAAGGCGGGCCGGGATTGCGGCCGCATTATCACCCGGACTACTATGGCGCCTACTTCCGCGACCCGGACGGCAACAAGCTGTGCGTGGTCTGCCATGAAGCGGAATGACGGCACGCTGCCCGTCTCACCTCACACGAAAGGATCGCACCCATGAAACTCATCGGCATGCTCGACTCCCCTTATGTGCGCCGCGTGGCGGTCTCGCTGCAACTGCTCGGCCTGCGTTTCGAACATGAGGCGCTGTCGGTGTTTCGCACCTTCGAGCAGTTCCGGCAGATCAACCCCGTGGTGAAGGCGCCGACGCTGGTGTGTGACGACGGCGGCATCCTGCTCGACTCCACCCTGATTCTCCAGTACGCCGAAGCGCTTGCCGGACGCAGCCTGCTGCCGACGGCCCTGCCGGCACTGCAGCGGGAACTGAAGATTATCGGTCTGGCGCTGGCCGCCTGCGAAAAGGCGGTGCAGATCGTCTATGAGCATGAATTGCGGCCGGCCGAGAAGCTGCATCAGCCCTGGGTGGACCGCGTCCACGCGCAGTTGCTGTCGGCCTGGCGGATGCTGGAAGAGGAGGCGCTGCGGGCGCCGCTGCCGGTGACGAGCGCGACCATGTCGCAGGCCGGCGTCAGCGTCGCGGTGGCGTGGCAATTCACGCAGCAGATGTTGCCGGGGGCGGTGCCGGCCGGGGACTTTCCGGTGCTCGCCGCCTGGTCCGCCCGGGCGGAGGCGCTGCCCGAATTCCAGGCGGCGCCGCACGGCCTCGGGACCGTGCGGGCCGGGTGATTACAGCACCACCTTCACCATCGGATGCGAGCTCAGCTCCCGATACAGGTTATCGAGCTGCTCGCGGCTGGTGGCGACCACGGTGACGGTCAGCGACAGATAGGTGCCCTTGGACGAGGGCCGCATTTCCATCTTGCCAGCGTGGAAGTCGGGGTCGTGGCGGGTGACGACCTCGACCATGGTTTCTGCAAAATTGTCCTGCATCAGCCCCATGATCTTGATGGGGAAGTCGCTCGGATATTCGATGAGGGTATCGGTGGGAGTGGTCATGATGGTGTGGCGCGCGACGCGGTTGCCGCGCCGCGCCGCCGAAGAAGGCACGCGCCCTGGCGCAATGCGCGTATTTTACGCCTTCCTCGCCTCCACATAGGCCGCATGCAGCGCCCGGAAGACCGGGCCGGGGCGGCCGTCGCCGACCGGGCGTCCGTCGATGCTCGCCACCGCCAGCACTTCCTTGCTCGCCGACGACAGCATCACTTCATCGGCCTGCATGACTTCCTCGCGGCTGATGCGGCGCGATTCGAACGGTATGCCGCGCGCCGCGCACAATTCCTCGATGAAGCCGTAGCGTATGCCTTCCAGGATCAGCTCGTCGCGCGGCGGCGCCATCATCTTGCCGTCCTTCACCACCCACACATTCGACGACGAGCCTTCGCTCAGCCAGCCGTCGCGGAACTGGATCACCTCGGCCGCATCGTGCTCGACCGCGTACTGCGCGGCGAGGACATTGCCGAGCAGGGAAATGGACTTGATGTCGCAATGCAGCCAGCGCTTGTCTTCCATGGTCACGCAGGCCACGCCGTTCTCCACCGCCTGCGCCGACGGAAGCGTCATCGGGTTGGTCATGATGAAGACCGTCGGCGTCACCGCTTCCTTCGGAAACGCATGGCCGCGTTTCGCGACGCCGCGCGTCACCTGCAGATAGATCAGCTGATCGTCGGACGGGTGGGCGTGCGCCACCTTGCCGATCAGCGCCATCCATTCCTCCTCGCTGTGCGGATTTGTAATCGACACCGCCTTCAGGCTGCGGAACAGGCGGGCGAGATGCTGCTTCGCACGGAATAACTTTCTTGCATACATCGGCACGACTTCATAGATGCCGTCGCCGAAGATGAAGCCGCGGTCGAGCACCGGGATGCGCGCCTCCGACAGCGGAGTCAGGGTGCCGTTGAGGTAGACGAGGGGGTCTTGCATGGTTGGAGCCTTTCGGGTGGGGAGAGCTTATTTTTGCACAGGCGGTGGCGGGTGATCATGCAAAAAAAGAATGGTTCGGCATGTTACGGAAAGCGTAGTGGCGCGTTCAGCCCGAAGAACCAGCACGAAAGTAGGGCCGGCCTCCCTGCCGGCGCCAGTGGCGGCAGCGCGGAGAAAGAGCAAAGCCTCTCTCCGTATCCGGCGTGGTTTGTGCCGGCACGGAGGCCGGCACCACCTGGACCTGCACCCGAAAGTAGGGCCGGCCTCCGTGCCGGCCCCGCCGGCGGCAGCGCGAAGAAAGAACAAAGCCTTTCTGCGTATCCGGCGTGGTTTGTGCCGGCACGGAGGCCGGCACTACCTGGTCCACGAACGGAGAACCTGCACCCGAAAGCAGGGCCGGCCTCCGTGCCGGCCCCGGCGGCGGCAGCGCGAAGAAAGAACAAAGCCCTTTCTCCGTATCCGGCGTGGTCTGTGCCGGCACGGAGGCCGGCACCACCTGGACCTGCACCCGAAAGTAGGGCCGGCCTCCGTGCCGGCCCCGGCGGCGGCAGCGCGAAGAAAGAGCAAAGCCTCTCTCCGTATCCGGCGTGGTTTGTGCCGGCACGGAGGCCGGCACCACCTGGTCCACGAACGGAGAACCTGCACCCGAAAGCAGGGCCGGCCTCCGTGCCGGCCCCGGCGGCGGCAGCGTGAAGAATGAACAAAGCCTTTCTCCGTATCCGGCTTGGTTTGTGCCGGCACGGAGGCCGGCACTACCTGGTCCACGAGCGGAGAACCTGCACCCGAAAGCAGGGCCGGCCTCCGTGCCGGCCACAACGGTGGCAGCGCGAAGAAAGAATCAAACCTCCTTCCCCCCCAATCCCCGCCAAACCCACCGCACAAAAAAAACGGCAGCCCGGAGGCTGCCGCACACACATCCTGCGATCAGACGATCACTTCATCCAGAGCCGTACCGAATCCACCGCACGGCCGAAGATGCTGGCCTGGTTCACCTGTTCCAGCGCCACCACCGGCAGCTCGGTCAGCGGCTTGCCGTCGACGACCATCTTCAGGGTGCCGACCCTGGTGTTCTGGTTGACGGGCGCGACCAGCGGGTCGGTGCGCTCGAGTACCGGCTTCATCTTGTCGGCCACGCCCTTGGGCACGGTGACGAAGACGTCGCGGGTGAAGCCGATCTTGACCTGGTTCTGCGAACCCTTCCAGACTTCCGGCGTGGCCACCGGCTGGCCCTTCGCGTACAGGCGCACGGTGTCGAAGTTCTGGAAGCCCCAGTTCAGCAGCTTCTGGCTTTCCTGCGCACGCACCTGATCGGAGACCGTGCCGAGCACCACCGACACCAGGCGGCGGTCGCCGCTCGGGCCGTTCGGGCGCTTGGCGGTGGAAATCAGGCAGTAGCCGGCGGCGGCGGTGTGGCCGGTCTTCATGCCGTCGACCGTCGGGTCCAGCCACAGCAGGCGGTTGCGGTTGGGCTGCTTGATCTTGTTGTAGGTGAACTCCTTGGTGGAGTAGATCTTGTAGAAGTCCGGATGGTCGTTGACCATGCGCGTGGCGAGGATGGAAAGATCGCGCGCGGTGGTGTAGTTGTTGGGGTCGGGCAGGCCGTGCGGATTGGCGAAGCGCGTGTTCTTCATGCCCATGCGCTCGGCCTCGCGGTTCATCAGCACCACGAAGGCATCCTCGGTGCCGGCCACCGCTTCGGCCAGGGCCACGGCGGCGTCATTGCCGGACTGGACGATCAGGCCGTACAGCAGGTCGTTGACCGAAACCGGGGTGGCCGGATCGATGAACATCTTCGAGCTGCTCGGATCGACCTTCCATGCGCGCACGGAGACATTGACCATCTGGTTGATGTCGAGGCGCTTTTCCTTGAGCGCGGAAAAGGTCAGGTAGGCGGTCATGATCTTCACCAGCGAGGCCGGCTCGACCCGCATGTCGGGATCCTGGGCGGCGAGCTGCTGGCCGCTGGTCGCATCGAGCAGCAGCCAGGACTTGGCGGCGATCGTCGGAGGAGGAAGCGCCTGCGCGAATGCGACAGACACCGAGAAGGCAGCGGCTGCCAGGGCAGCTAGAAGTTTTTTCATGGGCGTAGCGTTGAAATACCGCCAGGGCGGCGGATGACAAGGGAAAACAAGGACCGAATTATAGCGGCGCCGACTTGCCCCTCAGACAGATTCCGTATTCTTTGCCAGAACCAAAATCATTTCTTTCAAGAAAGTCAGCGATGCCAGCTTTCGACCACGAAATTCTTAATGTGTTGCAATTTGCGGTGAAAAAAATGATCGGCGCCCGGAATGACCAGCACAGGCAGCTCCTGCGGCCGCGCCCAGTCGAGCACGTCGGACAGCGGTATGGTCTCGTCATACTCGCCGTGGACGAGCAGGGTATTGGCGGGAACGGGCGGCACTTCCCATTTGCCGGCGGCGGTGCCGACCAGGACCAGGCGCTCGGCCGGCGTGCCGGCTTCGGTCAGGCGCTGCTGCAGCCGGGACTGCACGACGGTGCCGAAAGAGAAACCCGACAGCGCGACCGGCACGCCGGGATACTGTTCCCGCATGTAGGCCAGCAGCGCGGCCATGTCGTCGGTCTCGCCGCGGCCTTCGTCGTACTTGCCCTCGGACTTGCCGACGCCGCGGAAGTTGATGCGGGCGGCGGCATAGCCGAGCGCGACGAAGGCGCGCGCCAGCGTCTGCGCCACCTTGTTGTCCATCGTGCCGCCGTACAGCGGATGCGGATGCGCGACCAGCGCGATGCCGCGCGGCGCGTCATCGGGCAGGTCGAGCGCGCCTTCGAGCGCACCGGCGGGGCCGGCGAGGGTGAAGCGGCGGGTCTGCGCGTTCATATCTTCAGGCGCTCCACCGGGCGGCCGTTGACCAGGTGCTCGTCGATGATCTCGTCGATGTCTTCCTTGTCGACATAGGTGTACCAGGTGCCTTCCGGGTAGATCACCATCACCGGGCCCTCCTCGCAGCGGTCGAGGCAGCCCGCCTTGTTGATGCGGACCTTGCCCTGGCCGGAGAGGCCGAGCTGCTTGACGCGGGCTTTCGCGTGTTCCTGGGCGGCCTGCGCGCCCTTGTCGGCGCAGCAGGGACGGCCTTCTTCGCGGTGGTTCAGGCAAAAGAAGACATGGTGTTGGTAATACGGCTTGTCTGACATGTCGGTGCAGGGAGGGATGCGCGAGGAAAGAGCGCATGATACACCCGGCGCGCGGGCCTTTCAGGCGGGGCGCAGGGCGCGGCTAGCGATGGGTGGCGGATGTCCTGCGCCGGTGCATCGGATGCAGCAGGAACCAGAGCGCGAACACCGGCCAGCACACCGACAGGAAGTGCGCGGCGCCGTTGAAGTTGAGGAATTTGCCCTGGGTCCAGGCCTGCAGCGTGGCCACGAAATACGGGTTGGCGGGCACCAGGTTGATGATGGCCAGCCCGACCAGCAGGCAGGCCACCGCGAGGCGGCGCTGGGCCACGGCCGGCGCATAGGCCAGCCCGCTCATCATCAGCGCGCCGATCACCAGCCCGCCCTTGGCGCCGGGCGTGAGCCAGGCCAGCGCATTGGCGGGCGTAAACAGCACCGCGTTGGCGAGCGCCTTGGCGACCAGCGCCGCCAGCGCCAGCGCCGTCACCAGCAGTGCCGTCGGCGCCTGCTTGCGCAGCAGGCATGACATGGTCAGCAGCGCGCCGCACATGCCGAAGCCGGTGATCAGGATCTCCGCCAGCCAGTAGTCCTGCACGTCGAGCCCGAGCCCGGGCGCCAGCAGCGCCGCAAGGTCGATGTCGGTCTCGCTCCAGTCCGACAGCCATTCCGACAGGATCGGCAGCAGCTGGCCGTGGCCGAACAGGTAACCCTGCGGATAGATCTGCGCCAGCGGCCACAGCCCGAGCACGATCAGCCCGCGTCCCGCCTCCGGCACGAACCAGTTGCGCCGCAGCCGCACCAGCCGGCTCTGTTCGAGAAAGGTGCGGGTCAGCAGCAATCCGGCGAGGCTGCCGGCGACGGAGCCGCTGGCATTGGTGATGAAATCGAGATTGGACGACACGCGGTTGGGCAGGAAGGTCTGCACCGCCTCGAGCGAGCCGGACAGCAGCATGCCGCCCGCGATCGCGATGGCCGCCGCGCCCGCGCCGCGCACGGCGGGGTAGAGCGCGAACACGATCAGCGCGCCGAACGGCATGTAGCCGATCACATTGGTCACCACGTCGAAGCCCGTCCAGTAATGGGGCAGCGGCATCAGCAGGAAACCCCACATCGGCAGCCCGATGTCCTGCCAGTTGGCGAACGGATAGAGGCTGGCGTAGACGATGAGGAAGCCGTACATCAGCAGCCCGACGCGCGCGAAGGTCGACACCTGCGCGCTGTGGGCGCGGGCGTCGGCGTCGAGCGGCTGGTTGTCGTCGTGCGGAGCCATGCGATGTGGGACGGAAACGGAAAGCCTATTCTCGCAGATGCGCCGCCCCCGGCAAGCTATTTCAGCGGCAGCGTGCCGAGCCAGGCGATCAGGTCGCCGGTCACGGCATCGGTGGCGGCGGCGAGCGCGGCCGCCCCGCCGCCGGCGTCGGCGCTGGGCGCCGGCACCTGCCGCGCGAAGGACTTGTGCGCCAGCAGCGTGCGTCCGCGGTAGACCGAGGCACGCAGGCTGACCTGGCCGCGGCTGGCCTCACGGCTGTCGAAGACCTGGCTGAAATCATCGGTCTCCAGGCGCAGCACCGGCACGTTGAGCGCGCCCTCCGCCGCGGCCAGCGGTGCGCCGCCGGCGTCGGCGATGCGCGCCTTGATCCGCTGCAGCAGCAGCTGCGCGGGTGACATCGTCCAGCGCGCATTGGCATAGGGCAGGGGCTGCTGCGGCTGGTCGTAGTTGAGCCGGTAGAACATGCGGTTGCTGTCGAGCCAGGGCGGCGCGGCGACGGCGGCCACGGCCACCGGCGGCAGCGCGGGCAGTGCCTGTCGCGCGTGAGCGGGCAGGGGGCCGAGATCGTAGAGCGTCGGTCGCTGCGGCGCGCCGGCGCAGGCCGACAGCAGCGCGCAGCAGGCGGCCAGCAGCAGCGCGGCCGGCATGTGCGATCGGTTGCGCATGGTGTTTTCCTCAGTCTTCATTGAATCCGTCCTCTCCCGGTCCCGGCCGCGCCCGCGCGCCCCCGAACAGAATGCTTTGCGGGCGTTCGTTGAGATTGTCCAGCGTCCGGTTCAGCGAACGCAGCGTGACGCCGAGATCGGTGGTCAGCGGCGCCAGATCGTACTCCAGCCGTTCGGCCAGCATGCCGACCCGGTCCACGCTGTGGGTGATCGAGGCGATCGGCCCGGTCGGCTGCTGCAGGCTGGTCGAGAGCCGGTCGAGATTGGTGAGCAGGCCGCTGGCGTCCCGCGACAGGGTATTGAGCGAGCCCAGCGTCTGCTGCGCCTGCGCCGTCAGCGCCGGCATGCGCTGCAGCGTCGGCTGCAGCTGGCGCGGAATGGCTTCGAGCTGGTTGGCGGCCGAGCCGATGGAGTCGAAGGCGGCGAGGATCTTTTCCTGGTTCTCCGGCTGCAGCAGGTTGTTGATGCGCTTGGCGACTTCCTCGGTCTGCTGCAGGATGGCCAGGCCGCGGTTCTGCAACTGGTCGAACAGGCTCGGCCGCATCTCGATGCGCGCGACCTTGTCCGGTCCGCTTTCGAGCTTGACCCGCTGGCTGCCGTCGTCGTCGAGCTGGATGTAGGCGATGCCGGTCACGCCCTGGTAGCCGAGCGTGGCGAAGGTCGAGCGGGTGATCGGCGTGTCCGGCCGCACGCTGATGTGCACCAGGATCTGGCCGACCACCTCCGGGTCGAAGCTGATGTCGTCCACCTTGCCGACGTCGAGTCCGCGATAGCGCACCGCCGCCTGCGGATTGAGGCCGGGGATCGATTGCTTGGTCGCGATCTGGTACGGCACGTACTCGACGCGGTCGCGGTTGAACCACAGCGCGACGAGTATCGCCGCGGCCAGCAGCGCGATGGTGAACAGGCCGGCGGCCAGGGCATGCGATTTATTTTCCATGATCGTGTTCCATTCGTTTCTCGCGCAGCACTTCCATTGCGCGCAACCCGCGGCCGCCGAGGAAGAAGCGTTCCACGAACGGATGCGGCAGCGCCACGATGCGCTCCGGCGTGTCCGCCGCGATCACCCGCTTCTCGGCCAGCACGGCGATGCGCGTGGACAGCGCGAAGAGCGTGTCGAGATCGTGCGTGACCATCACGACGGTGAGTTTCAGTTGCCGGTGCAGGCCGGCGATCAGTTCGACGAAGCTGTCCGACAGGTCCGGGTCGAGCCCGGCGGTCGGCTCGTCGAGAAACAGCAGCTCCGGTTCCAGCGCCAGCGCGCGCGCCAGCGCGACCCGCTTGACCATGCCGCCCGACAGGTCGGCCGGCATCTTCAGCGCGTCGGCGGGGGAGATGCCGACCATGCTCAGTTTCAGCAGGACGCTGTCGCGGATCAGGTCCTCCGGCAGCCGGTGCAGTTCCCGCATCGGCTGCGCCACGTTGTCGAAGGCGGTCAGCGCGGAGAACAGCGCGCCGTGCTGGAACAGCATGCCCCAGCGTGCGCGCAACTGGCGCCGGCGCTGTCCCACCAGGCGGTTGATGTCTTCGCCGAACACGCGGACGTTGCCGCTCGCCGGCCGCTCCAGCCCGAGGATCTGGCGCAGCAGCGTGGTCTTGCCCGAGCCCGAGCCGCCGACCAGCGACAGGATCTCGCCCTGCTGCACGGTGAGGTCGAGATCCTGGTGCACCACCACGTCGCCGAAGCGGGTGCACAGCCTGTCGACCTGGATGACCGGGCCCGCCATCAGTAAAAACCCACGCCCTTGAAGACGATCGCGAACACCGCGTCGGCCAGGATGACGACGGTGATCGCCGTGACCACCGACAGCGTGGTGCCCTGGCCGAGGCTTTCGGTATCGGGCTCGATGCGCAGGCCGAAATGACAGGCCACCAGCGCGATCAGCACGCCGAACACCACCCCCTTGGCCAGGCCGATCCAGTAGTTCGCGATCGGCACCGCCTCCGGCAGCTCGCGCAGGAAATAAGCGGGCGGCAGGCCGAGCTCCAGCCGTGCCGCCGCCATGCCGCCGAGCAGCGCGACCGCGTCGGTCCAGACCACCAGCAGCGGCATCGACACCGCCAGCGCCAGCACGCGCGGCATGATCAGCCTGAAGCCGTGCGGCATGCCCATCACCAGCATGGCGTCGAGTTCCTCGGTCACCCGCATCACGCCGAGCTGCGCGGTGATCGCCGAACCGGAACGGCCGGCGACGAGGATCGCCGCCAGCAGCGGGCCCAGTTCGCGGATGATGGACATGCCGAGGATGTTGACCAGATAGATGTCGCCGCCGAAGGTGTGCAGCTGCTGCGCCGACAGATACGACAGCACGACGCCGATCAGGAAGCCCACCAGCGCGGTGATGCCGAGCGCACGGTAGCCGATATGGAAGACATGCGCCGAAATCTCCTTCCACGGCCCGCGCTGCGGCCGCGCGGCGAAGGCGGCGAGGTCGAGCGTCAGTTGTCCGAGCAGCATGACGAAAGCGCGCAGATGGTCGTAGCCCGTGCCCGCCAGCCTGCGGAAGCCGGCGGCCGACAGTCCCGTCCGCGCGCGCGCGGGCAGCCGCAGCGCGCCGGCCTGTTCCAGCCGGCCGAAGACTTCTTCATGCGCTGGCGCAAGCGACAGGGACGCCGGACGCGTCTTGCCCCAGGCATTCCAGAGGAGTTGCGCGCCGATATGGTCGAGCGCGACGATGCCGCGCAAGTCCCAGGCGCCGGCGGCCCGCATGCCGGCCAGCTGCGATTCGATCTTGCGCAGCACGCCCGCGCGCGCCAGCGCATGCACCTGCCACGCGCCGCTTGCCGCCACGGTCTGCTTCTCCCTGTCGAAGCTCAATGCTGGTAGTTGTAGTTCTGGCATCCGGCTAGTGTAAGGGAAGATTTGGCAAGGGGCATGGATACATGTCAGGCATCTTTCCCTGCTGCATGGCGGTGCCGAAAGCCAGCCGCTACAATGCCGGCATGACCGCCTTACTCACTCCGGAGCAGATCGCCGCCCTGTGCCGTCCCGCCGCGCAGCGGGTGGACGTGCGCGTGGTGGAGGAAACCGGCTCCACCAATGCCGACCTGATGGCCGCCCTGCCGGGGCTGACCGGACCGCGGCTGCTGATCGCCCGCCACCAGCGCGCCGGGCGCGGACGGGCAGGGCGCCCGTGGCAATCGCGTCCCGGCCAGTCGCTGACCTTTTCGCTCGCCTGGAAATTCGAGCGCGGACTGCAGGCGCTGGTCGGACTGCCGCTTGCCGTCGGCGTGACGCTGGCCGAGACGCTCGCCCTGTTCGGCGCCGAGGTCAGGCTCAAATGGCCGAACGACCTGCTGCTGGAGGGTCGCAAGGCGGCCGGCATCCTGATCGAATCGGCCGCCGCCGGACCCGGCAGCTGGGCGGTGATCGGCATCGGCATCAATCTCGCGCTCGACGAGGAAACCGTGGCCGGCCTGGACCGGCCGGTCGCCAGCCTGGCCCCGCTCGCCGCCATCGACCAGAACCTGCTGATGGCCGCGCTGCTGTCGGCCCTGGCGGAAATGCTGGAGGAGTTCGCGCAGCAGGGGCTGGCGCCCTTTGCCGCACGCTGGAACCGCCTGCATGCCTACGCCGGGCAGCCGGTGGCGATCCTCGAGAACGGCCGTGCGCTGCATGAAGGCATCGGCGTCGGCGTGGACGAGGTCGGCCGCTTTCTGATCGATACCGGTGCCGGACGGGTGGCGGTGATGGCCGGCGACGTGTCGCTGCGGCCGAAGGAGTAGACGATGCTGCTGCTGATCGATGCCGGCAATACCCGGGTCAAGTGGGCGATCGTGCCGCCCGCCGCGCACGGCCCCCATCCGCTCGGACAATGGCTCGCCTCCGGCATGGTCGAGCACGCCGGCGTGCGCGGGCTGAGCGAGGCCTGGAAGGGGCATCGCATCGACCATGTGCTGATCTCCAATGTCGCCGGCGCCGCCATGCGCGAGATGCTGGAGGCGGTGCTCGGCCTGCAGCCGGTGCCGCTCGAATGGTTTGCCTCGGCGCCGCAGCGCGCCGGCCTGCGCAACAACTACCGCAACCCGGCGCAGCTCGGCTGCGACCGCTTCGCATCGGCCATCGGGGCGCATGCGATGTACCCCGGCGAACCGCTGCTGGTCGCCACCTGCGGCACCGCGACAACGGTCGACGCCGTCGGCGCGGACGGCGTTTTTCTCGGTGGTATGATCCTGCCCGGACTCGGGCTGATGGCGAGTTCGCTGGCGCGCAACACCGCGCAGCTGCCCGAGGTGGCGCAGCACCTGGATGTGTCCGAACCCTTTGCCGACCATACCGATGCCGCCATCGTCAGCGGCTGCCTGTCGGCCCAGGCGGGCGCGATCGAGCGCGCGCTGGCGGCGCACGCGAGGCGGCACGGCGCGCCGCGCTGCATCCTCTCCGGCGGCGCCGCGCGCATCATCGCGCCGCATCTCGCCGCCGCCCCGACCATCGTCGATAACCTGGTGCTGATCGGCCTGCACCACGTCGCCATGAGTGCCTGATGCTGAAAGTTCTCTTCGCGGTTCTTCTGCTTGCCAATGCCGGCCTGTTCGCCTGGCAGCGCGGCCATCTCGACAGCCTGATTCCAAGCGGGCGGGAGCCGGCGCGCGTCGCCAACCAGCTCAATGCCGACAAGGTGAAGCTGGTGCCGCCGCAGCCGCCGGAGAGCGCGGCGCCGGTGCCCGCGCCCGGACCGGCCGTCCCCCCCGAGCCGCAGCCGGCCGAGGAGGCCGTGCAGCCCGCGCCCGCATCCGACAACGGCGAGCGCACTCCGGCGCTGGTCCCCGCCGCCGACAGGAAGCCCGACGCCGCGCCCGAGCCGCAGGTGCTCGCCTGCGCCGAGATCGGCGACTTCGGCCCGGAAGAGGCCCGGCGCTTCAGCGGCCAGCTGGCATCGCTCGACCTCGGCAACCGGCTCGCGCGCAAGCCCGTCCTGCAGCCGGCTTCCTGGGTGGTGCACATTCCGCCGCAACCGGACAAGGAAGCGGTGGAACGCAAGGCCGGCGAGTTGCGTCGCCTCGGCGTCGAAGACTTTTTCATCATCCTCGACAACTCCCCGCTGCGCTGGGGGATCTCGCTCGGCGTCTTCAAGCAGGAAGGCGCCGCCAGGGCACACCTCGCGGCGCTTGCCGAAAAAGGCGTACGCACCGCGCGCATCACGCCGCGCCTGAGTCCCACCGGCGACGTCTCCTTCCAGTTGCGCAAGCTGGCGCCGCAGGAAAAAGCGGCGCTCGACAGGATTGCCGCCGGCTATGCCGGGCAGCGGCTGCGTGCGTGTGACTGAGCAGCCCCGCAGTTTCACGGCGCCTCCGCCCACCAGGTAGTGCCGGCCTCCGTGCCGGCACCAGCGCCGGCCGTCCGAAGAATGAAGAACCGCCGCGACCTCCGCCAGGCCGGCAGGGACGCCGGCCCCACCACAGCGAGCCCCCGCCCACCAGGTAGTGCCGGCCTCCGTGCCGGCACCAACGCCGGCCGTCCGAAGAATGAAGAACGCCGCGATCGCCGCCACCTCCGCCAGGCCGGCAGGGACGCCGGCCCCACCACAGCGAGCCCCCGCCCACCAGGTAGTGCCGGCCTCCGTGCCGGCACCAAAGCCGGCCATCCGAAGAATGAATAACCGCAGCGACCTCCGCCAGGCCGGCAGGGACGCCGCCCTACCACAGCGAGCCTCCGTCAACCAGGTAGTGCCGGCCTCCGTGCCGGCACCAACGCCGGCCGTCCAAAGAATGAATAACCGCAGCGACCTCCGCCAGGCCGGCAGGGACGCCGCCCCACCACAGCGAGCCCCCGCCCACCAGGTAGTGCCGGCCTCCGTGCCGGCACCAGCGCCGGCCGTCCGAAGAATGAAGAACCGCAGCGACCTCCGCCAGGCCGGCAGGGACGCCGGCCCCACCACAGCGAGCCCCCGCCCACCAGGTAGTGCCGGCCTCCGTGCCGGCACCAACGCCGGCCGTCCGAAGAATGAAGAACCGCAGCGATCGCCGCCACCTCCGCCAGGCCGGCAGGGACGCCGGCCCCACCACAGCGAGCCTCCGCCCACCAGGTAGTGCCGGCCTCCGTGCCGGCACCAACGCCGGCTGCCCGAAGAATGAAGAACCGCAGCGATCGCAGCGACCCCCGCCAGGCCGGCAAGGACGCCGGCCCTACCACAGCGAGCCCCCGCAAACCGCCCAAAACCCCCGCCAGGCAAAAGCTATCGTTCCGAATCCCGATCAGGCGAACAGCGGACCGGCTGTCCGTCGCGCTGCGAATCCAGCAGCGCCCGCAGGCAGGCCGGACAGAAGCACGCGTCGGCACCGGGATCGCCGTCCCTGGTCACGTAGGCCGAAGGCGGCAGCGCCGGCAGCGCCACGCACCAGCAGGGCGCGTCGTCCGCGCCGTCGGCCATCGCGCAGGTAAAAGCGGCGCCGCACCGTGCGCACACGCTCATGGCTTGTCCTTCTCGTCGCCGTCCGGCGTCATCCTGCGCATGGCCTCGCGCAGCAGCCGCATCTGGCCGGCGAAATTGCGGCAGGCCTCGCAGCGCAGCAGGTGCAGACGGACGCCCGCGCGCTCGCCGAGCGACAGCGGGCGGTCCATGCCTTCCGATGTCAGCCGGTGCACCTCTTTGCAATGGGTGCCGATCTTCATCCCGCCCTCCCGAACCAGTTGAGGTCGAGGCATTCGCGCAGCTGCAGGCGCGCGCGAAACAGGATGACCGCCGCGTTCGCGCTGGTGATGCCGGCCTCGCGGCAGATCTCGTCGGTGCCGAGTTCGAGCCACTCGCGCATGATGAACACGCGCGCCATGCGCGGCGGCAGCCGTTCCAGGCAGATCTCCATCACGCGGAAAAAGTCCTTCTGTTCCAGCGTCGCCTGCGGGTCGCCCCGGTCGCGCGGCGGCGCCAGCACATGGCCGTCCGCGCGGAACAGCATGTCGATGAAGTCTTCGTCCGACTCGCCGTCGCGCGGCTCGAAAGAAACTTCGCGCTGGCGGCTGCGCAGGCTGTCGAGGATCTTGTGCTTGAGGATGCCGGTCACATAGGTGCGCAGCGACGACTGCCCGGCGAAGCGGTCCGGCTTTTCCAGCACCGCCACCAGGGTGT
Source organism: Noviherbaspirillum aridicola (assembly GCF_019656455.1). Classification (GTDB taxonomy): domain Bacteria; phylum Pseudomonadota; class Gammaproteobacteria; order Burkholderiales; family Burkholderiaceae_D; genus Noviherbaspirillum; species Noviherbaspirillum aridicola. The sequence goes on from NZ_BPMK01000003.1 coordinate 54,958, forward strand.
CCTGCACCACATCCTCGGCCACCCCGGGATTCCTCAGCTGCAGCAGCGCGAAACGCACCAGCGCGGGGCGCAGGGATTCGAGATCGCGATGGAGCGGGGCGCTGTTCATCCGGAGCGGCTTGTCATTTGGGCAAAAGCCCGGAGCGGCTAGTCTACCGCAGCGAGCCGGCGCGCGCGAAAATCCCCGGAAATCGCGCGCGGGGCCTGCAAGCCGGCCGGGCTTTGCCTTAAAATCGCGAAGTTCTTTTTCGGGATCCAACATGACCAACCCTGCCGCTCCCGCCGCCGATCTGAGTGCGGTTTCTCCGCAGATCAAAGCGGAAATCCTGGCCGAAGCCCTGCCCTACATCCGCAAATTCCACGGCAAGACCATCGTCATCAAGTACGGCGGCAATGCGATGACCGAAGAGCGCCTCAAGCACGGCTTCGCGCGCGACGTCATCCTGCTCAAGCTGGTCGGCATGAACCCGGTGGTGGTCCATGGCGGCGGCCCGCAGATCGACAACGCGCTCAAGAAGATCGGCAAGCAGGGCACCTTCATCCAGGGCATGCGCGTGACCGACGAGGAAACCATGGAAGTGGTGGAGTGGGTGCTCGGCGGCGAAGTGCAGCAGGACATCGTCATGCTGATCAACCACTACGGCGGCCAGGCGGTCGGTCTCACCGGCAAGGACGGCGGCCTGATCCGTGCGCGCAAGATGCAGATGCCCGACCGGGAAAAGCCGGGCGAATTCCTCGACATCGGCTTCGTCGGCGAGATCGAGGCGATCAATCCGGCGGTGGTCAAGGCGCTGCAGGACGATGCCTTCATCCCGATCATCTCGCCGATCGGCTTCGGCGAGGACGGCCAGGCCTACAACATCAACGCCGACGTGGTCGCCGGCAAGATCGCCGAAATCCTCAAGGCCGAGAAGCTGATCATGATGACCAACATCGCCGGCGTGCAGGACAAGCAGGGCAATCTGCTGACCGACCTGAGCGCGCGCGAGATCGACGAAATGTTCGCCGACGGCACCATCTCCGGCGGCATGCTGCCCAAGATTTCCTCCGCGCTGGATGCCGCCAAGTCGGGGGTCAATACGGTGCACATCATCGACGGCCGCATCGAGCACTCGCTGCTGCTCGAGGTACTTACCGAGCAGGCATTCGGCACGATGATCCGGTCGCACTGACCATCGTAGCGAAGCGGGCGGCGGCGCGGCGCAATCGCTAGGCGCCGGGCCCGCGGACTTTGCATCGGGGCTTGCGCGTGTTTACGCCTGCTGAGAAGGCCCTGCGGATGCCCCCGCGGATCCGACATTCGCTGGAACCGGGGGTGCCGCGCGCCAGAGTCCCGCGTTGGGCAGATACAGGTCCACGATGTAGTGTTTGTTTGGATTCACATACGCCTGCCATGTGCGGTCGCTCGCAAGATTCTTGAGTCCATCGAAACTGATATCCAACCCATTGGACTGAAAGTCAGCCAGCGTTTTCATGAGGAAGTTCTTATCGATCCTCTTCGTTTCGCGCGACACCTCGTAAGGTGGACGCCCGTGAAGCGACCGCGGAGTATTGAGGAATGCATCGATATCCTCCTGGATCTCTTCAGACAGCTGATCGCGAATTCGGTCCATTCTGTTGACTGCACCGACACCCCGGCCTTTCGGGTCTCCGGCCAGGTACCCGAGGTAACGATCGACGTCGCCGATGTGCTTGTGATCGATGTGCCGCTTCCAATCCTCCGTGGACGCAAGCTCGCGCAGCGACGACAGGTTGATGGACTGCCCCGTTTGCCCAAGCTTATGTAGTGCACTCAGGATCGACGCTTTGACCTCTTTCTTGCGGGTTTTCCCCAGCGGATGCGGGTCGCGCAAGGTCTTCAACTGTTGCACGTACTGCTGGACGTCAGCCCGCACCTCTTCCGGAACCCCCGGTCGGCTGCTTGCCCCGCTGGCAGAGGCAGCCGGCCCTGAGGAAGGCCGCGCGTGCGATGAACGGACCGGCGGTCCGCCAGGCCCGGGACCGGATGCCGCTGCCATCGCGAGGAGTGCGGCGGCGGCCTCTTGCTCCATGTCGGGCGTGTTCTCCCTCGGACGTTTCGCCGCCGGTTCCTGCGGCGACTGGCTCCGGGTAAGCCGATGCCTGCCGCCGCGATCCGCGGCTGCGGAAAGCCCCGCCCTGTCCGTCGGGTGGACGGGGCCGAGGCCGCTGCCCGAAGGCACGGGCGGTGCCGGCGGTTCTTCGCGATTGGGGGTGGCCGCGCGGGAGGCGACCGGGGGCGGCGGGTGATTGAGGATGCGATGCAAATCCATGAACTGCTCCCAGTGAGGTTGACGGTTGGGTACGGGGCAGGTATGTGGCAGCGCAACCGCCGGGTGTTCCATCCGCCGCACGGGGGACTTGCAGCCGCATCGCCGCCGGGGACGGGATCAGTGGACCTTCTCGACTTCCATCCCGTGCGCCTTCAGCAGCGCCGGCAATCCCGCCTCCCCGACAAGATGCAGCAGTCCCACGCCGACGAACGCACTCTCGCCGCTCTCCAGCATGCGAACGATCTTCTCGGCCATCTCGGGATTACGCTTTTCCAGCAGGACGCGATAGGCGAAGGATGAGGACAGCGTGCCGTCCCGCAGCGAGTCGCGCACGATGTTCTCGAGCGCCTCGCCGTTGCCGCTCGCCCAGGCGCCGATGAGGGCCCGCGCCTTCTGCATCGCCTTGCCGTCGTCGAGTTCGGCGAGCTGCTCGCGCAGGTACTGCTCCTGCGTCGCATCGTCCATCGCGTCGAACAGCGACATCTGGTATTCGGCCGATTCCAGTTCATGCACGGTCCGGGTCCCGGCGATCGACAGCAGGAACATTTCCGCGCCGTGCGCACGCTGGTATCCACCCTGCTCGAGATCGAGGCCGACCAGCAGGTTGGCCAGCAGCCAGGGCTTGAAGCGACGCATGGCGTGCCATTCGAGCCCCGCGCGCGACAGCGCGCGCTGCAGCAGCGACAGCGTCGCCGGCGAAAGGTGGCGGCTGACATCGTCGCCATCCTGATAGACGCCGTGCTTGTCGAGCGCGGCCTGGAACGGCGCCGCCTGGCGCGTGTCGATTTCGAGCACCAGCTTGCCCGCCTCGGCCAGCGCGCGCGTGACCTCGGGCGCGAGCGGAAAGAGCGACGGCGTGCCGACATGCACGGTGCCGAACAGGTAGCTGGTCGATCCGCGATGGCGGATCCGGTAGAGCGCCCCGCGGGCAGGCGCGGAAGAGGGCGGGGCGCTTATGGCTTGTGTAGCGGCAGCGGCTGCTGCATCATTCCCTGCTGCGACGGGCTGCCACAGCAGACCCGCGACCACGCTTAATAAAACAGCAATCCCGCGCTTCATGTTTCTCCCTGCGCGCCTGGCGCACCCCCGGCCCAGGCGTCGAACCGACTCTAACAGATGCCCAAACCGATTTGGTTGTTCGACCTCGACAACACCCTGCACAACGCGTCGCACGCGATTTTCCCCGCCATTAACGCCAACATGAATGCCTACATCGCGGAGGTGCTCGCACGGCGCGGCCTGCCCGCGGATGCCGACGCCGTCAATGCCGCGCGCCTGCTCTACTGGAAGCGCTACGGCGCGACGCTGCTCGGCATGGTCCGGCACCACGGCGTGAGCGTCGACGAATTCCTGCATGCCGCGCACGAGTTCGACGACCTGTACGCGATGATCCGCGCCGAGCGCGGACTCGCGCGCCTGTTCCGGCGTCTGCCGGGCCGCAAGATCCTGCTGACGAACGCGCCGCGCCGCTACTCGCAGGAAGTGATGCGCCATCTCGGCCTGCATCGCCACTTCGCCAGGCACATCCCGATCGAGGCGATGCGCGTGCACGGCAAGCTGCGGCCCAAGCCATCGCGACAACTCTTGCGCAAGCTCGTGGCTAAAGAACGTGTCCCCGCAAGCCGTTGTGTACTGGTGGAGGATACGATCGATACGCTCAAGGCGGCACGTGCGGTGGGGATGCGCACGGTGTGGGTCACGGGCTACCTGAGAATGAATCCCAGTTACAGCCGCAGCGCTCCCGGATTGCCGGCGCCGGCCTTCACGAAGCGCCCCGGCTACGTCGATGTCAAAGTAAAATCGGTAACGCAGCTGCCAGGGAGGCTGCGTGAATAAATAAACAACTACATATAAAAATCATGGCAAGCATGAAACCCGGAGAACGCAAGCTGCAGATTCTGCAGACGCTTGCAACGATGCTGGAGCAGCCTAAGGGGGAAAAGATCACGACGGCGGCGCTGGCTGCGAAGCTGGAGGTGTCGGAGGCTGCGCTGTACCGGCATTTCGCCAGCAAGGCACAGATGTTCGAAGGCCTGATCGAGTTCATCGAGACCTCGGTGTTCGGCCTGATCAACCAGATCGGCGAGCAGCAGGAGAACGGTCTGGCGCAGGCGGAAGCCATCGGCACCATGCTGCTCGGCTTCGCCGAACGCAATCCGGGCATGACCCGGGTCATGATCGGCGATGCGCTCGTCAATGAGGATGAACGGCTGCAGCAGCGCATGAACCAGTTCATCGAGCGCATCGAGCTGGCGCTGCGGCAGTCGCTGCGGCTGGCCGTCACGCAGAACCAGGCACAGGAAGCCGAGACCGCGTTGCGCGCCAGCCTGATCACCGCGTTCGTGCTCGGCCGCTGGCACCGTTTCGCCAAGAGCGGCTTCAAGCAGAGCCCGACCGAGAACTCGCAGGCGCAGCTGGCGATCCTGCTGCGCTGAATCCCGACCGATACGTCGGCCGAAGATTCGCTGTTTTTTCAGGCGATACTCCGAATTCGCACTGAACCGGAGAAGGGGAGAGGTTTTTCGCCGCGCCCGCGAGCGCGCTACACCTTCCGTAATATTCGGCCGCCGCCCGCTTTAGCGAGCCGAACAGAACCGCTCAGCGGCCGCCTGCAATCCTGAGTACACTCACGGCTTCGCAAAATCCGCCGTCCGCGCCGCAATCCCATGGCAGAACCCAAGCACTTCCCCGTCCTCGCATTCGCCGCGCTGCTCGTGGGCGGCATGTCCATCGGCTTCGCCGGCATCTTCATGCGGCTGTCCGACGTCAATCCCATCGCTTCCGCCTTCTGGCGCATGGCGCTCGCCGCGCCCTTCCTCTGGGCCTGGGCATTCGCGGTGCGGGGCCAGGACAGGGCCGCCGGCAAGCGCACCGATTTCACGCTGGCGCTGGTGCTCGCCGGTGTCTGGTTCGCGGGCGACATGGCGCTGTGGCACCTGTCGCTGCATTACACGACGGTCGCCAATGCCACGCTGCTGTCGAACTTTGCGCCGATCTTCATCGCGCTGTGGGTGTGGTTCGCGCACAAGGTACGCTTCTCGCGCATCTTCATCGTCGGCATGAGCTGCGCGCTGGTCGGCGCGGTGATGCTGGTGGGACCCGGCGCGGCAGGGGCGCCGGGCGGCGGCAGCAAGCTCGCGGGCGATGCGCTCGGACTCGCCAGCGCGGTGTTCTATGCGGCCTACCAGCTGTCGGTCAAGGACGCCCGCAGCGCCTACTCGACCGCGCGTCTGATGGCATGGAGCACCACCGTCACCGGCCTGGCGCTGCTGCCGTTCGCGCTGCTGTCGCCCGGCGCCTTCTGGCCGGAGGCAGCCGCCGGCTGGCTGCCGCTGCTGGCGCTGGCGCTGGTCGCGCAGATCGGCGGCCAGACGGTGATCGCCTATGCGCTCGCGCACCTGCCCGCATCGCTGTCGTCGGTGAGTCTGCTGATCCAGCCGCTGACCGCCGCGGTCGCCGCATGGCTGATCTTCCAGGAAGCGCTCGTGCCGCTGCAGATGCTCGGCGGCGCGCTGCTGCTGTGGGGGATTTATCTCTCCAAGCGCGGCAGCTGAACACGGGATTACAATGCGGCCTTCCCGCGATTTTCCGATGCCCGCATGATGCTTCCCGCCTGCTACGCCCTGCTCGACGATGCCGGGGCCAGCGAGGCCGAACCCCGGTCCCGGCTCTATACCGGCTACCTGCGCAGCCTGTGCTGCAGCGACGGCGCGGCATTGCCCGCGCTGCTGGCGGAGATGGAGGCCGCGCTGGGCGAGGGGCAGTTTGCGGTCGGCCTGTTCGACTATGAACTCGGCGCGCGGATGCACGGCATCGCGGACCGCGAGGGCCATGTGCCGCAGGCCCGCATCCTGCTGTTCGAACGCTGCGAAAAGCTGTCGGCGCGGCAGGCGGCGGACTGGCTCGCGCGGCACGACCGGCACCCGGGCGTAGCGGGAATTGGCGGCCTCGAGACCGACACCGGCCGCGGCGACTTCGAGGCGGCCATCGCCCGCATCCACGACTACATCGCCGCCGGCGATACCTACCAGGTCAACTTCAGCCTGCGCCTGCGCTTCGATGCCTGGGGCGATCCACTCACGCTCTACCGCCGTCTGCGCGAGCGGCAGCCGGTGCCCTACGGTGCGCTGATCGGCCTGCCCGAGGGCGGCAGCGTGCTGTCGCTGTCGCCGGAACTCTTCATCCGCTGCGACGCCGGCCTGCTCACCGCGCGTCCGATGAAGGGCACCGCCGCCGCCAGCGGCGACGCGGACACCGATACGGCACGGGCGGAGGCGCTCGCCGCCGACGCCAAGAACCGCGCCGAAAACCTGATGATCGTCGATCTCCTGCGCAACGACCTCGGCCGCATCGCCGAATTCGGCTCGGTGCAGGTGCCCGACCTGTTCCGCGTCGAGCGCTACCGCAGCGTGCTGCAGATGACCTCCACGGTGCACGCGCGGCGGCGCGCGGACGCCGGACTGGCCGAGGTGTTCGCCGCGCTCTATCCCTGCGGCTCGATCACCGGCGCCCCCAAGCGGCGCACGATGCAGATCATCCGCGAACTCGAATCCAGTCCGCGCGGCCTCTATACCGGCGCGATCGGCTGCTTCGACGCCGGCGGGGATTTCTGCCTGTCGGTGCCGATCCGCACCCTGCGCCTGCGGCCGCCGGATGCAGAAGGCCTGCGCCGCGGCGAACTCGGCGTCGGCGCCGGCATCGTGCACGACAGCCGGGCGGCGGATGAATACGCGGAGTGTCTGCTCAAGGCGCGCTTCCTGACCGGGCTGCCCCAGGACTTCGAGCTGTTCGAGACCATGCATGCGGAGACGGCGGGCATCCGTCATCTCGACCGCCACTTGCGGCGTCTCGCGGACTCCGCGCGCTACTTCGGCTTTTCATTCGACGAGGCGGCGCTGCGCGCGCGGCTGGAGGCAGCCTGTGCCGGCCTCGGCGCAGGCCCGCACCGCCTGCGCCTGTCGCTGCGGCAGGACGGCGCCTGCGCGCTGCAGACGGCACTTTTGACACCCGTGGCCGGGCCGGTCGACGTATTCCTCGCACCGCAGCCCTGCGCGATCGCGCAACCCTTCCTGCGCCACAAGACAAGCCTGCGCGCAGACTACGACGCCGGCTGGCGCGGCGCCGAGGCGCGCGGCGGCTTCGACACCCTGTTCTTCAATGCACGGGGCGAGCTGACCGAAGGCGGGCGCAGCAATGTCTTCGTCAGGCTCGATGGCCGCTGGGTCACGCCGCCGCTGTCGGCCGGCGTGCTGCCGGGTGTGATGCGCGCGGTGCTGCTCGACGATCCCGCCTGGCAGGCGAGCGAACGCAGCCTTCGACGCGAGGACCTGCTGCGCGCGGAAGCGGTGGTGGTCTGCAACGCCTTACGCGGAGCCCTGCCGGCGCGCCTCGTTCCCGACTGACGGCGGCTGGACCACCACCAGCCAGGTCGCCGCGATCACCAGCGCGGCGCCCGCCATCATGCCGGCGGTGATGGTCTCGCCGAGGAAGAGCGCGCCCCAGCCCAGCGCGAACAGTGGAATCAGGAAGGTCACCGTCAGCGCGCGCGTCGGCCCGATATCCGCGATCAGCCTGAAATAGATGAAATAGGCGACCGCGCTGCACAGCAGCGCCAGCAATGCCGCGCACAGCAGCACGGTTGTGGTCGGTTCGGCGCGCATCGGCGCCAGCGGCAGGAAAGGCAGCAGCACCAGGGCCGCCGCGACCTGCGAGCCGGTGGCCATCTGCGGCGCGGCCACATTCCCCGACTTGCGCTTCGAATAGACGCCCGCCAGCGCATAGCACAGCGCCGCCATCGCGCAGGCGAGCGCGGCGAGCAGCACCTGCGGCGTCAGTTCGGCCGGGCCGAGGCGCACCAGCAGCGACACGCCGGCGATGCCGGCGGCGAGTCCCGCCAGCTTGCGCGCGCTCAGCCGTTCGCCGAGCAGCAGCGCGCCCACCAGCGCGCCCCACAGCGGACTGGTGGCATTGAGAATCGCGGCATAGCCCGCGGGGATCGTCAGCGCCGCATACGCATACAGCGCAAACGGCAGGGCCGAGTTCATCGTGCCCAGCACCAGATAGTGTCTCCAGTGCTGTCCAAACTGCATCGGCTTGCCGCGCATCGTCATGAACAGCAGCATCGCTGCGCCGGCCAGGCCCACGCGGATCTCTGCCGTCCAGAGCGCGCCGAGCACCGGCGCCACCACGCGCATGAAGATGAAGGACGCGCCCCAGATCGCGGCCAGCGTCAGGAGGCGGAACAGGTCAACGCTTCTCATGGAAGCTCCAGTACAAGTCGCTGAACCGCAAGCGTAGAACGCGCGGCGGCATGATGCTGGCCGCATTCGGACACCGCTTCATGCCTGCCGCCCGGACGAGAGCACCAGGGCCATCGCCAGCAATACCACCACGCCGCCGACGATGGTGGCCGCGCCGACGGTTTCACCGAGAAACAGCACGCCCCACACCATGCTGAACAGCGGGATCAGGAAAGACACCGACATCGCCCGCGTCGGTCCGATCCTGACGATCATCGGAATGAACAGCGCCTGCGCGAGGCCAGAGGACAGCAGTGCCATCGCCAGGATGCAGGCGAGCGCGGTGGGCGACGGTATCGCCGGCGGCAGCGCGAAGGGCAGGGCAGGCAGCATCATCGAACCGCCAAGCGCGAGCGAGCCGGCCGCCATCGCGATCGGATGGATATCGCCCGGACGGCCGGTCTTCTTCACCACCATCGTCGACATCGCGTAGCACATCGCCGCCACCAGGCAGGCGCCGACCGCGAGCAGCGTTTGCGGCGACACCGCCAGCGTGCCGGCGCCGACCAGGATGGCGACGCCGCCTATGCCCATCAGCAGGCCCGCCAGCTTGCCGAGCGTCAGCCGTTCGCCCAGCATCAGCACCGACAGCAGCGCGGAAAACAGCGGCGCGGTCGCATTGAGCACCGCCGAGTAGGCGGCAGGCAGCACCAGCGCCGCATATGAAAAGCAAGTGAATGGAATCGCGCCGGCGAACAGGCCGACCAGCGCGAAGGCTTTCAGATTGCGGCGCCAGTCCATCGTCACGCCGCTTATCCGCGCATAGGCGAGCAGGGCGAGCCCGGCCAGCACAGTCCGCAGGATGGACGTCAGCAGGGGGCCCGCCTCCGGCACGGCCACGCGCAGAAAGATGAAGGAGCCGCCCCAGATGGCAGAAAGGAAAACCAGCTTGGCCAGGTCGGCTGCGGTCATGTGAAGTTGATTACTGCAGGGAAAGAAGCGATCGATTGTAGCACCCGCGCACCGCAGCCCGCTGCCGCCGCTTGGCGCTTCGCAAGCGCAGTTGCGAACGGGTTTGCGCGATTGAGATCGCCCAAAGGCAGGCTGATCGAAGCAGCGAATAATCACTCGCGAAAGAGAGAACATCCCATGCCCCTGTCCACCCTCCCGTACCGCTTGCGCACGCTGCTGCTCGGCGCCGCCTGCCTGCTGCCGCTGGCGGGCTGCGACGGCGCCGCGCGGGATGCGCATGCCGAGGGTAACGCGGTCGTGCCGGGTCAGCTTGCCGAACGCGAGGCACGGCATTTCGAACTCTATACGCGGTACCGCGCCGTATTCGACCGTCCGCGCCGCCTGCTCAGCGACGCCCTGCAGGACGATACCGAACTGCCGCCCGGCGGGATGCATTTCCTTTCCGGTTACGCGGGCGCCTGCTCGATGCTCGGCGCGGGAAGCGACTAGAAGACGATGCCTGAGGCCAGGGCAGCGCGGAGGGCTTGACCTGCGCTCAGTGCCCGTGGCCGCCGCACACGCTGCAGCTCGCGTTGCGCGCGACCCGGATATCCGTCCACTCCATGTTGCGCACATCCAGCAGCAGCAGCCTGCCCGCCACCGACTGCCCGATGCCCGCCACCAGCTTCAGCGCCTCGGCCGCCTGCATCGTGCCGATGATGCCCACCAGCGGCGCGAACACGCCCATGGTCGAGCACAGCACTTCCTCGAAAGCCTGGTCCGGCGGGAACAGGCAGGCATAGCAGGGCGCGTCCGCGCGGCGGCTGTCGAACACGGAAAGCTGACCGTCGAAGCGGATCGCCGCGCCGGACACCAGCGGCACCCCGTGCCGCACGCAGGCGGCATTGACTGCATGGCGGGTGGCGAAATTGTCGCTGCAGTCGAGCACCACATCGGCACCGGCGACCAGCTCCGCCAGCCGTTCGCCGTCCAGCCTTTCCTGCAATGCGTTCACCTGCACGCCCGGATTGATCTGCGCCAGCGCGGTCTTTCCCGACTCCGCCTTCGGCATGCCGACCCGCTCGGTGGTGTGCATGATCTGCCGCTGCAGATTGGTCAGGTCGACGGTGTCATTGTCGACCAGCGTGATGCGCCCGATGCCGGCCGAGGCCAGATAGAGCGCGGCAGGGGAACCGAGGCCGCCCGCGCCGACCACCAGCGCGTGGGCATCGAGCAGCCTCTGCTGTCCCTCGATGCCGATGTCGTCGAGAAGGATATGGCGCGAATAGCGCAGCAGCTGGTCGTCGTTCATGTTTCGGATGGGTTGGTCGCGCAATGAAAAAGGCCGCATCGCTGCGGCCTTGGGCGGTGGCGGCGGACCTTACTTCTTCTCGCTGCCGTTGCCGTTCTTGGTTTCGTTGATCGTGTTTTCCTTCTTGCTTTCGACCTTGGCCGACTTGGACAGCTGCACCGGCTGGCCCTTCAGGTGATTCAGCGCCTGCGCCAGCTGGAAGTCGTCCTTGCTGCCGAGTTCGAGCGGCTTGCGCTTCTTCTCGAGGGCGGCCAGACGCTGCTCTTCCTCGAGCTCGTCGAGCTTGCGCGCGGCCTCTTCCTTGTCGCGGTCGTTCTGAAGGTGCTTGGTCAGGTCGGCCTCGCGCAGGCGCATGCCGTTGAGGCCGTCGCCTTCCGCGGTTTCGTCCACCAGCAGGTCCGGCACGATGCCCTTGGCCTGGATCGCGCGGCCGTTCGGCGTGTAGTAGCGGGCGGTGGTCAGCTTGACCGCGGTGTCGGAGGTCAGCTGGCGGATGGTCTGCACCGAGCCCTTGCCGAACGTCTGCGTGCCCATGATGGTCGCGCGCTTGTAGTCCTGCAGCGCGCCGGCCACGATCTCCGAGGCCGACGCCGATCCGGCATTGACCAGCACCACCATCGGCACCTTCTTCACGGCGTCCGGCAGGCGCGCCAGCGGGTCGCTGCCGGACATGCGCGAGGAGGTGTAGAACTCGCGCCGCGCATAGAAAGTCTGCTTGGAGTCGGCCAGCTGGCCGTTGGTCGAGACCACCGGCACATCCTTCGGCAGGAAGGCCGCCGATACGCCGATCGCGCCGGGCAGCACCCCGCCCGGATCGTTGCGCAGGTCGAGCACCAGGCCCTTGAGGTTGGGTTCCTGCTGGTAGATCGCGGTCAGCTTCTTGACCATGTCGTCGACCGTCGGCTCCTGGAACTGCGCCACCCGCAGCCAGGCGTAGCCGGGTTCGATGATTTTAGACTTGACGCTCTGCACCCGGATTTCCTGGCGCACGATGGTCACGATGACCGGCTTGTCCTCTTCCTTGCGGGCGATGGTCAGCGTGATCTTGGTATTCGGTTCGCCGCGCATGCGCTTGACCGCCTCGTCCAGGGTCAGGCCCTTGACCGGCGTGTTGTCCAGCCGCGTGATCAGGTCGCCCGCCTTGAGGCCGGCCTTGAACGCCGGCGAATCCTCGATCGGCGAGATCACCTTGACATAGCCGTCTTCCATGCCGACCTCGATGCCGAGGCCGACGAACTTGCCCTGCGTGCCTTCACGCAGTTCCTTGAAAGCCTTCTTGTCCAGGTAGGCGGAGTGCGGGTCGAGGGAGGCGACCATGCCCGAGATGGCCTCGGTCAACAGTTTCTTGTCCTCGACCGGCTCGACATAGTCGCTCTTGATCAGACCGAACACGTCCGCCAGCTGGCGCAGTTCTTCCAGCGGCAGCGGCGCCGCGCTTTTCTGCGCGCTCGCCTCGAATTGCATCGATCCCGCAATGCCGGCGACGACGCCGAGACCGATCAGGCCGAAATTCTTGAGTTTGCTGCCCATGTATCACCTAGTAGTTATCCACTCGAACGGGTCGATGGCGCGGCCTTGATACCGCATTTCAAAGTATAAACCCGATTGTTCGTTGCCGCCGCTGTTACCGGCACTGGCAATCGTGTCCCCGGTTCTGACCGAATCGCCGACCCTTTTCAGAACCGCCTGGTTATTGCCGTAGATCGTCATGTACTGCCCGCCGTGATCGACGATCACCAGGTTGCCGAAACCGCGAAGCCACTCCGCGAAGATCACTTGACCGGCCGCGACCGCCCTGACCTCGGCGCCTTCGGCCGCCTTGATGAAGAGCCCCTTCCAGGCCGGGCCGTCGCTGCGCCGGCTGCCGAACTTTGCGATCAGCTCGCCGCGCACCGGAAGCCGCAGCCGCCCCTTGAGCGACCCGAAGGCCTGGGCCGGGCCACCGCTTTGGACGGTGGGCTCCGGCACGAGTTCATTTCGCGCAAGGGTTTTCGGCGGTTCGACGTCGTCAATTGCATCAGGATTGGACGGTGCCGTCTTGACCGAACTCATTCTGGAGGATGCCGCCGCCTCGCGCTTTGCCTTTGCTCTTGCCAGCTGTTCCTGGCGGCGTTTTTCGGCGGCCTTTTCCGCCGCCTCCGCTTCCGCCCGGCGTTGTTCTTCGATCAACTTGCCGAGGCGTTCCACCAGCGTCGACAGCCGCTGCGCGTCGCGCTCGATGTTGCCGACCTCCTTGCGCTGCGCGCTGAGCTTGCTCGACAGCTGGGTCAGCAGGGTCGCGCGGCGCGCCTTTTCCTTTTGCAGCTGTTCCTTCTGCTGGCGCTGCTCGACCGCGATCTCGTCGAGTTCGTCCTTGGCTTCCTGGGTCTGCGCGCGGGTCTTCTCGATCTGCGACAGGTTGGCCTGCAGCGAATCGATCAGGCGGGCCTGCGCCTGCGACACGTATCCCATGTACTGCAGCTCGCGGTTGATGCGATTCGGGTTGTCGCCGGACAGCAGCAGCTTCATCCGGTCTTCGTTGCCGGCCACGTATTGCCCGTGCAGCAGCCGGGACAGCCGCTTCTGCTGGGTCGAGATGGTTTTTTCCAGCTGCTCCTGCTGCTGTGCAAGACGCTGCAGCCGCGCCTGCACGTCGCGCTGCTCGCCGTCGAGCTCATGCAGCGCGCGATTGGCTTCGGAAATCGCTTCCTCCGAGCGCGCGAGGGCTTCCGCGGCATCGCTCCTGGCGGCTTCTGTCTGCGTGATGTCGCGCTTGAGGGCCGAGAGCTTCTGCTGCAGCTCGGCGCGTTCGGCTTCCGCCGCGCGCTTCTGGCGGGTGCGCTCGCTGACCTTGTTCGCGTGGGCCGGCGGCAGGCAGAGCAGCAGTGCCGCGGCGAGCGCGGACAGGATTCCCGGGATGCGGGTCTTGCACATGGGCTTCAACGGGAATTCCTGTCCTGCATGGAGAGTATGGCGGATGCGATGGTGATTACTTGGCCTTGCCCTGGCTGGCGACCGCCTTCATCGCCGCCTCGATCGCCGCCTGGTCGCCGAGGTAGTAGCTCTTGATCGGCTTGAGGTCGGCATCCAGTTCATAGACCAGCGGCTGGCCGTTGGGGATGTTGAGGCCGACGATGTCCTGGTCGCTGATGCCGTCGAGGCTCTTGATCAGCGCGCGCAGGCTGTTGCCGTGCGCGGAGATCAGGATCTGCTTGCCGGCGCGGATCGCGGGCGCGATCGAGTCGTCCCAGGCCGGCATCACGCGCGCCACGGTGTCCTTGAGGCACTCGGTCAGCGGAATCTGCTCGCGCTTGAGTCCGGCGTAGCGCGGGTCGTCATACGAGGTGCGCGGGTCGTCGGCGCTCAGCGGATTCGGCGGCACGTCGTAGCTGCGGCGCCAGACCAGCACCTGCTCGTCGCCGTACCGGGCGGCGGTCTCGGCCTTGTTCAGGCCCTGCAGCGCGCCGTAGTGGCGCTCGTTCAGGCGCCAGTCGTGCACGACCGGCAGCCACATCAGGTCCATCTCGTCGAGCGTAAGCCACAGCGTGCGGATCGCGCGCTTGAGCACCGAGGTGTAGCACAGGTCGAAGCTGAACCCGGCTTCCTTGAGGATGCGCCCGGCCTGGCGGGCTTCATTGATCCCCTTTTCGGTGAGGTCGACGTCGGTCCATCCGGTGAAGCGGTTTTCGAGGTTCCAGGTGGACTCGCCGTGGCGCATCAATACGATTTTGTACATGGTAGGAGAATGGAAAAGACAAGAAAACGGTTAGGGCGGGAAGCGATGGGAAATCCTATATCGTCTTCTATTTTATAATGTTGGGATTGCTTAAAACCATTGGAGTACCGTGAAATTTCTCATTGATAACGTGTGGCTGATCGCGATCGCCCTGATCTCCGGCGGCGCGCTGCTGTGGCCTTCCTTCCAGCGCCGCGGCAAGACCGTGAGCACGCTGCAGGCCACGCAGCTGATCAACCAGGGCAAGGCGGTGATCGTCGACGTGCGGGATCCGGCCGCGTTCAACGCCGGCCACCTGCGCGACGCCAAGAACATCCCCGGCAAGGAATTGTCGAACCGGATCGGCGAGCTCGACAAGTTCAAGTCCAAAACCGCCATCATCGTCTGCCAGTCGGGCGCCCAGGCCGCGAAGGCCGCGGCGCAGCTCAAGAAGGCCGGCTTCGCCGAAGCCGTGTCGCTCGACGGCGGCATCGCCGCATGGCAGGCGCAGGGCCTGCCGCTCACCAAGTAAGGAAATCACATCATGACCGCACGCGTCCTCATGTACAGCACCGGCGTCTGCCCGTATTGCGTCATGGCCGAGCGCCTGCTCAAGGCCAAGGGCGTCGACAACATCGAGAAGATCCGCGTCGACCTCAACCCCGAGCAGCGCGCGGAGATGATGCAGAAGACCGGGCGCCGCACCGTGCCGCAAATCTACATCGGCGAGACCCACGTCGGCGGCTTCGACGACCTCAGCGCGCTGGATCACGCGGGCAAGCTTGATCCACTGCTGCAGAGTGCCTGATTTCGCCGGGTATTGCTGGCGATAGTGCTAACATTGCGTCTCTTCAGGACGGCGCAGTGCCGTCCTTTTTAACGGCGCTGCGCCGTCCTTATTACTCCCGACCACAAAGAAAGTAGCTCATGTCCGACCAGAACCAACAGCCCGTTTTCCAGATCCAGCGCGTGTACCTGAAGGATCTGTCGCTGGAACAGCCGAACTCGCCGGCGATTTTCCTGGAGCAGGAAGGTCCGAACATCGAAATCTCGATCGACGTCGGCGTCGAGGCGCTGGCCGAAACCATCTTCGAGTCCACCGTCACCATCACCGTCACCGCCAAGGTGCAGGACAAGGTCGCCTTCCTGGTCGAAGGCAAGCAGGCCGGCATCTTCGAAGCCGCCAACATCCCGCCGGAACAGCTCGACCCGCTGCTCGGCATCGGCTGCCCGAACATCATCTACCCCTACCTGCGCGCCAACATCGCCGACATCATCACCCGCGCCGGCTTCCCGCCGGTGCATCTGGCCGAGATCAACTTCGAAGCCTTCTACCAGCAGCGTCTGCAGCAGCTCTCCCAGCAACAGCAGCAGGGCGGCGCCGGCCTGGTGAGCCCGAGCGGCGCACCGCTGTCCTGATCATCATCGCGGGCGGGCCGTGGTCGGTCCGCCATGTCTTACAGTCAGGGAGAGCCCGATGAAAACAATCCGTCTGGCCCTGCTGGCGGCCGGCCTGCTCGCGGCGGGCGCCGCACAGGCGCTGGAATACAGGTCGGTCGGCGCCGCGCCGGCCATTCTTTACGACGCGCCGTCGAGCAAGGGACGCAAGGTATTCGTGGCGCCGCGCGGCATGCCGGTCGAAGTGGTGCTCAGCTACGGCGAGTGGGTCAAGATCCGCGACGCCGCGGGCAGCCTGGCCTGGGTCGAGTCCAGGGCGCTGGCCGCCAGGCGCACCGTCGTGGTGGGCGCCGCCGGGGCACGCGTGCGCGATGCCGCGTCCGATACCGCGCCGCTGGTGTTCACCGCCGAGCGCGGCGTGCTGCTCGACTTCCTCGATGCCACCAACCCGGGCTGGGTGCGCGTGCGCCACGCGGACGGCCAGGCCGGCTTCGTCCGCGCCGGCGAAGTGTGGGGCGAGTAAGCGTCCGGAATTCTTCTTCATGAACATCACGATACTCGGCGCCGGCGCCTGGGGCACGGCGCTTGCCATCCTCCTGGCCGAGCGACATCCGGTCATGCTGTGGGGCCGCGAGGCGCAGGCGATGCGCGACGCCGACAGCCTGCGCGAGAACCGGGCCTATCTGCCGGGATTCACGCTGCCGCGGGCGCTGCGGCCGACCGCGGACTTCGATGCCGCGGTGGCGCACGCGGGCGAAGACGGCCTGCTCATCGTCGCCACCTCCGTGTCCGGCCTGCGGCCGGTGGTCGAACGGCTGCGCGGCAGCCCGGTTCCCAACCTCGTCTGGTTGTGCAAGGGACTGGAGGAAAACACCCGGCTGCTGCCGCACCAGGTGGTCAGTGAGGTGTTCGGCCGCGCGCTGCCGCATGGCGCGCTGTCCGGTCCGTCCTTCGCCCAGGAAGTGGCCGCCGGCCTGCCGTGCGCGCTGACCGTGGCCTCCGCCTCGCCCGAGCTGCGCGAGCGCGTGGTGAAGGCAGTCCACGGCCGCTCGATGCGGGTATATGCGAGCGAAGACCTGGTCGGGGTGGAAGTGGGCGGCGCAGTGAAGAACATCCTCGCGATCGCGACCGGGGTGCTCGACGGCATGGGGCTCGGCCTCAATGCGCGGGCGGCGCTGATCACCCGCGGCCTGGCCGAAATCACGCGCCTCGGCGTCGCCCTCGGCGGCCGCGCCGAGACCTTCATGGGACTGACCGGGGTGGGCGACCTGATACTCACCTGCACCGGCGACCTGTCGCGCAACCGTCGCGTCGGTCTCGGGCTGGCCGAAGGCAAGAAGCTGGAAGCGATCGTGCAGGAACTCGGTCATGTGGCCGAGGGCGTGCGCTGCGCCGGCGCGGTGCGCGCGCTGGCAGGGGACATCGGCATCGAGATGCCGATCGCGGACGCCGTGGCGCGCGTGCTGTTCGATGGCGATTCGCCCGCGGCGATGGTGGAAAAGCTGCTGTCGCGCGATCCGCGCAACGAGACCTGAGGGCCGCTCTCAGTCGTCGTCGTCCTTGCTGTTCTCTCCCTTGCGCAGCATGGTCATCAGCAGCGAGGCGTCGTCGAGCGCGGCGATCGAGTAAGGCGTGCGCCCGTACAGGTAAAGCATCTCCCCGGCCTGCAGCTGCTGGGTCCCGTCCCCGGTGCGCACCTCGACCACGCCCTCCAGGCATTGCAGCGTCATTTCGCCTTCGACGTGATGCTCGGGCACGGTCTTGCCCCTGGGCAGAACCAGGCGCATCACCTCGACGTCATCGGTGCGGAACAGGGCCGTCGATGACGAGTCGCCCAGCCGCGCGCCGAGCGGGCGAACGTCGATCGGTTCGCAGGGACCGGGATGGGGCAGGGACATGATCGCTCTCCTCTGATGTCGTCATGTCATCCAGACTGCGGCGCGCGCCGCTTTGTTCCTTCCCGCCATGAGAGGCCAAAAAGGCAAGCAGGAAAAATTTCCGCAGCGGGCAAAACTATTTGATGCCGCTCAAGTCAGAGGCAGTGCAGGAGGGGCAATCTGCCGCCTGCCGCCCACCCATAACTACAGTAACGGGCGTACGCCGCCGGCCGGCATGCGAGAATGCTTCGATCTGCTCAAAGTTCTCTCCGGAAATCCGCAAGATAATGCGCCTCTCCTCAACCAGGACGGCTACGGATTTATACTTGCAAGTTGTTTGTTCAACACTTTCATAAAAAACCATGCGCAATCCACTCGCCCAGCACTCCCGCATCAACAGCCGCGTCCGTTCGCGCGGCTTCACCCTGATTGAGATCATGGTCGTGGTCGTCATCATGGGCATCCTCGCCGCGCTGGTGGTGCCGAAGCTGATGGGCCGCGCCGACGACGCGCGCATCACGGCCGCCCGCCAGGACATCGCCACCCTGATGTCGGCACTCAAGCTCTACCGGCTCGACAACCAGCGCTATCCCACCACCGACCAGGGCCTGCAGGCGCTGATCAGCAAGCCGACCAGCGGTCCGGCGGCCAACGGCTGGAAGAACGGCGGCTACATCGACAAGCTGCCCAAGGATCCGTGGGGCGGCCAGTATCAGTACCTGTCGCCGGGCGTGAAGGGCGAAGTGGACGTGTTCTCCTACGGCGCCGACGGCCAGCCCGGCGGCACCGGCAATGACGCCGACATCGGCTCGTGGGAGCAGTAATACCTTTCCTGCCGGCGCACCGCCGGCGTTCGCAAGGCTTCACGCTGCTGGAGCTGCTGGTGGTGCTGGTCATCGCCGGCATCCTGCTCGGCATGATCGCCTTCAATGCCATGCCCGGCGAGCGGCAGGCGCTGCAGAACGACGCGCAGCGCCTCGCGCTGCTGATGCAGCTCGCGCGCGATGAAGCCATCGTGCGCAACCGGCCGATCGCCTTCGAGGCCGATGGCGTGCAGTACCGTTTCCTGGTGCGCGACGGACAGGAATGGCAGCAGCTCGGCGATGACGAACTGCTGCGCGCGCGGGAATTCGCCCGCTCGCCGCTGGGCCTGTCGATCTCGCCGCAGACCGGCGGAGAGGACCAGCCGCTGCGCATCGTGTTCGGCCGCGAGCCGGTCGACAAGCCCTTCCTGCTCACGCTCTCCTATGGCGAAAGCAGCGTATCCATCCGCGCCGACGGCATCGGCCATTTCACGATCGAGTAAGGCCATGACGCCCAGCCCGCTTTGCCCCGCCCCGCAGGAAGCCCGCAGCCGCGGCTTCACGCTGCTGGAAGTGCTGGTGGCGCTGGTCGTGGTCGGCACGGCGCTCGGCGCCAGCCTGCGCGCGGTCGCCAGCCTGACCCAGAACAGCGTGGGCCTGCGCTCGGCCATGATGGCCACCTGGTCGGCGGAAAATCACCTCGCCAATATCCGCCTGCGCAATGAATTTCCGGAGTTCGGCAAGCGCAGCCTCGAATGCCCGCAGGGCGAGCTGAGGCTGATATGCGAAGAGGAAGTCATCGCCACCCCCAATCCCTATTTCCGCCGCGTCGAAGTCAATGTCTATGATGCCGAGAATCCGGGCCGGCGCATCATCAAGCTGTCGCAGATCGTGGGGCGCTGAGATGAAACCCTTGCGCCGCCGCCGCGGCTTCACCCTGATCGAACTGCTGGTGGCCATCACCGTGATGGCGATCGTTGCCGTGCTCGGCTGGCGCGGGCTCGACAGCATCATTCGCGCACGCGTTTCCCTCAACGATGAACTGACCTCGACCCGCGGCCTGCAGCTGGCCTTCGCCCAGATGCAGAGCGACTGCTCCAACATCGCGCTGTCCGCCGACATCGGCAACCGGCCCACGCTCGCGGCCCAGCCCGGCCGGCTGGCGCTGGTGCGCATGACCTATGCGGAGAACCAGCCCTCGCGCATACAGGTGGTCAGCTATCGCGTCGAGAACGGCAGCCTGGTACGGCGCGAGTCCGTCCCGACGCGCGACCTGCGGGCGCTCGACGCGGCATGGACCACCGCCATCAGCGACCGCGACGCCACCGAGCCGGTCGCGCTGAGCGGCAATGTCGGCGGCATGGCGGTCCGCAACTGGAATCCCAACGGCGGCTGGCAGACGAGCAACGGCATCATCTCGAATGCCCAGCAGACCGCGATCCCGGGCGCGGGCCCGGCGGCAGCGGCGGCGGCAAACGCCGCGGCGCAGGCGGCACAGGGGCCGACCGGCATCGAAGTCTCGCTGCAGCTGCAGGGGCAGCCCGCGAGCCTGATCAAAGTCTTTCTGCTGGGGGCGGCATGAGCGCGCGCATGGACCGCCAGCGCGGCGTCGCGGTGATCACCGCGCTGCTGCTGACCACGCTGGCAATCACCATCGTCGCCAGCCTGTTCTGGCAGCAGCAGGTGCAGGTGCGTTCGATCGAGAACCAGCGCCTGCAGCTGCAGAAGCAGTGGATCCTGCGCGGCGCGCTCGACTGGAGCAGCCTGATCCTGCGCGAGGACAGGGTCATCGATACCCGCGGCGGCAAGCAGGGCATCGATCATCTCGGCGAACCTTGGGCGGTGCCGCTGGCGGAGACCCGGCTCGACCAGTACGTCGACAATCCGCAGGCGGCCGGGGACATCCCCGACGCGGCGCTGTCGGGCGGCATCATCGATGCCACGTCGCGCTACAACCTGGGCAATCTGGTGCAGAACGCGCAGATCAAGCCCGAGGAAGTCGCCGCGTTCTCCCGCCTGCTCGGCTTCCTGCAGCTCAATCCCTCGCTGGCGCAGGCGACCGCGCAAGTAATGCAGCGCGCCGAAGCGGCCTCGCGTACCAGCACGGCGCCCGGGCAGGCGCCGGCCACCAGTTCCGAGCAGCCGCTGCGCATGATGCAGATCGACGACCTGCTGGCCGTCCCCGGCTTCACGCCGGAGGCGGTCGAGAAGCTGCGCGATTACGTCGTGTTCATCCCGGTCGATGACGCCAGCAAGCCGGTGAAGATCAATGTCAATACCGCGCCGGCGGAGGTGCTGGCCGCAAGAATTGCTACACTTGCACTTTCCGAAGCGACCAGCATTGTTGCCAAACGTCAAAACGCGGCATTCTCGGATGTGCAATCTTTCGTGACCGCGCTGGGGAAGGGCACTTCCGACGTCAGCTCCAATGCGCTGGCCGTGAGCACCGACTACTTCCTGGTGAACGGCAATGTACGGCTCAACCGGGCAGGGATGGAAATGCAAGCACTGATCTATCGGGGCGGCCAGAATGCCAGGAAGCCCAAGGTCTTGTGGATCCGCCAACGCTAAGAAAAAGAGAACCGATATCTTGAGCACACTCTTCATCCGCCTGCCATCCCAGGCCGCCGCCCAGAGCCTGCAGCCCGGCATGCCCCTGTACTGCGAGTTCGCGGTCGCCGGCCGCGGACTCGAGCGCGAGGGCGTCGCGGCGCTGCCGGACATGGGCGAGCTGGTGTCGCGCGCGCAGCGCGTGGTGCTGCTCCTGGCGGCTTCCGACGTGACGCTTCTGCGGGTGCAGGTGCCGCCGCTGTCGCCGGCGCGCCTGCGCGCCGCGCTGCCCAACCTGGTCGAGGACCAGCTGATGAGCGACCCGGCCGAGTGCGTGGTGGTGGCCGACGGCAGCCGCGATACGATGCGCACCGTCGCCGTGGTCCAGCGCAACTGGCTCGAGGTGCTGTCGCGCACCCTGGTCGGTCTCGGCGCGCGCAGCATCGCCGCCTATCCCTCGCAGCTGTGTCTGCCGGTGACGCCGGGCACCTCCAGCGCCGCGGTCGCCGAACAGAGCGGCGACATCGACGTCGCGGTCCGGCTGTCCGCGCATGAGGGCCTCGGCCTGTCCATCGTCGCCGACCAGCAGGAGTCGGCCGCCTTCGAGGTGCTGCAGTCGCTGGCGACGGTGGTGCGCGAGGGACCGATCGATCTCTATGTGCCGGCACCGCGCCTGCGCGACTACGAAGAATCCCTGCACATCGCGCCCGCGCTGAACGAGCGCATCCGCCTGCATGCCGACGGCTGGCCGCGCTGGCTCGACGGCGCCGCGGCCGCGCCGGTGGAACTCATGAGCGGCCTCGGCGCCGCCGCCGGTCCGAAGCTCGACTGGCGCCGCTGGCGCTGGCCGCTGGCGCTCGCGGCCGCGCTGCTGCTGATCAATATCATCGGTCTCAATGTCGAATGGCTGCGCATGCGGCGCGAGGCCGATGCCCTCGGTGCCGGCATGATCCAGGCCTACCGCAATGCCTTCCCCAAGGATCCGGTGGTGATCGATCCGCTCGCGCAGTTGCGGCAAAAGCTGTCCGCCTCCCAGCGCGGCACCGGACAGCTCGCACCCGACGATTTCCTCGCGCTGGCCGCGGCCTTCGGCGAAGCCTGGAACGGCGCCGGCCAGGATGCCGGCGCGCTGGCCGGACTCGAGTATCGCGACCGCGTGCTGAGCGTCAAGCTCAAGCCCGGCGCCAAGGTCGCGCTCGAGCCGCTGCAGAGCGCGCTCGCCTCGCGCAATCTCTCGCTGGCGCAGAGCGGCGACAACCTCTTGCAGATCAGGAGCGGCAAATGAACGCGGCAACCAGGACGGCGGGCACCAGCAGCCCGAGGAATCGCTTGGGCGGCCTGAAGCAGTCGGCCTCCACCTTCTGGAACGAGCGCAACCAGCGTGAGCGGCGCATGCTGTCGCTGGCCGCGGTGGTGGTGGTGCTCGGCCTCATCTATGCGCTGCTGATCGATCCCGCCATGTCCGGCCGGGCCGACCTCGAAAAACGTCTGCCGGCGCTGCGCCAGCAGGCGGCGGAAGTGCAGGCGCTGGCCAGGCAGGCCGCCAGCGCGCCCGCGGCTCCCGCCAATACCGCCGCGCCGCCGGCCATGACCCGGGAGAGCCTGGAAACCTCGCTCTCGCGCAAGGGCATCAAGGCGCAGAACCTGAGCGTCACCGGCGAACTGGCCAAGGCGCAGTTCAATGGCGTATCCTTTGCCGCACTGGTCGACTGGCTGACCGAGATGCAGGGCGCGCCGCGCATCTCGGTGCTCGATGCAAACGTCGAGGCCCAGGCGCAGCCCGATACCGTCAACGCCACGCTGACGCTGCGACAGCAGCGCGGCGAGGCCGGGCGCTGACGAGGAGCGGGCGTGCGGCGTGGACTGACATGGCTGTTGGCCGGCGTGCTCGCGGTGCTCGCCACCGTGATCGTTTTTTGCCCCGCATCCTGGATGTCGGTGCTGGTGGAGCGCCAGACCGGCGGCCGCCTGACGCTGGGCGATGCGCAGGGCACATTGTGGAACGGGTCGGCCTTCATCGGCGGCGCGCCGAGCGGCAGCGATCCGGTGACGCCGCTGGTGCCGGGCCGCTTCGCGTGGACGCTGTCGCCGCTGGTGCTGCTCGGCCAGGTCGATATCCGGCTGAGCAATCCGGATGCGCTGACCCAGCCGGTCAGCATCACCGGCAGCTGGAACCAGTGGCAGGTCAGTCCGGGCGGCATGATGCTGCCGGCGGAGCGGCTGGCCGGACTGGGCGCGCCGCTGAACACGATACAGCCGGCGGGCCGCATGCGAATGACCTGGACGCCGCTGCGCATCGCGCGCGAAGGCAATGGCGTGGCGGTCAGCGGCACCACCACGCTGCACATGGACGACATGTCCTCGCGTCTGTCACCGATCAAGCCCCTGGGCGCCTACCAACTGATAATGGACTGGCGCGGGAGCCAGGCGGCGCTGGAACTGAAGTCGGTACGCGGGCCGCTTTTGCTTAACGGCAGCGGCAAGCTGGTCAATGGCAGACTGCAGTTTTCAGGCAGGGCAGAGGCAGAAGAAGGGCAGGAAGACAGGCTGGCAAATCTCTTGAATTTGCTGGGTCAGCGCCGCAGGATCGGCGACAAGGACGTTATCGCGCTAGAGTTCAAATGAAAAAAAATCCATCAGCATCCACATCGGGCAAGGGCGGCTGGCGCCGCCTCGGAGCAACCGCACTGCTGGCCTGTTTCATCGCCGGCCAGCCCGTGGTCGTTCATGCCCAGGATCCCTCGTCCAACCAGGCTACCCTCAACTTCGTCGGCGCCGACATCGAGTCGGTGGTGAAGGCGATCGGGCATTACACCCGCACCACCTTCATCATCGATCCGCGGGTCAAGGGCACGATCAACCTGGTCTCGGAAAAGCCGGTCACCAAGCCGCAGGCGCTCGACATGCTCGGCTCCGCGCTGCGGCTGCAGGGCTATGCGATGGTCAGGAGCGGCAATGTCACCAAGGTGGTGCCCGAGGCCGAGGCCAAGCTGCAGGCGGGGCCGATCCAGACCGGCGAGGTGCGCGGCGACCAGATCGCGACCCAGATCTTCCGGCTCAACTATGAATCGGCCAACAACCTGGTGCAGATCCTGCGCCCGCTGATCTCGCCCAACAACACCATCAACGTCAACCCCGGCAACAACAGCATCGTCATCACCGACTATGCGGACAACCTGCGCCGGCTCAGCCGCATCATCGCCTCGCTCGACATGCCGGCGACCGGCGACATGGACGTGGTGCCGATCCAGCATGCGGTGGCGAGTGACATCGCGGTCATGGTCAACCGTCTGATGGAGCAGGGCGCCGCGGCGCCCGGCGCCGCCGATCCCGGCCGGGTGCTGGTGCTGGCCGATACCCGCACCAATTCCCTGATCATCCGCGCGCCGTCGCCGGCCCGCGCCAACCTTGCCAAGTCGCTGATCATGAAGCTCGATCAGCCGACCGCGCAGCCGGGCAACGTGCACGTGGTCTACCTGCGCAATGCCGACGCCGTGCGGCTGGCGCAGACGCTGCGCGCGGTGGTGGCCGCCGATTCGTCCACCCAGACCGGCCAGGCGACCCCGCAGCAGAACCAGCCGCAGCAGCAGAACACCGCCTTCGGCAACCAGGGCAACCAGCAGGGCGGCGGCCTCGGCCAGGGCGCGATGTCGCCCTCCGGCCAGCCGACCCCGACCGCGCTGCCGACCGGCGGTCCTGGCGGCTTCATCCAGGCCGACCCGGCGACCAACACGATCATCATCACCGCCAGCGAGGCGGTCTACCGCAACCTGCGCACCGTGATCGACCAGCTCGACGCGCGCCGCGCCCAGGTCTACGTGGAATCGCTGATCGTCGAAGTGTCGGCCGAGAAGGCGGCCGAACTCGGCGTGCAATGGCTGGGCCTGTCGGGAGACGAAGGAAGCCGCTACCGCGTCGGCGGCGGCACCGCATTCTCCGCCGGCGGCAACAACATCATCAACCAGGCGGTCACCGCCTACGGCCGCAACGTCGGCGGCGCGGCCGCCGGCGCGCTGCAGGCACCCGGCAACGGCCTCACGCTCGGCGTGTTCCGCCAGATCAACGGCGCGCTCGGCCTCGGCGCGCTGGCCCGCGCACTCGAATCCGACGCCGGTGCCAACATCCTGTCGATTCCGAACCTGATCACGCTCGACAACGAAGAAGCGCGCATCATCGTCGGCCAGAACGTGCCCTTCATCACCGGCCAGTACACCACGCAGGCTTCGGGCGGCGCCGCCGGCGTCAATCCCTTCCAGACGGTCGAGCGGCGCGACGTCGGCCTGTCGCTGCGCGTGCGCCCGCAGATCTCCGAGGGCGGCACCATCAAGCTGGCGATCTACCAGGAGACCTCCAGCATCCGCGATACCACCAATGCGGCCGGCATCATTACCAACAAGCGCTCGATCGAATCCAACGTGCTGGTCGACGACGGCCAGATCATCGTGCTCGGCGGCCTGATCCAGGAAGAAGGCCAGGACGGCAACGAGAAAGTCCCGGGCCTGGGCGACGTGCCGGTGCTGGGAAATCTCTTCAAATATCAGACCCGGCGGAACACCAAGACCAATTTGATGGTCTTCCTCCGTCCGACCGTGATTCGCACCGCCGAGCAGAGCGTGGACGTGATGGCAAACCGTTACGACTACATCCGCGGCGTGCAGGCGCAGGGCCAGAATCCCAATCCCCTGCTGCTGCCGAACGCGGTGCCGCCGACCCTGCCGCCGATGCAGGACGGCCGTCCGGTCGGCGGCGCGATGCTCAACATCGAGCCGCGCAGCCCGCAGCAGCCGCAACAGGGACAGACGCAGCAGCCGCTCCAGCAGCCGCTGCCGCAGCAGCCCGGCGTGCCCGCCGCGCCCGCGCCCAACCCGAACAGCCCGGCCCCGCCCGGGCAGAACCCGAACAGACTGCAGTAACAAAGGATGAGCAACACCATGACCGACGCCCGACTTCTTCCCTATGCCTTCGCACGCGACCACGCCGTGCTGGCGCGCCGCAGCGAGTCCGCGGCCAATGCGATCGAGCTCTGGGTGTCGGAAACGACGGCGCCCTCGGCGATTTCCGAGGTCAGCCGCCGTTTCGGCCGCGTCAAGCTGAAGTCGCTGACCCGCGAAGAGCTGGAGGCGGCCATCGCCAAGGCCTACGCCAATTCCGGCAGCGACGCCGCGCAGGTGGTGGACGAGGTGGAGTCCGACCTCGACCTCGCCAAGCTGATGCTCGACATGCCGGCGATCGAGGACCTGCTGGAATCGGCCGACGACGCGCCGGTGATCCGCATGATCAACGCGCTGCTGACCCAGGCCCTGCGCGAAGAGGCGTCCGATATCCATATCGAACCGTTCGAGCAGGTGTCGGTGGTGCGCTTCCGCGTCGATGGCGCGCTGCGCGACGTCGTGCGGCCGAAGAAGGCGATCCACGCCTCGCTGATCTCCCGCATCAAGATCATGGCCCAGCTCGACATCGCCGAGAAGCGCCTGCCGCAGGATGGCCGCATCGCGCTGCGCGTCGGCGGCAAGGCGGTCGACGTGCGTGTCTCCACGCTGCCCACCGGCCATGGCGAGCGCGCGGTGCTGCGTCTGCTCGACAAGGAAGGCGGCCGCATGGACCTGAGCCATCTCGGCATGAGCCCCGACGTGCAGCAGCGCTTCGACAAACTGATCAGCCAGCCGCACGGCATCGTGCTGGTGACCGGGCCGACCGGTTCGGGCAAGACCACCACGCTCTATGCGGCGCTCACCAAGCTCAACGCGCCGGCGACCAACATCCTGACGGTGGAAGACCCGATCGAATACGAGCTGGCCGGCGTCGGCCAGACGCAGGTCAACGCCCGCATCGACATGACCTTCGCCAAGGCCCTGCGCGCGATCCTGCGCCAGGATCCGGACGTCATCATGATCGGCGAGATCCGCGACCTGGAAACCGCGCAGATCGCGGTGCAGGCCTCGCTCACCGGCCACCTGGTGCTGGCGACGCTGCACACCAACGATTCCGCCGCCGCGATCACGCGTCTGCTCGACATGGGCATCGAGCCCTTCCTGCTGTCATCCTCGCTGCTCGGCGTGGTCGCCCAGCGCCTGGTGCGCAAGCTGTGCCCGGTGTGCCGCCGCCATGACGGCCACGAGTGGCACGCGGTCGGCTGCGACAAGTGCGGCATGACCGGCTACCAGGGACGGGTCGGCATCTATGAACTGCTGGAGACCACGGACGAAATCCGCTCGCAGATCCACGACCGCGCGCCGGAGTCCGAGATCCGCGTCACCGCGCAGCGCAACGGCATGCGCACCATGCGCGAGGACGGCGATCGCTGGCTCGCCGACGGCACCACCACGCTGGCCGAACTGCTGCGGGTCGCCAAGGAGTAAGGAGGCGCCATGCCCGCATTCCGCTATGAAGCCGTCGACGCCGCCGGCGCCACCCGCAAGGGTGTGATCAATGCCGACAGCCCGCGCGGCGCGCGCTCGGACCTCCGCGCCCAGGGCCTGGTGCCGATCGTGGTCGACGCCATCGCCGCCCAGGTCGATGAACTCGGCCACGCCCGGAGCCGCGCCTTCGGCGACAAGCTGTCGACCACCGAACTCGCGCTGTTCACCCGCCAGCTCGCCAGTCTGCTGGAAGCCAGCCTGCCGCTGGAGCAGGCATTCACGGCGCTGCTCGAACAGGCGGAGCGCACCTATGTGCGCGACCTCGTCGCCTCCATCCGCTCCGAGGTGATGGGCGGCTCATCGCTGTCGGACGCGCTGTCCCGCCATCCGCGCGACTTCACCGACATCTACCGCGCGCTGGTGGCCTCGGGCGAGCAGATCGGCCAGCTGTCGCGCGTGCTCTCGCGCCTGGCCGACTACATCGAGCGCCGCAACTCGCTGGTGCAGAAGGTGCGGCTCGCCTTCACCTATCCCGCCATCGTCACCGTGGTCGCCTTCGCGATCGTGATCTTCCTGCTCGCCTACGTGGTGCCGCAGATCGTCTCGGTGTTCGCCAACACCAAGCAGAAGCTGCCGCTGCTGACGGTGATCATGCTGGCGATTTCCGATTTCGTGCGCGCCTACGGATGGATCGTCGCGCTCGGCGCGGTCGGCGCCTTCCTCGCCTGGCGCAGGGCGCTGAAGAATCCCGACATCAAGTATCGCTGGCACCGCTGGCTGCTGACCGCGCCGCTGTACGGCAAGTTCGAGCGCAGCCTGAACACCGCGCGCTTCGCCAGCACGCTGGCCATCACCACCGGTTCCGGCGTGCCCATCCTGCGTGCGCTGCAGACCAGCCGCGACACGCTGTCCAACGTGGCGATGCGCGAACAGGTGGAGGACGCGACCACCAGCGTGCGCGAGGGCGTCGGCCTGGCGCGGGCGCTGTCGGCGCACAAGCATTTTCCGCCGATGCTGGTGCACATGATCCGCGCCGGCGAGGCCACGGGGGAACTGCCAGCCATGCTCGAGCGCGCCTCCAACGCGCAGGAAGCGGACCTGGAGCGGCGCGCACTGACCATCGCGGGCCTGCTCGAGCCGGCGCTGATCCTGGTCATGGGCGTGGTGGTGCTGCTGATCGTGCTGGCCGTGCTGATGCCGATCATCGAGATCAACCAGCTGGTGCGCTGAGCATGGGCACGACCGGCTACAAGGGAGAAAAAACAAAATGAGGCGCCTGCCGCTGGTCGCGAGTTTCCTGCTGTTCATTCTGCTGTGCGCGTCCGCCGCGTACTGGGCGATGCAGCTGTTCAAGCCGCCGCTGAGGCCGGTCGCGGCGCCACCCCGCGCCGCGCAGCCGGAGATCCGGCCGCAGGCCGCCGCCGCGCTGTTCGGAGCGCGCAGCCGTGCGGTCGCCGCCGCCAGCAACTACCAGCTGCGGGGCGTGATCTTCTCCGGCAGCCCGCGCGACAGCGTGGCCATCATCAGCGCCGACGGCAAGCCGGCGCAGGCATTCAGGGTGGAGTCGGAAATCGTGCCGGGGGTGACGGTGAAGGAAGTGCACCGCGGCTACGTGCTGATCGCCGAGGGCGGCGCGACCAAGCGCATCGAACTGCCGGAAGACGCGCCGGCGCAGGCCGGCGGCGTCACCGTCAATCCCGCCCTGCCGCCGGTGACGCGCACGCCGGTGCCGACGCCGGCCGTGCCGCCGCCGACCCGGGCCCAGACCGCCGCATCCGGCGGCGCGGTGCCGCCGATCGGACCGCAACAGGGCGCGGCCCAGCCGGGCACGCCCAACAATCCGCCGCCGCCTCAGCCGCCAGCGGTGCCGCAGCCCGCGCCGCAGCAGGCGCCGATGGGCAATACCACCGCGCCGCCGCCGAACATGGGCTTCGTGCCGCCGCAGACGCCGGTGACCGACGGGCTCGCCGCGCCGCCGCCCCCGATGGCCACGCCGCCCGGCGCCACGCCGGGACAGCAGTAAGCCGCCTCAGTCATCCCCGGGATTCAGGAAAACCGTTTCAGCAGCCGCTCGTGCAGGCGGGCAGGGGCCGGTCCGCGCGCGGCGCCGCCGCCCGCGGGCTTTTGCCCGGCCGCCGGCACCGCGGGCTTGCGCGCCTTGCCCGCCTTCTGCGAGGGCTCGACGCGTATCGTCATCTTCTGACGCTTGGCGAGTGCCTTGTTTGCCATGACTTACAGAACGTAGCGCGACAGGTCTTCATCCACCGCCAGCGCGCCGAGCTTGTCGTCGACATAGGCGGCATCGATGGCGATGGTGTCGCCGCTGGCGTCGGTCGCGGTAAACGAAATCTCTTCCAGCAGCTTTTCCATCACCGTGTACAGGCGGCGCGCGCCGATGTTCTCGGTCTTCTCGTTGACCGAGTAGGCGATCGCCGCGATGCGCGAAATGCCGTCGGGCGTGAAGTTCACCTGCACCCCCTCGGTCTGCAGCAGCGCCTCGTACTGGCGGGTCAGGCAGGCGTCGGTGCTGGTGAGGATGCGTTCGAAGTCGGCGGTGGACAGCGACTCCAGCTCGACGCGGATCGGAAAGCGTCCCTGCAGCTCCGGGATCAGGTCCGACGGCTTGGCGAGGTGGAAGGCGCCGGATGCGATGAACAGGATGTGATCGGTGCGGATCATCCCGTACTTGGTGTTGACCGTGGTGCCCTCGACCAGCGGCAGCAGGTCGCGCTGCACGCCGGCGCGCGAGACGTCCGCGCCGCCCGTCTCCGAACGGGTCGCGATCTTGTCGATCTCGTCGAGGAACACGATGCCGTTCTGCTCGACGTTGGCGATCGCCTTCTGGCGCAGCTCGTCTTCATTGACCAGCTTGGCCGCTTCTTCCTCGACCAGCAGCTTCATCGCCTCCCGGATCTTGAGCTTGCGCTTCTTCTTGCGCGCGCCGCCCAGGCCGGAGAACATCGACTTGATCTGCTCGGTCATCTCTTCCATGCCGGGCGGCGCCATGATCTCCATGTGCGGCACGGTGTCGGCCACCTCGATCTCCACCTCGCGGTCGTCGAGCGCGCCTTCGCGCAGGCGCTTGCGGAAGGTCTGACGGGTAGCGTTGCCGCCGCCGTCCTCGCCGGTGCTGGGCGTGCTGGAGAATCCGAAGTCGCGCGGAGGCGGCAGCAGGATGTCGAGCACCCGGTCTTCCGCCGCATCCTCGGCGCGCGCGCGCACCTTGCGCATCTCGGCTTCGCGGGTCTGCTTGATGCCGATCTCGGCCAGGTCGCGCACGATGGTGTCGACGTCGCGGCCCACATAGCCGACCTCGGTGAACTTGGTCGCCTCGATCTTGATGAAGGGCGCATCGGCCAGCTTGGCCAGGCGGCGCGCGATCTCGGTTTTGCCGACGCCGGTCGGTCCGATCATCAGGATGTTCTTCGGCGTGATTTCATGCCGCAGCGGCTCGGCCACCTGCTGCCGGCGCCAGCGGTTGCGCAGCGCAATCGCCACCGCGCGCTTGGCGCGTCCCTGGCCGACGACATGCTTGTCCAGTTCGGACACGATTTCTTGCGGAGTCATGTTCATGGTGTCTCGCTCCGGGTTATTCGAGGGTTTCGATGATGTGCGACAGATTGGTGTAGATGCAGAGTTCGCCGGCGATGGTGAGCGCCTTGCTGACGATCTCCTTCGGCGCCAGTTCGGTGTTTTCCTGCAGCGCCTTGGCGGCGGACTGGGCGTAGACGCCGCCGGAGCCGATGGCCCCGATGCCGGCTTCCGGTTCGAGCACGTCGCCGTTGCCGGTGATGATCAGTGTCGATTCACGGTCGGCCACCAGCAGCATCGCTTCGAGCCTGCGCAGGATGCGGTCGGTGCGCCAGTCCTTGGCAAGCTCGACCGAGGAGCGCATCAGGTTGCCCTGGTGCTTTTCCAGCTTGGCCTCGAAGCGCTCGAGCAGCGTGAAGGCGTCCGCCGTGCCGCCGGCGAAACCGGCGAGGACCTTGCCCTGATACAGCTTGCGCACCTTGCGCGCGGTACCCTTCATGACGACATTGCCGAGCGTGACCTGGCCGTCCCCGCCGAGCGCGACGACGTTGCCGCGCCGTACGGAGAGGATGGTGGTGCCGTGAAATTGTTCCATGCTTGCCTCAGATAACCCCGCCCTGCGGTAATTGGCTGCAGGTGAGGGCGGCAGGCGGGATTACAAGTAGGCCGGGGCGCCCTAGCTCTTGCGCGGAACCACGCGGGCCATGGCGTCCAGCCCGATCACGTGGAACAGTTCGGTGACCAGGTGATTGACGTGCTGGAATTCCAGGGACTTGCCGACGCCGCAGAAGGGACCGAGTCCGGTGAGCAGCCTGCCCGCGGCGTTGAAGTCGACGCGCTGCAGGCGCGAACAGTCGATCACGGTGACTTCATGCTCGTCGGACCAGGCGGCAATGGCGAGGATCAGCTCATCGACCCGGCCCTCGACGATTTTCGGCATCGCAAAGGCTTCGGCGGTTTCCGGCGCCGATTCGCCGGCCGCGGTGGTCACCTTGCCCTGCGGCGCGGTGAAGGCGGGCGGGGATACCTCGAAGGTCACGCAATAGTCGATGCTGGTTTCCTCGAATTCCTGCTCGCGATTGAGCAGGCGCAGGATTTCCAGCAACAGCAGCCAGGGGGCCTCGGTGTCTTCGCGGCGGCCGACCTGGATGATCGCGCGGATTTTTTCGGCGAGTTCCGAGGCGCCGACCAGGATCAGGTCATGCCCGGTCTTCTGCAGCTTGACGAGTTCATCCAGCAGCAGGGCGCAGCCCGCCGCGTCCACCTGGGCGACGCGCGCGAATTCCAGGCGCAGCGTGCGGTGGCTGGCGGCCAGGTTGCGGATGCGCTCCACCTGCTTGGCGCAGCCGGCGTCCAGGCTGGCCGGGAACGGTACCGCCGGCGTGGCGGCCTGCGCCGGAGGCGGCGCGGCATCCGCGCTTGCCGCCCAGCCGGGGGGAGAGGTCTCGAACTTGTTCGCGTACTCGATGGCGAGCTGCTCGAATTCCTGCTGCCTGCCGGCGAGCTGGTACAGGTCGAACAGCATCAGCCACGCGCGCGGCGCGGCGTCGCCCAGCCGGTCCTCGGCGATGGCCGCGGCCAGCATCTGTTCCACCAGCTCCTGCTGCCCGTTCGCATACAGGATCGCCGCTTCGCTGATCACCGACTCGGCATCGGCGGAAGGCTCGGCCATCGCGCTGACCGCGGTCTGGCCGTCGAGCAGCATGACGGTGGTGTTGCCCATTTCGCTGGCCGGCGCATCTGCGGTTTCGGGCCGGGAGGCGGTGGTGGGCGCGGTGTCGGGAGCAGGCCTGGAGGCGGTGCCGCGCGACGAGGGGCGCGGCTGGGTGGTGGGTACCGTCACGAACTCGGACGACATTTCGGATTCGATCGCATCGATCTTCAGGGCGGTGGCGCGTGCCGCATGCGGGTCGCGCTTGACGGCCGACGACCCGCCCTGCGACCTGGCGCTGCCCGACCGGCTGCCGCTGCCGCCGCTGCCGCTCTTGCCGCCGCTGCTGCTGCGCCTGGCACGGGCCGCGTCGTTTTCATCCGCAGCGGCCTCCTGCCGGTCCTTCTTCCCGAAAATCGAAAAAATCCCCACGACTATCCTTGTCTGCTGCGAAGCGCTTCTTCCCGGTGCGGGAAGATGAGCGTTGCCGGTTTGGAAAGGTAACACAAGAAATTGCCGGCGGCCCATCATTACAGCCGCGGACAGAGGCTTTGTCAAACAGGCGACCGCCGGTTTTTGCAATCCTGCAACCGCCCGCCGGTATTCGCCGGCCGAAAAGCAAACAAGCGCACGTGCCGAGGCAACGTACGCTTGTCCTGGTGTGCGGCTGAAGCGACAGCCTTAGTCGCCGTACAGCTTTTGCTTGAGTTCGCGCCGCTGCTGCGCTTCGAGCGACAGCGTGGCGGTCGGCCGCGCGAGCAGGCGGGGGATGCCGATCGGCTCGCCGGTTTCCTCGCACCAGCCGTAGTCGCCGGCGTCAATGCTGGCGATCGCCTGCTGAACCTTCTTGAGCAGCTTGCGCTCGCGGTCGCGGGTACGCAGTTCGAGCGCGTGTTCTTCTTCGATCGTCGCACGGTCGGCGGGGTCCGGGACCAGTACCGTTTCGCGCAGATGCTCCGTGGTCTCGCCGGCGTTCTTCAGCAGGTCGCGCTCCAGTTGCTGCAGCCGCGCCTTGAAGAAGGCCAGCTGGGCCTCGTTCATGTAATCCTCTTCGGACATCTTGAGGATTTCTTCTTCGGTCAGCAGGTTGCCGCCGGCAGGGGCGGACGGAGTCTGTTTAGTTGTTTTGGTAGCCACTTCGCTTACTTTCGAAACTACGGGGTTTTCCATTGTATCTGTTAATGCCGGGGCCTCAGGATGGGCCGACGCCTCCGGTGCGTCGGTTTTCCTGGCGGCGCTTTTCGCTGCGGCACCCCTGGGGGCGGCCGCCTTCCTCGCCGTCGCCGGCTTCGCTCGCGCCTCCACCGCGGCAAGGCTGCTTTTTACCGTGCTTTGGGCTGGTTTGGCAATGGATTTCGTCTTGCCGGCGGCGGCGCTCCTGGCGGGCGCCGGCTTTGCAGGCGCCGCCGACTTGGTCTCTGCCTTGGCTTTGGCGGTCTTGGCAGTGCTGCCCTTGGCGGCAGATCTTGTTGCGGTTGCGTTCATGTTGTCCCCTCATTGAACTGCCCGAAACCTTCGATCGCGCCCAGGTCGAGGCCGGTCGCGTACAGCGCCTTGAGGCACTGTGCCAGCGCGCCGGCACGCGCACTTGAACCTTGATCAAAAGTACAAATAGTTTATACCAAACACTGTTCCAGACCCCGAATAAAAGTTTCCTTTGGGAGATTCTTGCCGATGAAGACCATCTTGCTGCCGCGCGCCTCGCCGTCGGCCCACCTGGCGCCGATATCGGTGCCCATCATCTGGTGCACGCCCTGGAACACCACTTTGCGGTCGGCGCCTTCCATCCACAGCACGCCCTTGTAGCGCAGCATGCGCGGGCCGTAGACCTGCAGCAGCCCGCCGAGGAATTCGTCGAGGCGCGCCGTGCTGAAGGGGCGGTCGCTGCGGAAGGAGAAGGCCGCGATGTCGTCGGAATGATGCGCGTGGTGATGGTCGTGGGCGTGGTCGTGGCCGCAGTGCTCGCCGCATTCATGGCCGTGCTCATGCTCGTGCGCATGCGCGTCTTCCGAGGCCAGGAAGTCCGGGTCGAGTTCCAGCTTGTCATTGAGGTTGAAACCCCGCAGGTCGAGCACTTCGGAAATCGGCACCCGGCCGAAGTCGGTCTTGCCGATAGGCGCGCGCGGGTTGATGCGGGTGAGACGGGCGGTCAGCGCGGCGAGCTGCGCGGCATCGACCAGGTCCGTCTTCGACAGCAGCAGCCTGTCGGCGAAGCCGACCTGGCGCTGCGCCTCCTCGTGCTCGTCGAGCTGCTGCATCGCGTGGCGGGCGTCGACCACCGTCACCACCGCATCGAGCACATAGCTGGCCGCCACTTCGTCGTCCATGAAGAAGGTCTGTGCCACCGGGCCGGGATTGGCCAGCCCCGTGGTCTCGATCACCACGTGATCGAAATCCAGCTCGCCGGCGGCGCGTTTCTGCGCCAGCGTGGCGAGCGCGAGGATCAGGTCGCCGCGCACGGTGCAGCAGACGCAGCCGTTGCTCATCTCGACGATCTGTTCGTTGCTGTCCTGGACCAGGATTTCATTGTCGATGTTCTCCTGGCCGAATTCGTTTTCGATCACCGCGATCCGGTGGCCGTGCGGCTCCTTGAGGATGCGGTTGAGCAGGGTCGTCTTGCCGGCGCCGAGAAAGCCGGTGAGTATGGTGGCGGGTACGAGTTTCATCGGTTGAGTCGCTTGTCTGGCCCGGGTCACTGCGCGCAGTCGGCGCACCAACCCTTGACGGTGAATTCGATATCGTGGCTGCGGAATCCCTTGCCGAGCGAATCCTGCAGCGCCTTTTCCAGCAGTTCTGCCTCGGCGATGCTGTCGAGGCAGAACACGCGCGCGCAGCGGGTGCACTTGAAATGGCCGTGCTGATGGTGCGTGCTGCCGTGATCGGCGCCGGCGCTGTAGCGGAAGACCCGGTCGTCGCCCGCGATCTTGTGCGCCAGGCCGGCGTCGGTGAGGCAGTCGAGCGCGCGGTAGAGCGTGACGCGGTCCATGCCGGCCAACGCATCCTGCATGTCCTGGTGACTGCAGGCGCGGCCGGCGTCGAGCAGGGCGGCCAGTACCTTCACCCGCGCGCTGGTGATGCGCACGCTGGCCGCGCGCAGCTGCGCCTCGGCCAGGGCTGCCCGGGCATCCTGGCCGGCGGCGTCGATCGCATGTCTTGTCCTGCTGCTCATGTGCTTGCTTCCGGAAGCGAGATGCGAAATTATGCCCCGATTTTGCAATCAAGTTGCAAAAATTGGCAGCGGAGAAACGCCGGGTTCAATCCTTGTACAGCATCAGGCCCTTGAGGTATTCCCCCTCCGGGAAGGCCGCGCTCATCGGATGGTCGGCGCCGGCCGACAGGCGCCTGAGGACGCGGGCATCGACCCGGGCGTCGCTGGCGGCGCCGGCGACGATCTTCTGGAACAGATCGGCCGGGATGGCGCCGGAGCAGGAATAGGTGAACAGCATGCCCCCCGGACGCAGCAGCTGCAGGCCGAGCAGATTGATGTCCTTGTAGGCGCGCGCCGCCCGGTCCGCGTGCGCCGGCGAGGAGGCGAACTTCGGCGGATCGAGCACGATCAGGTCGAACTGCCGGCCTTCCTCGCGCAGGGTGCGCAAGACCTTGAAGACGTCGGCGTCGCGCCACTCGGCGCGCGTGGCGTCGAAGCCGTTGAGCGCGACGTTGCGGGCGCCGGTCGCCAGCGCCTCGCCCGAGGAATCGATCGACATCACGCTCCGGGCGCCGCCCTTGAGCGCGGCCAGCGAAAAGCCGCCGGTATAGCAGAAGCAGTTCAGCACCTCGCGCTGCGCCGCATGTTCCATCACCAGGCGGCGGTTGTCGCGCTGGTCGATGTAGAAGCCGGTCTTGTGGCCGTGGCGGATGTCGACCGCGTAGCGGATGCCGTTCTCGGTGACCAGCGTCTCCGGCCCCGGCTCGTCGCCGGCGAGCACGCCGGTCACCAGCGGCATGCCTTCACGCTCGCGCACCGAGGCGTCGGAGCGCTCATAGACATTCGGGCAGCCGGTTTCGGCGATCAGCGCCTGCACGATCGGCACCTTCCAGGCCTCGACCCCGGCCGACTGGAACTGGCACACCAGCCAGCCCTCGCGCCCGCCGTACCAGTCGGCGACGAGACCGGGGAAGCCGTCGGCTTCGCCGAAGATCAGACGGATGGCGTCGGTATCGCGCACCATGGCGGCGCGATAGGCGAGCGCGCGCCTGACGCGGCGCTTGATCATCGCATGGTCGACCGCTTCATTCTCGTCGAAGCTCCAGACGCGGGCGCGGATCTGCGAATGCGGACTGTAGGCCGCGCGCGCCAGGAACTGGCCCGTCGCCGAGCGCAGCACCGCGGTGGCGCCGGGCTTGCTGCGCTCTTCCGGCTTGCCCTCGACGCGCTCGATCGCGGTCGGAAATATCCAGGGATGGCGCCGCAGCAGGCTTTTTTCCTTGCCCGGCTTGAGTGTGATGGTCAGCATGATGTGTGAGGAAGGGGGTTCAGCCCGTCTTGTCCGATTTCTTGGCGCGCGGGTGGGCGGCGTCATAGACCTGGGCCAGGCGCTGGAAATCCAGCGAGGTATAGATCTGGGTGGCGGCGATCGAGGCATGGCCCAGCATTTCCTGCACCGCCCGCAGGTCGCCCGAGGACTGCAGCACATGGGTGGCGAACGAGTGGCGCAGCACGTGCGGATGCACGTTGGCGGGAATGCCGAGCGCGCGCGCGTGGGTGGTCAGGCGCTGATGCACCGCGCGCGGGCTGATGCGGTTGCCGCGCGCGCTCAGAAACAGCGGATTGGGGTCGCCCTTGACCAGGGTGTCGCGCACTTCCAGCCAGGCCCGCAGCGCGTCGATGGCCGGTCCGCCGACCGGCACCCGGCGCTGCTTGCTGCCCTTGCCGGTGACCTGCACCTCGCGCTCGTCGAGATCCACCCAGCCCGCGGACTGGTAGTCGCCGTCGCGCACGAAGCGCACATCCAGCCCCGACAGTTCGGACACGCGCAGGCCGCTCGAATACAGCAGTTCGAACATCGCGCGGTTGCAGCGCTGATCCGCGCTGGCCGGATCGCGGCCCGGCATGCTTTCGGCGACCACGCGCACCGCGTCGTCCGCCGACAGCGCCTTGGGCAGGGGCTTGCTGCGCTTGGGCGGCTTGACGCCGTCGACCGGGTTGGCGGCCAGCGGTTCCTGGTCGGCCAGCCAGTCGAAGAAGCCGCGCCAGGCGGACAGCTTGCGCGCGATCGAGCGGGGATTCAGACCGCCGGCATGCAGCTGCGAAGCGAAGCGGCGCACCTGGAAATGATCGACGGCGGCGAAGGCGGGCGCGCCCGGCAGCCTGGCGACCATGTCGGCGAGGTCGCGCAGGTCGCGGCCGTAGCTGGAAAGGGTATGCGCGGAGAGCTTGCGCTGCTTCAGGCTGTCGAGATAGCCGGCGATACGCGCGGCATGGGACGGACTGGTGGCGGCATCCACGGCGGGCGCTGCATCAGTCAAGCAGGCAGACCAGCGCCGCGCTGGCGGTGTCGCCGATCTTGCTCAGGAAGTCGGTCGCCATGTCGCTGGTGAAGCGGGCCGGGTCGGGCGAGCCGAGCACCAGCAGGCCGAAGGCCTGTTCCGCGCCCTCGGCGCGCAGCGGCAGCATCGCGATCGATTGCGGCGTTTCCTGCGCATCCTCGATCCAGCCGGCGGCCTCGAATTCCTGGTTCGGTCCGCAGTAGGGCGCGGTCAGGCCGTTGCAGAAGATGCGCGCGTCGTCGGACACCGGCGCCGCGAACCAGGTGTGGGCGAAGGATTCCGCCACGCCCCAGATGCGCAGCGTCGCATGCGGCACGCCGAAGATGTTCTGCAATCCCGCCACCAGCGTGTGCGGCATGTCGACATCGTTGCGCGCGGCCAGCAGCGAGCGGGTCCAGCGGTGGAATTTCTCGGTGATCTCGTCGTTTTCCTGGGCGATGCGCAGCAGTTCCGCAAGCCGCAGCTCCATCACCTTGAGCTTTTCGCGCAGGACTTCCATCTGGCGCTCCTGCAGCGACACCGTGCGGCCGGTCACCGGACTCGACAGCTTCACCCGGGACAGCAGCTCGCTGTGCTGTTCGAAGAACTCCGGATTGTCGATCAGGAAGTCGGCGAGGGCTTGGGTGTCGATTTGGGAAGTCATGGCTGGCAGGAGTAAGCGCCCGGCGGCGCAGGGCAGTGATTGTAAATCAGATCTCGATGGTGCCTTCGAATACGCAGACGGCGGGGCCGGTCATCATGACCGGCGCGTTGCCGCCCTCCCAGGCGATGCTCAGCTCGCCGCCACGGGTGCTCACGCGCACCGGCGAGTCGAGCAGGCCGCGGCGGATGCCGGACACGACCGCGGCGCAGGCGCCCGTGCCGCAGGCGAGCGTCTCGCCGGCGCCGCGCTCGTACACCCGCAGCTTGATGTGATGGCGGTCGATCACCTGCATGAAGCCGGCATTGACGCGGTTCGGAAAGCGCGGATGGCGCTCGATCAGCGGACCGTCGGTCTCCACCGGCGCGCGCTCGGCATCCTCGACCACCTGCACCGCATGCGGATTGCCCATCGAGACCGCGGAGATCAGCGCGGTCCTGCCGTCGACCTCCAGCGGCCACAGGGTGTCCTCGCCCAGCGCCTGCGGCGTCAGGCCGGCGGCGTCGAAGGGCACGCGCTCCGGCTGCAGCACCGGGGCGCCCATGTTGACCGTGATGCCGCCGTCGTCTTCCAGCCGGGGCTCGATCACGCCGGACATGGTCTCCACCCTGATCGCGCGCTTGCCGGTCAGGCCCTTGTCGGTGACGAAGCGGACAAAGGCGCGGGCGCCGTTGCCGCACTGCTCGACCTCGCCGCCGTCGGCGTTGTAGATGCGATAACGGAAGTCGGTTTCCGGCGTGCGGGCGCGCTCGACCACCAGGATCTGGTCTGCGCCGATGCCGAAGCGGCGGTCCGCCAGGCGCTTCCACTGGGCCGGGCTGAAGTCGATCTGCTGGTTGACGGCATCGATGACGACGAAGTCGTTGCCGGCGCCGTGCATTTTGGTGAAGGTGAGTTTCATGCGGCGATTATAGTGGTTACGCCCGGGCCGCGGCAGGCCGCGCCACGCCCTTCGGCGCCTTGTAGCGGTGGTAGCTCCAGAAATACTGGGCCGGGCAGCGGGCGATGAGTTCTTCCATCGCCGCATTGATCGTGCGCGCCTGCTGCTCCGCGGTGTCGCCGAGCGCGCGGTCGAGGCGGAAAAAGCGCAGCACGAAGCCGGCGCCGCGCGGCAGGCGCTCGGCATAGGTGAGGATCACCGGCGCGCCCGACATCTGCTGCAGCTTGCCGGGCAGGGTCATGGTGTAGGCGGGGAGGCCGAAGAAATCCGCCCACACGCCTTCGCCGTTCTGCGGCACCTGGTCGGGCAGGATGCCGATCGGCTCGCCGCTCCTGAGGGTCTTGAGCAGGGTGCGCACGCCGGACAGGGTGGCCGGCGCCAGCCTGAGCCGGCCGCGCGCGCGGGCGCCTTCGATCAGCGGCTTGAGCGCCTCCTTGCGCGGCGGCCGGTACATCACCGTCAGCGGCGTCCGCGTCGCCACCACCTGGGCGGTGATTTCGAAGCAGCCGAGATGAGGCGTCAGGAAAATGATGCCGCCGCCCGCGTCCAGCGCCTGCTGCACCACGTCCCAGTCTTCCACCCGCACGCTGTCGAGCACCCGCTGCGGCGGCGCGCACCAGACGAAGGGCAGTTCGAGCACATTCTTGCCGGCTTCGCGCACGGCCTGCGGCAGGCTGTCGCCGAATCCTGCGCGGCGTATGTTGGCGGCCATGCGGCGGCGGTATTTCGGGGAGACCAGGTAGACCAGCCAGCCGAGCGCGGAACCGACGGCATGCAGGATTGGCAAGGGCAGCCGGGACAGCAGGCGGAAAAGCGTGACAAGCATCAAGGAAAGGGCGGCGGCGCCGCGCGCGACGGTTGGTGATTTCTTTGCAGACGCGTAAAATAACACACCGCCGCGCTTCCTTTCCCGGAAGACGCAGGCGCCGCCGAGTTAATCAGACAACTTGCGAGGCGGTTGATAAATCTCGCTAAAGCGTCGCAGGCTCAAGGATCTGGCCGCGACATGGTCAATCACGCAACAGAAGGAGCCTGCGATGGCAAATGAATACCTCTTCACCTCCGAATCCGTCTCCGAAGGACATCCCGACAAGGTCGCGGACCAGATCTCCGACGCGATTCTCGACGCCATTCTCGCGATCGATCCCAAGGCGCGCGTCGCCGCCGAGACCCTGTGCAACACCGGCCTCGTGGTGCTGGCCGGCGAGATCACCACGCATGCCAACGTCGACTACATCGGCGTGGCGCGCGACACCATCAAGCGCATCGGCTACGACAACGCCGACTTCGGCATCGACTACAAGAGCTGCGCGGTGATGGTCTGCTACGACAAGCAGTCCCCGGACATCGCCCAGGGCGTGGATGAAGGCCGCGGCCTCGACCTCGATCAGGGCGCCGGCGACCAGGGCCTGATGTTCGGCTATGCCTGCGATGAAACCCCCGAGCTGATGCCGGCCGCGATCTACTACGCGCACCGCATCGTCGAGCGCCAGTCGCAGCTGCGCAAGGATGGCCGCCTGCCGTGGCTGCGTCCCGACGCCAAGTCGCAGGTCACGCTGCGCTACGTCGACGGCGTGCCGGTCGCGATCGACACCGTGGTGCTGTCGACCCAGCACGCGCCGGAAATCGAGCATGCGCAGATCAAGGAAGCCGCGATCGAGGAAATCATCAAGCCGGTGGTCCCGGGCGACTGGCTCAAGGACACCCGGTATCTGATCAACCCGACCGGACGCTTCGTCATCGGCGGCCCGCAGGGCGACTGCGGCCTGACCGGCCGCAAGATCATCGTCGACACCTATGGCGGCGCGGCTCCGCACGGCGGCGGCGCGTTCTCCGGCAAGGACCCGTCCAAGGTCGACCGCTCGGCCGCCTACGCCGGCCGCTACGTGGCCAAGAACATCGTCGCCGCCGGCCTGGCCAAGCGCTGCCAGATCCAGGTCTCCTACGCGATCGGCGTCGCCCGTCCCACCTCGGTGATGGTCACCACCTTCGGCACCGGCAAGATCAGCGACGAGAAGCTGGCGCAGCTGGTGCAGGAGTTCTTCGACCTGCGTCCGAAGGGCATCGTGCAGATGCTCGACCTGCTCCGTCCGATCTACGGCAAGACCGCGGCCTACGGCCACTTCGGCCGCGAAGAGCCGGAGTTCTCCTGGGAGCGCACCGACAAGGCAGCCGCGCTGCGCGCCGCCGCCGGCCTCTAGGAAAACATGCCGCGCGCGTCGCACCTGCTTGCGGCTGCCATGCTGGCGCTCGCCTGCGTCGCCAGCCAGGCCGCCACTCCGGCGGCGCAGCTCGGCGAGCTGTGCAAGCAGCTCACGCCGCGCCTGCCGCGCATCACCCAGCAGACCTGCGAGCGCAGCCAGCTGAGCGCCACCGGCGCCGTGTCGCGCAACGGTTTTCCCATCCTGATGCGCGCGGTGCCGCCGA
The DNA here is from genome assembly GCF_019656455.1 of Noviherbaspirillum aridicola. GTDB lineage: Bacteria > Pseudomonadota > Gammaproteobacteria > Burkholderiales > Burkholderiaceae_D > Noviherbaspirillum > Noviherbaspirillum aridicola. The sequence continues at coordinate 97,111 of NZ_BPMK01000003.1, forward strand.
AGACCGGCAAGAAGGACCCGCTGCGGGTCCTGCTGCTCGGTGGCATACACGGCGACGAGCTGACCGCAGCGGCCATCGTGTTCGAATGGATGCAGTGGCTGCAGGGGCCGCAGTCGCAGGAATTCCACTGGCACGTCGCGCCGGTGGTCAATCCCGACGGCCTGCTTGCCGCCAGGCCGCAGCGCGTCAATGCCAATGGCGTGGATCTCAACCGCAACTTCCCGACGCCCGGCTGGGAACGCGATGCGCGGCATTACTGGGTCAAGACCACCGGCCGCGACCCGCGCCGCTTCCCCGGACAGGCGCCGCTGTCGGAGCCGGAGTCGCGCTGGCTGGACCAGGAAATCGACCGCTTCCGCCCGCATGTGATCATCTCGGTGCATGCGCCGTTCGGCGTGCTCGACCTCGACGGACCGGCCAAGGCACCGCGCCAGTTCGGCAAGCTGTTCTTCAACCGCGTCGGCGTCTATCCGGGCTCGCTCGGCAACTACGGCGGCGTGCACAAGAACGTGCCGGTGATCACCATCGAGCTGCCGAATGCGCTGGAAATGCCCGACAAGGCGGAGACGCGCCGGATCTGGGTCGACATGATCGACTGGATCGTCAGGAGCGTGCCGACCCACGGCAAGACGGCGCAGCGCGTGTCGACGCGGCCGGAAGCGAACGAACACTGATTTTTGAGGTACACCCGGGTATAATCCCCGGCTCCAAGGAGCGTTGCAGCATCGCCGCCCGGCGATGTCAGGCTTGGAATGAATACGCAACGGCGCTCACGTTACTTTTTTTCTATCTTCAACAGGAAAGGAGGGCGTGATGAGCGCCGTTATCTCTACCCAGCAAAACTCCCAGCAGGACTTCTACGTGGCCGACCTCGGCCTGGCCGACTGGGGCCGCAAGGAAATCAAGATCGCCGAGACCGAAATGCCGGGCCTGATGGCGATCCGCGAGGAATACGCCGCCAGCCAGCCGCTCAAGGGCGCGCGCATCACCGGCTCGCTGCACATGACGATCCAGACCGCGGTGCTGATCCAGACGCTGGAAGCGCTCGGCGCCCAGGTGCGCTGGGCATCCTGCAACATCTACTCCACTCAGGACCATGCGGCCGCCGCGATCGCCGCCAACGGCACGCCGGTGTTCGCCTTCAAGGGCGAGACGCTCGACGAGTACTGGGAGTTCACCCACCGCATCTTCGAATGGGCGGACGGCGGCTATTCCAACATGATCCTCGACGACGGCGGCGATGCCACGCTGCTGCTGCACCTCGGCGCCCGCGCCGAGAAGGACCTGTCGGTGCTGGCCAACCCGGACTCCGATGAAGCCACCTGCCTGTTCAACGCGATCCGCAAGCGCCTCGCCCTGGACCCGGCCTGGTACTCGACCCGCCTCGCCCAGATCAAGGGCGTGACCGAAGAGACCACCACCGGTGTGCACCGCCTGTACCAGATGCACAAGGAAGGCAAGCTGGCCTTCCCGGCGATCAACGTCAACGACTCGGTCACCAAGTCCAAGTTCGACAACCTCTACGGCTGCCGCGAGTCGCTGGTCGACGGCATCAAGCGCGCCACCGACGTCATGGTCGCCGGCAAGATCGCCGTGGTGTGCGGCTACGGCGACGTGGGCAAGGGCTCGGCCCAGGCGCTGCGCGCGCTGTCGGCCCAGGTCTGGGTCACCGAGATCGATCCGATCTGCGCGCTGCAGGCCGCGATGGAAGGCTATCGCGTGGTGACGATGGAATATGCGGCCGAGCATGGCGACATCTTCGTCACCGCCACCGGCAACTACCATGTGATCACCCATGAGCACATGAAGCGCATGAAGGACCAGGCCATCGTCTGCAACATCGGCCACTTCGACAACGAGATCGAAGTCGCCGCGCTGCGCCAGTACCAGTGGGAAAACATCAAGCCCCAGGTCGACCATGTGATCTTCCCGAACGGCAAGCGCATCATCCTGCTGGCCGAAGGCCGCCTGGTCAACCTCGGCTGCGGCACCGGCCACCCGTCGTACGTGATGAGCTCTTCCTTCGCCAACCAGACCATCGCCCAGATCGAGCTGTACACCAATACCGCGGCCTATCCGGTCGGCGTGTACACGCTGCCCAAGCACCTGGATGAAAAGGTCGCGCGCCTGCAGCTCAAGAAGCTCAACGCCCAGCTTACCGAGCTGACCGACGAGCAGGCGGCCTACATCGGCGTGTCCCGGCAGGGCCCGTACAAGCCGGATCACTACCGCTACTGATCCGGTAGCGAAGCGGTACGCGCCGCCGGCCGTGAAAACGGGCGGCGGCATGATCACAACAAATCGAACGAGGGAGTCCCGCCATGCGCCTGCTGCTGACCTGGCTGATCAACGCCGTCGCGCTGTTTGCCTTGCCGTACCTGATGCAGTCGATCCGCGTGGAGAACTTCGGCGCCGCGCTGATCGCGGCGCTGGTGCTCGGCCTGGTCAATACCCTGGTCAAGCCGATGCTGTTCCTGCTGACGCTGCCGGCGACCGTGCTCACGCTCGGCCTGTTCATCTTCGTGCTCAACGCGCTGATGTTCTGGATGGTGGCCACCTTCGTCGATGGATTCCAGGTCGCGGGCTTCTGGTCGGCGCTGTTCGGCGCCATCCTCTACAGCCTGATTTCCTGGGCCTTGTCGGCCCTCCTGCTCGACTCAAAGAAATGACAGACAAAAACTTCAGCATCGAATTCTTCCCGCCGAAGACGCCCGAGGGCGTCGAGAAGCTGCGGGCGGTGCGCGCAAAGCTTGCGGTCATCGACCCCAAGTACTATTCGGTGACCTTCGGCGCCGGCGGCTCGACCCAGAAGGGCACGCTCGAGACCGTGCTCGAGATCAAGGGCGAAGGCCGAGACGCGGCGCCGCACCTGTCCTGCATCGGCAGTTCGCGCGAGAGCCTGCGTGCGATCCTCAATGAATACAAGGCGAGCGGCATCCGCCGCGTGGTCGCCCTGCGCGGCGACCTGCCGAGCGGTTATGGCGGCTTCGGCGAAGTCCGCTACGCCAACGAGCTGGTCGAGTTCATCCGTGCCGAGACCGGCGACTGGTTCCATATCGAGGTGGCCGCCTATCCGGAAATGCATCCGCAGGCGAAATCCCCGCAGGACGACCTGCAGAGCTTCGTGCGCAAGGTCAGGGCCGGTGCAGACGCCGCCATCACCCAGTATTTCTACAATGCCGACGCCTATTTCCAGTTCGTCGAGGCGGCCGCACGCGCGGGCGTCGACGTTCCGGTCACCGCCGGCATCATGCCGATCACGAATTACTCTCAGCTGATGCGCTTCTCCGACATGTGCGGCGCCGAAATCCCGCGCTGGATCCGGCTGAAGCTGGCCAGCTTCGGCGACGATACCGAGTCGATCAGGGCCTTCGGGCTCGACGTGGTGACCGCGCTGTGCGAACGCCTGCTCGCAGGCGGCGCGCCCGGCCTGCATTTCTACACGCTCAACCAGGCCAACGCCACGCTGGAAATCTGCCGCCGGCTCGGCATCGGCCGCGCCTGAACCCGCCCCCATCCTTTCTTCCGCCGCGCCCGGGCTGTTGCGCAGACCCCGCCCGGGCGCCGGAATTTTCCCCCGCATCTCCCATTTCTCTTCGGAAACGTTTTATTATTCCGGAGTAGCGTATGTTCGCGTGGCATCCGCAATGAACAGAGCGACAGACTCTGGATGGAAAAACATTTGGGAGACGACGATGAATTTTTTCAAACTCGGTATGGCCGCCCGGCTGACCATGGCTTTTGCGGCGGTACTCGTTCTGGCGGCGGTGCTGCTCGCGGTCGCGGCACTCAATACCAGCGGCGACGCCAACACCGTGGTGCTCGCCTGCGGCCTGCCGGTGCTGGCGCTGATCGCCGCCACCGGTTTCTGGGCCACCCGCGCCACGCTCGGCGCGCTGCACCAGGTGGTCGACACCGTCGAACGCATCAGCAACGGGGACCTCACGATCCAGGTGGAGGCGGGCAGCGAGGACGAGGTCGGGCGCATGCTCACGGCGCTCGGCGGGCTCAAGGACAAGATGTTCGGCATCGTGTCCCGGGTGCGCAGCGGCACCACCGCGGTCGCCACCACCGCCTCGCAGATCAACCGCGACAACACGGCGCTGGCCACGCGCACCGAGACCCAGACCGCATCGCTGGAAACCACGGCGTCCTCGCTCGAGGAGCTGACTTCCACGGTCAGGCACAACGCCGACAACGCGCAGCAGGCCAATGAGCTGGTGGCCTCGGCCGCCACGCTTGCCACCCGGGGCGGCGAAGTGGTGACGCAGGTGGTCGACACCATGGGTTCGATCAAGGACAGTTCGCGCAAGATCGTCGACATCATCAGCGTGATCGACGGCATCGCTTTCCAGACCAATATCCTGGCGCTCAACGCGGCGGTGGAAGCCGCGCGTGCCGGCGAGCAGGGACGCGGCTTCGCGGTGGTGGCGGCTGAAGTGCGCACGCTGGCGCAGCGCTCGGCCAGCGCCGCCCGGGAAATCAAGGAACTCATCGGCGACTCGGTGGAAAAGGTCGAGGCCGGCAACCGGCTGGTGGATGACGCCGGCAAGACCATGGGCGACATCGTGCAGGCGGTGCGGCACGTCGCCAGCCTGGTGCGCGACATCAGCGAAGCCAGCCGCGAGCAGAGCATCGGCATCGAGACGGTCAACCAGGCGGTGACCGAGATCGACGGCATGGTCCAGCAGAACGGCGTGCTGCTGCAGGATGCGATGAAGACGGCGGGCAGTCTCAATGAGCAGGCCGTCTCGCTGCTGCAGCTGGTGGCCGGCTTCAATCTCGGTTCGCGCGAGTACGGCACGCCGGAGGAAGCGGTGGCGCTGGTCAAGGCCGGCGTGGACTTCATGAAGCAGCACGGCCGGGAGGCGCTGATCGCGGAAATCAACAAGCTGGGCAAGGGCCGTTTCGTCGACCGCGACCTCTACCTCTCCGCCTACAGCGTCGACACGCACAAGGTGATCGCCCACGGCAGCAATCCGCGCGTGATCGGCATGGACGGCACGCAGAGCAAGGACACCGACGGCAAGTTCTTCCTGCGTGAAATGATCGCCACCGCCAGGAGCCGCGGCAATGGCTGGGTGGAGTACAAGTGGGCGCACCCGGTCACCAACGCCAACGAAGTCAAGAATTCCTACTTCGAGCGCTGCGGCGACCTGTCGATCGCCTGCGGCGTATACAAGCGCTAGTCGGTGATGATCGTGTCGAGCGCGATGTCGAAGCCGTCGGCCGCGAATGGCACGCGGCTGAAGGCATAGGCGATGCCCGCGGTCGCGGGACGCGGACTGGCGGCCAGCGTGCGGTCGTAGAAGCCGCCGCCGTATCCCAGCCTGAAACCGGCGTCGTTGAAACCCACGCAGGGCACGAGCAGCGCCTGCGGCGCGACGGTTTCGCCCGCCGCCGGCACCTGCACCCCGTAGGCGTCGCGCACCGTCGGCGCGCCCGGTTCCCATGCAACAAAGACAAGCGGCGACTGCCTGCCGGCGACGGTCGGCAGGGCCAGCCGCACGCCCTGGCGCGCCAGCTGCGCATACACGGAATGCAGGTCCGGCTCGCCCCTGATCGGCCAGAACACGCCGAGGCTGCCGAAGCGATGTCGATTCCACCACGCCAGCAAGCCCGCGCCGATGCGCGCATCCATCGCGTGCCGAACTTCAGCCGGAATGGCTTGTCTCTGTGCAAGCAGACGCGTCCGCAGCGCCGCCTTGGTCATGCCGTCTTCATTGATGCCGGGCGCAGGATGGTCGTGGTTTCGCATGCTATTCTAAGAGCCGTTGTCTCAACCGTTCGAGAAAGCCCGATTGATGTTATCCCCGAAATGGATTGCCGGCGTTGCGCTCGCAACCGCCTCCGTCGTCCTGGTCGCTCCCGCCGTGCAGGCGAAGAAACCGGCCGCACCCTCGGCGCCGACCTTCGCCAGCGATGACGAGGTGTTCATGGCGCTGCGCGAGGCCGCGCGCAACAACGACGCCGCGCGCGCCGCCGACCTGGCTGCCCGGCTTGGCAATTATGCCATTCCCTCGTATGTCGACTACTACCGGCTCCGGCCGCGCATCCTGTCGGCCCCGGAACAGGAAATCCGTGACTATCTCGCGCGCTACGAAGGCCAGGCGATCGCCGACCGTCTGCGCAACGACTGGCTGCTGGAACTGGGACGCAGCCGCAACTGGACGCTGTTCGACGAACAGTATCCGCAGTTCGTGCTCAACGACGACCTGCAACTGAAATGCTATGCGCTGATGTCGAAGGCGCTCAAGGGGCAGAAGGTCGCCGACGAAGCGCGCGCCCTGCTCGTCACGCCGCAGAACTATGGCGAAGCCTGCCCGGCGCTGATCGCCACCCTGGTCGAGGCCGGCCAGTTCGACGCCGACGATGTGTGGGCCCAGGTGCGGCTGGCGTCCGAGCTCGATGCCGGCTATGTGATCCGCCGCCTGGCGCCGCTGACCGACGTCGCCGAAGCCACGCTGATGCAAGCCTACGACAAGCCCGCGACCGCCGTCGCCCGCGGGCCGGGCGGCAGCCGCGGCAGCCGCGAGACCTTCATCGTCGCGCTCGGCCGCGTCGCGCGCAGCGACATCGATGCCGCGATCAAGGCGCTGACCACCGGCGCCGAACGCCTGAACGAGAAGGAAAGGGCGCATGCCTGGGCGCAGGTGGCCTATGCCGCCTCGTTCAAGCTGATGCCCGAGGCGCCGGTCTTCTGGCGCCGCACCGACGGCGTGCCGCTCTCGCTCGAAGCCCATCGCCGCAAGGCGCGCATGGCGCTGCGCGCGGGCGAATGGAAGCAGCTGCGCGACACCATCGAAGCCATGCCGTCCACGCTGCGCACCGAGCCGACCTGGATCTACTGGCAGGCGCGCGCGCTGCACGCGGAAGGCCGGAAGGAAGAGGCGCAGAAGCTGTTCGAGTCGATTTCCGACCACACCGGTTTCTACGGCCAGCTGGCGGTGGAAGAGCTGGGCCGCAAGATCAGCGTGCCGCCGCGTCCCGCGCCGGTGGGCGCCGACGAAGTCGCCCGCATGGCCGGCAACGAGGGCCTGCAGCGGGCACTCAAGTTCTTCGACATGAACCTGCGCTTCGAAGGCGTGCGCGAATGGAACTGGGAACTGCGCAAGATGAACGACCGGCAGCTGCTCGCCGCCGCCGAGTTCGCGCGCCAGAAGAATGTGCTCGACCGCATGGTCAATACCTCCGAGCGCACCAAGGCCGAACTCGACTTCACCCAGCGCTTTCCGACCCCGTTCCGCGACATCATGACGGCCGCCACCTCGCGCCTCGGGCTGGACATGGCCTGGGTCTACGGCCTGATCCGCCAGGAGTCGCGCTTCCTGATGAACGCGCGCTCCCATGTCGGGGCCTCGGGCCTGATGCAGGTGATGCCAGCGACGGCCAAGTGGGTGGCGCGCAAGATCGGCCTGGCCGACTTCACCCCGCACAAGATGAACGACGTCGACACCAACATCATGCTGGGCACCAATTACCTCAACATGGTCCTCAACGATCTCGAGGGTTCGCAGGCGATGGCGACCGCCGCCTACAACGCCGGTCCGGGACGTCCGCGCGCCTGGCGCTCCACGCTCACCGGCGCGATCGAGGGCGCGGTCTTCGCCGAATCGATTCCGTTCAACGAGACGCGCGACTACGTCAAGAACGTGCTGTCCAACGCCACCTACTACGCCGCGCTTTTCGAGGGCAAGCCGCAGTCGCTGAAGGCGCGCCTCGGCACCGTCGCTCCCCGCGGCTTCGAGCCGAGCGAGCTGCCCTGACGCCCGCCTCGGCCGGCCGGCGGAAGCCCTGTTTCCGCCGGCCGCCGCACGCGGCGGGGTTTGGCAAACGCCTGCAAAAGCTTTATCCTCGAAGACCGCCCGGCGATCACCCAAGGGGCGCATCTCCAGTACAGGATACGGACGCATGCAAAGCACTGAACTCGACCCCACACTTTCCCAGACCCTGGATGCCGCCGGCCGCGCCGGCCTCAAGCTGGTCATCGGCAACAAGAACTATTCCTCCTGGTCGATGCGGCCGTGGCTCGTGCTCAAGGCCTTCGGCATCCCGTTCGAGGAGATCCGCATTTCCCTCGGCCGGCCGGACACTTCCGCGCGCATCGCCCGGTACACCGCGGCGGGCAGGGTGCCGGTGCTGATCGACGGCGAAATCACGGTCTGGGACTCGCTGGCGATCTGCGAATACCTCGCCGAGCAATTCCCTGACAAGGGCATGTGGCCGCGCGATGTCGCCGCCCGCGCCCACGCCCGCTCGATCTGCGCGGAGATGCACGGCGGCTTCGGTGCGCTGCGTTCGGCGATGTGGATGAACATCCGCGCCAGCTTTCCCGGCAAGGGCCGTACGCCGGAAGCGCAGTCCGATATCGCCCGCATCTGCGAAATCTGGGAGGAGTGCCTGGAGCATTCCGGCGGACGCGGCTTCCTGTTCGGCGATTTTTCCATCGCCGACGCCTACTATGCGCCCGTGGTCATGCGCTTCCGCACTTACGGCGTGTGGCTGGCGCCCGCGGTGCAGGCCTATGTCGACCGCGTGATCGCCCATCCCGCCGTCGCGCAGTGGATGCGCGAGGCGCAGGACGAGAACGACCGCCTGGAAAAATACGACGTCTATCCATGAAAACCTATGTCGTCGGCGGCGCCGTGCGTGACGCCCTGCTCGGCCTGCCGGTGCAGGACCGCGATCACGTGGTGGTGGGCGCGACGCCCGAAGACATGATCGCGGCGGGCTACACGCCCGTCGGCAAGGATTTCCCGGTCTTCCTGCATCCCGTCACCCACGAGGAATATGCACTGGCCCGCACCGAGCGCAAGACCGCGCCCGGCTACAAGGGATTCGTCTTCCACGCCGACAGCAGCGTGACGCTGGAGCAGGACCTGGTGCGGCGCGACCTGACCGTGAATGCGATGGCGCGCGACGAAGCCGGCAACATCATCGATCCCTTTGGCGGCCGCCGCGACCTGGAGGCCAGGATCTTCCGCCACGTGTCGCCCGCGTTTGCCGAAGATCCGGTGCGCATCCTCAGGCTGGCACGCTTCGCCGCGCGCTTCGACGGCTTTACCGTCGCGCCCGAGACCGAGGCCCTGATGCGCGGCATGGTCGAGGCCGGCGAAGTGGACGCGCTGGTCCCCGAGCGGGTGTGGCAGGAACTGTCGCGCGGCCTGATGGAGCGCCGCCCCTCGCGCATGTTCGAGGTGTTGCGCGCCTGCGGCGCGCTGGCGCGGATACTGCCCGAGCTCGACGCACTGTGGGGCGTGCCGCAGCCGGAAAAGCATCACCCCGAGATCGACACCGGCGTGCACGTGATGATGGTGATCGACATGGCGGCCGGCCTCGGGCTCGACCTGCCGGAGCGCGTGGCGGCGCTGATGCACGACCTCGGCAAGGGGACGACCCGGCCGCAAGAGTGGCCGAAGCACCACGCGCATGAAGCACGCAGCGTGCGGCTGGTGGAGCAGGTCTGCAAGCGTCTCAGGATCCCCAACGACTGCCGCGACCTCGCCGTGATGACCGCGCGCGAACACGGCAACGTCGGCCGGGCGCTGGAGCTGCGGCCGAATACCATCGTCACGCTGCTCGAGCGCTGCGACGCCTTCCGCAAGCCGCAGCGTTTCATTGCCATGCTCAGGGCCTCGGAATGCGACCATCGCGGCCGGCTCGGCTTCGAGGAGCGCCCGTTCCCCCAGGCCGCCCGCCTGCAAACGGCACTGCAGGCCGCGCAATCGGTGAACGCCGGCGAGATCGCCAGGAGCTGCGCCGACCAGCCCGCGCGCATCCCGGAGGCGATTCACGCGGCGCGGGTGAGAGCGGTCAGCGCGGCGCTCGCGACGGAACAGTAGGGCCGGCGTCCCTGCCGGGCCTGCGGAGGTGGCGGGATCACCTGCGTCTCTTCATTCTCTGGACATGCGCCCTTGGTGCCGGCACGGAGGCCGGCACTACCTGATCGGGGTAGTCTCCGGTAGGGCCGGCGTCCCTGCCGGCCACGCGGAGGTCGCGGCATCACCTGGGTATCTACATTCTCCGGACATGCGCCGTTGGTGCCGGCACGGAGGCCGGCACTACCTTATCGGGGTAGTCTCCGGTAGGGCCGGCGTCCCTGCCGGCCACGCGGAGGTGGCGGAATCACCTGGGTATCTTCATTCTCCGGACATGCGCCGTTGGTGCCGGCACGGAGGCCGGCACTACCTGATCGGGGTAGTCTCCGGTAGGGCCGGCGTCCCTGCCGGCCACGCGGAGGTCGCGGCATCACCTGCATATCTTCATTCTCCGGACATGCGCCCTTGGTGCCGGCACGGAGGCCGGCACTACCTGATCGGGGTAGTCTCCGGTAGGGCCGGCGTCCCTGCCGGCCGCGCGGAGGTCGCGGCATCACCTGGGTATCTTCATTCTTCGGACATGCGCCCTTGGTGACGGCACGGAGGCCGGCACTACCTGATCGATGCAGGGATCGGCGTGACCCATGAAAAAACCCCGGGGCAGCGCCACCGGGGTGGTATCCGACCGCACGAGACGTTCAGCGAATGAACCGGCCGTTCTTTCCGATCATCGTCAGCTCCACGAATTCGCTGCCGGTATGGTCGTTCGGGCCGTAGGTCACCATCAGGCCGCCGAAATCCACCCGCTGCATCGATTCCAGCGCACGCACGAAACCCTCGCGGGTGAGGTTGGGGCCGGCGCGGCGCAGGCCTTCGACCAGGACCTTGGCGTTGACGAAGCCTTCGATCGCCGGATAGGAGATGGTGACCTTGCGCTTCCTGGCCAGCACGTTGAATTCCTGCCCGAGCTTGGTAGACAGCAGGTGCGGTGCCGGCGTGACCTGCGTGACGATGACGCCGGCGCCCGCGGGACCGAGGTCCTTGACGAAGGCGTCGGAGGAATTGTTCGACATGGTCATGATCTGCATGTTGCCGCCCTGGGCGCGGATTTCCTTGATCACGTCGACGGTGTTCTTGGCCGAGCTGACGACGATCAGCGCGGCCGGATTGGCCTTGATGACTTCGGCGGCGGCGGCCTTCACGTCCGGCTTGACGCGCGCGAACTTGAAGATGCCGACCGGCGTGAGCTTCTGCGCCTCCATGCCCTTCCTGAAACCTTCCAGCCCGTCCTGGCCGAACGCGTCGTCCACGTGCAGGATGGCGATCGCGCGCACGCCCACCGTATTGAAGTGCTCGATCGCGCGCACCACCTCGTCCTGGTACTTGGCGCGGATGTTGAACAGCAGCTTGCGCACCGGCTGGTGGAACTGGGCCGCGCCGGTGCTCGGCGCCAGCAGCGGCACGCCGTTTTCCTCCAGCAGCGGCAGCAGTGCCTGGGTATGCGGCGTGCCGCGCCCGAGGAACATCGCGAACACGCCTTCCTTCTTGATCAGGGTCTCGCCGTTGGCAACGGTGAGCGCCGGGTCGAACTTGTCGTCCAGCGTCTTCAGTTCGATCTTGCGGCCGTGCACGCCGCCCTGGGCATTGATTTCGTCGAAGTAGGCCTGCGCGCCTTCATTCATTTCCTTCACCGGGGCGGCGACAGTGCCGGTGAGGCCGACCGTCTGGCCGATCAGGATGGTGCTGGCGCTGACGCCGGTTTCGGCGCGCGCGCCGAACATCGTGGCGCCAAGCAGGAGGGGAAGCAGGAAACGTTTGCGCAGCGCGAGCATGGAAAGCCTTTCAATAAGGGTGCAAGGCATTGTTGTTGGCGGGAAATAGGGCGACAATTGTGGGAATTACGTAGGCAGCTTTTCCATCCCGCCCGGTTTTTCCTTGACCCGCGTCAGGCGGCCCGAAACAGTTTCTTCCTGCCATCGCGCGCGCTGGAGCGATGGCTTAGAATGCGCCTGGTGCACCGCACAATTTATTTTCCGTCCAACCACATGCCGCAGCCACTGCGATGAATCCCCTGACCGTGACCGACAAGCCTTCCGCACCCCGCCCGACGGTACGCGTCAAGGCGCTGTCGGTCCGCGACCGGCGCCGCCTGCTCGTGCATTTCCTCGCGCTCGACAGCAGCGACCGGCTGCTGCGTTTCGGCAGCACCCTGCCGGACGAACTGGTGACCCGCTACGTGGAGCAGATGGATTTTTCGCGCGACCGGGTGTTCGGCGTCTACAGCGGCCGCCTGCGGCTGATCGGCGTCGGCCACCTCGCGTTCGCTCCGCGCGAGGCCTCGCCGGTGCTGCACAATGCCACGCTCAAGGAGCGCATCGCGGAGTTTGGCGTCTCCGTGCTTCCCGAGGCGCGGGGCCTCGGCGTCGGCTCCCGGCTGTTCGAGCGCGCGGCCATTCATTGCCGCAACGAGGACGTGGACACGCTCTACATGCATTGCCTCGCCTCGAACCAGACCATGATCCATATCGCCGCCAAGGCGGGCATGAAGATCCACCGCGACTATGGCGAAGCCGATGCCTACCTGCGGCTCGAGCCGGCGAGCCCGGGCACCATGCTGGCGGAAGCGATGCAGGAGCAGTTCGCCTCGCTCGACTACGGTTTCAAGGCCAATGCGAAGGCGGCGCTCAAATGGCTGCGCCGCCTGCCCGGTTTCCGGCGCAAATGATCACACCAGCGGCAATGCGGTGGTGTCCTTGATCCGCTGCAGCGCGAAGCTCGACTTCACATCCAGCACCGCGGGATGCTTGAGCAGCGTGTCCATCATGAAGTGGGAGAAATGCTCCATGTCTTCCACGTGCACCCGCAACAGGAAATCCATCTCGCCCGTCATCGCGTAGCAGGCCACCACTTCCGGCCATGCCGCGACCGATGCCGAAAAATCGGCGCGCGGCGAGCGCCCGATCGCGCCCGGCACTTCGCTGTGCTTTTCCAGCCGCACGTTGACATAGGCGAGCAGGCCGAGGCCGATCTTTTCCGGGTCGAGCAGGGCGACGTACTGCCGGATCACGCCGGCTTCCTCGAGCTGGCGGATGCGGCGCAGGCAGGGCGAGGGCGACAGGTTGACCCGCTCGGCCAGCTCCTGGTTGCTGAGCCGTCCTTCGGCCTGCAGGATCGCCAGGATTTTGCGATCCGTCTTGTCCAGTTTGATCGTTGGCATGATCTTCCAAAATTGAGCGGAGAAGAGAAAGAATATTGCCAAAAAAAGGAAAGCCGCGCGCGACTTGGCAATTTTCTGCCGGCCTCCCTTGTCTATACTGCCCCCATTACGCTTGTCATGAAAACATCGGCATCAGCCGGGGCGACAGGCATTCCGGTTCGAGAGACGAGGGACGAAATGAACACGACAGTCGATCAGGCCGACTTTTTCCGCACGCTGGAAGAAAAGTCGGACCACGGCAAACTGCGCGGCGACTACAGCGGCTGCGACGAACGTTATGTGGTGCAGCAGGACTGGCAGGCCTACACGCCCGAGCAGCACGCGCTCTGGCGGCGGCTCTACCAGCGGCAGGCGAAGCTGGTGCCGGGGCGGGCCTGCCAGGTCTTCCTCGACAGCCTAGCGAAGATGGATGCGGGCGACGGCATTCCCCGCTTCGACCGCACCAGCGAAGCGCTGCGCCGCGCCACCGGCTGGGAGCTGGTGGCGGTGCCCGGCCTGGTGCCCGACCAGGTCTTCTTCGAACACCTGGCCAACCGCCGCTTCCCGGTCACCGTCTGGCTGCGCGAGCCGCATGAATTCGACTACATCGTCGAGCCGGACGTCTTCCACGATTTCTTTGGCCATGTGCCGCTGCTGTTCAATCCCGTGTTCGCCGACTACATGCAGCAGTACGGCAAGGGCGGCCTGAAGGCTTCCCGCCTCGACGGTCTTCCCAATCTCTCGCGGCTGTACTGGTACACGGTGGAATTCGGCCTGATGCATACGCCGGAGGGCTTGCGCGCCTACGGTGCCGGCATCCTGTCCTCGGGCGGCGAGGTGGAATACTGCCTGTCCGACCCGCGTCCGCGCCGCGTCGCCTTCGAGGTGGAAAGGGTGATGCGCACCCTGTACAAGATCGACTCCTTCCAGGAGACGTATTTCGTGATCCGCGATTTCCAGCAGCTGTTCGACGAGACCGCGGCGGATTTCGCGCCGCTTTATGCCCGGCTGCGCGAACAGGAAGTACTGCCGGCCAACACCCTGCTGCCGGGCGAAACCAATATCCCGCCTAACTCGAAATCCGGGTCTTGATCATCTGCCGGATCTCGGCGGCCGTGAGGAGACCGTCGCGGTCGGCGTCCAGCCGGTCGAAGGATTCGGCGATGTGGTGCAGGCGCGCCCGCTGCGCCTCGACGCGGCTCAGCATGCCATCGCCGTTCTGGTCGGCGGCGCGCAGCTGATCGCGGTATTTCGCCACGGGGGAGGACGAGGGTTGCACGGGGACTTGCTCGGTGGCGACGGCGAGGCCGGCGCCGAAGAGGGTGCCGAGAGCCATGCATATCAGGATCGGATGCATTTTTCCTCCTGGACACTTTTCAAACGCTGACTACTCTAAGCAGCCGGCGCCGGGCTGACGAAACGATTTACGGCTTGTTACACCTTGAGCGATGCCGCTGGATGCTGCGTCGTGCATTGAGCGGCACCGGCGCCTGTGCTAATGTCCACAGCGTCAAAATGAAAGAAACGACACGTCCAAAAGACCTGTCAGTTTGACAGCGAGACCATCGCGCCCAAGAACACAATTTTTGGTACGGAGACTGAATGAACGCACCCCTTCCTCCCGGGCAGCGCCAGCTGCTGGAGAATATTTCCCTCGACGACAAATTCACGCTGGAGCGCGGACGCGCCTTCCTCACCGGCACCCAGGCCCTGATCCGGCTGCCCATGCTGCAGCGGCAGCGCGACCTCAAGGCGGGGCTCAACACCGCGGGGTATATCACCGGCTATCGCGGCTCGCCCCTGGGCAATGTGGACATGACCGCGATGAAGGCGCGCAAGTATCTCGAGGCGCATCACGTGAAGTTTCATCCCGGGATGAATGAAGACCTCGCCGCCACCGCGGTCTGGGGCACGCAGCAGGTGAACCTGTTCCCGGGCGCGAAATACGACGGCGTGTTCTCGATGTGGTACGGCAAGGGCCCGGGCGTGGATCGCTGCGGCGACGTCTTCAAGCATGCGAACATGGCGGGCACCGACAGGCATGGCGGGGTGCTGGTGCTCGCCGGCGACGACCACGCTGCAAAGTCTTCGACCACCGCCCACCAGAGCGAACACATCCTCAAGGCCTGCGGCATCCCGGTGCTGTATCCATCCTCGGTCCAGGAATACCTCGACTACGGCCTGCACGGCTGGGCGCTGTCACGCTACACCGGTCTCTGGGTATCGATGAAGTGCGTGACCGATCTCGTCGAATCGGGCGCCTCGGTCGACATCGATCCGGAGCGGACCCGCATCGTCATCCCGTCCGACTTCGAGCTGCCGCCGGGCGGCCTCAACATCCGCTATCCCGATACCGTGCTGGATCAGGAAGCGCGGATGAACAATTTCAAGTGGTATGCGGCGCTCGCCTACGTGCGCGCCAACCGCCTGAACGAGGTCATCTGGGACAGCCCGCATGCCCGCATCGGCATCGTCACCGCCGGCAAGTCCTATCTCGACACCCGCCAGGCGCTGGCCGACCTCGGCATCGACGAACAGGTGGCGCGCGACATCGGCATCCGCCTGTACAAGATCGGCATGACCTGGCCGCTCGAGGCCGAGGGCGTGCGCGCCTTCGCCCAGGGGCTGGAAGAGATCATCGTGGTCGAGGAAAAGCGCCAGATCCTCGAATACCAGCTCAAGGAAGAGCTGTACAACTGGCGCGACGACGTGCGCCCGCGCGTGGTCGGCAAGTTCGACGACACCGGCGAATGGAGCGGCAATCATCGCGAGGGCCACGGCAACTGGCTGCTGCCCGCGACTTATGAACTCAACCCGGCGCAGATCGCGCGCGCCATCGCCGCACGCATCTCCCGGTATTTCGCCGGTCATCCGATCGAGCAGCGGGTGAAGGAACGCATCGCCTATCTGGAAGCGAAGGAGGCCGTGCTCAAGGTGGGCAGCGGCAAGCCCGACCCGCAGCGCGACCGGGTTCCGCATTTCTGCTCCGGCTGTCCGCACAATACCTCGACCAAGGTGCCGGAAGGCAGCCGGGCGCTGGCCGGCATCGGCTGCCACTACATGGTGCTGTGGATGGACCGCCAGACCGCGACCTTCACCCACATGGGCGCGGAAGGCGTGACCTGGGTCGGCCATGCGCCGTTCACCGAAGAACAGCACGTGTTCTCCAATCTCGGCGACGGCACCTATTTCCATTCCGGGATACTCGCGATCCGGGCGGCGGTGGCGGCCAGGGTCAACATGACCTACAAGATTCTCTACAACGATGCCGTCGCCATGACCGGCGGGCAGAACGTGGACGGCCCGCTCGACCCCGCGATGATCTCGCGCCAGATCGCGGCCGAGGGCGTGCAGCCGATCGTGGTGGTGACCGACGACCCGGAGAAATATCCGGCCGGCGTCAACTGGGCGCCGGGCGTTACCATCCGCCACCGCGACGAGCTCGACGCGGTGCAGAAGGAGATGCGCGAGGTGAAGGGCGTGTCGGCGATCATCTATGACCAGACCTGCGCCTCGGAGAAGCGCCGCCGCCGCAAGAAGCTGGGGCCGGACGGCAAGCCGCTGTATCCCGATCCCGCCAAGCGCGCCGTGATCAATGAAGCCGTGTGCGAAGGCTGCGGCGACTGCAGCGTGCAATCCAACTGCCTGTCGGTCGAGCCGCTCGATACCGAGTTCGGCCGCAAGCGCCAGATCAACCAGTCGTCCTGCAACAAGGACTTTTCCTGCGTGAAGGGCTTCTGCCCGAGCTTCGTCACGGTCGAAGGCGGCCAGCTGAAGAAGCCGAAGAAGGCCGCCGCCAGCGACAAGCAGGGCGCCACCGCGCTGCCCATCCTGCAGGGCAGCCGGCTGCCGCAGCCGCAGCTGCCCGGCACCGCGCAGCCTTTCGGCATCCTGGTCACCGGCGTCGGCGGCACCGGCGTGATCACCATCGGCCAGATCCTGGCGATGGCCGCCCACGTGGAAGGCAAGGGCGTGTCGGTGCTGGACATGAGCGGGCTGGCCCAGAAGGGCGGCCCGGTGATGTCGCATGTGCGCCTGGCCGACCGCCAGGAAGACATCCATTCCACCCGCGTCGGCACCGGCGCGGCCGACCTGGTGATCGGCTGCGACGCCATCGTCACCGCCAGCCGCGATGCGCTCTCCCGCATGGGCGAGGGCCGTACCTACGCCGCGGTCAACGCCACCGGCACCCCGACCGCGGCCTTCGTGCGCAACCCCGACTGGCAGCATCCGGGCGCGCTCGCCGAGCAGGACATCCGCAATGCCTGCGGCAGCGACAGGGTGGAGTTCATGCAGGCAGGGAAGCTGGCGACGGCGCTGATGGGGGATACCATCGCCACCAACATGTTCATGCTCGGCTACGCCTGGCAGAAGGGCTGGGTGCCGCTGTCGGAGGCGGCGCTGATCAAGGCGATCGAACTCAACGACGTGTCGGTGGAGTTCAACAAGCAGGCCTTCGTCTGGGGCCGCAACGCGGCGCACGACTGGGCGGCGGTGGAGCGGCTGGCCGGCCTGAATGAAGCGCAGGCGCAGGTGATCGAATTCAAGCGCGCGCCCTCGGTCGATGAACTGATCGAGACCCGCGCCGCCTTCCTGGCCAAATACCAGAACGCGCGCTATGCGGATGAGTATCGTGCTTTCGTCGACCAGGTGCGGACGGCCGAGCGCAATGCGATCGGCGAGCGCACGCCGCGCCTGACCGAGGCGGTGGCGCGCTATCTGTTCAAGCTCATGGCGTACAAGGATGAGTACGAGGTCGCGCGCCTGCACAGCGACGCCGCGTTCCAGGCGAAGATCGATGCCATGTTCGAGGGCGACTACAAGCTGAAATTCCATCTCGCTCCGCCGATCTTCGCCAGGCGCGATGCCGATGGCCATCTCGTCAAGCGGGAGTACGGTCCCTGGATGCTGAAGGCTTTCGGCGTGCTCGCGAAGATGCGTTTCCTGCGCGGCACGGCTCTCGACCCCTTCGGTCGCACCGAGGAACGCAAGACCGAGCGTGCGCTGATCGCGCAGTATCGCGAAACCGTCTCGTCGCTGCTGCCGCAGCTGAGCGCGGACAACATGCAGACCGCGGTCGCCATCGCCAGCGTGCCGGACCAGATCCGCGGCTATGGCCATGTCAAGGAAAGGCACCTGAAGGCGGCCCGGGAAAAGGAAGCGGCGCTGCTGCAGGCCTTCCGCCAGGGAGCGGTGGCGCCCGATCCTTCGCGTCACGCCGCGTGATGCCGCATGTGCCACCCCGGGCTGCCGCGCCGACGGCGCGGCAGCCCATCGTTTCCTCACCCAAGATGATGCTGGAACAAACCCTGTGCCAATGGATCGAGGCCGATCCGCTGCGCATGCGCGCGCTGCATATCGCGGCCGACCTCGACCTGCCGGACTGGTGCATCGCCGCCGGCTTCGTACGCAATCTCGCATGGGACAAGCTGCACGGTTTCGCGCAGCCGACGCCGCTGGCCGACATCGACCTGGTGTATTTCGATCCCTTCCAGGTCGGGCCGGTGCGCGACCGCGAGCTGGAAGCCCACCTGGCGACGGTCGATGCCTCGCTGCCCTGGTCGGTGCACAACCAGGCGCGCATGCATGAGCGCAACGGCGACGCGCCCTACGAGGACACGCTCGACGCGATGCGCCACTGGGTGGAAATCGAGACCGCGGTCGGCGTGCGGCTGAATGTGCGGCGCGAGGTGGAGATCGTCAGCGCCTTCGGGCTCGACAGCCTGTTCGCGAAGAAGCTCACGCCCAATCCGCGCCGCCGCAGGCTGGCGGAATTCAGTGCCCGGCTCAATCGCAAGAACTGGTTGTGGACCTGGCCGGAGCTGCAGGTCGAGACCGCGCCTCAGTCCAGCTGATTGCGCAACGCCGACAGTTCGATGTGGGTGAGGATCACCGCGCTCTTGAGCGCGTAGTTCATGCCGTCGGCAGGACGCAGGCGGCTCTGCGCCTGCTCGCTCAGACGCGCCAGGTCGTCGAGGCTCTGCCGCACCTGGCCGGCGTCCTGCTGTCTGAGTGCCTGCCGGGCCTGGCTGCTGTGCTGGCCGAGCTGGTTGACGTAGTAGCGCATGTCTTCCGGCACGTTGGCGTCGGAGCGGCATGCCCGCACCGCGTGGTCGATGGTGCGGTCGATGAAGCCGAGGCGTTGTTGGATCTCGTCGTGGTGCGCTGCCATTCAATCCCCCGAAGTCCCCGATCTGGTGAGCGGTTTTGATGATGGGCCCGCTGCGAAGTTCCTGTTCGCTCCCGCACCGCGGGAATGAAGAAGCCCTATTCTGCGCGCGCGCAGCACGCGATTCTATGCGCGCTGCACAATGTCCTCCGGTCACATGACGGGAGACGGGATTGGACGCAGGGAACGGGACGGGGACGCTGATCGGCTGCGCAGGCTGGAGCCTCTCGCGCGCCGTGGCTTCGCATTTTCCCGGAGAGGGCAGTCATCTCGAGCGCTATGCCCGGGTGCTGCCGGCGGTGGAAATCAACAGCGCTTTCTATCGTCCGCACAAGCCCGCGACCTATGCGCGCTGGCGCGACAGTGTGCCCGCCGCGTTTCGGTTTTCGGTGAAGATGCCGAAGGAAATCTCGCACCTGCGCAGGCTGCGCGACTGCGGGCAGCCGCTGGAGAATTTCCTGTCCGAAGTGGCCGGGCTGGGCGACAAGCTGGGCTGCCTGCTGCTGCAGCTGCCGCCGTCCCTGGCTTTCGATCCGCCGGCGGCGCAGGCTTTCCTGCTGCGCCTGCGCGCGGCGACCGGGGTCGATGTCGTCTGCGAGCCGCGGCACGCAAGCTGGTTCGGCGAGGAGGCGGCGGCACTGCTGGCGGAATGCCGCATCGCTTACGTCGAGGCCGATCCGTCGCCGCATGCGCTGCCCGCGTCGCCCACCGGCCCGGTGTACCTGCGCCTGCATGGCACGCCGCGCATTTATTACTCCGACTATCCGGAGGACGTCATCGATACGCTGGCGGCCAGGCTGTCGGCGCTGCGCGAAGCGGGCCGCACGGCGTGGTGCGTGTTCGACAATACGGCGGAAGGCGCGGCGGTGCCTAATGCGTTGTCGCTTCTGGCGAAGCTTGCGGCACGCTGCCCGCCCGCGCGCCCTTGACCACGGTCACCGTGCATTCCGCCTGCGCCACCACCTGCGAGGACACGCTGCCGAGATAGCGGCGCAGCGCGGAGATGCCGCGCGAGCCGATCACGATGTGGTCGACGTCGTTGATGCGCGCGTACTCGACGATGGCCGACGCGGGATCGGGCGCTTCCAGCACATGGAAGGTGATCTTCTCCGGCGCGATATTGAGGGGCCGCGCCCAGTGCTTGAGCGCGACCAGGTGCTTGACGTGAATATTGCGTCCCTGGCTGTCGACCACGTCGTCCATGCCGATGCGGCTGGTGCGCTGCACGGTCAGGCAGGCGAGCCGGGCGCCGGGCTCGGTCTGCAGGATGCGGCGGGCGGCGATGCGCAGCGACTCCGCGAGTTCTTCCGAACCGTGCGCGATGTCGATCGCGACCGCGATGATCGGCGCGCGCGCCAGCTGCTGCTCCGCCGATTGCTGCGGCATGGCTTCCATGCCGATCGCATGGAACCAGCGGCGGGTGACGGTGAACAGGCCGTCGCGCGCCGATTTCTCGGCACGTGCGGTGAGCTTCACCTGCTCCGGATTCTGCAGCTCGAAGGCAAGCTGGGCCGCGGTATCGTGGCGCGCGGCGGGATTGACCTCCAGGCAGCGCAGGATGATCTCCTGCAGCCAGGGGGGAATCGCGGGATTGATCGCGCGCGGCGGCTCCGGGTCCCGGTACAGGCGTCGGCGCAATCCGCGCACCGAGGTCGGATGGCCGTGCGGCCGCTCGCCGGTGGCCAGGTGATAGAGCAGCACGCCGAGCGCGAACAGGTCGCTGCGCGGGTCGTTGCGGATGTGCAGCACCTGTTCCGGCGAGATATAGGGGCCGGTGCCCATCGGCAGCCGGAATTCCTCCGCCAGCAGGTCCGGCATCTTGTCGTGGCGCGACAGGCCGTAGTCGATCAGGATCGCCTCGCCGCCGGCGCGGAACATGATGTTGCTCGGCTTGATGTCGAGATGGATCACATGCTGCCGATGCAGGTCGTGCAGCGCGCTGGCGACGCGGATGCCGATCGAGATGACTTCATCGACCGGCAGCGGGGCCTGATCGAAGCGCGCGCGCAGGGACTCGCCGGCGATGCGCTCCATCACGATGTAGGGATGGCCGGTGAAGTCGCCCGAGGCGATGAAATGCGGCACGTGTATGCCGGTCAGCTTGGGCATGATCATCTGCTCGACTTCGAAGCCGACGATCACGGTCGGGTCGTCATTGTCGCCGAGGATGGGGATCTTCATCAGCAGCGGCGCCTCGCCCGGCACCGGCTCGACCCTGCTGACCGCCCACAGCCAGGCCATGCCGCCCTTGTGCAGCCGCTGATCGAGGCGGAAGCCGTCGATCACCATGCCCGCTTCCAGCCGCTGCATGTTCAGCGTCCCTCGAGCAGGCGCTCGGCGAGCGCCGGCGGCAGGCCGGCGGCGCGGATCTTCTCCGCCGCCAGGTCGTGGTCGTAGGGCACGCGGAAATAGGTGAGTTCGTTGCTGGCGTCGTCGAACAGCGCATAGCAGGCGGCGGGATTGCCGTCGCGCGGCTGGCCGACCGAACCGGGCAGCACCAGCCAGCGGCGCTGCGTGGACAGCGGAATGCTGCTGTCGCCGGTCGGCACGAAGGACGAGATCTTCCCGGTGAGCGACAGGTTGTACAGCGCCGGTTCATGCACATGGCCGACGAAGGTGATCCGGCACTGGGTCGCATGCATGCTCTTGACCGCCTCCAGCGTGCCGTTGATGTATTCCCAGCTGCCGGGGTCGGCCGCGGTCGCGTGCACATAGAGGCAGTGCCCGGACTGCTGCGTCAGCGGCAGCTGTTCGAGAAAGCGCAGATGTTCCGGCGCCAGCTGCGACCGGGTCCACTCGACCACCTGGCGCGCCTGCGCATGCATGCTGGCGCTGCCGCCCTGCACCGTGGCCTGGTCATGATTGCCCTGCACCGCGATGCCGCCGCGGGCCACATGTTCCATCACGGTCTGCACCACCCAGCCGGGGTCGGCGCCGTAACCGACGAGGTCGCCGAGGAAGGCATAGCGCTGCGCCCGCTTTTCCTGCGCATGGGCGAGGCAGGCGGCGAGGGCTTCGCGGTTGGCATGGATATCGGTCAGGATGGCGGTGAGCATGGCGTGTACCGGGCGTGGCGGCGTTGGCGAAGCCCTCATCCTACTCCCCGATTCTTTGAATTTGCTTACAAGATGCCGGAGCTGAAATTGGATTTCGGGAAACTTCGGCGGCCCCGGCCCTTCCAAGCCATGCGCACCGCGCTTTCCCAAGATAAGAAAACAGAACGTGAAACGCTTTCCGGATTGTCTACTTCGCTGCCTGCTCGCCGCCTGGCTCATGCTGGCCGTGCAGGCCGGTCTTGCCCAGGCGCCGCCGGCGCCCGCCGCACCCGCCGCACCCCCTGCCGCCAAACCGGGCGACGCCCCGGCCGTGCCCGAGGCGCCGGCCGCCATTCCCGTGCCCGACATCGCGGTGCAGTCGGAGAATGCGATGCTGGAAATCCGCCAGCTCGACAACCGCGGCAGGATGGAGGAAACGCTGGTCAGCGCCGAGCGCGGCCTGCCCGCCCTGGAACGGGAAACCGGTTTCCGCCTGCGCGAGGTGCGACAGCTCAGGAGCGCGAGCGCCTCGCTGGACACGGTGCAGGGACTGGAGGAGGCGCTGCGCGATATCGAGCAGCGGACGGCGCCGCTGCGCCGCGATCTGACCCGCGTGGCGCTGCAGTCGGACCGCGACCTGAAGGAGCTCGACCGGCTCGAGGCGGTGTGGAAGGCGACGATAGAAGCGGCCAGCGCGGCCGCCGCGCCGCCGGAAGTCATCGACCGCGCGCGCGACATCGCCCGCACGGTGGCCCAGGCCAAGAAGCGGGTGATGGACGGGCGGGCGCAGGTGCTGGCGCTGCAGGGCCGCGCCTCCGACATCGGCACCCGCATCGCCGACGCCCGCGAGCTGCTCGCCGGCGCCAGCGAGCGCGCGGTCACGCGCCTGCTGTATCGCGACAGCCCGCCGGTGTGGAGCGCCGAATACTGGTCGGGAGAGGTCGACAGCTTTTCCGACGAGGCGCGGAACAACCTCGTCAACCAGACCAATACCCTCAACGACTACCTGCGCACCCGCGAGAGCGGCTTCATCCTGCACCTGGTGTTCTTCGGCCTGCTGGTGGTCATGTTCGTGGCGGTGCGCAACCGCATGGACGCGGTGCAGGGCACGGAGGAGGCGCTGCCGGGCAGCCGGCAGATCTTCGACATGCCCATCGTCTCCGCCATGCTGTTCGCGATGCTGTGCAGCAGCTGGTTCTATCCGCGTCCGCCACGCGCGCTGTGGCTGCTGATCGGCGTGCTGGCCGCGGGACCGCTGCTGGTGTTCGCGCGCCGCGTGGTGGAGGCGCGCATCTGGCCGCTGCTGGCCTCGCTGGTCGGCTTCTATCTCGCCGACCGCCTGCGCGCGCTGTTCGCGCCGTTGCCGGGCGTGCACCGGGTGCTGCTGCTGCTGGAAGTGCTCGGCCTAATGCTGTTCGTGCTCACCTGGCTGCGCCGCAACCGCGACGCGCCGCATACGGTGCCGCCCGAGCAGCGCTTCGCCTGGCGCATCGCGCTGGCGGGCGTGCGCGCCGCGCTGCTGCTGTCGGTGGGCATACTCGCGGTGACCGCCAGCGGCTATGCCCGTCTCGGCGACCTGCTCATGCGCGGCCTGCTCGCCAGCGCCTATACCGCGGTGGTGCTGTATGCGCTCACGCGGGAGGGACTGGTGCGCGGCCTGCTGCACGTGCCGCCAATCTCTTTCCTCGCCGGCGTGCGCCGCCATCGCGCGACGATCGCCATGCGGCTCAACACCTGGTTCAAGCGGCTTGCCTTCCTGCTGTGGGTGATGCTCAGCCTGCAGGCCACCGGCTTCCTGCAGCAGGCGCTCGACTGGGCGGGCGAGGTGTGGAACGCTTCGTGGGCCATCGGCTCGCTCAGCATTTCGATCCGCGAGATCAGCCTGTTCCTGCTGATCCTGTGGACCACATGGATGCTGTCGCGGCTGACGCGCTTCCTGCTGGAGGAAGAGATCTTCTCGCGGGTGCGGCTCGACCGCGGCCTGCCCTATGCGGTGTCGACCACGGTGCACTACATCATCCTGCTGTCGGGCCTGGTGCTGGCGCTGACCGCGGTCGGCGTCGACATGACGAAGTTCACCATCGTCGCCGGCGCGCTGACGGTGGGCGTGGGCTTCGGCCTGCAGAACATCGTCAACAATTTCGTGTCGGGGCTGATCGTGCTGTTCGAGCGCCCGGTGAAGGTGGGGGACACGATACAGATCGGCGACATGGTGGGCCGGGTGCAGCACATCGGCATCCGCGCCACCATCGTCCACAGCACCGCCGGATCGGAAGTCATCATCCCCAACGGCAAGCTGATCGCCGACCAGGTCACCAACTGGACCCTGTCGAGCCAGCTGCGGCAGATCGCCGTGCCGGTGATCACCAAGCCGGACGTCAGCGTGCTGCAGCTCAAGACCATCCTGCTCGACATCGCCCGCGCCAACCGCCAGGTGCTGGAAGTGCCGGCGCCGGAAATGCTCTTCCTCAAGCGCGGCGTGGACCTGTTCGAGTTCGAGCTGCGGGTATGGACGGCGGACGTCGACGCCTGGCTGCAGGTGCGCAGCGACCTGATCACCGCGATCAACGAAGCCCTGAGCAACAACGCGCTCGCGGCGGCGGCGGCCGAGCATCCGCCGCCGCCGCCGGAGACCGTCTAGCGGGCCGCTGCCGGCAGGTCGCTAGGGCGTGGCGCCGCCGGCGGTGCCGGCCGAGCCCGCGGTTCCCGCCGTGCCGCCGGAAGGCGCGCCCGGCGTGCCGATGCCGATACCCTCTGGATCGCCGCTCTCGCCCGAGGTGGTGTCGTTGCCCTGCCTGGCGATGTGGCGCACCGTCACGCCCTGCTGCTGCGGCGGCGGCAGGCGGCCGGCGCCCTCGGGGCTCAGGCCGGTGCTGTTGGGCGCATTGCGGTTGGCGAGCTGCTCGGGCGTGACTTCCACCGCGTCGGCCGGATCGCCGGTCGATGAGGGCTCGACATCCGGTTCCATCTCCTCGGCCAGGACATTGGAGCCGGCCATCCCCGTCGCGGTGCCGGTGTCCGAACCCGTCGCCATGCCGGCGGCACCGGCGCCGCCGGCGGCAGCGATCCCGCTGCGGTCCGGCTCGGACGGCGAGGATACCCGGCTGAGCACCTGCCCGGCGCGGTCCGGATCGGCATCGGTGGCAATGTCGCCGAGCGACACGATGCCGACCAGCCGGTGCGCGTCGTCATGCGTCACCACCGGCACCCGCCGCAGCTGGCTGTCGGCCATCTGCCGCATCACCTCATCCAGGTCCTGGTCCTCGAAGCACCAGCGCACGTCGGTGCTCATCACCGCATCCACCGCGGTGCCGTCGGGCGGCAGGCCGGCCGAGACGCCGCGCACCGTGATGTCGCGGTCGGTCACCATCCCCACCAGCCGTTCGCCGTCGCATACCGGCAGCGCGCCCACATTGAGATCGTCCATCATCTGCGCCGCGCGCCGCAGGCTCTCCTGTGGCGACACAAACTGGACATTGCGTGTCATGACTTGTGAAACCCTCTGCATGGCGATCACCTTTCATTTCAAGAACAGGCGGCCGGGCGCGATACGGACCGGCCGCATCATTCCGATAACGCGACCGCGGTTTGGTTCAAGACAGGGCGCCGCGCTTCGGCTGGCACTGCTTATGCAATCGCTGGCGCTTCCCTTTGGAGAAAGAGAAGCATCATGGATATCAACGACAGATTGCTCGGCGCGGTCATGCAGTCCGACAGCACCGCGGTGCGCGCCTGCCTCGCCACCGGCGCCTGCATCAATGCCAGGGATGTGGACGGCTGGACGGCGCTGCACTACGCGGCCGGCCTCGCGGATACGTCGATGGCGGCGCTGCTTTTGGCCGAGGGCGGCGATATCGGGACGCGGGACAAATACGGCATGACGCCGCTGCACATCGCCGCCCTCAGCGGCAGCGAGCAGATGGTGGGACTGCTGCTGGACGCCGGCAGCGCTCCCGACGAGCGCGACCTGTATGGCGTCACCGCGCTGTCGCTTGCCGCCGGGCACGGAGCCGACGGCGCGGTGCGCCTGCTGCTGGCGGCGGGCAGCGATGTAAATATTACCGACGACCTGGGTTACAGCGCGATGCACTGGGCGGCCAGCAACAGGAAGACAGAAGTCATGCGTGCCCTGCTGCAAGCCGGGGCCGCGCTGCACAAGCAGGACAATGACGGCGCCACGCCCTTGCACCTGGCGGTCTTTGCCGGTCATGCCGACGTCGCCAGCCTGCTGATCGCCGCCGGCGCCTCGACCGACGCGGTCGACTGCGAGGGACGCACCCCGCTGCACGTGGCCGCGCAGGAGGGTCGCGGCTTCCTGGTCACGATGCTGCTCGCCGCCGGCGCCGGGCGAGACCTGCGCGACCGCCACGGCGACACGCCGGGAAACCTGGCGCAGGCGCAGCATCATGCGACGGTGGTGAGGTTGCTGTCGGAGAGCGGCGGACCGCAGGCGCACGCCGCCGAGCCGCCGTCCACCGCACGCACGCTGAACGCGGGCGCCCGGCGCGACAGGCCGGGGGCAGGGAAGTACTAGGGCGCCGCGGCGAACTGCCGGTACCCGCGCGCCCTCAGCTCGCATGCGGGGCACTTGCCGCAGCCGTAGCCCCAGTCGTGCAGCGCGCCGCGCTCGCCGAGGTAGCAGGTGTGGGTGTCGCTGCGTATCAGGTCGACCAGCGCCTGGCCGCCGGTGTCCTGCGCCAGCTTCCAGGTCGCCGCCTTGTCGATCCACATCAGCGGCGTCTCCAGCCTGAAGCGCGTCGCCATGCCGAGATTGAGCGCCACCTGCAGCGCCTTCATGGTGTCGTCGCGGCAGTCGGGATAGCCGGAGAAATCCGTCTCGCACATGCCGCCCACCAGCACGTCCAGCCCTCGCCGGAACGCGAGCGCGGCGGCCACCGTCATGAACAGCAGGTTGCGGCCGGGGACGAAAGTGTTGGGCAGGCCGTTCGCCTGCATCGCGATTTCCGCGTCGCTGGTGAGCGCGGTATCGGAGATCGCGCCGAGCAGGCCGAGATCGACCAGGTGGTCGTCGCCGAGGCGTCGGTCCCAGTCCGGACTCAGCGCCCGCATCTTCTGCAGCAGGGTCGGGCGCACCTGCAATTCCACCGCGTGGCGCTGGCCGTAGTCGAAGCCGATGGTCTCCACCCGCGGATAGCGCGCGAGCGCCCAGGCCAGGCAGGTGGTGGAATCCTGGCCGCCCGAGAAGAGCACCAGCGCGCCGGTAGTCGTGGTCATGGTGATGTTCCTGGAACGGAAAGGCCTAGATTCTATCGCTTGACCTGCTGCAGCGTCTGCTCGATGAAGTCGCCGTCATCCTCGCTGTAGCGCAGGCGGACCGGATACCACTCCAGGCCAGGGGCCAGCCAGATGTCGAGCTGCTGGTCCTTCGAGCCCGGCTCGGGCATGCGCACCACGTGCAGCGTCGCCATTTCTCCCGCCCCGGTGGCGATCTTTTCCTGGCCCACCGCCTTGAAGGTCCAGGGATCGAGGTCGCGCCTGCCGGCCACGGTGAAGGTCCACTGGCTGCCTGCCTTCGCTTTCGCCGGCGTCGCGCGCGCGGTCGAAATCAGTTGCCACAGCACCGTGTTGCGGTCCTGTTCGCCGCCCTTGAGCGGCAGCGTCGCCCCGTTCTCGCCGAAGCGCACGGTCCTCGCCCCCTGGTCGAAGACCGTGGTCTGGGCGGGGCGGCGCAGCCGCTTTTCCTCGAAGGAAGCGGGCACGAGTCCGTTGGGGCCGATCGTGCCCTCGCTGCGCGTGTCGAGAATCTTGCCGAGCAGGGCGGCGCGCGCCTGGCTGCTGGCGGTGAAGCGGCCGCTGGACGCCTCCCACCTGGCCACCGCCTCGCCCTCCAGCGACAGGCCTTTCTGCCGGGCCTTGATCGTGTATTGCAGTTCGGCGTTCGGCGGCGGATTGACTTTCTGCCTCGGCGGCGCGGACGCGGCGGCGGCGTCGAGGCCGACGGCAAGCAGGCATGCCGGCAACAGGGCGCTCAGGCGGAGCATCATTTTTCGGTCGGCGACGCAGCGCCGTGAAGTTCGGAAAGGGACATGTCGAGGAATTCTCCGTTTGCGTAATTGTGCCGCACCCGCACCGGGTACCACTCGAGCTGCGGCGCGAGCCAGATGTCGATGCCCTGGTCGCGCCGCCCGCCGCGCGGCTCCCGCTTCAGATGCCAGGCCAGGTGGCGGCCGTGCGGCGTTTCCACCTCTTCCAGGCCGATCATGCTGAAGCGCCAGCGGTCGGCATGGCGGGCGCCGGCGACCACGATTTCCAGCTCGCCGCCCGGGACGAAGCGGCTGCCGTCGCCGCGGCCGAGCGCGGCAAGCTGCCAGGCGACGCTGGCGCGATCCTGCTCGCCGCCCTGCAGCGGCCAGCTGCCGGCGGACGAGGAAAAGCTGATGCGCCCGGCCTGGCGGTCGAACCAGGCCTGCGCCATGTCCTTGCGCCACGGCGTCTCGCTGTAGCGCTCCGGCATGATGCCCTGCGGGTTGATCCTGCCTTCGCTTTGGAAGTTCAACACCGTGATGCGGAACAGAATCGTGACGCTCGCCTCGCCGCTGATGCGGTAGCGGTCGCCGTCGGTCTGCCAGTTGAAGCGGCCGCTGCCATACCAGTTGCTGCCCTCGCGCAGCGCGGTGACCGTGTATTCCAGGCGGGCCGGCGGCGGCGGATCCGCGCGCCAGGGAACGGGGGGCGCTTGCTGTGCCGGCGGCGTTTCACCCGTGCCTTCCGCGGCGCTCGTTGCGTGCGCGGTGGCGTTCACGTCGGCGCCGGCATTCGGCTCCGCCGTCTCCGTGGCCGTCGCGGCCGGTGCCGCCGGTTCCGTCCCGGCGATCTGCGGCGGTGTGGCCGGTGCGGGCGCCGGCCGGGGACGCGGCTTTGCCTTGCTCTTCGGTTTTTCCCTCGGCGCGGGCGGCGGCGGCGCGGTCTTCGGCGGCGGCGGCGGAAGCAGCGCGACCGACAGCGGCTCGGCCGGGACGTCCGTCGGGCCGCCGGGCAGCGTCAGGTAGCCGCTCGCCCAACCCATGACGAGCAGGTGCGCGACGACGGAGGCGGCCAGGATGAACAGCCAGCGCCAGGGGCGGCGGGGCGGCGACGGGGAAACGGACATTGCGCTAGTGTAGCAAGGCTGGCCGCCCGCGCTTTCCTTGCGCGCCCTCACATGACAGCCGGCGGCGGCCGGCGCATACTTCAGGCTTGGCGTCTTGCCATGAATGGAACGGATTTCCCGCCAGAGGAGACAGATCATGACCAATCCGAGCATGCCGAACATTCCGGGGATGGAGGCCGTCGCCGACACCCTCGAATTCGTCAAGAACCTGTGGGGCAGCATGGGCATTCCCGGCATGGGCGCCGCCGGCATGCCGGGCGCGATGCCCGGGATGAACATGCCCGGGATGAACATGCCGGGCATGGTGATGCCCACCCTGTCCGTCGAAGAGATCAACAAGAAGATCGCCGACCTGAAGGCGGTCGAGTCCTGGCTCAACCTCAACATGGGCATGCTGCGCAGCACGATACAGGCGCTGGAAGTGCAATCCGCCACCATCAGCACGCTGCAGTCGATGGGCCAGACCTTCGCGGCCAGCATGAGCGGCGGCCTCAAGGAAGGCGGCGAGTCGAAACCGGCGTCCGGCAACGGCTCGGCCGGCGCCGGCAACGGCCATGCGGCTGGGAAGGAAGCGTCCGCCGCACAGCCCGCCGGCGCGGAAACGGGCGATGCGGCCATGTTCGCGGCGCCGCTGGTCAACGCCGCGGCCTGGTGGAACGCACTGCAGGAACAGTTCGCCAACGCGGTCACCACCGCCATGGCCGACGGCGCGAAAGCCATGGCTCCCGCCGCGCCGGCCACGGAGGAAGAAAAGCCGGCGGCCCGGCCGAAACGCGCCGGCGCCACCGCCAACAGCCGCCGCAAGAGCGGCAAGCCGGGCGGCGAGTCGTGACGCGGCCGACGCCGGCAGGACCGTCGAGCTAGCGGGCAGCCCGCGCAATCCCGCCGTATCCCCCGCCCTCCGACAGCGCCGCCACCGCCGCGCTGTCGGTCGGGAAAATGCGCGCCGGCCCGAGCGTCTGCGCGAAGCCCGCCTTTTCCAGCATCTCCATCACCTGTTTCTTCACCGAGCACAGCTGCAGCGAAATGCCCTCGGCCTGCAGCGAGGCATGCAGCTGCGCGAGCGCGTCGGTGCCCGTGGTGTCGATGTCGTTGATGCCGCTCGCGCACAGCAGCACCCGCCGCAGGCCGCGGTCCTGCCGGCAGCGTTCGCCGATGAAGCGCAGCAGCGCCGCCGAGGTCAGAAAGTTGAGCGCGGCATCGATGCGCACCGCCAGCAGGTCCGGCGCCAGCGGCGGCAGCGAGAAGCGGGCGCGGTCGCGCAGGGTGCCGTCGGCATGCAGGCTCACTTCGATGATGCGCGGCTCGGTGCGCCGGTAGAGGAAGGCGCCCATGGTCAGCACCACGCCGGCCACCACGCCCCAGTGCAGGCGCGGCATCGAAAACAGCGTCACGAAAAAGGTCACCAGCGCGATGGCCGCATCGAGCCGCGACACCGCGAACAGGCGCCGCAGCGCACGCAGGTCCAGCAGCGAGAACACCGGCATCATGATCATCGCCGCCAGCACCGCCAGCGGCAGATGGCGGATCAGGTCGGTCAGGAACAGCAGGGAGAGCAGCACGCACAGCGTCGCGACGAGCGTGGCCCAGGCGCTCTGCGCGCCCGCGTACAGGTTGAGCGCCGACCGCGAGAACGAGCCGCTGACCGGGAAGGCGCCGGTGAAGCCCGCCACCGTCTTGGCCAGGCCCTGGCCGATCAGTTCCTGGTTTTCGTCCCAGGCCTCGTTGCGCTTGCGGCTGAGCGCGCGGCAGCTCGTCATGGCCTCGGTAAAGCTGATCAGCGCCAGCACCAGCGCCGCCGGCCACAGCTCCTGGTGGCTGGCGAGCGGGATCGACGGCGGCAGCGAAAGCGCCGGCAGGCCGGCGGGAATGGCGCCGACCACCGCGCCGCCGAGGCGTTCGTAATCCAGCAGGCGTCCGGCGCCGATGCCGAGCACGCATACCGCCAGCACGCCCGGAAAGGCCGGCCACAGGCGCTTGAACAGCGCCAGCAGCAACAGCGAGGCGAGTCCGAAGCCGCAGCTCAGCAGCACCCGGGTGCCGTCGTCGCGCAGCTGCCGCATGAGGGATCCGGGGTCGTCCGCCCGCAGCCCGGTGAGGGCCGGCAGTTGCGAGACGATGATGATGATCGCCGCCGCATTGATGAAGCCGGTCATGACCGGCTGCGAGACCAGGCTGGCGATGCGGCCGAGGCGGAAGGCGCCCAGCAGGAACTGGATCAGGCCGGCGTAGAGCGACAGCCAGATGGCCAGCCCCACCCATTTCGCGCTGCCCGGTTCGGCCAGCGGCGCCAGCGAACCGAAGGTCAGCAGGCTGGTCAGTGCGACCGGCCCCACCGCCAGCAGCGGCGCCGAGCCCCAGAGGATGCCGACGATCGCCGGCAGCAGGGCGGCGTAAAGTCCGGTTTCGGCCGGCATGCCCGCCAGCGCCGCATACGCCACCGCCTGCGGCACCAGCACCAGCCCGACGGTGATGCCGGCCCAGACATCCTGGCGCAGGCCGGCCGGCGTGGGGCGCGGCCATTGCAGGAAGGGGAAGAAGCGGCGGAGACGGGGCGAGATCTGCATGGCAGGGCATGACGATACGGCAATTGCGGAAAACCTGCTGCCGGAATTGACAAGGCCCGTGCCGGGGCACGGGCCTGTCGTCTCCTCACCATCCTCGAGAATGGATTCTTTATCAACACACACGGCGTGAAGGATGCCGTGGCGCAAAGTCTACCGCCCAATACTTATTGGAATCTTAAGGCCCGCCGCGCAGCTTGCCCTGCCGCCGCCGGCGTGCCTACAATCCGACGCTCACCCCTATACGGCGGCGCCGCCCGCTCCCGAATCATGAAAGTACTGCTGGTCGAAGACGACGCCATGATCGGCGAAAACATCCAGATCGCGCTCGAAGGCGAGGACATCGTCATCGACTGGGTGCGCGACGGCGGCGCGGCCGAGGCGGCGCTCGCCGGCGGCGCCTATGACGCGATGCTGCTCGACCTCGGCCTGCCGCGCAAGGACGGCATCGACGTGCTGCGCTCGCTGCGCGGCCGCGGCAACAACATGCCGGTGATGGTGATCACCGCGCGCGACACCGTGGCCCAGCGGGTGCAGGGCCTCAACAGCGGCGCCGACGACTACCTGGTCAAGCCCTTCGACCTCGAGGAAATGATCGCCCGCCTGCATGCGCTGGTGCGGCGCGCGCGCGGCGCGGTGGAACCGGTCTACCGCAACGGCGAAGTCGTGGTCAACACCGCCACCCGGCAGGTGCTCGCCGGCGAGCGGCAGGTCATCCTGTCTTCCCGCGAGTGGACCATTCTCGACGCGCTGGTGTCGCGTCCCGGCGCCATCCTGTCGCGCGCCCAGCTCGAGGAAAAACTCTACGGCTGGTCCGGCGACGTCGAAAGCAATGCGGTCGAAGTCTACATCCACGGGCTGCGCAAGAAGCTCGGTCAGCAGTTCATCATCAATGTACGGGGGCTCGGCTACATGGTCGAGAAGACGGCATGATGCGCTCGCTGCGCATCCGCCTGATCCTGCTGCTCGGGATCGCGATCGGCGGCGCCACGCTGCTGCAGTTCACGGTCGCCTTCAACACTTCGATGAAGAAGGCCGACACGCTGTTCGACTATCACATGCAGCAGATGGCGATGGCGCTGCGCGACAGCAATTTCGAACAGCCCGACTGGTACACCTCGAAGAAGGAAGAAGAGATCAACTTCGACTTCGTGATCCAGGTGTGGACCGACGACGGCGTGCGCGTCTACCAGTCGCGGCGCTACCGCTCCCTGCCCGAGCAGGGCGTGCTCGGCTATTCCACCGTCACGCTCGACAACGGCGACTGGCGCATCTACTCCGTGCATACCGATACCCGGGTGATCCAGGTCGCCCAGAAGATGGACAGCCGGCGCGACCGCGCCATCGACGTCACGCTGCAATCGGTCTGGCCCATCATTCCGGTGTCGCTGCTGCTGCTCGGCGCGGCCTGGTGGGTGGTCACCTCGGCGCTGGCGCCGCTCAACCGCATCGGCAGCGACCTCGCCCGGCGCGACGCGCGCTCGCTGGAGCCGGTCTCGGACGCCGGCGTGCCGAAGGAAGTCTCGCTGCTGGTGGCCGAGCTCAATTCGCTGCTGGCGCGCGTCAACGGCGCACTGCTGTCGCAGCAGCGCTTCGTCGCCGACGCCGCGCATGAATTGCGCTCGCCGCTGACCGCCCTCAAGCTGCAGGTGCAGACACTGGCGAGGGCGCGCGACGATGCCGCGCGCAGCCAGGGCATCAGCCGCCTGCTCGGCGGCGTCGACCGCGCCTCGCGGCTGGTGGAACAGCTGCTGTCGCTGGCGCGCGAGGATCCGCTCGCCCACGATGCCGGGCCGTCCGAGGTCGACCTGTCGGCCTGCGTCGACACCGCGATCGCCGACGTGTCGGTGCTGGCGGCCTCGCGCGCGGTCCGCCTCGAGCACGCGCCGGCGGCGCCGGCGCTGGTGCACGGCGACAGCGAGAGCCTGCGCATCATGTGCCGCAACCTGCTCGACAACGCGGTGCGCTATACCCCCGAGGGCGGCGTCGTCCGCTGCACGCTGTCCGCCGCGCCGGACCAGGTGCTGCTGTGCGTGGAGGATTCCGGTCCCGGCATTCCCGAGGAAGACCGGGCACGGGTGTTCGACCGCTTTTACCGGCTGCCGGGCACCAGTCCCGGCGGCAGCGGCCTCGGCCTGGCCATCGTCAGGGCCATCGCCGACCGCCATGGCGCGGACGTCCAGCTCGGACGGAGCGCGCTGGGCGGGCTCTCCGTCTCGGTCCGGCTGGCGCCGATGCCGTCGCCCGCCGAACAGCAGGATGCGGCGGAAACCACGGAATGAGCCGCAACAACCCTTTCTTAAGTTTCCCTTAAGAATCGTGGTGCATGATGCGTTTCATGCACCGAAGGATTGGTGCCGGGACCACCCTCCCGACTCCGGATTCCGGTCCCGCGCCCGCGGGATCCGCGGCGCCGAGCATCGGCGGCGCACGTAAAGAGCAACGACGTTGCACAACAGAGGAAGGCCGAGCGCCTTTTTAAGCCCCCCTTAAGCAAGGGGGATTTTTTTTCGCCGCAGCCGGCGGCACGGTCCGCCGCAGGACCCGCGCCGCGACTAGCCCCGTCTCCTGCCCAGCCACCCGTCGCATCCCGGGTGCTGCGCTTGCGCAATACACAACTTTGCGCCACATCAGACAATGCGCGGCTGCGCCGGTGGGAGCGATTTTTCTTGCCGCACCACCAACAAACATGGAGGACCCATGACCGAAACCATGCTCTCGGCCACCGACCTCGTATGGCCGCTGGCCTTCGCCCTTGCCTGGGTGCTGGGCGAACTCGGCCATCGCTTCACCGGGTTGCCAAGGGTGAGCATCTACGCGCTGACCGGTTTTTTCGCCTCGTACTGGCAGGCCGGCCTGTTGCCGCGCGTCTCGGACAGCACGATGCTGCTGCTGGCCAATATCGCGTTCGGCCTGATCCTGTTCGAATTCGGCTACCGCATCAACCTGCGCTGGCTGCGCACCAATGCGTGGGTAGGAATTACCGGCCTGTTCGAAGCCCTGCTCACTTTCTCCCTGGTGTACGTGGTCGCCTACGGCTTCGGCCAGACCATGCTGTCGTCGCTGCTCCTGGCCGCGCTCGCCATTCCCACCTCGCCGGTGGAGCTGATGCGGGTGGTCAATG
Source organism: Noviherbaspirillum aridicola (assembly GCF_019656455.1). GTDB lineage: Bacteria > Pseudomonadota > Gammaproteobacteria > Burkholderiales > Burkholderiaceae_D > Noviherbaspirillum > Noviherbaspirillum aridicola. The sequence goes on from NZ_BPMK01000003.1 coordinate 132,128, forward strand.
AAAGGCGAGCTTCCGGGCAGGTGACCGAGCGCGCGCTGCACCTGTCCGCGCTCAACTGCTTTCTCGCCGTGTTCGCCTTCAACCTGGTGGTCGGACTCTGGACCTTTGAGAGTTCGGGCAGCGTCTGGGGCGCGGTCTCCAACAGCCTGCTGGTGCTCGCGGTATCGGGCGCGCTCGGCGCGCTGTTCGGGCTGGCGGTGCCGGGGCTGCTGCGCAAGCTCGGCAAGGTCAGCACCGATGCCACCCTGGTCTTCGGACTGGCCGTGATCCTGCTCGCCGCGCTGGCGCAGACGCTCAAGGTATCCCCCTTGCTGGCGACGCTCACCTTCGGCTGCGTCGCCCGTCACCGCCGCGTCGTCTTCAACCAGACCCAGCGCAATTTCGGCGAACTCGGCAACCTGCTCACCGTGCTGCTGTTCGTCGTGATCGGCGCCGGCCTGTCCTGGGCGCGCGTCTACAACGGCCTCTGGATCGGACTGGCGCTGCTCGCCGCCCGCTTCGCCGGCAAGCTGATCGGCACCGCCGCCTTTTCCCGCGTATCCGGCACGAGCTGGCGCAAGGGCGTGCTGACCGGGGTCGCGCTGTCGCCGATGTCGGTGCTGGTGGTCCTGCTCTTGCTGCAGACCCGGCAGATGGGCGTCGATCTGCTCGACCAGCTGGCGCCCCTGAGCGCGGCGGCGCTGGTGCTCGCCATCCTCGGCCCGCTGCTGGTGCAGTGGGCGCTGAAGCTGGCGCACGAAACCGCGGACGACGAGGAGAAATAGACATGCCGCTCGAAACCTTCAAGACTTCCAGCCCGCTCACGCTCGGCGTGGAGCTGGAGCTGCAACTGGTCAGCCTCTCCGATTTCGACCTGGTCGATGCCAGTCCCGACATGCTCGACCTGCTCGGCCGGCGCAAATTCCCGGGCAACGTGGTGCCCGAGATCACCGAGAGCATGATCGAGATTTCCACCGACGTGCAGACCAGCCATCACGGCCTGCTGGCGCAGCTGCGCGAAATCCGCGACGCGCTGGTGACGGCGGGCGACAGGCTCAATGTGGGCGTATGCGGCGGCGGCACCCATCCGTTCCAGAAATGGACCGAGCGCAAGATATTTTCCAAGCCGCGCTTCAAGCAGGTGTCGGGCCTGTACGGCTACCTCGCGAAGCAGTTCACCATCTTCGGCCAGCACGTGCACGTGGGCTGCGGCAGCGGCGACGACGCGCTCTACCTGCTGCATTCGCTCAACCGCTACATTCCGCATTTCATCGCGCTGTCCGCGTCCTCGCCCTATTCGCAGGGCAGCGACACGCTGTTCAATTCGGCGCGGCTCAATTCGGTATTCGCGTTTCCGCTGTCAGGGCGCGCGCCCTTCCTGCTTTCCTGGGACGATTTCCGCCACGATTACTTCTCGCGCATGGAAGAGACCGGCATCGTCAGCAGCATGAAGGACTTTTACTGGGATATCCGACCCAAGCCGGAATTCGGCACCATCGAGCTGCGGGTCTGCGATACGCCGCTCACCGTGGACCGGGCCGCGGCGCTCGCCTGCTACCTGCAGGCGCTGTGCAGCCACCTGCTCGAGCGCAGCGAGCCGCCGCCGGAGGAAGACGACTATCTCGTCTACAACTACAACCGTTTCCAGGCCTGCCGCTTCGGCCTCGACGGCACCCTGGTGCATCCGCAGACGCACGAGAACCTGTCCATCAGGGAAGACATCCTGGCAACGCTGCGCAAGCTCGAGCCGCACGCCGACAAGCTCGGCAGCCGGCCGGCGTTCGACCACCTGTATCAGGTCACCCACGCGGGAAGCGATGCGCACTTCCTGCGGCAGGAGCGGGCCTCCAGCGGCAGCGCCGAAGGCATGGTCGATGCAGCGCTCCGGCGATTCCGAGAGTAAATGAGTTTGAAACGGCGCAGGCGCGCGGCACTTGTCGACCCGACGACGGTCATACAGCCGACAGCGCGGCCACCGGATGTCCGACGGTCGCGCGCGCCATCGTCCGGCACCGGCTGTGTCGCAGGCAAGGCCTGCGGGCACCGCCGCAAAGCCAGCGCGCGGATCGGCGGGTGAGCGCGGCAGGAAGCTCGACCCGCGGCCCGAGATCCGTTCCCTTTTTGCCAAGGTTGCCGGCGGCTGTCACGGTGCTGCTACATTTTCTTGGTAGAATCAACCACTTATCTCAATCACTAAGGTGCTTCATGCTGTACCCGGAACTATTCAAATCGCTCGAACAAGTGCGCTGGAACATGGAGACGGACATCCCCTGGGACAAGTTCGATGCCTCACTGCTGTCGGACGAACAGGCACAGACCATCCGGATGAATGCGATCACCGAATGGTCGGCCCTGCCCGCGACCGAGATGTTCCTGAGGGACAACCGCGGCGACAGCGATTTTTCGGCATTCATGTCGGTCTGGTTCTTCGAGGAGCAGAAGCATTCCCTGGTGTTGATGGAGTACCTTCGCCGTTTCCGCCCCGACCTCGTTCCCACCGAGGAAGAGCTGCATAACGTGCGCTTCGAGTTCGATCCGGCGCCTCCGCTGGAAACCCTGATGCTGCACTTCTGCGGCGAAATCCGCCTCAACCACTGGTATCGCTGCGCCTCCGAATGGCATACCGAGCCGGTGATCAAGCAGATCTACAAGATCATCAGCCAGGACGAGGCGCGCCACGGCGGCGCCTATCTGCGCTACATGAAAAAGGCGCTCAACGAAGCCGGCGACGCCGCCCGTGCCGCCTTCGCCAAGATCGGCGTGCTGATGGCCTCCGCCCGCCGCACCGAAAAGCCGCTGCATCCGACCAACCTGCACGTGAACCAGGCGCTGTTCCCGAACGACACGGTGCAAAGCCGCCTGCCCGACCCGAACTGGCTCGAGCGCTGGCTGGACGGCCAGATCAAGTTCGACGGCGAGTGGGAAAAGAAGGTCGTCGACCGCATCCTGCACAACATGTCGCTGCTGTTCGAGCGTACTTTCGAATCGGTGCAGGACCTGAACCGCTATCGCAAGGAAGTCACCTCGCGCCTGGCCGCGCAAAAGCCTGCCGCGGCCTGACGGGCGAAGCGTTAAACTGGAGGCCGCGCGCGTTCCGCCCGCGGCCTTTTCCGTTTCTGCGCCATGCCCGACTTCGAAAAAAAACTCGCTTCCCGCAAGACCCTCGCCGAACGCATCGCGGCGCTGCCGCAACCGGTCGTGCTGACCAACGGCGTCTTCGACATTCTCCACCGCGGACATGTCACCTATCTCGCCCAGGCCCGCGCGCTCGGCGCCTCGCTCGTGGTGGCGGTCAACACCGACGCATCGGTCAGGCGCCTGGGCAAGGGCGACGACCGTCCGATCAACAGCTGCGACGACAGGATGGCCGTCCTCGCCGCGCTCGAATCGGTCAGCCTGGTCGTGCCCTTCGATGAAGACACCGCGCTCGAAGTGGTGCAGGAAGCCCGGCCCGACATCTATGTGAAGGGCGGCGATTACGACATGGCCGCGATCCCCGAGGGCAGGGCCGTCAGCGCCTACGGCGGTCGTGCGGTCGCCATCGCTTTCGAGCATGACCGGTCCACCAGCAAGCTGCTGGCGAAGGTGCGCAGCCAATGATCGGGCAAGGATTCGACATACTCGCCGAAAGCACGCGCGGCGGCCACGTCGAATCGGTGCATGCGGGCGCGGTCGCCGTGGTCGACACGGCAGGGCGCCTGCTGTACAGCGCGGGCGATCCGGACTTCCCCGCCTTCACCCGCTCCACCATCAAGCCCTTCCAGGCACTGCCGCTGCTGCGTGCCGGCGGCCACGAGAAATTCCGCTTCGGCAGCCGGGAGATCGCGCTGCTGTGCGCCAGCCACTCCGGCGAAGACATGCACACATCGGTCGTGCAGCGCATGCTGCATGAGGCGGGATGCGACGAGCATCACCTGCGCTGCGGCTGCCATGTCCCGCTGCGCTACGGAACAGGGGAGGCGCCGCCCGCCGGCATGTCGTTCAATCAGCTGCACAACAACTGCAGCGGCAAGCATGCCGGCTTTCTCGCCTATTGCGTGCAGCACGGGCTGCCGCTCGACAGTTACCTCGACCCGTCGCATCCGCTGCAGCAGGCGGTCCGGCGCAGCGTCGCATCCGCCGCGCGGCTGCCCGAGACCGCCCTGATCACCGGCACCGACGGCTGCTCCGCACCGAACTTCGCACTGCCGCTCTCGCGTCTCGCGCATGCCTATGCGCGGCTGAGCCAGGGCGAAGGCGACACCGAGGCGGGCGACCTGTACGGCCTGCTGTTCGCGGCAATGACCGGGCACCCGGAGCTGGTGTCCGGCAGTGGTCGCGGCGACCTCGCGTTCATGCGCACCGCGCCCGGCGACTGGGTCGCCAAGGGCGGCGCGGAAGCGGTCCAGGTGCTCGGCATACGCTCGGCGGGCATCGGCATAGCCGTCAAGATCGCCGATGGCGGGGCGAGGGCGCTGTATCCGGCGACGATCGCGGTGCTGCGGGACATCGGCCTGCTGCCCGACCCGTCGGCGACGCCGCTACGGGAATGGGAGCAGCCGGCGCTGAAGAACCTGCGCGGCCTGCAGACCGGCGTGCTGCGGGCGACGCTGCGATTGCGCAGGCACTGAACGGCGGCCCGCCCGGCGGTCCACCGGATCAGTGACCGTGACGGTGCCCGCCCGCGGCCTCCTGCACGCTGACCTCGACCTCGAGCTTGCCCGCCTTGTCGAACTGCAGGGTCAGCGGAAAGCGCTCGCCGGCCCTGAGCGGCTGGCGCAGGCCCATCAGCATCAGGTGGTAGCCTTCCCCCGGTTTCATCTCCAGCGTCGCCGCCGAACCGATGTCGATGCCGCCGACTTCGCGCATCTTCATCACGTTGCCCTGCATGCTCATCGTATGCAGTTCGACCGACTTCGCCACCGGCGTGGCGGCGCCGACCAGCCTGTCGGCGGCCTTTCCCCTGTTCTCGATGGTCAGGTAGGCGCCGCCGGCCGGCTGCTGCGGCATCGTCGCCCGCGCGTAGGCCTGGCTCACCCGCAGCTCCTGTGCATGGGCGGAGCCGAGGGCCAGGGCGGCGCAGGTGGTGAAGAGGGCGATGATCGAGCGCTTTTGCATGATGCTTTCCTTTGATTGAATGACTCAGGCGCCGCCGGCGTAGCCGTGCTGCCGCCAGGCTTCGAAGACCACGACCGCCACCGTGTTGGACAAATTGAGGCTGCGGTTGCCCGGCCGCATGGGCAGCCGGATGCGCTGTGCTGCCGGGAAGCTCTCCCGAAGCGCCGGCGCCAGTCCCCGCGTCTCGGAGCCGAAAATGAACCAGTCGCCGGGCCGGAAGGCGACGGACGCGAACGGCGTCGAGCCGTGGGTGGTCAGCGCGAACATGCGTTCCCGGTCCGGGTTTTCGGCGAGCAGGAAAGCGTCCCAGCCGGGATGCACCTTCATCGTCGCATAGTCATGGTAGTCGAGTCCGGCGCGCCGCATCTTCGCATCGTCCAGCGGAAAACCGAGCGGTTCGACCAGGTGCAGCTGCGCGCCGGTGTTGGCGCACAGGCGGATGACGTTGCCGGTATTCGGCGGAATTTCGGGTTCGACAAGCACGACGTTGAACAAGCAGGACTCCTTTAATTGACGGTGCGGGCGAACACCAGGGCGGTGACGCGGGCCGCGCCGCGCCGCTTGAGCGCGGCGGCGGCCGCATTGAGCGTTTCGCCGGTGGTCATCACGTCGTCCACGATCGCCACATGGGCGCCGGCAAGCGCGCCCAGTCGCATCGGATCGACACGGAACGCCTGCCGCATGTTCCGGCGGCGCTCGTCCGGGTGCAGCAGGGCCTGCGGCGTGGTGTCGCGCTGACGCTGCAGCAGCCGCAGGTCGAGCGGCAGCTTCAGCAGCGACGCGAGCGGACGTGCGATTTCCGCCGCCTGGTTGAACCCGCGCTCGGCCAGTCGGCTTGGTCCCAGCGGCACCGCGGTCAGCAGGGCGGGTGGCGGATGCATGGAGACTCGCCACGTCTCGGCCATGCTGCGCGCGAGCAGCGGCGCGAGCGCGAGGCGGTGACCGAACTTCAGCCCGAGCACCAGCTGTTCGAGCGGCGGGGCGTAGTCGACCGCCGCCACCGCCGCATCGAAGGCCGGAGGGCGTCGCAGGCACTCGCCGCACTGCGTCGCCGCCGACGCGTCTGCCGGCAGCGGCAGCGCGCAACGGCGGCAGCGCCTGGGCCGGGCGGCAAAGTGCTGCGCCGCGCATCCCGCGCACAGCCCGTCGCCGCATTCGCCGCCGCACAGCGCGCAGGCGCCGGGCAGCAGCGCCCGCAGCATGCCGGTCAGGGCGGGCAGGGCGGACAGCACGGAAGGCAGGGGCGGCGGCATCGGAGCAGCAGGCGGGACTAGCGTGTAAACTTCGCCATTATCTCACTGCGGCACCGGATTCCCCCTTGTCATCTCCAGCTCCCGACAACAGCGCCAGCGGACCGATCGATATCGGGCTCGTACGCCGCCTGTTCCATTCCCCAGGCAATTTCGCCGACTCCGATTTCCTGCGCCGCGAGATCGCCGGCCGCATGCACGAGCGCCTCGCGCTGGTGAAGATCGCGCCCCGCCGGGTGCTCGATATCGGCTGCGCCGACGGCCCCGACCTCGGCCGCCTGCACGAGCAGTATCCGCAGGCGGAGGTGCTCGGACTCGATGCATCGGAAACATTGCTCCGCTGCGCGCGCGAGCGCCACCAGGCCGCGAGTTCGGCGGTCAGCCGGCTGTTCGGCCGCTGGCTGCGGCAGTCGGGCGGCGGCGGACCGGCCGGGCTGGTGTGCGGCGACCTCGGCCACCTGCCGCTGCAGACCGGCGCCGTCGATCTCGTCTGGTCCAACCTCGTGCTGCACTGGCATCCGCAGCCCGACCAGGTCTTTTCGGAATGGCGCAGGGTGCTGGCCACCGACGGCCTGCTGATGTTTTCCTGTTTCGGCCCAGACAGCTTCCGCGAAATCCGCCATGCGTTCGCCCAGGCCGACCATGCATCGCATGCGCTCAGCTTCGTCGACATGCATGATTTCGGCGACATGCTGGTCAACGCCGGGTTCTCGACGCCGGTGATGGACATGGAAACCATCACCGTCACCTACGAGAGCGTGGACAAGCTCATGGCCGACGTGCGCGCCTGGGGCGGCAATCCGCTGCTGACGCGTCGCCGGGGACTGCTCGGCCGTGCCGCCTGGCGGCGGGTGGCCGACGCCCTCGAAGCCATGCGCGGCGGCGACGGCCGCATCCCGCTCACCTTCGAGGTCGTCTACGGCCACGCCTTCCGTCCCGCGCCGCGGCAGACCGCCAGCGGCGAAGCCATCATCCGCTTCGAGCCGCGCCGCAAGTGAATGAGGCTGTCGGACAAACGCCGTCGGCGGCGCACATCCCGCCGCCGGCCGCGCCTCGCCGTCTCCCGGGCGGCCGGCGCTTGACGCAGGCTGGTTTGTAAGACATTTCCCGCTTGATAACCAGCCAAAGTCCGACTTATACTTCGGGGGTTTTGCGCTGTGCGCGCGTCTCCCCGGACCGAACCCAGGCAACACTTCACGACCCACGCGCGGAATCTGCGGAAGCACAACGACCGATCCTGCCGCGGCGCCAGGACCGCATGCGCCCGGCGCGGCCTTCCGTCCTCGCAGCAATTCATCCTCGTACGTGGTTGCGAAGTCTCCTGCCTGTTTTCCCAGTTTCTGGAAGCGTTGTCATAAGGAATGATTTTTGTTGTATGCTCGTTTGTCATGACCCCTCACCGGGCATGCTGACGGCGTTCCGCCGACAGCGCTCCTCAGGACGGAGACAACCGGCACGCCAGTCATGGCGGGCCGCGAAGAATGGAACAGATGCCGGACGCACCGCGGGCGCGACCGGCAGCAGGAAAGAATTCCAATTGAGAGGCATTTGAGGAAACTATGAAACTTGCGAAGCGCGTCCAATCCCTGATGCTCGGTGCGTCGCTGCTGGCTGCGGGCCTGCCGGTCTGGGCAGTGAACGACAGCGACGGCGGTCCCGCCGTGCGCCAGCTGAACTTCCAGCAGCCGGTCACCCGGATCGCAGAAGAGGTCTACTCGCTGCACAACCTGATGCTGGTGATCTGCCTGGCGATCTTCATCGGCGTCTTCGGCGTGATGTTCTATTCCATCCTCAAGCATCGCCGCTCCCTCGGCCACCAGCCGGCCACCTTCCATGAAAGCACCGCCGTCGAGATCGCCTGGACCGTGGTGCCCTTCCTGATCGTCATCGCGATGGCGCTGCCCGCCACCAAGACCGTGGTCGCGATGAAGGACACCTCCGCCGCCGACATCACGATCAAGGCCACCGGCATGCAGTGGAAGTGGGGCTACGACTACCTCAAGGGCGAAGGCGAGGGCATCTCCTTCCTGTCCGCCCTGGCCACGCCGCGCGCGCAGATCGTCGACGCCTCGGTCGCCAAGAGCGACAACTACCTGCTCGAGGTCGACAATCCCGTCGTCGTGCCCGTCAACAAGAAGATCCGCATCGTCACCACCGCCAACGACGTGATCCACGGCTGGACCATCCCGGCCTTCGCGGTGAAGCAGGATGCGATTCCCGGCTTCGTGCGCGACACCTGGTTCCGCGCCGAGAAGATCGGTACCTACCGCGGCCAGTGCGTCGAGCTGTGCGGCAAGGACCACGCGTTCATGCCGATCGTCGTCAACGTGGTGTCCGACGCCGATTACACCAAGTGGGTCGAGGGCAAGAAGAAGGAAATGGCTGCCCTGGCCGACGATCCGAACAAGACCTGGACCCTCGACGAGCTCCGCCAGCGCGGCGAGAAGGTCTATGCCGCCAACTGCGTGGCCTGCCACCAGGCTACCGGCAAGGGTGTGCCCGGCGCCTTCCCGGCCCTCGACGGTTCCCCGGTCGTCACCGGCCCGCGCGCCGAACAGATCAGCGTGATCGTTAACGGCCGCAAGGCAATGCCGGCCTTCAAGGGTACGCTGTCGGAGACCGATATCGCCGCCGTGATCACCTACACGCGCAACGCCTGGTCGAACAAGGCGCAGGAAAACATCGTTCAACCGGCCGAAGTGCTGGCAGCGCGCAAGTAATCGCATTAGGAGACTGAGATGAGCACCACCGTAGTCGATCACGCCCACGATCACTCGCACGACCACGCACACGACCATCCGCACGGCTGGCGGCGCTGGCTGTTCGCCACCAACCACAAGGACATCGGCACGCTGTACCTGTGGTTCTCCTTCGTCATGCTGCTGTCCGGCGGCGTGCTCGCGCTGGGCATCCGCGCCGAGCTGTTCCAGCCCGGCCTGCAGCTGGTGCAGCCCGAGTTCTTCAATCAGCTCACCACCATGCACGGCCTGATCATGGTGTTCGGCGCGATCATGCCGGCCTTCGTCGGCTTCGCCAACTGGATGATTCCGCTGCAGATCGGCGCTTCCGACATGGCCTTCGCGCGGATGAACAACTTCTCGTTCTGGCTGCTGCCGCCCGCCGGCATCCTGCTCGCCGCCTCCTTCCTGGCACCGGGCGGCGCCACCGCGGCGGGCTGGACGCTGTATGCGCCGCTGTCGACCCAGATGGGCATCGGCATGGACATGGGCATCTTCGCGATGCACATCATGGGCGCGTCCTCGATCATGGGTTCGATCAACATCATCGTCACCATCCTCAACATGCGCGCCCCCGGCATGACGCTGATGAAGATGCCGATGTTCTGCTGGACCTGGCTGATCACCGCCTACCTGCTGATCGCGGTGATGCCGGTGCTCGCAGGCGCGATCACCATGACCCTGACCGACCGCCACTTCGGCACCTCGTTCTTCAACGCGGCCGGCGGCGGCGACCCGGTGATGTACCAGCACATCTTCTGGTTCTTCGGCCACCCCGAGGTCTACATCATGATCCTGCCGGCCTTCGGCATCGTGTCGCAGATCATCCCGGCCTTCGCCCGCAAGCCGCTGTTCGGCTATGCGTCGATGGTGTACGCGACCGCCTCGATCGCGATCCTGTCCTTCATCGTCTGGGCGCACCACATGTTCACCACCGGCATGCCGGTGACCGCGCAGCTGTTCTTCATGTACGCCACCATGCTGATCTCGGTGCCGACCGGCGTGAAGGTGTTCAACTGGATCGCGACCATGTGGAAGGGCTCGATGACCTTCGAGACGCCGATGCTGTTCGCGGTCGGCTTCATCTTCGTGTTCACCATGGGCGGCTTCACCGGCCTGATCCTGGCGGTGACCCCGATCGACATCCAGATGCAGGACACCTATTACGTGGTGGCGCACTTCCACTACGTGCTGGTCGCCGGCTCGCTGTTCGCGCTGTTCGCCGGCTTCTACTACTGGGGTCCGAAGTGGACCGGGTACATGTACAACGAAACCCGCGGCAAGATCCACTTCTGGGGTTCGATCATCACCTTCAACATCACCTTCTTCCCGATGCACTTCCTCGGGCTGGCCGGCATGCCCCGCCGCTATGCGGACTATCCGGCGCAGTTCACCGACTTCAACATGATCGCCACCATCGGCGCCTTCGGCTTCGGCCTGATGCAGGTCTACTTCCTGTTCGCCGTGGTCCTGCCGTCGATCAAGGGTGGCCAGAAGGCGGCCGACAAGCCCTGGGATGGCGCCGAAGGCCTGGAGTGGACGGTGCCGAGCCCGGCGCCCTTCCATACCTTCGAAGAACCGCCGGTCGTCAAGTAAGGAGAACGCGGCGGGCGCAAGCCCGCCGCACATGTGATGGCAGATCCGCGCAAACCCAATAACCTGAGGACCGGCCTGATCCTCGCATCGATCGCGCTGATGTTCTTCATCGGCCTGTTCGTCAAGAAGATCTGGCTGAGCTGACATGAGCGAACCCACGGATGCAGGCGGCAACGGCAGACTGAACCGGCAAATGCTCGGCAAGCTGCTGGTGGTGGCGGTGATGATGTTCGGTTTCGGCTACGCGCTGGTGCCGATCTACCAGAAGATCTGCGAAATCACCGGCATCAACCTGCTGACGCCGAAAGACGTCACGGTGGAGGGTCCGGTCAATACGCAGGTCGACAAGACGCGCACCATCACGATCGAGTTCGATGCCACCGCGCAGGGCCCGTGGCGCTTCCGGCCCACGGTGTCGAGCATGCAGGTGCATCCCGGCGAGATGGCGCAGGTGGTGTACGAAGTGGTGAACACGCAGTCGCGCAGCGTCGATGCGCAGGCGATTCCGAGCTATGCGCCGCAGCAGGCGTCGGCCCACTTCAAGAAGATGGAGTGCTTTTGCTTCAAGCAGCAGACGCTGGGACCCAATGAAGCCAAGCAGATGCCGGTCGTGTTCTTCATCGACCCGGCGCTGCCGAAGGATGTGAAGACGATCACGCTGTCGTACACCTTCTTCGAAATCGGCGGCCCCGGCAAGAAGACGAGCTGACGATGGATGATGAGCTGAAAAAGGCGGCGCAGCGCAAGGCCTCGTTCGGCGCAACGATGAAGGCAGTGTTCTGGTCGTTTTTCGGGGTGCGCAAGCGTCGAGACTATGAAAACGATGCGCAGCAGCTCAATCCGGTGCACGTGATCATCGCCGGCATCATCGGCGCCGCGATCTTCGTCGCGACCCTGCTGCTGATCGTCAAGAGTGTGGTGGCCCAATAAATCAATTTGAATTTCGTATCGGGAGATGGAGATGAGTTCTCAACACGCTACCAAGGCACCCTACTATTTCGTGCCGGGTCCTTCGAGCTGGCCGGTTCTGGGCGGCGCTTCGCTGCTGGTCACCATGGCCGGCGCCTCCGGCTGGGTCAACGGCTTCGCCTGGGGCGCGCCGGTAACCCTGGTCGGCGTCCTCGCCATGCTGGTGGTGCTCTACAAGTGGTTCGGCGACGCCATCGCCGAGTCGGAGAGCGGCCTCTACGGCCCGCGCATCGACCTGTCCTACCGCTGGAGCATGAGCTGGTTCATCTTCTCCGAGGTCATGTTCTTCGCCGGCTTCTTCGGTGCGCTGTTCTACGCCCGCGCGGTCACCGCGCCGTGGCTGGCCGACCTCGACCACAAGATCCTGTGGCCGGATTTCGTGCCCGAGTGGGGCAACACGCCGGCGGGCACGATCGATCCGTTCGCCAAGATGGGTCCGTTCCCGATCCCGACCATCAATACCGCGCTGCTGCTCGCTTCGGGCGTCACGCTGACGATCTCGCACCACGCGCTGCGCGCCGGCGTGCGCGGCAAGGCCGCGTTCTGGCTGTTCGCCACCATCCTGCTGGGCACCATCTTCATGGGTTTCCAGGTTTATGAGTACATGCATGCGTACAGCGACCTGAACCTCAAGCTCACCTCCGGCATCTACGGTTCGACCTTCTTCATGCTGACCGGCTTCCACGGCTTCCACGTGACGCTGGGCGCGATCATGCTGGCCGTCGTCCTGTACCGCCTGATGAAGGGCCACTTCACGCCGGAAAACCACTTCGCCTTCGAAGGCGCCGCCTGGTACTGGCACTTCGTCGACGTGGTCTGGCTCGGCCTGTACGTGGTCGTGTACTGGCTGTAAGCAGCCTTGGTCCAAATGAAGAAGCCGCACCTCGGTGCGGCTTCTTTTTTGCGTTTCCCGGCGCGCGTCAGCGTATGCCTGTCGGCTGTATCCATCCCTGGCTGTGGGCGAAGAGAATCAGCAGGAACAGCGTGATCGAGAAGCCGACCCGAAAAGCCAGCGCCTTCACGGTACGATTGCTCTTTCCCCGGTCCCGCATCAGGAACAGCAGCGCCGAGCCCAGGCTGGCGAGAATCAGGAAGAATGCGATGGCGACCAGGATTTTCATGAACGCGGAATGGCCGGGTGCGGCCTGTGGAGGCCGCCGGGCCGAATGGATGAGTAAAAAGGCATTGTAATGCGGTTGCGCTTTCGCTTCAGTTGGATTCCCTTCATTGCCGCGCTGTGCACCGCCGCGGCCGGCGTATCGCTCGGCCAGTGGCAGACCCGCCGCGCGCTCGAAAAGGAAGCCATCGAGGCGCGGCTGACCGAGCGGACCGCGCTGCCGCCGCTGGACTTGAGATCGGCGCCGCCGGACCCAGATGCGATCGAGTACCGCCGCGTCGTCGCCAGGGGCGAGTTCATGCAGAACTGGAACATCTGGCTCGACAACCGCCCGCACCAGGGGACGGCGGGCTTTCACCTGCTGACTCCGTTTAGAATGGCCGGCAGCGATGCGTGGGTACTGGTTGCCCGCGGCTGGGTGGCGCGCAACCCCTTCGAGCGTACCCGCCTGCCGTCCATCGCCACGCCGGACGGGGAAGTCAGGCTGGAAGGCGTCGCCGTGCGCCACGCCGGTCGCGTCCTGCAGCTGGGCGAGGCGCCGCCGCCCGCCCCGGGGGCCATCGTGCAGAACGTGGCCATTGACGACGTCGCAAGGTCGGCCGGCATCCGCCTGCTGCCCTTCATCGTCGAGCAGACCGGCGACATGCGCGATGGCCTGGTGCGCGACTGGCCGCGGCCGTCGAGCGGCGCCGACAAGCATCGCGGTTACGCCTTTCAGTGGTATGCATTGGCAGCGACCGCGCTGCTGTTTTTTGTTGTGACAGGATTCAGACGTGGAACAAGCCAGACAAAAGAGTAGCGGACGCTGGAAGCTGTTTGCGGTGCTCGCCGTATGCGCGTCGCCGATGATCGCCTCCTATCTCACCTACTACGTGATCAAGCCCGAGGGCCGCACCAACTACGGAGAGCTGATCGACCCGCGCGCCCACCCGATGCCCGCGCTCGGCGCCACCACCCTCGACGGCAAGCCCTCGGAGCTCGACAGCTTCAGGGGCAAGTGGATCATGCTGCAGGTGGCGGGCGGCGACTGTGGCGATGCGTGCCGCAAGCGGCTGCACGACATGCGCCAGCTCAGGCTGGCTCAGGGCAAGGACATGGACCGTATCGAACGGGTCTGGCTCGTCACAGATGGCCAGCCGCTGGAAACTGTGCTCATGCGCGAGTACGACGGTACCCGCATGCTGCGCGTCAGCGCGGACGCGGTCGGCCGCTGGCTGCCGGTCGAGCAGGGCGGCAGGCCCGAGGACCATATCTACATGATCGACCCGCTCGGCAACCTGATGATGCGCTTCCCCAGGGACGCCGATCCCAACAAGATCAAGAAAGACCTTTCGAAGCTGCTCAAGGCTTCCCGCATAGGATGACCGCCGCGCCATGCTGATACAACTCGCGATCATGGGACTGCTGGCGGCGATGCTGCCGCTGGCCATCGTCTGGGCCTCCAGTGACGCCGACAAGTACCGCAAGCTGGTCTGGGTCACGGTTTTCCTGACCTTCGACCTGATCATGTTCGGCGCCTTCACCCGACTGACCGATTCCGGCCTCGGCTGCCCCGACTGGCCGGGCTGCTACGGCCACGCCAATCCGCTGCAGGCGCACGAGCAGATCAGCGCCGCCGAGGCCGCCATGCCCACGGGCCCCGTGACCGTGGCGAAGGCCTGGATCGAGATGATCCATCGCTACCTGGCCATGGGCGTGGGCGTGCTGATCATTGCCATCATGGTCATCGCCTGGATGCGCTGGCTGAAGTCGAAGCGCCAGGAGGCCCGCTTTTCGCCCGGACTGCCGACCATGCTGTTCGTATCCGTCTGCCTGCAGGGCGCGTTCGGCGCCTGGACCGTGACGCTCAAGCTGCAGCCGGCGATAGTCACGACCCATCTGTTGCTCGGCATGCTGCTGCTGGCGATGCTGACCTGGCTCGGCGCCCGGCAGAGCGCGGTACCGGCGTCGTCGCCCGACGGCCGCAGGCTGGCGCTTTCGGCGGCGGTGGGCAGCGCGCTGCTGGCAGTGCAGATCGCGCTCGGCGGCTGGGTGAGCACCAATTACGCGGCGCTGGCCTGCCTCGACTTCCCGCTCTGCCACGGCAAGCTGGTGCCGGAAATGGACTTCGCCAACGGCTTCGAACTCTGGCGCCATCTCGGCAAGACCGGCGACGGCGACTGGCTGCCTTTCCCGGCCCTGACCGCCATCCACTGGGTGCATCGCAATTTCGCTTTCGTGGTGGTGGCCTGGCTGGGCTGGCTCGGACTGCGCGCGATGCGCATCGACGCCACGCGCCGCACCGGTCGCCGCATACTTATCGTCGCCGGCCTGCAGTTCATGACCGGCATGTCGACGATTTTCCTCAAGTGGCCGCTCGCGCTGGCGGTGGTCCACAACGGCGGCGCGGCCGCTCTCGTGCTGCTGCTCACCATGTTAAACTTCGAGGCTCGCAGTGCGGCGCAAGCCGCCGTCAACCGGGCTGCAACGCGGCTTTCCGCCGCCTGAGATCAACGTGAATACCCTGACCATTCCACCCAACCGGCTGGCCCAGTACTGGGCGTTGACCAAACCCCGCGTCACCCAACTGGCAGTGTTCTGCGCGGTGATCGGCATGTTCCTCGCATCGCCCGGCCTGCCGGACTGGAAAGTCGTGGTCGCCGCGACCATCGGCATCTGGCTGCTCGCCGGCGCCGCGTTCGCCGTCAACTGTCTGGTGGAGCGCGAGATCGACTCGCGCATGGCCCGCACCGCGCGCCGGCCCATGGCGCGCGGCGAACTGACCGTGCCGCAGACCCTGGTCTTCTCCGGCGTCATCGGCGGCGCCGGCATGTGGGTGCTGTTCAATTTCGTCAATCCGCTCACCATGTGGCTCACCTTCGCCACCTTCGTCGGTTATGCGGTCATCTACACCATGCTGCTCAAGCCGGCCACGCCGCAGAACATCGTCATCGGCGGCCTGTCCGGCGCGATGCCGCCGGCGCTCGGCTGGGCCGCGGTCGCCAACGACGTGCCGATGCAGGCCTGGATCCTGGTGCTGATCATCTTCGTCTGGACCCCGCCGCATTTCTGGGCGCTGGCGCTCTACCGCCGCGACGACTATGCCAAGTCCGGGCTGCCGATGCTGCCGGTCACGCACGGCCTCAAGTTCACGCAATTCCACATCTGGCTCTACACCATCGCGCTGGTCGCCACCAGCATGCTGCCGTTCGCGGTGCGCATGAGCGGCCTGATCTACCTCGCCAGCGCCGCGGTGCTCGGCGCCATCTTCCTGCGCTACGCCTGGCTGATCTGGAAACACTACACCGATCTGCTGGCCCGCAAGGCCTTTGCCTATTCCATCATCTACCTGTCGCTGCTGTTCGCGGCGCTGCTGGTCGACCACTACATACGGTTCTGATCGTGACTCCTTCCAAGCCCGTGCGCTGTCTCGCCTCCCTCCTGCTGGCCGCCTCCAGCCTGCTCCTCGTTGCCTGCGACAGGCAGGGCGAGGGTGGGCAGATGCTGCTGTCCCCGGTCGGATCGGGATTCAAGAACACCGATGTCACCGGCCTGGACTACGCGAAGGGATTCGCGATGAAGGACCATAACGGGCAGCCGCGCAAGCTCGAAGATTTCCGCGGCAAGGCGGTGGTGGTGTTCTTCGGCTATACCCATTGCCCCGATGTCTGCCCGACCACGATGGCCGAGATGGCCAACGTGATGCAGCAGCTCGGCCCCCAGGCGGAGCGGGTGCAGGTACTGTTCGTGACGGTCGACCCTGAGCGCGATACGCCGCAGCTGCTGTCCCAGTACGTGCCCGCGTTTCATCCGAGCTTCCTCGGACTCATCGGCGACAAGGCCGAGACCGAAAAGATCGCGAAGGACTTCCGGGTGTTCTATCAGAAGGTGAACGGCAAGGACGGCGGCTATACGATGGACCACACCGCCGGCAGTTATGTGTTCGACCCGCAGGGCAGGATCCGGCTGTTCGTGAGGCACGGCCAGGGGACCGAGCCTATCGTGCACGACCTCAAGCTGCTGCTCTCCGAGGCGGGCGGCAAATAAAAAAAGGCGCCTTTTCAGGCACCTTTCTTGTTTCAGTCGGATCAGGCGATCACGCGTAGGACGCGAGCGTCGTCTTCATCTTCTTGAGCGCGGCGCTCTCGATCTGCCGGATGCGCTCGGCCGACACGCCGAACTCGTCCGCCAGCTCATGCAGGGTCGCCCCCGAGCCGTCGTCGTTGGCCAGCCAGCGTGCCTCGACGATGCGCCGCGACCGCGGATCGAGCTTGCCGAGCGCAGTCTCCAGTCCTTCCGACTGCAGGCGGTCGTACTGGCGCGCTTCCAGTTCGCGCGTGGGCTCGCTCGATTCCGAGGACAGGTAGGCGATCGGTGCGAACTTTTCGTCTTCGTCGTCGCTCGGCGCATCCAGCGCGATGTCGTGGCCCGACATGCGGGTTTCCATCTCGATGACTTCCTCGCGCTTGACGTTGAGCGTCCTGGCCAGGTCGTCGACCTGCGCCGGCGTCATCGTATCGAGGCCTTCCTTGTGGCTGCGCAGGTTGAAGAACAGCTTGCGCTGCGCCTTGGTCGTGGCCACCTTCACCAGGCGCCAGTTCTTCAGGATGTACTCGTGGATTTCGGCCTTGATCCAGTGCATCGCATAGGACACCAGGCGCACGCCCTGTTCCGGATCGAAGCGCTTGACCGCCTTCATCAGGCCGATATTGCCTTCCTGGATCAGGTCTGCATGCGGCAGACCGTAGCCGAGATAACCGCGCGCGATCGACACCACCAGCCGCAGGTGCGAGAGCACCAGTTTCTGCGCGGCGCCAAGGTCATTGTCCTTGCGGAAGCGGCGGGCCAGGTCGGTTTCCTCTTCCTGGGTCAGCATCGGAATGCGATTGACCGCCGAAATATACGCTTCGATATTGCCGAGATTGCCGGAAAAACCAAGCGCCAATGCCTTGCTGCTGAACGGAACCAGTGCGGATTGTGCTTTCATTCTTTCTCCTTGCTTCCCAAGCGGGGATGGTCGGAAATGACAGCATCCCCTGATGGAAAGTATATTAGCACTCCATGAGCGAGAGTGCTAATCGCGGCTTCCAACCGGGACGATAGCCGCTTCCTAATTGAAATTAAGGCAAGAAAATGCTTTGCCTACTGTAGAAGAACGGGGCGCCGCGGCAATGCGCGGCGTCAAGATGCGCCTCAGGCCAGGCGCGCCAGATGCCGTCGCACGCAGAGCGCCGCACCAAGCAGACCGAGCAGCGCGCTCGCGGCGAGCAGCACCGCCGACGTGGCGGCGCCGAGCGGCGCCAGACGGAATTCGGACGCATACAGCCTTGCGAATTCCGTGACGGCGCCGTTGAGCGGTTGCAGCGCCAGTGCCACCAGCAGCAGCGCCAGGGCGCCGGCGGCCAGCCCCAGCATCGCGCCCGAGTAATAGAACGGCCGGCAGACGAAGCTGTCGGTCGCGCCGACCAGGCGGCACACTTCGATTTCCTCGCGCTGGGTCATCACCTGCAACCGGATCGTGTTGAACACGACCGCGATGACGACCACTCCAAGTGTTGCTGCGAGGAAAAGAAGCGCCAGCCGCAGCACCTGCAGCAGGGCCGCCAGCCGCTTGACCCAGGCCGAATCGATCTGCACGTATTCGACGCCGGGCAGCGCCTTGATGCGAGAGGCGATGGCTTCGACCCTGCCCGCCTCCGCGGAGTTCTGCACGCCGGATAATTTCAGCACATAGCTGTCCGGCAGCGGATTCTCGCCGAGCGCGGTGATCGCTTCCGACAGCCCGGTCTTGTCCTTGAGCGTCGTGAGCGCGCGTTCGCGCGGAATGAATTCCAGCCGGCCGGCACCGCCGCTTTCCTGCAACAGGCTGCGTATCCGCGGCGCCAGGGCACTGGCCTGTTCGCGGCTCGCATCCAGGGCCATGAAAATGCTGATCTCCGGCTCCACCGCGAGCTGCTCCGACACCGGGCGCACGTTCTCGAGAATGGTCAGGCCGGCGAACGGCAGGGCAAGCGCGATCGCCACCACGATCGCGTTCAGCCCGAAGCTGCCGCGCGAACGCAGCACATGGCGCAGCGCATCGCCGATGGCCAGTCCGTGCAGGCGCAGCCAGGCGCTCATGCCGTCACCTCGGCGTTCATTTCCTCGGCGGGAAAGTCAACCAGCCTGCCGCGCTCGAGATAGATCACCCGCGGGGCGTCACGCAGCATGGATTCGTCGTGGGTGGCGATCAGGCAGGTCACGCCGACGCCGTGAAACGCCTTGAGCGCGCTCATCACGCGGTTGGCGCTGGCGCGGTCGAGATTGGCGGTGGGTTCGTCGGCCAGGATGATCTGCGGCCGGTTGACGATGGCGCGCGCGATCGCCACCCGCTGCTGTTCGCCGCCGGACAGCGCGAGCGGCTCGCTGGCGGCGTGGCCGAGCAGGCCGACCTTGTCGAGCGCCGCGCGCGCGCGCTTCTCGGCATCCGCGCGCGGAGTGCCGGTCACCATCAGCGGCAGCATGACATTGGCCAGCACGCTGCGGTCGGTGAGCAGGCTGTGCGGCTGGAAAATCAGGCCAAGGTTGCGCCGCAGCCAGGGCAGGCCGGACGGCTTGAGCTTGCCGATGTCCTGCCCGTTGACCGTCACCGTCCCCGAAGTCGGCCGCTCCATCGCGGCGATCATGCGCAGCAGCGTCGACTTGCCGGCGCCGGACGGCCCGGACAGGAAGACCAGCTCGCCCTTGTCGATGCGCAGGTCGATGTCGGACAGGGCGGCGGCGTTGCGCGCGTAGTGCTTGGAGACCCGGTGGAATTCAATCATGTGAGCAGGGCGTCGACGAACTCTTCTGCGTTGAAAGGCTGCAGGTCTTCGATCTTCTCGCCGACGCCGATGAAATAGACCGGCACCGGGTGGGTCTTGGCGATGGCGGCCAGTACGCCGCCCTTGGCGGTACCGTCGAGCTTGGTCACGACCAGGCCGGTCAGCTGCAGGGCGTCGTCGAAAGCCTTGACCTGGGCCAGCGCGTTCTGGCCGGTATTGCCGTCGATGACGAGCAGCACTTCGTGCGGCGCGCCCTCCAGGCCCTTGCCGATCACGCGCCGGATTTTCTTCAGTTCTTCCATCAGATGCAGCTGGGTCGGCAGGCGGCCGGCGGTGTCGACCATGACGACGTCGGTCTTGCGCGCCCTGGCGGACTGCACCGCGTCGAAGGCGACCGCGGCGGGGTCGCCCGATTCCTGCGCGATCACCGCGACATTGTTGCGTTCGCCCCAGATCGCAAGCTGCTCGCGCGCGGCGGCGCGGAAAGTGTCGCCGGCCGCCAGCAGCACGGACTGCCCGTGGGCCTGCAGGTGCTTGGCCAGCTTGCCGATGGTGGTGGTCTTGCCGGCACCGTTGACGCCGGCGATCATCATCACCAGCGGCTGGTGGCGGCCGAGCACGAAGGGCTTCTGCAGCGGCGCCAGCAGCTCGATGAGCAGCGTGCGCAAGGCATCCTTGACCTGGGCGGCCTCGGTCAGCCGCTCGCTCTTGACCTTCTTCCTGAGCGCGTCGAGCAGGTGGCGGGTCGCTTCGACGCCGGCGTCGGACATCAGCAGCGCCGCCTCGAGTTCATCGTACAGGTCGTCGTCGATGCGGGCGCCGACGAAGAGCGTGGTCAGGTTGGACGAAGTCTTGGACAGGCCGGCCTTGAGCCGCTGCATCCACGACTGCCTTTCCTCCGGCGTCTGGACGTCGGCGACGAGTTCGCCCTCATCCCCGGCGGGTGCGGGTGCGGGTGCAGGGGCGGAGGTCTCTTCGGCCGCGGCCGGCGCGTCCTCTTTCCTGAACCAGGACGGAATCCATGACGATTTCTGCTCCGCGGCTGCGGGCGCGTCCGCAGCGCCGGTGTCGGCCGCAGGCGCCTCGGCCGGGGGCGCGGGCTCCTGCACTGGCGGCGCGTCGTTCTGTTTTTTCTTGAAGAAACTAAACATCTGTGCAGGCGGGAAGGGGTTCCGCCGGAGCAAAGGGCGGCCGGCGGAAAGAAGATACAATCGGAACCTTCTTTTGCGCGCCCCGCGGCAGACGCCGCAGGGCACTTCAAAAACAGCCCCGTATTCTATCAGAGCACAGACCATGAAATTTCGGATTGCCCTCATGGCGGCAGCATGGGCCCTTTGCCTGTTCCTGCCCGGCGCCCATGCGCAGACCACCCAGGAATTCACCTTGAAGAACGGCATGAAGGTGATCGTGAAGGAAGATCACCGGGCGCCAACCGTCGCCCACATGGTGTGGTACCGGGCCGGCTCGATGGATGAGCAGAACGGCACCACCGGCCTCGCACACGTGCTCGAGCACATGATGTTCAAGGGCACCAGAACCCTCAAGCCCGGCGAGTTCAGCCAGCGCGTGGCGGCGCTCGGCGGCCGCGAAAACGCGTTCACGAGCAAGGACTACACCGCCTATTTTCAGCAGATCGAGAAGTCGAACCTGGAAAAGGTGATGGCGCTGGAAGCCGACCGCATGGCGAACCTGGTCTTCAGCAAGGATGAGTTCGCGCGGGAGATCCGGGTGGTGATGGAGGAGCGGCGCTGGCGTACCGAGGACCAGCCGATACCGCTGCTGTATGAAAGTCTCTATGCGACCGCGTACCAGGCCCATCCCTATCGCCATCCCATCGTGGGCTGGATGAGCGACCTGCAGACGATGACGGTGGAAGATACGAAGCACTGGTACGAGCGCTGGTACGCGCCGAACAATGCGACGCTGGTCGTGACCGGCGACGTCGACGCCAGGCGCGTGCTGGCGCTGGCGGAAAAGCATTACGGCCGGATTCCGAAGAAGCCGCTGCCGATGACCCGCACCCAGGTCGAGCCCGAGCAGCAGGGCATGCGGCGCGTCATCGTCAAGGCGCCGGCAGAGAATCCCTATGTGGCGCTGGCGTTCAAGGTGCCGACCCTGCGCGACGTGGAAAAGGACGATGAAGCGCATGCGCTCGACGTACTTGCCGCCATCCTCGACGGCTATGACAACGCGCGGCTCAACGCGCGCCTGGTGCGCACCGACCGCGTGGCCGTGTCGGCCGGCGCCGGCTATTCCAACATCAACCGTGGGCCCTCGCTGTTCGTGCTCGACGGCACGCCGGCCGACGGCGTCACCACCGAGCAGCTGGAAAAGCTGCTGCGCGCCGAAGTCGAGCGCATCGCCAACGAGGGCGTGTCCGAGTCCGAGCTGGAACGGGTCAAGACGCAGCTGGTCGCAAGCCAGATCTACAAGCGCGATTCCATCTTCGGCCAGGCGATGGAAATCGGCACGATGGAAATGTCCGGCATCTCGCACAAGCTGATCGACCGCATCATCGAGAAGCTGCGGGCGGTGAAGGCCGAACAGGTGCAGGCCGTCGCAAGGAAATATTTTGGCGACGACAAGCTCACCGTCGCCACCCTCGTCCCGCTGCCGCTGTCCGAGAAAAAAGCGCCGCCGCCGCCCAAAGGCCTGCGCCACTGATTGCAAGAGGAATGAAGATGATCAAGCGTTTCTGGTTTGCCCTCGCGCTCGCGTTCACTGCCTGCGGTCCGGCGTTTGCCGCCCTGCAGATCCAGTCCTGGACGCTGGATAACGGCGCGCGCGTCCTGTTCGTCGAAAACCGGTCGATTCCCATCCTCGACATCAGCGTGGAATTCGACGCCGGTTCGCGGCGCGACCCCGCCGGCAAGTCCGGCCTGGCCGAACTCACCAATGCCATGCTCGCGCGCGGGCTGCGCGAGGCGACCGGCGCCGCCGCGGAGCCGGCAATGAGCGAAGCGCAGATATCCGATGCCTTCGCCGACCTCGCCGCCCAGCGTGGCGGCGGCGCCAGCGCCGACCGCGCGGGCGCCACGCTGCGCACGCTGTCGAGCAGCCGCGAGCGCGATGCCTCGGTCGCCTTGCTGGCGCGCATCCTGGCCCAGCCGTCGTTCCCGGCCGATCTGCTCGCGCGCGACAAGGCCCGCACGATCGCCGCCATCCGGGAAGACGAAACCAAGCCTGAGTCGATCGGCAGCAAGGCATTCTGGCGGCTGATGTACGGCGACCACCCATATGGTCAGCATGAAACCGTCGCCTCGGTGGACGCGATCACCCGCGACGACCTGGTCGCCTTCCACCAGGCTCACTATGTCGCCAACCGTGCCGTCATCGCGATCATCGGCGACATCAGCCGCGCGCAGGCGGATGCCATCGCGCGCCAGCTCACGCAGCGGCTGCCCCAGGGCGCGGCGCTGCCCGCCCTGCCGCCGGTGCAGCTGGCGCCGCCGCGCGAGCAGCGCATCGCTCACCCGGCGTCGCAGGCCCATATCATGCTAGGCGTGCCGGCGATCGTGCGCGGTGACCCGGACTACTTCCCGCTCATGGTCGGCAATTACACGCTGGGCGGCGGCGGTTTCGTGTCGCGGCTCACCCATGAGGTGCGGGAAAAGCGCGGCCTGTCCTACAGCGTCTACAGCTATTTCAATCCCATGGCCCAGCCGGGGCCGTTCCAGGCTGGCCTGCAGACCCAGAAGGACCAGGCCGACGAGGCGCTGAAGATCGTGCGCGCAACCGTGGCCGGCTTTCTGCGCGAAGGACCGACGCCGGCCGAGCTGAAGGCGGCCAAGGACAACCTGATCGGCGGCTTCGCGCTGCGCATCGACAATAACCGCAAGATCCTCGACAACATGGCGGCCATCGGCTTCTATGGCCTGCCGCTCGACTATCTCGATACCTGGACCGAGCGCGTGGCCAAAGTGACGGCGGCCGACATCCGCGCCGCCTTCCAGCGCAAGATCGCGCTCGACAAGATGTCGACCGTCATCGTCGGCAACGGCCAATGAAAAGCCGGTCGTCGCAGTCGGCGCGCCCCGTGTCCGGCCCGAGGCAGGTCCGCATCATCGGCGGCCAGTGGAAGCGCACCCCGCTGCCGGTGCTCGATGCCGAAGGCTTGCGGCCGACCCCGGACCGGGTGCGGGAGACCGTCTTCAACTGGATCAACCATCTGATCGACGGCCAATGGTCGTCGCAGCGCTGTCTCGACCTGTTCGCCGGCACCGGCGCGCTCGGCTTCGAAGCGGCCAGCCGCGGCGCGGCATCGGTGACCATGGTCGAACAGAGCCTGCCCGCGATCCGCCAGCTGCAGGCCAACCAGGCCAAGTTGAAGGCGGACCGCGTCGCCATCGTGCGAGGCGACGCGCTGGCCAACGCACGTGCCATGCAGGCGCGCGGCGAGCGCTTCGATCTCGTCTTCCTCGACCCGCCGTATCACCAGGACTGGCTGGTAAAAATACTGCCGCTGTGCGCGTCGCTTCTGAGCCCGGCGGGCATGGTATATGCTGAAGCAGAAATGCCGCTGGAACCCGGTTCCGGCGCCGGATGGCTGCAAGACTGGGAAGTGCTGCGCAGCGACCGGGCCGGCATGGTGTGGTATCACTTGTTGCGCCGCAATAGCCCTGCGCAAATTCAGGCATAATGCGCGTTCAGAAATTTGAACAGATTTGGTCTGGGAGCCGCGATGGTTACTGCTGTTTATCCGGGAACATTTGATCCGCTCACCCGCGGGCACGAGGATTTGGTGCGCCGGGCGTCGGGTCTGTTCGACAAGCTGGTGGTCGGCGTCGCCGACAGCAAGAACAAGCGGCCCTTCTTTTCGCTCGACGAGCGCCTGTCGATCGCGAGCGAAGTGCTCGGTCACTACCC
This sequence comes from Noviherbaspirillum aridicola, assembly GCF_019656455.1. Classification (GTDB taxonomy): domain Bacteria; phylum Pseudomonadota; class Gammaproteobacteria; order Burkholderiales; family Burkholderiaceae_D; genus Noviherbaspirillum; species Noviherbaspirillum aridicola. Next base: position 156,522 of record NZ_BPMK01000003.1, read on the forward strand.
GAACGTGCAGGTGATGAGCTTTTCCGGCCTGCTCAAGGATTTCGTGCGCGCCAACGATGCGCGCGTCATCGTGCGCGGCCTGCGCGCGGTGTCCGACTTCGAATATGAATTCCAGATGGCGGGCATGAACCGCTACCTGCTGCCCGACGTCGAGACCCTGTTCCTGACGCCCTCGGACCAGTACCAGTTCATCTCCGGCACCATCGTGCGCGAAATCGCCACCCTCGGCGGCGACGTGTCCAAGTTCGTCTTCCCCTCGGTCGAAAAATGGCTGAAGAAGAAAATGGCGGACATCCACGCGGCCGGCGGCCAATAATTCCGGAGAGGCTGGTTTCACCATGGCGCTGATGATCACCGACGAATGCATCAATTGCGACGTCTGCGAGCCTGAATGCCCGAACGACGCCATTTCGATGGGGCCGACGATCTACGAGATCGACCCGCAAAAGTGCACCGAATGCGTCGGCCATTACAGCGAGCCGCAATGCGTGCAGGTCTGTCCGGTCGAGTGCATCCCCTTCAATCCCGCCTGGCGCGAGAGCAGGGAAGAACTGCAGGCCAAGTTCGAGCGCCTGCAGGCGCAGAAGGCCGCGGCCTGATGCCCGCCTAGGCGGCGCCCACCACCCGGTTGCGGCCGTCCGCCTTTGCCTTGTACAGCGCCTGGTCGGCGCGCGCCAGCAGATCCTGCGCCGCCGTCTCGACCGTGGACGCCGCTTCCAGCGTCTCGAGTGAGGCAACCCCGACCGACACCGACACGGCCAGCGTGTCCCCGCTGGCGAGCCGGACCGGCTGCTCGGCCACGCTTTGCCGGATGCGCTCCGCGACGCACACCGCGTCCACCATTTCCGCGTCGATCAGCAGCACCACGAACTCTTCGCCGCCGAAACGGCCGAGCGCATCGGACAGCCGCAGCTCCGCCTTGATGCGGCCCGCCACTTCGCGCAGGACTTCGTCGCCCGCCTGATGTCCGCGCGTGTCGTTGATCTTCTTGAAATGGTCGATATCGATATACATGCACGACAGCGCATGGCCGTGGCGGCGGCTGCGCCCGAGCTCTTCCATCAGCCGCCGTTCCACATAGCGCCGGTTGTTGACGCCGGTGAGCGGGTCGGTCAGACCGATGTGCTTGAGCCGCTCGCCGTTGATCACGTTCTCGAGGGAGATCGCGATGATCGACGCCCGGTGCTCGATGAAGTCGGTGGCCATGCCGGGCATGAAACGCCGGGGATCGCCGCTGCCGAGGTTGAGGCTGCCGATCAGCTGCCCGCGCCGGCGCAGCGGCACGATGGCGACGCTGGCGGGCGGGCGCAGCGGTTCGGGATACATCGGCCCGTGCAGCTGCTCCCGATAGGCGGCCAGCAACGGATGCGACAGGCGTCCGGCCAGTTCGCCGAACTCGGCTTCCTCCTCCAGGAACAGCAGCTGCGGCCATGACGACTGGCTGATGCCGAGGTCGGCCAGCATGCGACGGATTTCGTATTCCGGATCGAGCAGCGACAGCGTGATGGTGTCCAGCGCGGCCGCGGTGGCAAAGGAATGGAACAGGGCATCCAGCAGCTCGCGCAGGCTGCCGGCGGAGATGAACTGCAGGTCGAAGGCCTGGTGGCGCCGCAGGATCTGCTGGTTATGCTCGGCCTGCTCCAGCAGCTGTGCGAGCTGCTTTTGCAAACGCAGATTTTCCGCCACCAGGTCACGCGCCATGGACGAGGCTCCGTCAGTTCAGCGCGCGAGTCGCCGGCGCGCCCGGTCAGAAGGCGAGGGCGACGTCGACTTCCTGGCCGACGCGCAGCACCTGGCCTTCGCCTTCGAGCAGGATGGTATTCATGCCGAAGGCAATGCCGCCGCCGACTCTAGCATTTGTCCGGAAACTTTGCATCACGTCCAGCGGATCCGGACCCGGAACGCCGGTGGCCTGGTCCACCGAGGGCATGTTGCAGCGGGCGCAGGGCTTGACCGGCTTCAGGCGCGCGCTTCCGATGCGGATCTCCTCCGCATGGTCTTCCTCGTAGGCGCCGACGCCGGCGACGACGAGATTGGGGCGGAAGCGGTCCATCGGCAGCGCGTCCCGGCCCTGCGCACGCAGCTTTTCATTCAGGTCCGCGAGCGACTCTTCCGAGATCACCAGCATCGGAAAGCCGTCGGTGAACATGTTCGGCGCCTCGACGGCGCCGGTCCATTCCCTGCTCGACAGGCGTTTGGCGTCCGCGTGGAAGCGCACCAGCCGGCACGGCGTGCCGAGGAAATTGCTGAACCAGACCGCGGTCGTCTCGTCGCAGTCGTAGGCCTTCACCACGTCGTCCCACACCCGCACTTCCAGCGTGCGCTCATCCTCCGGCGCCGGCAGTCCGAGCGGCACCTCCAGCCGCAGCATGCCTGGCGCGCGCAGCTCCAGGGTATCCGCCTTGATGCGCGGGACGATCAGCGCCATGCGCGGATGCTGGCGTTGCGACATGAAATTGCCGTCGGCATCGACCACCATCCACTCGCGGTCGTAGATCTGCTCGCTCATCAGGCCGGCCGGGGTGAGCACCGCCTCGCGCAGGGAGATGCCGGCGCAGGACTTGATCGGGTAGAGGTTGAGCTGGGTGAGGGTGGGCATTCCGGTTTCTATGATGGTTGGTCGCGAATTGCCCGCAGTTCGTCACTGCGGACGGTGGCGGCGCGATCAGACGTTGAACAGGAAATTCAGCACATCTCCGTCCTTGACCACATACTCCTTGCCTTCCGCCCGCATCTTGCCGGCTTCCTTGGCCCCCTGTTCGCCCTTGCAGGCGATGAAGTCGTCGAAGGAGATGGTCTGGGCGCGGATGAAGCCGCGCTCGAAATCGGTGTGGATCACGCCCGCGGCCTGGGGCGCGGTGGCGCCGACCGGGATGGTCCAGGCGCGCACTTCCTTGACGCCGGCGGTGAAGTAGGTCTGCAGGCCGAGCAGCTTGAAGCCTGCGCGGATCAGGCGGTTCAGGCCCGGCTCTTCCATGCCCATGTCGGCCAGGAAGGCGCCCTTGTCCTCTTCCTCGAGATCGGCGATCTCGGCCTCGATGGCGGCGCAGATGGCGACGATCGGCGCGTTTTGTTCGGCCGCATAGGCGCTGAGCTGGTCGAGCAGCGGATTGTTGCTGAAGCCGTTTTCGGCGACGTTGGCGACATACATCGCCGGCTTGGCGGTGATCAGGCAGAGCGACTTGATGATCGCCATTTCCTCGGCGTCGAGGCCGAGCGCGCGCACCGGGCGTGCCTCGTTCAGCTCGGGCACGATGCGCTCGAGCAGCGCGACCAGCTTTTGCGCGTCCTTGTCGCCGGACTTGGCTTTCTTGCCTTCGCGCTGTATGGCCTTCTCGACGGTCGCCAGGTCGGCCAGCGCGAGTTCGGTCTGGATCACCGCGATGTCGTCCAGCGGGCTGACCTTGCCGGCGACGTGCACCACGTTCGGGTCCTCGAAGCAGCGCACCACGTTGACGATGGCGTCGGTCTCGCGGATATGCGCGAGGAACTGGTTGCCCAGGCCTTCGCCCTTGGACGCGCCGGCCACCAGGCCGGCGATGTCGACGAATTCCACCACCGCCGGCACGATGCGCTCCGGCCTGACGATCTCCGCCAGCGCGTTCAGGCGAGGATCGGGCACCTCGACGATGCCGACATTGGGCTCGATGGTGCAGAACGGGTAGTTCTCGGCTGCGATGCCGGCCTTGGTCAGCGCGTTGAACAGGGTGGATTTGCCGACGTTAGGCAGGCCGACGATGCCGCATTTGAGACTCATGGGGGTGCTTTCAATAGAATTCTTGCAAGACCGCGGCCCCGCATCGCGGGCCGCGTCGAAAAACGACAATTGTAACCCTGCCGCATGGGCTTATCCAAAGCGGCGGGACGGATCAGAGCGGTTGCACAAGGGTCGGGTCGGGTTTCTCCACGAAGGCCGCCAGCGCGTCGCGCAGACGGCCGCTTTCGCCGATGGCCAGCCTCCAGTTGAGCACCCGGAAGTCATTGTTCTGTCCGTAGTAGTGGAAATCGTTGCGGTCGGGCAGCTTCCCGCGCGGCAGGGTCTGCAGGAAGGCCCGCGACGGTGAGACCAGGATCAGGTTGTCCAGCCATTCGCGGTTGGCGCCGGCCCCGGCGCGGCGCCAGGGCAGCGACTTGTCGAGCCAGCCGGGAACGATGCGGCTGCCGAAATGCGGATACAGCACCAGCCCGCCTTCCGGATTGCCGGCCACGCGGGAGTAGGGCAGGGACAGGTGGTAATCGATCAGGCCGCCATCCCAGTACGTGCCTTCCGGCGCTTGGGCGATGCCGCGCACCGGCGTCATCGTGAAGGGCAGCGTGCCCGAGGCCAGCAGTGCGCGGCGCAGGTTGTCCGCGCCCAGCGGCGCGAAGCGGGTGTCGAAGTTGTCGAATTTCGCCTTCAGCCAGAACAGCGGGTCGCGGGCATCGCCGATGACGACGCGGCCGAGATGGTCGGCCAGCCGCGAACGCGCGGCGAGATTGCCGAGTACCGCCAGCCCGAAGCCGGCGGAAAGCATGAGATTGCGGCGCGGCGCCCTGAGCAGGCCGCGCCCGCGCGCGACCAGGATCTGCAGCCGGTGATAGGGATGATTGACGATCTCGGATTCATATCCGTCGATCAGGCCGCCGAGCACGTTCTCGCAGGTCTCGGTCACGTATTCGGCGGACGGGCGGTGCGGATAGCGCTGGCTGCAGTACAGGTCGGCGAGGCGCTCGAAGGCGGCGGCCGGGTCCGCCTGGCAGGCGGCCGCCATGCGCCAGGCGCCGATCGAGGCGCCGATCAGCGTGCGCTCGCGCGGTGCGGACGGCAGCCAGCTGCCGAACAGCCACTGGTCGAGCTTCTGCAGGATGAGGCCTTTCGGCCCGCCGGCCGCGCCCGGCACCACCGCGATATCGGCGGCGCGCAGACCGTGCTCGCGGATGTGGGCGAGCGCCTTCGGTCCGGCGTGGATATCGATTGCGTGCGCGGCGTTTTTCATTTGCCCGTATGCAGCTGCATCATCGCCGCTTCGAACTTGCCCTCGCAAAGCAGCGGGATGACATCGATGCTGCGCGAGATCGCTTCATCGATGAGCGGCTGTTCTTCCTTGCGCGGGCGATGCAGCACGAAGTCCACCACCGGCTGCTGGAGATTGAGCGTGCGGGGATGGCCGATGCCGATGCGCAGGCGCCAGTAGTCCTGCGTGCCGAGCGCCGCGGTGATGTCCTTGAGACCGTTGTGGCCGCCCGAGGAACCGCCGCGCTTGATCTTGGCGCTGCCCGGCGGCAGGTCGAGCTCGTCATGCACGACCAGCACCTCGTCCGCCGCCATCTTGTAGAAGCGGGCGATGGCGCCGACCGACTGTCCCGACCGGTTCATGTAGGTCTGCGGTTCCAGCAGCCAGACTTCCTGGCCGGCGATGCGCGTCTTGCAGGCCAGCGCGTTGTAGCGCGACTCGCGCGCGAGCGCGCCGCGCGCCAGCTGGTCGACCAGCCAGAAGCCGGCGTTGTGGCGCGTGTGTTCATAATCCGGTCCCGGATTGCCGAGACCGACGATCAGGCGTATGGGCATGCTTGCAAGGCCCGGCGGCGGAGCAGGGCGCTGTATGAGGAAAGCGGTGATTATCCCGGAATCGGGTATGTGGCGTCCAACGCGCGCACGAAAAGAAAAACCCCGCCGGAAGGGGCGGGGTTCTTCGGGTGCGAAGCGAAATTACTTGGCTTCGCCGCCTTCGGCTGCGGCGTCGTCGGCGGACTGCTGGCCGGCCGGCACGCTGGCGGTGGCGATGGTCAGGTTTTCCTGGCTCACCGCGGTCACGCCCTTGGGCAGCGCGAGGTCGGCCAGGTGGACCGAAGCGCCGGCCTCGACCTTGGACAGGTCGACTTCGATGAACTCGGGCAGGTCTGCCGGCAGGCAGGAGATGTCGAGTTCATTGATGACGTGGCTGATCACCGCGCCGCCCAGCTTCACGGCGGGCGAAACTTCGGCGTTCACGAAGTGCAGCGGCACCTTGACGTGGATCTTCTGGTTGGCGTCGACGCGCTGGAAATCGACGTGCAGCACCAGCTGCTTGAACGCGTGGGTCTGGAAGTCACGCAGCAGGACCTTCTCGGTCTTGCCATCGACTTCGAGGTCGAGGATCGAGGAGTGGAACGCCTCTTTCTTCAGCGCGTGGAACAGCGCGTTGTGGTCGAGGGCGATGGTGACCGGCGGGGTGTTGCCACCGTAGATGATGCCCGGGGTCTGGCCGGCGTTGCGCAGGCGGCGGCTCGCTCCGGTCCCCTGCTCTTTGCGCGGAAATGCGACTACTTTCATGGTTTAGCTCCAAATATGGCAAGGCCAGGCCTTGCGTTTAGGCCCCCCGCGACCAGGGGGCCAGAAAAACCTTCGCCCCGCGCGGGCGGGGTGAAGGTGAATGCAGAAAACTTAGTCGGCGAACAGCAGGCTGACCGAATCGCCCTTGGTGATGCGCTTGATCGTCTCTGCCAGCAGGTCCGCGCAGGTGAGCTGGCGGATTTTGGTGCAGGCCCTGGCCGCGGCCGACAGCGGAATCGTGTCGGTGACGACCAGTTCGTCCAGCGGCGAGGTGGTGATGCGCTCGATCGCGGGACCGGACAGCACCGGGTGCGTACAGTAGGCGATCACCTTCTTGGCGCCGCGCTCCTTGAGCACTTCGGCAGCCTTGGTCAGCGTGCCTGCGGTGTCGACCATGTCATCCATGATCACGCAGTTCCGGCCTTCGACTTCACCGATGATGTGCATCACCTCGGACACGTTGGCCTTGGGGCGGCGCTTGTCGATGATCGCGAGATCGCAGTTCAGGCGCTTGGCCAGCGCGCGGGCGCGCACCACGCCGCCGACGTCCGGCGACACCACCAGCAGGTCGTCGTGATCCTTGGCGATCAGGTCCGACAGCAGGACCGGCGACGCATAGATGTTGTCGACCGGGATATCGAAGAAGCCCTGGATCTGGTCCGCGTGCAGGTCCATGATCAGGACGCGGCCGACACCGGCCTGCTGCAGCATGTTGGCGACCACCTTGGCCGAGATCGCCACGCGCGCGGAACGCGGACGGCGGTCCTGGCGGGCATAGCCGAAATAGGGGATGGCGGCGGTGATCCTGCCGGCGGAAGCGCGCTTGAGCGCGTCGACCATCAGCATGATTTCCATCAGGTTGTCGTTGGTCGGTGCGCAGGTCGACTGCAGCACGAACACGTCCTTGCCGCGGACGTTCTCGTTGATCTCGACCATGACTTCGCCGTCGGAGAACTTGGAAACGACGGCCTTGCCGAGAGGGATGCCCAGCTGCTTGGCGACTCCTGCTGCCAGCTCCGGGTTAGCGTTGCCGGTGAAGATCATCAGGTTTTCAAGCGCCATGGGACACCTAAGTGCAATAGATTGGAGTTGAAAAGCCGCCAAGCTTGACTGGTCTGTCTCGCATTGGCGGCTTTCTTTTTTGCTGCTGTTTTAATGGCAGGGGAACAAGGATTCGAACCTTGGAATGCCGGAATCAAAATCCGGTGCCTTAACCAACTTGGCGATTCCCCTACACAACCGTGTTGCCTGTCATCCTGTCCTGCGACAGCATGCCAGACGAATTCTGGCTTTTCGACTTCAGCAGATGCGAGAGCGGGTGGCGCTCGATCGACCTGGCCTTCCATGCTTTCCATTGCGGGTGCCCGGTCGACTGCGCAGCTTGCACCACTGCGTCGGCGTCGCGTTCCTGCGCAAATGCGCAAAAAACACAGGCGCCCGAACCGGTCATTCTCGCATCCCCGTATTGCCTGAGCCATTTGAGGGCCTCGGACACCGGCGGAAAAAGCTTTTCAGCCACTGCTTGAAGATCGTTCTTTCCGAAGCGGGTGGGCGCTTCAGGAAAGTCCGTTATTCTGACGGGTTCCGAATCTCTTGTCAATTCCGGACTGGAAAAAATTGCGGCGGTGGGCACTTGCACCCCGGGTTCCAGCACCACGTACCAGCATTTAGGCGTCCTCACTTCGGCCAGCGCTTCGCCCACGCCTTCGGCGAATGCGTTGCGGCCGAAGATGAAGAACGGTACATCGGCGCCGAGGCGCAGTCCGAGCGCCATCAACTGCTCGCGATCGAGCCCGGCCTGCCACAGGTGGTTCAGGGTGATCAGCGTGGTGGCCGCGTCGGACGAGCCGCCGCCCAGCCCGCCGCCCATCGGCAGGCGCTTGCGCACCGCGATGTCGGCGCCGGCCCCGCGCTTGTCCGGCACCGCCTGCTGCAGCAGGCGCGCCGCGCGCACGACGAGGTCGCTGTCTTCCGGCACGCCTTCGACTTCGGTGACGCGGCGGATCACGCCGTCGTCGCGCAGGCTGAAATCCAGGCTGTCGCCCACGTCGAGCAACTGGAACACCGTCTGCAGCAGATGGTAGCCATCGGCCCGGCGCCCGGTGACGTGCAGGAAAAGATTGAGTTTGGCCGGAGCCGGGCAGTTCTTCAGGACGCTTGCCATGAGTCGATTACGATGCGGATGGATACCTCGCCCGCCTGTTCCGTGCTGCGGGAGAGATCGATGCGGCGCGGCCGGCCCTCGTCGGACCAGGCGGCGTAGTGAATGCGCCAGCCGTCATGGGTGAGGACCTGGTCCCGGCGCGGCGAGGCAATGAAGCGCCGGCCGTCGCTGTCGGTGGCGAAGCCCTGCAGCCATTCGCGCATGCCGGCCACGGGCAGCGGCCAGCCGAGCGCCTCGGCGGTGAGAGTGTCGACATCCGGCGCGACCCGCATGGGCTGCCCGGGCTGCGCCATGGTGGCGCCGGCGGGACCGGCCTCGATCACCGCCACCGTCTGGCCGAGCGGGGACAGCAGCGTGACCCCGGTGCGCTCCGGCGCCTGCGCCCAGACGAAACTGCCGTGCACCGATTCTTCCTTTTGCGTGCCCTGATAGCGCACCGACAGCCGGCCACCAAGCTCCAGCCGCGCATGATAGTCGCGCTGGGCGGCGGCGGCCGGCGCCGCGCCGGGCGGGGGCAGGGCCGCGCAGCCAGCCAGCGCCAGGCTGGACGCCACGAGCGCCAGCCGCAACGGGCAAGCCCACGTCATAGCCTGACGTTGAGCCGCGCCAGCGTGCTCTTGAGAGTGTCGTTCTGCGGATCCTTGTTCTGCGCGTCGCGCCACAGCTTCTGCGCATCGTCGCGCTGGCCGCGTACCCACAGCACCTCGCCGAGATGCGCCGCGATCTCGACGTCGGGGCGCAGCTCGTAGGCGCGCCGCAGCAGCGCCTCCGCTTCCTTCAGGCGGCCGAGCCGGAACTGCACCCAGCCCATGCTATCCAGGATGAAGGGATCGTCGGGCGCCAGCTTGAGGGCCTTTTCGATGAGGGTGTAGGCTTCGTCGAGGCGGATGTTGCGCTCCGCCAGCGAATAGCCGAGCGCGTTGTAGGCGTGCTGGTTCTCCGGCGCCAGCTGCATGATCTTGCGCAGCGAGGTTTCCATTTCTTCCCACAGGCTGCTCTTCTCGGCCAGCATCGCGTAGTCGTACAGCAGGTCGGTGCTCGTCGGGAAGCGCTTGAGACCCTGCGTGAGCACCTCGAGCGCCGCCGGCAGCTGGTTGTTGTCCCGCAGGAGCTGGCCCTCGGCGATGATCAGCTGGGCCTGTTCGCGCTCGCCTTCGGCGGGCAGGTCGCGCAGCAGCTTGCGGGCCGCCTCGAGCTCGCCGCGCTTGGCCATGACCTGGGCGCGCTTGAGCTGCGCCTGCAGATAGGCTTCGCCCGGTTCGATCTGTTCCAGCCACTTCAGCACCGCGGCACTGTCCTTGCGCTCTTCCGCGATCTGCGCCAGCAGCAGCAGGGCCTGCGAGGGATCGCGGTCCTCGTCCGGCTTTTCTTCCACCACGGCGAGATAGTCGGTCAGGTAGCGTTCCGCCGCCTTCAGGTCATTCGTCTGCGCCGCCAGCACGCCGAGTGCGTAAAGCGAGGTCGCGTCCTTCGGGTCGTTCTTGAGCAGCGCTTCGAAGTCGCGCCGGGCCCTGCCGTATTCCTTCATCTCGACCAGCATGCGGGCATGGGCGAGGCGCACGTCGCGCGAATTCGGGTAGCGGTTCAGGAAATCCTGCAGCCGCTTGACCGCGGCCTCCTTGTCGGGCGTGACCTGGGCCAGCGCCAGCGCGGCGAGTTCGGAATCGGGCTTGATACGCAGGGCCGCCTCGGCTTCCTTGCGTGCGCGCTCGGCGTCGCCGTTGCCGAACGCGGCCTGCGCCAGCGCGAGCCGCGCTTCCGGCAGATCGCCGTACGGCGCGAGCACGTCTTCCAGCAGCGCGAAGGCGGCCGCCTTGTCCTTTGCCCGGGCCAGCAGTCGCTGCATCTGGAAGGCCAGCAGGCCGCGGGTCTGCGGACGGGCTTCCTTCAGACGCTGTTCGAGTATCGGCCTGGCTTCGGCCAGGTTTTCGCCGAGGATGGCGAAGCTCAGGTAGTACTGCGCCGCCTCGTCGGATTCGGGGGCGATGGTACGCCAGAGGCGCACCGCGGCCATGGCTTCATCCACCTGCTTGGCGGCCAGCGCGATCTCCGCCGCGCGCCGGGCCAGGCGCGGGTCGCGGGTCTGCTGCGCCGCGCTCATCACCGTCACATAGGCCGACTGCCATTCGCCGCGCTGCAGCGCGATCTCGGAGCTCAGCAGCTTGAACAGCAGTTCCTCGGTGAGTTCCGCCGCGGGCAGGTTTTCCTCCTGCTTGTCTTCCTCGGATGCATTGCCGCGCGCGGCCTGCGAAAGGGCGACCTTCTTGGTCCGGCCCTGCGACGAAGCGGTCTGCTCCGAGGCCAGCGGCGGAATGTCGGTCTTCTGCGGCGCCTTGCTTGCGCATGCCGCCAGGACCAGCGGCAGCGTTACAATGAGAAGCGTGTTTTTCAAGGGGATTTCCCGAAGATTAAAGCTGTGGGCATTTTACGCCCAATGTCCGGCGGACGCGCCCGCGCCGCCTTGCCTGTCCTGCCCGTCCCGCCTGCTGGTTGGTGGCGGGGAGTCGCGCGGTGTTCCCCGCGATCCGTTTTTTTCCGGCCGCCGGCGTGTCGCGTAGAGATAGCACGGCCGCGCGGCGTCAAATTTGTCATTCTGCAAAAAGCCAGCCTTCCATGCCCGAATTGCCCGAAGTCGAAGTCACCCGCCGCGGTGTCGCACCGCACCTGGAGGAGCGCGAGGTAAGCGATGTCATCCTGCGCCATACCGGCCTGCGCTGGCCTTTTCCGCCGCGGTTGCCGGATCTGCTGCGCGGACGGCGCATCCTGTCCACCGGGCGCCGCGGCAAATACCTGCTGATCCGGTTCGCGCACGGCACGCTGATCATGCATCTCGGCATGTCCGGCCACCTGCGCATCCTGCCGGCGGGCACGCCGCCGCAGAAACACGATCATGTCGACCTGGTGCTCGGCGATGTCATGCTGCGTATGACAGACCCCCGCCGTTTCGGTGCCGTGCTCTGGCATGGCGTCGAGGAGGGGGCGCTGGAGGAGCACCTGCTGCTGCGCGGCCTCGGTGTCGAGCCGCTGGAGGAGGGATTCGACGGCGCCCTGCTGTACAGGATGACCCGCCGGCGTGCCGCGCCGATCAAGCAGGTGTTGCTTGCGGGAGACATTGTCGTCGGCGTCGGCAATATATATGCATCGGAAAGCCTGTTCCGGGCGGGCATCAATCCCAGGACCGCGGCACATCGCATCGGGCTGGCGCGCTATGAAAAGCTCGCGGCGGCGATTCGCGAGATTCTCGCCGCTTCGATCGAAAAAGGGGGCAGCACGCTGCGGGATTTCAGGGCCGCCGACGGCAGGCCGGGGTACTTCCAGCAGACGTACTTCGTGTATGACCGCGCGGGCGAGGACTGCCGTATCTGCGGCGGCGCCGTGCGTCAACTGACCCAGGGCCAGCGTTCCACCTTCTATTGCCCAAATTGTCAAAAGTAGGATCGGGTGCTAGATTGCTGCCTATCACTCTGAACACCGGGGAAAACGTGAGCAATCTGGTACAGAAGTTCCAGGAATACAGCGGCTGGCGCAATGCCGTGCTGGCCGCACTGGCCCGCTGGCGCGCCGGCATCGAGACGGCCGAGCTTTCCGACGCGGCGGGCGACCAGCGGCTCGCGCGGCTGTCCGCACGCCTGACCGACGACAAGCTGTCGATCGCCTTCGTCGCCGAATTCTCGCGCGGGAAATCCGAACTCATCAACGCCATCTTCTTCGCCGACTACGGCCAGCGCATCCTGCCGTCGTCCGCCGGCCGCACCACGATGTGCCCGACGGAGCTGATGTACGACGAGACCTTCCCGCCGTCCATCCGGCTGCTGCCGATCGAAACGCGCGCGCAGGCGGCGTCGACCAGCGACTTCAAGGAGCAGAGCAATGTCTGGACCGTGCTGCCGCTCGACATCAGCTCGGGCGAAGGCATGCTGGAGGCATTCAAGCAGGTCAGCCTGACCAAGCGGGTGCCGGTCGACGAGGCGCGGCTCTACGGCCTCTATCATGAAGACGACCCGGATGCGGCACTGTCCGTCGATGCGGACGGCATGGTCGAGATTTCGCAGTGGCGGCACGCGATCGTCAATTTCCCGCACCCGCTGCTCAAGCAGGGGCTCGTGATCATCGATACCCCGGGCCTCAACGCGATCGGCACCGAGCCCGAGCTCACGCTCAACCTGATCCCGAATGCCCATTCCGTGCTGTACGTGCTGGCCGCCGACACCGGCGTGACCAAGAGCGACATCGATGTCTGGCGCGACCATATCGGCGCCGGACCGGCGCGCATGGTGGTGCTCAACAAGATCGACAGCATGTGGGACGAGCTGCGCAGCCCGGCCGAGGTGGCCGAGCAGATCGACCGCCAGGTGGCGACCGTCGCCCACACGCTGGAGCTGGACCGCGGCCAGGTATTTCCCATCTCGGCGCAGAAGGGCCTGGTCGCCAAGGTCAATCATGATGCCGCCCTGCTTGAGAAGAGCCGGCTGCCGCAGCTGGAGGCGGCGCTGTCGGAAGAACTCATCCCGAGCAAGCAGGAGATCGTGCGCAGGCAGCTCGCCGGCGAGATCGACGAACTCGCGGCCTCGGCGCATTCGCTGCTGGCCGCGCGCACCCGCAACGTGGTGGAACAGCTGGTCGAGCTGCGCAGCCTGCGCGGCAAGAACCAGAACATCATCGAGCACATGATGAAGCGCGTCGACCTCGAGAAGAAAGAGTTCGACAACAGCCTGCTCAAGCTGCAGGGCACGCGCGCGGTATTCACCCGCCTGTCGACCGAGGTCTTTACCAACCTCGGCATGGACGTGCTCAAGGCGGACATCGCCGAGACCCGGACCGCGATGGAGCAGAGCCGCTTCACCTCCGGCCTGCGCGCGGCGGTGAAGGAGTTCTTCACCCGCGTGCGCTACAACCTCAACCAGTCCTCGCGCAAGACCGAGGAAATCACCGCGATGATGACGGTGATGTACCGGAAGTTCTCGACCGAGCACGGGCTGGCGCTGTCGGCGCCGATGCCGTTCTCGCTCGACAAGTACATCAAGGAAGTCGAGCTGATCGAGGGGATCTACCACAAGCAGTTCGGCGCCGCCGCCATCCTCACGATGCCGCAGATGTCGCTGATGTCGAAGTTCTTCGACTCCATCGCATCCCGCGTCAAGCAGAGCTTCCTGCAGGCCAACCGCGACGTCGAGGCCTGGCTGAAGGTGGTGATGGCGCCGCTGGAAGCGCAGATCTGGGAGCACAAGCAGCAGCTCAAGAAGCGCCGCCAGTCGATCGAGCGGATCCACGTCGCCACCGACGACCTGGAGGAAAAGCTCGGGTCGCTGGAAGAGATGCATGCCGAGCTCGAGGCGCAGAAGGACAAGCTGGCCGCGCTCGAAGCAGAGCTCCGCCGCGCGGTCGATTCCGAGCTGTCCGAACTGCGGGCCGCCGCCTGATCGGATCCTGATGAAAAAATTGCTGGACACGACGCCCGCTTCGGCGGGCGTCGCGCATTTTTCCGCCGCCGAAGAGGGCTTCGCCGACGCCGTGGTCGCCTGGCAGAAGCGGCACGGCCGTCATGCGCTGCCCTGGCAGAACACGCGCGATCCCTACCGCATCTGGCTGTCCGAGATCATGCTGCAGCAGACGCAGGTGGCCACCGCCATTCCCTACTACCAGCGGTTCCTGCAGCGCTTTCCCGACGTTGCCGCACTCGCAGCGGCGGCGCCCGAGGAGGTGATGGCGCACTGGAGCGGTCTCGGCTATTACAGCCGCGCGCGCAACCTGCACCGCTGTGCCCAGCGCGTGGTGGCCGAATACGGCGGGCGCTTTCCCGTCGATCCCGGCCTGCTGGCGGAGCTGCCGGGCATCGGCCGCTCCACCGCCGCCGCCATTGCCGCGTTTTCGAGCGGCGCGCGCGCGGCGATCCTGGACGGGAACGTGAAGCGGGTCTTTTGCCGGGTTTTCGGCATCGACGGATTTCCGGGCGAGCGGCGGGTCGAGGAAGCGCTATGGCTGCGCGCGGAGCGCCTGCTGCCTGCCGCCGGCATGGAGGCCTATACCCAGGGCCTGATGGATCTGGGTGCGACGATCTGCACCCGCAGCCGGCCGTCCTGCCCGCAATGCCCGCTCGCGCCGCGCTGCGTCGCACTGGCCCAGGACCGCGTAGCCGATCTGCCTGCCCGCAAGCCGAAAAAGACGGTGCCGGAGCGCCACGCGTCGATGCTGGTGCTGTCGCACGGCGACGAGGTGCTGCTCGAGCAGCGGCCCGACAGCGGCATCTGGGGCGGCCTGCTGTCGCTGCCGGAACTGGGTGCGGACGCAGGCGAAGCGGATGTCGTCGCCCTGGCGTCGCGCTTCGGCGAGGCGGGCGACAGTGAAAGACTGTCGCGGTTCACGCATGTGTTCACCCACTTCAAGCTGCATGTCGCGCCCTGGCGGATGCGGCTGCGCGGGCGCGCGGGCCTGGCGTCGGACGGTGCGCATGTCTGGTACCCGGTTGCCCGGCTGGAGGATGCGCCGCTGCCGGCGCCGGTGAAGAAGCTACTGCTGGCTGCATTCCGGAGCGGCGACCTGCTCGGTTGACCACTCCACCCGGTTGCGTCCGAGCTGCTTGGCGCGGTAGAGCGCGGCGTCGGCGCGCGCGATCAGGTCGGTGATCTTCTCGCCCGGCCGGTACTCGGCGACGCCGATCGACAGCGAGATATGCTTTTGCGGCAGCACTTTCTGGAAGTCGAGGAAGTGGGCATACACGCGCAGCCGCTCGGCATGCATGACCGCGCCCTTGAGGTCGGTGTCGGGCAGGATCTGCAGGAATTCATCTCCGCCGTAGCGGCCGAGGACGTCGGTGTCGCGGATGCAGTCGCGCGCGGTCTTCGCGAATTCCCTGATGATGGTGTCGCCCGCGAGGTGGCCGCAGTTGTCGTTGATCTGCTTGAAGCGGTCGATGTCGATCAGGCAGATGCAGAACGGCACAGCGCGGGTCTGCGCATGCAGCCTGGCCTGCTCGAGTTCGGTCTGCAGCTGGCGCCGGTTGTAAAGGCCGGTCAGCTCGTCGCGCACCGATTTTTCCTCATAGTGCTCGAGCTGGTAGCGGGTGGCGCGCAGCAGCTGCCGCATGTTCTGGATCTGCTTGCCGACCAGGATCATGCCGGGCAGCGTCAGCGCCAGCACGCACCACTGCACGAGGTCAGCGCGGAACACGAAGTCATGGCCCTCGGCCTGGCCCCGCAGCAGGATGATGGCGAGATAGGCGCTCAGGCAGACTGCCGACAGCATGATCAGCGACAGCGTCGTCAGGCGGAAGATCCCGAACGAGAAGGCGATCAGCATGAAAGGCACCAGCGCGATCTGGGTCGGACGCTCCAGCCAGGCGACGGTCAGCATGATTGCCAGCGACACCACGAGCTGCGGCAGCATCAGGCTGGGATCGCGGTAGCGGGTGTGATGGCCGAAGCGGAACAGCAGATGGAAGCCGGCGACGCTGGCGACCACGACCATCGCGATGAGCACGAAGCTGCCGCCGCTGATGAAGCCCTGCCGGTAGAAGACGAACAGGCTGAGCGCATACAGCAGCGAAATCAGGCCGATCGGGGACACCTGCGGCATCCGTACCGGCTTGATGGTCCGTCGCCGGTTGATCGACTCGGACCTTAAGGTCTCGCGTGCATCATCCATTAACATTCGAAAAGCGCTCAAGATGGTACCTGATGGGCCCTGCGGAAGAGTTTGCCAGGGGAGTGGAACTGCGGACGAAACGACTCCTGCATTTATCCTATGAATGCATGGCGCCGATTTTGCGCACCGACAAACGGGTTTGATATAGGGCCGTCGCCGCGGCGAGGCGGGCGGGAAGCGATTGACGCTTTGCTATCGAAAGCTCAGATGATGCCGTGCTGGGTCAGGAACTGGTGCACCACTTCGAGGCGCGAGCGCGGGTCCTCGAGTTCCAGCAGCGCCTGCCGCGCCTTGAGTGGAATCGGCAGCAGTTCGCACCAGCGATTGGCGACCCAGCCCGCGCTGTCGAGGCGCAGCGGCTGCGAGAACGGACTGATGAAGTCTTTCCCCTGCTCGGCGCGACCCTGACGCTCGACGTTTTCGATCACGGTCTTGAGCGCGCCGGCGCAGGCCACGTGCAGCGCATCCGCCGCGGGCATGCCGTCCGGCGCGAGCATGTGAACCCTTGCTTCCAGCCGCTGGTCCGGCAGCACGCGCGTGTCCTCGATGCGAAAGCGTTCGCCGCCCTCGGTCACCAGGCTCATGAGGCCGAGCTGCGCCATGTCCCAGTCGCGCATGTGGGCCAGCGTGCCGACCCGTTCCGGCTCGGCGGCGGCGCCGACCTCCTGCCCCGCGCGTATGAGCACCACTCCGAAAGGCCGCTCCTGCTTCATGCATTCGCGCACCATGTCGATATAGCGCGTCTCGAATACCCGCAGCGGCAGCACGCCCTGCGGGAAGAGCACGGTATTGAGCGGGAACAGCGGCAGCCAGGCCTCGGTTTGCGGCAGCATGATGGGAAGGAGTGCGGTGTACGCGTCAGGAGAGTTCGCGGTGGCGCACGAGCACACGCTCGCTCGCGCGGAAGTGTCGGGCCAGCTGCTCGACCATGTAGACCGAGCGGTGCTGGCCGCCGGTGCAGCCGATGGCGACCGTCAGATAGCTCCGGTTGTCATTCTTGAATGAGGGCAGCCACTTCTCGATGAAGGTGCGGATGTCGGCCAGCAGTTCGGCGACATGGGCCTGCGAGTCGAGAAAGGCGATCACCGGTTCGTCGCGGCCGTTGAAGGGGCGCAGCGCGGTGTCGTAATACGGATTCGGCAGCACGCGTACATCGAATACCATGTCGGCATCGAGCGGCACGCCGAACTTGAACGCAAAGGACTCGAACAGCAGCGTCAGCGGCGTCCTTTCGGTCTCCACCAGGTCCTTGATCCAGGCCCGCAGCTTGTTGGCCGACAGGCCGGAAGTGTCGATCACGTGACCGACGCCCTCGATGCCGGACATGATCTCGCGTTCGAGCTGTATGCATTCGGTCAGCGTCGGCTGTTCGTTGCTGCCGGGAGGACGGAAGCGGTGCGACAGCGGATGACTGCGGCGGGTTTCGGAAAAGCGGGTGATCAGGGATTCGGTCTTCGCCGTCAGGAACAGCACCTTGACGTCATGACCGTCCTGCTTGAGCTGGCGGATGTCGCCGGGCAGGCTGAGCAGGGAGTCGGCGCTGCGCGCATCCATCGCCACCGCCAGCGTCTCGCCGCCTTCTTCCATGCGGGTGGCGACGAGTTGTCGCAGCAGCTTGGGAGGCAGGTTGTCGACGCAGAAATAGCCGGCGTCCTCGAGGGCGTTGAGGCCGACGGATTTGCCCGAGCCGGAGATGCCGGTGATGAGAATGATGCGCATGGCGGCAATCATACCGTAAGGTTCCGGCAATCGCTCGTCGGCGGCCGGCCCTGCCTGCGCCTATTCGTTGCCCATCGCCTTTTGCTGGCGCTCCATGAATTCCTTGAGCGTGTCGATGCCGCGCAGCTGCAGGATGGTGTTGCGCACCGCGGCTTCGAGCAGCACGGCGAGGTTGCGGCCGGCTTCGACCGGGATCACCACCTTGCGGATCGGCAGGCCGAGCACTTCCTCGGTCTGCGAGTGCAGGGGCAGGCGCTCGTAGTTTTCCTCGAGCGTGCTGCGGCGGACCAGGTGCACGATCAGCTTGAGCCGCATCTTGCGGCGCACCGCCGTCTCGCCGAAGATGGTCTTGATGTCGAGCAGGCCGAGACCGCGGACTTCGAGCAGATTCTGCAGCAGCGGCGGGCAGCGGCCTTCGATCATGTTCGGCGCGATGCGCGCGAACTCGACCGCGTCGTCGGCGACCAGGCCGTGGTTGCGCGAAATGAGTTCGAGACCGAGTTCGCTCTTGCCCAGCCCGGATTCGCCGGTGATCAGCACGCCGACGCCGAGCACGTCCATGAATACGCCGTGCATCGTCACCCGTTGCGCCAGCTCCTTGGACAGGTAGACGCGCAGGTAGTCGATCACCTGGGCCGCCGGCAGCGGCGTCGAAAACAGCGGGATGTTGGTCTCGTCGCAGACGGCGAGGATGTAGGGCGGCGTTTCCAGTCCCTCGGCGATGATGAAGGCCGGCGGTTCGCCGTTGACCAGCTCTTCGGTCTGGTACTTGCGCGAGGCGGGGGAGAGCTTGTTGTAGTACTGGATTTCCTGCTGGCCGAAGACCTGCAGTCGTCCGGGGTGGATCAGGTTCAGGTGACCGACCTGGTCCGCCGCGGACGTGGCGTCGCCCGAGATGCGCCGCTCGCCGCCGGGGAAGCCGGCGAACCAGCCCAGCTGCAGCGCCTCGCGGGTGTCGTCGAACAGCTGCTGTATGGTCAGGTGGGTGGACGTCGGCATGCCCGGTGTGCGGTCAGGCGTGGATGCTCGGCTGCCACGCGAGGATGCGGGCGTGGACGGAAGCCGCGTCGGGGTCGGTGGCCAGTTGCTGGCGGAAGGCCTGGTCGGAGAACATTTCGGCGATCTCGGACAGGATTTCGAGATGCTGCTGGGTCACGTGGTCCGGAATCAGCAGGAAGACCAGCAGGCTCACCGGCTGGCCGTCGGGCGACTCGAAGGGAATCGCTTCCTTGAGCCTGACGAAGGCTGCGAGCGGGGACTTGAGGCCCTTGATCCGGCCATGCGGCACTGCAACGCCGTGGCCAAGTCCGGTGGAGCCGAGGCGCTCCCTCGCGAACAGGTTGTCCGACACAACCGAGCGTGCAATGCCGCAGTTGTTTTCAAAGATCAACCCCGCCTGCTCGAATGCGCGCTTCTTGCTCGAGACCTCGAGGTCGAGAACCACATTCTTGGCTGACAGGATTTTTGCCAGATTGGTCATTTTGGGAAAAGCCTATGGTGCACTGCACAAAACACGGTGTCGAGACGCATTATAGGCCTCTTCGGCGAATGCGCAATCTACAGCTTAGGATTGCATCCGCCCTGTCCATTGATGCCGGACATGAAACCCATGCGCGCCGAACGCGTCGCGTCATAACTGCCACACGCGTGGCGCTTCGACCGCCGACGGCCGGAAAAGTTTTCCGGCCAGAATTGCAAGCGCTCACTGCCTCGCGTTGCGATCGTTCGAAGGCCGCTGCCCGGTGCTGAAGTTGGTGCGCCAGGGATTGATGTCAAGACCGCCGCGCCGCGTGTATCGCGCGTACACCGCAAGTTTCTGTGGCTTGCACCGGCGCAGGATATCCATGAACACCCGTTCCACGCACTGTTCGTGGAATTCGTTGTGATTGCGGAAGCCGATCAGGTAGCGCAGCAGGCTTTCCTGGTCGATCGGCGGTCCGACGTAGCGGATCTGCACGCTGCCCCAGTCGGGCTGGCCGGTCACGAGGCAGTTCGACTTCAGCAGATGCGACACCAGCACTTCCTCGACCGGCGATTCATCGAACCTGGCGACGAGCAGGGACGGGTCCGGCGTGTAAGTGTCCACATCGATGTCGAGGCGGTCCAGCAGCAAGCCTTCGAGTTCGCCCATCTTCAGGTTGCCGAAGGCATCGGGCAGGGTCAGCCTGACCTGGACGGAACTGCCGAAGCCGTCGGAGAGATCGGCGCGCAGCATGTCGGCCAAAGCTTCCGGACTCGCGACCCGGGTCTGGTTGAAGGAATTCAGGTAGAGCTTGAGCGACTTCGATTCGATGATGTTGGGAGAGTCGGCGGGCACCATGAAAGTACCGACCGCCACCTGCGGCTTGCCGCGCATGTTCAGCCACGACAGCTCATAGGCGTTCCAGATGTCCATGCCGAAGAAGGGCAGGGTGCCGCTGATGCCGATTTCCTCGCGCTTGGCCTGGCGCGGGATCGGAAACAGCAGCGCCGGCGAGTACTCCGCCTGATACGCAGTGGGTTTGCCGAGCGGCGAGGCATCCGGCTGGTTGGGGGTGGTCATACGAAAATACCAATAGACAGGACCGGGCGGCTGGCGTTCGCCCGGTCCGGGGATTACAGGAACAGCTTGTACGCCGGGTTCTCGCTTTCGTCCCAGTAGCGGTAGCCGAGCCCGGAGAGGAAGTTGCGGAAGGCCTTCATTTCCTTTTTCGGCACCTGCAGGCCGACCAGGATGCGCCCGACGTCGCCGCCCTGGTTGCGGTAATGGAACAGGCTGATGTTCCAGTTGGGCGCCATGCAGTCGAGGAAGCGCATCAGCGCGCCCGGGCGCTCGGGGAATTCGAAGCGATACAGCAGTTCGTCGTGCGCCAGCGGACTCTTGCCGCCCACCAGATGACGGATGTGCAGCTTGGCCAGTTCGTCATGGGTCAGGTCCAGCGTCCTGAAGCCGTGCTTCTCATAGTTCTTCGTGATGCGGCCGGGCTCCTCGCTGCTCGAGATCTGCAGGCCGACGAATACGTGCGCGGTCTTTTCGTCGCTGATGCGGTAGACGAACTCGGTCACGTTGCGCGGGCCGGTCAGCTCGCAGAAGCGCCTGAAGCTGCCGCGCTCCTCGGGAATCGTGACCGCGAACACGGCTTCGCGCGCCTCGCCCACCTCGGCGCGGTCGGCGACGAAGCGCAGGCGGTCGAAGTTCATGTTGGCGCCGCAGGCGATGGTGACGAGGTTCTCGTTGCGCAGCGGCTTCTTGGAGGCGCGCGAGCGCTCGATGTATTCCTTGGCGCCGGCCACCGCCAGCGCGCCGGAGGGCTCGAGGATGCTGCGCGTGTCCTGGAACACATCCTTGAGCGCGGCGCAGACCGCATCGGTGTCGACCAGGATCACGTCGTCCACATACTGCTTCGCGAGGCGGAAAGTCTCCTCGCCGACCAGCTTGACCGCGGTGCCGTCGCAGAACAGGCCGACGTCCGGCAGCGCGACGCGGCGGCCCGCCTTCAGGCTGCGCGCCATGGCGTCGGAGTCGGTCGACTGCACGCCGATGATCTTGATGTCCGGCCGCACCGCCTTGACGTAGGCCGCCACGCCGGAGATCAGGCCGCCGCCGCCGATGGCCGCGAAGATCGCGTGTATCGGCCCCGGATGCTGGCGCAGGATCTCCATGCCGATGGTGCCCTGGCCGGCGATCACGTCGGGATCGTCGAAGGGATGGACGAAGGTCAGCTTGTGCTTCTTTTCCAGCGTCAGCGCGTGGTTGTAGGCGTCGGTATAGGAATCGCCGAACAGCACGACCTCGCCGCCGCGCGCCTTCACCGCTTCGATCTTGACCGGCGGGGTGGTGGTCGGCATCACGATCACCGCGCGGCAGCCGAGACGGCTGGCGGAGAGCGCCACGCCCTGCGCGTGGTTGCCGGCCGAGGCGCAGATCACGCCGCGCTTGAGCTGCGCCGGGCTGAGATGCGCCATCTTGTTGTAGGCGCCGCGCAGCTTGAAGCTGAAGACGCTCTGCATGTCCTCGCGCTTGAGGTGAATTCGGTTGCCCATCCGCTCGGACAGGGTGGGGGCGAGCTCCAGCGGCGATTCGACCGCGACGTCGTAGACGCGGGCAGTGAGGATCTTCTTGAGATAGTCGGTTGTCATGGGCCAGTGCGTTGTTCGGTTCCCGACGCGGCGCGCAAGGGAACTCGTCATTATAATGGACGCCCCTCGTCAACTCTCATCCATTCATGATCGAAACGGCAATCCGCTGGCTGTTCGACGTCCTCGCGGTTCCCGAAGTCGGCCTCACGTCCGTTTTCCTGATCAGCCTGCTGTCCGCCACGCTGCTGCCGATGGGTTCGGAGCCCGCGGTGTTCGCGGTGGTGAAGGCGAACGAGGCGATGTTCTGGCCAACCATCCTGGTCGCCACCGTCGGCAATACCATCGGCGGCGCGATCGACTACTGGATGGGCTATGGCGCGAAGCAGGCCTTCGCCAGGGAGCGCGAAAGCCGCTGGTTCGGCTGGCTGCAGCGCTACGGCGCCAAGACCATGCTGCTGTCCTGGCTGCCCGGCGTCGGCGATCCGATCTGCACGCTGGCGGGCTGGCTCAAGTTGCCATTCTGGCCATCGATCTTCTACATGGGGGTCGGCAAATTCCTGCGCTACCTGACGATGACCGCCGCGCTGCTCTGGGTTCCCGACGGCTTCTGGCGCGATCTTGCCAACCTGTTTTGACTGTTTGGAAAAGAATCCAACATATTCAATGATTTAGCCATGCACGAAGTAAGGCTGTTGAAGTCCGCCGCATGGCAATACGCTAAAATGCGCCTTTAGATCAGCGCACCACCCCAGATGAACGCCCCAGCACAAATCCAGGCCCTGCTTTCCGATGCGCAGACCGACGCTGCTCCGTCGCGCCTGCGTGAAATCCCCTACAACTACACCTCGTTCTCCGACCGCGAAATCGTCATCCGCCTGCTCGGCGAGGACGCGTGGCGGCTGCTGGACGAGCTGCGCAGCGAGCGCCAGACCGGCCGCTCCGCGCGCATGCTGTACGAGGTGCTGGGCGATATCTGGGTCGTGCGCCGCAATCCCTATCTGCAGGACGACCTGCTCGACAATCCGCGCCGCCGCGACGCGCTGATCGATGCGCTGAACCACCGCCTGAATGAAGTCGAAAAGCGCCGCCTGACCAGCGACCTGGCCGAGGCGGGCGATGCCAACGCCAGGCGCCGCAGCGTGGCGGTCGAGTCGCTGCTGAAGGCGGCCCGCAAGGCGGTCGCCGACTTCGGCGACGAATTCCGCAGGATGCAGGAACTGCGCAAGCGCGCCACCCGGGTGCTGGCCCGCTACACCGCCAAGGACAACATCAAGTTCGATGGCCTGTCGCGCGTCTCGCACGTGACCGACGCCACCGACTGGCGCGTCGAGTATCCGTTCGTGGTGCTGACGCCGGATACCGAGGACGAGATGGCCGGCCTGGTCAAGGCCTGCATCGAACTCGGCCTGACCATCATCCCGCGCGGAGGCGGCACCGGCTACACCGGCGGCGCCGTGCCGCTGACGCCGATGTCGGCCGTGATCAACACCGAAAAGCTGGAGCAACTCGGCGCGGTCGAAATGACCGCGCTGCCGGAAGTCGGCCGCGAGTACGCGACGATCTATACCGGCGCCGGCGTGGTCACCAAGCGGGTATCGGACGCGGCGGAAAAGGCCGGCTTCGTGTTCGCAGTCGATCCGACCTCGGCGGAAGCTTCCTGCATCGGCGGCAATATCGCGATGAACGCCGGCGGCAAGAAGGCCGTCCTGTGGGGCACCGCGCTCGACAACCTCGCCAGCTGGCGCATGGTCGACCCCAACGGCGACTGGCTGGAAGTCACCCGCATCGGCCATAACCTCGGCAAGATCCACGACGCGCCGATGGCGAAGTTCAGGCTGGAGTGGTCGCATCCGGCGGAAAAGGGGCGCCGCAGCGAACCCTTCCGCACCGAATACCTGGAAATCGAAGGACGCCGCTTCCGCAAGGAAGGCCTGGGCAAGGATGTCACCGACAAATTCCTTGCCGGCCTGCCCGGCATCCAGAAGGAAGGCACCGACGGCCTGATCACTTCCGCGCGCTGGATCCTGCACCGGATGCCCAGGCATGCGCGCACGGTCTGCCTCGAATTCTTCGGCCAGGCCCGCGACGCGATTCCGTCCATCGTCGAGATCAAGGACTTCCTCGACGCCGAGGCGAAGAAGGGCGGGGCGATCCTCGCCGGCCTCGAGCATCTGGACGAGCGCTACCTGCGCGCGGTCGGTTATGCGACCAAGTCCAGGCGCGGCGTGCTGCCCAAGATGGCGCTGATCGGCGACATCGTCGGCGACGACGAGGAAGCCGTCGCACGCGCCGCCTCGGAAGTGATCCGCATGGCCAATACCCGCGTGGGCGAGGGCTTCGTCGCCGTCAGCCCCGAGGCGCGCAAGAAATTCTGGCTCGACCGCGCCCGCACGGCCGCGATCGCCAAGCACACCAATGCGTTCAAGATCAACGAAGACGTGGTGATTCCGCTCGACCGCATGGGCGAGTACACCGACGGCATCGAGCGCATCAACATCGAACTGTCGATCAAGAACAAGCTGCAGCTGGTCGAAGAGCTGCGCAGGTTCTTCGCCTGCAGCCATCTGCCGGTCGGCAAGAGCGAGGATGCCGACGCCGCCATTCCCGCCGAGGAGCTGCTGGAAGACCGCGTGGTGCAGGCCCGCCAGCTGGTCGATCTCGCCGGCGCGCGCTGGCAGTACCTGCTCGCCAATCTCGACAAGCCGCTCAAGGCCGCGCACGATGATCTCGCCGCGCTCGGCGTGCCGATGACCTGGATCGACGAGCGCCTGCAGCGGCAGCCGGATGCCGCGCTGTTCCATGTGCTGCAGGACCGGACCATCCGCGTGTCGTGGAAGGCCGAGCTGCGCGCGCCGCTGCGCCAGATCTTCAACGGTGCCGCCTTCAAGCTCATTCTCGAGGAGTGCAATGCGCTGCACAAGCGCGTGCTGCGCAGCCGCGTGTTCGTCGCGCTGCACATGCACGCCGGCGACGGCAACGTGCATACCAACATCCCGGTCAACTCGGACAACTACGAGATGCTGCAGGATGCGCATGCCGCGGTGGCGCGCATCATGGTGCTCGCGCGTTCGCTCAATGGCGTGATCTCCGGCGAGCACGGCATCGGCATCACCAAGCTGGAATTCCTCACCGAGGACGAGCTGCGCGATTTCCGCGACTACAAGCTGCGCGTCGACCCGGAGGGCCGCTTCAACAAGGGCAAGCTGCTCAACGACCCGGCCATGCCGTCCGACCTGCGCAATGCCTACACGCCGTCCTTCGGCCTGATGGGCCATGAGTCGCTGATCATGCAGCAGAGCGACATCGGCGCAATCGCCAACAGCGTCAAGGACTGCCTGCGCTGCGGCAAGTGCAAGCCGGTCTGCTCGACCCATGTGCCGCGCGCGAACCTGCTCTACTCGCCGCGCAACAAGATCCTCGCGACTTCGCTGCTGGTCGAAGCCTTCCTGTATGAAGAGCAGACCCGCCGCGGCGTGTCGATCAAGCACTGGGAAGAATTCGAGGACGTGGCCGATCACTGCACCGTGTGCCACAAGTGCTTCACGCCGTGCCCGGTCGACATCGACTTCGGCGACGTGTCGATGAACATGCGCAACCTGCTGCGCAAGATGGGCAAGAAGTCCTTCAATCCGGGCACCGCGACCGCGATGTTCTTCCTGAATGCGACCGACCCGGCGACCATCAACGCGACCCGGCAGGCGATGACCGGCATCGGCTTCAAGGCCCAGCGCCTGGCCAACGACATGCTCAAGAAGTTCGCGAAGAAGCAGACCAAGGCGCCGCCGGCCACGCACGGCAAGCCGCCGGTGAAGGAGCAGGTGATCCACTTCATCAACAAGAAGATGCCGGGCAATCTGCCGAAGAAGACGGCGCGCGCGCTGCTCGACATCGAGGACGACAAGATCGTGCCGATCATCCGCGATCCGAAGCAGACCACCGCCGATACCGAAGCGGTGTTCTACTTCCCGGGCTGCGGCTCGGAGCGGCTGTTCTCGCAGGTCGGCCTCGCGACCCAGGCGATGCTGTGGCACGTCGGCGTGCAGACCGTGCTGCCGCCGGGTTACCTGTGCTGCGGCTATCCGCAGCGCGGCGCCGGCCAGTACGACAAGGCCGAGAAGATGATGACCGACAACCGTGTGCTGTTCCACCGGGTCGCCAACACGCTGAACTACCTCGACATCAAGACCGTGGTGGTTTCCTGCGGCACCTGCTACGACCAGCTGCAGAGCTATGAATTCGAGAAGATCTTCCCCGGCTGCCGCATCATCGACATCCACGAGTATCTGCTGGAGAAGGGCGTCAGGCTGGAAGGCGTCAATGGCGTGCGCTACATGTACCACGACCCCTGCCACAGCCCGATGAAGCAGCAGGATCCGCTGAAGACGGTGAACGCGCTGATCACCACCGCCGACGCGCAGAAGATCGAGAAGAACGACCGCTGCTGCGGCGAATCCGGCACCTTCGGCGTGAGCCGGCCGGACATTTCGACCCAGGTGCGCTTCCGCAAGGAAGAAGAAATGCGCAAGGGCGCCGGCAAGCTGCGCGACGACGGTTTCGACGGCCAGGTGAAGATTCTGACCTCCTGCCCGTCCTGCTTCCAGGGCCTGTCGCGCTACAACGAGGACGCCGGCACCAGCGCCGATTACATCGTGATCGAAATGGCGCGCCACCTGCTCGGCGAGAACTGGCTGCCCGAGTATGTGGCACGGGCCAACAACGGCGGCATCGAACGCGTACTGGTATAAGACATGAGCGACAAGCCTTCCTGCGAACTCTGCGAACAGCCCGGCGGCGAAGTCATCTACCGCGACGACAACTACCGGATCGTGCTGGTGGATGACGAGCGCTATCCCGGTTTCTGCCGCGTGATCTGGAATGCGCACGCGCGCGAAATGACCGATCTCTCCAGCGCCGAGCGGGCGATCCTGATCGCCGCCGTATTCCAGGTCGAGGAGGCCGTGCGCGAGGCGATGGCGCCGGACAAGGTCAATGTCGCCAGCCTCGGCAACGTGGTGCCGCACCTGCACTGGCACGTGATTCCCCGCTACGAGAACGACGCCCATTTCCCGAATCCGATCTGGGGCGAGCTGCGCCGCACGCCGGACCCGTCCGACATCGAGCAGCGGCGCGCGCGGGTCGAGCGCCTGCGCGAGCTGCTGCAGGACCGTTTCCACGAATCCCTACTCTGATCATGACTATTCCTTCGCCTACCGCGCTGACGGTGCACAAGCAGTCGCGCACCCTGGAAATCGCCTTCGACTCGGGCGAGCGCTTCAGCCTGCCCTTCGAATTTCTGCGGGTTTATTCGCCCTCGGCCGAGGTGCGCGGCCACGGGCAGGGCCAGGAAGTGCTGCAGACCGGCATGCGCGACGTGCTGCTCACCGACGTCCAGCCGATGGGCAATTACGCGGTGCAACTGACTTTTTCCGACGGCCACAATTCCGGCATCTATTCCTGGGACTACCTGTACGCCATCGGGCAGAAGCAGGCGCAGATGTGGGAAGACTACCTGCGCCAGCTGGAGGGGGCCGGCTACACCCGCGAAAGCGGACGCGACGCGCCGATGACCCGCAAGGGTTCGGCCTGCGGTCACCAGCACTGAAGCCCCTGCCGGCTTCCTCCCGCCGCACTTCCGCCGTGCCCGCTTGACCGCGGGCAAGCTCAATTCAGCGCCGATTTCTCGCCGCACGGAACGTCTGCCGGCCGCGCGGGTCTGCACTTGTATAATGCAGCCTCGACTATGAAGGCTGGCCCCCATGACCAATACCACTCATTTCGGTTATCAAACCGTCGCAGAAGAAGAGAAGGCGCACAAGGTCGCCGAGGTGTTTCATTCCGTCGCCGCGAAGTACGACGTGATGAACGACCTGATGTCCGGCGGCCTGCACCGGCTGTGGAAGACCTTCACCATCGCCCAGGCGGGCGTGCGGCCCGGCTTCAAAGTGCTCGACATCGCCGGCGGCACCGGCGAC
Organism: Noviherbaspirillum aridicola; assembly: GCF_019656455.1. Lineage (GTDB taxonomy): Bacteria > Pseudomonadota > Gammaproteobacteria > Burkholderiales > Burkholderiaceae_D > Noviherbaspirillum > Noviherbaspirillum aridicola. The sequence continues at coordinate 184,369 of NZ_BPMK01000003.1, forward strand.
CTCGCCAGGGCCTTCGCGAAGCAGGCGGGTCCGACCGGCGAGGTCTGGCTCACCGACATCAACGAGTCGATGCTGCGCGTCGGTCGCGATCGCCTGTTGAACAAGGGCCTGGTGACCCCCACCTTGTTGTGTGACGCGGAAAAGCTGCCGTTCCCGACCGACTATTTCGACCGGGTGTCCGTCGCCTTCGGCCTGCGCAACATGACGCACAAGGACCAGGCGCTGGCCGAAATGCGGCGCGTGCTCAAGCCCGGCGGCAAGCTGCTGGTGCTGGAGTTCTCCAGGGTATGGGAGCCGCTGCAAAAGCCGTACGACGTGTATTCCTTCTCGGTATTGCCCTGGCTCGGCCAGCGCATTGCCAACGACGCCGAAAGCTATCGCTATCTGGCCGAGTCGATCCGCATGCATCCGGACCAGGAAACGCTCAAGCAGATGATGCAGGAGGCGGGACTGGAAAGGGTGGAGTATTTCAACCTGACTGCCGGCGTGGCCGCGCTGCATACCGGCATCAAACTCTAGGAGCTAGCCATGAAGAAGTATGTCGTTGCACTGATGGTCGCGCTGAGCGCAGCCACCATGGTCGTCCCTGAAGCCGATGCCAAGCGCATGGGCGGCGGCAGTTCCATCGGCCGTCAGTCGCAGAGCATGAACCGGCAGGCGACGCCGCCGGCACAGCAGCAGCCGTCGCAGGCCAGTCAGGCGGCACCGGCCAACCCGGGCGCGGCGGCGGCCAATGCCGCCCGCCCGAGCCCGTGGCGCGGCATCCTCGGCGGCGCGCTGCTCGGTCTCGGCCTGGGCGCGCTGCTGTCCCACCTGGGCATCGGCGGCGCGCTGGCGAGCGTGATCGGCACCATCCTGACCTTCGCGCTGATCGCGCTGGCGATCATGTTCATCGTGCGCATGGTGCGCGGCAAGAATGGCGGCAACCGGCCGGCCTATGCGGGCGCGGGATTCGGCGGACAGCCGATGGCGCGCACGCCCGAGATCGGCTCCGGCCTGAACCAGCCGTCGGGTCCGGCGGCCTTCCAGGATCAGACCGCCTACTCGTCCGCGGGCGCCGCGACCATGGATGTTCCGGCCGACTTCGACGTGCCGGCCTTCCTGCGCCATGCCAAGACCTATTTCATCCGCCTGCAGGCGGCATGGGACCGGGCCGACATCAACGACATCCGTGAATTCACGACGCCCGAGATGTTCGGCGAGCTGCGCCTCCAGCTGCAGGAGCGCGGCGCCTCGGCCAACCACACCGACGTGGTGTCGCTCGACGCGGAACTGGTCGGCATGGAACGCACCGCGACCGACTACGTCGCCAGCGTGCGCTTCTCCGGCATGATCCGCGAAGAGGAAAACGCGCCGGCTCAGCCCTTCGCCGAAGCCTGGCACCTGAGCAAGCCGATCGCCGGCCAGGGCGGCTGGGTACTGGCGGGTATCCAGCAATTGTCCTGAGCCCGGCTGTACGCTCCGGCAAGCTGTTACACTTGGGCCGCCCGTGATTCACGGGCGGCTTTGTTTTGCGATCATGATTCCTTCCCCCATGCCTTTGCCGATAGCCGCGGTGATCAATCACCTGCTTGCGCCCGAACCCTGGGCGCGTGAAAAACTCGCCCGCCACGCGGGCAAGGTCGCGCTGTTCGATGCCGGCCTGCTGTCGCTGCGGCTGCGGGTCGCCGCCGACGGCATGGTGGAGGATGCCGGCGAGGGCTCGCCCGACGTGACGATCAGGGCCAGCATGTCCGACCTGCCGCTGATTGCGCAAAACCGCGAACAGGCGTTTTCCTATGTGCAGATCGACGGCGACGCCGATTTCGCCCACACGATTTCGCAGCTCGCGCAATCGCTGCGCTGGGAAGCAGAGGCCGATCTCGGTCGCGTGATCGGGGATGTGGCCGCGGTGCGGCTGGTCGGCGGCGTGCGCCACGCGCTCGATACCGCGAAGACGGCCCAGCGCAAGCTGGCCGAAAACCTGGCCGAGTACTTCACCGAGGAGCAGCCGTTGCTGGTGCGGCCGCACGCCGTGAATGATTTTTCCGCCGAAGTGAACCGCCTGCGCGACGACGTCGAGCGGATCGCCAAGCGCATCGAGAAGCTGAAGGGAAGCCGCTAAATGTTTTTCCGTTTTCTGCGGCTGTTCAAGATCGCCCGCGTCGTCGTCAAGTATGGACTGGACGACATCGCCGTCTCCGGCCTGGCCAGCCCGCGCCTGGCGCGGCTGATCGCCGCGCTGAGCTTCTGGCGCGACATCTCGGCGCCGCGCGGCAAGCGCCTACGCATGGCCCTGGAAGAGCTGGGACCGATCTTCGTCAAGTTCGGCCAGGTGCTCTCGACGCGGCGCGACCTGATGCCGCCCGATATCGCGGCCGAGCTGGCGCTGCTGCAGGACCGCGTGCCGCCCTTCGACAGCGCGCTCGCGGTGCGGCAGATCGAAAAGGCGCTCGGCGCCCATCCCGACGAACTGTTCGCCGAGTTCGAGCGCGAACCGGTGGCGTCCGCGTCCATCGCCCAGGTGCACTTCGCCCGCCTCAGGGACGGCACGGCGGTCGCGGTCAAGGTGCTGCGGCCGGGCATGAAGCGTTCGATCGAGGAAGACATCGCGCTGATGAAAGTCGCCGCCGGCATGGTGGAGCGGCTGTGGGCCGACGGCCGCCGCCTGAAGCCGCGCGAGGTGGTCGGCGAGTTCGACAAGTATCTGCATGACGAGCTGGACCTGATGCGCGAGGCGGCCAACGCCAGCCAGCTGCGCCGCAATTTCACCGGCTCGGACCTGCTGCTGGTGCCCGAGATGTTCTGGGACTACTGCTCGACCTCGGTCATCGTGATGGAGCGCATGCGCGGCATTCCGATCTCGCAGATCGACCGCCTGGTGGCAGAGGGCGTGGATCTGAAAAAGCTTTCGCGCGACGGCGTCGAAATCTTCTTCACCCAGGTGTTCCGCGACGGCTTCTTCCATGCCGACATGCACCCGGGGAACATCCTGGTATCGGTGGAGCCGGAGACCTTCGGCCGCTACATCGCGCTCGACTTCGGGATCGTCGGCACGCTCACCGATTTCGACAAGGACTATCTGTCGCAGAACTTCCTCGCCTTTTTCCGGCGCGACTACAAGCGGGTGGCGGAGGCGCACATCGAGTCCGGCTGGGCGCCGAAGGATACGCGGGTCGACGAGCTGGAGTCGGCGGTGCGGGCCTGCTGCGAGCCGATTTTCGACCGCCCGCTGCGCGACATCTCCTTCGGACAGGTGCTGCTGCGCCTGTTCCAGACCTCGCGCCGCTTCAATGTCGAGGTCCAGCCGCAGCTGGTGCTGCTGCAGAAGACCCTGCTCAACATCGAGGGCCTCGGCCGCCAGCTCGATCCCGACCTCGATCTCTGGAAGACGGCCAAGCCCTATCTCGAACGCTGGATGCAGGAACAGATAGGCTGGCGCGGCATGATCGCCAAGCTCAAGGAAGAGGCGCCGCACTACAACAAGGTGCTGCCGCAGCTGCCGCGCCTGGTTCACCAGGCGCTGACCGGCGCTTCCGAGCGGCCGCAGGAGACGGTGGATCTGCTGCGCAAAGTGCTCGACGAGCAGCGCCGCACCAACCGCCTGCTGACCTTCGGCGTCTATTTCGGCGGCGGCATCGCGGCGGGCATCGTGATCGCCCAGATGTTCGCGCGCTGGGCACAGTTCATGCACTGGTAACGCCGTGACGACGCCCGACTTCAAGAGCCGCGACCCCAACCAGGCCGATTTCTGGACCGAGCGCTTTGCGCAGGACTTCACGCCCTGGGACCGGGGCGCCGCGCCGCAGGATTTCGCCGCGTTCGTCGCCGGTTCGCCGCGCCGCTATGCGACGCTGATTCCCGGTTGCGGGGCGGGGCACGAGGTGGCGCTGCTGGGCGAGGCCGGCTGGGACGTGACGGCGATCGACTTTTCCCCGGCGGCGGTGGACGCCGCGCGGCAGAAGCTGGGCATCTGGGGCGAGCGGGTGCGGCAGGCGGATTTCTTTGCCTTCGTGCCGGACAGGCCGGTCGAGCTGATCTACGAACGGGCCTTCCTCTGCGCGCTGCCGCGCGAGCGATGGCCGGAGATCGTCCGGCGCTACGCCGGTCTGCTGGCGCCGGGCGGTTTGCTGGCGGGGTATTTTTATTTCGACGCAGCGCCCAAGGGTCCGCCGTTCGGCGCCGATCCGGTGCAGCTGCGCGCCATGCTGGAGTCCTGGTTCGAGCAGATCGAAGACAGGGCGGTCGGCGATTCCATCCCGGTGTTCGCCGGCCGGGAGCGCTGGCAGGTCTGGCGCCGGCGGGAACGGGACGCCGCCCCGGGCTGATGCCGGAAAAAGTGTGGCGGAGAGGATGCAGCGACGCGGAAGACGTACCGATTTTCAATATAATTGGCCCATTTTTCTTCGGAGCAAGCCCGGATGAACGTCACCCTGATTTCCTTCGTCGTGCTGTATCTGCTGGGCACCCTCGCTCTGGGCGTGTGGGCCGGCACCCGCGTCCACAACACGGCCGATTTCGCCGTGGCCGGGCGCAGCCTGCCGCTGGTCATGGTGATCACCACCACCTTCGCCACCTGGTTCGGCGCCGAGACGGTGATGGGCATCCCGGCCCGCTTCGTACAAGGGGGGCTCGGCGAGATCGTCGAAGACCCGTTCGGCGCGGGCATGTGCCTGGTCCTGGTCGGCCTGTTCTTCGCCGCGCGCCTGTACCGCCTCAATCTGCTGACCATCGGCGACTTCTTCCGCCAGCGCTACGGCAAGGGCGTGGAAGTGTTCTGCTCCGCCGCCATCATCCTCAGCTATCTCGGCTGGGTGGCCGCCCAGGTCACCGCCCTCGGCCTCGTCTTCAACGTGCTGACCGGCGGCGCGATGTCGGTCGCCACCGGCATGATCGTCGGCACGCTGGCGGTGCTCATCTACGTGGTGGTCGGCGGCTTCCTCGCCGTCGCCTGGACCGATTTCATCCAGATGATCGTGCTGGTGGTCGGCATGTCCATCATCGCCGTCTTCTCGGCCGACCTCGCCGGCGGCACGGACAAGGTGCTGGCCGTCGCCGGCGAACAGGACCTCTGGAATTTCTTCCCCGAGCCGAGCTTCGTCGAACTCGCCGGCTTCATCGGCGCCGCCCTGACCATGATGCTGGGCAGCATCCCGCAGCAGGACGTCTTCCAGCGCGTGATGTCGGCGAAGGATGCGAATACGGCGCGCAACGGCGCGATCATCGGCGGCGTCAGCTACATCCTGTTTGCCTTCGTGCCGATGTTCGTGGTGCTGTGCGCGGTGATGGTGATGGGCAGTGAAGGCATGGAACTGGCCAAGAACGACTACCAGCGCCTGCTGCCCACCTTCGTGCTGACCCAGATGCCGCTGGTCATGCAGATCCTGTTCTTCGGCGCCCTGCTGTCGGCGATCAAGAGCACGTCGTCGGCGACCCTGCTGGCGCCGTCGACCAGCTTCACCGAAAACATCCTCAAGAACCTGCGCCCGAACATGAGCGACCGCGAGCAGCGGCTCGCGATGCGCATCACCATCGTCGTCTTCGCCGGGCTGGTGCTCGCCTACGCGATCGCGATGCAGGGCACCTCAATCTACGACCTGGTGTCGTCGGCCTACCAGGTGACCTTGGTCGGCGCCTTCGTGCCGCTCGCCGTCGGCCTGTACTGGAAGCGGGCGACCACCCAGGGCGCGATCTTTTCGATCGCCGCCGGCGTCGGCACCTGGATCCTGTTCTTCCCGCAGGTGAGCGGCCTGGGCGACTCCTTCCCGCCGCAGCTGGCCGGCCTGATCGCCGCCCTGACCGGCATGTTCGCCGGCTCGCTGCTGCCGCAGGTGCTGAAGAACCGCCACGACGGACACATCCATCACCTCAAGGCGCACGGCCAGCACTGAAGGGAGGCGGGCAGCCGCCTCCCGCGATGACGGAACGGCATCCTATATTTCCTGGAAAACCTTTATAATTCAGGGTTTTGTACACTTTTTGCGGAGATATTCGATGCCTATCTATGCTTATCGCTGCGAATCCTGCGGTTTTTCCAAGGACGTCCTGCAAAAGGTCTCCGACGCACCCCTGACCGACTGCCCCGAGTGCAGCAAGAGCACGTTCAGGAAGCAGCTGACGGCCGCCGGCTTCCAGCTCAAGGGTACCGGCTGGTACGTGACCGACTTCCGCAACGGCAGCGGCGGCACTTCCAAGCCGGCCACGACCAGCACCACCGACAGCGGCGCGAAAACGGACTCCGGAACCGCGACCGCAGCCCCGGCCGCTGCCCCGGCGCCTGCACCCAGCGCCGGCTGACCTCCGTCACCTGACCTCCGACCTCTGAGATGCGTAAATATTTCATCACCGGCCTGCTGATCCTGGTCCCGCTCGTCATCACCGTCTGGGTGCTGAAGCTGATCCTGACCACGATGGACCAGTCGCTGCTGCTGCTGCCCGAGGACTGGCAGCCGAACAAGCTGTTCGGTTTCCAGATCACCGGCATGGGCGCGGTGCTCACGGTGCTGGTGGTGTTCCTGACCGGCGTGCTGGCCCGCAACTTCATCGGCACGCGCATCGTGCACCTGTGGGAGCGCCTGCTCGGCCGCATCCCCATCGTCAACTCGATCTATTCGAGCGTCAAGCAGGTGTCCGACACGCTGTTCTCGTCCTCCGGCAATGCCTTCCGCAAGGCGGTGCTGATCCGCTATCCGCACCAGAACGCCTGGACCATCGCGTTTCTGACCGGCGTGCCCGGCGGCGATGTGAAGAACCATCTCGCCGGCGACTACATCAGCGTCTATGTGCCGACCACGCCGAACCCGACCTCGGGCTTCTTCCTGATGCTGCCGCGCGCCGACACGATCGAGCTCGACATGTCGGTGGACGAGGCGCTGAAGTACATTGTCTCCATGGGCGTGGTCGCGCCCCCGGCGGCAACGCAGAAGGCACCGAAGGCCGTGCCGGTCCGGACCTGACGCGGGCCAACATTTTCACGACGCCGCGCGCCCCGCAGCACGCGCCGGCGCTTACCAAGATCTGATACTGGAAAACACTATGTCTATGCGAACTCATTACTGCGGCCTCGTCAGCGAGGAATTGCTCGGCCAAACCGTCAGCCTGTGCGGCTGGGTGCATCGCCGGCGCGATCACGGCGGCGTGATCTTCATCGACCTGCGCGACCGCGAAGGCCTGGTGCAGGTGGTGTGCGATCCCGACCGCGCGGACGTCTTCAAGACCGCCGAGGCCGTGCGTAATGAGTATTGCGTGCGCATCACCGGCGTGGTGCGCAACCGCCCGGAAGGCACCACCAACGCCAACCTGAAATCCGGCAAGATCGAAGTGCTGTGCCATGACCTCGAAGTGCTCAACGCCTCGGTCACGCCGCCGTTCCAGCTCGACGACGACAACCTGTCCGAGACCACGCGCCTGACCCATCGCGTGCTCGACCTGCGCCGCCCGCAGATGCAGAAGAACCTGCGCCTGCGCTACCAGACCACGATGGAAGTGCGCAAATTCCTCGACGCCAACGGCTTCATCGACATCGAGACCCCGATGCTGACCAAGTCGACGCCGGAAGGCGCGCGCGACTACCTGGTGCCGTCGCGCGTGAACCCGGGCAATTTCTTCGCGCTGCCGCAGTCGCCGCAGCTGTTCAAGCAGCTGCTGATGGTGTCGAACTTCGACCGCTACTACCAGATCACCAAGTGCTTCCGCGACGAGGACCTGCGCGCCGACCGCCAGCCGGAATTCACCCAGATCGACTGCGAGACCTCGTTCATGAACGAGCAGGAGATCCGCGACCTGTTCGAGGGCATGATCCGCGGCGTGTTCAAGAACGTGCTGGATGTCGAGCTGCCGAACCCGTTCCCGGTCATGCAGTATTCCGAGGCGATGGGCCTGTACGGTTCCGACAAGCCCGACATGCGCGTCAAGCTGCAGTTCACCGACCTGACCGCGGTGATGAAGGATGTCGAGTTCAAGGTCTTCTCCGGCGCCGCCAACATGGAAGGCGGCCGCGTGGTAGGCCTGCGCATCCCGGGCGGCGGCCAGATGCCGCGTTCCGAGATCGACGCCTACACCCAGTTCGTCGCCATCTACGGCGCCAAGGGCCTGGCCTACATCAAGGTCAATGAAAAGGCCAAGGGCCGCGACGGCCTGCAGTCGCCGATCGTCAAGAACATCCACGACGCCGCGCTGGCCGCCATCATCGAGCAGACCGGCGCGCAGGACGGCGACCTGATCTTCTTCGGCGCCGACAAGGCCAAGGTCGTCAACGACGCCATCGGCGCGCTGCGCGTGAAGATCGGCCACAGCGACTTCGGCCGCAAGAACGGCCTGTTCGAAGACTCCTGGAAGCCGCTGTGGGTCGTGGACTTCCCGATGTTCGAGTACGACGAGGACGACCAGCGCTACGTGGCCGCCCACCATCCGTTCACCTCGCCCAAGGACGGCCATGAAGACCTGCTCGAGACCGATCCGGGCAAGGCGCTGGCCAAGGCCTACGACATGGTGCTCAACGGCTGGGAGCTGGGCGGCGGGTCGGTGCGTATCCATCGCGCCGACGTGCAGAGCAAGGTGTTCCGCGCGCTCAAGATCGACGCCGAGGAGGCGCAGCTCAAGTTCGGCTTCCTGCTCGACGCGCTGCAGTACGGCGCGCCCCCGCACGGCGGCCTGGCCTTCGGTCTCGACCGCCTGGTCACGATGATGGCCGGCGCCGAGTCGATCCGCGACGTGATCGCCTTCCCGAAGACCCAGCGCGCCCAGTGCCTGCTGACCCAGGCGCCGTCCGAGGTCGACGAGAAGCAGCTGCGCGAGCTGCACATCCGCCTGCGCAACGTCGAGGCTGCCAAGGCATAAGCCGTCTCCGGCTGCGGAAAAAGGCGCGTCCCCGGGTCGCGCCTTTTTTGTTGCGGCCGACGATTTTTGCCTTCGGTTATCATCTGCGCACCAGCAGCCGCGACAGCCCATGCAAAAGCCCTACAAGATCCCCGAATCCGTCCTCGTCGTGATCCACACGCCGGAACTCGACGTCCTGCTGATCGAGCGCGCCGACAAGCCGGGCTACTGGCAGTCGGTCACCGGCTCGAAGGACCGCGAGGATGAACCGCTGGCCGAAACGGCGGTGCGCGAGGTCTTCGAGGAAACCGGCATTCTTATCGCCGACGAAACTTCCGGCGAGCAGCAGGGTTCCAACCGCGTGTCGCGCAGCCGGCTGGTGGACTGGCAGTTGTCCAACGTCTACGAGATCTATCCGGTCTGGCGCCATCGCTACGCGCCCGGCGTGACCCGCAACACCGAACACGTGTTCGGCCTGTGCGTGCCGCGCGGCATACCGGTCGTGCTGGCTCCGCGCGAACATACCGCTTATCGCTGGCTGCCCTGGAGGGAAGCGGCCGACCAGTGTTTTTCACCCTCGAACGCGGAAGCCATCCTGCTGCTGCCGGCCCATCGCAGGTGCTGAATGCCGCAGGCCTTCCGTCCACATGATTGATTGCATGAAGCTACGGATCGCCACCTACAACATTCACAAGGGGGTCAGCACGCTGCGCAGCATGCCGCGCGTGCATGCGCTCAAGCAGGCGCTGGCGTCGATGGAAGCCGACATCCTGTTCCTGCAGGAAGTGCAGGGCCGACATGACAAGTACCAGACCCGCCACGCCGGACTGTGGCCGGAAGTCGAACAGCACCGTTTCTTCGCCGGCGAATCGCATCATTCCGCCTACGGCATGAACGCGGTCTACGACCATGGCCATCACGGCAATGCGCTGATCAGCCGTTACCACATCCTGTCCTCGTCCAACCACGACGTCTCGGACCACGCCTATGAATCGCGCGGCATCCTGCACTGCGTGGTGGAGACGCCGGCGGTGGCGGTGCACTGCTACGTGATCCATCTCGGCCTGTTCGCGCGCAGCCGCCGCCGCCAGACCGAGGCGCTGGTGGAAGCCGTGCACAAGTTCTCGCCGCCCGATGCGCCGCTGATCATCGCCGGCGATTTCAACGACTGGACCAACCAGCTCAGCGCCACCCTGCGCGAGCAGCTCGGCGTGACCGAAGTGTTCGACGAGAACATTCCGTCGCGCGGCTTCGGCACCTATCTGCGGCGGCTCGGCGGCCGGGGACCGCAGCTGCGGCCCGCGCGCACCTTCCCGGCGGCGCTGCCTTGGCTGCGGCTGGACCGGATCTACGTGCGCGGCTTCCGCATCGAGTCGGCGCAGGTGCTGCATGGCCCGATCTGGGCCAAGCTGTCGGACCATGCCCCGATCGTGGCTTCGCTGGAGTTGAAGACCGGCCTGTAAAATGGGCCGCATCGCCCCGTCATCGGACCCGTCCCCATGCGCCCGATAGAGTTCGTCGCCCACAACCACGTCACGCTGCTGCACAGCGGGGCCGAGTTTTTCCCGGCGCTGATCGCGGCGATCGACGGCGCGCGCTTCGAAGTGCACCTGGAAACCTATATCTTCACGCTCGACCAGACCGGGGTGCAGGTCAGGGATGCGCTGCTGCGGGCGGCCGCGCGGGGCATCACGGTCAACGTGATCACGGACTGGCTCGGCACCGGGCACAGGCAGTCGGTGCTGCTCAACCGCGCATTGAAGGCGGGCGGCGTGCAGCACAAGGTATTCAATTCCTGGTTCCGGCGCGGCGTCACCCGCAGCCATCGCAAGATCTGCACCGTCGACCGCAGCGTCGCCTTCCTCGGCGGACTCAACATCAATCACGACATGGTGTCGGACGACGGCTTCGATACGCCGCTGCCGGCGCCGCGCTGGGACTTCGCGGTACGCGTGCAGGGACCGCTGGTCGCGCACATCCATCGGGAAGTGCAGGAACAGTGGCAGCTGCTGCACGGCCTCGGCCTGCGCGACCGCTGGGAGCTGTTCCGCGAACGGCGCCGCCATCCGCACGGCATCCAGCACGGCGTGGCGGAGGCCGCGCTGGTGGTGCGCGACAACCTGCGCAACCGGCGCACCATCCAGCGCACCTATCTCAAGGCGCTCGGCAACGCGCGCAAGAGCGCGCTGCTCGCCAATCCTTATTTCGCGCCGGGGCGCAAGCTGCGCGACGGCCTCGCGGCGGCCGCGCGGCGCGGCGTCGATGTGACGCTGCTGCTCGGCGTCGGCCAGTTCCGGCTGCAGGATGCGGTCGCGCATTCGTTCTATCCCAAGCTGCTCAAGAGCGGCGTCAAGGTGGTCGAGTACCGCAAGACCCAGCTGCACGGCAAGGTCGCGGTGATCGACGATGAATGGGCGACGGTCGGCTCCAGCAACTGGGACGGGCTCAGCCTGCTGGTCAACCAGGAGGCCAACGTGGTGGTGCGCGACCAGGCCTTCGCGCGCTCGCTGCGCGAGCACATCGAGCGCGCGGTGCAGGAGGGCGTGCACGTGCGGCTGGAGGACTACGCCAACATCCCCTGGTACGAGCGGGTATGGCACGGGGCGGCGTACTGGATCTACAGGATCGTCCTGAGGGCGATCACGCTCGGGCGTTATTCCGAGTGACGGCGCCGGCATGAAACCCGGGGCGGGCAGGGCGGCGTGCCCCGCTGCGTGCCTGCCGCGTCACCGGGGCGCGCCGGCCCCGGCTTCCTTCCTGATCCAGTCGCAGAATGCCTTCACCGCCGGCCGCGCCTCGGCTTCGGGCAGCCGCAGCAGGTGAAAGCGGTAGGGGCCGGTCATTTGCTGCGGCAGCAGCCGCACCAGCCGCCCGCGCGCGATGTCTTCGGCGATGAAGCATTCGGCCGCCAGCGCCACCCCCTGGCCGTTGGCCGCGGCCTCGAGCGTCAGGTAGGTATGCGAAAAGCTCGGCCGCGTGCCGCCCCGATAGGCGACGCCGAAGTGCCGCAGCCAGCGCGGCCAGTTGATCTCCTCGGGAATGCGCATCTCCACTTCGTCATGCAGCAGCTGGTGCGCGAGCAGGTCGGCGGGCGCGCGCACCGGCGGCATGCGCTCACGGTAGTCGGGACTGCAGACGGCGGAAAAATTCTCCTCGATCAGCGGCTCCGCCTGCAACCCCGGATACGGGCCGGTGCCGAGCCGGATCGCCACGTCCACTCCCTCGCGCACGAAGTCGGCCGGGTGCAGCGATGCCAGCACGCGCATGTCGACCTCCGGCACTTCCTCGCGCAGGCGGCCCAGGCGCGGCATCAGCCAGCGGAAAACCAGCGAGGGCACCGAGGTCACGGTGACCACCCGCTCGTCGGCGCGCAGCCTGACCGCCTCCGACACATCCGCGAGACCCGCCAGCAGCGGCTGCAGCGCCTGCGCATACTGGCGCCCGGCGGGCGTGAGCGCGACGCCGCGCGGCAGGCGCTGGAACAGGGCGACGCCGAGCCAGCTCTCGAGCTGCTTGACCTGGTGGGCGACGGCGCCGGCGGAGACATGCAGTTCGGCGGCGGCATGCTGGAAACCGCCGTGGCGGGCGGCGGCCTCGAAGGCGCGGACGGCGGGCAGGGGTGGCAGGCGATGCTGCATGAGGCTCAAAATGATTGGGGCAGTTCAGCAAGAATATTGGTTTGTGAGAAGGATCGCAAGGACATAGACTGCACCAACCCTCAATTCCGTTTGCCCTGGAGTTTCTCGTGTCGCATCGCATGGCCGTCATCCTGATCCTGTTGTCCGCGCTCGGTTTCGGCGCCATGGCACTGTTCGCCAAGCTCGCCTATGCATCCGGCGTCAGCCCGGCGATGCTGCTGGCGCTGCGTTTCGGACTCGCGGTGGCGATGCTGGCGCCGGTGGTTTTCCTGCGGCGCCTGCGGCTGCCGCGCGGAAGCGCGCTGCTCGGCTTTGCCTTCATGGGCCTGCTGTACACCGGCCAGTCGCAGGCGTATTTCACCGCGCTGCTGCATGCCAGCAGCGGCCTCGTCGGCCTGCTCCTGTATGCGTATCCGGTGCTGGTGACGCTGATCTCGGTCAGCCTCGGCTGGGACAAGCTCGACCGCCGCACCTTCCTTCTGCTGGCGCTGGCGATCGCCGGCATGGCCATCACGCTCGGCGGCGACCTGCAGGGCACGCCTCTGGGGATCGCGCTCGGACTGGCGGCGGCGGCGATCTACGCGGTCTATATCGTGACCGGCGGGCGCATCATGGCCAGCGTCGATCCCTTCGCCGGTACGCTCGTGATCATGAGCGCCGCCGCCATCGGCAATGGCGTGCTCGCGCTCGGCGGCGACGCGACGCTGCCCTCGGGCGCGACCGCCTGGGCGGCGGTGGCGGCGATCGCGCTGTTCTCGACGGTGATGGCGATCGCATTCTTCCTGGTCGGGATCAAGTATGTCGGCGCCTCGCAGGCATCGATCATCTCCACGCTGGAACCGGTGATCACGATCGCGCTCGGCGTCGCGGTGCTGGGCGAAACCGTGAGCGCGGGGCAGCTCGTCGGCGGCGCCATGGTGCTGGCGGCGGTGATCCTGCTCGCGGCGCGTCCGCGCCCGGCGCAGGACCGCGCGCTGCAGGCTGCGGCGGGCTGAGGACCGGGCTATACTGGCCCGGCGTCTTTTCCGCCGCCGCGCCATGAACTTCGACCCCGACCTGCTCGACAAGCTGCGCAACAGCCGCCACCTGGCGGTCTTCACCGGCGCCGGCGTGTCGGCCGAAAGCGGCATTCCCACTTTCCGCGATGCGCTTGCCGGTTTATGGGCGAAGTACCGGCCGGAAGACCTGGCGACGCCGGAAGCCTTCCTGCGCGATCCGGCCATGGTGTGGCAGTGGTACGCATCGCGGCGCGCCGCCATCGCCGCCATCCATCCCAATCCCGGCCACCATGCCATCGCCCGGCTCGGGCAGCTGCTGCGCAGGCTCACGGTCATCACGCAGAACGTCGACGGGCTGCACCAGGCGGCGGGCAGCGGCAGGGTCCTGGAATTGCACGGCAACATCCATCGCAATACCTGCTTCGCCTGCGGACGCGAGGCGACGCCGGAAGAGGCGGCGCAGGATGCGACGCCACCGCTTTGTCAGGGCTGCGGCGGCATGCTGCGTCCGGGCGTCGTGTGGTTCGGCGAAGCATTGCCGGCGGAGGCATGGCGGCAGTCGGTCGAGGCGGTGGAGGACGCCGATCTTTTCTTCTGCGTGGGCACCTCCAGCCTGGTGGAGCCCGCCGCCAGCCTGCCGCGGCTCGCGCGTTCGCTCGGATGCGCGGTGGTGCAGATCAATCCCGACGCCACCGCGCACGACGCCGTCGCCGACTTCATCCTGCGCGGCAAATCGGGCGAAGTGCTGCCGCGCCTGCTGGACGCCGCCTTTCCGGCGGCCTGAACGTCGGCCGGAACTTTCCGGCGCCGCATCCGTTCTCCTTCATGCCGCGCGTCGCGGCGCGCCCGGAAAGGAGCCGATCATGGATGTACAGGAACAGCAGCACACCGACCTGCAGCAGGTGGCCGAGCTGGTGGACGAGATCAAGTTCGCGATGATGACCACCGAGGAAGCCGACGGCACCCTGCGCAGCCGTCCGATGGCCACCATGCAGATGGACGGCAGCGGCTGCCTCTGGTTCTTCACCGCAATGTCGTCGCCCAAGGTGGACGAGGCGGAGATGCATCATCAGGTCAATCTCAGCTACGCGAATCCCGACAAGCAGGACTACCTCTCGGTGTCCGGCAACTGCGAGATCGTGCGCGACAAGGACAAGATGCGCGCGCTGTGGACGCCGTGGGTGCAGCCCTGGTTTCCGAAGGGCGTCGACGATCCCGACCTCGTGCTGTTGAAGGTCACCATCACCGAAGCCGAATACTGGGTGGCGCCGGGCAGCGCGGCCAAGCGGCTGTACGGACTCGCCAAGGGCATCATGACCGGCAACACGGACGCGCTCGGCGACAACCGCAAGATCGTCGTCCAGCACCTGTAAGCCTTACCCGGCACTGTGTAAAAACGCGTGCGGCAGGCGGCAAGGCGGGATGCGCCATGCCTGACGCCGCGGCCCGGTGCGGCCCGACGCGGCCAGACCCGCCGCTTATTTTCCTTCGCTCATTGCTTGCACCGCGGTTCGTGGCCGGCCACTTCCGGCACGGATGTTGCGAACGTGTCCCGTTCTTGCACCACTCGTCACGAAACCGCATTTTCGAAAGGAGTACCGCAATGGCTTTGGATTTATTCAGCGCGAAGGGCGTGCCGCTCGACCAGCAGCGCTTCACATGGCGCGACATGGTCGGCAAGCCGATCAGCAAGCTCGATGATGACGCCTTCACCCGCGTGCGCATCATCCTCATGAACGGCATCGAACTCGACGCACTGCGCATGAAGCACATCATCGCGCGCCGCAACCGCGAGCTGCGCGTGCCGCTGGCGAAGATCCGCCGCTGCGAACAGCACCAGGCCACCATGGTCAACTGGCTGCTCGGCCCCGACCATTCCCCGATCGAGACCACCATCGCCTATGAGCAGGTCGCCATCGAGGTCACCGCCGCTGTGGCGCAGAACGAGCCCGATCCCTACATGGCCCAGACCTATCGCTTCGGCCTGCTGGAAGACTTCGACCACCTCTACCGTTATTCGGCCCTGCTCGACAGGCTGGAAGGCAAGGACGCCAACAACATCCTGCAAAGCTATACCGACATCCTGCCCGGCCGTCCGACGGTGGTCGAACATCGCGCGCCGGAGGACGATGTGCGCGACTCCTACGACCGCAAGACGGCCGACCAGCTGACCAAGCTGCATGCGCTGATGATCACCGCGTCGGAATTCCAGACGCATGACTACTACATGAACATCGGCCCGCTGTTCGCCGACCCGATCGCGCGCCAGCTGTATGCGGAGATCGCCTCGATCGAGGAACAGCACGTCACCCAGTACGGCTCGCTGGTCGACCCGGACGAGTCGATCCTGGAACAGATGCTGTTGCATGAGGCGATGGAAGCCTACAACTATTACAGCTGCGTGCAGCAGGAAACCAACCCGCGCATCAAGGCGATCTGGGAGCGCTTCCTCGATTACGAGCTCGGCCATTTCCACATGGTCGCCGAACTCTTCAAGCAGTACGAACGGCGCGACCCGGCGGAGATCATCACCGGGCCGCTCGCCGAGCCTGTGCCCTTCGCCAGCCAGCGCGACTTCGTGCGCAAGGTGGTGGCGCAGGAGGTCGATCTGCGCGCCAACGGCACGCAGTTCGTCGACAAGGCGCAGGAGAGCCCGGCCTCGATCGCCTACCGCGACCAGCTCAACTCCGCCGGTTCGCCGAGCGAAACCGTGGCCGCGGGCTATGTCTGGACGCCGGGCGGCGAAATCAATCGCCGGCACGCCGTGAGCGTGTAGGCGCGCCGCCATCATCATCAGTGACAGCCAGCCACCGTCAGCAGGTCACACAGGCATCCCTCGTCCGGGGATGCCGCCCGCGGCGGTCCGGCCGGCATTCCAACGCAATCTGAGGAAGGAACAGCCATGAAAGAGCAACCCCCGATGGGCATGAACCGGACCGGCATTCAGATGTCGCCGATCGACAGCAAGGAGATGCAGGGCATGCCGCCGCCGGACATGATGCAACCGACGCCCGGCGACGAAAGCGGCATGATGGAAATGCGCGGCGAGTACATCCTCGCCTCCGATCCGGTCGGCTCGGTGCCGATCCCCGGCACGGTGCGCGGCGCGCTGACCACCGGCGCCTCCATGCTGACCGGCGACATGCCGCAGCTGCTGATCGACAAGCTCGGCGAGCGGCTCGCCTTCGAGCGTACCGGCACCCGCCTGTACGACGCGCTGATCAACAAATTCCAGACCCTGCAGGACGGCACCACCAGCATGACGCTGGCCGACCTGCAGCGCATCCGCGAGGATGAGGCGCGCCACTTCCACATGGTCAGATCGGCGATCGAGTCGATCGGCGGCGACCCGACTTCGCAGACGCCCTGCGCCGATGTCACCGGCGTCGAGTCCATGGGCCTGATGCAGGTGATCACCGATCCGCGTACCACGATGGCGCAGTCGCTGCATGCCATCCTGGTGGCAGAGATGACCGACAACGCCGGCTGGGAGATGCTGATCGCGCTGGCCGAGGAACAGGGGCAGGACACCATGGTCACCGAGTTCAGCGTCGCCCTCGACGAAGAGCGCGCGCATCTGCAGATGGTGCGCGGCTGGCTGGAAGAAGCCACGCTCGGCAAGGTCGTCTCCAGCGGTGCGATCGTCGACGACGTCAGCGACGCCACCCAGTCGCAGCAGCTGCACTGAGCGCGGCGCGCGCCGTCCGGATGCCCGGGGGCCCTGGCCCGCCGGGCATTTTTCATGTCCGCGGCACGCTTCGCGCCGTACAAGTCCCCGCATCTACGTGTTTCTCCTGAGCAAAATTTGGTCCGAATCCCGGTAAACTCGATTTTGGGAAATGGCGGCGATTGCGCTCGCCGACCCGTGTCCCGTACCGGCCAGCCCCGCGCCGGCAGTCCCGAGAGGTCCTCATGCTCAGCAACATCAACCATATCTCCATCCGCGCCCGGCTCGTGTTCGTCATTGGCTTTCTCTCGCTGCAGCTGGTGGCCGGCGGCGTCATCGGCATCTTCAGCCTCGGCCAGGCAAACGGCGCGATGCAGTCGCTGTATGACGACCGGCTGGTCGTGCTCGGCCAGCTCGATCGCGCGGTGCGCCTGCTCGACGGCAGCCAGCTCGATATCGCCAAGGCGATCAGCGACGAGCCGGAAGAGGCCAGTTTCGTGCTCGACGAGGTGGAGGCAGGCATCAGGAAGCTGGACGGCATCTGGGACGGCTACATCGCCGGCGCCCTCGGGGAGGAAGAGCGCAAGCTGGCCGAGCGCTTCTCCGCCGAGCGCAAGAGCTTCACCGACGAGGGCCTGCGCCCGGCGATCGCGGCGGTCCGCGCCGGCAACCGCGAGCAGGCGAACGAACTGCTGCAGGGCGCGATGGAAGAGAACTTCAAGCCGTTGCGCAAGACCATCGATGAACTGATCCAGCTGCAGCTCGATGTCGCGCGCGCCGACTTCGAGCGTTCGCAGCAGCGCTACAGGCTCGTGTTCTACAGCTGCGGCGCCGCCATCCTGTTCGGCCTGGCGCTTGCCGCGGTACTCGGCTGGTGGCTGGTGCGCGCGATCACGCGCCCGCTCGACAAGGCGGTGCGCGTGGCCGGCGCGATCGCCGCCGGCGACCTCACGCAGCAGATCGAGGTGCGCTCGCGCGACGAGACCGGCAGGCTGATGCAGGCGCTCAAGGACATGAACGACAGCCTGGTCGGCATCGTCGGCCAGGTTCGCGGCAGCACGGAAAACATCGCCGCCGCCTCCGGCCAGATCGCTTCCGGCAATCTCGACCTGTCCTCGCGCACCGAGCAGCAGGCCAGCTCGCTGCAGGAGACCGCGTCCTCCATGGAAGAGCTGACGTCGACCGTGCGGCAGAACGCGGACAACGCGCGCCAGGCCAACCAGCTCGCCGGCTCCGCCTCCGAAGTCGCCAATCGCGGCGGCGCCGTGGTGAACGACGTGGTCGCGACCATGACCGCCATCGACGCCTCGTCGAGAAAGATCGTGGACATCATCGGCGTCATCGACGGCATCGCCTTCCAGACCAATATCCTCGCGCTCAACGCGGCCGTCGAGGCGGCCCGCGCCGGCGAACAGGGACGCGGCTTCGCGGTGGTGGCGGCGGAAGTGCGCAGCCTGGCGCAGCGCTCGGCGGGCGCGGCAAGGGAGATCAAGAGCCTGATCGACGACTCGGTGTCCAGGATATCCAGCGGCAGCGAACTCGTCGCCCGCGCCGGCGCGACCATGGATGAAGTGGTCGCCAGCGTGCGCCGCGTCAGCGACATCATCGGCGAGATCAGCGCCGCCAGCCAGGAACAGACGGCCGGCATCGAGCAGGTGAACCAGGCGATTTCGCAGATGGACGAGACGACGCAGCAGAACGCCAGCCTGGTGGAGCAGGCCGCGGCCGCATCCGCCTCGATGCAGCAGGAGGCGGCGCGGCTGGCCGAGGCGGTGGGGCAGTTCAGGCTGCAGGCCGGCGCTGCCGCCAACGCGCCGGTGGCCGCGGCACCCGCCATCGTCGCGCGGACGGCGCCGGTGCCGGCCCCGCCGGCCACGCGCGGCGCCCCCCGACTTCCGGCCGCGTCCGGCGGCGACTGGGAAGAATTCTGACGCCGGCCCGGCGCTACAGCCGCACCCAGGCGCCCTTGTAGATCACCGGCCCGCTCGGCGCCTGCTTGTCCGGCGATCCGCCGGGCGGCTCGAGACTGACCGCCAGCGCGGGCACGTTCTCCGGGCTCAGTCCCTTCGGCAGGGGCAGGGTGGCGCCGGGCGCGACCAGGCCGAGCGAGCGCGGCGGGCCTTCCTTCGGCAGCGCCCAGAGCTCGAGACTGCGGTCCGGCGCCGGCGGCGCCGCCAGCAGCTTCACGCTCAGGTGGCCGCGCGCCGCATTGCCGGTGACGACCAGCGCCGGCTGCGAACGATCGTCGGCCAGCATCGCCAGATAGGACGGCGATTCGACGCCGGGCGCCGGCAGCCGGGTCAGCAGCACGCTCAGCAGGATGGTCGCCAGCGCGGTCGACACCATGCCCAGGCCGCGCCAGAAGGCGAGGTCCTCGCGCAGGCCGAGCCAGAAACCGCGGCGCGCCGCCGGCGCCTGGGCCGCCCCGGGCCGTGGCTGCAATCCCAGCCGGGACTCGAGCGCCTGCCATACCTCGGGCGAGGGCCGGGCCGGCGGCAGGAGTTCGGCCATCGGCTGCAGCCGGTTCTGCCAGCGCGCCACCGCCGCGCGCAGCGCCGCGTCCTCGGCCAGCCAGCGCTCGAAGCGCCGCCGGGCGCCGCCCCGCAGCGTGCCGAGCGCATACTCGGAAGCCAGCATGTCGAGCAGCCGCCGGTTGCCGTGCAATTGTTCCCGCTTCATGCGGCTTCTCCCGACAGGCATTTGCGCAGCCGTTCCAGGCCGCGCCGTATCCAGGTCTTGACCGTTCCGATCGGCAGCCGCAACTGCTGCGCGACTTCCGAGTGCGACAGGTCGTGATAGAAGGCGAGCGCGATCGCCTGCCTGTGCAGGCCCTCCAGCCGCGCCAGGCATCGCGCCAGCGCCCGCGCGTCCTCGCCCAGCTGCAGGCGCTCCGGCTGCCCGGGTTCGCCGCTTTCCATCGCGTCCATCACGTCCTTGTCGAAAGCGTCCGCGTCGATCTCGGCCGTGGCGCCGGCCGCCTGCAGGCGCCGCAGCACGTCGAAGGACTTGTTGCGGACGATGGTGCTCATCCAGGTCATCGGCGCGGCCAGGCTGTCCTGGTAACCGGAGGCATTGTTCCAGATGCTGACGAAGCTTTCCTGCAGCACATCCTCGGCCAGCTCCCGCTTATGCAATATACGCAGCGCGAAGGCGAACAGTTTCGCGGAAGTAGCGTCATACAGGAAACGGAATGCCGCGGCGTCGCCGCGGGCCGTCCCGGCGAGCCATGCTCGTAGTTGCGTGTTTGTCCGTTCGTCGGTCGCCACGGCGATTCCTGTTGTTAAACCGGTCCGGCATTATAGGACGGACAACGCCGTCGCCGTAGAATCACCGCTTTCGCAAAAAACTCTGGCTGAAATGACTTCCGAATCCGTTCGCATCGACAAATGGCTGTGGGCAGCCCGCTTCTTCAAGACCCGCTCTCTCGCGACCGACGCCGTCGACGGCGGCAAGGTCAAGCTCAACGGCGAACGCGTCAAGCCCGCGCGGGGCGTCAAGGTCGGCGACCGGCTCGAGATCGACAACGGCGCCACCGAATGGGAGGTGCTGGTGCGCGACCTGTCCGACAAGCGCGGCTCCGCCACCATCGCCCAAGGTCTCTACGAAGAGACCGAACGCAGTCTCGCCGACAAGGCGCGGCGCGCAGAACAACGCCGGCTGTACCAGGAGCCCGGCGAAGCCATCAAGGGCCGTCCCACCAAGCGGGACCGGCGTCAGCTCGACCGCTTCTGAGCGTGTCATCCGGGGCGAATTACTAGAATTCGCCCTCTAAGCTTCCCGTTTGACATTTATACTTCGGTAGATAATAGTACGAGCGTTCGCTTAAGTGAGCGCCGTCGCTTTCAGACATCCACTCGAACAGGCACCACAAAGGCAACCAACATGAACGACTCGACAACCAAAGTGATGCGCAAGGGCGAAATGACGCGCGCCGCGATTCTCGACGTGGCGCTCGATCTCGCCAGCCGCGACGGCCTCGAAGGCCTGACCATCGGCCTGCTCGCGGACAAGATGAACATGAGCAAGTCCGGCGTGTTCGCCCACTTCGGTTCGCGCGAGGACCTGCAGATCGAGGTGGTCAAGCTGTATCACCACCAGTTCGAGCAGGAGGTGTTCTACCCGAGCATGAAGGAGCCCCGCGGCCTGCCCCGTCTTCGCGGCATGTTCGCGCGCTGGGTCAAGCGGGTGTCGATGGAAATCGCCTCCGGGTGCATTTACATCAGCGGCGCGGTCGAATACGACGACCGTCCCGGCGCGATCCGCGAGGAGCTGGCCGGCATGGTGCGCGCCTGGAAGAACGCGCTGCGCCGCTGCGTGGTCCAGACCATCGAAATGGGCCACCTGTCGCCGGCGACCGATCCGGATCAACTGGTGTTCGAGATGTACGGACTAATCTTGGCGCTGCACCATGATGCCCGCTTCCTCAAGCTCCCGGGCAGCGTCAATCGCGCCGAAGTCGGTTTCGAGCGCCTGATCGACAGCTACCAGCCTTCCCGGAACGACGTCACCGCAGCGAACAAGGCCGCAAGCAAGAACACCGCTTAACCGATAAGCGCTTTCCAGCACTCAAACCGTTTTGCCGTCAGGAGATTAAAACCATGGGTCAATACGTCGCTCCCTTGCGTGACATGCACTTCGTTCTGCATGAACTGCTCAAGGTCGAAGAAGAATTCAAGCAGCTGCCCAAGCATGCGGAAATCGACAGGGACATCATCAACCAGGTGCTGGAGGAGGGCGGCAAGTTCGCATCCGAGGTCGTGTTCCCGCTGAACCATTCCGGCGACCGCGAAGGCTGCCGCCTCGACAAGGAAACCCACGTGGTGCAGACCCCGAAGGGCTTCCGCGAGGCCTATCAGCAGTATGTCGAAGCCGGCTGGCCGGCACTGTCCTGCGACCCGGAATTCGGCGGCCAGGGCTTGCCGGTGGTGCTCAACAACAGCTTCTACGAGATGCTCAACTCGGCCAACCAGGCCTGGACCATGTACCCCGGCCTGTCGCACGGCGCATACGAGGCACTGCATGCGCACGGCACGCCCGAGCTGAAGGCGACCTATCTGCCCAAGCTGGTCTCCGGCGAGTGGACCGGCACGATGTGCCTGACCGAGCCGCACTGCGGCACCGACCTCGGCCTGCTGCGCACCAGGGCCGAACCGCAGGCCGACGGCTCCTACCGCATCACCGGCGGCAAGATCTTCATCTCCGCCGGCGAACATGAAATGTCGTCCAACATCATCCATCTGGTGCTGGCACGCCTGCCCGACGCGCCGTCGGGCACCAAGGGCATCTCGCTGTTCCTGGTGCCGAAGTACATCCCCGATGCCAGCGGCAACCCGGGCGAGCGCAACAAGATCTTCTGCGGCGCGATCGAAGAAAAGATGGGCATCCATGGCAACTCGACCTGCCAGATGAACCTCGACGGCGCCACCGGCTGGCTGATCGGCGAGCCGAACAAGGGCCTCAACGCCATGTTCGTGATGATGAACGCCGCCCGTCTCGGCGTCGGCATGCAGTCGCTCGGCCTGACCGAAGTCGCGTACCAGAACGCCGTCGTCTACGCCAAGGACCGCATCCAGATGCGCAGCCTGTCGGGCGTGAAGGCGCCGGAAAAGGCGGCCGATCCGATCATCGTGCATCCCGACGTGCGCCGCATGCTGCTGACCGCGCGCGCCTTCGCCGAGGGCGGCCGCGCGTTCTGCTCCTACATCGCGCTGCAGATCGACCGCGAGCTGAACCATCCCGACGAGGAAGTGCGCAAGGAAGCCGCCGACGAAGTCGCGCTGCTGACCCCGATCATCAAGGCCTTCCTGACCGACAACGGCTGGATCGCCACCTCCGAGGCGATGCAGGTCTACGGCGGCCACGGCTACATCTCCGAATGGGGCATGGAGCAGTATGTGCGCGACGCCCGCATCAACATGATCTACGAAGGCACCAACACCATCCAGTCGCTGGATCTGCTGGGCCGCAAGATCCTGATGGACAACGGTGCCAAGCTGCGCAAGTTCGGCGCCAAGGTGCAGGCCTTCGTCGAAGAGAACGGCACCGATGAAAAGATGGCCGAGTTCATCACCCCGCTGGCCGACCTCGGCGAGAAGGTGACCAAGCTGACCATGGAAATCGGCATGAAGGCCTTCCAGAACCAGGATGAAGTCGGCGCCGCCGCCGTGCCCTACCTGCGCGTGGTCGGCCACCTGGTGTTCTCCTACTTCTTCGCGCAGATGGCCAAGATCGCGCTGGAGAAGCAGGATTCCGGCGACAGCTTCTACAAGGCCAAGCTCAGCACCGCGCGCTTCTACTTCGCGCGGCTGCAGCCGGAAACCGCGATGCTGATCCGCCAGGCCCGCTCCGGCGCCGCCTCGGTCATGGCAATGGAAGAAGATCTGTTCTAACAACAAGAGCGGCCGCCTCCCGGAGGACGCGGCCGCGACCACACCTGGAAGACAACCATGTCCAATTTCATCGTCAAGAAAGTCGCCGTGCTCGGCGCCGGCGTGATGGGCGCGCAGATTGCCGCTCACTGCGTGAATGCCAGGGTGCCCGTGGTGCTGTTCGACCTGCCGGCCAAGGAAGGCCCGAAGAACGGCATCGTGCTGCGCGCCATCGAAAACCTCAAGAAGCTCAACCCGGCGCCGCTCGGCAACAAGGATGACGCCGTCCTGATCCAGGTCGCCAACTACGAGGACCACCTCGAGCTGCTCAAGGGCTGCGACCTGATCATCGAAGCCATCGCCGAGCGCATGGACTGGAAGCACGACCTGTACAAGAAGGTCGCGCCCTACATCGGCGAAAACACCATCTTCGCCTCCAACACCTCCGGCCTGTCGATCACCGCGCTGTCCGAAGGCTTCGACGCCAATCTGAAGGCGCGCTTCTGCGGCGTGCACTTCTTCAACCCGCCGCGCTACATGCACCTGGTGGAGCTGATCCCGACCACGGCCACCCGTCCCGAGATCCTCGACCAGCTCGAAGGCTTCCTCACCACCACCCTGGGCAAGGGCGTGGTGCGCGCCAACGACACGCCGAACTTCATCGCCAACCGCGTCGGCATCTTCGGCATGCTGGCCACCATCTATGAAGCCGAGAAGTTCGGCCTGACCTACGACGTGGTGGACGACCTGACCGGCAAGAAGCTGGGCCGCGCCTCGAGCGGCACCTTCCGCACCGCGGACGTCGTCGGCCTCGACACCATGGGCCACGTCATCAAGACCATGCAGGACAACCTGGCCAACGACCCGTTCTTCCCGGTCTACAAGACGCCGGACGTGCTGGCCAAGCTGGTCGCCGCCGGCGCGCTCGGCCAGAAGACCGGCGCCGGTTTCTACAAGAAAGTGGGCAAGGACATCCTGCGCTTCGACGCCGCCAGGAACGACTACGTGCCGGCGGGCGGCAAGGCCGATGAAATCATCAACCGCATCCTGAAGGAAAAGGATCCGGCCAAGAAGATGAAGGCGCTGCGCGAATCGACGAATCCGCAGGGCCAGTTCCTGTGGGCGATCTTCCGCGACGGCTTCCACTACATGGCGGTGCACCTGGCCTCGATCGCCGACAACGCGCGCGACATCGACTTCGCGCTGCGCTGGGGCTTCGGCTGGAAGACCGGCCCGTTCGAAAACTGGCAGGCCGCCGGCTGGCAGCAGATCGCCACCTGGGTGCAGGAAGACATCGATGCGGGCAAGGCCCTGTGCAACGTGCCGCTGCCGGCATGGGTGTTCGACGGCCGCGACGGCGTGCACAAGCCGGAGGGCTCCTGGTCGCCCGAGAAGAAGACCTATGTGCCGCGTTCCGATCTGCCGGTCTACCAGCGCCAGGCCTTCCGCGCGCCGCTGCTGGGCGAGGGCACGATCGACGGCGGCAAGGCCGGCACCACGGTGTTCGAGGATGAGTCGGTCCGCATCTGGCATCAGAACGACGACGTGCTGATCCTGTCGCTCAAGACCAAGATGCACGTGATCGGCCAGGGCGTGATCAACGGCCTGTACAAGGCGGTCGCCGAAGCCGAGCAGAACTACAAGGGCCTGGTGATCTGGAGCGCGGACGCGGCCGAAGGCGGCGCCTTCTCCGCCGGCGCCGACCTGCAGTCCATGCTGCCGGTCTTCATGTCCGGCGGCGCCAAGGCGATCGCGCCGGAAGTGGCCAAGCTGCAGCAGGCCCACCAGGCGCTCAAGTACGCCAACGTGCCGGTGGTGGCCGCGGTCGCGGGCCTCGCGCTCGGCGGCGGCGCCGAGCTGATGATGCACGCGGCCAAGCGCGTGGTCTCGATCGAGTCCTACATCGGCCTGGTCGAAGTCGGCGTCGGCTTGGTGCCGGCGGGCGGCGGCCTGAAGGAAGCGGCGGTGCGCGCGGCCAACGATGCCAAGGGCAACGACATCCTGCAGTTCCTGAAGAACTACTTCACCAACGCGGCCACCGCCGCGGTGTCGAAGTCGGCGCTGGAAGCGCAGAAGATGGGCTACCTGTCGCAGAACGACGTCATCGTCTTCAACCCGTACGAGCTGCTGCACGTGGCCAAGGTCGAGGCGCGCGCGATGTTCGACGCCGGCTATCGTCCGCAGCTGCCAAAGCTGGTGCCGGTCGTCGGCCGCACCGGCATGGCCACCATCATGGCGCAGCTGGTCAACATGCGCGACGGCGGCTTCATCTCCGCGCACGACTACAAGCTGGGCGCGATGATCGCCGAGATCGTCTGCGGCGGCGACGTCGAAGCGGGCAGCCTGGTCAGCGAGCAGTGGCTGCTCGACCTGGAGCGCAAGGCCTTCGTCGAACTGCTGAACAACCCGAAGACGCAGGAACGCATCATGGGCATGATGCAGACCGGCAAACCCGTCCGCAACTGATCGGACCAGGAGCAAAGAATGAGCAAACAACTGCAAGAAGCTTACGTCGTCGCCGCCGTCCGCACCCCGATCGGCAAGGCGCCGCGCGGCATGTTCAAGAACGTGCGTCCGGACGACCTGCTGGTGCGCGCCATCCAGGCCGCCGTCGCACAGGTGCCGAACCTGGATCCCAACACCATCCAGGACGCCATCGTCGGCTGCTCCTTCCCGGAAGCCGAGCAGGGCATGAACATGGCCCGCAACGCGGTGCTGCTGGCCGGCCTGCCGAACACCGTCGGCGGCGTCACCATCAACCGTTACTGCGCCTCCGGCATCACCGCGGTGGCGATGGCCGCCGACCGCATCCGCGTCGGTGAAGCCGACGTCATGATCGCCGCCGGCGCCGAGTCCATGTCCATGGTGCCGATGATGGGCCATCACCCGGCCATCAACATGGGCGTGTTCAAGGACGAAAACATCGGCATGGCCTACGGCATGGGCCTGACCGCGGAAAAGGTCGCCCAGCAGTGGAAGGTCTCGCGCGAGGCGCAGGACCAGTTCGCGCTGGAGTCGCACCGCAAGGCCATCGCCGCGCAGGAAGGCAATGCGCGCGGCGACGAGATCTGCGCGGTCGAGATCGTCGAGCGATTCCCGAATCTCGAAACCGGCCAGATCGACGTCCGCACCCGCACCGTCAACCAGGATGAAGGCGCGCGCCGCGACACCAGCCTGGAAGTGCTCGGCAAGCTCAAGCCGGTGTTCGCCGCCAAGGGCAGCGTCACCGCCGGCAACAGCTCGCAGACCTCGGACGGCGCCGGCGCGCTGATCCTGGTCAGCGAAAAGATCCTCAAGCAGTTCAACCTGACGCCGCTGGCGAAGTTCTCCTCGTTCGCGGTGCGCGGCGTGCCGCCGGAAATCATGGGCATCGGTCCGAAGGAAGCGATTCCCGCCGCCTGCCGCGCCGCCGGCATTACCCAGGACCAGCTCGACTGGATCGAACTGAACGAAGCCTTCGCCGCCCAGGCGATCGCGGTGATCCAGGACCTCGGCCTCGATCCCGCCAAGGTCAACCCGTTCGGCGGCGCGATCGCGCTCGGCCATCCGCTCGGCGCCACCGGCGCAATCCGCGCGGCCACCGCGATCCACGCGATGCGCAACCGCAACCTGAAGTACGGCATGGTCACCATGTGCGTCGGCACGGGCATGGGCGCGGCCGGCATCTTCGAACGCGTGTAAGGACGCCGTTCGATCCCGGAAAAGCCGTACGGCCGCAAGCTGTACGGCTTTTTTTCATGGGCGCGGCGTGCCGCCGTCGCATCAGGCACAATCGGACTCTGACACCAATCAACCAGGAGACAGCATGGATATCCAGACCAGCAAGGAACACGGCGTACTGACCATCGAATTCAACCGCCCGGAAAAGAAGAACGCGATCACCTCGGCGATGTACCAGCTGATGGCGGATGCGCTCAGGGATGCGGAAGGCGACAGCGCGGTGCGTGCCATCCTCATCGCCGGCAAACCGGAAGTCTTCACCGCCGGCAACGACCTGGAAGACTTCATGAAACATTCCTCTGCGCCGGTGGGCGACCGTCCGGTCGCGCAATTCATGCGCCATCTCAGCGGCGCTACCAAACCCGTAGTGGCGGCGGTGGCCGGCAACGCGGTCGGCATCGGCACCACGCTGCTCATGCACTGCGACCTCGTGTACGCCGCCGACAATGCCAAGTTCTCGATGCCCTTCACCCAGCTCGGCCTGTGCCCGGAATTCGCATCCAGCCTGCTGTTCCCGGCCATGGTCGGCTATCAGCGGGCGGCGGAAAAGCTGCTGCTCGGCGAAGCCTTCCTCGCCGACGAGGCGCTGGAAATGGGGCTGGTGAGCCGTGTGCTGCCGGTCGACGATCTTTTGCCGTTTGCCCGCGGCCAGGCCGCCAAGCTCGCGGCGCTGCCGGCCTCGTCGCTGCGCGTGACCAAGAGCCTGCTCAAGACCGCGCAGGCGCAGGCGGTGCAGGCCCGCATGCAGGAAGAGAACCGCCACTTCGGCGAGATGCTGTCCGCGCCCGAGGCGAAGGAGGCGTTCACCGCCTTCTTCGAGAAGCGCCGCCCGGACTTCACGAAGTTCGCCTGAGCCGGCCCGCTCAGCCGGCCAGCGTGAGCACCAGCCGGCTGAGCGGTTCCAGCACCCGCATCGGGGTGATGCGCCACAGCCGGCGCGGCCGCGACAGCGGAATCGCGCAGCGCAGGATCACGCCATAGTCCAGGGATGCCGGATGCGGGAAATAATCCTGCTGTATCGACACGATCTCCCTGAAACCCTTGGCGTGGTAGTAGGCCAGCTGCGGATCGCGCGGCAGGCTGGGATGAAAGCGCTTCCTGCCGTGCACGTAACGCCAGACCGGCAGCCCCGGCTCGGCCAGCCGCGCCCTGCGGAACCCGGGGATGGGCGAGCCGAGAAAGATGTCCCGCCAGCCGGCCTTGAGCGCGCGCGGATAAAAGAACCGGAAGATCTCCTCAACCGCCTCGGCATGGCTGCTGCTCAGGCTGATGCCGAACAATGAGTGCGTATCCGACCCGCATTCCTCGTGGCCGAGGGCCGCCTGCGCCCAGCGGGTCGGCGCGCTGAAGACGGCGGGATTCACCGGGCGCATGAAAAGCGAGGCGAGCGCGCGGCCGCTCGTGCCGCAGAAAGCGCCGATCGACAGTTCCGGGTAGTCCCGTATGCGCCGCGCGAGCGATTCGCCGTCGGCGGCCTGGCCGGGCTCCCACTTCGCCCGTTCCAGTTCGAGCAGGACAGGCAGGTCGCGCTCGCCCAGATAGCGTACGTGGATGATCATTCTGCCGGCGCCCCGCCTTCAGGTTCGCGGCTCAGCTCAGCGAGCAGTCCGTGCAGATAGCCGTGCGTGATCACCGCGTGGCGGCGGTAGTGGCTGTCTTCCATCAGCAGGTCGTGCAGCCGGCGCAGCCGCAGGAACGGCACCGACGGGAACAGGTGATGCTCCGCGTGGAAGTTGACCCCGTTCTGGCAGATCAGCAGGCGTTCCAGGGGACCGGCAAGCACCGTGCGCGATGCATAGAAGCCCGGACCCGGCATGCCGAAATGTTCGCCGAGGTCGCGCAGGTAGAGGATCGCCATGAAAAAGGTTGCCATCGGCAGCAGCCAGTACAGCAGCACTTCCCGCCACAGATCGAAAGCCCAGACGCCGGCGAGGACCGCGATGGCGAATGCCGCGCGCGCGGCGTGCACCCGCAACGGCAGCGAGGTCGCCATGCCGGCGTCCAGCGTGTAGCGCTTGAGTTCGTTCAGGGTGTACCAGCCGGCTGCATGCCTGGCGATCTCCAGCAGCACATGCTTCCTGGGCTTCGGATACTGGTACTGCGGCTTGCGCAGCGCCGCCTGGAGATTGGGGTCGGCGTCGGTGCCGGGCGCCCGGTGATGCGCCAGGTGATTGCGGCGGAAGCCATGCACGCTGATGAAGAAGGGAAAAGCGGTGAGCAGGTCGCCCAGCAGATCGTTGAGCCAGGGATGCCGCCGGCTGAACTGGAAGTGGCTGTATTCGTGCATCAGTACCAGCAATGCATTCTGCCGGGTCGCGATCAGCAGCATGCACGCCAGGCTGGCGGCGAGATGCGACAGCCAGACGGCGAGCGCGGCGAGCATCGAGATGTATACCCATTCCAGCAGGGTCTGCATCAGCAGGCGTGCGGGAGCGGGGCGGGAGAGCTGCCGGAGCAGCTCGCGGTCGCGCAGCAGCAGGCTGCGGGGATCCGGGGGGGTATCGTGCATCGTGCGTTGTCTTTGCGATAACAAATGATGGGTGGCGATCCTAGTCCCGCAATGTGTCGGTCTGATGACATCCCGCCGATGGAACCGCGGGTGTTGCGTCTTGTACTCATGGGCTTCTTCTCGCCTGGTCCCGTCCATGTTCCGCATGCTGATTCCCCGTGCAGCAACCCCGGCTCCGCCCCTCCCGCAACCGGCGGGGCCGGCTGCGCCGGCTTCACCGGCCGCTTCAGCCGCGAATTCCTCCGCAGCCGGGCCCGCCGCGCCAGCCGCCGAGTCCGCGGGCACCCGGAACCGCATGCGCGCCCGTTTCATGCAGCTCCTGCGACAGCATCGCTTCGATCCCGCACTCCGCGTCGCCGGCGAGTGGCCGGAAGCGGCGGCGGAGATCGGCCGGCTCTGGCAGGCGCAGATCGAACGCTTCAGGCCGGCGAACGCCGACCGCGACGCGCTCGACCGCCTGCTTGCGCTCGAAGCCGAGCGCAAGAGCCTGCCGCATGACCCGGTGCGCAGCCATGCCCTCCGCATGGTCGGCAGGAGCGAACCGGCGGGCGCGGGCGACGGCCACGCACGGACCCGGCACGAAGTCTGCGAACAGGAGATCGAGACCTTTTTCGACGCCCTGCGCTTTACGCCGTCCGAGCGCGCGCGGATCCGACAGGGATTCGAGACGATGGGCACCGGCGGCATGCACCGCGCGCTGCCGGTCCTGCTGACGAGCGTCGTCATCGGACTCGGCGGCGGCGCCCTGATGGCGGATGGCGGCACGCTCAAGGCGGGCCTGCACATCGCGCGCATGTCGGTGCAGCTCGCGCTGGGCGCGGCCATTTTCTATGCGGGGCGGGACAGATTCCGCACATCCGCGCTGGAGGACGTGCTCACGCACGGCCGGGCGGACAGCGCGCCGCGGCTGAAGCAGGCGCCGCATCTCATGCGCGCTTCCTGGGACGCGATGCGCCGCATTCCCGGCATGCGGTCCGCGCTCGGGGCGCTCGAAAGCGCGATCGGGCGCCTCGACGATGGCGGCGAGGCGCCCGATCCTGCCGCGGTCGCGGACCTGCGGCGCTGCTTCGCCCGGGTCTGCCACCTGATGTCGGTGGCCGACGGCTACAAGCGCGCGGCCGACAATGCCGCCGGCGAGTTCCAGGGCAATGAGCGTACGCTGACGGTCAGCTGGGGCACCAGCCTCATGTACCTGATCGGCATGGGCCTGAGCATCCTGACACCGATGAAGATCGATGCCGCCGGCGTCGGCGGGGCGATGACGGCGAGCGCCGCGCTCGGGCTGCTGGCATTCCTCGCCGCGCAGGTCGCCGGCGGCGCCGACGCGGACGGCCTGGAGAAGGGGCAGCGGGCGATCGTCAACCTGGTCAGGCACGTGGTCGGGGATGTCGCCCATGATCGGGTGCTCGACGACTGGGCGCGCGCCTATGCGGATTACCTCGCCGCCGACGGCGGGCGGCAGGCGCCATCCCGGAAAGCGGCCTTGCAGCGCCTCGACGAAACGCTCGCCGGGCTGGATGCGGGGCAGGGGAGCGAGCGCGGCGAAGACGAGCCGGGTGCCGGCGATACGCCCCCGTCCGCGGGAACGGGCCGCTCCTTCCCGCAACCCGCGCCGGCGCCTGCGCCAGCCGGTGACGGAAACACCGCGGGCGACGCGGAACTGGAGGCGCTGCTGCGGTTCACGCTCTTTGCGTCCGAGCGGCTCGATACCGGCGCACGCCCCGCATCGCCGCCGCCAGGTCCGGATCCGGCTCCGCGCCCCGCGACGTCCGCCGATGCCGCCGGAACCGACGGCGGCCGCACGAAGGAATCCGACCCGCTGCAGCGCGCGCTTGCGGACATCCTGCTGCAGAGCTGGAAGACGCCGCTCGGACTGCGGCTGGAAGCGATGGACAGACTTCTGACGGGCGAGGTGGCCAGGACGCATGACAGGCTGCTCAGGACGGCGACCGATCTGGGCCCGCGCAATCTGTTCGGCCTGCGTGGCGGCCGGAAGCGGGCCGATGCCCTGCGCGATGCGCTCAAGGGCGATCTGGCCGACCTGCATCACCTGGAATGCGCCCGGCGCGAGATGCGCGCCGACGATGGCGGCAGCCCCGCGCGGGACGCTGCCGATCGGGCCGCCGCGCACCTGGCGCACATCCGGAACAGGCACGTGCGCGATCTCTTCACCGGCGACACGCGGGCGCAGCTCGCGGCGATGAGGAAGTCGCGCAGGCTGACGGCGGGCGAAACCCTGCGCTACACGGTGACCAACTTCGGCAGCAATGTCCTGCCGGTGGTGGTGACCACCGGCCTCGGCGCCGGCGACCTGTCGGTGACGCTTCAGCGTGTCGCCGGCACCTATGCCGGGCCGCAGTACCTGGATTTCAAGATGGGGGCGCTCGCGTCCACCGGCGTCCAGCCAGGCGCGTACATCAGCGCCGGCGCACGCGCGGCGTTCCAGAAGCGCGACATGGACACCGTGCGCGAGGCGCTGCGGCCCGCCCAGCCCGAGACGGTGCGCGCCCCCAAGCCGGAAGACGGCGAACAGCAGGCCTGGCTGGATGAACTCGTGGCCCGCCTCGAGCAGCGCAAGCGGGTGCCGGAGGTCCTCGCCTTTCCCGCGCCCGGCGAGGACGACATGGCCGTTCCCCTGGCGGGCACCGCGGGCCACCTGTCCTCGCTCTACCGCGGCGCGAGCGGGAAACAGAAGCGGGCGGCGAAGATGGCATACATGAAGATGGGCCTGACCCAGGCCGGCGTCGGCACCGTCGCCGTCATGATGCAGCCTTTCGCCGCCCGTCGCATGGAGCAGTCGCGCGACGCGCGGCAATCCGCGCCGGCGCTGCTCGACCGCGCGCGCGAGGCGATGGCGCGGCGACGGCCGGCCATGGCAGGCGACGACGTCGCCGATGGCGGTCGCGGGCAGGCATAGACCGGCTTCCTCGCCGTGCGCGCACACCGCCTATAATGGAACCACTTCTATCGCGGCCCGGCGTCCGCCGCCGCCCGCATCATCGGGAAATCCATGAAAGCCAACACACCGACCCGCGCGGACGGCATCGCCGCGCTGCTGATCGTTCTCTACATCCTGCTGCTGGCCGCGATCCCGGCGCTGCGGCCCGTGGCGGAGGTCAAGGCGCTGTTTTCGGAAGAGGGGCCGTTCGAGATGCTCTCGATCGTGTCCTGGATCGTCGCCGCCGTCGTCATGCTCGCCGCGTTCCGCGAGGAGAAGCGCGGCGCCCTCCTGTTCGGCCTGCTGTTCGTGCTGTTTGCCGCGCGCGAGGCGGACTGGCACAAGAAGTTCACCGCCGACAGCCTGCTCAAGTCGAACTACTACCGGCACACCGAGGCGCCGCTGATGGAGAAGCTGCTGGCGTTCGCGGTGGCGCTGGCCTTCATCGCGCTGGTCCTCTATGTCGGCTTCGTGATCGCGCGCTTTCTGCTGGCGCGCGGCGGATGGCGCACGCGCGGCGGCCTCTGGCTGCTCGCCGGCACCGCGCTGGTCGTGCTCGGCAAGCTGCTCGACCGCGCGCCGGCGGAACTGGCGCTGGCCGGTCATGCGCTGAGCGAAAGCGTGGGCTTGTACGCGGGCGTATTCGAGGAAGGGCTGGAGATGATCCATCCGCTGATCCTCGCCTGGTCGCTCTGGCTGTGCCGCGGCCTGCCGCTGTTCGGCCGCGCCGGCTTCAGTCGCCGATGATCTTCACCAGCACGCGCTTCCTGCGCATGCCGTCGAATTCCCCGTAGAAGATCTGCTCCCAGGGGCCGAAGTCGAGCCGGCCCTCGGTGACCGCCACCACCACTTCGCGTCCCATGATCTGGCGCTTGATGTGGGCGTCGGCATTGTCCTCGCCGGTGTCGTTGTGGCGGTACTGGCCTATCGGCTCATGCGGCGCCAGCCGTTCCAGCCACGTTTCATAGTCCTGGTGCAGGCCCGGCTCGTCGTCATTGATGAAGACCGAGGCCGAGATATGCATCGCATTGACGAGGGCGAGACCCTCGCGGATGCCGCTGTCGGCCAGCGCCGCCTCCACCTGCGGCGTGATATTGACGAAGGCGCGCCTCGCCGGCGTATTGAACCAGAGTTCCTTGCGATAGCTCTTCACGTTCCGCCGCGCCGCTTCAGGTTCGTCCGAACAGCCGGGACCACCAGCCCGCGCGCCGGGCCGGGCGCGGAAAGGCCTTCACCTTGCCGACCGCCCGCGGCCCCTGGGCCGGCTCTTGCTGCCGCGGCTCGCTGCCGTCCGCGTCCAGGGATTCGACCTGGCGGTCGTACTCGAGGAACAGCACCTTGCTCTCGAGCACCTTGATCACGTTTTCCTTGTCCGCCAGCCGTGCCCGCAATTCGTTCGTCACCTGGTCCTTCACCTTGCGCAGCTCGGCCTCCAGTGCCAGCGCACGCTCCAGCGAACGATTGCGTTCTTCCAGCAGGGCGATGCGCAGGTGCTCGCGCGCGCGCGCCGCGTCGCCGTCTTCCTCGTCCGCGTGCAGGCGGCCGTAGGCGCGCAGCAGTTCGGAGGTTTCGATCTGGGTGTCGCCGTCGGGCGAGACGGTCTTGCTGAGGCGGCCGCGCTCGATGTCGCGGTAGAGGGTCGAGCGGTTCTTTCGGACAAGTTTTGCCGCCTCGGTGACGGATACAAGTGCCATATGCCTGATCAGTGGAAGCCAGCGGAAGACCGGTGCGGACGAGCGCAGTGCCACGCCGCGGTCGTGTCGTCATCATTGACCGGCGCGGGCGGAAAAAATTCTGCGCTTCAGTTCCCGCGCGCCGCCAGCGCGGCTTCCCGTATCGCGCTCAGGCTGGCGCCCGGCGTGATCAGCTCCGTGTCGTAGCGCAATTCGATCAGCGCGGGCAGACCCTGGTCCTGCATGTAATCCAGCGCGCGCCGCAGGGCGGGGCCGAAGTCCGCCGTCGCCGCCACGCTCTCGCCGTGTGCTCCGTAGCTCTTCGCCAGCGCCGCGAAATCCGGGTTGCGCAGGCCGGTTCCCGACACCCGTCCCGGAAACTCGCGCTCCTGGTGCATCCGTATCGTGCCGTAGGCGCCGTTGTTGAAAACGATGAAAAGCGCCGGCGCGCCGTATTGCACCGCGGTCGCCAGCTCCTGCCCGGTCATCAGGAAGTCGCCGTCGCCGGCGAAGTTGAGCACCATGCGCGGCCGGCCCTGATGGGCGCTGACGATCGCCGCCGCCACCGCGGCCGGCACGCCGTAGCCCATCGCGCCCGAGGTGGGCGCGAGCTGGGTGCGCAAGCCGCCGTAGCGCCAGAAGCGGTGCGCCCAGGTGGCGAAGTTGCCGGCGCCGTTGGTCAGGATGGTGTCGGCCGGCAGCGCGGACTGCAGCGTCTGCACCACCTGCCACAGGTTGAGCGGTGCATCGGTCTGCCGGAACACCGGCGGCTCCTGCTGCCAGGCTTCGTACTCGGCGCGCGCCTGCGCGACGGACGCGCGCCGTGCGCCGGCATCGACCGGGGGCAGCGCGGCCAGCGCCGCCGCCAGCTGCGGCATGCCGCTGTTGATCATCAGGTCCGCCTGGTAGACCCTGCCAAGCTCCTCGGCACCGGTGAGCACGTGGATGAGCTTCTGGCGCGGGCAGGGCGGCTCCAGCAGCGTGTAGCCGCCGGTGGTCATCTCGCCCAGGCGCGGGCCGAGGGCGAGAATCAGGTCGGACTCCCGCACCCGCCGCGCCAGCTGCGGATTGATGCCGATGCCGACGTCGCCGACATAGTGCGGATGGCGATTGTCGAACAGGTCCTGGAAACGGAAGGCGCAGGCCACCGGCAGCGCATTGGCTTCGGCAAAGCGGCGCAGATCCTCGCAGGCCTGCGCATCCCAGCCGGACCCGCCGAGCAGCAGCAGCGGATGCCGTGCCGCCGCCAGCATCTCCCGCAGCCGCGTCATCTGCGCCGCCGACGGCGCCGCCTGCACCGGCTGATAGGGACGGGCGTCGGCGACCGCCGCGCTGTCGGCCAGCATGTCTTCCGGCAGCGCCAGCACCACCGGCCCGGGACGGCCGCTGGTCGCGCGCTGAAATGCGTGGGCCACGTACTCGGGTATGCGGTCGGCGCGGTCGATCTGCGCCGCCCACTTGACCATGCTGCCGAACATGCGGCGGTAGTCGATCTCCTGGAAGGCTTCGCGCTCGACGAAGTCGTTGCCGACCTGGCCGATGAACAGGATCATCGGCGTCGAATCCTGCTGCGCGGTATGCACGCCGATCGCCGCATTGGTCGCGCCGGGCCCGCGCGTGACGAAGCATACGCCCGGTCGCCCGGTCAGCTTCCCGTAGCTGTCGGCCATGAAGGCCGCGCCGCCCTCGTGACGGTTGATGATGAAGCGGATAGGCGAGTCGTGCAGCGCGTCGAGGACGGCGAGATAGCTTTCGCCCGGCACGCCGAAGACGAGATCGACGCCATGGGTGCGCAATGCGTCGACGAGGATGCGGCCGCCGGTTCTGGATTCGGGCATGTTGATGACGGTGGAAGACAAAACGCTAACGTAGCAGAAAATCCTCGGGCGCATCCGGCGCCCGGGGTACAATGCCGGCCGAAGCAGGCCAGACAGTCGCTGGCCGTCGCAAGACGGCGGGAGGAAGGTCCGGACTCCACAGAGCAGGGTGACGGCTAACGGCCGTCCGCCGAAAGCCGCAAGGTATAAGGCGAGGAACAGGGCCACAGAGACGAGTCTTTGGGAACGGGGAAGGCGCAAGCCGGCCCTGCGTCACAAAGGGTGAAACGCGGTAACCTCCACCTGGAGCAATTCCAAATAGGCACGCGATGATGTTGCTCGCGGAGCGTGCGGGTAGGAAGCTTGAGCCCTGGAGCAATCCAGGGCCTAGAGGAATGGCTGTCATAACGGGGCAACCCGTCGTAACAGAATCCGGCCTATCGGCCTGCTTCCTTTTTTTCGCGCGGCCGCGCATGACGGCCGCCTCGCTTGAGACAACTCAACGCACCTCGTCTCTTCGCCGGTATAGTGGCATGCCAAGTGCCTGCCGGCCGTGGGATGGAAACAGTGAATAGTGGAGGATCGCGGATCCCCATGCGCCTCTGAACATAGCGGCCGCTAGATGCAGTAACCACGGCGCCTGACCGGATTCGCCTTCCCGCTTCCGAATCTTCATCCCACGACCAGCAGGCATTTTCCTTCGCGCGGCTCTCCTGCCGAGCGAGCCCCCCGGGTACGCTACGGTTTCCGTATCAGCGCCGCACCCCTTTCTTCTGGCCTATCATATGGTTCGGTCACGCCGCCGCCAGGGAGAAAACATGTCAGCCGCCATCCCCGATACCTTCGTCCGTCCCGTCAACCGGCTCGAGCATTTTCCGGTGGCGCTGTTCGCCTCCTCGATGGGATTGTCCGGACTGGCGATCGCCTGGCAGCAGGCGCACAAGCTGCTCGGCGCCCCGGTGCTGGTGGTGGCCGCCCTGCGCGGCATGGCGAGCGCGCTGTTCCTGCTGCTGCTGGTCGCCTACGCCGGCAAATGGCTCCACCACCGGCGCGCGGCGCTGGAAGAGGCGGGCCATCCGGCGCGGGCCGGCTTCCTTGCCACCGTCTCCATTTCCATCCTGCTGCTGGCGGCGGTGTGGATGGAGCAGGCGCCGCGCGCGGCCGGCTGGATCTGGGCGGCGGGGGCGCTGCTGCACATCGGCCTGACGTTGCGGACCATGCACGGCTGGCTGCATCATGACCGGCACCTGGTGGCGCACGTCAATCCGTCCTGGTTCATTCCCGTCGTCGGGAACCTGGTGGTGCCGGTGGCGGGCGTGCGTTTCGCCTCGCCCGAGGTGTCCTGGTTCTTTTTCAGCGTCGGCATCGTGTTCTGGGCGGTCCTGCTGACCATCGTGCTGTACCGCCTGTTCTTCCATGAACCGCTGCCGCCGAAACTCGTCCCCACGCTGTTTATCCTGCTCGCGCCGCCGGCGGTGGGCTTCGTCGCCTGGACGTCGCTCACCGGCCAGGTCGACGCCTTCGGCCGCGTCCTTTTCTATTTTGCATTGTTCATCGGCCTGCTGCTTGCCGCCGACATGCGGCGTTTCCTGGCGCTGCCTTTCTTCGCTTCAAGCTGGGCCTGTTCCTTTCCGCTCGCGGCGCTCACCGTCGCCGCGCTCGCGATGCTGCGCCTGGCGGGCAATCGCTTTCTGGCCGGGCTGGCGCTTGCCCTGCTGGCATTGCTGACGCTGGTGGTGGCGCTGCTCGCGTTCCGGACCCTGCTCGCCCTGCGCCGGGGGGAGCTATGCGTGCCTGACTGAGGTCACTTTTTCCCGTTTTGAAGAGACTTAGGTGAGTGTGGACTTTTCCGCACTCCCGCGCCCTGTCTCGCTTTCTCTTTTTTCCATGCGGGAATTTTCCCACACATGTATATTCCTCAGAGTTCACCTTCAGTGTGTTCTCTAAGTGCTTCATTTTCTTCGGGTTTCACTGCACGGATTGCTCGAGGGAAGCGCGCTAAGTCCTTGAGTCCATTAGGAAAAATAGCATTTCTCTTTCCTGATATTACTTGACCGCAAATAAAGCATCCTCTAAAGTGGGCGGAAGTGTGAAAAAGTGTATTTTTGTGGGGCAAAAAGGCCTGGCCGCACGACAATCGCGTTTCACCAAAACCATCAAAAACGACAACCACGAGGGTAATCAGGGTGTTTCAGGGCGCTTCAGCACTGAGTCTCGATGCGAAAGGGCGGATGACGATCCCCGCCAAGCACCGCGACGCCCTGACCGTCCAGTGTGAAGGCCGCGTCACCCTGACCAAGCACCCCCACGGTTGTCTGCTCTTCTTTCCTCGTCCTGTCTGGGAAAACCACCGCGAACAGATCGCCGCATGGCCGATGTCGGCCCGCGCCTGGCAGCGCATCTTCCTTGGCAATGCATCCGATGTCGAAATGGATACCGCGGGCCGCATCCTGATTGCGCCCGAACTGCGCTCGGCCGTCGGCCTGACGCGCGACGTCATGCTGCTCGGCATGGGCAGCCATTTCGAGATCTGGGATGCCGAGAAGCTTGCCGAAAACGAAGCGCAGGCGGTTGCCAATGGCATGCCTGACGTGTTGAACGATTTTTCCTTCTGACGGGCCGTGATGAATCCACAAGCGGTGCCCGGATTGCAGCACCGGACGGTGCTGTTGCAGGAGGCGGTCGAAGCGCTGGCGATCGACGGCGCGCGCGCCGACGGCGTGTTCGTCGACGGCACCTTCGGGCGCGGCGGGCACAGCCGGCTGATCCTGGACAGGCTCGGCCCGAAAGGCAGGCTGATCGCGTTCGACAAGGATCCGCTGGCGATTGCCACCGCGCAGCAGATCGCGGATCCGCGTTTCGCGATCGTGCATGACAGTTTCGCCACGCTCGGCGAGGCGCTGGCGGCGCGCGGCGTGCAGCAGGTCGACGGCATTTTGCTGGACCTCGGGATTTCGTCGCCGCAGGTGGACGACGCCGCGCGGGGATTCAGTTTTCGGCTGGATGGGCCGCTCGACATGCGCATGGATACGACGCGCGGGATGTCGGCGGCGGAGTGGCTCGCGACCGAGTCGGAGCAGACGATAGGAAAGGTGATACGGGATTATGGGGAAGAACGGTTTGCTTTTCAGATTGCAAAGGCGATTGTTGCTCGCCGGGCAGTCGGCCCAATTTCAAGCACACGACAGCTTGCCGAGATCGTGGCACACGCCGTCAAAACCCGCGAGAAGGGCAAGGACCCGGCCACTCGCACATTTCAGGCTATCCGGATTTACATCAATAAAGAGCTTGAAGAACTCGAAGTAGCACTCGAGGCGGCACTGGAAAAACTCGGCCCTCAGGGGAGACTGGCTGTGATCAGCTTTCATTCACTGGAAGATCGCATCGTCAAGCGCTTCATGGCTTCCAGAGCCAATGCGCCGCAGCCCGACCGCCGCCTGCCGATCCGCGCCGCCGACCTGCCGCAGCCGGTCCTGAAGCTGCTGGCAAAAATGAAGCCGTCCGCAGCCGAAGTCTCCGCCAACCCCCGCGCCCGCTCCGCCATCATGCGCGTAGCCGAGCGCACCTCCGTTTCCCTGTCGAGCAAGCCATGAGCGGCCGCATCAATCTCATTCTCACGGTATTGCTGGTGCTGTGCGCACTGTCGCTGGTCAATTCCCAGTACCAGGCGCGCCGCCTGTTCATCGAGCTGGAGCGCGCCCAGGCGGCGGCGCGCCAGCTCGAGATCGAATGGTCGCAGTTGCAGCTGGATCAGTCGACGCTGGCAAAGCATGCCCGCATCGAAGCCAACGCGCGCCGCGATCTCGGCATGATGCCGGTGACGCCCGCACGCACCCAGTACATCAATAAGGGAGGCAGGTAATGCGCGGCGCCTCCCGTACCGCTGCCGGCAAGGGCGTGCAGTTCAGCGCCAGCCCGGTGCTCGCGCTCAAGCTGCCCGTCTGGCGCTCGCGCGTGGTCCTGTTCGTGATGTTCGCCGCGTTCGCCGCGCTCGCCGGCCGTGCGCTCTGGCTGCAGGGCCTGTCGACGGAATTCCTGCAGAAGCAGGGCGCGTCGCGCTATGCCCGCACGCTGGAACTGCCCGCCACCCGCGGCAAGATCACCGACCGCAACGGCCAGGTGCTGGCGTCTTCGCTGCCGGTCAGGGCGGTGTGGGCGATTCCCGAGGATGTCGCCGAGGCGCCGCCGGAAAAGCTGCGCGAGCTGGCGAAGCTGCTCGACATGAGCGAGCGCGATCTCGCCAAGAAGCTCGACTCCGACCGCACCTTCGTCTACCTGAAGCGGCAGGTGGAGCAGGAGACGGTCGACAAGATCCTCAAGCTCGGCATCGCCGGCATCGAGACCCGCAAGGAATACAAGCGCTATTACCCCGAGGGCGAGGTGATGGCCCACATCGTCGGCTTCACCAACGTCGAGGACGCCGGCCAGGAAGGCATGGAGCTGGCGTTCCAGAAGACGCTGGCCGGCACCACCGGCAGCCGCCGCGTGATCAAGGACCGCCTCGGCCGCATCGTCGAAGACATCGAGTCGGTGCGCATGCCGCACGACGGCAAGGACCTCGAGCTGTCGATCGACCGCAAGATCCAGTACATCGCGTTCTCGCACCTGAAGGAAGGCGTCGAGCAGCACAAGGCAAAGGCGGGCGGCATCGTGGTGCTGGATGCGAAGACCGGCGAGGTGCTGGCGCTGGCCAACCTGCCGACCTACAACCCGAACGAGCGCGGCCGCCTGACCGGCGCCCAGCTGCGCAACCGCGTGCTGACGGACACCTTCGAGCCGGGTTCGGTGATGAAGCCGTTCACCATCGCGCTGGCACTGGAAAACAAGCTCGCCACGCCGGGCACCATGATCCAGACCGCGCCCGGCAAGCTGACCATCGGCCGCGCCACCATCGGCGACGCCCACGCGCATGGCTTGCTGACAGTGTCCGAGGTGCTGGAAAAGTCGTCCAACGTCGGCACCGCCAAGCTGGCGCTGCAGATGCAGCCGCAGCAGATGTGGGACCTGTTCACCGAAGTCGGATTCGGCCAGGCGCCCAAGCTCGGTTTCCCCGGTGCGGTGGCCGGCCGCGTGCGTCCGCCGAACTCCTGGAAGCCGATCGAGCAGGCGACGATGAGCTACGGCCACGGCATCTCGACCTCGCTGATCCAGATGGCGCATTCGTACATGATCTTCGCGCGCGACGGGGAAATGATTCCGATCA
The DNA here is from genome assembly GCF_019656455.1 of Noviherbaspirillum aridicola. Lineage (GTDB taxonomy): Bacteria > Pseudomonadota > Gammaproteobacteria > Burkholderiales > Burkholderiaceae_D > Noviherbaspirillum > Noviherbaspirillum aridicola. The sequence goes on from NZ_BPMK01000003.1 coordinate 225,696, forward strand.
CTTTCCACAAGTCGACCGACCAGCCGATCGCGCGCCGTGTGATTTCCGCGAAAACCGCGCGCGACGTGCGCATAATGCTGGAACTGGCGGCCGGACCGACCGGCACCGCGCCGAAGGCCCAGGTCCCCGGCTACCGCGTGGCCGGCAAGACCGGCACCGCGCACAAGCTGGTCGGCGGCCAGTACGCGAACAAGTATGTCTCCGGTTTCGTCGGCTTCGCGCCGGTCTCCGACCCGCGCATCATCGTCGCGGTGATGGTGGACGAACCCTCGAATGGGGCGCACTATGGTGGCCAGGTGGCGGCGCCGATCTTCGCCGCGGTGGTGCAGAACGCGCTGCGCGCGCTCAACGTGCCGCCGGACTCCGCCGTGACCGACATCATCGTCCCCGCCGACAGCCCGAAGGAGAGCTTGTGAACGCCGCGACCTCCTCACTCCCCGATGTGATGCGCTGGATGCAGGCGGCGGCGCCTGCCGCCCAGCTGTCGTCGGATTCGCGCACCATCGGCGCCGGCGACGTGTTCCTCGCCTATCCGGGCGATGCCGCCGATGGCCGCCACTACATCTCGCAGGCGATCGCCCGCGGCGCGCGCGCGGTGGTGTACGAAGCCGACGATTTCACCTGGGACGCCGGCTGGACCGTGCCGTCGCTGGCGGTGGCCGGGCTCAAGCAGCTGGCCGGTCCGATCGCCGCCGAACACTATCGTCATCCCGATGCCGCGATGTATTCGGTCGCGGTGACCGGCACCAACGGCAAGACTTCCTGTTCACAGTGGCTCGGCCGCGCGCTGTCGCGGCTCGGCCAGCCGACCGCTGTGATCGGCACGCTCGGCGCCGGCCTGTTCCGTGCCGGCGACAGCCAGGGGCTGGACAGCACCGGCTACACCACGCCCGACGCGGTCATCCTGCAGCGCCGGCTCGCGCAGCTGCGCGACCAGGGCGCGCAGGCGCTCGCGATCGAAGCCTCGTCCATCGGCCTCGACCAGGGACGGCTCAACGGCATGCATTTCGATGTGGCCGTCTTCACCAATTTCACCCGCGACCACCTCGACTACCACGGCGGCATGGACGCCTATGAAGCGGCCAAGCGCAGGCTGTTCGACTGGCCGGGTCTAGGGCACGCGGTGGTCAACCTCGACGACGCCATGGGGCAGCGGCTGCTCGCGCATCTGCGCGCGACGCGCCCGGCGCTGCCGCTGACCGCCTATACGACCGGCAATGCGGCGGCGGAGCAGGGCGTGAGCCTGCTGCGTGCCAGCGACATCCGCAGCAGCCACGGCGGCACCGTGTTCCGGCTCGACGCACCGGCCGGCAGCGTTCAGGTCAGGACGCAGCTGATCGGCCAGTTCAATGTCAGCAATGTGCTGGCGGTGCTCGGCGTGCTGCTGGCGAAGGGCATCGATCTGAAGACGGCTGTCGACGCCGTCGAAAGCCTCACGCCGGTGCCCGGCCGCATGCAGCAGCTCGGCGGACAGGATGCGCCGCTGATGGTGATTGATTACGCGCATACGCCGGACGCGCTGGAAAAGACGCTTGCCACGCTGCGCCAGGTCGCGCAGCAGCGCGGCGGCGAACTCTGGTGCGTGTTCGGCTGCGGCGGCGACCGCGACCCGGGCAAGCGGCCCCAGATGGGCGCGGCGGCGCAGGCGGCTGACCATGTGGTCGTCACCAGCGACAACCCGCGCAGCGAAGAGCCCTCGGTCATCCTGGACCAGATCGTCGCGGGCATCGATCGCAGCCGGCTGAAGCAGGCGTCGGCGCTGCAGGTCATCGAGGATCGCGCCTCCGCGATTCTCTGGGCCGGGCGCCACGCGGGCAAGAACGACGTGGTTCTGCTGGCCGGCAAGGGGCATGAGCCTTATCAGGAAATCAAGGGCAAGAAGCTGCCGTTCCTCGACGCGGATCATGCGGCGCTGGCGCTGGCCGCGAGGGCAACGATGAAAGGAGCGTCCTGATGAAATCGTCACTGGCGGCGATCCAGCCTTTTGTGAAACAGTCGCGCGTCGAAGGCGCGGGCGGCGAGGTTGCCTTCGACGGCGTGTCCACCGACAGCCGCCAAGCCGGCCCCGGCAACCTGTTCGTCGCGCTGCGCGGCGAGCGCTTCGATGCGCATGACTTTCTGACGGACGTCGCCGCGCGCGGCGTCGCCGCCGTGGTGGTGGAGCGCGTACCGGCGGGATTGACGGTGCCGGCGCTGGTCGTGCCCGACACCCGCATCGCGCTCGGCGAAATCGCCGCTTTCTGGCGCGCCCAGTTCCGCCTGCCCGTCATCGGCGTCACCGGCAGCAACGGCAAGACCACGGTCAAGGAAATGATCGCCGCCATCCTCGCCGCCGCCTTCGGCGCCGACAAGGTGATGGCCACGCGCGGCAATCTCAACAACGACATCGGTGTGCCGCTGACGGTGTTCCGCCTGCACGACGGCTACGAGGCGGCGGTGATCGAGCTCGGCATGAACCATCCCGGCGAGATCGCGGCGATCACCGCCATCGCGCAACCGGTGGTCGGGCTGGTGAACAATGCACAACGCGAGCATCAGGAATTCATGGCCACGGTGGAAGCGGTGGCCGAGGAAAACGGCAGCGTGATCCGGGGCCTCGGCGCCGACGGCGTCGCGGTTTTCCCCGCGGACGACGTCTACGCGCCGCTGTGGCGGGGCTATGCGGGACAACGTAAAACTATGACATTCGGCCTGACGCCCGATGCGGACGTCAGTGCCACATTCAGGGTGAACGATTTCGGCAGCGACCTGTCCATAACTGCCGGCGGGAAACATTTCCAGGTAACACTCTCGGCCGCGGGCGAACACAACGTCCGCAATGCTCTTGCTGCAACAGCTTGCACGCTTGCCATCGGCGTTCCGGTGGACGCGGTGGTGCGCGGGCTGGAGGCATTCGCTCCGGTCAACGGCCGGCTGCAGCGCAAGACGGCCAGGAGTGGCGCGCTGGTGATCGACGATACCTACAATGCCAACCCCGACTCGGTGCGGGCCGCGATCGACGTGCTGGCCAATGCCGGCGCGCCGCGCGTGCTGGTGCTGGGCGACATGGGCGAGGTCGGCGACCAGGGGCCGCAGTTTCATGACGAGGTCGGGCGCTATGCGCGCGACCGCGGCATCGAGCATCTGCTGACCCTGGGCGAGCTGGCCGCGCATGCGAGCGGCGCATTCGGGGCGGGGGCGCAGCATTTCGGCGATATCGATTCGATCAACCGCGCAGCCGAGGCAATGATTGCCGCCGGTACGACGGCGCTGGTAAAGGGCTCGCGCTTCATGAAGATGGAGCGGGTAGTCGCTTGCCTCGTCAATCCACAAGACAAAGGACAGGGATCCCACTGACATGCTGCTTTGGCTGGCGCAATATTTTCAACAAGAACTCGGACCGCTTCGGGTCTTCAACTTCATTACTTTCCGCGCCGTGTTCGCCACGCTGACCGCGCTCGTGATCGGTCTCATCGCCGGTCCGTCGATGATTCGCATGCTGACCCGCATGAAGGTCGGGCAGGCGGTGCGCACCGACGGCCCGCAGACCCACCTCGTCAAGTCCGGCACGCCGACCATGGGCGGCGCCCTGGTGCTGCTGGCGATCGGCATCTCGACCGTGCTGTGGTCCGACTTTTCCAACCGCTTCGTCTGGGTGGTGCTGGTCGTGACCCTCGGCTACGGCGCGATCGGCTGGGTGGATGACTACCGCAAGGTGGTCTACAAGGACCCGGAAGGCATGCGCTCGCGCGAGAAGTATTTCTGGCAGTCGCTGATCGGTATCGTGGCCGCGATCTATCTCGCGTTCTCGGTCTCGGCACCGACCAATACCGAAGTGCTGCAGCTCTTCATGGAGTGGGTCCGTTCGGGCTTCAACCTCGATCTGCCGCCGAAGGCCGACCTGATCGTCCCGTTCTTCAAGACCATCAGCTATCCGCTCGGCGTCTGGGGCTTCATCGCGCTGACCTATTTCGTCATCGTCGGCACCAGCAACGCGGTCAACCTCACCGACGGCCTCGACGGCCTGGCCATCATGCCGACCGTGATGGTCGGCTCGGCGCTCGGCCTGATCGCCTATCTGACCGGCAGTGCGGTGTATTCGAAATACCTGTTCATCCCCTACATCCCGGGCGCGGGCGAGCTGCTGATCTTCTGCGGCGCGCTGGCGGGGGCAGGGCTGGCCTTCCTCTGGTTCAACGCCTATCCGGCGCAGGTCTTCATGGGCGACGTCGGCGCGCTCGCGCTCGGCGGCGCGCTCGGCACCATCGCCGTCATCGTGCGCCAGGAGATCGTGCTCTTCATCATGGGCGGCATCTTCGTGGTCGAGACCCTGTCGGTGATGCTGCAGGTCGGCTACTTCAAGTACACCAAGAAGCGCTTCGGCGTCGGCCGCCGCATCCTGCTGATGGCGCCGCTGCACCACCACTTCGAACAGAAGGGCTGGAAGGAAACCAAGGTGGTCGTGCGCTTCTGGATCATCACGATGATGCTGGTGCTGTTCGGACTCTCAACCCTGAAGCTGCGGTGATGGAAAACGGCGTGCAAAACATGATCGACGACGACGCGGACCGCGATCCGCAGGAGCTGGCGCAGAACGGCGCGCAGCCGCTCCCGCGCGCGGACGCGACGGCGCCGGCCGCCGAAGATGCCGATGCGCCCGCGCAGGCGATGGCCGGGGCATCGGCGGACACGGTGGTGGCGGAGGAAGCCGCCCCCGCACCGTCCTTCGATGAATGCCTTGGTTATGCGGGCAAGCGGGCATTGGTGCTCGGACTCGGCGAGTCCGGCCTGGCCATGGCGCGCTGGCTGGCCGAGCGCGGCGCCGTGCTGCGCGTGGCCGACACCCGCGCCGAGCCGGAGCGTCTGCCCGAGCTGCGCGCGGCCGTGGCCGAGCTCGAATTCATCGCCGGGCCGTTCTCGGCATCGCTGCTGGACGGCGTGGATTTCGTCGCGCTCAGCCCGGGCCTCGCGCCCGCGCGCGAGCTGGCCGAGATCGAGCCGGCGGCCGCCGAACGCAGGATCCCGCTGTGCAGCGAGATCGAACTCTTCGCCCAGGCGCTGGCGGCGCTGCGCGCATCGCGCGCTTACCAGCCCAAGGTCATCGCGATCACCGGCACCAACGGCAAGACCACGGTCACCAGCCTGACCGGCCTGCTGTGCCGCCGCGCCGGACTCACGGTGCAGGTGGCGGGCAACATCAGCCCGGCCGCGCTCGATGTGCTGCGCGAGGTACTGGCCGGCGACAGCCTGCCGCAGGTCTGGGTGCTGGAGCTGTCCAGCTTCCAGCTGCATGCGACCCGCAGCCTGCAGGCCGACGTCGCCACCGTGCTCAATGTCACCCAGGACCACCTGGACTGGCATGGCGACATGCAGGCTTATGCGGCGGACAAGGCAAGGATTTTCGGCGCGCACACGGTGCGCGTGCTCAACCGCGACGACCCGGTGGTGATGCGCATGGCCTCCCCGCTGGCCACCACCGTCAGCTTCGGCGGCGACGAGCCGGAACAGCCCGACTGCTTCGGCCTGGTCGATGACAACGGCATGCAGTGGCTGTCGCTGGCGGTGGGCGCCGAAGAAGGCGTCAGGCGCCGCCGGCGCAAGGACAGCGCGGAGGATATCGAAGTCAGCGTGACCCGCCTGATGCCGGCCGATGCGCTCAAGATCCGCGGCCGCCATAACGCCGCCAACGCGCTGGCCGCGCTCGCGCTGTGCCGCGCCATCGGCCTGCCGCTGGCGCCGCTGCTGCACGGCCTGCGCGACTACCGGGGCGAGCCGCACCGGGTGGAACCGGTCGCCTGCATCGGCGGCGTCGATTACTACGACGACAGCAAGGGCACCAATGTCGGCGCCACCGTGGCCGCGCTCAACGGCCTCGGCCACGGCATGGCCGGGCGCCTGCTGCTGATCGCGGGCGGCGACGGCAAGGGACAGGATTTTTCGCCGCTGGCGGAGCCGGTCGCGAAATACGCGCGCGCGGTGCTCCTGATCGGCAAGGATGCGGAGGCCATCCGCGCCGTGCTGCCGCAGGACGGGCTTGAGGTGCAGGATTGCGCGACGCTGGAAGCGGCGGTGCAGAAGGCGGCCGAACTCGCGCAGCCGGGCGACGCCGTGCTGCTGTCGCCCGCCTGCGCCAGCCTCGACATGTTCCGCAACTACAAGCACCGCGCCGAGGTTTTCGTCGAAGCCGTGCGTGAAGTGGCGCTTGCCCGTGGCGAGGTGATCGCATGAAGTTCGCGCTGCCGTCCTTCGGCTCTTCCACCCCGGCGCCCCGCACGACGACCGGCGCCGGCCAGCGCTCGCGGATGATGGAATACGACCAGCCGCTGGTCTGGGTCACGGTGCTGCTCATGCTGTTCGGCATGGTGATGGTGTATTCGGCGTCGATCGCGTTGCCCGATTCGCCCAAGTACGCCAACTACAAGAACCACCACTTCCTGGTCCGCCAGGCGAGCTTCGTCGCCATCGCGCTGATCGGCGGCCTGCTCGCCTTCCGCGTGCGCGTCGAGACCTGGCAGAAGTGGGCGCCCTACCTGTTCGTCGGCACCATGGTGCTGCTGGTGCTGGTGCTGGTGCCCGGCGTGGGCAAGGGCGTCAACGGCGCGCGGCGCTGGCTGTCGCTGAAGGTATTCAATCTGCAGCCGTCGGAGATGATGAAGCTGTTCGTGGTGCTGTACGCCGCCGACTACACGGTGCGCAAGCAGCAGTACATGCACAAGCTGACCAAGGGCTTTTTGCCGATGACGGTGGCGATCGGCTTCGTCGGCCTGCTGCTGCTGCTCGAGCCCGATCTCGGCGCCTTCGGCGTGATCGTCTGCATCGCCATGGGCATCCTCTTCCTCGGCGGCATCAACGGCATCTGGTTCGGCGGCATCGGCGCCACCCTCGTCGGCATCTTCACCATGGTGATCGTGCTGTCGCCCTGGCGGCGCGAGCGCATCTTCGCCTATCTCAATCCGTGGGAAGAAGGCAATGCGCTCGGCAAGGCCTATCAGCTGTCGCATTCGCTGATCGCCTTCGGCCGCGGCGAGCTGTTCGGCGTCGGTCTCGGCGGCAGCGTGGAAAAGCTGCATTACCTGCCGGAGGCGCATACCGACTTCCTGCTCGCCGTGATCGGCGAGGAGCTGGGTTTCGCCGGCGTGCTGGTGGTGGTCGCGCTGTTCTACTGGATCGTCAAGCGCGCGTTCGAGATCGGCCGCCAGGCAATCGCGATGGACCTGACCTTCGCCGGCCTCGCCGCCAAGGGCATCGGCATCTGGATCGGCGTGCAGGCCTTCATCAACATGGGCGTCAACCTCGGCCTGCTGCCGACCAAGGGACTGACGCTGCCGCTGATGAGCTACGGCGGTTCCGGCGTGGTCCTCAACTGCATCGGTCTCGCGATCCTGCTGCGGATCGATTACGAAAACCGGGTACTGATGCGCGGAGGCCGGATATGAAGAAGCTGCTGATCATGGCGGCCGGCACCGGCGGCCACATTTTTCCGGGACTGGCGATCGCCAGGACCATGCAGGCCCGGGGCTGGCAGGTGAGCTGGCTCGGCACGCAGCACGGCATGGAGCGCGAGCTGGTGCCGAAGCACGGCATCGAAATGGATGCGATCGATTTCGCCGGCCTGCGCGGCAAAGGCCTGAAGCACACCCTCACCGGCGGCCTGAAGATGCTCGCCGGCTTCGCCGCCTGCCTGCGCGTGATCGGACGCCGCCAGCCCTCCGTGGTGCTCGGCATGGGCGGCTATGTCACGGTGCCGGGCGGCCTGATGGCGAAGCTGCGCGGCGTGCCGCTGGCCCTGGTCAACGCCGACGCCGCGCTGCTGCTGTCGAACAAGGCACTGGCGCCGGTTGCGCGCCGCGTGCTGTTCGGCTTTCCGGCCGACTTCGGCAGTGCCGCCGGCAAGGCGCTGGTGACCGGCAACCCGGTGCGCAAGGAAATCACCGATCTGCCGCCGCCGGCGCAACGCTATGCCGGCCGCGGCGGTCCGCTGCGCGTGCTGGTGGTCGGCGGCAGTCTCGGCGCGCGGGTGCTCAACGAGTGCCTGCCCGCCGCGCTGGCGCAGCTGCCCGAAGCGCAGCGCCCGGTCGTCACCCACCAGTCCGGCAAGCTCAACATCGAGGCGCTGCGGGCCGGCTATGCTGCCGCCGGCGTGCAGGCGGAAGTGGTGGATTTCATCGATGACATGCCGCGCCGTTATGCGGAAGCGGACCTGGTGATCTGCCGCGCCGGCGCGATCACGGTGTCGGAACTGACCGCCGCCGGCGTGGCCAGCGTGCTGGTGCCGCTGACGGTGTCCACCACCTCGCACCAGCGCGACAACGCGCAATGGATGGCGAAGCAGGGCGCGGCGATCCATCTGCCGCAGGGCGAGATGTCGCCGCCGCAGATGGCGCAGCTGCTGCAGACGCTGACAAGAGAAAAATGCCTGGCGATGGCCGAGGCGGCTTACGCGCTGGGCAAGCGCGAAGCCAACGAGGCGATCGCGCGGGTACTGGAAGAACTGGCGGAAAACGCATGAAACACAAGGTCAAGAACATTCATTTCGTCGGCATCGGCGGCGCCGGCATGAGCGGCATCGCCGAGGTGCTGCTCAACCTCGGCTACACGGTGTCCGGCTCCGACCTCGGCAGCAATGCCGCGACCCAGCGCCTGGCCGGACTCGGCGCGCGCGTCACGCTCGGCCATGCGTCCGAGAACGTGCAGAACGCCGACGCCGTCGTCACCTCGACCGCCGTGCGCAACGACAACCCGGAAGTGGTCGCCGCCCGCGCGCGCCGCATCCCCATCGTGCCGCGCGCGATCATGCTGGCCGAACTGATGCGCCTGAAGCAGGGCATCGCCATCGCGGGCACCCACGGCAAGACCACCACCACCAGCCTGGTCGCCAGCGTGCTGGCCGAGGGCGGGCTCGATCCCACCTTCGTCATTGGCGGCCGCCTCAACAGCGCCGGCGCCAACGCCAAGCTGGGCGCGGGCGACTTCATCGTGGCCGAGGCGGACGAGTCCGACGCTTCCTTCCTCAACCTGTCGCCCTCGATCGAGGTCATCACCAACATCGACGCCGACCACATGGAAACCTACGACCACAGCTTCGCCAAGCTGAAGCAGGCGTTCGTGGAGTTCACCAACCGCCTGCCGTTCTACGGCGTGGCGATGCTGTGCATCGACGATGCGAGCGTGCGCGAGATCATGCCCTTCATCTCCAAGCCGGTGCTGACCTACGGTTTCCATGCCGATGCCCAGGTGCGCGCGGTCGATGCGCGCGCGGTCGACAGCCACATGGAGTTCACCGTGCTGCAGGACGGCTACGCGCCGCTGACGGTGCGCCTGAACCAGCCCGGCATGCACAACGTGCAGAACGCCTGCGCCGCGATCGCGATCGCGCGCGAGGTCGGCGTCGACGACGCCGCCACCGCCAAGGCGCTGCGCGAATTCAACGGGGTGGGCCGCCGCTTCACCCGCTACGGCGACATCAAGCTGCCCGACGGCGGCGCGTTCACCCTGGTCGACGACTACGGCCACCACCCGGTCGAGACCGCGGCCACGCTCGCCGCCGCCCGCGGCGCCTACCCCGGCCGCCGGCTGGTGCTGGCCTTCCAGCCGCATCGCTATACCCGCACCCGAGATCTGTTCGAGGATTTCGTCAAGGTGCTGTCGAGCGTCGACGCGCTGCTTCTCGCCGAGGTCTATCCCGCCGGCGAGCAGCCCATCGTCGCCGCCGACGGCCGCGCGCTCGCCCACGCGCTGCGCGTGCAGGGCAAGGTGGAACCGATTTTCGTGGAAAACATCGCGGACATGCCGGCCGCCATCATGGACGCGGCAAGGGACGGCGACGTCGTCATCACCATGGGGGCGGGCTCGATCAGCGGCGTCCCCGGCAAGCTGGCCCAACAGGCCTGACAGGAAAGAACATGAGTGCAACAGATCTGAAAAAGGAATTCGGCAAGGTGGGCGTCCTCTACGGCGGCCGTTCCGCCGAGCGCGAGGTATCGCTGATGTCCGGCCAGGGCGTACTGGCCGCGCTGCAGAGCAAGGGCGTGGACGCGCACGGGTTCGATCCCGCGCTGCGCGGCATCGCCGAACTGGCGGCGGAAAAATTCGACCGCGTCTTCATCGCGCTGCACGGCCGCTACGGCGAGGACGGCACGCTGCAGGGCGTGCTCGAACAGCTCGGCATTCCCTATACCGGGTCCGGCGTGATGGCTTCGGCCATCGGCATGGACAAGGTCATGACCAAGCGCATCTGGCTCAGCCACGGGCTGCCGACGCCGCGCTTCCTGGTGCTCGACGCGAAGGAGGCGACGCCGGAAGAACTGCGCAAGGTGCCGGACGAACTCGGCCTGCCGCTGATGCTCAAGGCGCCGCATGAAGGTTCGACCATCGGCATCAGCAAGGTGGTCGGCTATTCCGACATGCAGCCCGGCTTCGCGCTGTGCGCGAAGTACGACGAGGCGGTGCTGGCCGAGGAATTCATCAGCGGCCGCGAGCTGACGGTGCCGGTGCTGGGCACCGGCCGCGGCGCCCGTGCGCTGCCCATCGTCGAGATCGTCGCCCCCCAGGGCAACTACGACTACGAGCACAAATACTTCAGCGACGACACGCAGTACCTGTGCCCGGCGCCGCTGGACGACGCGCTGACCAAGCGCATCCAGTCGCTGGCGGTGCGCGCCTTCAACGCGCTCGGCAGTTCGGGCTGGGCGCGCGTGGACTTCATGCTGCGCGCCGCCGACAACGAGCCCTTTCTGCTGGAGATCAATACCTCCCCGGGCATGACGGGCCACTCGCTGGTGCCGATGGCGGCCCGCGCCGCCGGCATGAGCTATGAGGACCTGTGCGTGGAGATTCTGCGTTCGGCGGACATGGATCTGCGTCCGACCGCGGACTGGAAGCCGGCTTAAGGACCAAAGGGAAAAGCCATGTGGCACGACGTGAGAATGCTCAATGCAACCACCAGCGCGCTGCTCGGTCTGCTGGTGCTGAGCCTGCTCGGGTCCGGCCTCTGGTGGGTCGCCAACCGGCCGATGTTCACGCTCAAGGCGATCCGCATCGAGGCGATGGAAGGCACGACGCTGCGGCATGTGAGCCCGTCGACGGTGCGCACCACCGCCGTGCCCCGCATCCGCGGCAACTTCTTCACCGCCAACCTGGACAGCGTGCGCCAGGCGTTCGAAGCGGTGCCGTGGGTGCGCAAGGCCTCGGTGCGGCGCGAATGGCCGAACCAGCTGATCGTCAGCATCGAAGAGCACCGGCCGCTCGGCACCTGGGGCGAGGACGGCCGCCTGCTGTCGGAAAAGGGCGATGTCTTCACCGCCAACCTGGCCGAGGCCGAAGAGGATGCCGAGCTGGCGGAATTCGGCGGCCCGGCGGGCAGCGAGAAGGAAGTGCTGGCGCGCTACCGGCAGCTGGAGGAATGGCTGCGTCCCGCCAGCCTCGCGCCGCGCGCGCTGCACCTGTCGGAGCGCTATGGCTGGAGCATGCGGCTCGACAGCGGCGTGCGGGTCGAGCTGGGCAGGGAGCAGGGGCCGGACATGCTCAAGGGCCGGGTCGACCGGCTGGTCGGCGTCTGGCCGCAGCTGGCGGCGCTGCTGCAGGACAGGATAGAAAGTGTGGATATGCGTTATCCGAACGGCCTGGCTCTGAAGGCCCAAGGACTGGCACTCGGGAACGTTAGCAAGAAGGTCAAACGATAAACATGACAAAAGACGCAAAAAACCTGATCGTCGGCCTCGACATCGGCACCTCCAAGGTGGTGGCCGTGGTGGCCGAGGTGATGCCCAACGGGAGGCACGAGGTGATCGGACTCGGACAGCACGAGTCCAGGGGCCTCAAGAAGGGCGTGGTGGTCAACATCGAGGCGACGGTCGAATCCATCCAGCGCGCGCTGGAAGAGGCCGAGCTGATGGCCGACTGCAAGATCAAGAACGTCTACACCGGCATCGCCGGCAGCCATATCCGCAGCTTCAACTCCAGCGGCATGGTGGCGATCAAGGACAAGGAAGTGACGGCGGCCGACGTCGCGCGCGTGATCGAGACCGCCAAGGCGGTCAACATCCCGACCGACCAGCAGCTGCTGCACACCGTGCCGCAGGAATTCATCGTCGACAACCAGGACGACGTGCGCGAGCCGATCGGCATGAGCGGCATCCGCCTCGAGGTCAAGGTGCACATCGTCACCGGAGCGGTCTCGGCGGTGCAGAACATCGTCAAGTGCGTGCGTCGCTGCGGCCTCGAAGTGTCGGACCTGATCCTGCAGCCGATGGCTTCCGCCGACGCCGTGCTCACGCCCGATGAAAAGGAACTCGGCGTGGTGCTGATCGACATAGGCGGCGGCACCACCGACGTGGCGATCTTCACCGAAGGCGCGATCCGCCACACCGCGGTGATCCCGATCGCCGGCGACCAGATCACCAACGACATCGCGATGGCGCTGCGCACGCCCACTGCGGAGGCCGAGGAGATCAAGCTGCGCTTCGGCGTCGCCAAGCAGGTGCTGGCCGACCCGGGCGAGTCGCTGGAAGTGCCGGGCCTCGGCGACCGCGGACCGCGCAGCCTGTCGCGCCAGGCACTCGCGGCCGTGATCGAGCCGCGGGTGGAAGAATTGTTCGCGCTCGTGCATCAGGTGGTGCGCGAGTCGGGATACGAGGAAGTGCTGTCCTCAGGCCTGGTCCTGACCGGCGGCTCGGCGATGATGCCGGGCATGGTCGAACTGGCCGAGGACATCTTCCTGAAGCCGGCGCGCCTGGGCGTGCCGGAATACAGCGGCCAGCTGGCCGACGTAGTGCGCAGCCCGCGCTACTCGACCGTGCTCGGCCTGCTGCTTGAAGCAAAGAAGCAGTACATGCGCGGACATATCGTCACTCGCCAGGATGGCTCGGTGAAGGCGGTATGGCAACGCATGAAAGAGTGGTTTCTGGGTAATTTTTAAATCTGGGTCTTGGCAAAGCAACCGCAGTTTCCAGTCGCCAGTCGCCGCATCGCGCGGGGACTATCGACTGAGAACTGCAATATCTGAGGAGTCAACATGGAAATCGATATGATCGATAACGCAAATCAGGGCACCGTCATCAAGGTCGTCGGGGTCGGAGGCGCGGGAGGCAACGCGGTACAACACATGATCAACAAGGGCGTGTCCGGCGTGGAGTTCATCGCCGCCAACACCGATGCCCAGGCGCTGGCCGCTTCCAAGGCCGGCAACCTGATCCAGATCGGCGACAGCGGCCTTGGCGCCGGCATGAAGCCGGAAGTCGGCCGCAAGCTGGCGGAAGACTCGCGTGCGCGCATCGAAGACGCGCTGCGCGGCGCGCACATGGTGTTCATCGCCGCCGGCATGGGCGGCGGCACCGGTACCGGCGCCGCGCCGGTGGTGGCCGAGGTTGCCAAGGAGCTCGGCGCGCTGACGGTTGCCGTGGTGTCCAAGCCCTTCTCCTACGAAGGCGCCAAGTGCATGGAAATCGCCGAGGAAGGCCTGGAAGCGCTGTCGCAGCACGTCGACTCGCTGATCGTCATCCTCAACGAGAAGCTGGAAGAAATCTATGAAGACGACAGCATGATCGAATGGCTGCAGCATGCCGACGACGTGCTCAACAATGCGGTCGCCGGCATCGCCGAGATCATCAACGTGCCGGGCCACATCAACGTCGACTTCAACGACGTCAAGACCATCATGGGCGAGCAGGGCAAGGCCATGATGGGCACCGCCACCGCTTCCGGCGTCGACCGCGCGCGCATCGCCGCCGAGCAGGCGGTCGCCTCGCCGCTGCTGGACGGCATCGACCTGTCCGGCGCGCGCGGCGTGCTGGTCAACGTCACCGCCAGCCGCAGCCTCAAGGGCAAGGAAATCAAGGAAGTCATGGCCACCGTGCGCGCCTTCGCCGCGCCGGACGCGTCGATCGCGCAGGGCATCGCCTACGACGACAGCATGGGCGACGACATCCGCGTCACCGTGGTCGCCACCGGCCTGGGCCGCGCCCGCAAGAACGTGCAGCTGGTCCAGACCCCTATGCTGCGCACCGGCACGCACAACGAGCCGGTCATGGCGCACGGCGGCATGGCCACCGGCGGCAACGGCTTCGAGGGCCTGAGCAAGCCGGCCGTCTGGCGCCGCGAGTCGGCATCGGAAACCGTGCGCGCGCTGGAGAAGAACGGCATGGAAACCTACGACATCCCGGCCTTCCTGCGCAAACAGGCTGACTGAAGCACCGGATGCATGAGTCCCTGCCGGCGGCAGGGGCAAGCATGCAATCCTGCCAAGAAAAAGGCATACTGGCCGCGCCACCGTGATGACGGTGGCGCGGCGTTTTTTTGCGCCGCCGATTTAATGCAAAGGAGAGGACACATGAGCATCAATGTCGGAGATCGCCTGCCGCAGGGCAGCCTGTCGGAATTCATCGAAGTCGAAAGCGAAGGCTGCTCGCTCGGGCCGAACACCTTCCAGGTCGGCGACCTCGTCAAGGGCAAGAAGATCGCGATCTTCGGCCTGCCCGGCGCCTACACGCCGACCTGCTCCGCCAAGCATGTGCCGGGCTTCGTCGCGCTGGCCGACCAGTTCAAGGCCCGGGGCGTGGACGAGATCTGGTGCATCTCGGTCAACGACCCCTTCGTGATGGGCGCCTGGGGCCGCGACCAGAAGGCGACCGGCATCGTGCGCATGATGGCCGACGGCGACGCTTCCTACAGCAAGGCGCTCGGACTCGCCGCCGAAGTGCCGCGCTTCGGCATGGGCCTGCGTTCGCAGCGGTATTCGATGCTGGTTGAGGATGGCGTGGTGAAGCAGCTCAACGTGGAGCAGCCGGGCAAGTTCGACGTATCGAATGCGGAGACGCTGCTCGGTCAGCTCGGCTGACCGGCCGCGCCCCGCAGGCACTGCCGCTGGTTTGAGGGAGGCATGCCGCCTCCCTCCCTCTCGTGCATGCGGACGACCGTCTACGTCAGCTGCAGCTTGCCCGCTACGGCAAGATCTTCCACCACCACCCGCGTCAGCGTCCGTTGCACGCAGGGGAGCACAAGCAGCTGCTCGCAGATGAATCCGCGATAGTCCGCAAGGCTGCGCGCGCGGATCTTCAGCAGATAATCGAAATGCCCCGCCACCCGGTGGCACTCCTGGATCTCCGGCAGCCGCTGCACGGCGGATATGAATCCCTCCCATGGCACACCGCGTCGCAGGCTCACTTCCGTAAAGACGAGCAGCGGAAAGCCGAGCAGATCTGGATTGAGCAAGGCCGAGCAGCCGACAATGAACCCCGCTTCCTGCAGCCGCCGCAGGCGTGCAAGGCATGTGGAAGGGGAAAGACCGACCTGCGCCGCCAGCTCGGCATTGCTGATCGTCGGGCTTTCCTGCAACTCGCGCAGTATGCGCCGGTTGATCTGGTCAAGCATCTGACATCCCTCGCACGGGCGGAACGACAAACCGCGCGTGGGTCACGGTTCCTCGGCCGGGGTGCCGGCGGCGACAACCGGGTGCGGCGACCTGGGCATTCTTGACTTCATCACCGCCAGGGTCAGCCCGCCCAGCACCAGTCCCCAGAGCGCCGAGCCAAGTCCAAAGAAGGAAATGCCGGAAGCGGTTGCCAGAAAGGTCACCAGCGCCGCCTCGCGTTCCGTTTCATCCGCGAGCGACGAAGCAAGGCTGGACGCGAGCGTGCCCAGCAATGCCAGGCCCGCCAGCGTCGTCGTCAGCCCCGCAGGCAGCAGTGCAAACAACGCGACCACCGATGCGCCGAAGATGCCTATCGCGAGGTAGCCGACGCCGCACACCACGCCGGAGATATAGCGGCGCCGCGGGTCAGCATGACTCTCCGGGCTGGCGCAGATGGCACCGACGATCGCCGCCGGGTTGGTCCCGGACGAGCCGAAAAGCGAAAGCGGAATCGATATCACGCCGCTCACGCCGACGACCGACTTCGGTGAGATCTCGTAGCCTGCATTGCGCAGCACATGGATCGCAGTGGCGAACTGCGTCAGCGCCAGGATCAGCAGCGGCAATCCGAGCCCGACGAGCGCATCGAGGGAGAACGTGGGCCAAGTCAGTTCCGGTCGCGCGAGAGTAAGCTCGACCGGGGGCGCCGATCCGGCGTGACCGGCCGCGACCAGGATGCCGACGGCCAGGGCAGCCGCCACCGCATACCGTGGCAGCGCCCGCCGGCATAGAAGATAAGTGACGAGGACAGGCAGCACCACGGCGGGCATGCCGTGCAGCGCCTGGAAGATTTTCGTGCAGAACTGGAAGAGCACGCCGGCGATCATCGCCGACAGCAGGGGTGCGGGAAGGCGAGCCATGAGCCAGGTGAAAAGCCCGGTGGCGCCGATCAGCGTGACCAGTACGGTCAGCACGAGATAGCACCCGATGACGTCGCTGAACGGATACTGCGCGAGCCCGGATATCAGCAGGGCGACGCCCGGGGTCGACCATGCGCCGATGACCGGCATCCGGTGCCGAAGCGTCGGCCATAGACCGGCACAGCCTGCTCCGATCGATACCGCCCAGATCCAGGTGGACAGCAACTCCGCGGACAGCCCGCCGGCCTGCGCCGCCTGAACCACGATCAGTACCGGGCCGCTGTAGGTGGCAAACAGGGCCACCAGCCCGGCCACGGCGGCGGACAGGGAAAAGTCCCGCATGATTCGCAACATCATTCTCCATTCACCTTTCGAAACGCGTTGGGGGTATTTCAGCCCGCGCCGGACAGGCGCTGCGGGCGAAGTGAGCATTTAACCACAACTAGTTGACTTTTTTGCAATTCTACTCGTAGTATTGCCAGCTTCTTAACTATTTGGTGTCGACAGGACCGCCTGTCGCCCGCTCGACGATGTCTGCAAACCGGAGAAGACGCTGGACGGTAAAGATAGGAAGCGCGCTGTTGACCGCAGGGGGAATGGGGCTGGACAGACATGCGTTGCAGGGCTGGGTGGACCAGATATGCGGACTCCGCCGTGCCGGGCTCGACGTCGTTCTCGTCTCCTCCGGGGCGATCGCGGAAGGCGTCGTCCGCCTGGGATGGCGGCAGCGTCCCTCACAACTGCCCCGCCTGCAGGCGGCAGCGGCGGTAGGGCAGATGGGACTGATGCAGGCGTATGAAGACGCCTTTCGCCTGCACGGCGTCCATGCCGCGCAGTTGCTGCTCACCCACGACGACTTCGCCGACCGCGCGCGCTACGTCAATGTTGCCGCCACGATCCGGACGCTGCTCCGCATGGGCGTGATCCCGGTCATCAATGAAAACGATACGGTCAGCACCGAAGAAGTCTGCTTCGGCGACAACGACATGCTCGCGGCCCTGGTCGGCAACATGATCGGCGCCGGCCACCTTCTCATCCTGACCGACCAGGAAGGCCTCTACACCCGCGATCCTCGCAAGTCGGCCGATGCCCGCCTGATCGCACACGCACCGGCCGACGCCGCCTGGCTGCGCGAGGCGGCGGGCGGCAGCGGCGCATGGGGGCGCGGAGGCATGGCGAGCAAGGTGCGCGCCGCAGGCTTGTTCGCGCTGTCCGGCGGCGCCACCACCATCGCCGCCGGCCATACCCGCAACCTGATGGCCCGCATCAGCCAGGGCGAACCGATAGGAACACGCCTGGAACCGGGACGCTGCCGTCTGCAGCGACGCGGGCTGTGGCTCGCGGGCTGCCTCCGTGCGAAAGGCGCGCTGATCGTGGCGCGGCAGCAAGCGAATCCGGAAGAGATGGTCGCCGACCTGACGGTCGGGCTGTCCGCCGCCGTCAGAGGCGACTTCGCGGCCGGAGAAACGATAGAAATCGAGGACACGAATGGAGGGAAGCTTGGAAAAGGCATAAGCAACTACAGCGCACGTGACATCAAGAGAATGATTGCCGACGCCGCAAGCCCGCATGCCTCTTCGCCCGCGGTCGCGAAGCCGGTGATCAGCTACAGGAACATCGTTCCCCACTCAATTTTGGAAGGACTTGCATGACAACGAGAACCGTTCTGGCCGGTCGCATCAACTTCGACAACGCAGCGCTGAAAAAAGACCTGGCCGTGCTTGCCGGCGTGCCGATCATCAAGGAGCAGTACGACGAATTCAGCTCCGGGACCTGGATCAACCACTCGATCTACAACCGCACCGGCGAATGGTCCGACACCCAGTACACCGACTACGATCATCCCGCCCGCAGGACGCAGATCGGACAGGCGACGCCCTATCTCTGCAAGATCATCGAAGAAACCTTCGACGTCGAACACATGCGCATGGCGCGCGTGCGCAACCTCATCAAGGGGCAGGTCATACCCCACGTCGACTTTCTCGAGCTGTCGGAAAAGAAGGACGGCTACATCCGCATCCTGATCCCGCTCGAGACCTGCCTCGACTCCTATCACACCGAGGAACACTTCGGTGTGTTCAGGATGCGCAAGGGCGACATCTGGATCCTCGAATCGACATTGCCGCACGGCGCCCACAATCTCGGCCATGACAACCGGCGGATTCTGAGCCTGGACTTCCAGTACACCGACGAAGATGTGCCGCACTACTCGCGCATCTTCAGGGACAAGGCCGCACACGACGAGTCGCACCGTCCCGCGATGGTGGCGCGGGCGAAACTGGAGGAAGAAGACCTGGAAGACTTCCTCGCCATGCTCGCGACCGACTTCACGGATCCGTTTCAGGCGGAAGCCATCCTCGTCCGTCTGTCCGAACTGCAGTTGCGCTTCGATTCACCAGTGAGCGATATCTACCGGAACATCGTGCGGGTGGCGAAAATGACCGGCCGGGCGGACCTGATCGAGCACTGCGAAAACATGAGCCGCTTCTATATCGGCTCGCGCAAGCTCAATGAGCGCTTCATGCTGAGAAAAGACCTTCTCGCTGCCTGATCACGGCCACGGATGCGGGAGCGCCGCCTTCCCGCATCCACAAACCGCGCTTACGGCGCCACCACCAGTTTCACCTGAGCCTCCTTCAGCACCCGCGCCAGATTCTCCGGCGGCTTCGCGTCGGTAAACAGCATGTCCACCTGCGACAGGTGCGCCATCCGCACCAGCGCCTGCCGGCCGAACTTGTCGCGGTCCGCCACCAGCCATACCTGGCGCGACTGCTCGATGATGGTCTGCGCCACCTTCACCTCGCGCGCGTCGAAGTCGCGCAGCGTGCCGTCTTCCTCGATGCTGGAAATGCCGATGATGCCGATGTCGACCTTGAACTGGCGGATGAAGTCGATGGTGGCCTCGCCGACGATGCCGCGGTCGCGCCCGCGCACCACGCCGCCGGCGATGATGACTTCGCAGTGCGGGTTGTCGGCCAGGATGGCGGCGACGTTGAGATTGTTGGTCACCACGTGCAGGCCCTGGTGCCGCACCAGCGCGCGCGCCACTTCCTCGGTGGTGGTGCCGATGTTGATCAGCAGCGAGCAGCCCGGCGGCACCTGCTGCGCCACTGCCTGCGCGATGCGGCGCTTGGCTTCGATATTCATCACCTGGCGCTGGCTGTAGTCGATGTTCTCGACCGAAGAGGGCAGTCCGACGCCGCCGTGATAGCGCGCCAGCAGCCGTTCTTCCTCCATTTGCTTGACGTCGCGCCGCACCGTCTGCGGCGTCACGCCCAGTTCCTGCGCCAGGTCTTCGACCGACATGGTGACCCGCTGCCGGACGACTTCCAGCAGCTGCCTTTGACGTGGATTAAGCGCCATTCATCCTTCCCGTGGAAATCCTGCGAGGTTTGTAAAATTCAAGCATACGAAAACAAACGAAAAAGAAAAGGACAAAAAGCTGTTGCTTTGTTTTCGTTTGATGTCGTATCTTTAGCACTTCGCATCTTACCGAGAATAACTTCGCCAGGCGAGAACCGGATGAACAGTCCCCGCAACACGATCGAATGCGACCTGCTGATCATCGGCGGCGGCATCAATGGCGCCGGTATCGCGCGCGATGCCGCCGGGCGCGGGCTGTCGGTCGTGCTGTGCGAAAAGGACGACCTGGCGGCCCACACCTCCTCGGCCTCGACCAAGCTGATCCATGGCGGCCTGCGCTACCTGGAGCACTATGAATTCGGTCTGGTGCGCAAGGCGCTGATCGAGCGGGAAGTGCTGCTGCGCGCTGCGCCGCACATCATGTGGCCGCTGCGTTTCGTGATGCCGCACGACCGCGGGCAGCGTCCGGCGTGGATGATCCGCGCCGGTCTGTTCCTGTACGACAGCCTCGCCAGGCGCGAACTGCTGCCCGGTTCCCGCTCGGTCGACCTGCACCGGCATCCGGCGGGGGCGCCACTCAAGCCGGAGTTCAGCCGCGGCTTCGTGTACTCCGACGGCTGGGTGGACGACGCCCGGCTGGTGGTGCTCAACGCGGTCGATGCGGAACAGCGGGGCGCCACCGTGCTGCCGCGCACCCGCTGCGCTGCCGCCCGGCGCGAGGGCGACCACTGGCTGGCGCGGCTGGAACAGCCGTCGGGGGAGATCACGGTGCGCGCCCGCGCGCTGGTGAACGCCGCCGGGCCGTGGGCCGCGCAATTCCTGGCCAGCGCCATGCAGCGCCCGTCGGACAAGGTGCTGCGCCTGATCAAGGGCAGCCATATCGTGGTCCCGCGCATGTTCGACCATCCGTATGCCTACATCTTCCAGCATCCGGACGGCCGCATCGTGTTCACGATTCCCTATGAACAGGATTTCACCCTGGTCGGCACCACCGACCTCGACTACCGCGGCGACATCAACGCGGTCCGCATCTCCGATGAGGAAATCGCCTATCTCTGCGAGCTGTCCGGCTACTACTTCCGCAAGCCCATCGTTCCGTCCGACGTGGTCTGGAGCTATTCCGGCGTGCGCCCGCTGGTGGAGGACGAGTCGGCTTCGGCATCCGCCGTGACCCGCGACTACCGCTTCGAATTCGATACCGACGGCGCGCCGCTGCTGTCGGTCTTCGGCGGCAAGATCACGACATTTCGCAAACTCTCGGAAGAAGCGGTGGATATGCTGGCAGCGCGGCTGGGCAGGCCCGCCGCCGGCTGGACCGCGGACGCCTGCCTGCCGGGCGGCGACCTGTACGGCGCGGCGCCGAGCAAGCGGGGCGTGCTGGAATTCGACAGCTTCGTGAAGGCCATGCAGCGCAAGTACGAGTGGCTGCCGGCCCCGGTGGTGGCCCGCTACGCACGCGCCTACGGCACGCGCATCGGCCTGCTGCTCGCCGGCCGCATGAGCGTGGAAGACATGGGCGAGGAGATCGCGCCCGGTCTGTATGCGGCGGAAGTGGAATACCTGCGCCGGCATGAATGGGCGCGCACCGCCGCCGACATCCTGTGGCGGCGCAGCAAGCTCGGCCTGCACCTGCCGCGCGGCACGGAAGCAAGACTGGAGGAATGGATGCAGGCGAAAGCCTGAGATGCGACCGCCGCCCGACAACAAGAACACGGGAAGGGCGGGAAAAGGGACAAAAAAGGAGGAGACGTGCATCTTGCATTGGAAAACGTCGGCAGCAGGGTGGGTGCGCAGCAGCACATCCATCCGACGTCGCTGACGCTGGCAGCGGGCACCATCAATGTGCTGCTCGGCGCCACGCTCGCGGGCAAGACCTCGCTGATGCGGCTGATGGCCGGACTCGACCGTCCGAACGAAGGCCGCGTGCTCGCCGACGGCCGGGACGTGACCGGGGTGCCGGTGCGCGAGCGCGACCTCGCCATGGTCTACCAGCAGTTCATCAACTACCCGTCGTTCACCGTCTTCGACAATATCGCCTCGCCGCTGCGGATCAAGCGCGTGCCGGAAGCGCAGATCCGCCAGCGCGTGCACGAGATGGCCGAGCGCCTGCACATCACTCCCTATCTGCAGCGCATGCCGTCCGAGCTGTCGGGCGGCCAGCAGCAACGCACCGCCCTGGCCCGCGCGCTGGTCAAGCAGGCCGGCCTGCTGCTGCTCGACGAGCCGCTGGTCAACCTCGATTACAAGCTGCGCGAGGAACTGCGGCGCGAACTCACCGCGCTTTTCTCCGAAGGCAAGACCACCGTCGTCTACGCCACCACCGAACCTCTGGAAGCGTTGCAGCTCGGCGGCCACGTGGCGCTGCTGCATGAGGGCCGGCTGCTGCAGTCCGGGCCGACCGTCGATGTCTTCGATGCGCCATGCTCGCTCGACGCCGCCCGCACCTTCAGCGATCCGCCGATCAATCTCTTGCCGGCCCGTCTCGACGAGCAGGGCAACGCGCGTCTGGACGACGGCCTCGCGATCGCGCTGCTGCCGGAACAGCGCAGGCTGGCCGGGACGCAAAAGGAGCTGGTGCTCGGACTGCGCGCCCACAGCCTGCGCCTGGCGCCCGCGCATCAGGATGGCGAGGTGGCGATAGACGCCGAGGTGGAACTGTCCGAGATCAGCGGCTCCGAGACCTATCTGCATGCGCATCGCGGCAGTCTCGCCCTGGTCGCGCAGCTGCCCGGCGTGCAGGACCTGCCGATCGGTTCGCGCTGCACGCTGTACTGCCGCGGCGCCGACATCTTCCTGTATGCCCGCGACGGCGCCTTGCTGTCGGCGCCGCAACGCAAGGGGAACTGAACATGGCCCGCATCGAACTCCAGTCCCTGGCCCATGCCTACAAGCCCGATCCGCAGTCGCCGGCCGACTATGCGCTGCGGCCGATGAACATGGAATGGAAGGACGGCGGCGCCTACGCGCTGCTCGGTCCCTCGGGCTGCGGCAAGACCACGCTGCTCAACATCATTTCCGGCCTGGTGACGCCGTCGCACGGGCGCGTGCTCTTCAACGGCAAGGACGTCACCAACCTGCCGCCGGAGGCGCGCAACATCGCCCAGGTATTCCAGTTCCCGGTCATCTACGACACCATGACCGTGTTCGACAACCTCGCCTTCCCGCTGCGCAACCGCGGCTGGAAGGGCGCGGAGATCAACAAGCGCGTGCACCAGGTGGCGGCCATGCTCGACCTGTCGTCCGACCTCAGGCACAGGGCGAGCGGATTGTCGGCAGACGCCAAGCAAAAGATTTCCCTCGGCCGCGGACTGGTGCGCCCGGACGTGGCCGCCGTGCTGTTCGACGAACCGCTGACGGTGATCGACCCGCATCTCAAGTGGCTCCTGCGGCGCAAGCTCAAGGAGATCCACCACGAGCTCAAACTGTCCCTGATCTACGTGACCCACGACCAGGTGGAGGCGCTGACCTTCGCCGACCAGGTGGTGGTCATGACCCAGGGCGAGGTGGTGCAGGCCGGCAGCGCGCAACAGCTGTTCGAAGAACCGGCGCATACCTTCGTCGGCTATTTCATCGGCAGTCCCGGCATGAACCTGCTGCCGTGCCGGATCGAGAACGGCGGCGCCAGGCTCGATGCCGGCCTGCTGCCCCTCAGCCCGGCGGCGCAGTCGGCGCTGCAGGGTGCGCAGGGCGAGATCAAGCTCGGCATCCGGCCGGAGTTCGTCGAGTGCGGCAGCGTGCAGCAGCCCGGCGCATTGCCGGCAGTGGTGCAGTCGGTGCGCAATCTCGGCACCCACTGCCTGGCCGACTTCCGGCTCGGCGCGCATGCGGTGTCGGCAAAGCTGCGGCAATGCGAGGCGCGCGCCGGCGAGCAGGTCTGGCTCAGCCTGCCGCCGCAGCGCACGCTCTACTACGTCAACGACAAGCGGGTGGCATGACATGAAAACCGTCAACAACAAGGCCTGGTTCCTGATCCTGCCGGTGATCCTGTGCGTGGCCTTCTCGGCGATCGTGCCGCTGATGACCATCGTGAACTATTCGGTGCAGGACATCCTCGGCCCCAACCAGCGGGTATTCGTCGGCACGGAATGGTTCCAGATGGTGATGCGCGACGAAGAACTGCACGGCGCGCTGTACCGGCAGCTGCTGTTTTCGCTGTCGGTGCTGGCGATCGAAATCCCGCTCGGCATCCTGATCGCGCTGTGCATGCCGGCGCAGGGCTGGCGCGCCTCGCTGTCGCTGGTGCTGATCGCGCTGCCGCTGCTGATCCCCTGGAACGTGGTCGGCACCATCTGGCAGATCTTCGGGCGCGGCGACATCGGCCTGCTCGGTCATGCGATCAACAGCATGGGCATCGACTACAACTACACCGGCGACACCATCGACGCCTGGCTCACCGTGCTGGCGATGGATGTGTGGCACTGGACGCCCCTGGTGGTGCTGCTCTGCTATGCCGGCCTGCGCGCGATTCCCGACGCCTACTATCAGGCGGCGAAGATCGACGGCGCCTCGCGCTGGGCGGTGTTCCGCTTCATCCAGCTGCCCAAGCTACGCAACGTGCTGATGATCGCGGTGCTGCTGCGCTTCATGGACAGTTTCATGATCTATACCGAGCCTTTCGTGCTGACCGGCGGCGGTCCCGGCAACGCCACCACCTTCCTGTCGCAGTACCTGACACAGAAGGCGGTCGGCCAGTTCGACCTCGGCCCGGCGGCGGCCTTCTCGCTGATCTACTTCCTGATCATCCTGCTGTTCTGCTTCGTGCTCTACAACTGGATGCAACGGGTCGGAACGGGAGACAAGAAATGAAGACGAGAACCCGGCCGCGTTACACCGCGGCCATCCTGGCGGTCTACCTGCTGCTGTCGCTGCTGCCGATCTACTGGATGCTCAACATGTCCCTCAAGACCAACGAGGAGATCGTGGGCGCCCTGACCATGGTGCCGCAGCAGCTGACCTTCGACAACTTCAAGGCCATCTTCACCGACCCGTCCTGGTACGACGGCTACATCAATTCCATCATCTACGTGGCGATGAACATGGTGATGTCGGTGCTGGTCGCGCTGCCCGCCGCCTATGCGTTTTCGCGCTATTCCTTCCTCGGCGACAAGCACCTCTTCTTCTGGCTGCTGACCAACCGCATGACGCCGCCGGCGGTGTTCCTGCTGCCGTTCTTCCAGCTGTATTCGACCTTCGGCCTGATGGATACCCATATCGCGGTCGCGCTCGCGCACATGGTGTTCAACGTGCCGCTGGCGGTCTGGATCCTGGAGGGTTTCATGTCCGGCATCCCAAAGGAGATCGACGAGACGGCCTACATCGACGGCTACAGCTTTCCGGCCTTTTTCGTGAAGATCTTCCTGCCCATGATCAAGGCCGGCATCGGCGTGACCGCCTTCTTCTGCTTCATGTTCAGCTGGGTCGAGCTGCTGCTGGCGCGCACGCTCACCTCGGTCAACGCCAAGCCGATCGCCGCCACCATGACGCGCACGGTGTCGGCGGCCGGCATGGACTGGGGCGTGCTGGCGGCCGCCGGCGTGCTCACCATCGTGCCCGGCGCGCTGGTGATCTGGTTCGTCCGGCACTACATCGCCAAGGGCTTCGCGATGGGGAGGGTGTGAGATGGAAAACGCATTCGAATGGATGGCCTGGACGCCGCCGGTGGCGATCTTCTTTTCGGCGGTGGTGCTGATGCTGGCGGCGATGACCGTGTGGGAACTGCGTTCGCCGACGATAGAACGCAAGGGCTTCCTGCCGATCCCGACCACCCGCGGCGACCGCCTGTTCATCGGCCTGCTGGCGGCCGCCTATGTGAATCTCGCCTGGGCCGGCGCGACCGACCTCACGCAATGGATAGGCGCGGCAATTGGTTTCGTAGTGCTTCTGGTTGTAATGCGCTGGGGCTGACCGGCCCCGGCTTGGCACCGCGGCGGCGCACGGGTCCTTCCCCTCGTGCGGCGTTCCTGTCCCGGGAAGGCAATGACAAAAGGTGGAGATATGAAAATCAGACTGACAGCGCTCGCGGCGGCAGCCATGCTGACCAGCGGCGCAAGCTGGGCGGACATCAAGGCCGCGGAGAAATGGATAGACCAGGAATTCCAGCCGTCCACGCTGAGCAAGCAGCAGCAGCTGGAAGAAATGAAGTGGTTCATCGCCGCCGCCGACAAGCTCAAGGCCAAGGGCGTCAAGGAAATCAACGTGGTGTCGGAAACCATCGACACCCACGTCTACGAATCCAAGACCATGGCCAAGGCCTTCGAGGAAATCACCGGCATCCGCGTGCGCCACGACCTGATCCAGGAAGGCGACGTGGTCGAAAAGCTGCAGACCTCCATGCAGTCCGGCAAGAGCATCTACGACGGCTGGATTTCCGACTCCGACCTGATCGGCACCCATTACCGCTACGGCGCCATCGAGCCGCTGTCGGACTACATGGCGGGCAAGGGCAAGGAATTCACCAACCCCAACCTCGACCTCAAGGATTTCATCGGCACCAGCTTCACCACCGCGCCGGACGGCAAGCTCTACCAGCTGCCCGACCAGCAGTTCGCCAACCTGTACTGGTTCCGCGCCGACTGGTTCGAGCGCAAGGACCTGAAGGAAAAGTTCAAGGCCAAGTATGGCTATGAGCTGGGCGTGCCGGTCAACTGGTCGGCCTACGAGGACATCGCCAACTTCTTCACCAACGACGTCAAGGAAATCGACGGCAAGAAGGTCTACGGCCACATGGACTACGGCAAGAAGGACCCGTCCCTCGGCTGGCGCTTCACCGATGCCTGGCTGTCGATGGCCGGCACCGCCGACAAGGGCATCCCCAACGGCATGCCGGTCGACGAGTGGGGCATCCGCGTCGCCGACGACAAGTGCACCCCGGTCGGCGCCTCGGTCGCGCGCGGCGGCGCCACCAACTCGCCGGCCGCCGTCTATGCGCTGACCAAGTATGTCGACTGGATGAAGAAATACGCGCCGCCGCAGGCGCAGGGCATGACCTTCTCCGAGGCCGGTCCGGTGCCGGGGCAGGGCGAAATTGCCCAGCAGATCTTTTGGTACACTGCCTTCACCGCGCCGATGACCAAGGCCCAGGCCGTCATCAACCAGGACGGCACGCCGAAGTGGCGCATGGCCCCCGGCCCGCACGGCCCGTACTGGAAGCAGGGCATGCAGAACGGCTACCAGGACGTCGGTTCCTGGACCTTCTTCAAGTCCACGCCGGACGAGCGCAAGGCGGCGGCCTGGCTGTATGCGCAGTTCGTGAATGCGAAGACCACCTCGCTCAAGAAGTCGATCGTCGGCGTGACCTTTGTGCGCGACTCCGACATCCGTCATGAGTACTTCACGAAGAACGCGGCCAAGTACGGCGGCCTGATCGAGTTCTACCGCAGCCCGGCGCGCGTCGCATGGACGCCGACCGGCACCAATGTGCCGGACTATCCGAAGCTGGCGCAGCTGTGGTGGAAGAACGTGGCGACCGCGGTCACCGGAGAAAAGACGCCGCAGCAGGCGATGGACCAGCTGGCCGACGAGATGGACCAGGTGATGTCGCGTCTGCAGCGCGCGGGCATGAAGAATTGCGCGCCCAAGCTCAACGCCAAGGGCGATCCGAACAAGTATCTGTCGGACACCGGCGCGCCGTGGAAGAAGCTGGCCAATGAAAAGCCCAAGGGCGAGACCATCGCCTACGACAAGCTGTTGCAGGCCTGGAAGGAAGGCCGGGTGCAGTAATCCGGCCGTGGTGTGAGACGAAACCGGCGCAGTGCATGCTGCGCCGGTTTTGCAGACAACAAGAGCTATGAGCAAATACATCCTCGCCCTCGACCAGGGCACCACGAGTTCGCGCGCCATTCTGTTCGATCACGACGGGCGGCCCTGCCATGTCGCGCAGCAGGAATTCCGCCAGATATTCCCGCAGTCCGGCTGGGTCGAACACGACGCCAGCGAGATCTGGGACAGCCAGCTCGCGGTCGCCCGCCAGGTATTGCGCGAGAACGGCGTGCCGGCGAGCGAGGTGGCGGCGCTGGGCATCACCAACCAGCGCGAGACCGTGGTGCTGTGGGACCGCGCCAGCGGCGAGCCGGTTGCCAATGCGATCGTCTGGCAGGATCACCGCAGCGCGGCGTTCTGCGACAGCCTGCGCGAGCAGGGCAAGGGCGCGCTGTTCCAGAAAAAGACCGGCCTCGTGGTCGATGCCTATTTCTCGGGCACCAAGCTCAAGTGGCTGCTCGACAATGTGCCGGGCGTACGTGACCGCGCCGAACGCGGCGAACTCGCGTTCGGCACCGTCGATGCCTGGCTGATCTACAAGCTGTGCGGCGAGCATGTGGCCGACGTCAGCAATGCCTCGCGCACGCTGCTGTTCAACATCCACACGATGAGATGGGATGAAGAGCTGCTGGCACTGCTCGACATTCCCGCCAGCCTGCTGCCGCGCGTGGTGCCGAGCAGCGGCGTGGTGGGCAACACGCGCGCCGAGCTGTTCGGCGCGGCGGTTCCGATCGCCGGCATCGCCGGCGACCAGCAGGCGGCCACCTTCGGCCAGGCCTGCCACCATCCGGGCATGGCCAAGAATACCTACGGCACCGGGTGCTTCATGCTCATGCATACCGGCCGCGAAGCAATCGCTTCGTCAAACAATCTCCTGACCACGGTGGGCTGGCAGATCGGCGACCGCACCGACTACATGCTCGAGGGCAGCGTGTTCAACGCCGGCGCCGCGGTGCAGTGGCTGCGCGACGGCCTCGGCATCATTCGCAGCTCCGACGAGGTCGAAGCGCTCGCCACCAGCGTGCCGGATACCGGCGGCGTGCATTTCGTGCCCGCGTTTTCCGGCCTCGGCGCGCCGTACTGGGACGCCTACGCGCGCGGCACCATGGTCGGCATCAGCCGCGGCACCACCGCCGCGCACATCGCCCGCGCCACCCTTGCCGCCATCGCCTACCAGAGCGCCGACGTGCTCGAAGCCATGCAGCGCGACGCCGCGATCGGACTGACCGAACTGCGGGTCGACGGCGGGGCCGCACGCAACGACCTGCTGATGCAGTTCCAGGCCGACGTGCTCGGCGTACCGGTCGTGCGGCCCATGGTCACCGAAACCACCGCGCTCGGCGCCGCCTACCTGGCCGGCCTGGCCGTCGGCTTCTGGCATTCGCAGGCAGAAATCGGCGCCCAGTGGCAGGTGCAAAAACGCTTTGAACCGGCGATGCCGGAAGACGAACGCCACGCCCGTCTCGCCGACTGGCGGCGGGCGGTGAGCAAGGCCCGGGACTGGCTGCAGCACGATTGACATTCATGCACGTGGTGCGGGGCCAACAAGGGGCGAGGCCGGAAAACTGACCCGGAAGTTAGTTGCTATACTGCCCCCTATGCTCAAACAACGAACAATCAAACAGCTGGTCAGGACCATCGGCGTCGGACTGCATTCCGGCACCAAGGTCGAACTCACCCTGCGCCCGGCCGCGCCCGATACCGGCATCATCTTCCGCCGCGTCGACCAGGATCCGCCGGTCGTGCTGCCGGCGGCCGCCGATGGCGTAGGCGATACCCGCATGGCTTCCGTGCTGGACAAGGGCGGCGTGCGCGTTTCCACCGTCGAACACCTGATGTCGGCCTGTGCGGGCCTCGGCATCGACAACCTCTACATCGACGTCACCGCCGAGGAAATACCGATCATGGACGGCTCCGCCGCCTCCTTCGTATTCCTGCTGCAGCAGGCGGGGCTGGAAGAACAGAACGCGCCCAAGCGTTTCATCCGCGTCAAGAAACCGGTGGAAGTGCGGGAAGGCAGCGGCGCCCAGGAAAAATGGGCGAGGCTGGAACCCTACGATGGTTTCAAGCTGCGCTTCTTCATTGAATTCAATCATCCGGCGGTCGACGTCACCGGCCAGATCGCCGAAGTCGATTTCGACACGGATTCCTACATCCGCGAGATTGCCCGCGCGCGCACCTTCGGCTTCATGCAGGACGTGGAAACCCTGCGCGGCCTCGGCCTGATCCGCGGCGGTTCACTCGAGAATGCGATCGTGATGGACGAGTACCGGATCCTCAACCCGGACGGCCTGCGCTACGACAACGAGTTCGTGCGCCACAAGATCCTGGACGCCATCGGCGACCTCTACCTGGTCGGCCGCCCGCTGCTGGCGAGTTATGTCGCCCACAAGTCCGGCCACACGCTCAACAACCTGCTGCTGCGCGAGCTGCTGTCGCAACCCGACGCCTACGAGATCGTGACCTTCGAATCCGCCGACAAGGCGCCTCGGGCTTATGCGCCGCAACTGCTCGAGGAGTGGGCGTAGCAGAGGTCAGGGTACAGAGGTCAGGTTACAGAGGGTGGAGTCTGCAGCTGGCGCTCGCCGCGACGCTCTGACCTCTGACCTCTGTCACCTGTAACCTGACACGTGCCGCTTCAGCATGGCTTCCAGCGCTGCTTTCAGTTCCTGATTCTGCGGCGTCTCTTCCAGTGATTCCTTCAGTGATGCAAGCGCCGACTTGGCCGCGGAGGGCAGTACCAGCTGCTTCTGCGGTCTTGTCTTTTCTGCAATCTTTCTGACTTGCACTTTAATTCGTATTGCGCTAACCTGCCACCCGCCCTTGAGCAGGGCCTCTTGCAGTTTTGGCAATTGCTGCTTGAGTTTGGCGGCGAAGGCAGCGTTCGGCGCGGCCAGCACCAGCTGGCCGGACTCGAACGAAAGCACGGAGCAGGCGTCAAAAAGCGCGGGCAATACCGACGCGCAGTCCTGCTGCAAGGCAGCCAGGCGTGCGACCGTCGGCAGCAGCGCGGCCATCTTGTCGTTGCCGCGCAAAAAATCCGATACGCCGCGCGAAGTCTGTACATGCTGTGCAGACTTTGCGCCTGTCTGGCGGATGGGGAATGAGGCAAAGCGTTTCATGGGTCGCACCATATCACAAGCGACACGCCTTTTCGCCCCTGCCGAGGATCACGAGGAGCTGTCATGCAGATCATCTTGTTGCACCCCCGCTTCAGCGCCAGGACGATCACGCTCAGCCACTGGCATCTGATGCTGGCCGGCGTCCTGTTTGTCGGGGCGGTCATTCTCGCGTCTTCCCTCCTGTATTACCTGACCATCCGCTATGCCGGCAGCGTCGACCTGCCGCTGGTGCGCGACATGGTGGCCGCCAACAGCCAGGATGACGATGCCCGCAAGGACAAGTACGTGCGGGAAAACCTGGCGGCGATGGCGATGAAGGTGGGCGAGATGCAGGCCCAGCTGATGCGCCTGGATGCGCTCGGCGAGCGGGTGCAGGGCCTGGCCGGCGTCAAGCCGCAGGAATTCAATTTCCGCGAGCTGCCGGGCCGCGGCGGCGCGGAGTCGAGCAGCATGCCGCAGCCCCAGCTTTCGATGGAAGACTTCCAGGCGCTGCTGGACCGCATGGCGCGCGATGTCGAACACCGCGCCGACTACATGAACGTGGTCGAGACCACGCTGATGTCGCAAAAGGTCAAGGCCCGTCTGCTGCCCACGGTGCAGCCGGTCAATGTCAGCTACAACGCCTCCGGCTTCGGCTGGCGGCTCGACCCGTTCTCCGGCCGCAGCGCCTTCCATGAAGGCATCGACTTCCCCGCCCCGGTCGGCACGCCGATCGTCGCCGCCGCCGGCGGAGTGGTGATCGCCGCCGAATACCATCACCAGTTCGGCAACATGGTGGAGATCGACCACGGCAACGACATGGTCACCCGCTATGCCCATGCATCGAAGCTGCGCGTGAAGCTCGGCGACATCGTGCGCCGCGGCCAGCACGTCGCCGACATCGGCTCCACCGGCCGCTCGACCGGCGCCCATCTGCATTTCGAAGTCCTGGTCAAGGGCGTGCAGCAGGATCCGCACAAGTTCCTGGCGGCCGGCGCCGACCCGACCAAGCTCAACGCCCTCGCCGCGAAATAGGGACAGGCCGGCCGGGCGGACCGTCCCTCAGCGCCGGCTATTGTTTCCTGACCGGCAATCCCCATCTGCCCCGGAAGTGCGTCTGTGTTTGCGCAAGCCGCCTGTCCGGCATCCGTTCCCGGCGGGACGCCGGCCCGAACCTGCGTGCTAAAATCCGCAATTTAGCCGAGCCGGTTATTGGCAGAACCAGCCTTCGCGTCATCCAAATTCATAATCAAGCATGTCATTTCTGACCCAGATTTTCGGCAGCCGCAACCAGCGACTGATCAAGCAGTACCAGAAAACCGTCCGTGAGATCAATGCGCTCGAGCCGGCGATGGAAAAGCTGTCGGACGCCGAACTGCAGGCCAAGACGGCCGAGTTCAAGCAGCGCGCGGCCCAGGGCACGACGCTCGACGACCTGCTGGTGGAAGCCTTCGCGGTCTGCCGCGAGGCCAGCAAGCGGGTGCTGAAGATGCGCCACTTCGACGTGCAGCTGATCGGCGCCATGGTGCTCCACTACGGCAAGATCGCGGAGATGGGTACCGGCGAAGGCAAGACGCTGATGGCGACGCTGGCCGCCTACCTCAATGCATTGTCCGGCAAGGGCGTGCACGTGGTGACCGTCAACGACTATCTCGCCCAGCGCGACGCCGAATGGATGGGCAAGCTGTACGGCTGGCTGGGACTGACCACCGGCGTTAACCTGTCGCAGATGCCGCATGACGCCAAGCAGGCCGCCTATGCGGCCGACATCACCTACGGCACCAACAACGAATACGGCTTCGACTACCTGCGCGACAACATGGTCTACGACACGCGCGACCGCGTGCAGCGCGGGCTGAATTTCGCGATCGTCGATGAGGTCGACTCCATCCTGATCGACGAGGCGCGCACCCCGCTGATCATCTCCGGGCAGGCGGAGGACCATACCGAGCTGTATCTGAAGATGAATGAAATCCCGCCGCTGCTGACCCGGCAGATCGGCGAGGAGACCCCGGACGGCAAGGGCAAGATCGAAGTCCCGGGCGACTACACCAAGGATGAAAAGGCGCACCAGGTCCTGCTGACGGAAGCCGGCCATGAAAAGGCGGAAGAAATCCTCACCCGGATGGGCCTGCTGCCCGAGGGCGCCTCGCTCTACGACCCGGCCAACATCACCCTGATCCATCACCTGTACGCCGCCCTGCGGGCCCATGTGCTGTACCACAAGGATCAGCACTATGTGGTGCAGAACGGCGAAGTGGTGATCGTCGACGAATTCACCGGCCGCCTGATGTCCGGCC
The DNA here is from genome assembly GCF_019656455.1 of Noviherbaspirillum aridicola. Taxonomy (GTDB): domain Bacteria; phylum Pseudomonadota; class Gammaproteobacteria; order Burkholderiales; family Burkholderiaceae_D; genus Noviherbaspirillum; species Noviherbaspirillum aridicola. The sequence goes on from NZ_BPMK01000003.1 coordinate 258,463, forward strand.
GCCGCTGGTCCGAGGGCCTGCACCAGGCGGTGGAAGCCAAGGAGCGGGTCAAGATCCAGGCCGAGAACCAGACCCTGGCCTCGATCACCTTCCAGAATTACTTCCGCATGTACGGCAAGCTGGCCGGCATGACCGGCACCGCCGATACCGAGGCCTACGAATTCCAGGAGATCTACGGCCTCGAAACCGTGGTCATTCCGCCGAACCGTCCGAGCCAGCGCAAGGACCGCCAGGACCAGGTCTACCGCAGCGCCGAGGAAAAGTACAACGCGGTGGTCAACGACATCAAGGACTGCTACGAGCGCGGCCAGCCGGTCCTGGTCGGCACCACCTCGATCGAGAATTCCGAGCTGATCTCCGGCGTCCTCAACAAGCACAAGCTGCCGCACAACGTGCTCAACGCCAAGCAGCACGCGCGCGAGGCGGAGATCATCGCCCAGGCCGGCCGCCCGAGGATGATCACCATCGCCACCAACATGGCCGGCCGCGGCACCGACATCGTGCTCGGCGGGAACGTGGACAAGCAGATCCAGCTGATCGAAGCCAATCCCGATATCGCCGACGCCGACAAGCAGGCCCAGGCCAAGACCCTGCGCGATGAATGGCAGTCGCTGCATGAGCAGGTGGTGGCCAGCGGCGGCCTGCACATCATCGGCACCGAGCGTCACGAATCCCGCCGCATCGACAACCAGCTGCGCGGCCGCGCCGGCCGCCAGGGCGACCCGGGCTCCTCGCGCTTCTACCTGTCGCTCGACGACCCGCTGCTGCGCATCTTCGCCGGCGACCGCGTGCGCGCGATCATGGACCGCCTGAAGATGCCGGAAGGCGAACCGATCGAGGCCGGCATCGTCAGCCGCTCCATCGAGTCGGCCCAGCGCAAGGTCGAGGCACGCAACTTCGACATCCGCAAGCAGCTGCTCGAGTACGACGACGTCGCCAACGACCAGCGCAAGGTGATCTATCAGCAGCGCAACGAGCTGCTGGAGACGCAGGACGTCTCCGACATGATCGCCAACCTGCGCCAGGGCGTCTTCACCGAAGTATTCCGCAGCCATGTGCCGGAAGAGTCGATGGAAGAACAGTGGGACATCAAGGGACTCGAGGCGGTGCTTGCCAATGAATGGCAGCTCCAGGTGCCGCTGTCGGCGATGCTGGAGGCCGAGCCCGACCTCACCGACGAAGACCTGCTCGAGCGCGTGCTCAAGGCCGCCGGCGATGCCTATGACGCCAAGGTCGCGATCGTCGGCAGGGAAGGTTTCGGCGGTTTCGAGCGCAGCGTGATGTTGCAGAGCATCGACAGCCACTGGCGCGAACACCTCGCCGCCCTCGACCACCTGCGCCAGGGCATCCACCTGCGCGGCTATGCGCAGAAGAACCCGAAGCAGGAATACAAGCGCGAAGCCTTCGAGCTGTTCGGCCAGATGCTCGACCTGATCCGGAACGAAGTGGTGAGCACGGTGATGACGGTGCGCATCCAGTCGCAAGAGCAGATCGAGGCCGCCGAGCAGCAGATGGCGCAGCCGCACCTCGAGAACGTGCACTACCAACACGCCGACTTCAATCCGAACGCGGCGCCGGAAGAACTGCTCGCGCCAGTGGCGACCGCGGACGACGGCCGGCAGCCGGTCGCCAACGCCATGCCGAAGGTCGGCCGCAACGATCCCTGCCCCTGCGGCAGCGGCAAGAAGTACAAGCAGTGCCATGGCAAGCTGAGCTGACGGCAGCCTGGCAAGCGCGAAGAAGGGCGGGGCAACCCGCCCTTTTCATTTGGGGCTGGCGGGCGGCGCGGCCGCTTGCGTTTACAATTACGCTCTTGTTCAACCGTCTTTCCCCACCGTCATGGCCGTCAATCTCCCGCTCCCCGTCGCCGCCAACCTGAAACCCGTCCCCGGCATCGAACTCGGTTACGCCGAAGCCGGCGTGCGCAAGGCCAACCGCAAGGACCTGCTGGTCATGAAGCTGGGTGAAGGCGCCAGCGTCGCCGGCGTGTTCACGCAAAACCGTTTCTGCGCCGCGCCGGTGCAGGTCTGCAAGACCCATCTGCAGGGACTGCAGTCGGGCGGCAAGGGCATCCGCGCGCTGGTGATCAATACCGGCAATGCCAATGCAGGCACCGGCGATGCGGGACTGGCCAATGCCAACGCGACCTGCAGCGCGCTCGCCGAACTGCTCGGCTGCGACGCGTCCCAGGTCCTGCCTTTCTCCACCGGCGTGATTCTCGAGCCGCTGCCGGTCGAGCGCATCGTCGCCGGCATGCCGCAGGCGATCGCCAACCTCAAGCCGGACAACTGGTACAACGCCGCCGAGTCCATCATGACCACCGACACCCAGCCCAAGGCGGCGTCGCGCACGGTCCTCATCAACGGCAAGACCGTCACCATGACCGGCATCAGCAAGGGGGCCGGCATGATCAAGCCCAACATGGCGACCATGCTCGGCTTCCTCGCGATGGACGCGAAGGTCTCGCAGCCGCTGCTGGAGCGCATGGTCAAGGCCGCGGCCGACAAGTCCTTCAACTGCATCACCATCGACGGCGATACCTCGACCAACGACTCCTTCATGCTCATCGCCACCGGCGCCGGCGCGCTGGAGGTCAGTGATGCGGACAGCGCCGAATACGCGCAGCTCGTCGCCGCCGTGACCGACCTGTCGCAGGAGCTGGCGCAGATGATCGTGCGCGACGGCGAAGGCGCGACCAAGCTCATGACCATCACGGTGGAAGAGGGCGCGAGCATCGAAGAGTGCCGCAAGATCGCCTACGCGATCGGCCATTCTCCCCTGGTCAAGACCGCCTTCTATGCCTCCGATCCCAATCTCGGACGCATCCTGGCGGCGATCGGTTACGCGGGCGTGGACGATCTCGACGTCGCCAGGATCAATCTCTGGCTGGACGACGTCTGGGTCGCGAAGAACGGCGGCCGCAATCCCGACTACAAGGAAGAGGACGGGCAGCGGGTGATGAAGCAGAGCGAGATCACGATCCGCGTCAAGCTGGCGCGCGGCAGCGAGAGCGCGACGATCTGGACCTGCGACCTCTCGCACGACTACGTCAGCATCAACGCCGACTACCGGTCCTGACATGACGCAGCTCGATCAATTCCTGCAGCGCGCAGAAGCGCTGCTGGCGCGCCTCGAAGCCGTCCTGCCGCCGGGTACGCCGGCGCCCGACTGGAGCGCCGGACCGGCGTTCCGCTGGCGCAAGCCGGGCGGCAAGGGCAGCCGCGGCTGGCTGCAGCCGGTCGCGCACATCGCGCGCATCACGCTCGACGACCTGCACAACATCGGCCCGCAGAAAGAGCAGATCGACCAGAACACGCGTCAGTTCGTCGAGGGGCGTCCGGCCAACAATGTGCTGCTGACCGGCGCCCGCGGTACCGGCAAGTCCTCGCTGATCAAGGCCTGCCTGAACCGCTATGCGGCGCAGGGCCTGCGCCTCATCGAGGTCGACAAGGAAGATCTGTCCGACCTGCCGGACATCGTCGACCTGGTCGCCGCGCGTCCCGAGCGTTTCGTGATCTTCTGCGACGATCTCTCCTTCGAGGAAGGCGAGGGCGGCTACAAGGCGCTCAAGGTCGCGCTCGACGGCAGCATCTCGGCGCAGTCCGACAATGTGCTGATCTACGCCACCTCGAACCGCCGTCACCTGATGCCGGAACGGATGTCCGACAACGCCAGCTACGTGCATACCGAGGATGGCGACCTGCATCCGGGCGAGACGGTGGAAGAGAAGATTTCCCTGTCCGAGCGCTTCGGCCTCTGGGTCTCGTTCTATCCGTTCCGCCAGGACGACTATCTCGACATCGTCGCGCACTGGCTGCGTCACTTCGGCTGCGACGATGGCGCGATCGAGGCTGCGCGCGCCGACGCCCTGCGCTGGGCGCTGCAGCGCGGTTCGCGCTCCGGGCGGGTGGCCTGGCAGTTCGCGAAGGACTACGCGGGCCGCACCCGTGGCTGAGACGACTACCCGGAAGGCGCCGGTCGAGGTCGTCGTCGGCATCCTGATGAAGGAAGACGGCGACGTGCTCCTCGGCCAGCGGCCGGATGGCAAGCCCTATGCGGGCTACTGGGAATTCCCGGGCGGCAAGGTCGAGCCCGGCGAATCGCTGTTCGAGGCATTGCGGCGAGAGCTGATCGAAGAGCTGGGCGTCGAGATACTCGACGGCGAACCCTGGTGCTGCGTCGAGCATGTCTACCCGCACGCCCATGTCAGGCTGCATTTCTTCATCTGCCGGCAGTGGCGGGGCGAACCGCAGAGCCTCGAGGGCCAGGCCTTCGCGTGGCAGGGCCATGTCGCCGTCGAACCGCTGCTGCCCGCGACCATTCCGCTGATCGAGTGGCTCAACCGCCTGCGCTGGAAGACGGATCAGGTGTAATGATTTCTGTACGCTGTACAGATTTTCGTACGGATCTTCCAAGCCACTGATATTCAAGTTTCTTTTCATTCCTGCCGCCGGGCGCGCCGAAAAGTGTATGAAATGATGTACACCCGGCCGACCGGCCGGATCATGGCTAAATACCTGATCTCAAAGCACTTTCATTTCTGGCACAGGCGTTGCTGTATGTACAGCCATACCCGGCCGTCCGGGTCCTCGATCAACCAGAACAGGAAGCAGCGTGAAAATCATCGTATTGGGCAGCGGCGTCATCGGTACCACTTCGGCCTGGTATCTCGCGCAACAGGGGCATGAGGTCACCGTGGTCGACCGCCAGAGCGGTGCCGGCCTCGAGACCAGCTTTGCCAACGCCGGCGAAGTCTCGCCCGGTTATTCGGCGCCCTGGGCCGCGCCCGGCATCCCGCTCAAGGCGATGAAATGGCTGCTGATGAAGCACAGCCCGCTCGTCATCCGCCCCGGCATGGACCCGGCCATGTGGCGCTGGGTCTGGCAGATGCTGATGAACTGCACCGCCAGCCGCTACGAAATCAACAAGAGCCGCATGGTGCGTCTGGCCGAATACAGCCGCGACTGCCTGATCGCCCTGCGCAGCGCGACCGGCATCGAGTACGACCAGCGCACCCAGGGCACGCTGCAGCTGTTTCGCACCCAGCAGCAGCTCGACGCCGCGGCGCAGGACATCGCGGTCCTGCAGCGCTCGGGCGTGCCCTACGAGTTGCTCGACCCGGCGGGCTGCATCGCGGTCGAACCCGCGCTCGCGCATGTGCGCGGAAAGTTCGTCGGCGCCCTGCGCCTGCCCAATGACGAGACCGGCGACTGCTTCAAGTTCACCGGCAACCTGGCAAAGCTGGCCGAGCAGGCCGGCGTGAAATTCCGCTACGGCGTCGGCATCGAGCGCCTCGAGACCGACGGCAGCCGCATTACCGGCGTGCGCACCTCGGTCGGCGACCTCAAGGCCGACAGCTATGTGCTCGCCCTCGGCAGCTACTCGCCGCTGCTGCTGCGCGACGTCGGCATCCGGGTCCCGGTCTACCCGATCAAGGGTTACTCGATCACGGTCCCGATCGAGGACGCCGCCGGCGCGCCCGAATCGACCGTGATGGACGAGACCTACAAGGTGGCGATCACCCGTCTTGGCGACCGCATCCGCGTCGGCGGCACCGCCGAGATCGCGGGTTACGACCTCACGCTGCGGGCAGCGCGACGCGCCACCCTCGAGCATTCGGTGGGCGACCTGTTCCCGCGCGGCGGCGACCTCGCCAAGGCGGAGTTCTGGTGCGGCCTGCGTCCGATGACGCCGGACGGTACGCCCGTCATGGGCCCGACCCGCTACCGCAACCTCTACCTCAACACCGGCCACGGCACGCTGGGCTGGACCATGGCCTGCGGCGCCGGCCGCGTGCTGGCCGACCTGGTGTCGGGCCGGCGCCCGGAGATCGACACCGAGGGCCTCTTCATCGACCGCTACGGCCGCGAGCCGCTGCAGCGGCAGGCGCCCCGGAGCGCACATGCCTGAGGCGCGTACCGCATGCCGAAGCGGTATCATCTGCAGGGCGCACGCGCCGCGTCCGCCCTGCAACCGTCAGCGCTTCCTTCTCCATGCGGATAGATGTCCAGTTCGCCGACCGTGTCGGCATCGCTCATGAAATCCTTGCCGTCCTCGCCCGCCGCGACATGAACGTGGTGGCGGTCGAGGTCGACACCGCCGACGTCTTCATCGATATCCCCGAGCTCACGCCGGAACTGCTGCCCTCATTGCGCGAGGACTTCCTGCGGGTGTCGGGCGTGCTCGCGGTCCAGGTGGTCGATGTGCTGCCCGGCGCGCGCCGCCGGTTGCACCTCGATACGCTGCTGGCAGTGATGGCCGATCCCATCATGGCGGTCGATGCCGAGGGCCGCGTGATCGCCGCCAATGCCGCCGCCGCCGCCGTGGCCCACATGAACGAAAGCGAATTGCAGGGCAAGACCCTTGGCGAACTGTTCGGCGAGGACGGCCTGCAGGCCGAACTCCTCGAGCGCCGCTTTCAGGCACCGCCGCGCGAGGTGCGCCTGCATGGCGAGCCCTTCCTGCTGGAGGCGACGCCGGTGTCCGAGCCGGTCGATTCCGCGCTCGGGCATACGGTGGGTGGCGTCGTCACCCTGCATGCGCCGAGACGGCTCGGCGGACGCCTGCACGCGCTGCAGCACTCCGGCGGATTCGATGCCATCATCGGCGAGTCGGAGCCGGTGCGCGCGCTCAAGGCGCGGGCGGCGCGGGTGGCGATGGTGGATGCGCCGCTGCTGATCGTCGGCGAGACCGGCACCGGCAAGGAACTGGTGGCGCAGGCCTGTCATGCGGCCAGTCCGCGCGGCAGCGCCCCCTTTCTGGCGCTGAATTGCGCGGCACTGCCGGAGAGTCTGGCCGAGAGCGAACTCTTCGGCTACATGTCCGGCGCTTTCTCGGGCGCGCAGCGCGGCGGCAAGCCCGGCCTGATCGAGATGGCCGACGGCGGCACCGTGTTCCTCGACGAGATCGGCGAAATGTCGCTCTACCTGCAGGCCAAGCTGCTGCGCTTCCTGAACGACGGCCGCTTTCGCCGCATCGGCAGCGATCGCGAAATCAAGGTGAACGTGCGCATCATCAGCGCCACCCACCGCAACCTGCGCAAGATGGTGGCCGAGGGAAGCTTCCGGGAAGATCTCTTCTATCGACTGAACGTGCTGCAGCTGGAAGTGCCGGCGCTGCGCGAACGCCCCGACGACATCCTGCTGCTGGCCCGGCATTTCATCGAGCGTGCCTGCGCGCAGGCGCAGAAGCCGATCTGCCGGCTCAGCGCCCAAGCCTGCGCGGCGCTCGTCGCGCATGCCTGGCCCGGCAACGTGCGGCAACTGCAGAACGTGGTGTTCCGCGCGATCACGATGACCGACAAGCGGTTGCTGGACGCGGACGATCTCGACCTCGCGGAAGGCGGCGCCGTCAGCGCCCGCGTCGTCCAGCCCGGCGAAGCCGACGACTGGGAGCAGGCGATCGCCGCATTCGAGCGGTCTTTTCTGGAAAGCCTGTATCCGCGCTATCCGTCCACGCGCAAGCTCGCGCTGCGGCTGCGCACCTCGCATTCGATGATCGCGGGGAAGCTGCGCAAGTACGGAATTACAGGAAGGTAGGACCGCGCAGGCCTAGTGCGCGGAGTTGCCGTCGTCGTCGAAGTCCTTGGGCGGATTGACGGCGGGGATGCTGTACTTTTCCTCGGCCCACGCGCCCAGGTCGATCTGCTTGCAGCGCTCGGAGCAGAAAGGGCGGTACTTGTTCTTGTCGGTCCACTCGACCTTTGCCCCGCAGGTGGGGCAGTTCACAACGGTCGCCATCTTGTCTTCAGAAATTGCAGAGAGTCAGTTCGAACGGCACGTCGCTTTCCAGGGACTTCGGCTTCATGTCCCCGTCCTGCATCGTGAAGCGAACCCACAGCATATACTTGTTGGCCGAAATTTCGGGGATCGCGCCGAGGCTCTCGTCGATCGACAGCCGCAGCATCTGGTACACCTTGCCCTGCAACATCTGCTGGAAGCTGCCGCCCGCAGCGGCCGCGCTCATGGTTCGGCCGGATTCGCGCAGCAGGCGCAGCACCAGGCTGATCGCCTCGAACAGCGGCAGCAGCGGCGCGAACCAGCCGGAGATGTCGTCGAAACGCTGCTGCGGCGTACGGTGCTGCCAGGCATAGTAGGAAGGCAGATCGAATTCGCAGGCGCCGCCGGGAATGATGGTGCGTCCGCGGATGCTCATCAGCCACTCGTTGTCGCGCACGTTCTGGCCCGTCTTGCCCTGGGCCGACATCAGCGCGGTGCTGCAGCGGTCGACTTCGGACAGCACCGCATCCAGGCGCCCGCTCTCGACGTTCGGATTGGACTTGAATCCCAGCAGCGTCTGCTTCTGGCGCTCCAGCTCCTGCAGCAGGTCGGATTTCAGGTCGGCACGGCCCGCCACCTCCAGCATTTCGAAGATGGTCGAGAGCGCGACGTGGTGTTGCCAGGGGTGCTCCTGGTGCAGGAAAAACGCGAACTTCTCGTACAGATCTTCCAGCCGCAGCAGAGTGCGAATACGCTCATTGAAAGGGTATTCGTAGGTGATCAAAATGACGTCCTTCTACTTGATGGTTGGGCTGGAAGGCTTGGGCTGAAAGCAATTGTGTGATTCTGAACGATGCGATGAAAAATTACAAATAGCGGCGGGCATCAGCCGCCCTTGCAGCGTGTAATCGTTTGTTACGGGGGAGGGGCGGCGGCCTGCGCGGCGAGCGACAGATAGTGCGCGTGCAGCCGGTCGACCTGCGGAGCCAGCGATTGCGCGTCGCCGTCGTTGTCGATCACGTCGTCCGCCGCCGCCAGCCGCTGCTCGCGGGTCGCCTGTGCGGCCATGATGGCGCGCACCTGTGCCTCGGGGAGTCCGCTGCGGCTCATCACCCGGCGCACCTGGGTCTGTTCCGCGCAATCGACCACCAGCACGCGCGAGACGCGCTCGCGCCAGCCGCGCGACTCGACCAGCAGCGGCACGACGAAGATCAGATAGGCACCAGTGGCGGCCTGCGCGGCGCGCTCGGTCTCGATGCGGATCAGCGGATGCAGGATGGCTTCCAGCCGTGCCTTGGCGCCCGCCTCGGAAAACACATACTCGCGCATGCGGGCGCGATCCATCGCACCCTCGGCGGTGAGGAAGGAGGCGCCGAATTGCGCATGGATCTGCGCGATCGCGGCGCCGCCGGGCGCGGTGAGCTGATGCGCGATCAGGTCGGTATCCACCAGCGAAGCGCCGCGCGCGGCGAACATGTCGGCGACCGTCGTCTTGCCGCTGCCGATGCCGCCGGTGAGGCCGATCGAGAATCTGCGCGCGCCGCTCATGGCACGCGCCTCAGACGGGGAAGCCGAGATAGGCTTCGACCAGGTCCTTGCCCCAGAACAGCGCGATCAGTCCCGCGGCCGCGAGATAGGGGCCGAAGGGGATCGGCTTGTTGCGGCCGTGACGGGCGAACACGATGAGCGCGATGCCCACCAGCGCGCCGACCAGCGACGACAGCAGGATGATCACCGGCAGCATCTTCCAGCCCAGCCAGGCGCCGAGTGCGGCCAGCAGCTTGAAGTCGCCATAGCCCATGCCTTCCTTGCCGGTGACCAGCTTGAACAGCCAGTACACCGCCCACAGGATGAGGTATCCGGCGGCCGCGCCGATCACCGCGTCGGCGAGCGGAACGAAGGTGGCGTTCAGGTTGAGCAGCAGGCCCGCCCAGAGCAGGGGCAGGGTCAGGTCGTCCGGCAGCAGCTGGGTATCGAAATCGATGAAGGTCATCGCGATCAGCATATAGGCAAACAGCAGCGTTGCCAGGCCGGCGATGCCGCTGCCGAAATGCCAGACGAGCACGCCGGAGAGGACGCCGGTAAGCAGTTCGACCAGCGGATAGCGCGGCGAGATCGGCGCCTTGCACGACGAGCACTTGCCGCGCAATACCAGCCAGCTGATGACGGGGATGTTTTCCAGCGCGCCGATCTGATGGCCGCAGTGGGGACAGGCCGAGCGCGGGACCATCAGGTTGTAGCGATCGGTATGGGGCAGGGGCTTGCCGCTTTCCTGCGCCACATAGTTGTCCGACTCGCGCTGCATCATGCGGGGCACGCGATGAATCACGACGTTCAGGAAACTGCCGATCAGCAGGCCGAACACGACGGCGACCGCCGACGGCAGCGCGCCGCCGGCCGGCGCGAACAGAACCAGATCGAACATCAGACGACCGCCCCGAGCTTGAAGATCGGCAGGTACATCGCCACCACCAGGCCGCCGATCAGCACCCCGAGGATGGCCATGATCAGCGGTTCCATGAGGCTGGACAGGGACTCCACCGCGTCGTCGACCTCCGCTTCGTAGAAATCGGCCACCTTGGACAGCATCTGGTCGAGTGCGCCCGACTCCTCGCCGATGGCGACCATCTGCGTCACCATGTTCGGGAAGACGTTAACGTTCTGCATGGACGCAGTCAGGCTGGTGCCGGTGCTGACTTCGGTCTGGATCTTGCGGGTGGCTTCCGCGTACACGATATTGCCGGACGCGCCGCCCACGGAGTCGAGCGATTCCACCAGCGGCACACCCGCGGCAAACATGGTCGAGAGCGTACGGGTCCAGCGCGCGATGGTCGCCTTGCGGATCACTTCGCCGAAGATCGGCGCACGCAGCAGCGCGCGGTCCATGAAGGCCTGCACCTTGGGCGAGCGCTTCCAGGACTGGAAGAACAGATAGAGGCCGGCGAACAGGCTGCCGAAGATCAGGTACCAGTAAGCCACGAAGAAATCCGAGATCGCCATCACGAACAGCGTCGGCGCCGGCAGGTCGGCGCCGAAGCTCTTGAACACTTCCTTGAAGGCCGGCACCACCCAGATCATGATCACCGAGGTCACCACGAAGGCGACCACCAGGATGGAAATCGGGTAGAACAGGGCGGACTTGATCTTGCCCTTGATCGCCTGCGTCTTTTCCTTGTAGGTGGCCAGACGGTCGAGCAGGTCTTCCAGGATGCCCGCCTGTTCGCCGGCGCTGACCAGGTTGCAGAACAGGCTGTCGAAGTACAGCGGAAACTTGCGGAAGGCCTGGTTCAGGCTGCTGCCGGTCTCGACATCGGTGCGGATGTCGTTGATCAGCTTGGCCACCGCCGGGTTGGCGTGACCCTTGCCCACGATGTCGAAGGCCTGCAGCAGCGGCACGCCTGCCTTCATCATGGTGGCCAGCTGGCGGGTGAACAGCGTGATGTCCTTGTCGCTCACCTTCTTGCCGGTCGAGAAGGACTTCTTCTTGACCTTGGTGACGAGTATGCCCTGCCGGCGCAGCGTGGCGTTGACCAGGGTTTCGCTGGCCGCGCGCAGTTCGCCCTTGACCACCTTGCCGGTCTTGTCCTTGCCTTCCCAGGCGAAGATCGAATCCTTTACCGCGCCCGCAGTCTTGCCTGCCGCAGTTGCCATGTCTTCCCCTCTATTCGTTGGTGCAGCCGAGCACTTCTTCCAGGCTGGTGAGGCCCTGCTTGACCTTGACCAGGCCGGCTTCGCGCAGCGTCTTCACGCCGTCGCGCCTGGCCTGTTCCTCGATTTCCAGCGCGGTGCCGTGCGCCAGGATGATGCGTTCGATTTCCTCGCTGATCGGCATGATCTGATAGATGCCGACCCGGCCCTTGTAGCCGCTGCCATTGCAGCGTTCGCATCCTACAGGCTTGTAGGGCATCCAGGTGCCGTCGAGTTCCTCTTCCTTGAAGCCCGCCTGCAGCAGCGCTTCGTCGGGCACCACCGTCGGCTGCTTGCAGCTGCACAGCCGCCGGGCCAGACGCTGGGCGGTGATCATGATCACGGAGGAGGCGATGTTGAACGGCGCCACCCCCATGTTCATCAGGCGGGTGAGGGTGGACGGCGCATCGTTGGTGTGCAGCGTCGAGAAGACCATGTGGCCTGTCTGCGCCGCCTTGATCGCGATGTCGGCGGTTTCCAGGTCGCGGATTTCGCCGACCATGATGATGTCCGGATCCTGACGCAGGAAGGCCTTGAGCGCCGCCGCGAACGTCAGGCCCGCCTTGTCGTTGACATTGACCTGGTTGACCCCGGGCAGGTTGATTTCCGCAGGATCTTCCGCGGTCGAAATATTGATGCCGGGCTTGTTCAGGATGTTGAGGCAGGTGTACAGCGACACCGTCTTGCCCGAACCCGTCGGACCGGTCACCAGCACCATGCCGTACGGCCGCTGGATCGCATCCATCAGCAGCGCCTTCTGGTCCGGATCGTAGCCGAGCGCATCGATGCCCATCTGCGCCTGGCTCGGATCGAGAATACGCATCACGATCTTTTCGCCGAACAGCGTGGGCAGCGTGCTCACGCGGAAGTCGATGGCACGCGTCTTGGACAGCACCAGCTTCATGCGTCCGTCCTGCGGCACCCGTTTTTCCGAAATGTCGAGCTTGGAGATGACCTTCACCCGCGATGCGAGTTTTTCCTTGATGGCCAGGGGCGGCTGCGCGATCTCCCGCAACACCCCGTCGATACGGAAGCGAATGCGGTAGAACTTCTCGAAGGGCTCGAAATGCAAGTCCGACGCGCCCATGTTGATCGCGTCGATCAATATCTTCTGCAGGAACTTGACGACCGGCGCATCGTCGATGTCCGCCGTCGCCGACTCGCCGGCCGCGGCCGCCGCGGCGGCGCCCATTTCCTCTTCGCTGAAATCGACGTCCAGGTCGTCGCCGATCAGCTCGTCGAGATTCTGCTCCGCGCTCTGGCCGAGCTTGTCGATCAGTTGCACCAGCTGCGTGTGCTCGACGATCACCGGCTCCACCGCCAGTTCGGTCTGGAACTTGATCTGGTCCAGGGTCTGCGTGTCGGTCGGATCCGAAATCGCTATCGAGACCTTGTTGCCGCGCTTGGCCAGCGCGAGCACCCGGCGCTTCTGCATCAGCTTCGGATCGACGACGTTGTCGGGCAGGTAGCTGCGGTTGAGCGCCGACAGATCGAGCTGCGGATAGCCGAAGGTCTCGGCGCAGAACGCCGCGAGCGAGCGCGCATCGATGACGGCGCTGCCGACGAGCACGTCGATGAACGGCGTCTTCTCGCTGTGCGCCTGCTTGCTGAGCGCCTCGGCCTGCTGCGCGCTCAGCCTTCCGGCCTGCACCAGCGCGCGCGCCAGGCCGGGCACCGGCACCGCTGAGGTCTGATTGGGGAGAACCGCCGCCATGAAATGTGTGAGGAAAGCCGCTGAGGGCAGAGTCATCCAGTGCGTCAGATAATGCCTATAGGCATCTGATTTGTAAAGGCATTGTGGCCAAACCGACATCGTGTGTCGGTCGCATTGGAGAAAAGCGTTGCGCGCATGACATGCGAACGTGCGAATCGCATTGACGCGAACAGCGGCGAGGCGGACAGGTGAGGGAGGTCTTGCGGGACGCCGCCGAAGGAATCATGGCGACTGTTGATACGCGACGGGTCGCGTGATATTGCGGAAGGAATTGGTCGGGGTGAGAGGATTCGAACCTCCGGCCTCTACGTCCCGAACGTAGCGCTCTACCAGGCTAAGCTACACCCCGATTTTCCTTGTCGGTCTGTTGAAATCCGCTAGTGATTTCGGTCGACCGCGAAAGCGCATAATTGTAGCAGAGCATCCTTGAATTTACTAGTGCCGATTCCGGAAATTGCGCTGGCTGCCTGCTGTGCGGCCTTTTCCGCCGCGCGCTTGGTGTATTCGAGCGCGCCGGAGCCGGTGATCGCCGCGAGCACCTGGTCGAAGTGCTGCTCGTCGCCGGTCTCGATGCAGCTGCGCACCAGGCTGCGCTGCGCAGCGGTGCCGTGCTGCATCAGGTAGATCAGGGGCAGGGTGGGTTTTCCTTCGCGCAGATCGTCGCCGACGTTCTTGCCGATGTCGCTCGCATTGCCCGAGTAGTCCAGAACATCGTCGATCAGCTGGAAGGCGGTGCCCACGGAGCGGCCGTATTCGGCGGCGGCGTCGATCTCCGCTTCCGAGGCGCCGGCGATCAGCGCGCCGAGCTGGGCGGCCGCCTCGAACAGCTTCGCGGTCTTGGAGCGGATCACCTGCAGGTAGCGTTCCTCGGTCACGTCGGGGTCGTGCATGTTGAGCAGTTGCAGGACCTCGCCCTCGGCGATGACGTTGGTGGCGTCGGCCAGGATCTGCATCACCCGCATGTTCCGGATCGAGACCATGATCTGGAACGCGCGGGAATAGACGAAGTCGCCGACCAGCACCGCTGCCGCATTGCCGAACATCGCGTTGGCCGTGGCCCGTCCGCGCCGCAGGGAGGATTCGTCGACGACGTCGTCATGCAGCAGGGTGGCGGTGTGGATGAATTCGACCACCGCCGCCAGGTCGTGGTGATGGGCGCCGCGATAGCCGAAGGCATTCGCCATAAGCAGCACCAGCACCGGCCGGATACGCTTGCCGCCCGCCCCGATGATGTACTCCGAGATCTGATTCACCAGCGGCACTTCCGAATGAAGCTGCCGGCGGATGACGCTGTTGACGGCTTCGAGATCGGCGGAAATGGGCTCGATGATCCCGTTCTGGGACGCGGGTTGGAGTGCGGCGGACAAGATGGAACCTGAGGAATCGTGAATTTCACGGATTATACGATGACTAATGACTCACGTTACGGTCCCGGCGGCGCCCGCGGGACGCGGGCTGCCCGGAATACAGTGCCCGCCGCGCTTTGACTGGCCCACTAAGTCTATGTATAATCAGCGGTTTTCCCGATTCTGCCTGGCATCTGAAGCGACGGATCGAGAAGAAAAAGTTCTTTAGTCAATAATCGATGAGGTTCATATGTACGCGGTCATAAAAACCGGCGGCAAACAATACAAGGTTGCTGCTGGCGAAAAACTCAAAGTAGAACAGATACCGGCTGACATTGGTTCCGAAATCACCCTCGATCAAGTGCTCGCTGTGGGCGCTGGCGACAGCATCAGGTTCGGTGCTCCGCTGGTTGAAGGTGCCAAGGTCCAGGCAACGGTAGTGGCGCATGGTCGCCACGACAAGGTGAAGATCTTCAAGATGCGCCGCCGCAAGCACTATCAGAAGCGTCAGGGCCATCGCCAGAACTACACCGAACTGCAAATCGTCTCGATCAACGCATAAGCGGGTCGGGCTAACCGGATACCAAGGAGCTTCACATGGCACACAAAAAAGGCGGCGGCACTACGCGAAACGGCCGCGATTCCGAGTCGAAACGACTGGGCGTCAAGGTCTACGGCGGTCAGGCCATCAATGCCGGCGGCATCATCATCCGTCAGCGCGGCACCCGCGTGCACGCAGGCGAGAACGTCGGCGTGGGCAAGGATCACACCCTGTTTGCGCTGGTCGACGGCAAGGTGCAGTTCTGCACCAAGGGCGCTGCCAAGCGTCACGTCGTGACCGTCGTGCCGGCCTGATACCGGCATACACGCAACCAAGGCGCAAGCCTTGCAGCAAAGGGCTCTGCCGCTGGTAGAGCCTTTTTCGTTTTTTGGGCGTGCGCGCGACGCATGCCTTGTTCCCGTCGGCCGAGCGGCCCGACATTTTTTGCGGCATTCCTATGAAGTTCATCGACGAAACAAGAATCGAAGTTATTGCCGGGAACGGCGGTAACGGCATCGTGTCGTTCTGCCGCGAGAAATTCCGGCCTTTCGGCGGCCCCGACGGCGGCGACGGCGGAAAGGGCGGGTCGATCTGGGCCGTGGCGGACCGCAATATCAATACCCTGGTCGACTACCGCTATTCCAAGCTGCACAAGGCGAAGAACGGCGAGCATGGCCGCGGCTCCGACTGCTATGGCAAGGGCGCCGACGACATCGAGCTGCACATGCCCGTCGGTACCCAGATCAGCGACCTCAACAGCGGCGAGATCATCGCCGACCTGACCGAGCACGGGCAGCGCGTGCTGCTCGCCAAGGGCGGCGAGGGCGGCTGGGGCAACATCCATTTCAAGTCCTCCACCAACCGCGCACCGCGCCAGAAGACCGACGGCAAGGAAGGCGAGCGGCGCGAACTGCGGCTGGAACTGAAGGTGCTGGCCGACGTTGGCCTGCTCGGCATGCCCAATGCCGGCAAGTCCACCTTCATCACCGCGGTATCGAACGCGCGGCCGAAGATCGCCGACTACCCGTTCACCACCCTGCATCCCAACCTGGGCGTGGTCAGGGTGAGTCATGAAAAAAGCTTCGTCATCGCCGACATTCCGGGGCTGATCGAGGGCGCGGCGGAAGGCGCGGGCCTCGGCCACCAGTTCCTGCGCCATCTGCAGCGCACCCGCCTGCTGCTGCACATCGTCGACCTCGCGCCGTTCGATGCCGGCGTGGACCCCGTTAAGGAAGCGAAGGCCATCGTCAAGGAACTCAAGAAATACGACGAGAGCCTGTACGACAAGCCGCGCTGGCTGGTGCTCAACAAGCTCGACATGGTGCCGGAAGAGGAGCGCGCCAAGCGGGTGAAGGACTTCGTCAAGCGCTTCGGCTGGAAGGGGCCGGTGTTCGAGATTTCCGCGCTCACGCGCGAGGGCTGCGAAGACCTGATCAATGCGATCTACGAGTACCTGGCCGAGCAGCGCGAGCAGGAGCACCGCGCCCAGGAAACCAGGATGCTGGAAGAGGCGCGCGGCATCTCTTCCATCGACCCGGACGACCCGCGGTTCAAGGTGATCGAGTAGACTTGCCAAGACTGCTGGCCGCACGGGCGGCCGCGAGCATGCAACGCCATCACAAGAACATGAACACGTCCGTCATCCAGAAAGCCCGTCGTCTCATCATCAAGGTCGGCTCCTCGCTCGTCACCAACGACGGCAAGGGGCTCGACAGTGCCGCCATCGCCAAATGGGCGGAGCAGATCGCGCAGCTGCGCGCGCTAGGCAAGGAAGTGGTGCTGGTCAGCTCCGGCGCGATCGCCGAGGGCATGCAGCGGCTCGGTTTCGAGAAACGGCCGACCGGCATCCATGAGCTACAGGCGTGTGCCGCGGTCGGGCAGATGGGCCTGGCGCAGATCTATGAAACCAGCTTCCGGTACCACGGGCTGCGCACCGCGCAGGTCCTGCTGACCCATGCTGACCTCGCCGACCGCGAGCGCTATCTGAATGCGCGCTCGACGCTGTTTACCCTGCTGCACCTCGGGGTGGTCCCGATCATCAACGAGAACGATACCGTCGTCACCGACGAGATCAAGTTCGGCGACAACGATACCCTCGGGGCGCTGGTGGCCAACCTGATCGAAGGCGACGCGCTGATCATCCTGACCGACCAGCGCGGGCTGTACACCGCCGACCCGCGCAAGCATGCGGACGCGGAGTTCGTGCACGAGGCCAAGGCCGGCGATCCGGCGCTGGAAGCTATGGCGGGCGGTGCCGGCACCGGCATCGGCCGCGGCGGCATGCTGACCAAGATACTTGCGGCCAAGCGTGCCGCGACCTCGGGGGCGCACACCGTGATCGCCTGGGGCAGGGAGGACGCGGTGCTGACGCGGCTCGCCTCCGGCGAGGCGATCGGCACCCAGCTCACCGCGCAGACGGCGCAGCTGACCGCACGCAAGCAGTGGATGGCGGATCACCTGCAGACCGCCGGCAAAGTCGTGCTCGATGCAGGTGCCGTCGGCAAGCTGACCGCCGAAGGCAAGTCGCTGCTGCCGATCGGGGTGGTGGAAGTGGCGGGCGAATTCGGCCGCGGCGATGTGATCACCTGCGTCGACGAGCATGGCCGGGCGGTGGCGCGCGGCATGAGCAATTATTCGAGTTCCGACGCCCGCCGCATCATGCGCCGGCCTTCGAGCGAAATCGGCGCCATCCTCGGTTTCGTGGAAGAGCCGGAGCTGATCCACCGCGACAACATGGTGTTGCTGTAGCGGTCCCCGTTCAGCGGTAGTTGTTGCCGTTCAGCGTGCGCTCATAGCGCAGGCGTTCGACGATGTCCGCGGCCTTGCCCGACACCGACAGGCCCTCGCAGATATAGTCCTTGGCCAGCGTCATGTGGTGCTGGTTGGAGCCGATCTTGCGGATGCGTTCCCACTGGTCGCGCCGGGAGCGGCTCCAGCTGCCGTCGGCCTGGCCGAACGCATACAGCTTGCGCTCCCAGGTTTCACAGCGTATTCCCTCGTAGCTGACGTTGCGCGCGCCGCCCTCGGCGGCGGCGGCGACCAGCACATAGCGCACCACCCCGTCGGCGCCGACGCTGATGGAACTGGTGTCGACGAAGAATTTCTGGCTCGACGTCGCCGTGACATTCAGCGGCACCAGGTTCTCCGGCCTGGGTGCCGGCGGCAGCTGTACTTCGATTTCCTTCCAGGGCTTGTCCTCGTCGTCGAATTCCTCTTCGAAGCGCGACTGCGCGCCGGCATTGCCCAGGCCCAGCAGCAGCATGGCCGACAGCAGGCCCCATGCGAGGCGTGAAACGGACAGGTAAGGGCGCGCCCGGCGCCCGGTTGCACGGTATTGCGGCATCATTGTCATTCCGTCTTGGGTTTGGCGACCGGGGCCGGCGGCTCGGCGGGCGCCCGGGGAGCATGGTTCTGGCGCAGGTAGCGCGCGCCGTGGCGCTGGCCGGGCGTGGACGGCCGCTGCAGGAAGCGCGACAGCTCCTGCAGGGCTTTCTGGTAGACCTCGCGCTTGAATTCGATCACGACGTCGAGCGGTACCCAGTAGTCGTGCCAGCGCCAGGCATCGAACTCCGGGTGATCGGTGCAGCGCAGGTTGATGTCGCAGTCCCGGCCCACCATGCGCAACAGGAACCAGATCTGTTTCTGGCCGCGGTAATGGCCGCGCACCTCGCGCTTGATGAAGCGGTCGGGCACCTCGTAACGCAGCCAGTCGCGGGTGCGCCCGATGATCCTGACGTGTTCGGCCTTGAGGCCGACTTCTTCTTCGAGCTCCCGAAACATCGCCTGCTCGGGTGTTTCGCCGAACTTGATCCCTCCCTGCGGGAACTGCCAAGAATGCTCGCGCACTCTTTTCCCCCACCACACCTCGTTGCGCGAGTTGAGCAGGATAATGCCGACGTTCGGGCGGAAGCCTTCCCGATCCAGCATGTTGCACCTCAAAACTTTCTGCGGCTAGACGGTCCTCATTCTTGCGATTTTTTCATCAGAGGTCCCGGCCGTCGTCGTGCGTGCGCGCAGGCCGGCGGCAGCGGAACCAAATGTGTCCCGAACGGGGCGCATCAGCCAGCTAATCCTTTAAAATTGAGTCGATTATAACCCTCTCTTTTTAAAAAGAATTCACCTCCATGCGCGCATCACGTTTTTTTATTTCCACCCTGAAGGAAGCCCCGTCGGACGCCGAGATCGTCAGCCACAAGCTGATGCTGCGCGCGGGGATGATCAAGCGTCTCGGCTCCGGCATCTACACCTACATGCCGATGGGCCTGCGCATCATCCGCAAGGTGGAAAACATCATCCGCGAAGAAATGAACCGCGCCGGCGCGATCGAGCTGCTGATGCCGGTCGTGCAGCCGGCCGAGCTGTGGCAGGAAACCGGCCGCTGGGACAAGATGGGTCCGGAGCTGATGCGGGTCAAGGACCGTCACGGCCGCGATTTCGCGATCCAGCCCACTTCCGAGGAAGTCATCACCGACGTCGTGCGCAACGACATCAAGTCCTACCGCCAGCTGCCGATCAACTTCTATCACATCCAGACCAAGTTCCGCGACGAGCGCCGGCCGCGCTTCGGCCTGATGCGGGGCCGCGAATTCACGATGAAGGACGCCTACTCCTTCGACCGCGACGTGGCCGGCATGCAGCGTTCGTACCAGATCATGTATGACGCCTACGTGCGCATCTTCGAACGCTTCGGCCTGCAGTTCCGCGCGGTGGCCGCGGACAACGGCGCCATCGGCGGCTCGGGCTCGCATGAATTCCACGTGATCGCCGACACCGGCGAGGACGCGCTCGTCTACAGCCCGGAATCCGATTACGCCGCCAACATGGAGGCGGCCGAGGCTGTCGCGCCCGCCACGCCGCGCGCCGCGCCCTCCCAGCCGCTGACCAGGACGCCGACCCCCGGCAAGGCCAAGTGCGAGGCTGTCGCCGAGCTGTTGAATCTGCCGCTGCAGCAGACCGTGAAGTCGATCGTGCTGGCGGTGGACAGCGAAGAGGCGGGTACGCAGGTCTGGCTGCTGATGCTGCGCGGCGACCACGACCTCAACGAAGTCAAGGCGGCCAAGGTGCCCGGCCTGGCGAACTACCGTTTCGCCACCGAGAGCGAGATCGTCGAGCACTTCGGCACCCGTCCGGGCTATCTCGGCCCGATCGGCACGAAGAAGCCGGTACGGGTGGTGGCCGATCGCACCGTGGCGGCGATGAGCGATTTCGTCTGCGGCGCCAACGAAGAGGACTTCCACTTCACCGGCGCGAACTGGGGCCGCGATCTGCCCGAGCCTGAAGTGGCCGATCTGCGCAACGTGGTGGCCGGCGATCCCTCTCCCGACGGGCGCGGCCGTCTCGCGATCCAGCGCGGCATCGAAGTCGGCCATGTGTTCCAGCTCGGCACCCGCTATTCCGAAGACATGCAGGCCACCTATCTCGACGAGACCGGCAAGCCGCAGCTGATGCAGATGGGCTGCTACGGCATCGGCGTGACCCGCATCCTCGGCGCGGCGATCGAACAGAACTTCGACGACAAGGGCATCATCTGGCCGGCGGCGATCGCGCCCTTCCAGGTCGTCCTGTGCCCGATGGGGTATGACCGCAGCGAGATGGTCAGGACCGAAACCGATCGCCTCTACGACGCGCTCATAGCGGCCGGCGTGGACGTCATCCTGGATGACCGCGGCGAGCGCCCGGGCGTGATGTTCGCCGACTGGGAGCTGATCGGCGTGCCGCACCGCGTCGTCATCGGCGAGCGCGGCCTGAAGGAGGGCAAGCTGGAGTATCAGGGCCGGCGCGACGCCGCGGCCACCGCGGTCGCGGTCGCCGAGATGCCCGCCTTCGTGCGTGCCCGTCTGGCAGCCTGAGGCGCGCCGCGCCCCGCGCCCTGTGACGGTACGTCCCCTGCTCTGGCTGCTGATGGCGGGGGCGCTCGCCTTCGGCGGCGCCGCCCATGGCGGCAATCAGAAGGAAGAGGCCCTGGCCGACTCGGTACGGCTGGCGCTGTCACGCGCCATCACCGATCCGCGTCCTCCCCGCCAGGAATTCGCCACGATCGAGGAACGCATCAAGTACCTGCACTGGGTCGGCGAGATGTCGGAGCGCCTGAAGAAGCGCTGGCCGGATACCCAGACCCGGCGCGAATTCCTGCAGACGGTCTGGTACGAGGCGCGCCGCGCGGGACTCGACCCCGGCATGGTGCTCGGCCTGATACAGGTCGAATCCGGCTTCCGCAAGTACGCGGTATCGCATGCCGGCGCGCACGGCTACATGCAGGTCATGCCGTTCTGGACGCGCGTGATCGGCGACGGCGACCGCACCAAGCTGTTCCACATGCAGACCAATCTGCGCTACGGCTGTTCCATCCTGCGCCTCTACCTGGACATGGAGAAGGGGAACCTGTTCCTCGCGCTGGGACGCTACAACGGCAGCCGGGGCAAGCCCGAATACCCGAACCTGGTGCTCGGCGCATGGAAGCGCTGGGAGTTCGAGCCGTAGGACAGAGGGAGGTGCGGAGAAGGCACCAACAAAAACGCCCGCGCGATGCGGGCGTTTTTGTTTGGCCTCTGGAAAGAGCGATTATTGCAGGTGGTTCGAGATGAGCTTGGTCATTTCGAACATGGAGACCTGCTTCTTTCCGCCAAACACGGCTTTGAGCTTGTCGTCTGCATTGATCATGCGCTTGTTCGCATCGTCCTGCAGCTTGTTCTTCTTGATGTAGTCCCAGACCTTCTTGGTGACTTCAGTGCGCGGCAGCGGATTCGCACCGATCACTGCGCCCAGGGTGGCGGACGGGGTGAGCGGCTTCATGAATGCTGCGTTCGGCTTGCGCGGGGTCTTGGGCTTGGCTGCTGCCTTCTTGGCGACCGGCTTCTTGGCGGGTGCTGCCTTCTTTGCCGGAGCGGCCTTCTTTGCTACCGGCTTGGCTGCCGCCTTCTTTGCTGCGGGCTTGGCCGCTGCCTTCTTTGCTACCGGCTTGGCTGCTGCCTTCTTGGCGGGTGCTGCTTTCTTTGCTGCGGGTTTGGCTGCTGCCTTCTTAGCAGCCGGCTTCTTGGCGGCTGCTTTGGCCGCGGGTTTCTTGGCTGTTGCCATCTTCAAGCCTCCTTCACATAAGTGTGTTGGGAATATGCGTCATTTCACGCACCGCTAATAGTGGTGCGGTTTTCATAGCTATGCAAGTGTTTTTTGAGCGTTTGCAGAGGATTCTTCATAGGGAGCGAGCGCATTTTTGCAGAGGGAGCGCCGAGGGTGCAGACAGTGGACGCGGCGATCTTCTCAGAGAGGAGCGGCCCACACATCGCCGGCCGCATGCGCAGAGCGCGAGCAGGATCAGGGCGATGGACGGCGACGCGGTGTCCCGAGTCATGGCGCAGTGCCGGGCAGGATGCCTGGGGAAGATGACGGAAGGCCCGGCGGGCAGGGGAAGGGAGGGGGGGCGAAGAGGGGGGAGGCAGGCGCCGCCAGAGGGGAAACGGCGCCTTTTCGCTATGCGCGCGTTCAGCGCAGACCGGGCATCATGCCCTTCATGCTGCGCATCATTTTCATCATGCCGCCGCCCTTGAGCTTCTTCATCATCGACTGCATCTGCTCGAACTGCGACAGCATGCGGTTGACTTCCTGGACCTGCACGCCGGCGCCGGCGGCGATGCGGCGCTTGCGGGAGGCCTTGATCAGCTCCGGCCGGGCGCGCTCCTGCGGGGTCATCGAGTTGATGATGCCTTCCATGCGGCGCACCTGGCGCTCCGCCTGGTCCATGTCCGCATTGCCGGCCGCCTGCTGGAACTGGGCCGGCAGCTTGTCCATCAGACCGGACAGGCCGCCCATCTTCTTCATCTGGCTGAGCTGGGCCTTGAAGTCATTGAGGTCGAACTTGCCGCCGCCCTTGATCTTCTCCGCCAGGTCCTTAGCGGCGGCGACATCCACCCCCTTCTTCGCTTCCTCCACCAGGGCGAGAATGTCGCCCATGCCGAGGATGCGGTTGGCCATGCGGTTGGGATCGAAGGGCTCCAGGCCGTCCAGCTTTTCGGCCACGCCGGCGAACTTGACCGGCTTGCCGGTCACGTGGCGCACCGACAGCGCTGCACCGCCCCGGGCATCGCCGTCGAGCTTGGTGAGCACCACGCCGGTGAGCGGCAGCGCGTCGTTGAACGCCTTGGCGGTGTTGATCGCGTCCTGGCCGAGCATGGCGTCGACCACGAACAGGGTCTCGATCGGCTTGAGCGCGGCATGCAGGCCGGCGATCTCCTGCATCATCGCCTCGTCGATGCCGAGGCGGCCGGCGGTGTCGACGATCAGCACGTCATGGTAGTGGCGGCGCGCATGGTCGAGCGCGGCGAGCGCGATGTCGACCGGCTTGTCGCTGGCCGAGGACGGGAAGAAATCGGCGCCGACCTGGGACGCCACCGTCTGCAGCTGCTGGATGGCCGCCGGGCGATAGACGTCGGCCGAGACCGTCAGCACTTTTTTCTTCTTCTGTTCCTTCAGGTACTTGGCCAGCTTGCCGACGGTGGTCGTCTTGCCGGCGCCCTGCAGGCCGGCCATCAGGATGACCGCGGGCGGCTGGGTGGCGAGATTGATCTGGGTCGCTTCCGGGCCGAGGTCCGCGCCCATGATCGCGGCCAGCTCGCGCTGCACGACGCCGACCAGAGCCTGGCCGGGCGTGAGGGAGCCGATCACTTCCTCGCCCATCGCCTTTTCCTTCACCTTGGCGATGAACTCCCGCACCGCGGGCAGGGCGACGTCCGCCTCCAGCAGCGCCAGTCGCACCTCGCGCAGCATTTCGGCGGTATTGGATTCGGTCAGGCGCGCTTCGCCGCGCATGGTTTTGACGACTTTCGCCAGTCTTTGGGTCAGGTTGTCGAGCATGGGATGAAATAGTGTCAAGAAACGGAGGGCGACGGCACGGACGGCGCGTCGGAGAATGGCTTCATTCTACCCGATGGCGCCCGGCGAACGGCCGTCAGGCGCGCCGCAGTCCATGCGCAGCGGGTAATATTGCGCACGGCGCGCGGCCGGGCACAGGGGGAAAAGCAGGGGAATGAAATTCGGAAAACAGTCCGCATGGAGCGCGGCCGCCGTCGCGCTGGCGATCGCACTCGTGGCCGGCGTCTACCTGGTGGCGGCGCAGCGGGCGCGGCAGGACATACACGCGGCCGCCGGACGGCAGCTGCAGATCGTCGCGCTCGACCTGGAGTCGGTGCTGGAGCGCTTCGAGAGCCTGCCGTTCGCGCTGTCCTTCCACCCCGATCTTGCGCGCGTGCTGGAGCGGCCGCAGGACGAGGCGCTCATCCGACGGGTCAACCAGACGCTGCAATCGGTGCAGCGACAGGCGCGGGTCAGCGCCATCTACCTGATGGATGAGAACGGGCTCACCCTCGCATCGAGCAACTGGCAGCAGCCGTACAGCTTCGTCGGAAAGAATTTCTCCTTCCGTCCCTACTTCCGGGATGCGCTGGCGGGCGCCGCCGGCCGTTTCTACGGCATCGGCAACACGACCGGCGAGCCCGGCTATTTCATCTCGCAGCCGGTGTACCGGGGCGAACCGGAGGGAGGCACGCCGGCCGGGGTCATCGCGGTCAAGATCGCGCTCGGCGATTTCGAGCAGACCTGGGCCAGCAGCGAAGAGCCGATCGCCCTGGCCGACGCGCGCGGGGTGGTCTTCCTCAGCAATCGCGCCGACTGGCGCTACCACAGCCTGCGTCCGCTCGACGACCCGGACCAGCAGCGTCTGGTCGGCACCATGCAGTATGCGGGACAGCAGATCCTGCCGATCGCCACCCTGGCGGAAGATGCGGGGGAGCCGGTGGCGCGGCCGGTCGGCCGCCTCGGCTGGCAGCTGATGCAGTTTCCGTCGCCGTGGCGGGTGACCCGCGCCGCGCTGGCGCCGACCATCGCCGCCGCGCTGCTCCTGGTCGTGGCCGCGCTGTCCTGGTGGGCGCTGCTGCAGCGGCGGCGCCGGATGGAAGAGCGCAGCGAATCGCGCCGCGCCCTGCAGCGGGCCGCCGACGAACTGGAACAGAAGATCGCGCAGCGCACCTCCGAACTGGAAGCCAAGTACGCCAAGCTGCAGGAGGCCGAGCGGCTGCTGCGCTCCACCCAGGGCGAACTGGTCCAGGCCGGCAAGCTCGCGATGCTCGGCCAGATGGCGGCCGGCATCACGCATGAACTCAACCAGCCGCTGGCGGCGATTCGCGCCTTTGCCGACAACGCGGTGACCTTTCTCGCGCGGGGCAATGCCGACAAGGCGCGCGCGAACCTGTCCCATATCGCCGACGCCAGCGCGCGCATGGGGGCGCTGGTGGGGCAGCTCAAGGGATTTGCGCGCAAGAGCGACGTGGTGGCGGGCGTCGACCTGGTGCACGCGCTGCGCACCTCGGTGATGCTGCTCGATAACGAGATCCGGCGGCTCGCGCCGGCGCTGGACATCGATGCTCCCGACCGGCTGCTGGTGCCCGGCGATCCCGTCCGCGTCGAACAGGTGCTGATCAATCTCCTGCGCAACGCGCTCGATGCCGTCGAGGAGCGCGACCACCGGCACATCAGCGTCCGCATGCGGTGCGAGGGCGACGAGGCGGTGGTCGGCATCCGCGACTCCGGCGCCGGCATCGCGCAGCAGGTGGCGCGGCATCTGTTCGAGCCGTTTTTCACGACCAAGCCATCGGGCAAGGGTCTGGGGCTCGGGCTGGCGATTTCGTCGTCGATCGTGCAGGCGATGAACGGCCGGCTCGAGGCGCGCAACACGGAGCAGGGCGGGGCGGAGTTCATTCTTCGCCTGCCTTTGCGGTCAGAGGTTAAACAGGGAGAAGCCCTTGCTGAATGAATCCGTCCACCAGGCGCTGCTCGTCGAAGACGAGCAGGCCGTCCGCATCGCCACCGCCCAGACGCTGGAGCTGGCGGGCTTCAGCGTCCAGGCGTGCGCGAGCGCGGAAGAGGCGCGAGCCTGGCTGACGCCCGAATTTCCTGGCGTGGTGGTGAGCGACGTGCGCCTGCCCGGCCGTTCGGGGCTGGATCTGCTGCAGGAGGCGCGCGCCTGCGATCCGGAGTTGCCGGTGATCCTGCTCACCGGTCACGGCGATGTCGGCATGGCGGTGCAGGCGATGCGCGCCGGGGCCTACGATTTCATCGAGAAGCCGTTCGCGGCGGAGGGCCTCACCGACGCCGTCCGGCGGGCCCAGGACATGCGCCGCCTGGTGCTGGAGAACCGCCGCCTCAAGGCCGCCTGGAGCAGCGATCCCGACATGCCGCCGCTGATCGGCCACTCTGCGGCCATCGAGCGGGTGCGGGCGCTGATCCGCGCCGTCGGCCCGAGCGGCGCGGACGTCCTGATCAACGGCCAGACCGGTACCGGCAAGGAAGTGGTGGCGCGCCACCTGCATGCGGCGAGCGGCCGGCGCGGCCCGTTCGTCGCCATCAACTGCGGCGCGCTGCCGGAGTCGGTGTTCGAGAGCGAGATCTTCGGTCATGAAGCGGGCGCTTTCACCAGCGCCCAGAAGCGGCGCATCGGCAAGCTCGAACATGCCAATGGCGGCACGGTCTTTCTCGATGAAATCGAGTCCATGCCGCTGGCGCTCCAGGTCAAGCTGCTGCGCGTGCTGCAGGAACGCAGGCTGGAACGCCTCGGCAGCAACCAGCCGATTCCGATCGACTGCCGCGTCATCGCCGCCAGCAAGGCCGATCTGCTGGCGCTGTCTGCCCAGGGCAGCTTCCGCGAGGATCTCTATTACCGCATCGGCGTGGTCGGCATCGACCTGCCGCGCCTGGCGGACCGCCGCGAAGACATTCCGCTGCTGCTTGGCCATTTCATCCAGGCGGCCGCGCTGCGTTATCAGCGGCCGCCGGTGGAATGGAGCCCGGCGCAGATGGCCGCCTGGCAGGCGCGCGACTGGCCGGGCAACGTGCGCGAGCTGCGCAACTTCGCCGACCGGCTGGTGCTGGGCGTGGAGCAGGCGCGGCCGGCCGGCGCGGAGGAGGCCTCCCTGCCGCAACGCGTGGACGCCTACGAGCGCATGCTGATCGTCGAGGCGCTGGCCGCGCAGCGCGGCAATGTCGCCGCCAGCGCCGACGCGCTCGGCATTCCGCGCAAGACCCTGTACGACAAGTTGCGCAAATATCAGCTCGCCTCGGGCCGGTCACCGGAATGAGACGCGGCGCCCCGGCGGCATGGGGTTGGCCGGTGTACATGGTGTAAACTCGAACTCCGGTTACCTGACGCATCGACGATGCATACAATTCTTTTCATTCTGGCGGCGCTGCTCTACATCGGTTCGGCCCTTCTGCCCAGCGGACAGCGCGCGGCCATCTCCGCCGCCACCGCGCTCGGCTGGCTGCTGCATGGCGGCGCCCTCTGGGCCGACATGGTGCAGCCGGGCGCGCTGCGCATCGGCTTCGCGATGGTGCTGTCGGCCACGCTCTGGATCTCGGTCGCGGCCTACTGGCTGGAAAACCGCAATCTCTCGCTCGACGGGCTGCGCGTGCTGGTGCTGCCATGCGCCGCGCTCGCAGTGATCCTGCCGGCGGCGTTCCCCGGCGCGCTCGTGCCGCTCGAGGGCAAGTCCTCGCTGTTCCCCTGGCATGTCGCGATCGCCATCCTCGCCTACAGCACGCTGACCATCGCCGCCTTCCACGCGGTGCTGATGGCGCTGCAGGAGTCGCGGCTGCACGCGCCGGCCGAGGCAGGCCGCCGCGACTGGCTCGCGCTGGCCATCGACCGCCTGCCGGCGCTGCTGACGATGGAAAAACTGCTGTTCCGCCTGATCGGCTTCGGCTTCGGCCTGCTGACGCTGACCGTGGTCTCCGGCATCGGCTTTTCGGAGCAGCTGTTCGGCACGCCGTTCAAGCTGGACCACAAGAATGCGTTCACCATGCTGTCCTGGCTGCTGTTCGGCGCGCTGCTCGCCGGGCGACTGTGGCGCGGCTGGCGCGGCAAGACCGCGCTGCGTTTCACGCTCACCGGTTTCGCCACCCTGTTGCTGGCCTATGTCGGCAGCCGGTTCGTGCTGGAAGTCGTGCTGCACCGGAGCCTGGCATGAAATACCTGCTCATCGCGCTGCTGGTGGTGGCGGTGCTGTTCTGGCTGAGCCGGCTGCGCGCCCGCGGTCCGGGTCCGGATCGGCAGGCGCGCCGGCCGGCGCAGGGTGAGCCGATGCTGCAGTGCGCGCTCTGCGGCGCGCATTTTCCCGAGTCGGAGGCGGTGAATTCGGCATCCGGCAAGGTCTACTGTTCCGAACAGCACCGGCTGCGGCATGAACCCCGCTAGCTCCGCCGGCGCCGGAGCGGGGCCGGTTCTTCCCCCTCCCGCCACGTCAGACATGCCGCCCGCGCGCACCGACATTCCCCTCAACAGCGATACCCGCGAGACCTTCTGGCGCACGCTGCAGACCTTCTGCGTCACCCGCATCGTGATCGCCGTCGTGCTGCTGGCCTATGTCGCGTTCAACCAGATCAAGGACGCCCGCACCGCGCTGGCCGTGCCCGGCTGGGAAACCTGCCTCGGCTACCTGGCCCTGGCGATCGGCTTCGCCGCGGCGTGTGCCTACCGGCGCCGTCATTTCATGTGGCAGCTGCTGTCCCAGATCGTGGTCGACCTGGTTGCCATTTCTCTGCTCTACGTCGCCGCCGGCGGCGCCCGCAGCGGCCTGGCCATCCTGTACCTGTTCCCGCTGGCGGGCGCGGCGATCCTCGCGCCGCTGGTGCTGGCGCTGTTCTTCGTCTCGCTCGTGACCCTGCTGCTGCTGTTCGAGAGCGGATGGCAGCTGCTGCAGGGCGCGGCCGAAGTATCTCCCTCGCAGGCCGGCCTCTACGGCGCGGCGTTCTTTGCCGCGATCTTCCTGATCAACCGGCTGGCCGCGCGCCTGATCAGAGAGGAAGACCTGGCGGCCCGGCGCGGCCAGGACCTGCACCTGCAGGAAGCGGTCAACCAGCTCGTGATCGCCGACATGGACGACGGCGTGCTGGTGGTGAATGCCGAGGGCCGCGTGGTGGCCGGCAATCCGGCGGCCGAGCGCATGCTCGGGCTGCCGCTCGGCGACCGCTCGGCGCGGCCCGCGTTGCATGCGTCGCCGGCGCTGGCGCCGATCGCCCAGGCCTTCGACGCCTGGCGCGTGCCGGCCGAACTCGGCGGCGGCACGCAGGGACCCTTCTATATACACATCAAGCCGGACGAGGGCGCGCAGAGCGCCGCCAGCCTGCGGCAGTATGTCCAGCATCTGAAGCTGCGCTTCGTCAACGTCCAGACCCCCGGGCTTGCCGACCGCCGCACCGTCGTCTTCCTGCAGGACGTCAGCGAGATCGAGAACCGGGCGCAGCAGCTGAAGCTGGCCTCGATGGGGCGCCTCACCGCCAGCATCGCGCATGAAGTGCGCAATCCGCTGTCGGCGATTTCCCACGCGACCTCGCTGCTGGCCGAGGACATCGTCGCCGGGCCGCAGGCGCGCCTGCTGCGCATCGTCTCCGACAATGCCGACCGGCTGAACCGGATGATCGAGGATATCCTGAAGCTGTCGCGCAAGGCGCAGGCGCACGGCGAACCGATCATGCTGGCGGGCTGGCTGCCCGACCTGCTCGCGGAATTCCGCGAAGTCCACAAGCTCGATCCCCAGCGCATTCATCTCGGGCCGATGCACGCCTATCAGGTGCGCTTCGATCCGATGCATCTGCGCGAGGTGCTGGTCAACCTGCTCACCAATGCGCTGCGCTATGCCAGCCAGCGCCCGGGCAGCATCCGGGTGCACGCGCTGGCGCCGCAGCCGGGCCGGCTGGAACTGCATGTGCAGGACGACGGCTCGCCCATCTCGCCGGAAGTGCGGGCGCATCTGTTCGAGCCCTTCTACACCACGTCCAGCCGCGGCACCGGACTCGGCCTCTACGTCGCCCGCGAGTTGTGCCTGAATAACGGCGCGATGCTCGACTACGAGTACCGGGCGGGCGGCGATATCCAGCCGGGCGGCCGTTTCGTCATTACCTTCGGCGCCTCCGGCGCCGGCGCCTGATCAAAGAACTGTCATCATGCCTGCTCCCCGTATCCTGGTTGTCGACGACGAAGCCGACCTGCGCGAACTGCTCGAAATCACGCTGGTGCGCATGGGCCTGGACGTCGACGCCGCCGAATGCCTCGACACCGCGCGCCATCTTCTCGGCCGGCACGACTACGCGCTGGTCCTGACCGACATGCGCCTGCCCGACGGCTCCGGCATCGAGCTCGTGCGCGAAGTCAGCGGCGCGCACTGCACCCCGATCGCCGTCATCACCGCCTTCGGCAGCACCGACAATGCGGTGGCCGCGCTCAAGGCCGGCGCCTTCGACTATCTGTCCAAGCCGGTCGGCCTCGACCAGCTGCGGCTGCTGGTGCAGTCGGCGCTGCGCATGCAGCCCGGCGCCGTCGCCGACGCGAGGACCGAGCGCGCGCCGGCGTCGCGCCTGATCGGCGAATCGGCGGTCATGCGCGATCTGCGCGCGCAGATCCAGCGGCTGGCACGCAGCATGGCGCCGGTCGCCATCACGGGCGAGTCCGGCAGCGGCAAGGAGCTGGCCGCGCGCGACATTCATGCCCACAGCGCGCGCGCGGACAAGCCCTTTGTTGCCGTCAACTGCGGCGCGATTCCCGAGGCGCTGATGGAGGCGGAATTCTTCGGCTATCGCAAGGGCGCTTTCACCGGCGCGGCCGACGACCGCGACGGGTTCTTCCAGGCGGCCAACGGCGGCACCCTGATGCTCGACGAGGTCGCCGACCTGCCGCTGCCCATGCAGGTCAAGCTGTTGCGCGCCATACAGGAACGCCGGGTGCGCAAGGTCGGCGCCACCGTCGAGGAGCCGGTGGACGTGCGCATCGTCAGCGCCACCCACCAGGACCTGGCGCAATGCGTCGAGCAGGGGCGTTTCCGGCAAGACCTCTATTACCGCCTCAACGTGATCGAGCTGCGCCTGCCGCCGCTGCGCGAGCGGCGGGAAGACGTCGCGCTGCTGGCCGAGACGCTGCTCGCGCGCCTGTCGCCGGCCGGCCAGACGGCGCGGCTGTCGGCGGCGGCGCTCGATGCCCTGTGCGGCTATGCCTTCCCCGGCAACGTGCGCGAACTCGAAAACATCCTCGAACGCGCGCTCGCATTCGCCAACGACGGCATCATCGAACCGGCGGACCTGGCGCTGAAGGCCGCATTCGTTCCGGCCGCGTCCACGCCGTCGCCCGCGCCCACACCTGCGCCCGCCGCCATCGCCGCGGCCGCTGCCACCGCCCCGGGCACGGCGGCGGCACCGGCGACTGCCGAACCGGCCGTCGCGCAGTCATCGGCGGCGCCGGCCGACGCCGAGCTGCCGGCTTCCCTGCCGGATCATCTCGATCAGGTCGAGCGCGAGATCATACTGCGCGCGCTCGCGCGCACCCGCTTCAACCGGACCCAGGCCGCCGAACTGCTCGGCATCAGCTTCCGCCAGCTGCGCTACCGGATGCAGCGTCTGTCCATACACGAACCGGAATGATGAAACGATTTGCGATCGGCGCGGACGGCTGGGCCGACGGCGTCACCCGTCTCGACTCGCCCAACTTCGATGCGCGCGCCGAAGGCACCGCGATCGACCTGCTGGTCATCCACAACATCAGCCTGCCGCCCGGCCAGTTCGGCGGATCGTATGTGGGCGACCTGTTCCTGAACTGCCTCGACTGCGACGCGCATCCGTATTTCGACCAGCTGCGCACGCTGCGCGTCTCCGCCCACTTCCTCATCCGTCGCGACGGCGAGGTCATGCAGTTCGTCGCGGCCGGCAACCGCGCCTGGCATGCGGGATTGTCCAGCTTCCGCGGACGCGAACGCTGCAATGACTTCTCGATCGGCATCGAGCTCGAAGGCACCGACTTCGAAGCCTTCGAGGACGCGCAGTATGCCGCGCTGGCCGATCTCACCGCGGCGCTCCTCGAGCGCTACCCCCTGACTGCAGTCACAGGGCATGAACACATCGCCCCCGGCCGCAAGACCGACCCCGGTCCGCACTTCGACTGGGCCCGTTATCGCAAGTCCTTGATTCGCAAAGACGGCGCCGAGCCGCTCGATTTTCCTTCCTGAACGCGGGAAAAAGTCAACCCGCAAAACGCCTTTCCGCGTCCCCGGGGCGATAAAAAAAGATATTGCGTGACTGCTCATCGGGCACTAGAATTAGTCCCAATCGTGACCCGTACCACTATATATAGTGGTACAGCGATCCCCGAAAATGGGCTGTTCAGAAGCGCCTCGATCAGAGACGCAGTGGGCGAGCATGAACAGCTCTCCCTTTCGCAATCCATTTCATGCGGCACTCGCCGCGGGGGCGGATTTGCATGATCGTCATGAACGCTGGCGGCGGCCGCCGTTCCAATCAATAACCATCTGCAGCGCACGCTGTCGAGATACATCAGGAGGCGAGATGCACTCAACGCAAGAACTTTCCATCAACAACACCGCAGGGCTGGTCCCTCCCCAGGCTGACATCGCTTCGGCCGGCAGCACCGCGAACCTCAACGTCAGCCTCGGCGACTACAAGATCATCCGCCGCAACGGCGCGGTCGTCGGCTTCGAGCCGTCGAAGATTTCGATCGCCATGACCAAGGCTTTCCTCGCCGTCAACGGCGGGCAGGGCGCGGCGTCGGCACGCGTGCGCGAACTCGTCGAGCAGCTCACCGCCGGCGTCGTGACCGCGCTGGTGCGCCGCCAGCCCGCAGGCGGCACTTTCCACATCGAAGACGTGCAGGACCAGGTCGAGCTGGCGCTGATGCGTTCCGGCGAACACGATGTCGCCCGCGCCTACGTGCTGTACCGCGCCAAGCGCATGGAAGAGCGCGCGCAGCAGCAGGCCGCCAGCCCCTCCGATGCGCCGCAGCTGCACGTGGTGGAAGATGGCCGCAGCCGTCCGCTCGACATCAATGAAGTGCGCGCGCTGATCAAGGCCGCCTGCACCGGCCTGGAAAAGCATGTCGATGCCGAAGCGATCCTGGCCGAGAGCGTCAAGAACCTGTACGACGGCGTGCCGGTCGAGGAACTGCACAAGTCGGTGATCCTGGCCGCCCGCGCACTGATGGAAAAGGACCCTGCGTACAGCAAGGTCACCGCGCGCCTGCTGATGCATACCGTCCGCAAGGAAGTGTTCGGCCAGGAAGTCGCCCAGGCCGACGCCGCCGCACACTATATAGAGTACTTCCCGAAATTCATCAAAAAGGGCATCGACGCCGACCTGCTCGATCCCAAGCTCGCCCAGTTCGACCTGAATAAGCTGGCCGAGGCGCTCAAGCCCGAGCGCGACCTGCAGTTCGGCTACCTCGGCCTGCAGACCCTGTACGACCGCTACTTCCTGCACATCCAGGGCACCCGCATCGAGATGCCCCAGGCCTTCTACATGCGCGTGGCGATGGGCCTGGCACTCAACGAGATCAACCGCGAAGCCCGCGCCATCGAGTTCTACGACCTGCTGTCCTCGTTCGACTTCATGAGCTCGACGCCGACGTTGTTCAACTCCGGCACCCAGCGCTCGCAGCTGTCGTCCTGCTACCTGACCACGGTCTCCGACGACCTGGAAGGCATCTACGAAGCGATCAAGGAAAACGCGCTGCTGGCCAAGTTCGCCGGCGGCCTCGGCAACGACTGGACCCCGGTGCGCGCGCTCGGCGCCCACATCAAGGGCACCAACGGCAAGTCGCAGGGCGTGGTCCCGTTCCTGAAGGTGGTCAACGACACCGCCGTCGCGGTCAACCAGGGCGGCAAGCGCAAGGGCGCCGTCTGTGCCTACCTGGAAACCTGGCACATGGACATCGAGGAATTCCTCGACCTGCGCAAGAACACCGGCGACGACCGCCGCCGCACCCACGACATGAACACCGCGAACTGGATTCCCGACCTGTTCATGAAGCGCGTGATGGAAAAGGGCGAGTGGACCCTGTTCTCGCCGTCCGACGTGCCCGACCTGCACGACAAGTTCGGCCGCGCCTTCGAGGAAGCCTATACCGGCTATGAAGCCAAGGCCGCCCGCGGCGAGCTCAAGCTGTTCAAGAAGGTGCAGGCGCTCGACCTGTGGCGCAAGATGCTGTCGATGCTGTTCGAGACCGGCCATCCCTGGATCACCTTCAAGGATCCGTGCAACATCCGTTCCCCGCAGCAGCACGTCGGCGTCGTCCACAGCTCCAACCTGTGCACCGAGATCACGCTCAACACCAACGACTCGGAGATCGCGGTCTGCAACCTGGGTTCGGTCAACCTGCCGGCGCACATGAAGGACGGCAAACTCGACCATGCCAAGCTGCAGAAGACCATCCGCACCGCGATGCGCATGCTCGACAACGTGATCGACATCAACTACTACGCGGTGAAGAAGGCGCGCGATTCCAACCTGCGCCATCGTCCGGTCGGCATGGGCATCATGGGCTTCCAGGACTGCCTGCACATGATGCGGGTGCCGTACGCATCGATGGACGCGGTGGAGTTCGCCGACCGTTCGATGGAAGCCGTCTGCTACTACGCCTACTGGGCCTCGACCGAGCTGGCAGAAGAGCGCGGCCGCTACAGCTCCTACCCGGGCTCCCTGTGGGACCGCGGCATCCTGCCCCAGGACTCGCTCAGGCTGCTGGCCGAGGAACGCGGCGGCTATCTCGAGGTCGACACCTCGGAGTCGATGGACTGGAGCGCCCTGCGCGCACGCATCAAAGAGCACGGCATGCGCAACTCGAACTGCGTGGCGATCGCGCCGACCGCGACGATCTCCAACATCATCGACGTCTCCGCCTGCATCGAGCCGACCTATCAGAACCTGTATGTGAAGTCGAACCTGTCGGGCGAGTTTACGGAGATTAACGAGTACCTCGTACGCGACCTCAAGGCGCGCGGACTGTGGGACGAGGTGATGGTCGCCGACCTGAAGTACTTCGACGGCAGCCTGGCCAAGATCGACCGCATCCCGCAGGACCTGCGCGAGATCTACGCCACCGCCTTCGAGGTCGACCCCAAGTGGCTGGTGGAGGCCGCCTCCCGCCGCCAGAAGTGGATCGACCAGGCGCAGTCGCTCAATATTTATATGGCGGGCGCCTCGGGCAAGAAGCTCGACGAGACCTACAAGCTGGCATGGCTGCGCGGTCTGAAGACCACCTACTACCTGCGCACCATCGGCGCGACCCATGCGGAGAAGTCGACCACCAAGGCCGGCGCGCTCAACGCGGTGTCCGCCAACATGGCACCGGCGGCTGCCGCCGCCGCGCCGGCAGCGACGGTCCCGGCCGACGAGCTCGCAGGTCCGGCCTGCATGCTGCGTCCCGGCGATCCCGGCTTTGAAGAATGCGAAGCCTGCCAGTAAGATGAACCGATGGGCCGGCGCCGCGCGGCAACGCGAGGCGCCGGCATGCTCCGTCACATGACAAATACCTGTAAGGAAGATTGAATATGCTTAGTTGGGATGACGAAGTCGCTCCTGCCGCCCGGCCCGCGCCCGTTCCGCAGCCGGCCACGCCCCCGGCGCAAGTGAATGCGCAGCTGACCAATACCGCGCTCAACCCGGCGCTGGTCTCGCAGGGCAGCGTCGCCAGCGCCGACACCCGCCGCGTCAATGTCGCCGACAAGCGCATCATCAACGGCCAGACCGACGTCAACCAGCTGGTCCCGTTCAAGTACAAGTGGGCCTGGGACAAGTACCTGGCCGGCTGCGCGAATCACTGGATGCCGCAGGAAATCAACATGCAGCGCGACATCGAGCTCTGGAAGAATCCGAACGGCCTGACCGAGGACGAGCGCCGCATCATCAAGCGCAACCTCGGCTTCTTCGTGACCGCCGACTCGCTGGCCGCCAACAACATCGTGCTCGGCACCTACCGCCACATCACCGCGCCCGAGTGCCGCCAGTACCTGCTGCGCCAGGCCTTCGAAGAAGCGATCCACACGCATGCCTATCAGTACATCGTGGAGTCGCTCGGCCTCGACGAGGGCGAGATCTTCAACGCCTATCACGAGGTCGCCTCGATCCGCGACAAGGATGAATTCCTGATCCCGTTCATCGATGTGCTGACCAACCCCGAGTTCAAGACCGGCACCGTCGAAGCCGACCAGACGCTGCTGCGTTCGCTGATCGTGTTCGCCTGCCTGATGGAGGGTCTGTTCTTCTACGTGGGCTTCACGCAGATCCTCGCGCTCGGCCGTCAGAACAAGATGATGGGCGCGGCTGAGCAGTATCAATACATCCTGCGCGATGAGTCGATGCACTGCAATTTCGGGATCGACCTCATCAACACAATCAAGCTCGAGAATCCGCATCTGTGGACCGCCGACTTCCGCGAAGAGATTAAATCGTTGTTTTTGCGGGCCGTGGAGTTGGAATATCGCTACGCAGAGGATACAATGCCGCGTGGAGTGCTCGGCTTGAATGCGCCAATGTTCAAAGGGTACTTGCGATTCATAGCGAATCGCCGCGCACAGCAGATCGGTCTCGATCCGATGTTCCCGCAGGAAGAGAATCCCTTCCCCTGGATGAGCGAGATGATCGATCTGAAGAAGGAGCGCAACTTCTTCGAGACGCGTGTGATCGAATACCAGACCGGCGGCGCGCTGAACTGGGAATAAGAAGCAAAGACAGCGTCCTGCAGTGCGAAGCAAAGCGTAGCAAGTGGAGACAGCAGTCGACCCGAGAGACACACCAGGCCGGGGCAGCAGACCGGCAACCGGGTCGACATGTAAACCCGAGGGGCTTACACCAAACTGATGGACAGTAGACGAACGTATCGCTCATCTCTGTATTCGCCGCTGACCCTGACTCTGTCGGGGAAGGCGGCTTTTGCTCTGGAAAACCTGGTGGTTTTCCGTGGTGCGTATTCCGACGCCGGCATTGTGGCCGGCGTTTTTTTTGGCTGCGAGAACCGCGGCGCGAACTGAGCGCGCGGCCAGTCCTCCAGCGCCACCGTGGTGCAGCGGCGGACTGACGAAGAGTGACGCAGCCAAATGAGGCTGAAGTGCTGCATGAAGAGGTGATGCAGCAGTTCAGCTGGTGCCGAATTCATTGTCGCAAGCAGAAGCTTGCTTGTGCCGATGAATAATCCGGACGGCTCATCGCGATGGGACGTGCGGGTTTCCCAACCTCGTAATTTGAACTTTCTCATCACGTGAAGGAGAAACAAATGGCAACAGCAAAGAAAGCAGCTGCTAAGAAGCCTGCCGCGAAGAAGGCAGCCGCAGCGAAGAAGCCGGCCGCGAAGAAGGTCGCAGCCGCCAAGAAGCCGGTAGCGAAGAAGGCCGCAGCTGCCAAGAAGCCGGTAGCGAAGAAGGCCGCAGCCGCCAAGAAGCCGGTAGCGAAGAAGGCCGCAGCCGCCAAGAAGCCGGCAGCGAAGAAGGTCGCAGCGAAGAAGCCGGTAGCGAAGAAGGCCGTAGCCGCCAAGAAGCCGGCAGCGAAGAAGGTCGCCGCCAAGAAGGTCGCAGCGAAGAAGCCGGTAGCGAAGAAGGCCGCAGCCGCCAAGAAGCCGGCAGCGAAGAAGGCCGCAGCTGCCAAGAAGCCGGTAGCGAAGAAAGCCGCCGCCGCCAAGAAGCCTGCAGCGAAGAAGGCCGCCGCCAAGCCGGTAGCCAAGAAAGCCGCAGCGCCGAAGAAGGCTGCCGCTCCGAAGAAGGCAGCTGCCAAGCCGGCAGCAAAGCCCGCAGCTGCTCCCGCAGCGAAGACCGTGCTGAACCCGGCAGCGGCCTGGCCGTTCCCGACCGGCACCCGTCCGTAATCGGCGAGCTTGCTCACGCGCCTGATTAAGTTCAGGCAAAATGCCCGTTGCGTGGCCCCGTGCTGCACAACGGGCTTTTTCTTTGGGAGATCGGAAACGTGCTGAACAGCATACTTACGTTGGTAGTCGACACCGTTGCGGCCATTCTGGGAGGCGTGCTGCTGCTGCGCTTCTGGATGCAGGTCGTGCGCGTGCGTCCGCCGTCGGCCCTCGGCCAGTTCATCTTTCAGCTGACCGACTGGCTGGTGCGACCGCTGCGTCGGCTGCTGCCGGGAGTCGGCGGGTATGACTGGGCCAGCCTGATCGCTGCCTTCCTGGTCATCCTGCTCGCGGTCGGCATTCAGCTTGCGCTGTTCATCGGCTTCTCGGTCGAGCTGCTGGTCCTCATGTCCCTGATCCGATTCTTCGAGTGGGTGTTCTACGGCTTCATGGGCCTGCTCATCATCGAAGCCATCTTCAGCTGGGTGAATCCGCATGCGCCGCTGGCGCCTTTCATCCGCGCGCTCAACGACCCGCTGCTGCGGCCGCTGCGTAAAGTCGTGCCGCTGATCGGCGGCATCGACCTGTCGCCGCTGGTTGCCCTGATCCTGCTGCGCATTGCGCTCATGGTGGTGACCTCGCTGATCATGTCGCTGGCATGAGCTGGTGCAGTGCCGCGGATGGCGGTCTGCGGATCGCGGTGCAGCTGGCGCCGAACGCGAGGCAGAACGAAATCTGCGGCGTGCATGACGATGCCCTCAGGATCCGGCTGCAGGCGCAGCCGATCGAGGGCAGGGCCAATGAGGCGCTGCTGCGATTTCTTGCCGACAGGCTGAGTGTTCCGAAGAGTGCCGTGACGCTGCTGCATGGGCAGACCAGCAAGCGCAAGGTGGTGCGGGTAGCCGCGCCGCTTTCCGTCGCGGACGCCGAGGGGCGCCTGCTCAGCGGCTGATGGTATGGGCGGGGCTGAGACGGGAGATGCCGTTGGCGGTGGTGACGCGGACGACGTCGCCGACCCGGTAGTTCTCGCCGGGCTCGAGCTGGAAGCTGCGCACTTCGCCACTCTCCAGGCGCACCGTGACGGCGGTGCTGCCGCTTCTGATCGAGGATTCCTCCGCCCGCTGCCCGGCCATGCTGCCGGCCACGGCGCCGCCGATGCTGGCCACCGTGCTGCCTGTGCCGCTGCCGATATTGCTGCCGGCGACGCCGCCGAGGATCGCGCCGAGGAAGGAGCCGATGCCGGAGCCGCGCCCGCCCTGGCGCACCACGTCCCGCACCTCGGTCACCTGGCCGGTCTGCACCAGCGTCGTTCCCTGGGTGGATGAAGTGACCGGCGCCTCGCGCGAGGCACAGGCGCCAAGCAGTACGGCACAGGCCAGCATGCTTGCGATCCTGCTTTTCATCCGGTTCCCTCCTTGACTAGCTCCGCCGCGTGCCCGGCATCAGAAGCGATAGCCGAAGGCCGCGTGGAAGCGTTCTTCGATGTCGGCACGGGTCAGGCTGTGATTCTGCCCGCCCTGATGACTGATCTTGATGGCGCCCATCAGGCTCGCCAGTCGTCCGGTGGTCAGCCAGTCCATGCCGTTGCTCAGGCCGTAGAGCAGGCCGGCGCGGAAGGCATCGCCGCAGCCCGTCGGGTCAACCGGCTTGTCCACCTGCACGCAGGGGATCTCGATGCGCTCGCCGCCGGTATGGATGTGCGCGCCTTGCTCGCCGAGGGTGACGATCAGCGCAGTGGTTCGCTGCGCGATCTGCTCCAGCGTGAGCCCGGTTCGCTCCATCAACAGTTCGGCCTCGTAATCATTGACCGCCACCCATGTCGCCAGTTCAATGAAGCGCTCCAGCTCGGCGCCATTGAACATCGGCAAACCCTGGCCCGGGTCGAAGATGAAGGGGATGCCGAGCGATGCGCATTCCTCCGCATGCTGCAGCATGCCGTCGCGGCCGTCGGGCGCGATGATGGCGTTCTTCACCGCGCCGGCCGAAGCGACCTTGTTCACATGCGAGAAGGACATCGCGCCGGGGTGGAAAGCGGTGATCTGATTGCCCCCCGCGTCGGTGGTGATGAAGGCCTGCGCGGTGAAGGCCGCATCGATGCCGCGCACGCAGCGGCGCGAAATCCCGAGCGCGTCGAGCCGGTCGAGGTAGGGCTGGGCATCCTGGCCGACGGTGGCCATGATCAGCGGATCGCCCTCGAGCAGCCTGAGGTTGTACGCGATGTTGCCGGCGCAGCCGCCGAAGTCGCGCCGCATCTCGGGCACCAGGAAGGAGACATTGATCTTGTGCAGCTGATCGGCCAGCAGCGCGTCGGAGAAGCGGCCCTGGAACAGCATGATCGAATCGTAGGCGAGCGAACCGCAGATAAGGGATGTCATGGTTTTGGTATGGGTGGAGAAAGGCGTGGAACGCCGAGTTCAGGGATAGAAGACATAGACCCGGTAGCCGGAGGCCTGCACCTGGGACAGCTCGAAATGGATCCTGACCGACTGCTCGCTGCGCGCGGCGAAGCCGGCGAGCGGATCGAGGCCTGCGGGCAGGTAGTCGCGCGGGACGAAGACGCGGCGCACCAGCGGCTTTTCATTGACGTCGTTGAGCGTCAGCTCGATATACGGCCAGGCTTCGACGGTGCTGCCCTGGTTGCGCAACAGCACGCTCAGCACGAAGCGGTTGCTGTCCGTTCCCTGCGTCTGCAGTTCGCTTGATTCGATGGAGACGACGTCGATGCGGGCCGGCAGGCCGACCTGGCAGCCGAACAGCCCGCATGCGCTTTCGAGCGCGGGGCGGGTGGACGGGAAGCGCGCCGCCAGCTGATCGCGGAATGCGACTGCGGTCTGCAGCAGCAGCGCCAGGACCAGCAGGCCGCTGCCGATGCTCATCGCGCTGTGCGCCATGCGGGAGAGCCGGTGACGCTGGCGCGCCTGGCGCACGAAGTCCGGCTCTTCATACCCGGCGGCGTCGGCCTGGTCGAGCGGATCCGCCTCCTGCGCCGGCTCGCTCTCGGCGCTGGCGCGCCAGGGTTTGCTCTGCAGGTCGTTGATCGCCTGCTCAACCGGGTCTTCCTCCGTTGCCGGCGGGGCGGGCGGGACGTCGGGTGCCGCCGCGTCCTTCGTTTCCTCTGCTGAACCGGCGGCCGACGGCTTCTGCGGCACGTGGGCGAAGTCGAGCAGGGTCATGCGGAGCATCGGGTTCTCGGGCTGCGCTGCTGGCGCGTCGCCGGCAGCGGCATCGGCGCGCGTCGCAGCCGGACTGCCGTTGAGCAGCGAAGCCAGATCGGTTTCAGTCGCGGGAGCGGGCGGCGCAACGGTTGCCGCGGCCGATGGCGCGGGCGACGAGGATGGCGGGGCCGAGGCCGGCGCCGGGACGGGTTCCGCCTGGCCGTTGTCGTCCAGGCGGATCAGGTTTTCAATGCCGTTGAAGATCTGCTTGCAGGCGCCGCAGCGGACCAGTCCGGCACGCAGCTTCAATTGATCGTGCGCGACCCGGAATGTCGTCTGGCAATGCGGACACTGGGTTGCGAGCGCCATGGCAGCTTACCGGCTGTCGTCGAGGCCGGCGGTGCCGGACAGGGCGACCCAGCCCTCGTGCTCCGCCCAGACCGAGAGCGGCAGAAAGGGCGCATAGGCAGCGATCACTTCACCCGCCTGCCGTGCGAGGACGCCCGACAGGACGAGCCGGCCGCCGGGCGCGACGCGCGAAGACAGCATGGGTGCCATCAGCTTGAGCGGGTTGGACAGGATGTTGGCGACCACCACGTCGAAGCGCGCCGACTGCTTCGCCTGGGCGAAGTCTTCCGGCAGGTAGTAGTCGATGCGGCAGCGGTTGCGCTCGGCGTTGTAGCGTGCCGATTCGATGGCCTGCGGATCGATGTCGACGCCGCATACCGTGCCGGCGCCGAGCTTTTCCGCGACCATCGCGAGGATGCCCGAACCGCAGCCGTAGTCGAGCACGGTGGCGCCGGCCGGCGCGTGCTCCTCCAGCCACTCCATGCACAGCCGGGTGGTCGGATGGCTGCCGGTGCCGAAGGCAAGGCCCGGGTCCAGCTCCAGCACGAGGGCATCGGGATCGGGCGCTTCGTGCCAGCTGGGGACGACCCAGATGCGGCGCCCGATATGGATGGGTTCGAACTGCGACTGCGTCACGCGCACCCAGTCCTGCTCGGTGACTTCGCGCAGCGTGAACGCCGGGACATCCGGAATGCCGGCGGCCTGCGCCGCGGCGGCGACGATCCCGCCGTGCGCGGCGTCGGCCTCGGCCAGCGCCACCACGCGGCTGCGATCCCATGCGGCCTCGGTCGGCTCCATGCCGGGCTCGCCGAACAGCGGACGCTCGGCTTCCGTGCCTTCGTCCGCGTCTTCCACCGACACCGACAGCGCGCCCGCTTCCATCAGCGCATCGGACAGGGCTTCCGCCTGCTCGCGGGCGACTTCGATGACGATTT
Organism: Noviherbaspirillum aridicola; assembly: GCF_019656455.1. Classification (GTDB taxonomy): domain Bacteria; phylum Pseudomonadota; class Gammaproteobacteria; order Burkholderiales; family Burkholderiaceae_D; genus Noviherbaspirillum; species Noviherbaspirillum aridicola. The sequence goes on from NZ_BPMK01000003.1 coordinate 300,558, forward strand.
CAGTCCAGCTCATGATTACTTCTTCACGTTGCCGCTGTCCTTCGGCAGGTCCGGCTTGTTCGCCAGCTTCTGCTCCAGGTAGTGGATGTTGGTGCCGCCCTCGATGAAGCGCGCGTCGATCATCAGTTCGCGATGCAGCGGGATGTTGGTGAGGATGCCTTCCACCACCATCTCCGACAGCGCGATCTGCATGCGCTTGATGGCCTGGTCGCGGGTCGCGCCGTAGGCGATCACCTTGCCGACCATGGAGTCGTAGGTGGGCGGCACGAAGTAGCCGGTATAGGCATGCGAGTCGACGCGGATGCCGGGACCGCCGGGCGGATGCCAGGCGGTGATGCGGCCGGGGGAGGGCGTGAACTTGAACGGGTCCTCGGCGTTGATCCGGCACTCGATCGCGTGGCCGGACAGCTCGATGTCGCGCTGGCGGAAGCGCAGCTTCTCGCCGGCGGCGACGCGGATCTGTTCCTGCACGAGGTCGACGCCGGTGATCATCTCGGTCACCGGGTGCTCGACCTGGATACGCGTGTTCATCTCGATGAAGTAGAACTCGCCGTTTTCATAGAGGAATTCAAAGGTGCCCGCGCCGCGGTAGCCGATCTTGCGGCAGGCTTCGGCGCAGCGGTCGCCGATGCGCTCGATCAGCTTGCGGGGAATGCCGGGCGCCGGTGCTTCTTCGATCACTTTCTGGTGGCGGCGTTGCATCGAGCAGTCGCGCTCGCCGAGCCAGATCGCGTTCTTGAATTCGTCCGCCAGCACCTGGATCTCCACGTGGCGCGGATTCTCCAGGTACTTCTCCATGTAGACCTCGGGGTTGCCGAAGGCGGCGCCCGCCTCGGTCTTGGTCATGGTCACGGCGTTGAGCAGCGCGGCCTCGGTATGGACCACGCGCATGCCGCGCCCGCCGCCGCCGCCGGCAGCCTTGATGATGACCGGGTAGCCGATCTTGCGGGCGATGCGGATGATTTCCTTCGGGTCTTCCGGCAGCGCGCCGTCGGAACCGGGCACGCAGGGCACGCCGGCCTTGATCATCGCCTGCTTGGCCGAGACCTTGTCGCCCATCATGCGGATCGAGTCGGGGCGAGGGCCGATGAAGACGAAGCCGGATTTTTCGACGCGCTCGGCGAAGTCGGCGTTCTCCGACAGGAAGCCGTAGCCGGGGTGGATCGCTTCGGCGTCGGTGACTTCGGCGGCGCTGATGATTGCCGGCATGTTCAGGTAGCTCTGCGCGGAGGGCGCGGGGCCGATGCAGACCGACTCGTCGGCCAGCTTGACGTATTTGGCTTCGCGGTCGGCTTCCGAATGGACGACGACGGTCTTAATGCCCATTTCGCGACAGGCGCGCTGGATGCGAAGCGCGATTTCGCCACGATTGGCGATCAGGATTTTTTCGAACATGTTTGGGTGTGATGCTGTGTGCGACGGTTGGAGCAGGACGGGCTATATATATAGAAGGGGAGCGCCGGCACCGCCGGCGGCCCGGTCCTAGCCGATCACAAACAGCGGTTGGCCGAATTCGACTGGCTGGCCGTTCTCCACCAGGATTTCCTTGATCACGCCGGCGGCATCGGCATCGATCTCGTTGAGCAGCTTCATCGCTTCGATGATGCACAGGGTGTCGCCCTGCTTGACGGTGGAGCCGACTTCGACGAAGGCGGGGTTGCCCGGCGCGGAGGCGCGGTAGAAGGTGCCGACCATCGGCGACTTCACCACATGGCCCTGCGGCTCGGCCGGGGCGGCGGGCGCCGCGGGGGCTGCCGCCGGTGCGGAAGCGGGCGCGGCGGCCACGGTGGTTTGCGGCATCTGCTGCTGCGGCAGCATGACGAGCTGGTTCTGCGGGGCGCTCGAGGATTTGACGATACGGACTTTGCTTTCGCCTTCGGTCACTTCCAGTTCGGCGATGTCTGATTCGGCCACGAGGTCGATCAGCGTCTTCAGTTTTCGTAGATCCATATGAAATCCTTCAGTCTTATTAGATTGATACTGCCGTGAGTCGCCACGCGATTATAAGCGTAGGTGGCGAGTTGACGAAAATTAGAGCCGGTTCAGCGCGAAATCGATGGCCAGCCGATACCCGTCCACGCCCAGGCCGCAGACGACTCCGACTGCCGCGGCCGACAGATAGGAGTGATGGCGGAATGGCTCGCGCTGATGGATATTGGAGATATGCACTTCGATGAAGCGGATCGCCACGCCCGTCAGCGCATCGCGCAGCGCGACGCTGGTATGCGTGAGCCCGCCCGGGTTGATGATGATCGCGTCCACCGCCTCGGATCGGGCGGCGTGGATGCGGTCGATCAGCGCGCCTTCATGATTGCTCTGGAAAGCGGTCAGGCGGGCGCCGGCTTCGGCGGCCTGCGCGGCCGCCGCCTTCTCCACATCGGCCAGAGTGGTCGTTCCATAGACTTCCGGCTCGCGGGTTCCCAGCAGATTGAGGTTGGGGCCGTTGAGCAGGAGGATGTTTTTTGCCATGGAGATGCAACTCCGTTTGACGAGGATGGCGCATTTTGCCGCCGAATCATACTTTCTGGCAAGGACAAAAGATGTTCCGGCCTTGTTACAGGGCGGCAAGGTCGGTTTTCAGTTCGTCCATCTTCAGGCGGCCGATATAGGTCTTCTTTACCTGTCCCTGCCGGTCGATCAATACGGTGTAGGGCAGCCCGCCGGCCTGGTTGCCGAAGCGCCGCGACAGCTCCGTGCCCGACATGCCGCCTGCATAAAGCGGATAGCTGATTTTGTACTTGGTTCCAAATTCGGCGATGTTCGACGGAGAATCGATGCCGATGCCGAGGATCTGGATGCCGCGGCCTCCGACTTCCTGCTGCAGCGCCGACAGCTCCGGCATCTCGTCGACGCAGGGCGCGCACCAGGTCGCCCAGAAGTTGACGACCAGCGGCCGGTCTTTCCATTGCGACAAGGGCTGGGGCTGGCCGCTGGCGTCGTTCAGGGTCTGGGTCAGCAGGGTCTGTACCGCCGACGACTCGGCCGGTGCCGGCGCGGTCTGCCGATGGCCCAGCCAGATGCCGAGCCCGGCGAACAGCAGCGCGACCGCTGCAAAAACGGCAATCTTCCCCTTCATGCGTCCTCGCTGTCGTCGATCAATTCCTGCAGTACGCGGGCGTCCGCGCGGAGCAGCCTGCCGTCGGAGGCCTTGAGCGCGCCGCGCAAGTCATCCAGTTCATACAGCGCCAGGTGCACCCCCTCGTTCTTCCAGAGGAAGCTCAGGACTTCCACCGGTTCGTCGCGCTTCCTGAAATGGGTGCTTTCCGATACCTCGAAATCGACGTTCTTATTGATCAGAAAGATCTCCACGTCCTTGGCGCTGTCGGCGAAGAGCTGGAGGTGGATGTCGGAATGCTCGCCCGCCGTGCCGTTGAGCACCGCGCCGGTCAGGTAGGGGCTGAACTGCCCGAGCTCTCCCATCAGCTGCAGCGCCAGGCGGCGCAGATGCAGCAGGCGCGCCGGCTGAGTGTCGCCGAAGAACAGTTCATTGTAGGCGCGCACCTCTTCTTCGATCTGCGCATTGTCCGGCATGTACTCGCCGCGCACCCGGGTGTTGCCGAGCACCTGCCTGGCTGCCTTGCGCTTGGCGGTACCGTAATCGGCGCCGTCCTCGGCGATCATGCGCGCGGCGGAGGCGGCGATTTCCGCCCGCAACTGATCCAGATTGTTGGTGAAATTGCTCATGGCGTCGATGATACTCTGTACGGACGATCGGCGCGGGTCGGGTAGAATCTCGGTTTCCCCGGCGGCCGGTCAGCCTCCGCTCGTCCCTTCGGACCGTCCCCCTGGACTCCCTTGGACCTTTCTCCGGCCGTTTCAGTCAGATTTTTATTTTCATTCTGCCTATGCATATCCATATCCTCGGCATCTGCGGCACTTTCATGGGCGGCCTGGCGGTACTGGCCAAGGAAGCCGGCCACACGGTCACCGGCTGCGACGCCAACGTCTACCCGCCGATGAGCACCCAGCTCGAAGCGCAGGGCATCCGGCTGATCGAGGGTTTCGACCCGGCGCAGGTCGATCTCGCTCCCGACCTTTTCGTGATCGGCAACGTGGTCTCGCGCGGCAATCCGCTGATGGAAGAAATCCTCAACCGCGGCCTGCCCTATGTCTCGGGCCCGCAATGGATAGGCGAGCACATCCTGCGCAACAAGTGGGTATTGTCGGTCGCGGGCACCCACGGCAAGACCACCACTTCCTCGATGCTGGCCTGGATACTCGAGGACGCCGGCTACCACCCGGGCTTCCTGATCGGCGGCGTGCCGATGAACTTCGGCATCTCGGCCCGGCTGTCGGGGCGCGAGGCCGACTCCAGTTTCTTCGTCATCGAAGCCGACGAGTACGACACCGCCTTCTTCGACAAGCGTTCCAAGTTCGTTCACTACCGCAGCAAGACCGCGATCCTCAACAACCTGGAATACGACCACGCCGACATCTTCCCCGACCTGGGCGCGATCGAAACCCAGTTCCATCACCTCGTGCGCACCGTGCCGCAGGTGGGGCGCCTGATCGTCAACGGCCGCGAGGACTCGCTCAGGCGCGTGGTGGCGCGCGGTTGCTGGAGCGAGTCGGAATGGTTCGGCACGGCCGACGGCCAGGGCTGGTCGCTGGCCGAGCATGAGGACGGGAGCTTCGACGTGCGCTTCAACGGCGAGGTGCAGGGCACGGTCGAGTGGGAGCTGACCGGCGAGCACAACCGGCTCAACGCGCTGGCCGCGATCGCCGCCGCCCGGCATGTGGGCGTGCCGCCGGCGCTCGCGATCGAGGCGCTCGGCAAGTTCGTCAGCGTCAAGCGGCGCATGGAAGTGCGCGGCGTGGTCAACGGGGTGACCGTCTACGACGACTTCGCCCACCATCCGACCGCGATCGCCACCACCGTCGGCGGCCTGCGCAAGAAGATCGGCGCCGCCCGCATCCTGGCGGTGCTGGAGCCGCGCTCCAACACCATGAAGCTCGGCACGATGAAGGAAGCGCTGCCCGGCAGCCTCGCCGATGCCGACCTCGTCTTCGGCTACGGCGCCAGCAGCGGCAAGGATGCGCTCGGCTGGAACCTGGGCGAGGCGCTCGCGCCGCTGGGCGACAAGGCGAGCGCCTTCGACGATATCGGCCTGCTGGTGCGGGCGGTGGTCGCGGCCGCGCGGCCGGGCGATCATGTGCTGGTCATGAGCAACGGCGGTTTCGGCGGCGTGCACCAGAAACTGCTCGACGCGCTGCCCCGATGATTCTTTATCTGCACGGCTTTCGTTCGTCGCCGCAGTCCTTCAAGGCGCGCATGCTGGCCGACCGCATGCGCACGCTCGGACGCGAGAAGGAATACGCCTGTCCGCAGCTGCCGGCGTCCCCGGCGCAGGCCGTCGCGCTGGCCGACGACATCGCGCGGCGCATGGGTCCTGCGCAGCTGACCCTGGTCGGATCCTCGCTCGGCGGCTATTACGCGACCTGGCTGGCCGAACAGCTCGGCTGCCGCGCGGTGCTGCTCAACCCGGCGGTGAAGCCGCCGCGCGACCTCGAGCGATACGTGGGCGTGACGACCGCGTATCACTCCGACGAGCGTTTCGAATTCAAGCGCGAGTACATCGACGAACTGCGCGCGCTCGCGGTCGCCCGCATCACGCGACCGGAACGCTACTTTCTCGTCGCCGCCACCGGCGATGAAGTGCTCGACTGGCGCGAAATGCAGGCGCATTACCCGGGCGCGCGGCATTGCATCATCGAGGGCAGCGATCACGGCATCTCCGACTTCGCGCACTATGTGGACCGCGTGCTGGCATTCGCCGGCATCGCGGCGGAGCAGGCCCGATGAGTCATTCCGGCGTCGCCTTCGCCCGGTGGCAGGCGCATGTCAACCGCGCGGCCGTTCCCGCTTTCCTGCGCGGCTGGCTGACCGACCAGGCGTCGCTGACGGTGAAGCTGCAGCGCCACTGCGGCCAGTTTCGCGTGCAGCGGCTGGCGCAGGGGCATGCGGCCTGCCTTGCCGATGAACGCGCGGCATTGCGCCTGCCGCGGCGCCTGCAGGTGCACGCGCGCGAGGTGCTGCTGCGCTGCGACGGGCGGCCGGTCGTCTATGCGCACACCGTCGTTCCGCTGTCGGCCGGTGCCGACTGGCCTTTCTTTCGCGGTCTCGGCGAGCGCTCGCTCGGGACCACCCTGTTCGGCGACCCCCGGGTGGGGCGCGGCAAGCTCGAATACGCGCTGCTGCGGCCGCGCCATCCGCTGGTGAGAAGGGCGGGTGCCGCCCTCGGCCAGACCTTCGCCGGCCCGTTGCCGGCGCGCCGCTGCCTGTACCGGCGCGGCCGCGGCCTGCTGCTGGTCACCGAACTGTTCCTGCCCGCGATTGCCCAGCTGCACAGCCAGCCGCGCGACGGGCTCCAACTACTCAACGCTGCATAAGCGACGCAATCGATGAACCTATTTTTCGAAGAGTCCGGCGAATTCAAGGCCGGCGCGGTACTGGCCCAGCAGGGCGAAGCCTTCCAGGTCGAACTGGCTACCGGCAAGCGCACCAAGGTCAAGTCCCGCGACGTGCTGCTGCAGTTCACCGCGCCCGAACCCGCGCAGCTGATGCAGGACGCGAAGACCGTGGCCGAAGAGATCGATCTCGACTTCCTGTGGGAAGTGGCGGGGCAGGACGAATTCGGCTTCAACGAACTGGGCGCCGAGTATTTCGGCCATGAGCCCAGGCCCCACGAGGCCGCGGGGCTGCTGCTGCGCCTGCATGGCGCGCCGGTCTATTTTTACCGCAAGGGCCGCGGCCGCTACAAGGCGGCCCCGGAGGAATCCCTCAAGGCCGCGCTGGCCGGCATCGAAAAGAAGAAGCAGCAGGCGCTGGTGCAGGCGCAGTATGTGGACGAACTCAAGGCCGGGCGCCTGCCCGAAAGTTTCCGCCCGATCGCGGTGCAGCTGCTGTTCAGGCCGGACAAGAACAGCATCGAATACAAGGCGCTGGAGGCTGCCGCCAATGAGATGCAGACCACGCCCCAGCGCGTGATGCTGGCCGCCGGCGGCATCGCTTCGCCGCGGCAGCTGCACATGGCGAAGTTCCTGCAGGAGTATTTCCCCAAGGGCACCGGCTTCCCGGCGCTGTCGGTGCCGCAGCCGCCGGCGCTGACCGAGGCGCCGGTGCGTGCCTTCTCCATCGACGATGTCACCACGACCGAAATCGACGATGCGTTTTCGGTGACGACCCTCGAGGATGGCAAGGTCCGCGTCGGCATCCATATCGCCGCCCCGGGCCTGGCGATCCGCCGCGGCGATGCCGCCGACGCCGTGGCCCGCCAGCGCCTGTCGACGGTCTATATGCCGGGCGACAAGATCACCATGCTGCCCGATGCGCTGGTTGACGCCTACACGCTCGGCGAAGGCCGCAGCTGTCCTGCGCTGTCGCTCTACGCCACGCTCGACACCGCCGACTGGCGCGTGCTGGCGACCGAGACACGCGCCGAACTGGTGCCGATCGCCGCCAACCTGCGCCACAACGATCTCGACCAGCTGGTGACGGAGGAAAGCCTGGCCGACGGCAGCGGCGAGTATCCGCACAAGGCCGATATCGCGGTGCTGTGGCAATGGGCGCAGGTGCTGGAAAAGGGGCGCATGGAAAAGCGCGCCGCCTTCGGTCTCAAGCCGGAGCAGACCAACCGCGTCGACTTCAATTTCTATGTCGAGGACGACGTGGTGAGCATCGTGCGCCGCAAGCGCGGCGCGCCGCTCGACAAGATCGTGGCCGAGCTGATGATCTTCGCCAACAGCAGCTGGGGCAAGCTGATGCACGACTGCGGCGTGCCCGGCATCTACCGCGCGCAGGGCGCGAGCGGCGGCGGCTGGGGCGCGCGCATGCAGGTGCGCATGCTCACCCACGCGGCGCCGCACCAGGGACTGGGCGTGGACCAGTATGCGTGGAGCACCTCGCCGCTGCGGCGCTACACCGACCTCGTGAATCAATGGCAGATCCTCGCCTGTGCGCAGAACGGCGTGACCGCGCCGCTGGTGGCGCCGTTCAAGCCCAAGGACGCCGACCTGTTCGCCATCGTCTCGGCCTTCGATGCGGCCTACGCCGCCTATGCCGATTTCCAGTCCGGCATGGAGCGCTTCTGGTGCCTGCGCTGGCTGACGCAGGAGAACGCGCATTTCGTCGAGGCCGTGGTGCTGAAGGAGGAAATCCTGCGCCTGGTCGACATTCCGCTGGTGATTCGCCTGCCCGGCATGCAGCAGCTGCCGCGCGGTACCCAGGTGCGGCTGGAGCTGATCCGCTGGGACGAGGTCGACCTCAATGTCGAGGCGCGGCTGGTCGAGGTGGTGAATGCGCAGGCGGGTACCGCCGACGTCGCCGATGAAGCGGAGCCGATCGATGATGAAATTGCCACGACGGACGCCGAGACGGATGCTGAAGCCGGCGCGGAGGCAGGCGGCCAGGCCGCCGGTACCGAGGCCAATGTCGAAGGCAGTGCGGAATCGGTACAGCAGTGAAATCTGCGCCTTGCCCGCCCGGGCTTTATCGTAAAATTCCCGGGTTATTCCAACGCAGATTCTCGCCGCGTGAAGTTACTCCTCCCTGAAAACCGCATCCTGAGCATTGCCATTGCGGCATCGGTGCTGGTGCACGGCGCCTTGCTGGCGGTGCGCTTCGCGCCGCCGGACGCATTCCGCTTCAAGCCGGCCGATCCCGGACTGGAAGTCATACTCGTCAATGCCAAGCATGACAGGAAGCCGCTGAAGGCCGAGGCGCTGGCGCAGGCCAATCTCGACGGCGGCGGCAATGCCGACAGCGGCCGCGCGAGCTCGCCGCTGCCCGACATGCGCCGGCATGAGAACGGCGACGGCATGACGGCGGCCCGGCGCCGCATTGAAGAACTGGAAAGACAGCAGCGCATGCTCGCGCAGGCCAACCGCAAGTCGCCGGTCACCACCTCGCCGCCGAAGGAGCAGACCAGCAAGGAAAGCCAGGTCCGCCAGGACGCCGACGACGCCACCGACAGCATGCAGGAAATCCTGCGCCGCGAGGCCGAGATCGCCAAGCGCATCGAAGACGAGAACAAGCGGCCGAAGAAGACCTTCATCTCGCCCAGCACGCGCGAGGTCGGCTACGCGATGTACTTCGACGCGGTACGCCAGCGCATCGAGAAATTCGGCACGCTCAACTTCCCGCAGAAGGATGGCAGGAAGCTCTACGGCGAACTCACGCTTTCCATTTCGATTTTCCAGGATGGCAGCATCTATACCGCCGACCGCGACGAAGGCGTGGTGGTGGAACGCTCCTCCGGCAATCCCTCGCTCGACCAGGCCGCGCGCCGCATCGTGCAGCGGGCCGCGCCGTTCGGCGCCTTCGCGCAGAACATGCGCAGCGCCGGCAAGGATGACGTCTGGGTGATGACCACCCGCTTCAAGTTCACCCGCGACGACGGGCTGCAGGCCGAGATGTTCGGGGGCCGCAATTGAAATCGAGCGCGCCCGACCGCTATGTCGTGATCGGCAACCCGGTCGCCCACAGCAAGTCGCCCGAGATCCACGCCTGGTTCGCCCGCGAGACCGGGCAGAACATCCGCTACGACCGGCTGCTCGCGCCGGTCGACGGCTTTCGCGCGGCGGTGCGGGAGTTCATCGCCGCCGGCGGCAGGGGCGCCAATGTGACGGTGCCGTTCAAGCTGGAGGCGCATGCGCTGTCGGATGAGCTGAGCGCGCGCGCGCGGGCCGCCGGCGCCGTCAACACGCTCAGGTTCGAAGACGGCCGCATCCTCGGCGACAACACCGACGGCGTGGGACTGGTCAACGACATCGTATGCAATGCGGGCATCCCCCTGTCCGGACGGCGCATCCTGCTGCTCGGCGCCGGCGGGGCCGCGCGCGGCGTGATCCTGCCGATCCTGGCGCAGGCGCCGGCGCAGCTGCGCGTCGCCAACCGCACCGCCGGCAAGGCCGAAGATCTCGCCCGCGAGTTCGACGCCGAGGGACCGGTCTCCGGTTCAGGCTACGAGGTGCTCGAGTCCGCCTTCGACATCGTGATCAACGCCACCTCGGCCAGCCTCGGCGATGCGCTGCCGCCGATTCCGCCGGCCGTGTTCGCCCCCGGCGCCTTCGCCTACGACATGATGTACGGCCGCGAGGCGACCGTCTTCATGCGCTTTGCGGCGGAACACGGCGCTTCGGTGCGCGACGGCCTCGGCATGCTGGTCGAGCAGGCCGCGGAATCCTTCGCGCTCTGGCGCGGCGTGCGGCCGCATACCGCCGAACTGCTCGCCGACCTGCGAACCCGCCTCTGATGAAACCCCTGCGCAAGCTGCTGTTCTGGGCCATCGCCGCGCCGCTGCTCGCGGTGCTGGCGATACAGCTGTATTTCCTCGGCCAGATCTGGTGGTGGCGCGACCACAATCCGCGCTCGACCAGTTTCATGGAGCAGCAGCTCGACGAGCTGCGCAAGAAGTCCCCCGGTGCCCGGCTCAAGCATCAGTGGGTGCCGTACGACCGCATCTCCAATCATCTCAAGCGCGCCATCATCGCCGCCGAGGACGCGAATTTCTCCGAGCATGACGGCGTCGACTGGGAAGCCCTGCAAAAGGCATATGAAAAGAACATGAAGAAGGGCAGGGTGGTCGCGGGCGGATCCACCATCACCCAGCAGCTCGCCAAGAACCTGTTCCTGTCGGGCGAGCGCAGCTACCTGCGCAAGACCCAGGAGGTGGCGATCACCTACATGCTCGAAGCGACGATGGACAAGGAACGCATCTTCGAGATCTACCTCAACGTGGTGGAGTGGGGTGTCGGCGTATTCGGCGCCGAGGCCGCCGCCCGCCACTACTTCGGCGTCTCGGCCGCCGCCCTCAGCCCGGCGCAGGCGGCCCGCCTGGCGGTCATGCTGCCGCGTCCGCGCTGGTACGACAAGAACCGCGGCTCGGCGTATCTGCAGCGGCGCACCGACCTGATTCTGCGGCGCATGGGCGGCGCCGACATTCCGTAGAACCGCGGCGTGACAACCCGGTCATAAGGCTGGCGGCGAACACCGTCAGGCGCTGCTTGCCTGTTGTCAGGCCAGTCAGTACACTTGCGCTGTTTTTGTTTCCGGAGACCCGTCTTGGGTAGTCCCACATCACACAGTCGACCGTCCACCGACGGAAGATCGGCGAGCTAGCGTCCCATCCGGCGCTCTCGCCCACAGGCGGGGGCGCGTCATTGCGTTCCTGAAGATTCGAATCGGCCCGCGCGAACAGCGCGGGATGGGCCGCGCCCCATCGGAAGGCGCGGCCGGGAGAGCACATGATTAATGTTTTCGTCTTGCAGAACGGCCGCCTGAACCAGGTGTACATCGAGACCCGCGAAGAGCTGGAAAAGATGACGCCGGTCTGGGTCGACCTGACCGATCCCAACGAGGAAGAGCGGGGCTGGGTGAAAAGCATCTACGGCGTCACCCTGCCGGGCGAAGACGAAGTCAAGGACATCGAGGCGTCGGCCCGCTACTACGAAGCGGAGAACGGCGATCTGCATCTGCGCACCGACTTTCTGCTGGAGGAAGACGACGGCTCGCGCGTCATCACCGTGGCCTTCATCCTGGCCCGCAACATGCTGTTCTCCGTGCACAACGAAGACCTGCCGGTTTTCCGCCTGGTGCGCATGCGCGCCCGTTCGCGCCCTGGCTCCATCGCCGATTACAAGGACGTGCTGCTCGACCTGTATGCCACGGACGCCGAGTATTCGGCCGATGCGCTCGAAGGCATTTACCAGAGCCTGGAGGATGTCAGCCGCAGCGTGCTGAAGAAGGAACTGTCCGACGTCGACGCCGCCGCCGCGCTGTCGGCGATCGCGCAGGAGGAAGACTTGAACGGCCGGATCCGCCGCAACATGATGGATACCCGCCGCGCGGTGAGCTTCCTGATGCGCGGGCGTCTGCTCAATTCGGAACAGTTCGAGGAAGCGCGCCAGATCCTGCGCGACATCGAGTCGCTCGACGGCCACACCGCCTTCCTGTTCGACAAGATCAACTTCCTGATGGATGCCACCGTCGGCTTCATCAACATCAATCAGAACAAGATCATCAAGATCTTCTCGGTGGCCTCGGTCGCCTTCCTGCCGCCGACGCTCATCGCCAGCATCTACGGCATGAACTTCCGCATCCTGCCCGAACTCGACTGGAGCTTTGGCTATCCGTTCGCGCTGGCGCTGATGCTGGGCAGCGCGATCACGCCATTCTGGTATTTCCGCCGTCGCGGCTGGCTGAAGTAGCGGCGCGGGCCCGCGGGCCCGCGCCGTCCGGGTGCGGAACGATCAGAGCCGGGTGAAGGCCTGGCGCGCCGCGCTCACCGTCTCTGCAATCACCGCGTCGCTGTGCGCGGCGGACACGAAGCCGGCTTCGAACGCCGACGGCGCCAGGTAGACGCCGAGATCGAGCATCGCGTGGAAGAAGCGGTTGAAGCGGTCCTTGTCGGTCGCCATCATGGCCTTGTAGGAGGCGGGGATGCTGTCGGCGAAGTACAGGCCGAACATGCCGCCGACCGCGTCCGCGCAGAACGGTACGCCCGCCTCACGGGCGGCGGCCGTCAGACCCTCGGCCAGCTTGTTCGTCTGCGCGCCGAGATTCTCGTAAAAGCCGGGCTGCTGCACCAGCTTCATCGTTGCCATGCCGGCGGCGACCGCCACCGGATTGCCCGACAGCGTGCCGGCCTGGTAGACCGGGCCGAGGGGTGCCAGGTGCTGCATCAAATCCTTCCTGCCGCCGAAAGCCGCCACCGGCATGCCGCCGCCGATCACCTTGCCCAGCACGGTCAGGTCCGGCGTGATGCCGTACAGTCCCTGCGCGCAGCCGAGGCCGACGCGGAAGCCCGACATCACTTCATCGAAGATCAGCACGGCGCCGTGCTCGCTGCAGACACGCCGCATGGTCTGCAGGAACTCGGGGGTGGCGCGCACCAGGTTCATGTTGCCGGCCACAGGCTCGACGATCACGCAGGCGATCTGGTCGCCCATGGTGCGGAAAACTTCTTCCAGCTGCTGCGGCTCGTTGTAGTCGAGCACCAGCGTGTGCCTGGCGAAATCCTCGGGCACGCCGGCCGAGGTCGGATTGCCGAAGGTGAGCAGGCCGCTGCCGGCCTTGACCAGCAGGGAGTCCGCGTGGCCGTGGTAGCAGCCTTCGAACTTGACGATCTTGTCGCGCCGGGTGGCGCCGCGCGCCAGGCGCAGCGCGCTCATCGCCGCCTCGGTGCCGCTCGATACCAGGCGCACCTGTTCCACGGAGGGCAGCAGCCGGCAGATCTCTTCCGCCATCAGGATTTCCGCTTCGGTCGGGGCGCCGAAGCTCAGGCCGTGCGTCGCCGCCTCCTGCACCGCGCGGATCACGTCCGGATGCGCGTGGCCGACGATGGCCGGGCCCCAGGAGCCGATGTAGTCGATATAGCGCTTGCCGTCGGCGTCCCAGAAATGGGGGCCTTCGGCGCGGGTGATGAAGCGCGGGGTGCCGCCGACGGAACGGAAGGCGCGTACCGGCGAGTTCACGCCGCCGGGAGTGCTCGCCTGGGCGCGCGCGAACAGGATGTCGTTCTTGGAGTTCATGAAATGATGGGGTGAGTGGTCAATCGGATGGCTGCTCGGGCTCGCGGGTCCAGAAGTAGCGGTCGGGCGTGAGCTTGCCCATGCCGAGCCGTTGCGCGGCGCTCAGCGCCGCGTGCGTGAATTCCTGCGCTTCGGCCGCCGCCTCCGGCACCTCCATGCCGTTGGCGAGCATCGCGCAGAGCGCCGCCGACAGCGTGCTGCCGGCGCCGCTGAAAGTGCCGGGCAGGCGAGGGCGCCGGTCCTCCCGCAACAGCCCGGTGCCGTCGAACAGCAGGTTGCAGACTTCCTGCGCGTCCGCGCCGGATCCCGTCACCAGCACGTATTCGCAGCCGGTGTCGACGAGATGCATCGCATCCACCGCGGTCATGTCGTCGTCCGCCGGTTCGCGCCAGGTTTCGGCCAGGCGTTCGAGTTCCACCGCCGAGGCGATCAGCAGCGTGGCCTGCGGCACCAGCAGTTCGCGCAAGGCGGTCAGCAGTTCGTCGTTGTCCTCGCGCTGCGGCAGGCCGCTGACGAAGGGGTCGAGAATCAGCGGCAGCTCGGGATAGTCGGAGACGATTTCCGCGATCACCGCGATGTTCTCCACGCTGCCGGGAATGCCGACCTTGATCGCCGCCACCGGCATGTCCTCCAGCATCGCGCGCGCCTGGTCCGATACCCAGTCGGCGTCGATCACCTGCACTTCCTCGACGCGTGAGGTATCGGCGATCAGCAGAGAGGTGACGGCGGACAGACCATGGCAGCCCATGGCCGCGAAGGTCGCCAGGTCGGCCTGGATGCCGGTTGCACCGATCGGGTCGGTGGCGCCGAAGGTCAGAATCAGCGGAGAAGTTTGGTTTTGCACGGCTGCTGGATTAAGATGTTCGACTTTGCATTTTACTTGATTGAAGGATCGCGAACCGTGAGCAATAGCGCTGTGCCGAATGAAGAATTCAAGACCTGGATGTGCCTTATCTGCGGCTGGGTGTACGACGAAGCCGAAGGTCTGCCCGAAGAAGGCATCGCACCGGGGACGCGCTGGGAAGACGTGCCGATGAACTGGACCTGTCCGGAGTGCGGCGCGCGCAAGGAAGACTTCGAGATGGTGGCCATCTGAACGTCTGAGCATCCGAGCTTCTGAACAAGAAGCGCGCCGTTCTCCATCGACCCATTCGCAGAAAAACCACGTTGATCTTGATCAACAGCATGCTTGACCTAAAGCATCTTGCTTTTTGTTACAGTAGCGCCGTAGTATTGCTGGGATGGATCGAGAGATAACGTCATGACAACATCAGAGGATAGCGGCGTGAAGATCATGGTGATCGACGACAGCAGCACGATTCGTCGATCGGCCGAGATTTTCCTTGGTCAGGCAGGTTACCAGGTGGTTCTCGCGGACGATGGATTCGACGCGCTGGCGAAGATGAACGATCATCGTCCGGCGCTCATTTTCTGCGACATCCTGATGCCGCGCCTCGACGGTTACCAGACCTGCGCGCTGATCAAGAAGAGCGCCAGGTTCCACGACACCCCGGTAGTCATGCTGTCGTCCAAGGACGGTCTGTTCGACCGCGCGCGCGGCGCCATGGTCGGCTCCGACGCCTATCTCACCAAGCCGTTCACCAAGGACAGCCTGCTCAAGACCGTGCGCCAGTACACGGCGCCGGCACTCTCCAAGTAATACTCCCCATACAGGTATACGATGCCGATACAAAAAATTCTCGTGGTGGACGATTCCCCGACCGAACGCTATTTTTTGACCGACATTCTCGTGAAGAATGGCTTCTCGGTATCCACCGCCGAAAACGGCGAGGAAGCGCTCACCAAGATCAAGGCGGACAAGCCGCAGCTGATCCTGATGGACGTGGTGATGCCCGGCCAGAACGGCTTCCAGGTCACGCGCGCGATTTCGCGCGATCCCGAGACCCAGGACGTGCCGATCATCATCTGCACCAGCAAGGGCCAGGAAACCGACCGCATCTGGGGCCTGCGGCAGGGTGCCCGCGACTACATCGTCAAGCCGGTCGATCCGCAGGAACTGCTGTCCAAGATCGCATCGCTCGGCTGAGTCCGCACCATGACCTCCTCCAGGCTGGATCTCGCTCCCGGCGCAGCCGACAAGGACGGCGGCGCCGGTAATCGCCGCACACGGCTGCGCGAATTCCAGGCGCAGCTCGTCGAGCGCATGCAGGCGGCGAGCAGCGGCGCGCACGCCCACACCTCCCGCCTCGGCATGGCGATCGGCGACAGCCACTGGCTGCTCGATCTGCAGGAGGCCGGCGAAATCGTTTCCGTCGGCGCTGTCACCCGCGTTCCGCTCACGCGCGACTGGTATGTCGGCCTGACCAATATCCGGGGCAACCTGGTGAGCGTAATCGATCTCGCGCGCTTTCTCGGCATGCCGGCCACGCCTGTCGAGAAGGAGAGCCGGATCGTCGCATTCGCGCCCGGCCTCGCATTCAATTGCGGCCTGCTGGTGTCGCGCGTGATGGGCCTGCGCAATCTGGACGAGATGCGGCTCGACGACGCGAGCCCGGCGGACGGGCTTGCGCCCTGGGCCGCCGCCACCTGGCGCGACCGCGAAGACCGCGTCTGGACCGAACTCAAACTTTCCGAAATCGTACAAGACCCGCAGTTCCTGCATGTCGGTCTCTGACATATGCCGCAAGTGACATGCCGCGCGTGCGGTCGCGTCCCGCAGCGCAACAAGCTCAACGAGGAGATTCAGTAATGGCGTTCA
Organism: Noviherbaspirillum aridicola; assembly: GCF_019656455.1. Lineage (GTDB taxonomy): Bacteria > Pseudomonadota > Gammaproteobacteria > Burkholderiales > Burkholderiaceae_D > Noviherbaspirillum > Noviherbaspirillum aridicola. Next base: position 316,807 of record NZ_BPMK01000003.1, read on the forward strand.
AACTACCGCTCTTTTCCAAGGCCAACCGGGAAGCGCCCGCCACAGGGGCGGAAGCGGACGGCATTGCCGCAGGCACCGACGGCGCGCTCGCCGCGAACCGGGCGCCGCAGCTCGGCGACGACACCATCAGCCGCAGCGCCGCCAACCTGAACGCGACCTTCATCGGCGACGCGCTGCAGAAGACCGGCGACATTCGCCTGCCGCTGATCGGCGACCTGCCGCTGCAGCAGCAGGTCCGTCTGCTGCTCGGCGCGCTCGGCGCATCCATCGTGCTCGGCGGCGCCTTCGTGTGGGTCAATTCCAGCCATTCCAGCCTGACGTCGACGCAGACGCAGATCGCGGGTGACGCGCTGATGCACTCCCAGCGGGTGGGTAAGGCGGCGCCGAACGCGATCCAGGGCAACCTCGAGGCGTTCAAGCAGCTCGACGACAGCCGCAAGGAACTCAACCGCGACCTCGCCGTGCTGATGAAGGGCGGTGAATACCAGGGCCGCGCCATCGACGCGCCGAACGCGGAGATGGAGGCCATGCTCGCCGGCGCGCAGAAGGTGTGGGCGAACTCCGACAAGGCGGCCGAGACGATTCTCAAGCTGAAGAAGGAGCTGACCGGCTTCGGCACCACGCTGCAGAAACTGAACGAGCTGTCGCCGCTGCTGCTGGAACTGACCGAACAGATCGCCACGCTCAAGGCGCAGGGCGGCGCCACCCCGCGCGAAATCTCCGCCGCCGGCCAGCTGGTCATGCTGACCCAGCGCCTCGGCCGAAGCGCCAACGAATTCCTGACCTCCGAGGGCGTGAACCCCGAGACCGCCTTCCTGCTCGGCAAGGACACCAACACCTTCCGCGACATCACCGAGGGCTTCCTCAACGGCAGCGACGTGCTGCGCCTGTCCGCCACCAAGGACCCCGACACGCGCGAGAAGCTGCTGGAACTGCAGCAGGCCTTCGGCGAGTACCAGCAATCGGTGGCCGGCATCCTCGGCAACCTGCAAAACTTCATTGCGGCCAAGCAGTCCGAACAGCTGATCTTCGCCGAGAACGAAACCCTCAAGCAGCGCCTGACCGATCTGCAGAAGGCCTACCGCGCGGATGAAGACTCCCAGCACTGGTCGGCCTGGCTGATGATCGCCTGCGCCGCCGCCGCGCTGCTGTCGGCGATCGGCGTCGCGCTGGTTCTGCTGCAGGACAGCCGCAACCGCACCAAGGAAGCGGACCAGCGCCGCCAGGAAGCCGACGAACAGCGTCTGCAGGCGCTCAAGCAGGAAGAAGAAGCCAAGCGCGCCAACGACCAGAACCAGGCCGCGATTCTGCGCCTGATGAACGAACTGCAGGAAGTCGCGGACGGTGACCTCACGGTGCAGGCGACGGTGTCGGAAGACATCACCGGCGCGATCGCCGACTCGGTCAACTACACGGTGGAAGAACTGCGCGGCCTGGTGGGACGCGTGACCAAGACCGCCGAGCGCGTGACCGCCGCATCCAACCAGGCGCAGGACATTTCGCAGGAACTGCTGACGGCATCCCAGAAGCAGTCGCGCGAGATTCAGGAAACCGGCCAGGCGGTGCTCGAGATGGCGGGCCAGATTACCGATGTATCGCGTTCCGCGAACGAATCGGCCGAGGTGGCGCGGCAGTCGGTGTCGGCGGCGGAAGAGGGCGCCCGCGCGGTGGAAGACGCGATCAAGGGCATGAATGAAATCCGCGAGCAGATCCAGGAAACCTCCAAGCGCATCAAGCGCCTGGGCGAATCCTCGCAGGAGATCGGCGAAATCACCGAACTGATTTCCGACATTACCGAACAGACCAACGTGCTGGCGCTGAACGCGGCGATCCAGGCGGCATCGGCGGGCGAAGCGGGCCGCGGCTTCTCGGTGGTGGCGGAGGAAGTGCAGCGGCTGGCGGAACGCTCGGCCGAGGCGACCAAGCAGATCGGCGCGCTGGTACGCACCATTCAGACCGATACCCACGACGCGGTGGCGGCAATGGAAAAATCGACCCAGGGCGTGGTCGAGGGTGCCAAGCTGTCCGATGCGGCGGGCGCCGCGCTGGCCGAGATCCGCAGCGTGTCGAACCGCCTCGCGGAACTGATTCAGGGCATCTCCGCCGCGACCGAGCAGCAGGCGACTTCCGCCAACGGCGTGGCGCAGAACATCCAGAACATCCTGACCGTCACCGAGCAGACGCAGCACGGCACGCAGCAGACCGCGGAATCGATTCGCGAACTGTCGAGGCTGGCCGAAGAGCTCAAGAGCTCGGTGTCGCGCTTCCGCGTGGCCGCCTGACCGGCGCTCTTCGCATTGCGCACGGCCTGACAAGCAACGCAGGGCGGCACGCGGCCAAGCACCGGCGCGCCGCCCATTGACCCCACGAGGCAGTCATGACCACCCCTTCTTCCAGGGAAACCTTCGATACCGGCCCGCTGTCCTGGGTGATCGGCGAAATACGCGAGGCGCTGAACCGGTCGCGCGCCGCGGTTCAGGAAGCCGTCGCGCAGGATGCGGATGCGAGGCTGACCTCGCTGCGTCACGCCAAGACCTACCTGCACCAGGCGCATGGCGCGCTGCAGATCGTCGACGTCGACGGCGTCGCCATCATCACCGAAACCGTCGAAGACTTGCTCGAACGGGCCGACGCCGGCCAGCTGCCGCTGGACGCACGCGCCGCTGAGGCGATCGGCAACGGCTACCAGGCGCTGGTCGAGTATCTCGACGAACTGCTCGCCGGCGCTCCGCATCAGCCGGTCCGGCTGTTCCCGTATTACCGTGCGCTGCTCGAAGTGCGCGGCGCCGAGCGCATCCACCCGGCCGACCTGTTCTTCCCCAACCTCGCGATCCGGCCGCAGTTTCCGGCGGCGACGCCGCTGCCCGCCGATCCCGCGCACTACGTCGCGCTGCGCAAGCGCTTCGAGCTCGCGCTGCTGCCCTTCCTGAAGAGTTCCGACCGCAAGGCCGAACTCGCCAACGCCGCGGTCATGCGCGACATCGCCGGCGAGATCGAAGCCATGCAGTCCAATGCCCAGGCGCGCGCGTTCTGGTGGGTGATGCATGCGTTCGGCGAAGGCGTGGCCGATGAACGGATCGGCAACGAGATCTACGTCAAGCAGCTGTTCGCCCGCATCAACCTGCAGATCCGCCGGCTGTGCCAGGGCTCGCCCAGCATCGCCGAGCGTCTGCTTCGCGACGCGCTGTTCTTCATCGCCGGCGCCGCGCAACCGACGCACCGCATGCAGCAGGTGCGCGCGGTATATCAGCTCGACGGCCACGTGCCCGCCGATTACGACCGCAAGCGCTACGGCCAGGTCGACGGCGATGCGCTGGCCGCGGCCCGCGAGCGGCTGGTCCAGGCGAAGAACCTGTGGAACCGCATTTCGGGCGGCGACGCCAGCGCGGCGGACTCCTTCGAACATGAAATGCTGCTGCTGGCCGACGCCGGCGGCAAGCTCGGCCAGCCGGCCCTCACCAAGCTGCTGCGCGAGCTGAAGGGCATCGCCCGTCACGCTGCGCGCGCGCGGCAGGGCGACATGCTCGGCATGGAGATGGCGACCAGCCTGCTGTTCGTGGAAAACGCGCTCGCCAACCTCAACCGCCTCGCCGCGGATTTCCCGCAGCGGGCGGAAGCGCTCACCGCGCGCCTGCTGGCGATCGTCACCGGCGGCACGCCGGAGGAAGCCGCGCCCTGGCTCGACGACATGTCGCGCCAGGCGCAGCAGCGCCAGACCATGGGCGCCGTGGTGGGCGAGATGCAGGCCAGCCTGCGGCAGGTCGAGAAGATTCTCGACGAATTCTTCCGCGACCCGGCGCAGCGTTCGCCGCTGGGCCAGCTCGACGATGTGCTGCACCAGATCGAGGGCGCGCTCGCGGTGCTGGACCAGGACGATGCGGCGCGTACCGTGCGCCATACGCGCACCGCCGTGCAGCGCTTCATGGTGGACGAGGAGGGCGCGCAGCCCGACGTCGGGCAGTTCGAACAGGTGGCGCAGAACATCGGCGCGCTCAGCTTCTTCATCGACAGCCTGCAGCAGCCTGCCGGTGCCGACGGCAAGCGCTTCTCGTTCGACGAGGAGAGCGGCCTGTTCCGCGCGAACCTGGTCGAACGTCCGGGCAAGGATGCCGGCACAGTGGACGTGGAGGTGGAAACTTCCACCGACACGTTTCGTCCCGAAGACACACCGGTAGGCACCGTCGAGGATGAACTCAACCTGCGCCAGCAGCAATCGGCCGAACTCGCGGTATCGCTGTCGGCCGAGCCCGACAACAAGGCGCTGCAGGACCAGCTGAAGGCTTCGCTGGAACAGATCCGGCGCGATGCCGCATTGCTCGACAACCCGGAAGTCACCGACCGCGCGCAGGCAGGCATCGAACTGCTCGAGAGCGCCGATTTCTCGTCATCGCCGGAAATGCTGCTCGAGGTGATCAGCGCCACCGTGCCGCCGCTCCAGCCCGAGCAGGCGATCGCGCCGGTGGCCGCGCCCGAGAGCGACGAAGCGATCGACGCCGAACTGCTGGAGATCTTCCTGTCGGAGGCCGAGGAGGTGCTGGAGACGGTGCGCCAGACGCTGCCGGCCTCCCGCCACCAGCCGCACAACGAAGAGCATCTGACCACGCTGCGCCGCTCCTTCCATACCCTCAAGGGCAGCAGCCGCATGGTCGGCCTGAATGCCTTCGGCGAAGCGGCATGGGGCATCGAACAGGTGCTCAACGTGCGCCTGGCCGAGTCCACCGGCGGCGACGCCGAACTCTATGCGCTGCTCGACAAGGCGGCCGGCCTGCTCGAGGACTGGGTGCGCGACCTGCGCGATACCGGACACTCCGCGCGCACGCCGGATGCGCTGGTGAAGGCCGCGGAAGGCGTTCGCACGGGACGGGGCTTCCACTACGAGGAGGCGGCCGCACCGGCGGCGCAGGAGCTGCCGGCACCTGTACCGGACGACGCACCGGCCGCGCAGGACGAGATCGAGACCGTGACGCTGCTCGCACCGCCGGACGAGGATGCCTTGCCGTCCGACCCGCCGGTCGATCCCTTCGTCCCCGCGGAAGCCATCGAGCCGGCCGGGCCCGCGGAAGCGCTGCACGTCGAGCCGCTCCCGACCTTCGGGTTCGACGAGGTCGCGCCTCATGCGGAGGATGTCGCCGCGGCCGATCCCGCGCCCGCCGAGGAAATGCCGGAGATGCCGGCGTCGCTGGCCGTGCCGGAGATGGAGGAAGCCCCCGTGCCGGCCATCCCGGAACCGCCCGTCGCGGCGCCCCAGGGCCGCGTCATCGACTTCCCCGTGCCCGGGCAGGAGCCGAGGCAGAACGACAATATCAAGCGTATCGGTGACCTGGAGATCAGCGTCCCGCTGCACAACATCTTCCTGGCCGAGACCGATGAGCTTGTGCGCCTGCTGGCGCGCGACATGGCGGAGTGGCGGCACGAGCCGGAGCGCGGCGCAAGCGTGCAGGCGGTGCACGCCGCCCACTCGCTCGCCGGCAGTTCGGCCACCGTCGGCTTCCACACCCTGCAGGAAGTCGCCCACGCGCTCGAGCTGGTGCTGCAGTCGCTGATGCGCAGGCAGGTGCCGCTGGCTGAGCACGACTTCGACACGCTGGAACAAAGCGTCGAGCGCCTGCGCTTCATGCTGCAGAAATTCGCGCTCGGCGAAATGCCGGCGCATCATCCCGAGTACGCACGCATACTCAACAGCCTGCGCCAGGACCTGACCCGGCGCGGCGAGAGCCTGCCCGCGGAGGCGCCGCAGCCGTCGTCATCCTATCCGCTGATGGATACGCTGACGGACTCGCTGGAAGCCCCGCCCTTCATCGAAGGCTCGCCCGTGCAGCCCGCCGCCTTTGGCGACCAGCCGGCCGGGCAGGCGCACCAGGAGAACCTGGAGCCGCAGGAGGACGGCGTCCCGGCTGTCCTGCCGGATGCCGAGCAGCCGGTCGGCGCCGCCGACGCGGCCGAGCCGCTGCTCGCCCTGCATGATGAGCTGGACGGCGACCTGCTGCCGGTATTCCTGGAAGAGGGCCGCGACATGCTGCCGCAGATGGGCAGCCTGCTGCGCAACTGGCATGCGCAGCCCGGCGACGCGGGCGCGCCCCAATCGCTGCTGCGCCTGCTGCACACCCTCAAGGGCAGTGCCCGCATGGCCGGCGCAATGCGGCTCGGGCAGCATTTCCACGACATGGAAACGCGCATCGAGAATCTCGCGCACATGGGCACCGCGGAACCGTTGGCGCTCGACGATCTGCTGATCCGCTACGACCAGTCGCTGCAGATGTTCGAGCAGCTGCAGGGCGGTGGCACCCCGGCACCCGCGCCGGCGGAAGCGTCTGCGCCCGCGGCCGCCCCCGTCTCCGCGCCAGCCATCGCGGTGCCGAACGCCGTGGCCGCACCGGCTGCGCCGGCATCAAAGGCGGCCCCGCCTGCCGTCGCCGACGCCGCGTCCAGGCTGCCGGCCGCGGCTCCGCTGGTGCGGGTACGCGCCGACATCCTCGACCGTCTCGTCAACCAGGCCGGTGAAGTGTCGATCTCCCGTTCCAAGCTGGAGACCGAGGTCGGAACGCTCAAGCAATCGCTGACCGAGCTGACGGACAACGTGTCCCGTTTGCGCGACCAGTTGCGCGAGATCGAGATGCAGGCGGAGACCCAGATCGCCTCCCGCATGGCGCAGTCGGGCGAACGGGAATTCGATCCGCTCGAGTTCGACCGCTTCACCCGCCTGCAGGAACTGACCCGGATGATGGCCGAAAGCGTCAATGACGTCGGCTCCGTCCACCAGAACCTCTCGCGCACGCTCGACAGCGCCACCACCGATCTCGCCCTGCAGGCGCGGCTTACGCGCGACCTGCAGCAGGACCTGATGCGGGTGCGGATGGTGCAGTTCGCCAGCATTTCCGAGCGGCTGTATCGGGTGACCCGCCAGGCCGCGAAGGAAATGGACAAGCGCGTGTCGCTCGACATTCGCGGCGGCGCCGTCGAAATCGACCGCGGCGTGCTGGAAAAGATGGCCGGCCCGTTCGAGCATCTGCTGCGCAATGCCATCGTGCACGGCATCGAGTCCCGCGAAGCGCGGCGCGCGGCCGGCAAGAACGAAACCGGCGAGCTGCGGGTGGAGGTACGGCAGGAAGGCAACGAGGTCGTGATCGAGTTTTCCGACGACGGCCGCGGCCTCGACCTGCAGCGCATCCGCGACAAGGCGCAGCGCATCGGCCTGCTCACCCATGACGCCGACCCGGGCGACGACGAAGTCGGCCAGCTGATCTTCCATCCCGGTTTCAGCACCGCCGACGAGATCACCGAACTGGCCGGACGCGGCATCGGCATGGACGTGGTGCGCTCGGAAGCGACCTCGCTCGGCGGCCGCGTCGCGACGCGCACCGAGGCCGGCCACGGCACGCGCTTCACCATTCATCTGCCGCTGACGCTCGCGGTCACCCAGGTCGTGCTGCTGTCGGCCGGCGGCACTACCTACGCGGTGCCGTCGGTGCTGGTGGAGCAGGTGCAGCAGCTCAAGACCAATGCGCTCGCCTCCGCCTACAACGAGGGCGCGGTGCAATGGCAGGGGCAGCGCGTGTCGATGCATTATCTGTCGGCGCTGCTCGGCGACCGCAGGGCGTCGCCGGTGGCGCAGCAGTACTCGCCGGTGCTGATCCTCAAGAGCGGCAGCGAGCGCGTCGCGCTGCACGTCGACGAAGTGCTCGGCAACCGCGAAGTGGTGGTCAAGAACATCGGCCCGCAACTGTCGCGGATGATCGGCATCGCCGGCGCCACCGTGCTCGGCTCGGGCGACATCGTGCTGATTCTCAACCCGGTGCCGCTCGCCCAGCGTGCCGCCCAGGACGATATCCGCGCGCCGCGCCTGAATGTGTCCGACGCCCCTGAAGCCATGGGTGCGGTCGCCGAGATGTCCCGGCCGCAGTCGCCGGAGGCGGAGCCGGTGCAGGGCCTGCGCACGCAGAACATCGTGATGGTGGTCGACGACTCGCTCACGGTGCGCCGCGTGACACAGCGCCTGCTGACGCGCGAAGGCTACCAGGTGGTGCTGGCCAAGGATGGCGTCGACGCGCTCGAGCATCTGCAGTCGGTGACGCCCGACGTGATGCTGGTCGATATCGAAATGCCCCGCATGGACGGCTTCGACCTGACCCGCAACGTGCGGGGCGACGAGCGCACCCGCAGCATACCGATCATCATGATCACGTCGCGCACCGCGTCCAAGCACCGCAACTACGCGCTGGAGCTAGGCGTCAACGAGTATCTCGGCAAGCCCTACCAGGAAGAGCAGCTGCTCGGAATGATTGCCGGCTTCGTCGGGAAGGCGGCGTCCGCGCGCTGAACGGCACGCGCTCGCACGCGCCCGTCCGACAGGCCCGCCTGCGCAAGCACGCGGGCCTGTTTCTTTCCGCATGCGGACCACGATGCGACCGGCGGTCTGCCATGTTGAACCGCCGAGGCATCTCAGCGGTGCCCGCGCCGCGCGTCATCATTCCTGCTCGTCGCTGTCGTCCCGCGCGCCGCTTTTCCTCACGACCGCATAGCGTGCCAGCGTGCGCCGCCGCGCCTCGTCATGGTCGACCACCGGCGCCGGATAGTCGCGCCCGATGACGATGCCGGCCGCGTCGAGCGCGGACCGCGGGGCGAGCCAGGGCGCATGCAGATGCTTGTCGGACAGCCTGCCGAGTTGCGGCAGGAAATGGCGGATGAAACCGCCCTGCGGGTCGAAACGTTCCGACTGCGTGACCGGATTGAAGATGCGGAAATAGGGCTGGGCGTCGCAGCCGCTGGAAGCCGCCCACTGCCAGCCGCCATTGTTCGCCGAGAGATCGAAGTCGTTGAGCTGCTGCGCGAAGTAGCGTTCGCCGCGCCGCCAGTCGATGCCGAGGTCCTTGACGAGAAAGCTCGCAGTGACCATGCGCAGGCGGTTGTGCATGAAACCGGTGCGGCGCAGCTGCAGCATCGCCGCGTCGACCAGCGGATAGCCGGTGCGGCCCTCGCACCACGCCGCGAACAGCCGGTCGGCCTGCTCGCCGGTCTCCCATTCGATGCGGTCGTACTCCGGCCGGAATGCCTCGCTCACCACCCTCGGATGCCAGTGCAGGATCATGAAATAGAAATCGCGCCAGATCAGCTCGGACAGCCAGGTCGCGCCCCCATCGGCGCCCTGGCCGCTGCGCATGGCCTGCAGCGCAAGGCGCGCGAGCGACCGTACGGAAACCGTGCCGAAGCGCAGATGCACCGACAGCAGAGACGTGCCGCTCGCGGCGGGATAGTCGCGCAGGCGCTGGTAGTCGCCGAGACGTTCGACGAACCGCTCCAGCAGCCTGGCCCCGCCGCTCATGCCGGTACCGAGCGGCAGGGAGGCGAGGTTGGTGCGGGAGAAGCCGAGCGCCTCCAGCGATGGCATGTCGCCGGCGGGCGGCGGTGCGAGGCGGCCCGGCAGCCCGGAAGTGACCCAGGGCTGCACGCTGTCATCATCGCCGCCCGCGTGCAGCGCCGCCAGCCAGGCTTTCTTGTAAGGCGTAAATACAGAAAAAGGCGTACCGCCGCGGGTCATCACCTCGTTTTTCTCGAAAATCACCTGGTCCTTGAAGCTGAGCCAGGCGCGGCCATCCCGTTCGAGGGCGGCGGCGACGCGCACGTCGCGCTGAACCGCGTAGGGCTCGTAGTCGTGGTTGGCCAGTACCGCCTCCGCGCCGAGCCGCGCGGCCAGCGCCGGAATTTCCTCGACCGGATCGCCGTGCAGCACGATCAGTCCGCCGCCGGCCGCGCGCAGCGCGGCGTCGAGTTCGGCCGCGCTGTCGTGGATGAATTCCACCCGCCGGTCATCCCGCGGCAACGGATCGAGGATAAGCTTGTCGAAAATGAACACGCAGCAGACCTCGCCGGACCGGGCGAGCGCGTGGTGGAGCGCCGCGTGGTCGACATCGCGCAGATCCCGCCGGAACCAGACCAGTGATTTTCCAAACCTATCCATGAACCCTTCCATCTGTGCCGAGACCGCTCCGGCCGGCTGCCCGCGCCGGCTGGAATCAGGGTCAAAGCTGTTAAAATGCCTATTATGGTGAAACCGAGCAAGAGCCGCTTTTCTTTCCAGGCGTCCGCGTCCCCGGCGGGCCATGCCGGCCTGTCCGCACGCCCGCAGCCGGTCCCCGGCCTCGACCTGACCAACCACTTCCTGATCGCGATGCCGTCGATGCTCGATCCGATCTTCGGCGGCACCGTGGTCTACCTGTGCGAGCACAATGCCGACGGCGCGCTCGGCCTGATCGTCAACAAGGCCACCGACATGATGCTCGACGTCCTGCTCGAACGCATCGATCTCACTCCGGGCGCCGCCGCCCGCATGCTCGGCCTCGACACCCAGCCGGTGATGTTCGGCGGCCCGGTGCAGGTGGAACGCGGTTTCGTGCTGCACCAGCCGCACGGCAGCTGGTCCACCACCATCACGCCGAGCGACGAGATCGGCCTGACGACGTCCAAGGACGTGCTCGAGGCGGTGGCCGCCGGCCGCGGCCCGCAGCGCATGCTGGTGACGCTCGGCTGCGCCGGCTGGAGCGCCGGCCAGCTGGAAGAGGAAATCGGCCGCAACGGCTGGCTGACGGTGCCCGCCGAGCCCGCCATCATTTTCGACACGCCGGCGGAAGAACGATTCGCGGCGGCGATGAAGCTGCTCGGCATCGATCCCATCATGCTCACGGGCAGCGCGGGGCACGCCTGAGTGGAAACCGTCCTTGCGTTTGATTTCGGGCTGAAGCGCATCGGCGTGGCCATCGGCAACACCCTGCTGCGCGAAGCCCGGCCCCTGACAGTCATCACCGCCGCTACCAATGACGCCAGGTTCGCCGCCGTCGGCGCCCTGATCGACGAATGGAAGCCGGACCGCTGCGTGGTCGGCCTGCCGCTGCACCCCGACGGCGCCGAGCACGAGCTGACCGTGCGCTGCCGGCGCTTCGGCAATCAGATCAACGGCCGCTTCGGCGTCCCGGTGGTCCTGGTCGACGAGCGCTATTCCTCGGCAGTGATCGTCCAGCGGCGCGGCGAGATCGTGGACGACCAGGCCGCCGCCATCATTCTGCAACAATACTTCAATGACCATGCCCAATCCTGATTTCGACGCGGAAGCCTTGTACCGGGCGCTCGCCGAGCGCATGAAAAGCGGCCTCGCGCAGGCCCGCGACGTGGCCATCGTCGGCATTCATTCCGGCGGCGCGTGGCTGGCCGAAAGGCTGGCCGCCGATCTCGGACTGTCCGCACGCCTCGGCTTCATCGACGTCTCGTTCTACCGCGACGACTATGCCGAGCGCGGCCTGCATCCGGACGTCAAGCCGAGCCAGATTCCGTTCGAGGTGGAGGGGGCGACCATCGTCCTGGTCGACGACGTGCTCTATACCGGCCGCACGACCCGCGCCGCCATCAACGAGCTGTTCGACTATGGCCGCCCGGCCCGCGTGATGCTCGCGGCCCTGGTCGACCGCGGCGGCCGCGAGCTGCCGGTCGCCCCCGACTTCGTCGCCGAAACCGTCACGCTGCCTCCCGATCAGCACTTCGTCCTGCAACGCGCCGCGGACGGCCGTTTCTCCCTGACCGTAGATCATGCATAACCCGCAACTGAACAAGAACGGCGAGCTGCAGCACCTGCTCACCATCGAAGGCCTGCCCCGCGCCATCATCACCCACATTCTCGATACCGCTTCTTCCTTCGTCAGCATCAGCGACCGCGAAGTCAAGAAAGTGCCGCTGATGCGCGGCAAGAGCGTGTTCAACCTGTTTTTCGAGAACTCGACCCGCACCCGCACCACCTTCGAGATCGCCTCCAAGCGCCTGTCGGCCGACGTCATCAACCTCAACATCTCGGCCTCCAGCACCAGCAAGGGCGAATCCCTGCTCGACACCATCGACAACCTGGCGGCGATGCATGCCGACATGTTCGTGGTGCGGCACGCACAGTCCGGCGCGCCCTACCTGATCGCCAAGCACCTGGTCGACACCCGGCAGTCGCATGTGCACGTGGTCAACGCCGGCGACGGGCGGCACGCGCATCCGACGCAGGGCCTGCTCGACATGTACACGATCCGCCACTACAAGAAGGATTTCAGCAATCTGACGGTCGCCATCGTCGGCGACATCCTGCACAGCCGGGTCGCGCGTTCCGACATCCACGCCCTGACCACGCTCGGCGTGCCGGAAGTGCGGGCCATCGGCCCCCGCACGCTGCTGCCCGGCGGACTGGAGCAGATGGGCGTGCGCGTATTCACCGACATGAACGAGGGCCTGCGCGGCGCCGATGTGATCATCATGCTGCGCCTGCAGAACGAGCGCATGTCGGGCGCGCTGCTGCCGTCGGCCCAGGAATTCTTCAAGAGCTATGGCCTGACCCCGGAACGGCTCGCGCTCGCCAAGCCCGACGCCATCGTGATGCACCCCGGACCGATGAACCGCGGCGTCGAGATCGACTCCGCCGTCGCCGACGGCGCGCAGGCGGTGATCCTGCCGCAGGTGACCTTCGGCATTGCGGTCCGCATGGCGGTGATGAGCATTTTGGCGGGAAAGTAAAACCATGAAACTCCATATCAAGAATGGCCGCGTGATCGACCCGGCCAACGGCACCGACGCGCAGCAGGATCTGTACGTGGCCGACGGCAGGATCGCCGCGCTCGGCACCGCACCCGCAGGATTCGTCGCCGACCGCAGCATCGATGCCGCCGGCCTGGTGGTGGCACCCGGCCTGGTCGACCTGAGCGCCCGCCTGCGCGAGCCGGGCTACGAGTACAAGGCAACGCTGGAGTCGGAGATGCAGGCGGCGGTGCAGGGCGGCGTCACCAGCCTGGTCTGCCCGCCCGATACCGACCCGGTGCTCGACGAGCCCGGCCTGGTGGAGATGCTCAAGCATCGCGCGCGCATCCTTAACCAGGCCAATGTCTATCCGCTCGGCGCGCTCACCGCCGGCCTGAAGGGCGAGTCGCTGACCGAAATGGCCGAGCTGACCGAAGCCGGCTGCATCGGTTTTTCCCAGGCGGAGAAACCGGTGCTCGACACCACGGTGCTCATGCGCGCGCTGCAGTATGCGAAGACCTTCGACTACACCGTCTGGCTGCGTCCGCAGGACCCGCATCTCGGCCGCGGCGGCGTCGCCCACAGCGGTCCGGTGGCGTCCCGGCTCGGCCTGCCCGGCGTGCCGGTGATGAGCGAAACGATCGCGCTGTACACCCTGTTCGAACTGGTGCGCTCCACCGGTACCCGGGTCCACCTCTGCCGCATGTCGTCCGCGGCCGGCATCGAGCTGGTGCGCGCGGCCAAGCGCGAAGGCCTGCCGGTGACCTGCGACGTCGGCGCCCATCACGTGCACCTGACCGATGTCGACATCGGCTTCTTCGACCCCAACGCGCGCGTCACGCCGCCGTTCCGCTCGCAGCGTGACCGTGACGCGATCCGGCAGGGCCTGCTCGACGGCACCATCGACGCCATCTGTTCCGACCATACGCCGGTCGACGATGACGAAAAGCTGCTGCCGTTCGGCGAAGCCTCGCCCGGCGCCACCGGCCTCGAACTGCTGCTGCCGCTGGCGCTGCGCTGGGCCGAGGAGTGCGTGACCGAGCCGTCCCAGCGCGTGCCGCGCGCGCTCGCCAAGCTCACCGCCGACGCCGCACGCGTGGCCGGCCTGCCCGGCGGCAGCCTCGCGGTCGGGGCGGCGGCAGACATCTGCGTCTTCGATACGCAGGCGCGCTGGAAGGTGGAAGCGTCGGCGCTCGCCAGCCAGGGCAAGCACACGCCCTTCCTCGGCTATGAAATGAGCGGACAGGTCAGGGCCACGGTGGTCGCCGGCCACCTCGCATTCTCGCGCTGAGCGCCGGCCCATGCCCGTCCTGCGCCTGATCCGCGTCGTGCTGCATCTGCTGCGCGGCCTGGCCACCTGCGCGCTGATATTCCCGTTCACGGATGCGGCGGGCCGGCAGTCGCGGGTGCAGCGCTGGTCGGCGCGCCTGGTGGCGCTGTGCGGCGCCGAGCTGGAAATCGTCCGTCACCACACCGACGAACCGGCGAAGCGCGCGCTGGTGGTCGCCAACCACGTGTCCTGGCTCGACATCTTCGTCATCAATACCCTGCATCCCTGCCGCTTCGTCGCCAAGTCCGACATCCGCGACTGGCCGGTGATCGGCTGGCTGTGCGGCCGCACCGGGACCATCTTCATCGCGCGCGGCAAGCTGCGCGACGTGCGCCGCATCTACCAGGGACTGGTCGAGAGCCTGCGGGCCGGCGAGCATGTCGCCTTCTTCCCCGAGGGCACGACGTCCGCACAGGGCAGGCTGCTGCCGTTCCACGCCAACCTGTTCGAGGCGGCGATCGAGGCGCAGGTGCCGGTCCAGCCCTATGCGATACGCTACCTCGACGCGCAGGGGAACTGGCATCCGGCGGCGGAATTCATCGGCGACATGGGCTTTGTCGACAGCATGCTGACGGTGCTGCGCGCGCGAGGAATGAAGGCGCAGCTGCATCTGCTGCCGCCGGTCGTCACCAGCGAGGCATCGCACCGCCGCGATCTCGCCGACGCCGCGCGCGACGCGATCGGCGCCGCGCTCGGCACGGAAGTTCAGATCGAGCCCGGCTGCTGATACTGCGGGCAATCCACCTGTATCACGCTGCGGTCCTGCAGGCAGACCGCGCTCAGCTTTCCGCCCCACAGGCAGCCCGTATCGAGGCTGATCACATCCTCCCGCATCATCAGGCCGAGTGTCGACCAGTGGCCGAAGACGATGGGCACGCCCGCCGTCCTGCGTCCCGGCACCTCGAACCAGGGCAGGTAGCCGGGCTGGTCCGGCTCGGCTCCCTTTGAGCGCAGGTCCATGGTGCCGTCCGCGCTGCAGAAGCGGATGCGCGTGAGCGCGTTGATGATGCAGCGCAGCCGGTCGGCACCCTGCAGGTCGTCGTGCCAGCGCGCCGGCTCGTTGCCGTACATCGTGCGCAGGAAGGCGACCCAGTCCGGTCCGCGCAGCGCCTCCTCCACTTCCGCCGCCAGCGCCATCACCTGCTGCGCATCCCACTGCGGCAGGACGCCGGCGTGCACCAGCAGGTGCCCCGCCTCGAACAGTGCCAGCGGACGCCGGCGCAGCCAGTCGATGAGTTCGTCGCGGTCGGGTGCGCCGAGGATGTCGTCGAGGGTGTCGGTGCGGTGGGCGGGCCGGATGCCCTGCGACACCGCAAGCAGGTGCAGGTCGTGGTTGCCGAGCAGGGCCAGGGCGCGGTCGCCGAGGGCGCGTACTTCACGCAGGGTGGCGAGCGACTGGGGGCCGCGGTTGACGAGGTCGCCGACGATGATCACCCGCGCATCCGGATGGCGCGAGAAAACGCGGTCGAGCAGTTCGCTCATCTTCTGGCGGCATCCCTGGATGTCGCCCATTGCGTACAGAGTCATGTGTGGCTTTGCTGGAAGCTGTGGTTACCGGATGTGAAGCCGCTGCGGGCCGGCGGTTCCGTTTTTCCGCGCTGCAATGGATGGCCGTTGTAAGTCGTCAATACATGTGTCGGGAATGTGCCAATCCACGCCTTCTTGCTGCGCAAGCTCAAATGGCCGGGAGTCGTTTCGATCAGACTGTGTTGCGTATTAGTCATCTTTTTTGGTCTTGCCGGTGTTGCGACCCCGGTTCCGGCAAGCCGATTCCTGCATCGAGTCCATTCGTACAAGAGCGAGAAAAACATGTTGATCCCTGTCATTTTATCCGGCGGCGCCGGAACGCGCCTTTGGCCTGTATCGCGCGAGGCGCATCCCAAGCCCTTCATGCGCATCGGCGGCGGCAAGAGCCTGCTCACGCAGACGCATGAGCGGGCGCTGGACGTGTCGGGCAACACCGCGCCGCTGATCGTGACCAACCGCGACTACTACTTCCTCTCCCGCGATGAACTCGAAACGCAGCAGGTCAAGCCGCACTATCTGCTCGAGCCCAAGGGCCGCAACACCGCGCCCGCGGTCGCGCTGGCCGCGCTGTGGGTGCAGGAGAAGGACCCCGACGCCTGCATGCTGGTGATGCCCGCCGATCATCTGATCAAGGATACGCCCTCGTTCTATACGGCGGTGCAGCACGCCGAGAACCTGGCGCGCGATGGTTTCCTGGTCCTGTTCGGCGTGCGCCCCACGGCGCCGGAAACCGGCTTCGGCTACATCGAGATGGGCGACAAGGTCAGCGGCCAGGCGCAGGTGGTGCGGCGCTTCGTCGAAAAACCGGACGCGGTCACCGCCTCCCGCTATCTGGCCCAGGGCAATTATGTCTGGAACAGCGGCATGTTCTGCTTCAAGGCGGGCACCATCCTCGACGCCTTCGAACAATACAGTCCCGAACTGCTGGCGGCCGCGCGCGAGGTGCATGCCGCGATCAGGACCGACTGCGACAAGTCTGAACTGCCGGCCAGCTTCGCGGCGCTGGAAAACATCTCGATCGACTATGCGGTGATGGAAAAGGCGAAGAACCTCGCCGTCATCCCAGGCGACTTCGACTGGAGCGACATCGGGGCCTGGAAGGCGGTGGCGGAAGCGATCCCCGCCGACGAGAAGGGCAATACCAGCAACAACTGCCAGACCATCGTGATCGACAGCCAGAACACGCATATCGAGACCAAGGACAGGCTGGTCGCCGTCATCGGCCTCAACAACCTGCTCGTCGTCGATACGCCCGATGCGCTGCTGGTGGCGGACAAGTCCAAGAGCCAGGAAGTGCGTGAAGTCGTCAGCCGGCTCAAGGCCGCCAACCACGAGGCGCACAAGACCCACCGCACCGTGGTTCGCCCCTGGGGCAGCTACACCGTGCTGCAGGACGCGCCGGGCTTCAAGATCAAGCGCATCTCGGTCAAGCCGCGCGCCTCGCTGTCGCTGCAGATGCATCATCACCGCAGCGAACACTGGGTGGTGGTGTCGGGTACCGCCGAGGTCGTCAACGGTGAACAGATCATCTCGCTGCAGGCCAACGAGTCCACCTATATCCCCGCCGGCAACAAGCATCGCCTGACCAATACCGGCGAGGACGAACTGGCGCTGATCGAGGTGCAGTGCGGCGCCTACCTCGGCGAGGACGACATCGTGCGTTTCGAGGACATCTACGGCAGGGCGCAGTAGGGCCGGAGCGGATGGCGGCAGCCGTCACTTCCTTTGATCTGGCTTATCACCCTGAAACTTGACTTCCATAAACTTGTGCCAGCGTTCCGGCGATGCGGGACGCCCGGCACCGCGGGAGGATGGCAGCGCCCAGCGCGTTTCCATTTGGAACAAAATTCATCTTCATAAAACAAAATGAGCACATCTCCGACAGCAATCATCACCGGCATCACCGGACAGGATGGCGCCTATCTTGCCGAACTCCTGCTCAACAAGGGGTACAAGGTCTACGGCACCTATCGCCGCACCAGCTCGGTCAACTTCTGGCGGATCGAGGAGCTCGGCATCGCCGCGCATCCGAATCTCAGCCTCGTCGAATACGATCTCACCGACCTGTCCGCCTCCATCCGCCTGCTGCAGAACACCGGCGCCGGCGAGGTGTACAACCTCGCCGCGCAGAGCTTCGTCGGGGTGTCCTTCGATCAGCCCGTCACGACCGCCGAGATCACCGGCATCGGTCCGCTCAACCTGCTCGAGGCGATCCGCATCGTCAATCCGAAGATCCGCTTCTACCAGGCGTCCACCTCCGAAATGTTCGGCAAGGTGCAGGCCATCCCGCAGTGCGAGACGACGCCGTTCTATCCGCGCAGCCCGTACGGCGTGGCCAAGCTCTATGGCCACTGGATCACGATCAACTACCGCGAGTCCTACGACATCTTCGGCTGCAGCGGCATTCTCTTCAACCACGAGTCGCCGCTGCGCGGCCGCGAGTTCGTCACCCGCAAGATCACCGACTCGGTGGCCAAGATCCGCCTCGGCAAGCTCGACACCCTCGAGCTCGGCAACCTCGACGCCAAGCGCGACTGGGGTTTTGCGAAGGAATACGTGGAAGGCATGTGGATGATGCTGCAGGCGGACGAGCCCGATACCTATGTCCTCGCGACCAACCGCATGGTCACCGTGCGCGACTTCGTCACCATGGCCTTCCGCGCCGCCGACTACCGTCTCGAATGGCGCGGCTCGGGCGAGGCGGA
Source organism: Noviherbaspirillum aridicola (assembly GCF_019656455.1). Taxonomy (GTDB): domain Bacteria; phylum Pseudomonadota; class Gammaproteobacteria; order Burkholderiales; family Burkholderiaceae_D; genus Noviherbaspirillum; species Noviherbaspirillum aridicola. The sequence goes on from NZ_BPMK01000003.1 coordinate 334,903, forward strand.
AGAGGGACTCGATGCGTCGACCGGCAAGACACTGGTGCGCATCAACCCGAAATACTACCGTCCGGCGGAAGTCGACCTGCTGATCGGCGACCCGGCCAAGGCACGGGAGAAGCTGGGCTGGTCGCCGAAGACCAGCGTCGAACAGCTGTGCCAGATGATGGTGAAGGCGGACCTCCAGAGAAACGAGCGTGGGTTCTCCTTCTGAAACGGGCTCGGACGGCAGTCGAGGCTGCGTCCTGCTCACCGGGGCGAATGGATTCACGGGCCAGCATGTACGCGCCGAGCTGATCGGCGCGGGCTACAGCGTGTGCAGCGCCGTGGTCGGCGCGGCGCGCGGCCCGCATGAAGCCACGCTCGACATCACGTCACGGGACAACTGCCGGCGCGTGCTGGAAAGACTGCGTCCCGACTACCTGATCCACCTGGCGGCGATCAGCTTCGTGCAGCATGCGGATGCCGACGCCTTCTATCGCGTCAATGTGATCGGCACGATGAACCTGCTCGAGGCGGTGGCCGACGCCCGTCTCGAGCCGCGCAGGATCGTCATCGCCAGCAGCGCCAATGTCTACGGCAACGCCACCGGCGGCGTGATCGACGAAAGCTTTCCGCCGCAGCCGGTCAACCACTACGCCGTCAGCAAGCTGGCGATGGAACACATGGTCAAGACGTTCTCCGACCGTTTCCCCATCGTCCTCACCCGCCCCTTCAACTACACCGGCCGCGGCCAGCAGCCGCATTTTCTGGTGCCCAAGATCGTCTCCCATTTCCTGCAGCGCGCGCCGGTCATCGAACTCGGCAATCTCGACGTGGAGCGGGATTTTTCCGACGTGCGGATGGTCGCGCACGTCTACCGCCGGCTGCTCGAATGCGACAGCGCGGGGGAGACGGTCAATATCTGCAGCGGGCGTCCGTACTCGCTCCGCACCATACTCGACATGATGGCCGCGATCGCCGGCTACGAGATCGAGGTCCGGGTCAACCCGGCGTTCGTGAGGCGGACCGAGGTGAAGACCCTGGTCGGCTCCACCGTCAAGCTCCGGGCACTTGCCGGACCCTTGCAGCCGATCGGCCTGCACGACACACTGCAATGGATGACGCGCGCCTGAGGTGACTTTGCTGTCCAACGGACAAAGAACTGCGTGATAAACAGCAAGCAATAATTTAGACTAGCGGCTTCGTCTTTCGCAGACTTATCAAACATGCATCTGCCAGCCACCGCCAGCAGGTGTGTAGAAACATGTCCACTTTTCTGATTGCCTTCATCATTTCGGCGCTGCTGTCGCTGTTCATCATCCGTTATGCGACCACGCACTCCCTGGACCACGATCTGAAGGGCGTGCAGAAGTTTCACGCGCGCGCGGTTCCCCGCGTCGGCGGCGTGGCGATCTTCATGTCGGTCATCGCGACCTCGGCGATCGCGACCTATCGATCTCCCGGGCAGGGCTACTCGCTGCTGATACTCATTCTGTGTTCATCCATCGCATTTTTCGGCGGTGTCATCGAGGACCTGACCAAACGGGTGAGTGCAAAACGGCGACTCTTGCTGACGATGCTTGCGGCAGGCGCTGGCTACTGGCTGCTCGATGCGCGGATTCAGCGTGTCGATTTTGTCGTGACGAACTTTGTGCTGCTGACCTGGGTCGCGCTGCCGCTGACCGTGGTCGCAGTGGCCGGCGTCGCGAACGCCGTCAATATCATCGACGGTTTCAACGGGCTTGCCGCCGTGGTGACGATGTTCATGCTGCTGTCGCTCGCCTATGTGGCGCTGCAGGTCAATGACACCTTCGTGCTGGTTGCGGCGGTGGCGGTCGCGGGGGCTGCAGCCGGCTTTCTTGTCTGGAATTATCCGGCCGGGCTTATTTTTCTCGGCGATGGCGGGGCTTACTTCCTGGGGTTCATGCTGGCCGAACTCACCGTGCTGCTCGTGATGCGCAATCCCTCCGTCTCGTCCTGGTATGCGTTGCTGCTGGTGATCTATCCGGTTTTCGAGACGCTGTTTTCGGTCTACCGGCGCTTGTTCGTCCGCGGCCGCTCGCCGGGGATGCCCGACGGCATTCATCTGCACAGCCTGATCTTCCGCCGCATCGTGGTATGGGCCGCCGGTCGAAGCGACGATGTGCGAGCGCTGAACCTGCGCAATTCCATGACATCTCCCTATCTGTGGCTGCTTTCACTCCTGGCCGTGATTCCTGCGAGTCTGTTCTGGTGGCACACGCCGACGCTGATGGGATTTTGTCTGCTGTTCGTCGTCACGTATGTGTGGCTGTATGTCCGCATTGTGCGATTCAGGTCGCCCCGCTGGCTGTTCATCCGGGGCAGGAAGCGTTGAAAAAACCACGAGATAACTTAGGGACTGGAGCAAGATGATTTCGACAAGCATTTTCAAAGCCTACGACATCCGCGGCATCGTCGGCAAAACCCTCGATGCCGACGTGGCGCGCCAGATCGGCCGCGCCTTCGGCACCGCCGCTCGTGACAAGGGCGAGCGCAGCGTGGCCATTG